>NZ_JAIJZW010000001.1:0-43116 GCF_019753765.1 Microbacterium marinilacus
GTGCCCATTTGTCGGCAGTCGGCCACGAGACGCGGAAGTAGCCAGCCGCCGCAGCGACCGTCCACTCCTCGTCGACGACCTTGCGGGCAAGGCGGAGCCGTTGGCGCGGCGTCAAGGCCGCATTAGCATGAGACACGAGAACCTCCTGGTTCAGAGCGGAAGCGGTAGCAGCTCCACTCTGCCGGGAGGTTCTCGTCACATCACGGCAATCAGATCAAACAACGACCCTGGGCACTACAGCTAGAGCAGCCGGCGGGCCGACGCCCACGCCGTGAGCTCGTGGCGCGAAGACAGCTGGAGCTTCCGCAGCACGGCCAAGACGTGCGACTCCACCGTCTTGATCGAGATGAACAGCTCGGCCGCGACCTCCTTGTAGGAGTATCCGCGGGCGATCAGCCGCATCACCTCCTGCTCGCGCGCCGAGAGCCGGTCGAGCTCGTCGTCGGTCGCCGCGGTCTCGCCGGCGGCGGCGCCGAAGGCATCGATGACGAAGCCGGCGAGCCGGGGCGAGAAGACCGCGTCGCCGTCGGCGACGGTGCGCACGGCGCTCGACACCTCGATCCCCGAGGCCCCCTTGGTGATGTAGCCCCGGGTGCCCGCGCGGATGACGCGGACGACGTCCTCGGCGGCGTCCGACACGCTCAGGGCGAGGAACCGCGTCGCGGGCGACAGCGGCGCCGCCTCCCGCAGCACGGCCTCGCCGCCGGTCTCGTCGGTCTCCGCACCCAGCAGATGGACGTCGAGCAGCACGACGTCGGGCTGCCGCTCGGCGATCGCGGCGACCGCCTCGGCGACGTCCGCCGCCTCGCCGACGACGTCGATCGAGCGGTCGAGGTCATGGCGCAGCCCCGAGCGGAAGATCGAGTGGTCGTCGACGATCACCACACGCAACGGGACGGCCGTCCGCTCAGCCACGGGCACCTCCCGCGGGGTAGCGGATGTGCACCTCGGTGCCGGTGCCGCCCGCTCCCGACGTCACGGTCGCCGAGCCGCCGATCCGGCGCATCCGCCCCACGATCGACTCGCGCACGCCGAGCCGGTCGGCGGGCACGTCCTGCGGGTCGAACCCGTCGCCGCGGTCGCGCACGAAGACGTCGACCGCGCCCGCGGACCCCTCGATGTAGACGGCGACGTCGCCGCCGGCATGGCGTGCGGCGTTGAGCATCGCCTCTCGTGCGGCCGCGGCGACCTCTCCGCTCGCCCGCTCCGTCGACACGCCGGCGGACACGACCGTCATCACCGTCTCGTAGTCGAGCTCGAGCGCCGAGCCGTAGTCGCGCAGGTCGGTCGCGAGGTCGCTGTCGGCGGGCGTGTCGCCGTCGTACAGCCACGCGCGCAGCTCGCGCTCCTGCGCGCGGGCCAGCCGCCCCGCTTCGCTGGAAGCCCCCGCGCGGTTCTGGATGAGCGCGAGCGTCTGCAGCACCGAGTCGTGCAGGTGCGCGGCCATCTCGGCCCGGTGCTCGTCCCGGATCGCCCTGACGCGCGCCGTCTGCAGCTCGCCGAGGCGTGCCACCAGGTTCGGCGCCCAGATCGCCGCAGCGCCGAGCATCGCGCCGAGCCCGCTGATCAGCATGAGCAGCAGGAAGTCGCCGCGTCCGTTGTAGGCCGACGAGAGGAAGACCGGCACCGTGGCGAGGGCGAGCGCCGTCGCGACCGCCCGCACGGCGATGTCGTGCCCGGTCCCGCGAGCGGGGTCGCGGCGATCCACGAGCGCCGACCAGACGCCCGCCCCGACGCTCAGCAGCACCGTCGCATAGACGGGCAGGAGGCTCGCGGGCGGCAGCCAGCCCGGCCCCGTCCCGTCGTGGTAGCGGCCGAACGACGACACGAGCAGCACGGCGGCGGACGCCAGCATCGCCCAGGCGGCCGGCACACGGCGCGTGGTGCGCTTCTCGGCCGCCTCCCGCGGCACGGTCGCCCACATCCACAGGTAGAGCAGCGCGCCGAACCCCAGCATCGGCGTCGTCGCGACGAACATCGTGCGCACCGCGCCGACGCGCCAGCCGAGGTGGTCGGCGAGCGCCTGGGCGGTGCCCGAGAGCAGCATGTCGTGGGGGCGCTTCAGCGGAGGCGGCGCGGACGGCGACGGCGCGGCCGGCGCCATGGGCGGGCCCTGTCGTCCGGTGGCCGGGATGACGGTCATGGGTGCCATGAAACCATCCGGGCACGCGGCGCGGCGCAGGTTTCCGGGATGGATCAGGGTGACCCCTCATAGAACCCGACGCGTGCCGCGGGGCACGATCGGATCATGACCGAATCGACCACCACGCCGCAGCGTCCGAGCGCCCCGGCGGACACCCCGCCGGCGGGCGATCGCGAGGCGGGCGTGTTCACCTGGATCCGCTCCCTCGGCTTCGTGCGGGGAGACGGCTGGGCCGGAGGCCTGTGCCTCGCCGTCGCCGAGCGCATCGGCGTGGACGTCCTGATCGTCCGCGGCGTGGCGGTCGTGCTGACCGTCCTCGGCTTCCCGCTGCTGTGGGCGTACGCGCTGGCCTGGGCGCTCGTCCCGGACGACAGGGGTCGCATCCCGCTGCAGATGCGCGCGGGCTCGGGCCCCGCGCTCCTGGGCGTGCTCGGCGCCGTGCTGCTGGCGATCGCGCACACGGCCCTCGGCACGTCGGCGATGGAGGCTATCGCGCAGTCCTCCTACCCGGGACGCTTCGTCTGGGAGCTCGGCGGGTGGCTGCTGGGGCTGTCGATCCTGGGCGCCGTCGCGGCGGTCGTGGCATGGCTTGTGCGCCGGCGTCGGCCGGCGCGCGCAGATCTCCCCCTCGCGGGGGACGACGGCGGGTTGTCGGGCACAGCCGCCGTCTCCGGCGGGGCGACTTCGGGTGTCGCCCCGCCCCCTTCCTCCGCCCCCGAGCCGCCGGAGCCGCTCTCGGCGCTCGCGTCGGCCGCCGAGCTCGACGCCTGGCGCGAGCAGCACGCCGCGTGGCGCGAGCAGCACGAGCAGTGGCGCAGGCGTCAGGCCGACGGCGACCAGGCCGCCGCCGCCGAGGCACGCGCGCGGCTCGTCGCCGAGCGCGCCGCCTTCCGGGCCGAGGCCGCACGCCTGCGCGCGGAACGGCGGGCGGCTAAGCCGCGCACGTCGGTCTCGTTCGTCGTGATCGCGCTCGGCACCGCCCTGCTGGCGGGCGTCGGCGTCTGGTTCGCCTTCCAGCCGTACGCGTCCGAGCGCGCGATCCCCGCCGCCTTCCTGAGCGCGGCCGCCGCGGTCGGGCTCGCCATGGTGCTGGCGGGCGCGCTTCGCCGTCGCAGCGGCTTCCTCGCCGCGGTCGCCATCGTGCTGCTCGCCGTCGGCGGGACGGGCGCGCTCGCCGCGTCGTTCGATGAGCTCGTCCCGCCCGGCGCGGTGCGCTATCCGCCGCAGGGCGCCTACGAGATCGTCCAGCCGTTCGGCGCGCTCCAGCTCGAGGTCGGGGCCTGGGACGGCGGCGACGGCGTCACGACCGTGGAGAAGGGCAGCGGCGAGACGCGCATCTCGGTGCAGGCCGACGTCGACGTCGTGATCGAGGCCACGCTGGGGGACGGCGGTCAGCTCTGGGTCAACAGGTATGGCGACGACGGCTACGCACGCACCAGCGAGCCCGCCATGCGGGACGGTTTCGTCCGCTGGACGCACGACGGCGGGGCGGACGTCCCGACACGGACGATCGTGCTCGACCAGAAGCAGGGCGACGTCATCATCGATGTCTGGGGGAACTGACGATGAGTGAGAACGACACGACGACAGCGGGCGCGGCGCCGCGCACCCGGTGGGCGGGGATCGTCTTCGGGGCGGCCTTCGCCGCCGCGGCGATCGCCGGGGTGGTGCTGCTCGCCCTGCCGGACGGCGGCCGCCTGCTGCACGACGGGCTGCGCCCCGCGATGGTACAGGTGCGTGCCGAGTGGGTGCTCGCCGGCCTGCTGCTGCTCCTGGGGGCGCTGGCGGTGACGGGCGGCGCCGTCGCGCTCCGCCATCGCGGGCGCACGGACGCGGCGCCGGTCGCACCGGCCCGACGAGGCGACGATCCGGCCGAAGCCGAAGCCGAAGCCGAAGCCGAAGCCGAAGCCGAAGCCGAGGCCGAAGCCCCGCCGGAGCGCTGAGGGCGGTCCGCCGCGACCGGGCGAGGTTGTGGGGGTCGCGGCCGTCCCGCCAGGATGGACGACGGCGACCGACGCCACGCGCCTTCACCGCGCGGAGGGGAGAACCATGACGGTGAGACACGAGACGTCCTCCACGACCGCGGGTCGCGCCGTGGCCCCCGACGTCGCCCGCGGGCTCATGCTGCTGCTGATCGCGCTCGCGAACGTGTCGTGGTTCCTGTACGGGCACACCACGTCGTCGGTGAACGCGCACCGTGTCGGGACGACGGGGCTCGACGCGGTGTGGCAGTCGGTCGCGATCATCGCGATCGACGGACGCAGCTATCCGCTCTTCGCGTTCCTGTTCGGCTACGGGATCTGGCAGCTCTACACCCGTCAGCAGGCGCTGGGGCGCGACGAGAGGGCGGCGCGACGGCTGCTCCAGGTGCGCAATCTCCTGCTGATCGTGTTCGGCGCGGTGCACGCCGCGCTGCTCTGGTACGGCGACGTGCTGGGCGCCTACGGCCTCATCGGCCTCATCGTCGTCTGGCTCTTCCTCCGCAGAGCCGATCGCACGCTCTGGACGTGGGCGATCGTGCTGGTGTCGCTGTTGGCCGCCGGCGCGGCCCTCGGCATCGTCGGCGGGCTCACGATCCCGCCCGAGTACGTCGCGATGACGGAGGCCTCGCTGCCGCAGCTCGCGGGGATCTCCCCGTACACGGCGTCGATCCTGCCGCGCCTGGCGTTCTGGGCGCCCCTGGTCGTCGGCCAGGGCGTCATCGGGCTCGTGGTGCCCGCCGCCGTCCTGCTGGCCATCGTGTTCGCACGCAGGAGGGTGCTCGAGGCGCCGTGGGAGCACCGCACGCTGCTGCGTCGCACCGCCATCGTGGGAGTCGCCGTCGGCTGGGCGGGTGCCGTCCCGGAGCTGCTGGTGCACCACGGCGCCTGGGACGTCCCGGACTGGACGGCGGTGATGCTCCAGTCGGTCACCGGCCTCTTCGCCGCTCTCGGCTATGTGGCGCTGTTCGCTCTGGCGACGGCCGGCGCGGGCCGCGCCCCGGGGGCGATCGGGCGTGCGCTCGCCGCGGTCGGCAAGCGGTCGCTGTCGTCGTACCTGCTGCAGTCGGTGATCTTCGCGCCGGTGCTCTGCGCGTGGGGTCTCGGGCTCGGCGGGGTGCTCTCACCGTGGCAGGCCGCATTGTTCGCGGTCGCGGTCTGGCTGGTCTCGGTCGGGGTCGCGATGGCGCTCGAGCGGGCCGGACGGCGCGGGCCCGCGGAATGGCTGCTGAGGGCGCTCGCGTACGGCGCGGGCCGGAGCTCCGCGACGCCCGTCAGCTCGTGAGGCCGATCGTCGTGGCCCTCTCTGTCGGTGCCGCGGCCTGTGCACGGTCGACGCCGGATGTCCGACGCCGCGTCTAGCCTCGGAACGTGCGATACATCCAGACCGAGCAGCGCGTCGTATGGAGCGCGAGCGACCTGAAGGTCGCCGCCGAGTGTGAGTTCGCGTGGCTTCGGAAGCTCGACTCCCGCCTCGGTCGCGTGCCGGAGGTGGACGAGCCCGAGGACGAGATGCTCGAGCGTGCGGCGCGGATGGGCGACGCCCACGAGGCGCGGGTGCTGGACGCCTACCGCAACGACTCCGGCTCCGCCGTGGTGGAGGTCCCCGCCGCTCGTGCGAGCGACGCGGAGGCGATGTCCGTCGCCACCGCGGCGACGGCGGCGGCGCTGGCCGATCCGTCTGCTCGCGTCGTCTTCCAGGCCGCGTTCTCCACCGATGAGTTCGTGGGCTTCGCAGACTTCCTGCTTCGCGACGCCGACGGGCGCTGGCGGGTGCAGGACTCCAAGCTCGCTCGTCGCGCGAAGGTCACCGCGCTGATGCAGCTCGCGGCATACGCCGATCAGCTCGACCGGCTGGGCGTCCCGCGCTCGGACGAGGTCGACCTGCTGCTGGGCGACGGGACGACGTCGACGCACCGTGTGGACGACCTGATGCCGCTCTTCCGCGTTCGCCGCTCGCGACTGCGTGCGCTGATCGCCGATCGCCGCCTCGACCTCGGGGCGTCGGGCGATCCGGTCGCCTGGGGCGATCTGGGCGTGGTCGCGTGCGGCCGGTGCGCGACCTGCGAGCAGGAGGTCGTCGCCCACCGCGACCTGCTCCTCGTCGCCGGCATGCGTCCCGTGCAGCGCGAGCGCCTGCGCGCCGCGGGCATCCGCTCGATCGACGAGCTCGCCGGCGCGGCGGCGGCGCCCCCGGGGATGAGCCCCGACACCTTCGCGGGACTGCGGACACAGGCGCGGCTGCAGCTCGCCGGCGAGGGCGGCGCCGCCGAGGGCGCGGCCTCGCAGCCGGAAGGCGCCGTCGCGTTGCCCCGATACGAGGTCGTGCTGCCGGAGGCGCTCGCGACCATGCCTCGTCCCGACCGGGGCGACATCTTCTTCGACTTCGAGGGCGACCCGCTCTACAGCGAACCGGGGTCCGCGACGCACGGCGGACGGTGGGGCAGCGAGAGGTACGGGATCGACTACCTCTTCGGCTGGGTCGACCTCCAGGAGCAGTACACGCCGCTGTGGGCGCACAGCTTCGCCGAGGAGAAGGCGGCGCTCGAACGGTTCTGCGACTTCGTCGACGCCCGCCGCGCGGCGCATCCCGACATGCACATCTACCATTACGCGCCGTACGAGCCGACGCACCTGGCGGCGATGGCAGCGCGTCACGGCGTGCGCGAGGCCGACGTCGACCGCATGCTCCGCGAGGAGCTCTTCGTCGACCTCTACCCGATCGTGCGCCGGGCGCTGCGCGTCGGATCGCGCTCCTACTCGATCAAGAAGCTCGAGCCGCTGTACATGGGCGGCGAGGTGCGGACGCAGGACGTCCAGCAGGGCGGCGACTCGATCCTGCGCTATGTCGAGGCGCGCGAGCTGCTCGTGGCCGGCGACACACGCACGGCGCAGGAGATCCTCGACGACCTCGCCGACTACAACCGGTACGACTGCGTGTCGACCCGGCGCCTGCGCGACTGGCTCGTCGAGCGCGCGCGGGAGGCCGGCGTGCTGCCGGCCCCGAAGGACGAGCACGAGGCGTTCGCCTACGAGCCCTCGCCGCTCGCCGTCTCGCTCGACGCGCGGGCCGCGGACCTTGCGCCGGACGCTCCCGACGCGGTCGCCCTGCGACTCGGAGCCGCCGCGATCGACTACTACCCGCGCGAGCGCAAGAGCTTCTGGCAGTCGCATTTCCAGCGGCTGCGCGAGCCCCTCTCGCTCTGGGCCGACACCCGCGACGTCGTGTCGGTCGACGCCGCCCGCAGCCGGGTGCTGCACGACTGGGCCGTGCCCGAGGGCGGGCGTCAACGCGCCGTGCGGCGCGTGGTCGAGCTGCGCGGCGACCTCGCTCCGGGCACCCGTCTCAAGGAGGGGGCGCAGCCGTTCGTGCTGTACCCGCGTCCGGCTCCGTTCGAGGCCGACGTCTCGTCGCGCTGGATCCACATCGGCCGCAGCGTCGACGTGCTGGCAGAGCTCGAGGACGGCGTGGTCGTGTCCGAGACGTCCATCGGCGGCGCGACCTGGGACGACCTGCCGATCGCGCTCACGCCGTCCGCGCCCCCGCAGGCAGGCAATCAGCAGAAGGCGATCGACGCCTGGGCCGAGCAGGTGCTGGCTGCGGGCGACGAGCTGCCGCCCGGGCCGGCGACGGACATCCTGCGGCGGCGTCCGCCGCGCACCAGAGCGGGCATGCTGCCCTCAGGACGCGAGGCGGGAGAGCGCGACGACGTCTCGGCCATCGTCGCGGCCGTCCGCGACCTCGATCGCAGCTACCTCGCTGTGCAGGGGCCTCCCGGCACCGGCAAGACCTACGTGGGCTCGCACGCGATCGCCCGTCTCGTGAACGAGCACGGCTTCAAGGTCGGCGTGGTCGCGCAGTCGCACGCGGTGGTCGAGAACATGCTCGAGCGCATCGTCGCCGCCGGCGTGCCGGCGGGATCGGTCGCAAAGGCGCCGAAGTCGGGCTCGACGGACGCCGAGCCGGTGTTCACGGTGATCCCGAAGAACGGCGTCGCGTCGTTCACCGCCGAACACCCGGGCGGACACGTCGTCGGCGGCACGGCGTGGGACTTCGCCCACGAGGCCCGCGTTCCGCGTGGCAGCCTGGACCTGCTCGTCGTCGACGAGGCGGGGCAGTTCTCACTGGCCTCGACGATCGCGGTCTCTCTCGCGGCCTCGCGGCTGCTGCTGCTCGGCGATCCTCAGCAGCTGCCTCAGGTGAGCCAGGGCACCCATCCCGAGCCGGTCGACACGTCCGCGCTCGGCTGGGTCATGGACGGGGAGCAGGTCATCCCGGAGAGCCACGGATACTTCCTGGCGAGGTCGTGGCGCATGCATCCCGAGGTCTCCGCCGCCGTGTCGCACCTCTCGTACGACGGGCGCCTGGCCTCCCATCCCGCCGCCGAGACGCGCGGTGTCGAAGGCGTCGAGCCGGGGCTGCACGTCGTGCCCGTGCGACATCGGGGCAACGCGACCGAGTCACCCGAGGAGGCCGACGAGGTCGTGCGGATCGTCGCCGACCTGCTCGGCCGGGCCTACACCGACATCGAGATCGGCGACGGAGGCGCCTCGACGGCCTGCCCGCCGAGGCCGCTGGCGCAGGCCGACCTGATCGTGGTGGCTCCCTACAACGCTCAGCAGCAGCGTGTGGAGGACTCCCTCGCCGCGGCCGGCTACGACGAGGTGCGCGTGGGCACCGTCGACCGCTTCCAGGGGCAGGAGGCGGCCGTGGCGATCGTGACCCTCGCGGCCTCGAGCGGTCGCGATGCGCCCCGCGGTTCGGACTTCCTCCTGCTGCAGAACCGCCTCAACGTCGCGGTCTCCCGCGCGAAGGTCGCGGCCTATCTGATCCACTCGCCGGCCCTGCTCGACGACCTTCCGCACACGCCCGAGGGCGTCACCCGGCTCAGCGTGTTCGCGCGCCTGGTCGGTGGGGCCTGAGGGACGTCAGACGGTGCCGTACAGGCGGTCGCCCGCGTCGCCGAGACCGGGCACGATGTAGCCCTTCTCGTTGAGGCGCTCGTCGAGGGCGCCGAGCACCAGCGTCACGTCGCGTCCGTCGACCTGCTTCTGGATCGCGTTCACGCCTTCGGGGGAGCCGAGCAGGCAGACGGCGGTGACGTCCTGCGCTCCGCGCTGGAACAGGAACTCGATGGCCGCTCCCAGCGACCCGCCCGTGGCGAGCATCGGGTCGAGCACGAAGCACTGCCGGTCGCTCAGGTCGTCCGGCAGGCGCTCGGCGTAGGTGACGGGCTCGAAGGTCTCCTCGTCGCGCGCCATGCCGAGGAAACCCACCTCTGCGGTCGGCACCAGCTTGGTCATGCCCTCGAGCATCCCGAGTCCGGCGCGCAGGATCGGCACGACCAGCGGGCGCGGATCGCTGATCTTCACGCCCGTGGTCGTCGTGACCGGGGTCTCGATCTCGACCGGCGCCACGCGCACGTTCCGGGTCGCCTCGTACGCGAGCAGCGTCATCAGCTCCTCGGTGAGCTGTCGGAACACCGGCGACGGGGTGCTCTTGTCGCGCAGCACGGTCAGCTTGTGCGTGATGAGCGGGTGGTCGGCGACGTGCAAGCGCATGACCTCAGGCTACCGGCCGCGGATCGTGCTGCCTGAATCCGATCCGCCTCGAGGCAGACCGTAGGCTCGTCCCATGACCCCGCAGGAGTGCGACACCGCCGCCATGGAGCGCGCGCTCGCGCTGGGCGCCGAGGCGGACCGGTCGGGCGAGGTGCCCGTCGGCGCGGTCGTCCTGGACGCGTCCGGAACCGTGATCGGAGAGGGACGCAACCGCCGCGAGGCGGACTGCGACCCGTCGGCCCATGCCGAGGTGGTGGCGATGCGCGAGGCGGCCCGGAGCACCGGCTCGTGGAACCTCGAGGGCTGCACCCTCGTCGTCACGCTCGAGCCGTGCCTGATGTGCGCGGGCGCGCTGCTGCAGGCGCGGGTGTCGCGGCTCGTCTTCGGGGCCTGGGACGACAAGGCCGGCGCGGCCGGCTCGATGTACGACGTCGTGCGCGACCGTCGCCTGCCGTATCGCGCCGAGGTGGTCGGCGGCGTGCGAGAGGACGAGGCGCGGCGGCAGCTGCGCGGATTCTTCGAGGCGCGCCGATGAGCCGCGTCGCGGTGGTCGCCGGGGCCTCCGGCTTCGTGGGGCGGGCGGTCGTCGGCGCGCTCGAGGACGACGGCTACGAGGTGCGGACGATCGGAAGATCGGGACCGGTGCGGTGGGGCGACGCGGCGGCCATCGCGGCGGCGGTGGACGGCGCCGACGTGCTCGTGGGCCTCGCCGGGAAGTCGGTGAACTGCCGCTACACGGATCGCAACCGCGACGAGATCCTGCGCTCGCGCGTCGAGACCACACGCGAGCTGCGGGAGGCGGTAGCCGCGGCCGCGCGGCCGCCGCGCGTCTGGCTGAACGCGAGCACCGCCACGATCTACCGCCACGCGATGGACCGGCCGAACACCGAGTCGGCCGGAGAGCTCGGCACCGGGTTCTCCGTGGACGTCGCGCGGGAGTGGGAGCGCGAGCTCTTCGCCGGCGAGCTGCCCGGAACGCGGCGCGTGGCTCTGCGCATGGCGATCGTGCTCGGCGACGGGCCCGCGACGAGGATGCTGCTCCGGCTCGCGCGGATCGGTCTCGGCGGCCCGCAGATCGACGGCTGGTGGTTCCGGGGAGGCCGCCGCTACCGGGGGATCGGGACCGACCCGTCCGGGGACGGCCGCGCGCCCCGGCACCGCACGCACGGCCGTCAGCGGTTCAGCTGGATCCACCTCGACGACGTGATCGGCGCGATGCGGTTCCTGATCTCCCGCGACGACCTCGACGGCCCCGTGAACCTCGCGGCCCCGAGCCCCCGCGATAACCGCACGCTGATGGCGACGCTGCGCCGCACGGTGGGGATGCCGATCGGGCTGCCCGCGTGGCGGTTCATGCTCGAGCCGGCGATGTGGCTGCTGCGCACGGAGCCGGAGCTCGTGCTGAAGAGCCGGTGGGTCGTGCCCGAACGCCTCGAGAGCGCCGGCTACCGCTTCGCCTGGCCCGACCTCGAGCCCGCCGTGCGCGACGTCGCCTAGGGCGTGTTGATCAAGGTGGCGCTGCGGAGTTGAGGCTGTTGCGGTCCGCCTCGGTAAGATCCAGGGCGTGCGTGAGGAGCATCTGTTCGGCATCCGCCTGTACCTGGTAACAGCGAGGGACAACGTCGATTCCGGGGCTCGTGAAATCGGTACTGTCCACGACGGAGAGTTTCTGGTCATGGAGAACGGTGACGGGACGACATCGGTGTGCGACCCTGCCACAGGCGCTTGTTTCCCGCTCAACCGCGACAGGAGGGCCACCGAAGGCTTCCTCGAGGCTTTCGCGGAGTATCTGAGCTCCGGGCCATCTGCCCCGACGCCGGTGACGATGACGGCTGAACAGGCCGCGGAGCGTCTTCGTGCTTTCCGGGAGGGGCGGGTCCGTCCTCGCGTGCCCCCAGCAGACAAGGGGCTCTCTCACCGCGCACGGCTGAGGAAGCTCCGAAAGCGGCTACACGCGATTGATAGCACCGCGACTGGGCCGGATTCATGGTGGAGCGGCGTCATCGAAGAGGCGGAGAACGACCTGCTCTGAGCGGCACGGCCTAGACCGGCTTCCGAGCCGCCCGAGGCGGCGACGCCGCCGGATCAGTGCGGCAGCCGGGGCAGGACCTCCTCGCCGAGATAGGCGAGCTGGTCCAGGTCGGTCATGTCGAGGAGCTGGAAGTAGACCCGCTCCGCTCCCAGCTCGACCAGGCGCGCCACCTTGTCGACGATCTCGGCCGACGAGCCGCAGACGTTGGTGTCGCCGCGGAACGCGTCGAGGTCGCGGCCGATGACCGACGCCCGTCGCGCCAGGTCGGCCTCCGTCGGGCCGGCGAGCGTCGGCAGCGCGACCGACAGCTTCAGCGTGGCGGGGTCGCGATCGGCGCGCTCGCACGCGGCGACCGCCCCGGCGAACTTGTCGGCCACGACCGGTTCCGGCTGGAACCCGATGTTGAACTCGCTCGCGTAGCGCGCCGCGAGCGCCGGGGTGCGCCGCGGCCCGCCGCCCCCGACGATGACGGGGATGCGCGCCTGCGTGGGCTTGGGCAGCGCGGGGGAGTCGGTCAGGTCGTGATGCGCTCCGTGGAACGAGAACCGCTCGCCGGCGGGCGTCGCCCAGAGCCCGGTCACGATCGCGAGCTGCTCCTCCAGCAGGTCGAACCGCTTCGGCGGGAAGGGGATGCCGTACGCCCGGTGCTCGGCCTCGAACCACCCCGTCCCGAGCCCGAGCTCGACGCGTCCGCCGGACATCTCGTCGACCTGCGCGACCTGGATGGCGAGGATCCCCGGCACGCGGTAGGTGGCGGAGGAGACGAGCGTGCCGAGCCGGATCCGCTCGGTCTCGCGCGCCAGCCCTGCGAGGGTCATCCAGGCGTCGGTCGGCCCGGGCAGGCCGTCCGCGTCGTCCATCGCGAGGTAGTGGTCCGAGCGGAAGTAGCCGTCGAAGCCGTGCCTCTCGGCGGCCTGGGCGAACACGCGCTGGGTGTCGTACGAGGCGCCCTGCTGGGGCTCTGTGAAGACGCAGTACTCCATGCGGGCCAGTCTGTCAGCCCGTGCGCCTCAGTCGGCTGACTTGAGGATGATCGCGTCGGTCTCGGGCTGGGGGAGCCCCGCCGGGCGGTACACGTCGGGTTCGAGGTAGACGATGCGGGCCGCGGGCACGGCCTCCCGGATGCGTTCCTCTACCGCGTTGATGTCGGAGGCGACGTCGAGCAGCAGCTTGTCCTGCGGCAGGCCGACCTTCGCGGCGACGAGCAGCTCTTCGGGCCCCACGTAGAGCGTCTTGATGTGGATGAGCTTCTCGACCTCCGGGCCCTTCTCGATCGCGGCGACGATCCGGTCGAAGTCGGCCATCGTGGCGCCCTCGCCGACCAGCAGGCTCTTGGTCTCGATGCCGAGCACGATCGCGACGAGGATCAGCAGGCAGCCGATCATCAGCGTGCCGAGCGCGTCGAAGAAGGTGTTGCCCGTGACGACGGTGAGCCCGACGCCGAAGAGGGCGAACACGAGGCCGAACAGCGCCGCCACGTCCTCCAGCAGCACGACGGGAAGCTCCGGCGCCTTGGCGTGCCGCACGAACGAGATCCACGACTGACCCTTGGCCTTGATCGCGGCGCTCTCCCTGACGGCGGTGCGCAGCGAGAACGACTCGAGCAGGATCGCGACCGACAGGATGACCAGCGGCAGCCACCACCACTGCTCGTCGAGCGCGTGCGGATGCGTCAGCTTGTCCACGCCCTCGTAGATCGAGAACAGGCCGCCCACGGAGAACAGGATGATCGCCACGACGAAGGCGTACACGTAGCGCTCGCGCCCGTACCCGAAGGGGTGCTCGCGGTCGGCCGCTCGGCGCGCCTTCCGGCCTCCGAGCATGAGCAGCAGCTGGTTGCCCGAGTCGGCGACGGAGTGGATCGCCTCGGCGAGCATCGAGGCGGAGCCCGACAGCAGCCACCCGATGAACTTCGCCACGGCGATGCCCATGTTCGCCAGGAACGCGGCCAGGATCGCCTTTCCGCCGCCGTGCCCGCCGCCGTGCTCACTGCGCTCTGCACTCATGGCGATGAGTCTACGGATGCGACGTCTTCGTAGGATGAGGGGCATGGTCGATTCCCTGCCTTCGCTCGCGTTCCTCGGTGCCGGCTCGATGGGCGGCGCGATCCTGCGCGGCGTCGTCGCGAGCGGCATCCCGGTCGACGGCGGCATCGTCGCCACGAACCGCACGGCGGAGAAGGCCGCCGAGCTCGCCGAGCTGGAAGGCGTGCGCAGCATCGCGCTGGCCGACGAGCCCGACGGGAACGCGCGGGCGGCAGCGGACGCGCGGGTGCTGCTGGTCGGGGTGAAGCCCGCGATGGTGCCCGACCTGCTCCGCGAGATCGCGCCGCACGTGCGCCCGGACGCGATCGTCGTGAGCCTGGCCGCGGGCGTGACGCTGGGGACGTTCGCGTCGGTCCTCGGCGACGACGTCGTGGCGCTGCGCTCGATGCCGAACACGCCGTCGCTGGTCGGCAAGGGCGTCACCGGCCTCGCGGCGGGACCGGCCGCATCGGCGGAGGACGTCGCGACGGTGCGGGCGCTGTTCGAGACGGTCGGCACCGTCATCGAGGTCCCCGAGGAGCAGATCGACGCCCTATCCACGGTGTCCGGCTCGGGGCCCGCCTACGTCTTCCTGCTGATCGAGGAGCTGACGCGCGCCGCCGTCGGTCTCGGCTTCGACGAGGCCGATGCGCGACGGATGAGCGAGGGCACGTTCATCGGAGCCACGGCGCTGCTCGAGGCGTCCGGCGAGGATCCCGCCGAGCTGCGTCGCCGCGTGACGAGCCCGAAGGGCACGACCGAGCGGGCCATCGGGGTGCTGCAGGACGCCGGCCTCGACGGGGTGTTCCGCGAGGCGACCGCCGCCGCACTGGCCCGTGCGCGCGAGCTCGCCGCCGAGAGCGCGCCGGCCGGCCCGTCGGCCGGCTGAGGCGCGGGCCGGCCTCTCGTCTCAGGAACGCCGCGGGGTCGCGGTCATCGGCCCGACGGGACCAGCCGGTACAGCACCTCCGGTCGGCCGCGTCGGCCGTAACGGTAGGCGAGGTCTATCACGCCGGCGTCGACCAGGTGCGTCAGATAGCGGTGGGCTGTCGCCCGAGAGAGACCGCACGCCGACGCCACCTCCGCGGTCGACATCGCCGCCACCGGGTCGAGGGCTGCGACCACGCGCGCGAGCGTGTGCTCCGCGAGGCCCTTCGGCAGGCCGGCGGCCGTCGCGGGCCGTCGCCCCGAGGGGGCGACGGTGCGGATGCCTCCCGTCGCCAGCAGCCGGTCGATCTCGCCCTGAGCCAGAGGTCGCTCCCGCGCGGCCTCGGCGGTGTCTCGCCGTGCCGCGCGATACTGCTCCAGCCGTTCGCGCAGCGCAGCCTGGGTGAACGGCTTCACCAGGTATCCCCTGACGCGGGCGGCGATCGCCTGCCGCACCGTCGTCTGATCCTGCGACGAGCTGATGACCAGCACGTCCGGACCGCTCTCGCCGAGCGTGCGGAGCCGGTGCAGCACCTCCACGCCGCTGATGTCGGGCAGGCGCATGTCGAGCAGCACGAGGTCGACGCCGCGCGCCTGCGCGAGCGCCTCCCTTCCGGTCGCGGCCGTGCCCGCGACGGCGAAGCCGGGCGCCTCCGCCACGAACCTGCAGTGCAGGGCGCGTGCACCCTGGTCGTCGTCGACCACCAGGACCCGGATGTCGGCCGTCATCGCTGGGCCGCCATGTCGAAGGCGAACCGCGCGCCGCCGAGCGCGGACGAGCCCACCTCGACGGTGCCGCCGCGCGACGTCACGATGCGCCGCACCAGCTCGAGGCCGACCCCGCGCCCCCACCCCGTCGCGTCCGGCTTCGAAGAGAACCCGGGGGAGAAGATCCGCGACGCGATGCGTGCGTCGACTCCGGGCCCGTCGTCCTCGACCGCGCCGACGAGGCGGCCGGCGAGATCCTCCAGGGTGCACCGGACCCGGGTGGCGCCGGCCTCCCCGGCGTTGCGGCACAGGTTCGACAGCACGGTGACGACCTCGTCGTCGATGTCCGCGGCGACCCGCAGCTCGAACTCCACCTGGGTTCCGCGCTCGAGCAGTTCCGCGCGCACCGCGTGCACCGTCGCGTCGAGGAGCGGTGCGTCCGCCGACGGGTCCGCGTCCGCGCCCGCCACCGGGACCACGCCCTCGATGTATCCCAGCGCCCCGCCGGCGTCCCCGCGGGACACGAGGCCGTGGACCACGTGCAGCCGGGTGTGGAACTCGTGCGCCTGCTCCCGCAGCGCCGTCGTCGTGCGCTGCATCTGCGCGTGCTCCGCGGCCAGCCCGTCCAGCCGGCGGAAGCGTCGCTCGACGGCCGCCGTGAGCACCGAGCTGGCCAGCGTCGCGACGACGAGAGCGCCGACGGCCCACGGCAGGAGCGCGCCCAGCGCGTCGGCGCGTTCCGCCGCGATGTCCGCCTCGCGCACACCGACCGCCACCATGCCGACGATGTCGCCGTCGTCGTCCCGCACCGGCTCCTTCGCCCGGAACGACGGACCGGAAGGGCCGGTCTCCGTGCCGAGGAAGGGCGTTCCCGCCAGCACCGACTCGTTCGTGGTGGACACCTGCACGCCTCGCTCGGCGGCGAGGGGGTGCGTGATGCGGACGCCCTCGTCGTCGGTCACCACGACGTAGTAGACGCCGGCGGCCTGCGCGACCAGCTCGGCGATCGGCTGCAGCCTCCCGGTCGCGTCGGCGAGATCGGCCGCATCGGCCAGGTCGTCCGGCGCCCCGGCGGTCGTCGCCTGCTCGAGCACCTCGCGCACCTCGCGCAGCACGGCGAGACTCGTCGCGACCTCCTGCACCCGTTCCGCGGTCGCCTCGCGGATCCGGCTCTCCTGCAGGGACAGCGCGACCGCCGTCGTGACCGACAGGGCGGCGAGCGTGATCACCGAGGGCAGCACGAGCATCAGCAGTCGGACGCCCCGTTGGGTCGGGCGGAAGGGCATCGTGCGCGCCTCCTCGCGGCGGTGAGCGCATGCCGCCACCTTGCGGCATGCGCGGAAAAGAGAACAAATCCGTGGCGGGGCCGGGGGTCGGCGGCGCGGTGCCATCCTAGGTCGATCTCGCGGAGACGACGATGTCCGCGCGGAAGGAACCCCATGACGAAGAAGTCCCCCAGCACGCGTTCCGTGGTCGGCCGGGTCATCGGCGGCGCCGTCGCGGCCGCCGCCGTCGGCGTGGCGACGTACGGATCGATCAGCTCTGCCGCGACCGGGCAGGAGATCAACGCCTCCATGACGATCGTCGCCCCCGCGGCAGCCGGCGGAGGCTGGGACGGCGTCGCTCGCGAGCTGCAGCAGGCGCAGAAGGCGAACGGCCTGGTGAACAACGTCCAGGTGGTCAACATGCCGGGTGCCGGCGGGACCATCGCGCTCGGCAACGTATCGGTGCTCGAGGGGGAGCCGAACAACCTGCTCGTCGGCGGCACGGGGCTGCTGGCCGCGACGATCCAGTTCGACTCGGCCGCGACGCTCGCCGACGTGACCCCGCTCGCGGTGGTCGTCGAGGAGTACGACGTCATCGTCGTCCCCGCGGACTCGCCCTACGAGACGCTCGGCGATCTGGTGGAGGCGTGGCGGGACGACCCGAAGTCGATCCCGTGGACCGGAGGCGGCTCCTTCGATCAGCTCGTCGTGACCGACCTCGCGCTCGCCGCCGGAATCGATCCCGTCGACACCACCTACATCTCGTCGGACGGGGGCGGCGAGGCGATCCAGGCGCTCCTCAACGGGACGGCGCGCGCGGCGGCCGGCGGGTATCCCGACAACATCGACCAGATCGAGGCGGGCCGGCTGCGCGCGCTCGCGCTGGTCGCGAAGGAGCCCGTCGAGGGCATCGACATCCCGACCGCCGCCGAGCAGGGCTATGACGTCTCCCTGACGAACTGGCGTTCGCTCTCGGCTCCGTCGGGCCTCGACGACGACGACGTCACCGCCCTCACCGAGCTGGTCCTCCAGAGCGTGGACACGCCGGAGTGGAGCGACGCCGTCGACCGCTACCACTGGACCGAGCGCATCATCACCGGGGACGAGCTGGAGGCGTTCCTCGACGACGAGGAGGCCCGCATCCGGGCTCTGTACGAGGAGATGGGACTGTGACCTTCCCCGCCAACCCCACCGCGGCCTCGGCCGTCATCGGCGACCGGCTCCGGCTGACCTCGGCTCCCGGCATCGCCGCGTTGCTCAAGGGGCTCACGATGCCGGCGATCATCGCCGCGTTCGCCACCTACCTGGTCGTCGGGATCCTCACCATGCGGGTGCCGGAGGGCACCGTCTTCCCGGGGCCGCAGTTCTTCCCCGCGATCATCGCGACAGGCCTCTACGTCTTCGCCGCGGCCCTCGTGGTCTCCGCGATCCGCGAGGTGCGCTCCCTGCCCGACCCGCTGGTCGCCGAGCTCGAGGCGGCCCAAGCGGAGGCCGACGGCGCGGGCGAGGAACGGCCGGCGCGCGCCGTGCGCGTCGATGCGCGGTCGCTCGCCTGGGTCGTCGGCTCCTTCCTGGCCTTCGCCTTCCTGCTCGACCTGCTCGGCTGGGTCATCGCGGCGGGGCTGCTCTTCTGGGGCGTCGCCCGGGGCTTCGGCGCCGCACGGCCGCTCCAGGTTCTCGCCGTCGGGCTCACCGTGAGCTCGCTGGCCTACATCGGATTCGACATGCTGCTCGGGATGCCGCTCCCGTCCGGTCTTCTCGGAGGGTTCTGACATGGATGCTCTTCAGCTCCTCGGCGAGGGCTTCGCCGGCGCGCTCACCCCCGCCAACCTGCTCTGGGTGCTCGTGGGGTGCCTCCTCGGCACGGCCGTCGGCGTCCTCCCCGGGCTCGGGTCGTCGATGGCGGTGGCGCTTCTGCTCCCCGTCACCTTCTCGCTCGACCCCACGGCGGCGTTCATCATGTTCGCCGGCGTCTACTTCGGCGGTCTCTTCGGCGACTCGACCATGGGCATCCTGATGAACACCCCGGGTCAGGCGTCGGCCATCGCCTCGACGTTCGAGGGGCACCGGATGGCGCTGAACGGCAGGGCGGCGCAGGCACTCGCCACCGCCGCGATCGGAGCCTTCATCGGCGGCTTCATCGCCTCCATCGTGGTCGTCTTCGTCGCGCCCGCCCTCGCCGACTTCTCGAGCCGGTTCGGGCCGGCGGAGTTCTTCGCGCTCGCGGTGTTCGCGTTCGCCGCCACCTCCTCGGTCGTCACCGACAACGTCGTGAAGGGCCTCACGTCGCTCTTCATCGGCCTGGGGATCGCGGTGATCGGCGTCGACGGCGTCTCGGGCGCCCCGCGGTTCACGATGGACTCGCCGAACCTGTTCGACGGGATCTCGCTCGTCACCGTGACGGTCGCGATCCTCGCGCTGGGGGAGGTGATCTACGTCGCCTGTCTCGAACGGCACGCCACCGACAAGCCGCTCATCCGTCCCTCGGGCCGTCCATGGCTGAGCCGGCGCGAGCTCAAGGAGGCGGCACCGGCATGGTTCCGTGGCACGGCGATCGGGCTGCCGTTCGGCGTGGTGCCCGCCGGCGGCTCGGAGATCCCGACCTTCCTCGCCTACGGGCTGGAGAAGCGGCTCGACGCGCGCCGCAAGGAGCCCATGTTCGGCAAGGGAGCCATCCGCGGTCTCGCCGCCCCCGAGGCGGCGGGCAACTCGACGACCGGCATGGCGATGGGAGCGCTGCTCGCGCTCGGCCTCCCGATCTCGGCGACGGCCGCGATCATGCTCGCGGCGTTCCGGCAGTACGGGCTGCAGCCCGGCCCGCTGCTGTTCGACCGCGCGCCCGACCTCGTCTGGTCGCTGCTGACGAGCTTCTTCATCGCGATGGTGGTGCTGCTGATCCTGAACCTGCCGTTCGCGATGCTGTGGGCCAAGCTGCTGCTCATCCCGCGCCCGTACCTGTACGCCGGCATCACGGTGTTCTGCGCGCTGGGCATCTACGCCACGTCGGGGTCGACGTTCGACCTGCTCATGCTGCTCGGCGTCGGGCTGCTCGGGTTCCTGATGCGAGCGCTCGACTTCCCGCTGGCGCCGCTCATCATCGGCATGGTGCTCGGGCCGCTCGCCGAGACGAGTCTCCGGGACGCCGCCATGAGCGCGAACGGCGACTTCTCGGTCCTCGTCCACGGGCCCATCGCGATCACGCTGTACGCGCTGCTCGCGGTCGTGCTGGTGTTCTCGATCCGCAACCGGATCGTCGCCCGCTCGCGTGCACGCGCCGCCGCGGAGGACACGGCGGACGCCGAGCCGGTGTCGCGCTGACGACGGGTGCCGAGAGGCCCCGCGCTCCTTCGAGCGCGGGGCCTCTCCTCCTGCCGGGCGAGGTCAGGGGGTCGGCATGCCGCCGTTGACGTTGAGCGTCTCGCCGATCACGTAGCTCGACTCCGCCGAGGCGAGGAAGACGTAGGCGGGCGCGAGCTCGGCGGGCTGGCCCATGCGGCCGAGCGGGGTGTCCTCGCCGAACTGCGCCACCTTCTCCTGCGGCTGGCCGTCCGAGACCTGCAGCGGCGTCCAGATGGGCCCGGGCGCCACGGCGTTGACGCGGATGCCCTTCGGTGCCAGCTGCTGGCCCAGCGCCTTCGTGAACGCGTTGATGGTGGCCTTCGTCGAGGCGTAGTCGACCAGGATGTCCGACGGCGAGTAGGCCTGGATCGACGTGGTGTTGATGATGGCGGCGCCGCCCGGAAGGTGCGGGACGGCGGCCTTGGTGATCCAGAACATCGCGTCGACGTTCGTCGTGAACGTGTCGTCGAACTGCTGGTCGTCCAGGGTCGTGATGTCCTCGTTGAAGACCTGCTTCCCGCCGTTGTTCACGACGATGTCGAGGCCGCCGAGGCCTTCGACCGTCTTGGCGACGAGGTCGCGGCAGTAGTCCTTGCTGCGCAGGTCGCCGGGGAGGGCGAGGACGGTCACGCCGGCGTCCTCGAGGATGCCGGCGATGCGCGCGGCGTCCTCCTCCTCTTCCGGCAGGTAGGACATGGCGACGTCGGCGCCCTCGCGGGCGAAGGCGATGGCGGTCGCGGCGCCGATGCCGGAGTCGGCGCCCGTGATCAGCGCCTTGCGGCCCTGCAGCCGCCTGGTGCCCCGGTAGCTGTCCTCGCCGAGATCCGCCTTCGGCGTCAGGTCGGCGTCGAGGCCCGGCTCGGGCTGGTGGCCCTTCTGGGGCTCGATGTGGGCGTACAGCTCGGCCGGGTTGGTGAACGTGTACTGGTCGCGTGCCATGGTGCTCTCCTCTGGTGATGGATGGTCTTCGGTCTCGGCGCGGGGAGCCGCTCAGAGCCGGTCGGCGTCGTCGCCGACCAGCTCGCGGATCAGGAGCGCCGAGCGGATCAGCGCGAGGTGGCTCAGCGCCTGCGGCAGGTTTCCGAGGAACGACCCGTCGGCCGGCTCGATCATCTCGGCGAACATGCCGACGTCGTTGCCGGTCGTGACGAGCTCGTCCATCGCGGCGACGCCCTCGTCGTGCCGCCCGACGCAGACGAGCGCCGCGGCGCGCCAGAAGCTGCAGGCCACGAAGGTCGCCTCCTCCTCGCGCATGCCGGTGTAGCGGTACAGGTGCGGGCCCTCTCCGAGCTCGCCCGTCAGCGCGTCGATCGTGCGCGACATCCGCTCGCCCCGGTCGAAGCCGCTGAACGCGTGGAGCAGCACCGACGCGTCGAGGTCTCGGCTTCCCTGTGCCATGACGTACGCGCCGCGAGACTCCGACCAGCCGTGCTCGTCGACCCAGGCGCGGACGAGCTCTGCCTCCGCCTCCCACCGGGCGCTGCTGCCCGGCACCTGGCCCAGCTCGGCGAGGTGCGCCGCGTCGCGGAGCGCCTGCCAGCAGCCCATCTTGGACGAGGTGTAGTGCCGCACCTCCGGCAGCTCCCACATGCCCGAGTCGGGGTTCCGCCACAGGTCGCACACCTTGTCGGCGAACATCTCGAGCATCCGGCCGGTGGCCACGTCGAGCGCGTTTCCGGCGTCCACGTAGGCCCGGCAGATCGCGAAGAGGTCTCCGTACACGCCGAGCTGCAGCTGACCGTGGGCGGGGTTGCCCGTGACGACCGGGCCGATGCCCCGCCAGCCGGGCACGTCGTACTTCCGGACGCCGTCGTCCAGGCCCCCGTCGAGCGTGTACATGACGTGCAGGTCGGGACCGTTCTCCCGGATGGTGCGCAGCAGCCACGAGATCGCCGCGTGCGTCTCCTCGCGCAGCCCGAAGCCGATCAGCGCCTCGAGGGTGTACGCGAGGTCGCGCACCCACGCCAGCCGGTAGTCCCAGTTCTTGCCGCCCTCGAGGCTCTCCGGCAGCGACGTCGTCGCGGCCGCGGCTATCGCTCCGGTGGGGCTGTGGATGAGCAGCTTGAGCATGAGGGCGCTGCGCTGCACGTGCGTGGCCCAGGGGCCGTCGTACGAGAACTCCTTCGACCACGTCCTCCAGGCGTCGACGGTGCGGTCGATGCCGCGGTCGACGTTGGCCGGGTCGGGGAAGTGGATGGGCTCGTCGTGCGTCCCGACGACGACGAGGAGGTGCCGGCTGCCCGGGGCGGTCCGGAACCCTCCGCCGAGCCCGGGGCCCTCGCCGTCGCCCGAGCCGACCGGCGAGGGGCCGTGCCCGGTGCCGGTCACGCCGATGGTGGTGAGACCGGAGCGCAGGATGCTGCGCCCCCCGCCGTCGTCGTACCAGGGCGCAGCCGTCTTGAGCGACGTGCCCGGCTGCACCCTCCAACGGAACTCGACCTCCCCGTCGAGTCCGTCGACACGGCGCGCCAGCTCGGCCCACGGCAGCCGCCCCGCGACGCCGGTGACGAGCGCGTCGGTCACGGTGGCCTGACCGGTCTCCGTCATGAAGGTGGTGATGAGCACGTTGGTGCGGGCGAGGTAGCGGCGTCGCACCTTGTAGTCGCCCACCGGCTCGAGCTCGATGCATCCGCCGGCGTCGTCGTCGAGCAGGCGCCCGAAGATGGGCAGGTCGTCGATGCCGGGCAGCGGCATCCAGTCGATCTGTCCGCGCATCCCGATGAGGGCCACCGTCCGCCCGTCGCCGATCGGCGCGTAGTCCCTCAGATCGTGGCCGGGCGCGTCGCTGGTGGGGTGCGGCATGGGGCGGGGCGTCTCCTCGACATCACCTCGGCGCAGGTCGTCCGAGGGCTTCGAGTCTCCCCGTCATCGCCCCCGGACCGGGAACGGTTGACACCCGCCGCCCGATGTGATGAGGTGCGCTGGCTCCGCGGCCGGCCCGCCGAAGGGGCACCTCTCAGCCGCCTCGCGGAACCGGCCGACGCGCCAAGGAGGCGTCCTGCGCCCGCGTCAGCGGTCGAGGCCCGCGAACCGCTCCACGTCGACGTTCGTGCCGGAGACGATGATCAGGTCGTGATTGG
The DNA here is from genome assembly GCF_019753765.1 of Microbacterium marinilacus. Classification (GTDB taxonomy): domain Bacteria; phylum Actinomycetota; class Actinomycetes; order Actinomycetales; family Microbacteriaceae; genus Microbacterium; species Microbacterium marinilacus. The sequence continues at coordinate 23,060 of NZ_JAIJZW010000001.1, forward strand.
TGACGATCGTGTTCGCCTCCGCGTACCGGAACGGCTTGCCGGGGCTCTTCACGCCCACCACCGTCACGTTGTACTTGGTGCGCACTCCCGAGTCGTTGAGGCCGACCCCGCGCACGAACTTCGGCGGGTACATCTTCGCCAGCACGAAGTCGTCGTCGAAGCGGATGAAGTCGAGCATTCGGCCGCTGACCAGGTGCGCGACGCGTTCGCCGGCCTCGCGCTCCGGGTAGATGACGTGGTTCGCGCCGACGCGGGCGAGGATCTTGCCGTGCGACTGCGAGACCGCCTTCGCCCAGATCTGCGGCACCTTCAGGTCGACCAGGTTCGCGGTGATCAGCACGGACGCCTCGATGCTCGAGCCGACCGCGACCACGGCGACCTGGAAGTCCTGCGCGCCGATCTGCTTGAGCGACTCGATGTTGCGCGCGTCGGTCTGCACCGTGTGGGTGACGCGATCCGACCACTTCTGCACCAGGCCGAGGTCCTCGTCGATCGCGAGCACGTCGCGGTCGAGCCGGTCCAGCTCGCCGGCGCACGCCGCGCCGAAGCGTCCGAGCCCGATCACGAGCACCGGGGCGTCGCTGCGGATCTGCTCAACCAACGATCGGCCTTTCGACGGGCAGCGAGTACAGCTGCGACCGGGACGTCGCGGCGACCGCCGCGGCGAGAGTGACTGTACCAACGCGGCCCATGAAGATCGTGGCCGCCATCACGTAGGAGGCCGAATCCGGCAGCTCGGCGGTGAGGCCGGTGGAGAGGCCGACGGTGGCGAACGCGGAGATGACGTCGAACAGGACGTCCGAGATCGGCGCCTTGGTGATCTGGGCGATCACGATCGTGGCGAGCGCGACGATCGTGGCGCCCCAGGCGAGCACCGCCACCGCCACGCGCTGCACGTCGCTGGGGATGCGGCGCCCGAACGCCTCCACGCTCTGACGCCCCTTGGCCTCCGACCACACTGCGAGGGCGAGCACCGCCAGCGTGGTCACCTTGATGCCGCCGGCCGTCGACGCCGACCCGCCGCCGACGAACATCAGCATGGAGCCGACGACCAGCGACGATCCGTTCAGCTCGCTGATGTCGACGACCGAGAACCCGCCGGAGCGCGTCATCGCCGACAGGAAGAACGCTTGGAAGGTCGTGTCCCACGCGTCGCGCGACCCGAGCGTGCCCGGGTTCCCGTACTCGAGGATCAGGAAGGCGCCGGCGCCGAGCACGAAGAGGATGACCGTGGTGACGAGCGTGAGCTTCACGTGCAGCGCCCAGCGGCGTGGCTCGAGCAGCTGCTTGGAGAGCGCGTAGATGACCGGGAAGCCGATGCTGCCGAGGAAGACGCCGCCCATCAGCACCGTCATGAAGAAGTAGTCGTGCTGGAACGCCTCGAGGCCCCGGTCGTTGAAGGTGAAGCCGGTGTTGGTGAACGCCATGGCCGCGTACTCGGGCGCCAGCCAGAGGGCGTCCAGCCAGCCGTAGCCCGCGCGCACGATCGGCAGGTACAGCAGCACCGCCACACCGGCCTCGATGATGATCGTCGACAGGGCGACGGTCCGCAGCAGCTGGCCGACCTCGCCGAGTCGCACGGTCTGGCTCTCGCTGACGGGACCGCCGTGCGAGCGCAGCGGGTTCGAGTCGCCGGCGGCGATCAGCTTCGCCCTCAGGCCGAGGCGCTTCGACACGATCAGCCCCAGCATGGACGCCAGCGTGAGCGCGCCCATCCCGCCGATGTTGACGCCCACGAAGATCAGCACCTTGCCGAACGGCGACCAGTGGGACGCCATCTCCACCGTCGACAGGCCTGTCACGCAGATCGTGGAGACCGCCGTGAAGAGCGCGTCCGACAGCGGGGTGACCTGCCTGTCGCTGGCGGCGATCGGCAGTGACAGCAGCGCCGTGAAGATGAGGATCAGCGTCGCGAAGACGAGGATCGCGAATCGCGACGGAGAGGACGTCGCGAAGTCGCGGAAGAACCCGCCCACTCCGCGGCCGAAGCGGTTCCATGCCTCTCGCGGCACGGACGACGCGGTCGGCGCCATGCATCCCCCTTCGATGAGCCGCCGATGGTCGGTCGGCCGTCCCCGCAGCCGGACATGCCGGCGCTCCGGGGCCGCGTGACATGGTACTCCCGCGCGCGCCGGGCTACCCTATGCCCATGGCGGACATCTTCGACGTGATCGCGGACGGCACCAGGCGCGAGATCCTGCAGCTGCTGTTGAGGCGCTCGTCGGAGGGAGACACCGGCACCAGCGTGTCGCAGATCGTCGCCGACCTCGGTGTCAGCCAGCCGACCGTGTCGAAGCACCTGAAGGTGCTGCGCGAGTCGGAGCTGGTGTCGGTCCGGGAAGAGGGCCAGCACCGCTTCTACAGCCTGTCGCCCGCGCCGCTCGAGCAGGTGGACGACTGGCTCGTGCCGTTCTTCGTCGAGGAGGGCGACTTCGATGACGTCGCCGAGCTCGGCGCGGCCCAGCTCCCCGAGTCCGCCGCCCGTGCCGCCGAGGCCGTCGGGCGCGCCGCCGCGTCGGCGAAGAACGTGGTGCAGTCGGCGCTCAAGCGTCTCGGCGCATAGCCTTCCGCCGCGCGTGAGCCGCGCGGCATGCGTTCACGAGAGCGAGCTGCCGTGCTCCGCCGCGACGGCCGCCGCGATCGCCTCGGCGCGCGAGGAGACCCCGAGCGCACGGAACACGTTCGAGGTGTGGAACTTGACGGTGTTGACGCTGATCCCCAGCGTCTCCGCGATCGCGTCGTTGCGCCAGCCCTGCACCATCAGGTCGAGCACCTCGCTCTCGCGGTCGCTGAGGGAGGGCAGCGCGTGCGCCGAGCCGTGCGCGATCGGCGGATCCAACGGGATGACGACCGACAGCTCGGTGCCCCATCCCGGCGTCGGCTCGATCGAGATCCGGCCGTGCATCGCGACGACCCGCTGCTGAAGCGGCTGCAGCAGGGCGTCGTCGGCCGTCAGCGTGCCGGGGCCGTCGTCGCGCATGTCGATCAGCAGGTTGGCGCCGTCGCAGTCCCACTGCACCCGCACCCGGCGTGCGGTCGGCTGCTCGATCAGGGCGAGCACCGCGCCGCGGACCACCGCGCGGGCGCCGTGTGCGATCTCGGGCGGCAGGGGGCGGCCGTCGACGGGCGGCTCGACGAGCTGCACGTCGATGTCGCGATGCCGCGTCAGCGGTCGCAGGTCGTCGCGGAGGCGCTGGAAGGCCTGGGTGACGGGCTCCTCGTCGAAGGTGCGGAGGCGGTCGGTGGCGGTGTGCAGCTGCACGACGGCGTCGGCGGCGAGGCGGATGGCGGCGTCGCGCGCGCCGCGGTCGGACAGCCTGCGGGAACGCAGCGCCGACAGGATCGACTCGAGGCTCGCGAGGTGGAGGTCGGTGAGCTCGTCGATCGCCTGCGTGCGGATCGCCATCGCGGTGCGCGAGAGGTGGAGGAAGCGCGGCGACGCCTCTCGTGCCGCGCGGTGCAGCAGCTGCGCGGCGATGCGCCAGAGGGCGAGGGCGAGGTCGTCGGCCTCCGAGGCCGCGGCGGGGTCCACCGCGAGCAGCAGCTCGCCGGAGTCGGCGCGCGCGGCCCACGTGCCGTGGATCGCCCCGTCGATGAAGAGCCTGCCGCGCGCGCAGCTGGCGGGCTCCAGGCGGTCGCGCACGCCGATCAGCTCGCCCAGCGGGATCGCCCCGATGAGCGACGGCGTGCCGGATCCCGGGTGCGGCACGGCCACGCGGTCGTCGGCCAGGATCGTGACGGCGGCGTTCGGAAGCAGCCCGGACAGCACGTCCGACAGGACCACGGCGATGTCCTCGCTGCGAGCGGCGAGGACCTGCAGCACGCTGCCGAGGAACGCGTCCTGGTCGTCGATGCCCAGGCGCGACCGTGCCTCGTCGCCCGCCACGTCGTCATGCTAACGGCGCGCATCGCGTCGCGTCACTACCCGTTCGGGTAGCCGGGCCCACCCTCGCCGGTGGTGCGGCCGCCTCGTCGCGCGCGTGACGATGGGCGCGGTGCCGTCACCCAGGCGCCGTCACCGGGCGACCGGCTCGGGACTCTGCTGACCAGGAGGCAAAGATGCCATCGAACAGGGCTGTCGCATACAAGGGCCCCGGCAAGGTCGAGGTGATCGACATCGACTATCCCACCTTCGAGTTGAAGGACGGCCCGGGCGTGAACCCGGCCAACGTGGGGCGCAAGCTGCCGCACGCGGCGATCATCCGCACGATCGCCACGAACATCTGCGGGTCGGACCAGCACATGGTGCGCGGTCGCACCACGGCTCCGGTCGACCTCGTGCTCGGCCACGAGATCACCGGCGAGGTCGTCGAGGTCGGTCCCGGCGTGGAGTTCGTGAAGGTCGGCGACATCGTCTCGGTGCCGTTCAACATCGCGTGCGGCCGCTGTCGCAACTGCAAGAGCGGCAAGACGGGCATCTGCCTCAACGTCAACCCCGACCGGCCGGGCAGCGCCTACGGCTACGTCGACATGGGCGGATGGGTCGGCGGACAGGCGAACTACGTGCTCGTGCCGTACGCCGACTGGAACGCGCTCGTCTTCCCCGACCGCGATCGCGCGCTCGAGAAGATCCTCGACCTCGCGCTGCTGTCGGACATCTTCCCGACCGGCTTCCACGGCGCGGTGACGGCGGGGGTGGAGGTCGGCTCGACCGTCTACATCGCCGGCGCGGGCCCGGTCGGCCTCGCTGCCGCGGCCGGCGCGCAGCTGCTCGGCGCGGCGGTGGTGATCGTCGGCGACCTGAACGACGAACGGCTGGCGCAGGCCCGCAGCTTCGGGTGCGAGACCGTGAACGTGGGAGAGGGCGCCGTGCCCGACCAGCTCGAACAGCTCCTCGGGGTGCCCGAGGTCGACGCCGCCGTCGACGCGGTCGGCTTCGAGGCGCGCGGACACGGTCACGGCGCGAAGGCGGAGGAGGCGCCGGCGACGGTGCTGAACTCGATCTTCGACATCACCGCCGCGGGCGGCGCGGTCGGCATCCCCGGTCTGTACGTCACGGGGGACCCCGGTGGCGTCGACGAGGCGGCGCGGCGCGGTTCGCTGTCGCTGAGCCTCGGCACCGCGTGGGCCAAGTCGCTGTCCTTCACCACCGGCCAGTGCCCCGTCATGCGGTACAACCGGCAGCTCTCGCAGGCGATCCTGCACGACCGCGTCCAGATCGCGAAGGCGGTCAACGCCACGGCCATCCCGCTCGAGGACGCCCCTCAGGGGTATGCCGAGTTCGACGCGGGAGCGGCGACGAAGTACGTCCTCGACCCCAACGGCTACCTCGGCGTCTGAGCGTCGGCCATGATCGCCGGCTCCACGCAGCCGGATCCCACGAAAGGAAGGCATCCCACATGAGCTCCCTCACCCTCGCCGACGCCCGCACGATCATCGCCGCCGCCGAGGCTCGCGCGACGGAGATCGGCCAGCCGATGAACATCGCCGTCGTGGACGGCGGCGGAAACCTGATCTCGCACGTCCGTCAGGACGGCGCGTGGATCGGCAGCATCGACATCTCGATCAGCAAGGCGTGGACGTCGCGCGCCTTCGACATCCAGACGAAGGACCTGGGCGAGAACTCCCAGCCGACTCAGCAGTTCTTCGGCATCCACACCACCAACGGCGGCAAGGTCGCGATCTTCGCCGGCGGGGTCCCGTTGCTGCGCGACGGAGTGGTCGTCGGCGGGCTGGGCGTGAGCGGCGGCTCGGGCGAGCAGGACCAGACGGTCGCGGAGGCGGGCGCCGCGGCGCTCGGCTGACCCGGACGAGGCCGGCGCGGCACGGCCGCGCACGGACGCCTCCCCGTCGCCCGCGCGCGTGGCGCGCGTCGGGCCGACGGGGAGGTTTTCCGCGCCATGACGCGCCTCGTCACACCGGCAACAGAGGTCACGCGGGTTTACATCCGACCCGGAAACCCCCTAAAGTGAACTCCAGCTCAAGAGGGGGAGGCCCTGTGCCCGAGATGCCGGACGTGCGGTTCCTGACCGTCGCCGAGGTCGCAGACATCATGCGCGTGTCGAAGATGACGGTCTACCGTCTCGTCCACGCGGGTGAGCTCCCCGCCGTGCGCTTCGGGCGCAGCTACCGCGTGCCGGAGTCGGCCGTGACCGCGGCCCTGCAGCGCCCGATCGCCGACGTCGGTTGAGCGACTCCGCCCTCTCGTCTGCTGTGCGGGCGGCATAGGGTAAACTGTCCCGAAGGCACGCTTCCGCTGTGCCCGATCCCGGACGCCGCATGCTCGACGTCCAACCCCCTGACATTGTGAGGTTTCCGTGGGTTCTGTCATCAAGAAGCGCCGCAAGCGCATGGCGAAGAAGAAGCACCGCAAGCTGCTTCGCAAGACTCGCCACCAGCGCCGCAACAAGAAGTAAGCGGACGCAGCCAGTGACGCCGGCCCCGATCGGGCCGGCGTTCTTGGTATCCGAGGGCCTTCTGCGCGCGGCGTACCCGCCGGCTCGCCTTCGGCTCGATCAACGACCAGTATGGGATGCATGAACGAGATCTCGGTCCAGGACCTTCACGCCCGCCAGGATGTGCCGCTCGTCGACGTCCGCGAGGTGCACGAGTTCGACGCCGGCCACGTGCCGGGTGCGATCAACATCCCGATGTCGCAGCTGAGCGAGCGCGTGGGCGACCTCCCGGCCGAGCCGTTCGACGTGATCTGCGAGCTCGGCGGACGTTCGGGACGCGTGGTCGAGGCGCTGAGCGAGCGCGGCTACGAGGTGACGAACGTCGCCGGCGGCACGAGCGCGTGGCGCGAGGCCGGCTACGCCGTCGAGCAGTGACGTGACCGCGCTCACCCTGATCGGGAAGCCCGACTGCCACCTCTGCGATGTCGCGCGGGACGTGATCGACCAGGTGCTCGCCGAGCTCCCCGACGACGTCGCCGACGCGGTCGAGGTGCGCGAGGCCTCCATCCAGGACGACCCTGCCCTGTTCGATCAGTGGTGGGAGAAGATCCCGGTCGTGCTCATCGACGACCGACTGCACGGCCACTGGCGCGTCGCTCCCGACCGCCTGCGCGCCGCGCTGCTCGACGCGGCTGCGACGCAGACCGCCTGACCGATCGGAGACCCTGATGATCCGCCACATCGTGCTGTTCCAGCTCGCCTCGACCGACCCCGCCGAGCGCGCCGAGCAGTTCGCCGAGTCCCGCCGTCGCGTGCGCGCCCTCGTCGGCGTCGTGCCGGGGGTGCGCGAGCTCGACGTGCACGCCAACGCCCTGGACGACGATCGCAACGCCGACATCGCGATCGTCGGCGACTTCGACGACCTCGCGGCCGTCGAGGCGTACGCGACGCATCCGGCTCACGTGGAGGTCATCGAGTACATCGCCTCGATCCGCACGGACGTGCGCGCGGCGATCGACTTCGAGGTCTGAGCGCTCAGACCTCGCTCGCCGCGGCTCGACCGGCGGTGCGGCCCGAGAAGAGGCACCCTCCGAGGAACGTTCCCTCCAGCGCGTTGTAGCCCATCATCCCGCCGCCGCCGAAGCCGGCCACCTCGCCCGCGGCGTACAGGCCGGAGATCGGCGTGCCCGAACCGTCCGTCGACGGCACCAGGCAGCGGCCGCGGAGATCGGTCTCGAGGCCGCCGAGGGTCTTGCGCGACAGGATGTGCAGCTTCACCGCGATGAGCGGGCCCGCCTTCGGATCGAGGATGCGGTGCGGTCGCGCGGTGCGGATCAGCCTGTCGCCGCGGTAGTTCCGCGCGCCGCGGACGGCGGTCACCTGGGCGTCCTTCGAGAACGGGTTGGCGATCTCCCGGTCGCGTTCCTCGATGATCCGTCGCAGCGAGGCCTCGTCGAGCTCGGGCCCCTCCGGGTCGAGGCGGGCCAGCCTGTTCATCCCGGCGACGAGGTCATGCAGTTCGTCGGCGACGACGAAGTCCTCGCCGTGCTCCTTGAACGCCTCGACCGGGCCCGGCGCGCCCGACCTCAGCCGCTGCAGCAGCAGCCGGAGGTCGCGGCCGGTCAGGTCCGGGTTCTGCTCGGAGCCCGACAGGGCGAACTCCTTCTCGATGATCCGCTGGGTCAGCACGAACCACGAGTAGTCGTGGCCCGTGCCCCGCAGGTGCCTCAGCGTGCCGAGGGTGTCGAAGCCCGGATGGTAGGGAGCGGGCAGCCTTCGGCCGGCGGCGTCCAGCCACAGCGACGACGGGCCCGGGAGGATCCGGATGCCGTGATTCGCCCAGATCGGGTCCCAGTTGCGGATGCCCTCGACGTAGTGCCACATCCGATCGGGATTGATGACGCTGGCGCCGGAGTCCTGCGTGATCCGCAGCATGCGACCGTCGACGTGAGCGGGCACGCCGCTCACCATCGTGCGCGGGGGAGCGCCGAGCCGCTCCGGCCATGCCGCGCGCACGAGGTCGTGGTCGCCGCCGATGCCGCCGGACGTCACGATCACCGCCCCGGCGCCGAGCTCGAACTCGCCGATCTCTGCCCGGCTGGAGGCACGCCCTCGCTCGACGGCGCTCGTCTCGAGCACGGCTCCGCGCACGCCGGTGACGGCGCCGTCGGTGACGACCAGCGCGTCGACCCGATGGCGGAAGGCGAGACGGATGCGGCCCGACTGCGCGTGCGCGCGCACCCGCCGCTCGAACGGCTCGACCACGCCGGGCCCGGTGCCCCAGGTGATGTGGAAACGCGGCACCGAGTTGCCGTGCCCGCCGGCGGTTCCGTCGCCCCGCTCCGCCCAGCCGACGACCGGGAAGATCCGATGGCCCATCTGGCGCAGCCATGCGCGCTTCTCGCCCGCGGCGAAGTCGAGGTAGGCGTCGGCCCACGCGCGCGGCCACCGGTCCTCCGGGCGGTCGAACTGCGCGGATCCGAACCAGTCCTGTCGTGCGAGCTCGAGCGAGTCGCGCACGCCCATGCGGCGCTGCTCGGGGCTGTCGATCAGGAACAGCCCGCCGAGACTCCAGAAGGCCTGCCCGCCGAGGCTCTGCTCGCCCTCCTGGTCGACCAGGATGACGCTCCTGCCGGCGTCGGCGGCCTCAGCGGCGGCTGCCAGGCCCGCCAGCCCAGCCCCGACGACGACGATGTCCGCATCCACGAGGCGAGGCTACCGCGCGCGGCGGCGGCGTGCGGCGTCAGGCGTCGGCGGGCTCGGCCTCGGGCTCGGCGTCCACGCCCGCCTCGGCACGCTGCTCCGGCGTGATCGGGGCCGGAGCCTCGGTCAGCGGGTCGAAGCCGCCGCCCGACTTCGGGAACGCGATGACCTCGCGGATCGAGTCGGTCTTCGTCAGGTGCTGCAGCACGCGGTCCATGCCGAGCGCGATGCCGCCGTGGGGCGGGGCGCCGAACTTGAAGGCGTCGAGCAGGAAGCCGAACTTCTCCTGCGCCGCCTGCTCGTCGATGCCCATGATCTTGAACACCCGCTTCTGGACGTCCTCGCGGTGGATGCGGATGGACCCGCCGCCCAGCTCGGAGCCGTTGCAGACGATGTCGTACGCGTAGGCGAGGGCGGATCCCGGGTCGGTGTCGAACGTGTCCTCGAACTCGGGCTTGGGGCCCGTGAAGGCGTGGTGCACCGCCGTCCACTCACCGGCTCCGACGGCCACGTCGCCAGAGGCGACCGCGTCGCCCGCGGGCTCGAACATCGGCGCGTCGACGACCCAGGTGAACGCGAAGGCGTCCGGGTCGAGCAGGTCCAGGCGCCGGCCGATCTCGACGCGTGCGGCGCCCAGAAGGGCGCGCGAGGCCTTCGTGGCGCCGGCGGCGAAGAACGCGCAGTCGCCGGGCTGGGCGCCCACGAGCTCGGCGAGGCCCGCCTGCTCGGCCTCGGAGAGGTTCTTGGCGACCGGCCCGCCGAGCGTGCCGTCCTCGTTGAACAGCACGTACGCGAGGCCGCGGGCGCCGCGCTGCTTCGCCCACTCCTGCCACGCGTCGAGCGTCTTGCGGGGCTGGCTCGCGCCGCCCGGCATCAGGACGGCGCCGACGTACTCCGACTGGAACACCCGGAACGGGGTGTCGCGGAAGTAGTCGGTCGCCTCGACGAGCTCGAGGCCGAAGCGCAGGTCGGGCTTGTCAGAGCCGTACTTCGCCATCGCGTCGGCGTAGGTGATGCGGGGCAGCGGCGTCTGCACGTCGACGTCGATCGTGGCCCACATGGCCTTGATGACGTCCTCCATCATCTCGATGACGTCCTCCTGGTCCACGAAGCTCATCTCGATGTCGAGCTGCGTGAACTCCGGCTGACGGTCGGCCCGGAAGTCCTCGTCGCGGTAGCAACGGGCGATCTGGTAGTACTTCTCCACGCCGCCGACCATCAGCAGCTGCTTGAACAGCTGCGGGCTCTGCGGCAGCGCGTACCAGCTGCCGGGGTGCAGGCGCGCCGGCACGAGGAAGTCGCGCGCGCCCTCGGGCGTCGAGCGGGTCAGGGTCGGGGTCTCGACCTCGACGAACTCACGCTCGTGCAGGACGTCGCGGATCGCCTTGTAGACCTGCGAGCGCAGGCGGAGCGCGCTCGCCGGTCCCTGGCGGCGCAGGTCCAGGTAGCGGTGCTTGAGCCGGGCCTCCTCGCCGATCGGGTCGGCGTCCGCGCCCCCCGAGACCTGGAAGGGCAGCGGTGCGGACTCGTTCAGCACCTCGACGTCGTTCGCGACCAGCTCGATCTCGCCGGTCGGGAGGTTCGGGTTCTCGTTGCCGGCGGGACGACGGCCGACCTCGCCGGTGACCTTCAGCACGAACTCGCTGCGCAGCGGGTGCGCAACGGCCTCGTCGCGGATGACCACCTGGGCGATGCCCGAGGCGTCGCGCAGGTCGATGAACGCCACCCCGCCGTGATCGCGACGGCGGTCGACCCAGCCCGTGAGGGTGACGGTCTGACCGATGTGCTCGGCGCGCAGAGAGCCGGCGGTGTGGGTGCGAAGCACGAGGAGTCCTCCTGGGGCGTGACGGAACTCGCCAAGTCTACGTGGCCGGGCCCGGCCCACCGCGGGCCGGCACGGCACCCAGGGGATCGAGAGGACGTGCCGGTAGCGTCGAGGCGGACCTCGCACGATGATCGACGCACGCCGACCGAAAGGCCCCTCCCCGCATGACGACCGAGACGACGGCCGCCGACGGATCCTGGCTCTCCGCGCTGGTGGATGCAGTCGTAGGGCTGATGGACGTGATCGGCCCTTACGGCGCCGGCGTGGCGATCGCCGCCGAGAACCTGTTCCCGCCGCTGCCCAGCGAGGCGATCCTGCCGATGGCCGGTCTCGCCGCCTCGCGCGGATCCTTCGCGCTCTGGGAGGCGATCCTGTGGACGACGGTCGGCTCGGTCGTCGGTGCTCTGCTGCTCTACGGCCTCGGCGCGTGGTTCGGGCTGGAGCGCCTGCGCTGGGTCGCGGGCAAGCTGCCCCTGGTGAAGGTCGACGACGTCGATCGCACGGTGGCCTGGTTCGAGAGGCACGGCGGGAAGGCGGTGTTCTTCGGCCGGTTCGTCCCGATCTTCCGCAGTCTGATCTCGATACCGGCAGGCGTGGTGCACATGCCCCTGTGGCGGTTCACGCTGCTCACCGCCGCGGGGAGCCTGATCTGGAACACGATCTTCGTGCTCGTCGGCTGGTATCTCGGCGAGTCCTGGCACATCGTCGAGCAGTACATGGACGTCTTCCAGAACATCGTCATCGCTGTCGTCGTGATCGCCGTGGTCTGGTTCGTGGTCGCGCGGGTCGTCGCCATCCGCCGCGAGCGGCGGGACCCCGCCGCCGAGTGAGCCGCCCCGCCTCGCTGGCGGACGCCCGGGTCAGTCGTCGGTGACTATTACGGCTCAGCGGAACGATCAGGCCGCTCGATCGTGGTTCGGCTCAGTCCTCGTATGCGCGCACGCGTTCACGGATCGCGCCGGCGAAGCGGTAGATGTCGTCCAGGGCGTCGATCGGCTCGCGCGTCTCGTTCTTGTCGGCGTCGAAGAGACCGATGTACTTCTGACTCTTGCCGTTGAAGTGCAGTCGAGCGATCGGCTTGCGATTGTTGTCGTCCAGCAAGATGGCGAAGTAGGACTTCGCGTCGCGATGAGCGATGCGCTGCGGCTTGACCTCACTGCACGCGATCGCCTTGACGATCTGGTATCCCTCCAGCTCTTCGAGAGTCGTCTCGATCTCGGTGTCACGGTCGAGGTCCGCTTCGGCGACCGGAGGGCTGGACACCGCCTCCGCCGGTGCCGCCTCCACGGCGCTGTATCCACCTGCGCCGAGCGCGGTCTTGAGTCTGTCGTTCACCTGGTCACTGAGGAACTGCTTCAGTGCTTTCTGGACGAGCGGACGGAATTGGTCACGCACCTTCTGGGTGAACGACCCGTCGTACACCTTCGATGTGAGGTACTTGACCCATTCCGGCGCTGGTTCTCTGAAGTCTTCCGCGATGGAACGTTTGATGGCGCCGACGTACTTGAGCTCCTCCGCGGCATTGACGATCGACTCGAGGTCGAAGTTCTCCTTCGTCAGCTTCTTGAGCTCGGGCACCAGCGATTCGTCGAGGTCAGCGAGATCGAGGACGAGGAACGGCTTCGAGTCCATGCGGTTAGGTGCGTCGAGGTCCGTGTAGAAGTGATACACCTCCCCGTTCGTGAGAACGGCGATGCGCGCGTTGGTGACCGCGAAGTAACGGTAGAGCTGCGACGCATGCTCGATCTTGAGGCTCGAGAGCTTGCACTCGATCAGCATCTGGACCTCGCCGTCGCGGAGGATGGCGTAGTCGATCTTCTCGCCCCGTTTGATGCCGACATCTGCTGTGAACTCAGGCACGACCTCCATCGGATCGAACACGTCGTAGCCCAGGACCGAGGAGATGAAAGGCATGATGAAAGCCGTCTTCGTGGCTTCCTCTGTCTTGATCGCGTTCTTCTGGTTCTCGACCTTGAGAGCGAGCGCGTTCAGTCGTTCCGTGAATTCCATAGCGTGCGTCCTTTTCCGAAAGAGTCGGGATAGGAGTATGTCTATCCCTATTCGAGGACATATGTGAAGAACGCCTCGCCGAAGGCCGTCTGGCGAGGTGCCCGGGTCAGTCGTCGGTGAGGGCGGTGGCGATCGCCTCGACGGCGGCGATTGCCTCCGACATGCGCCACTGGGCGGGGTCGTCTCCGCTGGTCGTCGTGACGGCGATGCGGTAGCCGGGCAGCCACGACTCCAGCTCGAGCCCGGTGGGGACGTAGGCGCCGACCACGAAGCCGCCCGCGGCGTCCAGCACGTCCGACTCCTGGAGGCCGAGCTCGCCGGCGCTGGCCTCTGTGCGGCGGCGCGTCACCTCGTCGGCGTCGGCGTTCTCGTGCGACACCCACACCTGCACGTACGACGGCAGGTCGGCGTCGTCGATGGAGCGCCCCTCCTCGGCGGACCACCCGCAGGCCACGCGGCCGGTGCCCGACGCGGAGATGCCCCGCAGCGTGTGGAAGCCGCCGGAGACCGGGGCGGTCAGCGTGAACAGGTCTTCGCAGGACAGCAGCGCCAGGCCGAGGCCGGCCAGGGCCTCGACGGGCGCGAGAGCCGCGTCGGGGTCGGGCCAGAGGTCGGGCAGCTGCGCCGCGAAGCGCGCCCGCTCGTCCGGGCTGCACGAGGCGAGGGGAGCGACGGCGTCCGCCGCGTCCGTGCGCCAGCCCGGCAGGTCGGCGAGGGACGAGGCTTCGGCCGCCTCGGGACGGCCGGCGAGCACCGCGTAGAGGGCCGAGGCGTCCGACTCCGCGTCCGTGCACGTCGGCGTCCACGACCCTAGGTCGCCGCCGCCTCCGCTCGGCAGCACCGCCCATGACGCGCCGCCGAGGGGCGACGCCGAGGCCGCGATGAGCGCCTCCGACCGCGCGGCCGCGATCTCGTCGAACGCGCCCGCGGCGGCGACGCGGATCGCGGCGGCGACGGCGCGCTCGCCCTGCGTGTCCGCGGCGGACTCCTCGCCGGCTCCGGCGTTCTCGGAGAGGGTGCCCGACGCGTCCGAGTCGGGATCGGTGAGGTCCTGGGCGCAGGCGGTGAGGGTCAGCCCCAGCGCGGTCACCGATGCGGCGTCGGCGAGCGGGGCGGGGCCCGCGACGCAGCCCGACAAGGTCTCGACCAGGGCCGAGACGTGCCGGTCGGACACCTCGCCGAACGACACGTGGGCCGAGAACGCCGACAGCAGGTCGAGCGCCGCCGTCCGCGTGTCGATCCGGGCGGATGCTCGGCCGGCCTCGTCGATGCCCGTCGCGACCTCGGCGCCGGGAGGCAGGAGGACGGTGCCGTCGTCGTCGACCAGCCCGGCGGCCGTCTGCCAGAAGGCTGTCAGCGACGAGTCCCGCGTCACCCAGTCGAACGCCTCGTCTCCGTCGAGCGTCAGCACGCGGGCGGTGTCGTCGCGGTTCACCGTGCGGACGGTCAGCACGTCGTCCCGGTGGGCCTCCCGGCAGGCGGCGATCGCCGACTCCGGTCGCGCCGCGTCCGGGTCGGCGAAGGCACCGGCCCACGACGGCAGCGCCGCATCGGTGCACGACGGCGCCGCGGCGTCCTGATCCTCCGCGTCGGCGATCGTCTGGAGCACCGGCGCCGCCCACGACACGATCCCCGGCTCGGTCGCCGCCACGGTCAAACGGCCGTCCTCGACGGAGACCGGATCGGGCGACGGGCGCCACACGCGCAGATCGCGGTCCCACCGGACGGCGGTCGCGGCCGAGGCCGCCGCGGACGACAGGTCGGAGACGTCCCACGACAGCGAGGCGGGCTGCGACAGCACCGTCGGCGTCTCGATCCGCACCGGCGTCCCGAACAGCTCGCGGGCGATCCCCGAGTCGGCCTCTCCGAGGGGATCGCCCACGGTGATGTTCGCGGCGTTCGCCCGCACCGCGTCGCGCGGCACGTCGATCGACACGTGAGCGGCGGACCACCGGTCCCCCCGCTCGTCGACCTGCGTCGTGCGGGCATCGGCGAACGAAGGGGCGGGATCGCGCCGTGCCTCCCCGTCCTGCGGCTCCGGCACGCAGGCGGCGAGCCCGAGCACGAGCGCCGCCGCCGTCACGCACGCGGCGGCGCGCCGCGTCATCCGCACCCGTATCGACCTCACCCGACCACGCTAACCGCGTCGACGGCGCTCTCCGTAGGATGGGAGCGTGTCGGCCGAACGGATCCACCTCGTGCGTCACGGCGAGGTCTACAACCCCGGTCGTGTGCTCTACGAACGCTTGCCCGGATTCCGGCTCAGCGACGACGGGCGCCGCATGGCGCTGGCCGCCGCGGAGCACGTGCGCGGCCTCGAACGGCCCGTCGGCGCGCTGCTCTGCTCGCCCCTGCAGCGCACGCAGGAGTCGGCCGAGCCGTTCGCCGAGCTGTTCGGCCTCGAGCCGCGGCTCGACGAGCGGGTCATCGAGCCGACCAACGTCTTCGCGGGGATGCGGATGAGCCGTGCCCTCCGCAAGCCGTGGAACTGGTACCACCTGCGTCGCCCGGCACTGCCCAGCTGGGGCGAGCCGTATGCGCAGGTGGTCGAGCGGATGCGCGCCGCGCTGGACGAGGTGTGGCACGCGACGCCTGCCGAGGGCGAGGGGGCGGGCGACGTCGTCATCGTCTCCCACCAGGCGCCGATCTGGCTCACCCACCTCTCGGTCGCCGGCCTGCCGCTGCAGCACGATCCCCGGACGCGCCGGTGCGCGCTGTCGAGCGTGACCTCGTTCGAGCGCGTGGGCGACGTGTGGCGCGAGGTGTCCTACGCCGAGCCGGCGCAGACGCAGGGCGCGGTCGACGTCGGCGCGGTCTGAGCGCATTCGGCTCGCGCACAGCCCCGCCATAGGCGGAAACGTAGAATCGGGGGCGTGCCTCCCGTCGCCCGCCCCGCCGCTCGACCGCCCGTCCGAGGCTCGCGCCGGGCCGCCGGTCGAGGCGCTCGCCGGGCCGGCGCCGCGCTGATCTCCGTGCTCGCGGTCGCACTCGCCGGATGCTCCGCCGACCCCGTCACGCAGCAGTACCTCGAGGGCGGCAACTCCGGCTACATCGCCGGAGAGTACGCCGTGGACGAGATCGCGCCGGCAGAGCGCGACGAGCCGGTCGTATGGTCGGGCACCACCGAGGACGGCGAGCCGCTGTCGAGCGAGGACGTCGCCGGAAAGGTCGTCGTCGTCAACTTCTGGTACGCCGAGTGCGGCCCCTGCATCGTCGAGGCCCCCGACCTCGAAGCGGTGTGGCAGGACTTCCAGGGCGAGGACGTGCAGTTCGTGGGCGTCAACATCAGCAACGGCGCCGAGACGGCACGGGCGTTCGCCCGCGACAACGGCGTGACCTACCCCAGTCTCATCGACGCGCAGGACGCCACGGTGAAGCTCGCGTTCGCATCCGTGACGTCCGTGAGCGCGACCCCGACCACGCTGGTGCTGGATCGCGAGGGGCGCGTCGCGGCGCGCATCCTCGGTCCGATCAAGGGCGCATCGATCCTGTCGACGCTCGTGAAGGACATGCTCGAGGAGACCTCGTGATGCCATCGCGCGCCGACGGGGCGGGCGCGTGAACCCCGGGGCGCTCGTCGTCGACGGCGCGCTGTGGGCGGCGATCCCGATCGCCCTGCTCGCCGGGCTGATCTCCTTCCTGTCGCCGTGCGTGCTCCCGCTCGTGCCCGGGTACCTCGGCTACATCTCCGGCTCGGTCTCGCCGCGCGGCACCGGCTCGGACGCGCTCGCCGGACGCGGCCGCCTGCTCGGCGGGGTGCTGCTGTTCATCGCCGGCTTCACGCTGGTGTTCGTCTCGATCATCGTGCTCGGGGGCGTCGCGGGCGGTGCGATGAACCGCTTCTCGCTGCTCTACGGCGACATCGTGATGCGCGTGCTCGGCGCCGTCATCATCCTGCTCGGCCTCGTCTTCATCGGCTTCTTCGGCTTCGCCCAGCGCACCGCCAAGCTGCAGCTGCGCGGCAACCTCGGGCTCGTGGGGGCGCCCCTGCTGGGGATCGCGCTCGGCCTCGGCTGGGCACCGTGCATCGGCCCGACGCTCGCGGCGATCATGACGATCGCGTACAACCAGGGCGACGCCGGTCGTGCCGCCCTGCTCGGTCTCGCGTACTCGCTCGGACTGGGCCTTCCCTTCCTTCTCGTGGCGCTCGGCTTCGGCTGGGCGACGCGTTCGCTCACCTTCCTGCGCCGGCACGTGCGCGTCGTCAACATCGTCGGCGGCGTGCTGCTGGTCGTGCTCGGCACGCTGATGGTGTCGGGCGTGTGGAGCCTGATCATGACCCGCCTGCAGGGGGTGTTCTTGAATGTCCCGCTCCCGCTCTGACGAGAGGCCCGACACGAGCGCGAAGCGCGCTCGACCGAACGTCGCCCGCGACGGATCGGAGCCGTTGCGCCCGTCCGATCACGTCGACGGGGGAGGCGACGCCGACGGCGGCGTGAACCAGCCCGCGCTCGGCGTGGTGGGCTGGCTGCGCTGGGGCTGGCGCCAGCTCACGAGCATGCGCACCGCGCTGATCCTCCTCCTCCTGCTGGCGATCGCGGCGGTGCCCGGCTCGATCTTCCCGCAGCGGATGGCGAACCCGAACGGCGTGACGCAGTGGGAGTCGGAGAACCCCGACCTGTTCCCGGTGCTCGACGCGATCCAGCTGTTCGACGTCTACCAGTCGGCCTGGTTCTCGGCGATCTACATCCTGCTGTTCGTCTCGCTCGTGGGCTGCATCCTGCCCCGCACCAAGCACCACTGGAAGGCGCTGCGTGCTCGCCCGCCGCGCACGCCTGCCCGCCTCACACGCCTCGCCGACCATCTCGAGGAGCGCGTCGAGGGGGACGGCGACGACGCGGCCCATGCGGTCGACCTCGCCGAGGCGCAGCTGCGCTCCGCCGGCTACCGCGTCGAGCGGTACGACTCGCGCGGCTCGTTCTCGGTCTCGGCCGAGCGCGGCTACCTGCGGGAGACCGGCAACCTCGTCTTCCACGCCTCGCTCGTCGGCGTCCTGCTGGCGGTGGGCATCGGCGGCGGCTTCGCCTACACGGGGCAGCGCGTCGTCATCGAGGGGCAGACGGTCGTGAACGCGCTGATCGACTACTCGTCGATGAACCGCGGACGCTTCGTGTCCGACGACGCGCTCGCGCCGTACGCCATGCGTCTCGACTCGTTCGACGTGACCTACCAGCCGGTGGGCGAGAGCGGCGCGGGTCAGGCCGGCGACTTCTCGGCGAACGTGACGATCCGCGAGCCCGACGGCACGGACAGCGCCCAGTCGGTCCGGGTGAACCACCCCCTCGACGTGGACGGCGAGCGCGTCTACCTGCTCGGCAACGGATACGCGCCGACGGTGACGCTGCGCGACGCCGACGGCGAGATCCAGTACCAGGCGTCGGTGCCCTTCCTGCCGCAGGACGCCAACATGACCTCCCTCGGCGTCATCAAGGTGCCGGACGGCTTCGCCGAGCAGCTGGGGCTGGTCGGGTTCTTCTATCCCACCCAGCTCGAGGCCGGCAACGGCGCCTTCGCCTCCGTCTTCGGAGACCTGATCAACCCCGTCCTCACCCTCGACGTCTACTCGGGCGACCTGGGCATCGACGACGGCACCCCCCGCAACGTGTACACGCTCGATCCGACGGGCATGGAGAAGCTGACCGGGGTGGGCACCGACGTCGACTCGATCGAGCTCGCGCCCGGGGAGTCCGCCGACCTGCCGAACGGCATGGGCACCATCACGTTCGAGGACGAGACGCCCGAGGACGCCGACCTCGCCCAGGTGGGCCTGAGCGAGTCGGTCAAGCGGTTCGTGTCGCTGCAGAGCCACCGCGACGGCTCGGCCGTCTTCGTGCTCGCGTTCGCGGTGCTGGCGGTGCTCGGGCTGCTCACGGCGCTGTTCGTGCCGCGGCGTCGCGTCTGGGTGAAGGCGACGCCGGACGGGACCGGCATCCGGATCGAGTACGCGGCGCTGGCGAGGGGCGAGGACCCGACGCTGGCGGCGGCGATCGACGACATCCGCAGCCGCCACCTGCAGGCGCTGCGCGACTGACGAGTCTCAGGAAGCACGAGTTCGACGCGCAGTAGAATCGCCGCATGCATCCCGACGCGCTCACGATCGACGAGATCTCGCTGCTGTTGATCTGGACGGCGATCGCCGTGTACGCGCTGTCGTTCATGGCGTACGCGTTCGATCTGGCGCGGCGCTCGCAGCAGTCGCTGGAGCGTCAGGACGCGGCGCGACAGCTGGTCGGCTCCGCCGTCGGCGGCTCGTCGTCCCGCACCGCGTCGGGCGCGACCCTCAACGGCTCGTCGGCAGACGGCGCGGCGCCCGCGGAGAGGCGCTTCGTGATGGGCCGGATCGGCACGTCGCTCGCCGTGATCGCCTTCCTGCTGCACCTCGGCGGGACCGTCCTGCGCGGCATCGCCGCGGGGCGCGTGCCGTGGTCGAACATGTACGAGTTCGCCATGACCGGCACGCTGCTGATCACGGCGGTGTACCTGGGCGTGCTGTTCTGGCGCGACCTGCGCTTCCTCGGCACCTTCATGACAGGGCTCGTCACCGTCCTGCTGGGGGCGGCCACGCTGTCGTTCTACGTGCAGATCGTGCCGCTGATGGACCCGCTGAAGTCGGTCTGGCTGGTCATCCACGTGTTCGTCGCGTCGCTGGCGACCGCGTTCCTCGCCCTGGCGTTCGCGCTGTCGGTGCTGCAGCTGATGCAGGCGCGGCGGGAGCGCCTCGCGCTCGCCGCGGACGCCGAGCCCAAGCGCTCGTTCCTGCGGACGCTGCCGAGCGCCGAGGCGCTCGAGGGGCTGGCGTACCGCTTCGCGATCATCGGCTTCATCTTCTGGACGTTCACCCTCATCGCCGGCGCCATCTGGGCGCAGGACGCCTGGGGTCGCTACTGGGGCTTCGACACCAAGGAGGTCTGGACGTTCATCATCTGGGTCCTCTACGCCGGCTACATCCACGCCCGCGCGACGCGCGGCTGGCGGGGCACCCGCTCGGCGTGGCTGTCGATCGTCGGTTTCACCGCCGTGATCTTCAACTTCACCATCGTGAACATGTTCTTCGAGGGGCTGCACGCCTACTCCGGTCTGAACTGACCGAACCCGGACCACGCCGAGGCGGACGTCCCGATCCCGTGAGGGTCGGGGCGTCCGCCAGTCATCTGCAAGGACGCCCGCCCCCCGCGCCCGACACC
>NZ_JAIJZW010000001.1:43126-656564 GCF_019753765.1 Microbacterium marinilacus
CCTAGCCGGTGTGGGTGGGGCCGCCCGCCTTTCTGCTGCTCGGACGCCGACCCGCGTCGCCGGACGACGCGGGTCGGCTCCGAATCTTCGACTGTGTTGTTTTCTGTGGGAATCGGTTGTATCTTCTCCTTGTCCGGCAACGAGGAGGGCCATGTACGCGACGGAGCGCAGAGAGTTCATCGAGCGCGTGCTGCAGGACGAGCAGCGCGTCGCAGTCGCCGACCTCTCGGAGCGTCTCGGGGTCACCACCGAGACCGTCCGCCGAGACCTCGCGGTGCTGGAGGACGCGGGCGCCCTGCGCCGTGTGCACGGGGGAGCGGTGGCCTCCGACCGCGGCAGCGCCGCGGAGACCGACCTGCGCGAACGCCTCGCCCGCGGCGGTGCCGCGAAGCGCGCGATCGCCGAGCGCGCGATCGCCGCGCTCGGGGCCTCGTTCACCGGCTCGGTGCTGCTGGACGCCGGCACCACGACGTCCGCGCTCGCCGACTTGCTGCCCGCTCGCGCGGGCGCCGACATCCGCGTCGTGACGCACTCGGTCGTGCTCGCCGCGGCACTCACCACCGCGGGCGTGGCCGAGGTCACCACGATCGGCGGACGCGTGCGCGGCGTCACGGGCGCGGCCGTCGGCGCCGGCACCGTGGCCGCGATCGACGCGCTGCGGCCCGACATCGCGTTCGTCGGGGTCAACGGGCTCTCCGCCGGCTTCGGCGCCAGCACCCCCGACCCCGAGGAGGCCGATGTCAAGCGCGCCATCGTCCGCGCCGCCCGGCGGGTGGTGCTGCTCGCCGACCGCACCAAGTTCGAGGTCGAGTCGCTGCGGCGGTTCGCCGGCCTCGACGAGGTCGACGTGCTCGTGACGGACGCCGCGCCCAGCGGCGCGCTCGCCGACGCGCTGGCCGTCGCCGACGTGGAGGTATGGGTCGCATGATCGTCACGCTCACGATGAACCCCGCCGTCGACCGCACCATCCTGCTCGACGAGCCTCTCGTCCCCGGAGAGGTGCAGCAGGCGCGCTCCGCGCGCGAGGACGCCGGGGGCAAGGGCGTCAACGTGGCCCGCGTGCTCGCCGCCGCGGGAGCCCCCGTCACGGCCGTGCTGCCCCTCGCCGTCGACGACCCGTACGCGGCGCTGCTCGAGGACCTGCCGGTGCGCGCGGTGCCGATCGCCGGGCACGCCCGCGTCAACCTGGCGATCACGGACGCGGACGGCGAGACCACCAAGGTCAACCTGCCCGGTGCCGGCGTCGGGGCCGCCGAGACCGCAGAGCTCATCGACGCGGTCGTCGCCGCCTGCGACGGCGCCGCCTGGCTCGCGCTGTGCGGATCGCTCCCGCCCGGCGTGCCGTCGGACTTCTACGTCGACGTCGCGCTCGCCGTGCGCGCCCGTGCCGAGCGGCCGCCGCGGATCGCCGTCGACACCTCCGGCCAGGCGCTGGTCGAGGCGGTCGCCTCGGGGGCCGTCGACCTCGTCAAGCCCAACGACGACGAGCTGATCGACCTCGTGATCGGGCTGATGCGCACCCTCCGCCCGTTGCCCGCCGAGGAGGCGTCGCGGATCGCCGCCGGCATGCGCCGAGACGTCGCGTCCGCCCCGGACGCGGTGCGCGGCCTCGTCGACGCCGTCGTGCCGCATCAGGTGCGCGCCGCGCTCGTGACGCTGGGCGGGGCGGGAGCGGTGCTCGCCGACTCCGACGGCGCCTGGATCGCGACGCCGCCGCCCACCGAGGTGCGAAGCACCGTCGGGGCGGGAGACAGCGCCCTCGCCGGGTACCTGCTCGCCGACCTCGCCGGCGGCGACGCCGCGGCGAGGCTGCGCTCCGCGATCCGTCACGGTTCGGCGACCGCGGCGCTGCCCGGCACCCAGCTCGCCACCCCGGCCGATCTTCCCGCCGGGGACATCCCCGTTCGCCCCCTGAACTGAACCCGCGTCGCCGGTGGCTCCGGCCCCGGCGCACCCGCCACACCCTCGAGGAGGAGAAGTGTCCACCACCACCCCGTCCACCATCACCGCGAGGCTCGTGAGCCTCGACGAGGACCTCGGGCCAGACAAGCAGAGCGTGCTGCGCGCTCTCGCGGCGCGGTTCGTCGCCGAAGGACGAGCCACCGACGCCGACGCGCTCTACGACGCCGCCTGGGCGCGCGAGCAGCAGGACGCCACGGGTCTGCCGGGCGGCATCGCCATCCCGCACGCGAAGAGCGCGGTCGTCACGCAGGCATCGCTCGCCTTCGCCCGGCTGGCACCCGGCGTCGACTTCGGCGCCGAGGACGAGCCGAGCGACATCGTCTTCATGATCGCCGCCCCCGACACCGCGGCGCAGGAGCACCTCGCGGTGCTGTCGTCGCTCGCCCGCAACCTGATGGACGAGGACTTCCTCGCGGCGCTGCGCGGCGCAGGCGACGCCGAGGAGGTCGTCGGGATCGTCCGCTCGGCCATCGGCGAGACCGATGCGGCGGAGCCGGCGCCCGCCGGGGCGACCTCGGCCCCGGCTGCGGCCCCGGCCGCGTCGTCCGCCCCGGTCGGGGGAGACGCGCTGCTCGTCGACGGCCGGCCGGCGCGCATCGTGGCCGTCACGGCGTGCGCGACCGGCATCGCCCACACCTATATGGCCGCGGACGCGCTCGCCGCGGCCGCCAAGAAGGCCGGCGTCGACTTCCACGTCGAGCCGCAGGGCTCCAGCGGGTACGCCGCAATCGACCCGGATATCATCGCGGCGGCCGACGCCGTCGTGTTCGCGGTCGACGTGGACGTGCGCGAGCCCCAGCGGTTCGCGGGCAAGCCGGTGATCCGCCGCGCGGTGAAGGCGGGCATCGAGCACCCGGCCGAGCTGCTCGGGCTCGCGACCGCTGCGGCCGCCGACCCCTCAGCCGAGCGCGTGAGCGGAAGCGCGGCGGCGTCCGATCGCGGCCCCGCGCAGGCGGAGTCGTTCGGGGCGCGTATCCAGCGCATCCTGCTCACCGGCGTCTCGTACATGATCCCCTTCGTCGCGGGCGGCGGCCTGCTGCTCGCGCTGGGGTTCCTGCTCGGCGGGTACCGGATCGATGCCGTGGCGAACCAGATCGCGGTCGAGAACGCGCTGTGGAACCTGCCCGAGGGCGGGCTGCTGCAGTACCTCGGCGCCGTGTCGTTCTCGATCGGCGGCATCTCGATGGGCTTCCTCGTGCCCGCGCTCGCCGGCTACATCGCGTTCGCGATCGCCGACCGTCCCGGCATCGCCCCGGGCTTCGTCGCGGGATCCGTCGCGCTGCTGACCAGCGCGGGCTTCATCGGCGGCATCGTGGGCGGCCTGCTCGCCGGCCTCGCGGCCTGGTGGCTCGGCTCGCTCACCGTGCCGCGGTGGCTGCGCGGCCTGATGCCGGTGGTCATCATCCCGCTGCTCGGATCGCTGTTCGCCAGCGGACTGCTGGTGCTGTTCCTCGGGGCGCCGATCGCCGCCCTCATGGGATCCCTCACGGACGGACTCAACGGGCTGGCGGCCTCGGGCCTCCTGCCGTTGGTCGGCATCATCCTGGGCCTGATGATGTGCTTCGACCTCGGCGGGCCGATCAACAAGGTGGCGTACTCGTTCGCCGTGGCGGGCCTCGGCGCCGCATCGGAGGGCAACCCGGTGCCGTACTACATCATGGCGGCCGTGATGGCGGCGGGCATGGTGCCGCCGCTGATGATGGCGTTCGCCTCGACGGTGCTCGACCGCGACGGGTTCAGCGCGCCCGAGCGGGAGAACGGCAAGGCGGCCTGGCTGCTCGGACTGTCGTTCATCTCCGAGGGCGCGATCCCGTTCGCCGCCGCGGACCCGCTGCGCGTCATCCCCGCCTCGATGCTGGGCGGCGCGGTGACCGGCTTCCTGAGCATGCTGTTCCTGGTCGGATCGAAGGCCCCGCACGGCGGCGCCTTCGTGTTCTTCGCGATCGACCCGCTCTGGGGCTTCGCCGTGGCGCTGATCGCCGGCGTGCTCGTCGGAGGCTTCGCCGTCGTCGCTCTCAAGCGCTTCGCGCGCCGGCGCGTGGCCGAGCCCGAGCGCGAGCGCGAGGCCGTCGCCGCCTGACCCGCCTCGGGCGCGCTGCGCCCTGGCACGGAGATGCCGTCTTCTTCGGACAGTCCCGTCGGGATTCATCCGTGGAAGGCGGCATTCCCGTCGTCAGAGCATGGAACCTCGGCGCGAATCGCTCGCTGTTATCGACGGAGACGGCCCGGCCCCGAAAGGGACCGGGCCGTCTCGCGTGCCGGCTAGGCGGGGGAGCCGGCGAGCAGCGCCTTGGTCGACACCGTGCGCCGCCGCGCGACCGCGAGGATCGTCACGATGAACGCCAGCACAGCCCAGACGATCAGCCCGGCGACGGCACCGCCCGTGCCGCCGGCATCCGTCACGGCACCGAGCAGCGCCCGGTACGCGGGCGCCGTGGGAAGGGCGCCCGACAGCTGAGACAGCCAGCCGGGGAGGGTCGAGACGATGCCGGTCGCCAGCGCGACCGCCCCGACGAGCGCCGCCACCCAACGGCCCGCGCCGCCGAGCACGGCGACCAGCGCCTGGTGCACTGCGGCGAACGCGACGCCGATCAGTGCGCAGAGGCCGAACAGCGTCCAGGCAGTGCCCGCCTCGTAGCCGCCCACCGCCTGGATCACCGCCGCGACCAGCACTCCCTGCACCGCGCCGACCAGCGCGGCCGGCAGCAGCGCGCCGCCCGCGAGCAGCACCGAGGCGCGCCGCGAGGTGAGCGCTCGCGCCGTGACCGAGCGCAGCGCCACGAACGTCGCGAGGCCGCCGAACCACAGCACGATCGCGGCGAGCAGGGGGATCGCCGACGCTCCGAACATCGTCACGCCCGTGCCGGACGAGGCCGAGACCGGGTCGGCGACGACGGTGGCGATGTCATCCGCCTCGTCCTCGGTGTACGTCGGGATCTGCTCGGTCGCCTCGTCGAGGCCGCTCGCCAGCTCGCGCGTGCCGTTCCAGAGCTCGCCGATGCCCGAGCCGAGCTGCGACGTGCCGTCGGCCAGCTCGCCCGCGCCGGTGGAGAGCGACCCGGCGCCCGTGCTCAGCTCGCCCGCGCCGCTGGCGAGCTGGGACGTCCCGGTCGCCAGACCGCTCGCGCCGGTCGCCAGCTGGCCGGCACCGTCCGACAGCTGCGAGGCGCCGCCGGCGGCCTGAGCCGCGCCATCGGCCAGCTGCGAGGCGCCGCCCGAGAGCTCGCCCGCGCCGTCGGAGAGGCCGCTCGCCCCGGACGCGAGCTCGCCGGCACCCGACGAGAGCGCGGTGGCGCCCGTGGCGAGCTGGTCGGCGCCGGACGCGAGCTCACCCGCCCCGGCCGCCGCCTCGTCCCCGCCGTCGGCGAGCTGCGTGAGGCCCGAGGCGAGCTCACCCGCCCCGGCCGCCGCGGTCCGCAGCTGCGTGGCGATGCCGGCCGGCAGCTGGGCGGCGAGGGCTCCCACGCCGTCGGAGACCTGGGTCGCCCCGCCCGACAGGTCAGTCGCTCCGCCGGCCGTCGCGGCGAGCTGTGCGCAGAACTGCTCCGCGCCGCCGGCCGCCGCGCACTGCTGCGACAGCTGGTCGAGCCCCGTCGCGAGCCCGGCCACGCCTTCCGCGACGCCTGCCGCGCCCGTGGTGAGCTCCGCGGGCACCAGACCGTCGCGCTCGATCGTCGCCGCGCCGTTCTCGAGGCCGGTGGCGATCTCCGTGGCTCCCGCCGCGGCGTCGCGCGTGCCGCTCGCGAGCGTGCCGACGCCGTCGGCGAGCCCGGCGGCCCCGTCGGCCACACCCGAGGCGCCGCCGGCGAGGTCGGCCGCACCGCCGGAGAGCTCGTTCGCCCCGCCCGACAGCTGGCCCGCGCCGTCGGCGAGCTGCGAGGCGCCGCCCGCGAGGCCGCCGGCGCCGTCTGCGACGCCGTTCACGCCGGTGGCGAGCTCGGCCGCGCCGTCCGCCACGCCCGAGGCGCCGGTGGAGAGCTCCCCGGCACCGCTCGCGAGCTGGCCGGCGCCGTCGGCGAGCGATCCCGCTCCGGTCCCCAGCTGGCCCGCGCCGTCGGCGAGCTGCGAGGCTCCGTCTGCCAGCGAGGTCGCGCCGTCGCGCGCCTCGCCGGCGCCGTCGGCGAGCTGCGAGGCGCCGTCGGCGGCCTCGCCCAGCTGCTCGTTGAGCGTGGTGAAGCCGATCAGCACGTTCGACAGCGTCGCCTCCGAGAGCATCTGCCCCATGGAGGCGGTGGCGACCGACGCGATCTGATCGGTGATCGCCTGGTCGACCAGTCGCGCGTCGGGCGCGGTCACGACCTGGATCGTCGCCTGCTCGGGCTCCTCGTCCTCGCCTGACAGCCTCTGGCCCGATGACGTGGCGGCGGCGGAGAACTCCTCGGGGATCGTCACGACAGCCTGGTAGGTGCCGTCGTCCAGGCCCTCCGCCGCGTCCTCCTCGTTCGACAGCACCCACGTGAGGTTGCTGTCGATGTCGTCGGAGCCCTCCACGAGCCCCGCCGAGAGCTGGCGCCCCAGCGGGGTGTACTGGTCCTGGATCGTGACCGGCTCGTCGAGGTTGACGATCGCCGCGGTCATGTTGTCGAGCCGCTCGGTCGGGTTGTAGAGCGCCGCGACCAGCACTCCGCCCACGAGCGCGGGCAGCAGCAGGACGCCGACGAGGGTGAGCCAGGTCACGGGCTTCGCGCTGCGGGCGCGCTCGATGCCGGTCTGAAGGAAGGTCATGCGTTCACCTCGGAGAGGGCGTGGGCGGTCGAGGAAGGGGAGGAGGTGCCGACGGACACGGAGCGGGGGTCATCCCAGCCCGCGTCGGCGAGCAGCCCGCGGATCGTGCCGGAGTCGGATCCCGTCAGCACGACGGTCAGCGGGGTGGGTTCGAGGGAGCGTCGCGCGTCGCGCAGGACGGCGGCCACCTGGTCGCGCTCGGCGGGGTCGATCGCATCGGCGCCGTCCACTACCAGCAGCCGTGTGCCGCCTCTGGCGGCGAGCCTGACCGCGCGGGCCGGCTCGTCGGATCCGGGCCCGCCCTGACCCAGCAGGGCGAGGCCGA
Organism: Microbacterium marinilacus; assembly: GCF_019753765.1. Taxonomy (GTDB): domain Bacteria; phylum Actinomycetota; class Actinomycetes; order Actinomycetales; family Microbacteriaceae; genus Microbacterium; species Microbacterium marinilacus. The sequence continues at coordinate 50,139 of NZ_JAIJZW010000001.1, forward strand.
CGTGCGTGCGCACCCATGCCGCGCGTCCCGGGAGCAGATGCCCCGCCACGCGCAGCAGCCCGTCGCTCGCGGGGGTGCGACCCGCGACGGCGAGCCCGACCGCTCGGGCGGATCGCGGGTCGGCCGACGTGACGACCAGCGCCTCGCCCGGCTCGGCACGGAACGTGGCGCCCGACGCGAGCACGACGTCGTCGGCGGCGACCTCGAGCCCCTCCGCGGCGACCACCGCGGTGCTGGCCGGTTCCGGCCAGTCGGCCAGGGCGCGCTCGCGCTCGACGGCCTCTCCCTCGATGTCGAAGTGGGGGAGGAGCCGGTCGAGCCACTTCGGCATCCACCAGGCCTTGTCTCCCAGCAGAGCCATCACGGCGGGCACGAGGGTCATCCGCACCACGAACGCGTCGACCGCGATGCCCACGGCCAGCGCGAGCGCGATCGGCTTCAGATTGGAGTCGCCCTCGGGCACGAACGCGGCGAACACGGCGAACATGATCACCGCCGCCGCCGTCACCACGCGGGCAGACGCGGTGAAGCCCGAGCGCACGGCGTCGACCGCGACGTCGCGGGTGGCTCCGAGCCGGCGGGCGGCGTGCACGAAGTCCTCGCGCATGCGGGAGACGAGGAACACCTCGTAGTCCATCGCCAGGCCGAACAGCACGCCCATCACGACGATCGGCATGAACGCGATGATGGGCCCCGTGCGGGTCACGTGCAGCAGGTCGGCGCCCCAGCCCCACGAGAACACCGCGGCCACGACCCCGAACGCGGCGAGGATCGACAGCAGGTAGCCGAGCGCCGCCTTCAACGGCACCCAGATCGAGCGGAACACGATCATCAGCAGGATGAACGACAGGCCGACGACGAAGATCCCGAACGGCACCAGCGCCGCGCCCAGGCGGTCGGAGATGTCGATGCCGACCGCGGTCGATCCGGTGATCTTCAGATCGATGCCGTACTCGTCGAGCCACTCGTCGTGATGCGACCGCAGCTCGCGCACCAGATCGCTCGTCGCGGGGTCGTCCGGACCGGTCTCGGGCACGACCTGCACGATGCCGGTGTCGGCGGTCTCGTTCGGGGTCGCCAGGGCGACCTCCTTGACGCCGTCGATCGCCTCGACCTCTTCCTTCAGGTCGTCCATGAGGCCGACGGGATCGGTGGAGGTGACGATCGTGCCGGTCAGGATGAGCGGGCCGTTGAAGCCGGCTCCGAAGTGCTCTGACGTGAGGTCGTAGCCGATGCGCGCCTCGTTGTCCTTCGGCAGCACGCCGGCGTTGGGCAGGGCGAGGGCCAGGCTGCCCACGGGCGCCGCCAGCAGCCCGAGCCCGAGCACCACCGCGACCGTCGTGACGATCGGGTGGCGGGTGACGCCCCCGACCCAGCGGGCGGCGAAGCCGCGACGCGGCGTCGCCTCCCGGCCCTTGCGCGCGCGGCGCGGTCGCGGCGCGCGGCCGGTCGCGCGGTGCCCCACGAAGCCCAGCACGGCCGGGGTGAGGGTGACGGCGATCAGCACGGCGACCGCGACGGCCACGGCTGCCGCGATGCCCATCGTGGTGAGGAAGGGGATGCCCGCGAACCCGAGCCCGACCAGCGCGATCAGCACGGTGACGCCGGCGAACACGACGGCGGAGCCGGCGGTGCCGGTCGCGCGACCTGCGGACTCCTCCGGGTCCATGCCGTCGCGCACCTGGTCCTGATGTCGCGCGGCGATGAACAGGGCGTAGTCGATGCCGACGGCGAGGCCGAGCATCAGCGCCAGCATCGGCGTGGTCGCCGACACCGTGGCCCACTGGGTGGCCGCGAGGATGCCGAGCATCGAGACGCCGACGCCGATGAGCGCCACGCCCAACGGCAGACCCGCGAGCACGAACGAGCGGAACGTGACGATCAGGACGAGCAGCGCGATGATGACGCCGACGGCCTCCGTCAGGGTGATCGTGGGCAGTTCGGTCGCGAACAGCTCGCCGCCGAGGGCCACCTGCGAACCATCGGGCAGCTCGTCGATGAGCCCGTCGACGACCTCGTGGAGCGCCTCCTTGTCGTCGTCGGTGATGTCGGTCATCGTGCCCTCGAACTGCAGGCGCGTGATCGCGGCGGTGTCGTCGTCCGACACCATGCCGGTCACCATCTCGTCGTACGGCGACGTGACGCTCGAGACGCCGTCGACGTCCTCCAGCTCCGCGACGATGTCCTCGATCGGGTCGCGGTAGGCGGCGTCGGTCACGTCGTCGCCGTCGGCGGCCACGACGATGAACTGCGCGCTCGTTCCCGACACCTGCGGGAAGGTGCGGTTGAGCTGCGACAGGCCCTCTTGGGCCTCGGTGCCGGGGATGGAGAAGGAGTTGTCGAAGCCCTTGTTCAGCCCCGCGGCTGCGCCGCCGACGGCGGCGAGGATGAGGAGCCATCCGATGAGCACGCGCCAGGAGTGGCGGAACGACCAGCGGCCGAGCGTGTAGAGCAGGGTGGACACAGGCGCCTCCGATGGGGGAACGACGAATTTCGATACAACGCTGTATCCGATACAAGTGTGTATCGTTAGAGCGAGCTGAGCAAGCCGCCTGTCTGGGCGTTTCATATGAAGCGGAAGGGGTGCCGTGACCGACACGAGCGCCAACGCGCCGGCCTCCGCACGTGAGCGGACCCGCAGCCGGGAGAACACGCGTGCGCGTCTGCTCGACGCCGCCGCACAGGTCTTCGCCGAGGTCGGCCTCGGCGAGGCGTCGGTCGAGGCCATCTGCGAGCGCGCCGGCTTCACCCGCGGCGCCTTCTACTCGAACTTCGAGTCGAAGGACGAGATGTTCCTTGAGCTCGCCAAGCACGTCGCGCAGGACCGCGTGGCGGCCGTGCGCGCCCGCATCGACGAGATCAACGGCGGACAAGGCCTGCACATCGACCCCGAGGACACGGCCGCGATCGTCGACATCCTGGACGCGATCGGAAACGACCGCCTCAGCGGACTGCTCATGCAGGAGATCACGATCCACGCGATGCGCGACCGCGAGTTCGCGGCCGCCTACGTGGCGCAGGAGCGCGAGATGGTCGGCGAGGTCGTGCAGCTGATCGAGGAGATCAGGACGACGAAGTGCCTCTCGCTGCGCGTGCCCTCGCACGACGCGGCGCGGATGATCCTCGCCGTGTGGTCGGACGTGTCTGCCCGAGCCGCGATCGCGGGCGTGAGCGACGAGGAGCTCTCCGAGCTGCGCGGCGCCGAGGTCGGGCGCATCGTGCAGCTGCTGCTGCTCGACGCGAGCTGAGCTCAGGCGCGCGCCGCGAGCACGGCGTGGCAGCGCGCGATCCGTTCGCGCCACCAGTCGCGGCGCCCCGGAGGGGCGGCATGCGCGTCGAGCAGCGCGCCGTCCGGGACGAGGCGGCCGACGGAGATCGCGCCCCCGCGCGGGACGAGCGGCTCGGCGACCACATCGGCCGCGAGCAGCGAGGCGGTGCCGAGCCCGCAGTCATAGGGCAGGTCGGGCAGCGCCGCCGCCAGCGTCGCCCCCTGGGACAGCCCGATCGACGTGTCGAGGGCGCTCGACACCACCGCCGGGAGCCCGGCCTCCGACACGATCTCGAGCGCGCGCCGCGCACCGCCGAGCGGCTGCGCCTTCACCACGAGCAGGTCGGCGGCGCCCGCCCGCGCGACCGCGACCGGATCCTGCGCCTTCCGCACGCTCTCGTCGGCGGCCACCGGCAGGTCCCAGCGCCGCAGTCGCGCGCGCAGCTCGACCAGCTCGTCGACCGTCGCGCACGGCTGCTCGAGGTACTCGAGGTCGAACTCGGCCAGCGCGTGCGCGGCGTGCTCCGCCTCGTCGACGTTCCACCCCCCGTTGGCATCGAGGCGGATGCGGCCCTCCGGGCCGATCGCGGCGCGAACGGCCCGGACGCGCGCGACATCGTCGCCGAGCTCCTGACCCGGCTCGGCGACCTTGACCTTGACGGTGCGGCATCCGTCGTAGCGCGCCAGGACGTCGGGCACACGTTCGGCCTCGACGGCGGGCAGGGTCGCGTTCACCGGGATCGCGTCGCGCACGGGGGCGGGCTGCCGGGCCCAGGCGAAGTCGATGGCGGCAGCGAGCCACGTCGCCGCCTCGGCGTCGCCGTACTCCAGGAAGGGCGAGAACTCGGCCCAGCCCTCCGGGCCCTCGAACAGAGCTGCCTCGCGGTGGTCCACGCCGCGGAACCGCGTCGCGAGCGGCAGCGACACCACCCGCACCGAACCGAGGATGTCTGCAAGCTGCGCGTCCATGTGCCCATCCTGCCCCGCTGCCCTCTATCCCCGCGCACCGGATCGACGGGATCCGGCCCCGGCGCGCTTCCCCGCCGCTAGCCTGACGCCATGCCTGACTTCTCGACCGACATTCCCGTCCGCCTCGGTGTCCAGCTCGCCCCGCAGCACCACGCGTCGTACGCGGTCATCCGCGACGCCGTCGCCCGGCTCGAGGACATGGGCGTCGACGTGCTGTTCGACTGGGACCACTTCTACCCGCTCTCGGGCGACCCCGACGGCACGCACTTCGAGGGCTGGAGCCTGCTGGCCGCCTGGGCCGAGCAGACCGAGCGCGTCGAGTTCGGCGCGCTGGTGAACTGCAACAGCTACCGAAACGCCGACCTGCAGGCCGATATGGCCCGCACCATCGACCACATCTCGAAGAAGGGCGGCGAGACGGGCCGGTTCATCTTCGGCACCGGCTCGGGATGGTTCGAGCGCGACTACGACGAGTACGGCTACGAGTTCGGCACGGCCGGCTCCCGGCTGGACGCCCTCGCGGCGGGACTCGCCCGCATCGAGGCCCGCTGGCCCCGGCTCAACCCCGCGCCCACGCGCGACATCCCGATCCTGATCGGCGGCAAGGGCGAGCAGAAGACGCTGCGCCTCGTCGCGCGTCACGCCGACTACTGGCACAGCTTCGTCTCGCCCGAGGAGCTGCCGCACAAGCTCGACGTGATCGCCCGTCACGCCGAGAAGGAGCAGCGCGACACCGCCGACCTCGTGATCTCCAACGAGCTGAAGAGCCGCACCGAGGGCGACGCCGACGCGCTCTTCGACGCGGGCGTCCGGCTGTTCACCCTCGGCGTCTCCGGGCCCGACATCGACTTCGGCGCCGTGCAGCGCTGGCTGGCATGGCGCGACGCGAAGAACGGCTGAGAACCGGGCGGAATAGGCTGGTCGGGTGAGCGCCTCCTTCGTGTCCGACCTGTTCGACCCCGACGAGTGGGATGCCGCGCCCGGGGCGGACCGTTACCAGGACATCACCGCGCACGTCTCGAAGGACGGCCGGATCGCGCGCATCGCCTTCGACCGCCCCGAGGTGCGCAACGCGTTCCGCCCGGCGACGGTGGACGAGCTGTACCGCGCCCTCGACATCGCCCGGCAGGATCCGCGGGTCGGGGTGGTGCTGCTGACCGGGAACGGCCCGAGCCCGAAGGACGGCGGGTGGGCGTTCTGCTCGGGCGGCGACCAGCGCATCCGGGGCCGCGACGGCTACAAGTACTCGGACGAGGAGGGCTCGGTCGGGGACACCGCACGCGCCGGCCGGCTGCACATCCTCGAGGTGCAGCGCCTCATCCGCTTCATGCCGAAGGTCGTCGTCGCCGTCGTCCCCGGCTGGGCCGCCGGCGGCGGGCACTCGCTGCACGTGGTCTGCGATCTGACTATCGCCAGCGCCGAGCACGCGCGCTTCAAGCAGACAGACGCGGACGTGGGCTCGTTCGACGCCGGCTACGGCTCCGCGTACTTCGCCCGCCAGATCGGGCAGAAGCTCGCGCGCGAGGTGTTCTTCCTCGCCGAGGAGCATTCCGCTCAGCGCATGTACGAGATGGGCGCCGTGAACCGCGTCGTGCCGCACGCCGAGCTCGAGCGCGAGGCGATCGCCATGGCGCGCACCGTGCTCACCAAGTCGCCCACCGCGATCCGCATGCTGAAGTTCGCGTTCAACGCGGTCGACGACGGCCTGCCGGGCCTGCAGGTGTTCGCGGGCGAGACCACCCGCCTCGCCTACGGCACGGACGAGGCGGTCGAGGGCAGGGACGCGTTCCTCGAGAAGCGCGAGCCGGACTGGTCTCCCTACCCCTGGCACTTCTGACCCGGCGGCCGTCGAGACGATGAGGCTCGAACCGCTGGCCGGCGACGACCCCCGCGACGTGCTGCGCGCCCTGCGGGCGGCCCTCGGCGCGGGCCCCGCGGTCGCGCTCGGGGCCGAGGGGCGCCTGCAGCCGGGCGAGGTGCGCCCCGGGACCGCCGTCGTGGTGACGACGTCCGGGTCGAGCGGCGTGCCGAAGAGCGTGCAGCTGTCCCGCGCGGCGCTCACCTCCAGCGCGCTGGCGACGGCCGCGCGGATCGGCGCCGGCCAGTGGCTGCTGGCGCTGCCGGCTGCGTACGTCGCGGGCGTGCAGGTGCTGGTGCGCTCCCTCGTGCAGGGCACCGAGCCCGCAATCCTGTCGGGCCGGTTCTCGGCCGCGGCGTTCGCGCACGTGGTGTCGGGCATGCACTCGTCGCGCGGCGGCGAGCGGGTGCCGATCTACACGTCGCTCGTTCCCGCACAGCTGCAGACCCTCGTCGACGCCGCGGACGAGGACGCCGGCGTGCGCCGCGCGCTCGCGTCCTTCGAGGCGGTGCTGGTGGGCGGCCAGGCGCTGCCCGTGGCGCTGCGCGAGCGGGCGGCCGCGCACGGCGCGCGCATCGTGCGCACGTACGGATCGAGCGAGACGGCCGGCGGATGCGTGTACGACGGCGTGCCGCTCGACGGCACGCGCGTGGCGGACACCGGCGGCGAGCTGCGGATCGCGGGGCCGACCCTCGCCGACGGCTACCTGGACGACCCGGAGCTGACCGACCGCGTCTTCGTGCGCGATGCCGAGGGTACGCGCTGGTACCGCACGGGTGACGCCGGCACGGTCGAGGACGGCGTCGTGCGAGTGACCGGACGCGTCGACAACGTGATCGTCTCGGGCGGTGTGAACGTGTCCCTCGACCGGGTCGAGCGCGTCGTGCGCGACGTGCCCGGACTGTCCGGCGCCGTCGTCGTCGCCGCGCCGGACGAGCGCTGGGGCGAGGTGCCCGTCGTGGTCGCCGCGCGCGCCGACGTCTCCGATCCCGACGGCGCGCTCGTTGCCGCCCGCGCCTCGGCCGCCGGGGCGATCGGCGCCCCTGCCCGCCCGGCGCGCATCCTGCTGCTCGACGAGGTGCCGCGCCTGTCGTCCGGCAAGCCCGACCGCGTCGCCCTGAAGCGCCTGGTCGCCGAGCGCTGACCGGGGCGCGGTCGTGGGCCGTGCACGCCACCCGGCGAGCCCTGCCGTCGTGTCTCGTCCTAGGATCGGGGATCGTGGCGAAGTCGAAGAGCACCCGAGGGATCAGCGGCAATCCGGCGAAGCGCACGCGCGCGGCGGCGACCGTCGCGCGCCCGGTCACGGTCGGCGACTGGATCGGCGCTGCGCGCCTGCGCACGCTGCCGCTCGCCGTCGCCCCCGTCGTCATCGGCACCGGGGCCGCGATCCTCGCGACGCACGTCTTCCACTGGGTGATCGCGCTCGCGTGCCTCGTCGTGGCGGTGTCGCTGCAGATCGGCGTGAACTTCGCCAACGACTACAGCGACGGCGTCCGCGGCACCGACGCCCACCGCGTCGGACCGGCCCGGCTCACGGCGTCGGGTCGCGTCACGCCGCGCAGCGTGCTGGTCGCGGCGTTCGTGTTCTTCGGGATCGCCGCGCTCGCCGGGCTGGCCATCACCGTCCGCACGCAGCAGTGGTGGTTCCTGGCCGTGGGAGCGGCGTCCATCGTCGCCGCCTGGTACTACACCGGCGGCAAGCGGCCCTACGGGTACAACGCCCTGGGCGAGGTGTTCGTGTTCGTCTTCTTCGGCCTCGTCGCCACGCTCGGCACGACGTGGGTGCAGGCGCTCGCGTTGCCGCAGGCGGCCTGGTTCGGCGCCATCGGCGCGGGACTGCTGGCCTGCGCGGTGCTGCTGGCCAACAACCTGCGCGACATCGATCAGGACCGCCGGGTCGGGAAGCGCACGCTCAGCGTCCGCATCGGCCGCCGCGGCACCCAGATCCTCTACACGGCGTTCGTCTTCGTCGCGTTCGCGATCACGTGGTACCTGGCGCTGTTCTACCCGATCGCCTGGATGGCGTCGCTCGCGCTGCTCGCCGCGGCGCCCGCGATCGTCATCGTGTGGGCGTATCGCGAGCCGCGCGAGCTGGTCACCGCGCTGAGCCTGACGTCGCTCACGGCGCTCGGGTACGCGGGCTTCCTGTTCTGGGCGTTCGTCGGCTGAGAGCGGTCAGGACTGGTCGCGGATCGCGGCCTCGTTCGCCTCGTCCTCGATCTCGTCGTCGATCTCGCGGGCGGACTTCGTGGGGGCCGCGTCGCGTCGCTCGGCCAGCGTCTGCGACATGTCGGCGAGGGGACGGCGGAGGAACAGGATCGAGATGCTCAGCCCGATGAGGGCGGCGAACACCGCGGCGAGCCACCACAGCTCCTGGAACGCCGGCAGCAGCATCATCAGCCCGAACGGCACCAGGAAGGCCGCGAGGCGCAGCACAGAGTAGAGCAGGAACGACAGGCCGGCCGACTTCTTCACGCGTCGATTCTAAGAGCGCGACCTGTGGCCCTGCCGGGTGCACGAGGCATGCACGCCGGGTTGACGTCCGGTGCACATCCCCTGCACAGCGGGCGCGCCTAGGATGATCATGTGGCTCGCCTCTTGATCGTCCTCGGCATCGCCGCCGTGGTGTTCTGGGTCTTCAGCATCGTCGATTGCGCGGTGCAGGCCCCCACTCGCCACCGCGGCGTATCGAAGGGCGCCTGGATCGCCATCGTCGTTCTGATCCCCGTCCTCGGCGGCCTGCTGTGGTTCGTGCTGGGTCGTGCGCGGCGCGAGCCGGCCGGCCGCGTCGTCGCCCCGGACGACGACCCGAGCTTCCTCGGCACCCTGCACGGCGTCAGCGATCAGGACGAGCGCATCCGGCAGCTGGAGGAGGAGCTCGCGCGCCTCGACGCGGAGGACGACGACCTCGACGCGCGCGGCGACGACGAGGGACAGGACCCGGACGGGCTCGGTCCCGAGGGCGGGTCCCGCGGCGGAGCCCGCTGACGTGACCGTCGACGACGGCGCGCTGGCGTCGCCCGCGAGCGACGCCGCGGCCGCTCTGCTCGACGAGCTGGTGTCCGCCGGTGTCCGGCATGTCGTCGTCAGCCCGGGTTCTCGGTCGCAGGCTCTCGCGCTCGCCGCCGCGGCGCTCGAGCGCGCGGGCCGCATCCGGCTGCACGTCCGCATCGACGAGCGGGTGGCGGGGTTCACCGCGCTCGGCATCGGGCGCGAGACGCGGGTTCCCGCGGTGGTGATCTGCACGTCCGGAACCGCCGTGGCGAACCTGATGCCGGCAGCGCTCGAGGCGCGTCACGCCGGCGTCCCCCTGCTGCTCCTGACCGCCGACAGGCCGCCGGAGCTGCGCGGCATCGGTGCGAACCAGACGACGTCCCAGCCCGGCTTGTTCCGCGACGTGCTCTTCGCCGAGGACCTGCCGACGCCGGAGGGCGCCGACGGCGAGACCGATCGTGTGCGTGCCGTCGCCGCGGAGGCGTTCGCGCGGGTCGCGCTCGGGCCGGTGCAGGGAGTCGCCCATCTGAACCTGCCCTATCGCGAGCCGCTCGCCGGGTCCCTGCCCGGTTGGCTCGCCGCGGGCGAGATCCGCGTCGGCGCGCCCGCCCCCGTTCCGGCGGCAGGGGACCCGCTCGTGCTGACGCAGGGGATGCGCACGGTCGTGGTGGCCGGCGCCGACGCGGGGCCGGAAGCCGAGGAGCTCGCGCACCTCGGCGGGTGGCCGCTGATCGCCGAGATCGTGAGCGGTTCGCGCTTCGGGCGTCACGTCGTGCAGGGCTATCGCACGCTGCTGCGCGACTCCCGGCTGGGCGGCAGGATCGAGCGCGCCGTCGTGCTCGGACATCCGACGCTGTCGCGCGAGGTCACCGCGCTGCTGTCGCGCGACGACGTCGAGGTGATCGCGGTGGCGGGGCCCGGCGAGCGACTCGACCTCAACCACGCGACTGTCCACGCGGACGCCTTGTCGATCGCGGCGGGCGACCCCGATCGCGAGTGGCTGGGCGCGTGGATGCGCGCCTCGGCAGCGCACGCCGTCGACCTGGACGCGCCCGCCCCCGACCTGGCGGGGCTGAGCTCGAACGATCCGCGCACGCGCTCGCAGGCGGTGGGCGCGGAGCTGGCGGCAGTCCGCCGTCCGCTCGACCGCGAGCAGCTGGTCGCCGCGGTGTGGGCGGCGACCTGGCCGCACGACCGCCTGGTCTTCGGGTCGTCGCGCCTCGTGCGCGTCGCGGACGCCGTGCTGCCCGGCAAGCGCGTGCCCGTGCACGCCAACCGCGGCCTCGCCGGCATCGACGGCACGATCGCCACGGCGACCGGCATCGCGCTGGCGAGCCAGGCGGAGGGCCGCCCCGGGGTCACGAGGGTGCTTCTCGGCGACCTCGCGTTCCTGCACGATGCCGGCGCGCTGCTGCTGCCCGACTCGGAGGACGCCGCGCGCGTCCAGATCGTCGTCGGCAACGACGGCGGCGGCACGATCTTCGACGGGCTCGAGGTCGCCCGGGTGGCGAGCGCGGAGGACATGACCCGCGTCCAGTTCACCCCTCAGACCGCAGACCTCGCGTCGTTGGCCCGCGCCTACGGCTGGGAGCACACCCGGGTCACGACCCGTTCGGCGCTCGACCAGGCGCTCGTGACGCCCGGCGCCCGCCGGGTCATCGAGGTCCCGCTGCCGCGCTGACCCGCACCCGCACCCGCACACCCGGGTCCGCGCGAGACCGGGTCGGCCGCGCGAGACCGGAACGGCCGCGCGAGACCGGCCACGGCGGCCCCGGTCTCGCGCGGCGATCTCGGTCTCGCCCGGCGCCTACGGTGCCGCTTGCCCGACACGGGTCGCGCCGACCACACGGTCCCGGCACGGCGGATGGTTGAATGTGCGGCATGACCGCGAAGAGCCAGGCCCGATGGACCGAGGACGCGCTCACGGCGCTGCGCGTCGGCAGGGGCTTCCGGCTCGAGAACCTCGATCCGGCGTCGACGCCCGGATACGGCGGCGGGAAGAAGGACGGCGAGAAGGACCTCGCCGCCGGGCTGGATCAGCTCGCCGAGTACCAGGAGCGGCTCTACGCCGCCAGCCGCGGCGGGACGGCACGCGACTCGGTGCTGCTGGTGCTGCAGGCGATGGACTCGGCCGGCAAGGGCGGCATCGTGCGTCACGTGGTCGGCGGCGTCGACCCTCAGGGCATCCAGCTGGCGGCGTTCAAGGCGCCGACGGAGGACGAGCTCGCGCACGACTTCCTGTGGCGCATCGAGAAGCGGGTGCCCGGCCCCGGGCTGATCGGCGTGTTCGACCGGTCGCACTACGAGGACGTGCTGATCGGAAGGGTGCGCGGCCTCGCCGAGCCCGAGGAGATCGAGCGGCGCTACGGGGCGATCGTCGACTTCGAGCGCCGCCTCACCGAGTCGGGCACGCGGATCATCAAGGTGATGCTGCACATCTCGCCCCAGGAGCAGGGGAAGCGCCTTCTCGACCGGCTCGAGCGCCCGGACAAGCACTGGAAGTACAACCCCGGCGACGTCGACGAGCGATCCCAATGGCCCGCCTACATGGCGGCGTACGAGACCGTGCTGCGCCGCACCTCGACCGACGACGCTCCGTGGTTCGTGGTGCCCGCCGACCGCAAGTGGTACGCCCGCCTCGCGGTGCAGGAGCTCCTCCTGGAGACGCTCGAGCAGATCGATCCGCAGTGGCCGGTGGCGTCCTTCGACGTCGACGCCGAGAAGGCCCGCCTGACCGCGACCCTCTGAGGCGACAGCCGGCGAGTCCGTCGTGCGAGAGGATGGCGGGATGAGCAGACGCGTCGTCATCGCCCCGGACAGCTTCAAGGGCACGTGCGCCGCCGGTGAGGTCGCCGGGGCGCTCGCCGACGGCTGGCGGACGGTCGAGCCGTCGGCCGACATCGAGCTGCGGCCCATGGCCGACGGGGGAGAGGGCACGCTCGAGGCGTTCGCCGCCGCCGTGCCGGACGCTCGACGGATGCCCCTGCGCGTCACCGGGCCGGCGGCGGTTCCCGTCGACGCGTCGTGGCTGCTGCTGCCGCCCGACGATGCGCTGCCCGGGGGGACGGGCGTCGTCGAGCTCGCCTCGACGTCGGGCATCGAGCTGCTCACCGGCGGGCTGCGCGGTCGCGACGCCTCGACGATCGGCTTCGGTCAGGCGATCCGGGCCGCCCTCGACCACGGGGTCTCGCGGCTCGTCCTCGGCATCGGGTCGAGCGCGTCCACCGACGGCGGCATCGGGCTGCTCACCGCGCTGGGGGCGCGCTTCACCGACGAGTACGACGTGTCGGTGCCGCCGGGGGCCGCCGGACTGGACGAGCTGCGCAAGGCCGACCTCACCCGCCTGCGCGCGGTGCCGGACGGCGGCGTCCTGGTGCTGACGGACGTGACGAACGCGCTCACCGGCCCCGAGGGAGCGGCGCGCGTGTTCGGCCCGCAGAAGGGGCTGGACGACGGCGGGATCGAACGCGCGGAGGCGGGGCTCGAGCGGCTCGCGGGCCTGCTGCCCGCCGATCCGGACACGCCGGGCGCCGGCGCGGCGGGCGGGGCCGGCTTCGGGCTGCTCGCCTGGGGAGCGAGGCTCGTCGGCGGTGCCGCCGAGATCGCCGAGCTCACCGGCCTGACGGGAGCCGTGCACGGCGCTGACGTCGTGATCACCGGCGAGGGGTCGTACGACGGGCAGTCGGCCGGCGGCAAGACGCCGTCGTTCGTCGTCGAGCTCGGCGCGTCGGCCGGCGCCCGCGTCGCCGTCGTCGCCGGCAGGGTCGACGACGACGCCGAGACCGACGGCATCGATGTGATCTCGCTGACGGCGCTGTCGGGATCGGCCGACGCCGCGCTGTCGGATCCCGTGCGCTGGCTGCGCGCGGCCGGGGAGAGACTGGCGCGCGACGTCGCCGCCGGAGGGGAGTCCTGATGTCCGACACCGAGCTGGTCAACTGGGCGGGCAACGTCCGCTTCCGTGCATCGCGGATCGTCAGCCCTACGTCGATGGACGAGGTCCGCGATGTCTTCGCCTCGCCGGGCCCGGTGCGGGCGCTCGGCACGGGGCACTCGTTCAGCCTGATCGCCGACACGGACGGGACGCTCGTCTCGACCGCCGGGCTCACCGCCGCGCCGACGGTCGACGCCGAGGCGCGGACGGTGACGGTCGGCGCCGGCACCCGGTACGGCCACCTGGCGCAGGCGCTCGAGTCGGAGGGGTGGGCGCTGTCGAACCTGGCGTCTCTGCCGCACATCTCGGTCGCGGGCGCCGTCGCGACCGGCACGCACGGCTCGGGCGACGGGGTCGGCACGCTGTCGTCCGCGGTGGCGGCGCTCGAGCTGGTGACGCCGGGCGGAGAGGTGCTGCGCCTGCGCCGCGGAGACGCCGCGTTCGACGCCGCCGTGGTGTCTCTCGGCGCCCTGGGCATCGTCACGTCGCTGACGCTCGACATCGAGCCGTCGTTCGAGGTCCGCCAGCGCGTCTACGAGCGGCTGCCGCTCGAGACGGCGCTGGCGCATCTCGACGCGGTCACCGGAGCCGCCTACAGCGTGAGCCTGTTCCTGCGGTGGGCCGATCCGGACGTCGTCGACCAGGTGTGGACGAAGTCACGCGACGCCGATGCGCCGGAGCTTCCGGGAGCCCCGGCTGCCGCCGCCGGTCCGGTGCACATGCTCGACGGCGTCTCGCCCGCGGCGTGCACGCCGCAGCTGGGCGAGCCCGGGCGGTGGCTCGACCGGCTGCCGCACTTCCGCCTGAGCCACACCCCCTCGGCGGGCGCCGAGCTGCAGTCGGAGCACCTGGTGCCACGCCGCCACGCGGTCGCGGCGATCCGCGCGCTGCGCGGGCTCGCCGACCGGATCGCGCCGCTCATCCAGGTCACCGAGGTGCGCACGATGCGCGCGGACGGGCTGTGGCTGAGCCCCGCCTACGGCACCGACGCGGTCGGGCTGCACTTCACCTGGAAGCCGGATCAGCCGGCGGTCGAGGCGGTCGTCGCCGAGATCGAGGCGGCGCTCGCGCCCTTCTCGGCGCGTCCGCACTGGGGCAAGCTCTCGACGCTGGACGCGCGTCAGCGCGCCGAGCTCTGGCCGCGGCTCGGCGACTTCGCGGCGCTGGCCCGCGAGCTCGACCCCGAGCGGCGGCTGCGCAACCCCTACCTGTCGTTCCTCGACGAGGTGTGAGGCGCCGGGCCGCGCCGCGCCGGGCGCGACCCGTTCTGGGGGCAGGAGAGCCTCTACGCCAGCGCGTCGACGATGGGACGGAACTTCACCCGCGTCTCGAGCAGCTCGGCCTCCGGCACGCTGCCCGCGACGATCCCGCCGCCCGCGTGCGCGGTGACGGTCCTCGGCCCCTCGGGCTCGGAGCCGAACTGGGCGCACCGCAGCGCGATCGCCCACTCGCCGTCGCCGTCCGCGTCGATCCAGCCCACCGGCCCGGCGTAACGGCCGCGGTCGAACGGCTCGATCCGGCGGATCGCCGCCAGCGCCGACGGCGTCGGCGTGCCGGCCACCGCGGCCGTCGGGTGCAGGGCCTGCACCATGTCGAGGGCGCTCGCTCCCCCCGACAGCACGCCCTCGACATCGGTGGCGAGATGCCAGAGGTTCGGCAGCTTGAGGGTGAAGGGCTGCTCCGCCGAGGCGAGGGCCGACGTGTGCGGGCGGAGGGCGTCGACGACCGACCGCACCGCGTACGCGTGCTCGTCGACGTCCTTCGGGTTGGAGGCGAGGTCGGCCACGATGGCGGTGTCCTCGTCGGCGTCGGCACCGCGCGGCCGCGTGCCGGCGAGCACCCGCGCGGTCACCTCGCCGCCGCGCACCGTCACGAGCGTCTCGGGGCTCGCGCCGACGATGCCGTCGATCGCGAACGTCCACGTGTCGGGATAGCCGCTCGCCAGCGACCGCACGAGTCGGCGCAGGTCGGCGTCCTCCGGCACCGTTCCGGCGATGTCGCGAGCGATGACGACCTTGCCCAGCTCGCCGGACGCGATGGCCGACAGGGCCGCCCGCACGGCGTCGCCGTGGGCGGCCGGATCCATCAGCCCGGGCCCGAGGGTCGCGGACCAGTGCGGGCCGTACTCGGTCGGCTGCAGCTCGGCGAAGGCGTCGTCAGCGGCGCGGATCCGGGTGATCCAGGCCCTCCCGTCGCGGCGCCCGGCGATCACCTGCGGCACGACGAGCGTGCTCGGCGAGGACGACGTCTCGTCGAAGGCCAGCGCGCCGAAGCCCACGAGCCCGGTGCCCGGCAGCCGCACCTCGTCGTCGACGGAGGCGGCGGCCACGAGCTCGCGCCACATCGCCGCGAGCTCGGCGGGCCGGTCGCGATCCCACGCGAACAGGTCGACGACCCGCCCCGCTCCCACCATGCCGTCGCCGCGGCGCATCCAGACCAGGGGGCTGTCCGCCTCGGTGAGCGGAAGCAGGTCCTCGACCGGGTCGGCCTCCCGTGTCTCCACGATCAGGCGCGGCAGAGAGGCATCGTTCACCCGCTCAGCTTAGTTCCGGCCGTCGCCGGGTCCGCTCGCCGAGGTCCCCGGCCTCGCCCGCCCGGCCGCGACGTCCGGACCGGGGCATAGGCTCGGCGCATGCGCCATACCGCCGGGACCCCGATCGTCTTCCGCTGGCGGAAATGGGACGGATCGCCCCACTGGCAGCACGAGTGCGTGTACCTGGGCGAGGACGAGCACGGCGACTGGCTCGGCCAGGCGGCGGGATCGCACGCGTTCCGGCCAGGGCGCGACGTGCTGCTGCGCTCGCCGAGCGTGATGATGCTGCCGCACGCGCGCGAGGACTACGTGCTGACCGTCAACGCCGCGCCTGAGCTCACCCGCGTCTACATCGACGTCGCGTGGGCGGTGCGGTGGGGCGAGGACGGCCTGCCGACGGCGATCGACATGGACCTCGACGTGGTGCGCCGGCTGGACGAGAGGGGCGTGTACATCGACGACGAGGACGAGTGGGAGGAGCACCGCGTGCGGTTCGGCTACCCGTCGCGCGTGATCGAGGCGCTGGAGCGCACCGCCCACGACCTCGAGGGCCGCGTCCGCGCGTTCGACCCGCCGTTCGACGACGCCACCGCCGACCGCTGGCTCGCCGTCCTGGCGGAGCTGCCCGACTGAGCGACGGCGCGCCAGCGGGCGCGCAGTCACGGCCGCCTACACTTGTGCGCGTGACTTCACGCGATCCCCAGGTCCCGAACCGTGCCGACCTCGGCAAGGACCCGGCCAGCGTCAGCGGCATGTTCGACCAGGTCGCCGCGAAGTACGACGTGACGAACACCGTGCTGAGCGTCGGCAACGACCGGCTGTGGCGCGTCGCGACCACTCGCGCCGTCGCCCCCCGGCCGGGCGAGCGCGTCCTGGATCTGGCCGCCGGCACCGGTGCGTCCGCGATCTCGCTCGCGCGCAGCGGCGCCGCGGTGGTCGCCGCCGACTTCTCGCCGGGGATGATCGCCGAGGGCCGGCGCCGGCACGGCTCGGTCCGCAACCTCAGTTTCGTCGAGGCCGACGCGACCGACCTGCCCTTCGCCGACGACGAGTTCGATGCGGTGACGATGTCCTTCGGGCTGCGCAACGTCCGCCAGCCGAAGAAGGCGCTGGCCGAGCTGCTGCGCGTCACGAAGCCGGGCGGACGCCTCGTGATCTGCGAGTTCTCGCACCCGCCGCGGCCGTGGTTCCGCGGCCTCTACCGGTTCTACAACGACCGGGTCCTGCCGCGCGTCGCGCGCCTGGTCTCGTCCAACACCGAGGCGTACGACTATCTCAACGAGTCGATCAGGCACTGGCCCGACCAGCGCACGCTCGCGTCGTGGATCCGCGACGCCGGGTGGGCGGACGTCGCCTACCGCGATCTCTCCTTCGGAATCGTGGCCCTGCACCGCGGCGTCAAGCCGGCGCAGGCGACGGAGCCCGCCGGTAGGCTGGACGCGTGACCCCCAGCCCCTCCATGGCGAGCCGTTTCGGCCTGAGCGAGCGCATGTTCGCCGGCCCCGGCTCGAAGCGGCTCGTCGCCGCCGTCGAGGACGGCCTCGACTCGGTCGAGCGGGCGCTCGCCGAAGAGCTGCACTCGACCGACGCGCTCGTGGACGCCACCAGCCGATACCTCTACGAGGCCGGCGGGAAGCGCGTGCGGCCCATGCTCACGATGCTCTCGGCGCAGCTGGGGGAAGGCGCCGTCCCGGCGGTGGTCGACGCCGCCACGGCGCTCGAGCTCACCCACCTGGGGTCGCTCTATCACGACGACGTGATGGACGGCGCCGACCGTCGCCGCGGCGTCGCGAGCGCGCACCAGGTGTGGGGCAACAACATCGCGATCCTCACCGGCGACCTGCTCTTCTCGCGGGCGAGCCAGATCATGGCCCGGCTCGGCGAGCGGGCCATGGCGTTGCAGGCCGACACCTTCGAGCGGCTCGTGCTGGGGCAGATGCACGAGACCGTGGGCGCGCAGCCCGGCGACGATCCGATCGCGTTCTACATCCAGGTGCTCGCCGACAAGACCGGCTCGCTCATCGCCGCCTCCGCGCAGGCCGGAGCGATCTTCTCGGGCGCCGACGAGCGCTATCACGAGCCGCTGCGCATGTTCGGCGAGAAGGTGGGCGTGGCGTTCCAGCTGCTGGACGACGTCATCGATCTGGCCGCCGATCCCGCTGAGACGGGCAAGGTGCCCGGCACCGACCTCCGTGCCGGGGTGCCGACCATGCCGTACCTGCTGCTGGCGGCCACCGACGACGCCGAGGCCCGCGCGCTGACGGGGCGCATCGACGACGGCGTCGCGCGGATCGGCGAGGGCGAGGACCCGGCGATCCTCGACGCGCCGCTCGCGGCCCTGCGCGATCACGAGGCCACCGCGCGCACGCGCGAGCTCGCGTTGAGCTGGACACGCGAGGCGACCGAGGCTCTGAAGCCGCTGCCGCGGGGCGGCGTGCGGGAGGCGCTCACGCGCTTCGCCGAGTCGCTGGTCGATCGCAGCAGCTGACTCCGGCCCGCGACCTCCACGCGTTCGCCGTGGGGCGCGGCTTCGAACCACGATAGGACCCCGATCTCCGATCGGCAGGGAAGGAAAGTCATGACCAAGCTGAGGCTGGCCATCGTCGGCGCGGGGCCCGCGGGCATCTATGCGGCGGACATCCTGTTGAAGGCCGAGAAGCAGTTCGACGTCTCGATCGACCTCTTCGAGCACCTCCCCGCGCCCTACGGGCTCGTCCGCTACGGCGTCGCGCCGGACCACCCCCGCATCAAGGGCGTCGTGAACGCGCTGCGCGAGGTGCTCGACCGCGGCGACATCCGGCTGTTCGGCAACGTGCACTTCGGCGAGGACATCACCCTCGACGACCTCAAGCGGCACTACAACGCGGTGATCTTCGCGACCGGCGCCGTGCGCGACGCCGACCTCGAGATCCCGGGCATCGACGCCGCCGAGTCGTACGGCGCGGCCGACTTCGTCAGCTGGTTCGACGGCCACCCCGACGTGCCGCGCACGTGGCCCCTGACCGCCCCGTCCGTCGGCGTGATCGGCAACGGCAACGTGGCGCTCGACATCTCGCGCATCCTGGCGAAGCACGCGGTCGATCTGCTGCCCACCGAGGTGCCGCAGAACGTCTACGAGATCCTCGAGGCGTCGCCCGTCACCGACGTGCACGTGTTCGGTCGTCGTGGCCCCGCGCAGGTGAAGTTTACCCCGCTCGAGCTGCGCGAGCTCGGCGAGCTGCGCGACGTCGACATGGTCGTCTACGACGAGGACTTCGACTACGACGACGCGTCTCGCGCGGCGATCGAGACGAACAAGCAGGTCAAGGTCATCGACCGCATCCTGCAGTCGTGGCGTCAGCGCGACTCGGTCAACAACGCCGGCGGCACCGCCTCGCGGCGCCTCCACCTGCACTTCTGGGCCAAGCCCGTCGAGGTGCGCACCGACTCCGAGGGGCGCGTCGCGGCCCTCGTCTACGAGCGCACCACGCCGGACGGCGAGGGCGGTGTGGCCGGCACCGGCGAGCTGCGCGAGGTGCCGATGGGGCAGCTCTACCGTGCTGTCGGCTACTTCGGCTCCCCGCTGCCGGGCGTGCCGTTCGACGAGAAGCACGGCGTGATCCCGAACCACGAGGGCCAGGTGATCTCGCACGACTCGAACGAGCGGATCCCCGGCATGTACGCCACGGGCTGGATCAAGCGCGGCCCGGTCGGACTGATCGGCCACACGAAGTCGGACGCGATGGAGACCGTCCAGCACCTCGTCAACGACCAGGGCTCATGGTGGCAGCCCGAGGACCCGTCCGAGGACGCGATCCCGGCTCTCCTCGCCGAGCGCGGCGTCGCCTGGACCGACCTGGAGGGCTGGCACCGCCTCGACGAGCACGAGATCTCGCTGGGCGCGCCGCACGAGCGTGCTCGCATCAAGGTCGTGCCCCGCGACGAGATGGTGAAGGTCTCGCGCGCCGAGTAGGGCGCCCCGCGCTCAGGTGGTCGAGAGCCCGGTCCCCTCGGGGGGCCGGGCTCTCGCGCGCCGCGCGGAGGGCGAAAAAACCTCGGTGCGCGTCGTTTCGCCCGAGGAAGCGCTTTCTCATTCGCCCGCGCGTCAGCGACGTTGACGATGCTCGACGGGTGTGCGCTAGCATCCGTTTGAACCGTTTCAAATAGGAACCTCGAGGAAGAGAGTCCTGCGCCATGGATGTCGCAGCCCCCGGTCCCGCCGAGCCCGTCGGCGCCGCGTCGCACGGATCCGCCGTCGACGACGCGCCGCTCCTGCGGCTGACCGACGTCACCAAGTCGTTCGGCGCCGTCGTCGCGCTGCGCTCCGGCAGCCTCGAGCTGCGACCGGGCTCGATCCATGCGCTGATCGGCGAGAACGGCGCGGGCAAGTCCACGCTCGTGAAGATCATCGCGGGACTCTACCAGCGCGACTCCGGCGGGTTCGAGCTCGCGGGCGAGGCGACCGACTTCACCAGCACCGCGCAGTCGAAGGCCGCGGGGATCGCCGTGATCTATCAGGAGCCGACGCTCTTCCCGGACCTGTCCGTGACCGAGAACATCTTCATGGGACGCCAGCCCGTGGGCCGGCTCGGCGGCATCGACCGTCGGACGATGCGCGACGAGGCCCGTCGGATCTTCGACCGCCTCGGCGTGAGCATCGACCCGGACCGCGTCACCGACGGCCTCTCGATCGCCGACCAGCAGATCATCGAGATCGCCAAGGCGATCTCGCTCGATGCACGCGTGCTCATCATGGACGAGCCGACCGCCGCCCTCAGCGGCGTCGAGGTCGACCGGCTCTTCGCCGTCGCGCGCAGCCTTCGCGACGAAGGGCGCGCGCTGCTGTTCATCTCGCACCGCTTCGACGAGGTGTTCGCGCTCTGCGACACCGTCACGGTCATGCGCGACGGGGCCTACGTCGCGACCACGCCGATCGCCGACACGACGGTCGACGACCTCGTGCGGCAGATGGTCGGCCGCGACGTGACCGATCTCTTCCCCAAGCTGCCCGCCGAGATCGGCGACGCCGTGCTCGAGGTGAACGGCCTCACGCGGGCCGGCGTGTTCCGCGACGTGTCGTTCTCGCTTCGCGCCGGCGAGATCCTGGGCCTCGCCGGCCTGGTGGGCGCCGGACGCAGCGAGGTCGCGCGCGCCGTGTTCGGCGTCGACCGGTACGAGTCCGGCTCCGTGAAGCTGCTCGGCCGCACGCTGCCCCGCGGCGACGCGCGCGCGGCCACCGCCCGCGGGCTCGCCCTCGTGCCGGAGGATCGCCGCCGGCAGGGGCTGGTGCTCGACCAGAGCGTCACCCGCAACACCGCCCTGGCGATCCGGGGGCGCCTGGCCAGGTGGGGCCTCATCCGGGAGGCCAGCGAGACCGCGGCCGCGAGGGAATGGGCGACGCGGCTCGAGGTCAAGACGTCCGCGCTCGACACCGAGACCGGCACGCTGTCGGGCGGCAACCAGCAGAAGGTCGTCCTGGGCAAGTGGCTCGCCACCAGCCCCCGCGTGCTCATCATCGACGAGCCCACCCGCGGCATCGACGTGGGGACCAAGGCCGAGGTGCATCGCCTGCTGTCTCAGCTGGCGCAGGAGGGGATGGCGATCCTGATGATCTCGTCGGAGCTGCCCGAGGTGCTCGGCATGGCCGACCGCGTGCTGGTCATGCGCGAGGGCCGCATCACCGGCGAGTTCGACCGAGACGGAGCGACGCCCGAGGCCGTCATGCGCGCGGCCACAGCCGACTCCGCCGCTGTCGACGCCGGATCGGAGGCGGCGCGATGACCCGCACGCTGGCCCGCTTCTTCACCGCGCGGGAGACCGGCATCCTGCTCGCGCTGATCATCGTGGTGGTCGTCGCGACCGCCGCCAACCGCTCGTTCGTGTTCTCGGGTGACGGGTGGCGCGATCTGCTGCTCACGCCCTCGCTGCTGCTGCTCGTGGCTGTCGGCCAGGCGATCGTGATCGTCACCCGCAACGTCGACCTCTCCGTCGGCTCCGTGGTGGGCCTGACCGCCTACCTCACGGGCCGCCTGTTCGTCGACGTCCCCGGCATCTCGCCGATCCTCGTCTTCGCCGCCGGTCTCGGGCTCGGCGCGCTGCTGGGCCTCGTCAACGGGGCGCTCGTCGCCTACGCGAAGGTCCCCGCCCTCGTCATCACCCTCGGCACGATGTACGTCTACCGAGGCGTCAACGTGTGGTGGACCGGCAGCGACCGGATCAACGCGTCCGACCTGCCGCGCGGGTTCCGCGACCTCGGCACGGGACAGATCGGATCAGGGCCGCTCGCGTCGCTGCCGTACCTGACGATCGTCGCGGTGATCGTCCTCGTGGCGGCGGGCTGGTACCTGAGCACCCGGCGGTCCGGCCGAGAGCTGTACGCGATCGGATCGGACCCCGCCGCCGCCCACCTGTACGGGCTGCCGGTGACTCGACGCATCCTCACCGCCTTCGTGGCGTCGGGCGCGCTGTCGGGCTTCGCCGGCGTGCTGTTCGCCGCGCGCTACGGCACCGTCGCCTCGAACGCGGGCTACGGCTGGGAGCTGCAGGCGATCGGCGCGGCGGTCATCGGCGGCGTCGCGATCGCCGGCGGCGTCGGCACCGTCTGGGGCGCGGCGATCGGCGCGTTCCTGCTGCTGACCATCAACCGTGCGCTGCCCATCATCGGCATCGACCCGTTCTGGCAGCAGGCGGTCGTCGGCGCGCTGATCATCGGTGCGATCGTGCTCGACCGCGTCCTCGCGGTCCGGCGGCACCGACGACTCATCGCCCAGCGAGAGGAGCGGCGATGACCGCCGAGAACGTGCTCACCCGCGTCGTGACCACCAGCACGCCCGCGCACGCGCATCCCGCCTGGCGGCGCTGGCTCCTCACCCGTGAGGCCGCGATCATCGCGCTGCTCCTCGTCGTCGTGCTCGTCGCCCTGTCGTCGGTGCGGAACTTCGGCAGCCCGCTGACGCTCACCTATCTGCTGCGCGACATCGCGCCGATCCTGCTGATCGCCCTCCCCATGACGCTCATCATCGTCACCGAGGAGATCGACCTGTCGGTGGCGAGCGTCCTCGGCCTGTCCAGCGTCATCACCGGCGTGCTCACGGCCGCCGGTCTGCCGTTCCCCCTCGCGGCGCTCGCCGCCGTGGTCGCCGGCGCGCTGTGCGGAGTGGTCAACGGCTTCCTCGTGACGGTCGTCGGCCTGCCGTCGCTCGCCGTGACGATCGGCACCCTGGCGCTGTTCCGCGGCATCGCGGTCGGGCTCCTCGGCACCACCGCGATCACCGACTTCCCGGAGTTCTGGACCGACCTGGCGAAGGCCTCGATCCCCGGCACGCCGATCCCGGCGATCATGATCCCGTTCGTCGTCCTGGCGATCGTCTTCGCCGTGCTGCTGCACGCGACGCCGTTCGGGCGGGCGCTGTACGCCATCGGCCTGAACAAGGAAGCGGCGCACTTCTCGGGCATCGACGTCGCGCGCAGCAAGTTCACGCTGTTCGTCCTCAGCGGCGCCGTCTCGGGCTTCGCGGGCGTCTACTTCACTTTGCTCTACAGCAACGCCCGCGGCGACAACGCCACGGGGCTCGAGCTGCAGGTGATCGCCGCGGTCCTGCTCGGCGGCGTGTCGATCTTCGGCGGCCGCGGCGCGCTCCACGGCGTGATCGCGGGCGTGCTGCTGATCGGCACCCTCGGCAGCGCGCTCCGCCTCGCGGGCGTCAGCGGAGAGGTGATCAACATCATCACCGGCGTCCTGCTCGTGCTGTCGGTGGTGTCCGCGAGCGTGCTCGCGTGGGCGCGATCCCGCCGCACCGCCGCGATCGGCCGGCGCCGCCTCCGGGCGGCCCGCAGCTCCGCCGACCTCCAGACCTGAACCTCCGACCCAGTCCCACACCATGCAGTCCCACACCATGCAGTCACCGACGACTTCACCAACGAAGGGAAGTTAGAGATGTTCACATTCCGCAAGCCCCGTGCCCTCCTGGGCGCGGCGGCGCTCACGCTCGGCGTCGCCCTGGTCGCCACCGGATGCTCCGCCGGAGGAGACGACGCCGGCAGCGACGGGGGCGGCGACGGCGGCGACGCCATCACGGTCACGTTCCTCCCGAAGAACCTCGGCAACCCGTACTTCGACACGTCGAGCAAGGGCGGCACGGCCGCCGTCGAGGACTTCGGCGGCACGTTCGAAGAGGTCGGACCGACCGAGGCCAGCCCCACGTCCCAGGTCTCGTACATCCAGACCGCGGCGCAGCAGGGCGTGAACGCCCTGGTGGTCTCGGCCAACGACCCCAGCGCCATCTGCGACGCGCTGGACGAGGCACGGTCGGCCGGCACCAAGGTCGTCACGTTCGACTCCGACACCGATCCCGAGTGCCGCGACCTGTTCATCAACCAGGCCACTGCCGAGGGCATCGCGAAGGCGCAGGTCGACCTGATCGCCGAGCAGATCGGCGACGAGGGCGAGATCGCGATCCTGTCCGCGTCGGCGAACGCCACCAACCAGAACGCGTGGATCGAGCTCATGCAGACCGAGCTCGAGGCGAGCCACCCCGACATCGAGCTCGTCGACACCGTGTACGGCGACGACGACGACCAGAAGTCCTTCGACCAGACGGCGGCTCTCCTGCAGACCCACCCGGATCTGAAGGGCATCATCTCGCCGACCACGGTCGGCATCGCGGCCGCGGCCCGCTACCTGTCGACCTCGGAGTACAAGGGCGAGGTGGCGCTCACGGGCCTCGGCACGCCGAACCAGATGCGCGAGTACGTCGAGGACGGCACGGTCACGGCGTTCGCGCTGTGGAACCCCGAGGACCTCGGCTACCTCGCCGCGTACGCCGCCAAGGCGCTCGTCGACGGCACGGTCACCGGCGAGGCCGGCGACACGTTCGAAGCCGGCGACCTCGGCGAGTTCGAGGTCGGCGAGGACGGCGTCGTGCTGCTGGGCGACCCGTTCGTGTTCGACGCGGACAACATCGGCGACTTCGACTTCTGAGCCGCCATCACCCCGGAGAGCCCGGTCCCCAAGGGGCCGGGCTCTCCGGCGTGAGAATACGACTCTGCGCCGAGAATGCGCGTGGTCGCTGCATTCTCGGCGCAGGGAGGGATTGTCGCGGGGGCGCGACCTCGGGTCAGCGTGCGGTGCCGGGCGCCGACGCGCGGCGCGGGCCGCGGCGGCGCTGAGGCTGCGCGGCGGGAGTCGCCGACCCGCCGTGCGCCGGACGCTGAGGCGCCTGGCCCGTGGACGTGCTGTACATCGGGGCCGAGCCCGCGGTGCGGGCCTGGCCCTGGCGCTGGCCGCCCTGGCCCTGCCGCTGACCGCGGCGCTGGCCCTGGCCCGCCTGGCTCTTGCGCTGCTCGCCGCCGCCGTTGCCGCCGGCGCCGCCGCCGTTGCCGCGGGCCGCGCGCTTGCGGCGTGCGTTCGCGCCCTGGGACGTGCCGCCGCCGACCGAGCCCTCGGCCGGGGCGTTGCCGACCCCGGGGCCTCCGGCGCGCGGGGCGACCCGCTCGGCGACCTCGCCCACCAGCGCGACGACGGCCGGGCTCGTGGTCGACACCTGCTGGGGCCTCACGCCGATGCCGGCGCGACGCAGCAGGATCTCGGTGTCCTTGCGCTGCGACGCGAGCATGAGGGTCACGACGTCGCCCGAGGCGCCCGCGCGCGCGGTGCGGCCCGAGCGGTGCAGGTACGCCTTGTGCTCGGCCGGCGGGTCGACGTGCACGACCAGATCGATGCCGTCGACGTGCACGCCGCGCGCCGCGACGTCCGTGGCGACGAGCACCTTCACGGCGCCCGACGAGAAGTCCGCCAGGTTGCGGTCGCGCGCGTTCTGCGACAGGTTGCCGTGCAGGTCGACCGCCGGGATCCCCGCCGCGGTGAGCTGGCGGGCGAGCTTCTTCGCCTGGTGCTTGGTGCGCGTGAACAGGATGCGACGGGCCGTGCCCGACGCCAGCGTCTTCACGAGCTCGGTCTTGGCCTCGGGGCCGGCCGCCTCGAAGACGTGGTGCGTCATGTCCGGCACGGGCGACTCGGCGGAGTCGATCGCGATGTTCTCGGGGCTCGTCAGGAACCGCTTCACGAGCTTGTCCACGCCGTTGTCGAGCGTGGCCGAGAAGAACATCCGCTGCCCGTCGGCGGGGGTCTTCGACAGCAGGCGCGTGACACCGGGCAGGAAGCCGAGGTCGGCCATGTGGTCGGCCTCGTCGAGCACGGTCACGGCGACCCGGTCGAGGCGCACGACGCCCTGGCCGATCAGGTCCTCGAGGCGGCCGGGGCACGCCACGACGATGTCCACGCCGCGCGCGAACGCCGCCTCCTGCGGCTTCTGCGAGACGCCGCCGAAGACGGTGGTCACCGTCAGGCCGGCGGCCTTGGCCAGCGGCTCGACCGTGCGCGTGATCTGCGTCGCGAGCTCGCGGGTCGGCGCCAGCACGAGCGCGGTCGGCGTGCCGGCCCGGCGGCCGAGGCGGGCGGCGGCCAGGCGGGCGACGAGCGGGATGGCGAACGCGAGGGTCTTGCCCGAGCCGGTCTTGCCGCGACCCAGCACGTCGCGCCCCGCGAGAGTGGACGGCAGGGTCTCGCGCTGGATGGGGAACGGGGTGGGGCGATCCATGGCGACGAGCGCGTCGACCAGGATCGAGGGGACGCCGAGGTCGGCGAAGGAAGGAGAGTTCTGCTGGTCTGCAGAGGTCATGTGGGTTTCTTTCGGGTGCTCCGGTCGCACGCGCGCAGGCGTGGCGGGTGCGGGCCGGGTGGTGGGCGAACTCGGCGGATGCCGGATCCGTTCGCCGCGGCAGGATGATCGGGTCGTTCAGCCGGGAAGTCCGGCGAGCCCTGGGCACGAGGAGCCTTGGCTCCGCGCCCTGTCGAGACACGACGATGCGCCCGAGACTCGGACGCGTTCCCGAGACTACCACCCTCGGCACCGACGGCGCCGCCCGCTGCGGTCAGGCGCCCCCTGCCGCGCGCCACTCGCGCGGAGCGCAGCCGTACGCCCGCCGGAAGGCGCGGGTGAACGTCGTCGGGTCCTCGAAGCCGGCGGCATAGCCGATCTGCTCGACCGTTCGGCCTGCCTGACGCGGATCGGTCAGCAGTCGCGCGGCCACCCGCAGGCGCTCGGCGCGGAGGAAGGCGGCGGGCGACTGCCCGGCCTGTTCGAACGCCTGGTAGAGCCGGCGCCGCGAGACGAAGTGCTGCCGGGCGACCTGGTCCATGTCGAGGCCCGGGCGCGTCGCGTTCTGCCGCAGGTACTCCTTCACCGCATGCCTCAGCCCGCCCGACGTGCGCGGCACGACGACGCCGTCGGCGAAGGACGATCGGATCATGACCCGCGCGAGGTCGCGCGTGACGTCGGCCACCCGGGAGGACGCGGGGCCGTCGGGCAGCTCGCGCACGTAGGAGAACAGGTTCCGAGCCGAGGACGAGGACGCCCCGCCGGGCACCGCGAGCCGTGCCATCGCCGCCTCGAGCATGCGCGGCGGCAGCCCCAGCGAGGTGCGCGACACCTGCACGATGTGCTGCTGCTGATCACGCCAGGAGTAGTCGAGGTAGTACGGCCGATCGGTGGCGTAGATCGTCACCGACCCCGGGCGGACGGAGGTGGCACGCCCGTCGGCGGAGACGGTGCCGTGCGACGACCGCTGCAGCGAGATGTGCACGTCGTCGGCCTCGGCTCGGCGCGCGAGGCGCGCCGTGCGCTCCGCGCTCGTGCCGCACGTGGTCACGAGCGACACCGACAGTCTGTCGTCGAGGGCGACGTGCTCCATCCGGCCGGCGAAGGCGGGCTCGAACCCGGCGCATCGGAGCGGCACGAAGCAGCCGCTCACGACCGACTCCCAGCCGTCGGCGCTCTCAGCCTCGAGAACTTCCACGTTCGCCTCCACGTTGATCCGTGAGCGTATCCGCGCCGTGCGAGGGGGTCAATGCGCTCCGTGCCGGACGTGCACAAAACGCCGGATCGTCGCGCGCCGGCGGTGAATACAGTTCCGGAGACCGTCGAGGACGACGGCGGGACAGGAGTGACGATGACGTTCTTCGCACAGGAGCAGTGGGACGGCCGCGGCTACGTCGGCGGCTGGTCCGAGCTGGACGGCACCGCGACGGTGACCTCGCCGTCGACCGGCCGGCCGCTGGCCACGGTTGGCGCCGGCAGCGCCGCCGACCTGGACGACGCGGTGGGCCGCGCGGCGGCCGCACAGCGCGACTGGGCCGCACGTCCCGCCGTCGAGCGCGCGGCCGTCCTCCGGCGCGCGGGCGCGATCCTCGAGGAGCAGACCGACGTGCTCGCCCGGTGGCTGATCGACGAGGCCGGGTCGGGCCAGGGCAAGGCCGCCTTCGAGGCGGGACTGGTCGCCAGCGAGGCCCACCAGGCGGCCGCCACCGCGATGATGCCCTACGGCCAGCTCCTGCAGTCGTCGCATCCCCGGCTCAGCCTCGCCCGGCGCCGGGCCGTGGGCGTCGTCGGCGTGATCGCGCCGTTCAACTTCCCGGCGATCCTGGGGTCGCGGTCGATCCTGCCGGCGCTCGCCCTCGGCAACGCGGTCGTGCTCAAGCCCGACCCCCGGACGAGCGTCTCCGGCGGCCTGTTCTTCGCGGCCGTGCTCGAGGAGGCCGGTCTGCCGGCGGGCCTGTTCGCGGTGGTGCCCGGCGGGGTGGAGGTGGGGTCGGCCCTCGTGGAGCACCCCGACGTGCCGGTGATCTCCTTCACCGGATCGACCGCCGCCGGTCGCGTCATCGGCGAGCGGGCGGGACGTCTGCTCAAGCGGGTGCATCTCGAGCTCGGTGGCAACAACGCGATGATCGTGCTGCCGGACGTCGACGTGGCGGCGGCCGCGTCGGCGGGCGCGTGGGGATCGTTCCTGCATCAGGGGCAGATCTGCATGACGACGGGGCGGCACCTCGTGCACGCCGACGTGTACGACGAGTACACGGCGCTGCTCGCCGAGAAGGCGCGGGCCCTGCCCGCGGGCGACCCGGCCACCGGCACGCCGCTGGGCCCGATCATCGACGAGCGTCAGCGCGACCACGTGCACGAGATCGTGCGCGACACGGTGGACGCCGGGGCGCGGCTGCTCGCGGGAGGGGAGTACACCGACCTCTTCTATCAGCCCACGGTGCTCGGCGAGGTGCGCGCAGACCACCGCGCTTTCACCGACGAGATCTTCGGTCCCGTGGCACCCGTCACGCGCTTCGAGGACGTCGACGAGGCGGTGGACCTCGTGAACGCCTCCGAGTACGGGCTGTCCGTGTCGATCCTCGCGGGCGACGCGTTCCGAGCGTTCGAGCTCGGTGAGCGCATCCCGAGCGGCATCCTCCACATCAACGACCAGACCGTCGACGACGAGGCGCAGGCCCCGTTCGGCGGCACCGGGTTCTCGGGCACCGGAGCCCGGTTCGGCGGCCACGAGGCCAACATCGAGGCCTTCACCGAGACGCAGTGGGTAACCGTGCAGTCGAGCATCCAGCGCTACCCCTTCTGACGACGCTCGAACGCGCGGCGTGACACGAAGCGCCGGCGGCGCCGACATATCCGTCGCGGACCGAGGCCGCCGCACCGCGACGGCCGGCACCACGAGCCCCGACCTCACACATCGCGACACCTGGAACAGCGACACCCGACACAGCGACACCCGACACGAAAGGACGTGCGACGATGCGCGGACGACGAACGCGAGGGCTGCGATCAGCCGCCCTCATCGCGGCGGGGGCACTCGCCCTCACCGCCTGCTCGAGCGGCGGAGACTCTCCCGACGACGCCGCCCCCGGCGATGACGCCGCGGGAGGGGCCGACGTGGCGGCGGCCGAGGAGTTCCTCGCGCCCTGGCTCGGCGAGGGCGACAAGGGCCTGCTCATCGACGAGCCCCTGGACGCCCCGGTGGAGGAGGGCACGCACGTCGTCTACCTCGACGTCGGCACTCCGGTGAGCGCCGTGATGTGGCAGAACCTGCAGGCACCGGCGGAGCTGCTCGGGCTGCGGCTCGAGCGCGTCGAGGTGGGACGCGACGCCCAGAGCATCAACTCGGCGCTGAACACGGTGGTCGAGCTCGCGCCGGACGGCGTCATCAACATCACGCTCGATCCGATCTTCTTCGAGCCGCAGATCGCCCAGCTCGACGAGGCCGGCATCCCCATCGCGAGCGGATCGGTGATGAACACCGTGGAGTACGGGCTGCCCGAGGCGTTCAACGGACCCGAATGGATGACGACGAACGGCGGCGTGCTGGCAGCGGCGGCCGTCGTCCGCTCCGGTGGCGCGTCGGAGTACGTGTTCTACAACGTGCCCGAGTTCCCGTTCTCGGCGCTCGAGCTCGAGGGCGCGCAGGACAAGCTCGCCGAGCTGTGCCCCGATTGCACGCTGCGCGTGGTCGACATCCCGATCGCGGAGCTCGGCTCGACCGCCGCGGACCGTGTCGTCAGCGACCTGCAGGCCAACCCGGCGACGGAGTACTTCATGGCCGCGGTCGACGAGGTGCAGATCGGCCTGCCGCAGAAGCTCGGTCTCGCGGGGCTCGATGTCGACGGCATCGCGATGTGGACGGCGCCGCCGAACTACGAGCAGATCGCCGCCGGCGAGCAGGACGCGACGCTCTCGGTCGACCTCAACCTGATGATGTGGACCGTGCTCGACCAGCTGCTGCGGGAGATGGGCGACCAGAGCTACGAGTGGCCGGACGTGCAGACCCGCGCCGCGACGCTCACGCGCATCACCGACCAGTCGAACGCCCCCGAGGACCCCGTGCTCGGATACGTCGCGATCGACGACTACCAGGACCTGTTCGCCGCCAACTGGCTCGCCGACTGATCCGATCCCGCCGGGGGCGCCCGAACGCCCCCGGTCTCCCCGCCGGGGAGGCGCCCTGGCCTCCCCGGCACCCCTCACGTCCCTGCTCAAGGAGCATCCCCATGCCAGACGCCGCCCCCCTTCTGCGCGTCACCGGGCTCGTCAAGGCGTTCCCGAGCCTCGTCGCCCTCGACGGCGTCGACCTCGACGTGGGCCCCGGCGAGATCGTCGCGGTGCTCGGTCACAACGGATCCGGCAAGTCGACGCTCGTCAAGGTGCTGGCCGGCGTCTACACGGCGGACGGAGGCGAGGTGGCGCTCGCCTCCGGGACCGGCCTGCACTTCATCCACCAGGACCTCGCGCTCGTCGGCGAGCTGTCGTCGGTCGAGAACCTCGCGCTGGTCAAGGGCACGGGGCCGGCGGCGGCCGCGCCGCTGCACCGCGCGGGGGAGCGGGCCCGCACCCGCGAGCTGATCGCCCGGTTCGGACCGGCCTTCGACGTCGACGTCGCCGTGCGCGATCTGACACCGGCGCAGCGGGCGGTCGTCGCGATCAGCCGAGCGCTCGACGGCTGGACCCACTCGGCGAACGTCATCGTGCTCGACGAGTCCACCGAGTCGCTGCACCGCACCGAGGTGGACGTGCTCTTCGGCGCGGTGCGGCGGCTCGCGGCGGAGGGCGCGGGCGTGGTCTTCGTCTCGCACCGCCTCGACGAGGTGCTGAGCCTCGCCGACCGCGTGGTCGTGCTGCGCGACGGCCGCAAGGTCGCCGACGAGCCGGTGGCCGGCCTCGACCACGGCCGCCTCGTGGAGCTCATCACCGGGTCCGCTGCCGAGGCGGTCGCCGGCGCCCACGAGGGCACGCGACGGCCGGACGCGGAGCCCGCACTGTCCGTACGGGGGCTGCGCGGGCTGACCGTCGAGCACCTGGACCTCGACCTGCACCCCGGCGAGGTCGTCGGCGTCGCCGGGGTGCTCGGCTCAGGGCGCGAGGCCGTGCCGTCGCTGCTCTACGGCGCCGCGCCTGCGGACGCGCAGGCCTTCGCCGTCGCGGGCGGCGCCTATCCGAGGCGCACGCCGGCCCGCAGCCTGCGTCGACGCATCTCCTTCGTGCCCGGCGACCGTGGTCGTCTCGGCGCGGTGCGCGACATGACGGCCCGCGAGAACCTGACGCTGGCGCAGATGCGCACGCTCACCGGGCCGCTCGGCGCCCTCTCGGCGCGGCGCGAGAAGCGAGAGGCGGCCGGCCTCCTGGCCGAGTACGACGTGCGCCCCGCACGGCCCGAGCAGCGCTTCGGCCTGTTCAGCGGCGGCAACCAGCAGAAGGTCGTGATGGCGCGCGCCTTGCGGGACGACCCGGCGGTGCTGCTGCTGGACGAGCCCACCCAGGGCGTCGACATCGGCGCGAAGGCCGCGATCTACGACTCCGTCGAGCGGGCCGCGGCACGCGGCACCGCCGTGCTCGTCAGCTCGTCCGACGCGAAGGAGCTGCTGCGTCTGTGCGACCGCGTCGTCGTGATGCGTGCGGGACGCGGCGCCGTCGAGCTGACCGGCGCGGACCTGTCCGAGCACCGTCTCGTCGCCGAGGGCTACGGCCTCGCGTGACGTCCCACCCGAACCCCACCCCGCCGGCCGAGGAGGCCCCGTGAGCACCAGCCGCAGCGACATCCTGCGCGCCCTGTCCTTCCGCAACATCAGCGCGATCTACATCTTCGTCGTGCTGTTCGCGATCTTCGCGATCTGGATCCCCGACAAGTTCCTGCAGCCCGGCGTGTGGCGCTCGCTGCTCGACGCCGAGGCGCTCACCGGCCTGGCGGCGATCGCGGCCCTCATCCCGCTCGTCGCCGGCTCGCTCAACCTCGCCATCGGCGCGCAGGTCGGCTTCTCGGCCATCCTGTCGGCGTGGTTCCTGTCGCGCGCCGGCCTGCCCATCGCGATCCAGCTGCCCGTCGTCGTGCTGGCGGGCGCCCTGATCGGCTTCGTGACCGCGATCGTCATCACGCGGCTCCGGGTCGAGCCGATCATCGCCACCCTCGGCATGAGCTCGATCCTGCTCGCGGGAATGGCCTGGGTCTCGGGAAGCCAGCAGATCCTCGACCTCGGTCCCGACTACCGGCTGATCGCCACCACCCAGCTGGGCGGCGTCACCGTGCCGGTGTACATCCTGTTCGTCGTCGCCGGCGTCACCTGGTACGTGCTCGAGCGCACGCCGGCGGGTCGGCGGATGTACGCCGCGGGCTACAACCCCGAGGCGGCCCGGCTGGCGGGCGTGGGCGTCGAGCGTCTGCGCGTGTGGAGCCTGACCGCCGGTGGGGCGATCGCCGCGCTGGCCGGGGCGCTGCTCACCAGCCGCATCAACGCGGGCGATCCCACGGTCGGCCCGAGCTTCCTGCTGCCGGCCCTGACCGCCGTGTTCCTCGGCTCCACGCAGTTCAAGGGCGGCCGGTTCAACGTGTGGGGCACGATCGTCGCGATGTACGTGCTCGCGGTCGGCATCAAGGGGCTGCAGCTGGCCGGATCGCCGCGCTGGGTGAACGACCTGTTCTACGGGCTCGCGCTGCTGCTCGCGGTCGCGCTGTCGCAGTGGGAGGCGACGTCACGGCGTGGATCGGCGGTCGGCCGTGTGCTGAAGGGCATCGGCAAGCGCGGCTCCTGAGTCGGCCCGTGCCCGCGCCGTGGCCCGGTCAGTCGCGCGGTCGCGACGTGGACGAGCGGACACGCAGCTCGAAGGGCAGGGGGGTGTCGGACGCGGCGACGTCGCCTCCCGGCTCGAGCTGCGACATCAGGATGTCGACGGCGAGGGCGCCCTGCTCGCGGGGGAACTGCGCCACCGTGGTGAGTCCGAAGAAGTCGGACGTGTCGTGGTCGTCGACCCCGACGATGGACACGTCCTGCGGCACGTGCAGGCCCAGGTCCCGCGCGGCGAGCATGGCGCCGAACGCCATCTCGTCCGACGCGGCGAAGACGGCGGTCGGGCGATCGCGGAGGGGGGCGCCGAGCAGTTGCTTCGCCGCCCGGTAGCCGCCCTGCACCGTGAAGTCGGCGTTCGCGACCACGCGCTCCTCGATCGGCAGGTCGGCGTCGCGCAGGGCGTGCTCCCAGCCCTGGCGGCGCTTGGTGGGGAGGTGGAAGTCGGCGTCCGACGCGACGTCGCCGCCGATCAGGCCGATGCGGGTGTGCCCGAGGCCGATCAGGTGCTCGGTCGCGAGCCGGGCGACCGCCACGTCGTCGATCGCGAGCGTGCGGACCCCGGGGATCGGGCCGCCGACGCCGACCAACGGCTTGCCGAGAGTGTGCAGCCGCGTCACCTCGGTCTCGGTGAGCTCGAGCGACACGGCGATGACCGCGTCGACCCGCTGGCGCGGCAGGAAGTGCTCGAACACCGTGCGCCGCTCGTCGCCGTCGCCGGCGAGGTTGTACAGCGTCACGTCGTAGCCGGAGCGCATCAGGTGCTGCTGGGCCCCCTCGAGGACCGAGGTGAAGTACCAGCGGCTGAGGAACGGCAGCACGATGCCGACGTTCCGTGTGCGCCCGCTGGCGAGGCTCGACGCGGCCTGCGAGACGACGTAGCCGAGCTCCTGCGCGGCCGCTACGACACGCTCGCGTGCCGTGGCCGACACGTGTCCGCGACCGGAGAGGGCGCGTGACACGGTCGCTGTCGAGACCCCGGCGAGCCGTGCCACCTCCGCGATGCTCATGCCACGCGCCCTCTCGTCATCCGTCGATCATCTCAGCGGGCGAGCAGCCAGGCGGTCGTGTCGGCGGGCAGCGCGCCGTCGTCGGCGAGCGGCCCGCTCGTCAGCAGCACGTCTCCCGCGGGCAGGACGACGGGCTCGGCGCCGGTGTTCGCGATCACGGTGACGGCGCCGTTGCGGAAGGCCACGGCGTCCGACGGCGCGCCGTCGGCCCAGGTCAGCGTTCCCGAGCCGAGACCGTGGGCGCGGCGCACCTGCAGCAGCTCGCGGTACAGGCTGAGTGTCGATCCGGCGTCTCCCGTCTGGCGGTCGCGCGCCAGCTGACGCCACTCGTCCGGCTGGGGCAGCCACGAGGCGCCCGTCGCGTTGAAGCCGTAGGCCGGGGCGTCCGCCTCCCACGGGATCGGCACGCGGCAGCCGTCGCGACCGTACCGTTCACCCGCCGTACGGGCCCAGGTCGGGTCCTGCCGGGCGTCGTCGGGCAGCTCGATCACCTCGGGCAGCCCCAGCTCCTCGCCCTGGTAGATGTACGCCGATCCGGGCAGCGCGAGCATCAGGGCGGTCGCCGCGCGCGCACGGCGCAGGCCGACGACGGGGTCGGGCTTGCCGGGGGACAGCGGCCCGATCCCGTGGCCCTGGGGAGCGTCCGCGCCGAGCGCCAGCCGCGACGCGTGCCGGATGACGTCGTGGTTCGAGAGCACCCAGGTCGACGGGGCGCCCACCGCGCCGAACGCGGCGAGGGAGTCGTCGATCACCGCGCGCAGCCGGCCGGCGTCCCACTCCGTCTGCAGGTAGTTGAAGTTGAACGCCTGATGCATCTCGTCGGGACGCACCCAGAGCGCGATCTCCTCGGTGGTCGGCATCCAGGCCTCCGCGCACAGCGCGCGGTCCCCGTCGTACTCCTCGAGCAGGCGACGCCAGTCGCGGTACACCTCGTGCACGCCCTCCTGGCCCCAGTAGGGCACCGGCTCGGCGCCGCCCATCGACGCGGCGTCCTCCGGCGGCGTGTAGTCGGGCAGCTGGTCGTGCTTGACGAGGCCGTGGGCGACGTCCACGCGGAAGCCGTCGACGCCGCGGTCGAGCCAGAAGCGCAGGATCCGGCGGAACTCCTCCCGCACCTCGTCGTTCGCCCAGTCGAAGTCGGGCTGCGCCGAGTCGAACAGGTGCAGGTACCACTGCCCGGGCGAGCCGTCGGCCTCGGTCACCCGCGTCCACGCCGGCCCGCCGAACACCGACTGCCAGTTGTTCGGGGGCTCCTCGCCGTGCTCGCCCTTCCCGTGGCGGAACATGTAGCGGCCGCGCTCACGGCTGCCGGGCGCGGCGGCGAGGGCCGCCTGGAACCAGGGGTGCTGGTCGGAGGAGTGGTTCGGCACCAGGTCGACGATCACCCGGATGGACCGCGCGTGCGACGCGGCGAGCATCGCGTCGAAGTCGTCCAGCGTGCCGAACAGCGGGTCGACGTCGCAGTAGTCGGCGACGTCGTAGCCGGCGTCCTTCTGCGGCGACGTCATGAACGGCGACAGCCAGATCGCGTCGATGCCGAGATCGGCCAGCGCGTCGAGGCGCGCGGTGACGCCCGGCAGGTCGCCGATGCCGTCGCCGTCGGCGTCGGAGAAGGAACGGGGATAGATCTGGTAGATGGCCGCGGAGCGGTGCCACGCGCCGCTCTCGGTGCTCGCGGCGTCCTTGACGGGGGTCATGTGACGCCACTCTAGGGCACCCCTGGACGAACTGGAAACGCTTGCAGTACGCTCGCCGATCAACCGGGGTCACGATCCGATCTCGAGCGGGATGCACCGTTTTGAGGATCGTCGTGAAGCAGGTATACCTGTAACCGCTTGCAGAAACCGGCAGGGCAGCCGGTCCATCACAGAAGGGCTACACCAATGAGGGTGAACAGCAAGGGCCGCCTCGTCGCGGCGTTCGCGATCGCGACGACCCTGGGGCTCGCGGGCTGCTCGTCGGCCGCGCCGCAGGGCGGCACCGACGGCGAGCCGACGGACGGCGCCGACGGGGGAGCGACCTCGACTCTGACCGTGTGGGTCGACGCCGAGAGGGTGGACGCGCTCCAGGCCGCCGCCGACGCCTACACCGACAAGACCGGCGTCGAGGTGGAGCTCGTCGGCAAGGACAACGCCGACATCAAGGACGACTTCATCCAGCAGGTGCCGACCGGCGAGGGCCCCGACATCACGATGGGCGCGCACGACTGGCTCGGCGAGCTGGCCACCAACGGCGTCGTCGCTCCTCTGGAGCTCGGCGACTCGGCCGACGGCTTCCTGCCCGTCGCCCTCGAGGCGTCCACGTACGAGGGCACCGTCTACATGCTCCCGTACGCCGTGGAGAACATCGCCGTGCTGCGCAACGCGGAGCTGGTGCCGGAGCCGGCCACGAGCTTCGACGACATGATCGCGAAGGGCGAGGCCGCGGGGCTCGACAGCCCGTTCGTCGTGGAGCAGGGCGCCGAGGGCAACCCGTACCACCTCTACCCGTTCCAGACCGCGTTCGGCGCCCCCGTCTTCGGCACCAACGATCAGGGCTACGACCCGACCGACCTGCAGCTCGGCAACGCGGGAGGCGAGGAGTTCGCCGCATGGCTCGGCGAGCAGGGCAAGAACGGGACCGGCGCTTTCAACACCGACGTCGACGGCGACATCGCCAAGCAGGCCTTCCTCGACGGCACGGCCGCGTTCTGGCTGACGGGACCGTGGAACGTGGGCGCGGCCATCGACGCCGGCATCGACGTCCAGATCGACACCGTGCCCAGCCCGACCGACGAGGCCGCCTCGCCGTTCGCGGGCGTCAAGGGCTTCTTCGTGTCCGCCGAGTCCGACAACAAGGTCGCGGCGAACGACTTCCTCGTGAACTACCTCGGCACCGAGGACGCGCAGCTGGCGCTGTTCGAGGCCGGGAACGTCCTCCCGGCGCTGTCGGCCGCCGCGGACACCGCGTCGAGCGACCCGATCATCGCGGGCTTCGCCGAGGTCGGCGCCGAGGCGGTGCCGATGCCCGCCATTCCCGCGATGGGCGCGGTGTGGCAGTACTGGGGCATCGCCGAGGCCGAGATCATCAACGGAGCCGACCCGGTCGCGACGTGGCAGAAGCTCACGTCGGACGTGCAGGGCGCGATCGGCTGATCGCGGACGACGAACCCATCCCCCTGCTCGTCGAGCGAGCGGGCGAGGCGCTCTCAGAAGCGCCGACCTCGCCGAGGCGCAGGAGCACCGCGGCCTCGGCGCGGGCCCGCGCACCTCGTCCGACGGGCAGGGGGGACATCCTCCGCACGGGCAGGGAGCCATGACCGACACCCAGACCACGACCGCAGACCCGGCCGCCGACCGCAGGCGGCTGCGCCGGCAGCGGCAGGCGCACGACCTCGCCGAGCGGGCGGGAGGCGGCATCCGACCGCTCGTCCTGAAGCTGGTGCTGCTCGGCGTCGTCGATGCGATCGCCGTGTACGCCGTGCTCGTGCTGATCGGGTTCGAGCAGTGGCTGGTGATGGGCATCGTCGTCGCCGTCGCGGCACTCGTCAACTGGATCTACTTCTCCCGCCGCACCCTGCCGGCGAAGTACCTCACGCCGGGCGTCATCTTCCTCGTGCTGTTCCAGGTGTTCGTCCTGCTGTACACGGGATACGTCGCCTTCACCAACTACGGCACCGGCCACAACGGCACCAAGGAGCAGGCGGTCGCCTCGCTCATGGCGTCCGCGCTCGAGCGGGTGCCCGACTCGCCGACCTACCCCGTCACCGTCGTCGAGCAGGGCGGCGCGCTCGGCCTGCTCGTCACGACGCCGGAGGGGGAGGCGCTGGTCGGCACGACCGAGCAGCCGTTGCAGGAGGTCGAGGGCGCGGAGTTCGACGGCGCGAAGGCGGCCTCGGCCCCGGGGTGGACGACCCTGCAGTTCGCCCAGGTGCTGCAGCGCCAGAACGAGGTCACCGCCCTGTCGGTGCCGTACTCGGAGGACCCGAACGACGGCGCCATCCGGACACCGGACGGGACCAGCGGCTACCGCTACACCTCGGCGCTCGAGTACGACGAGCAGGCCGGCACCCTCACGAACGGCGAGACCGGCGTCGTGTATCGCGACACCGGGGTCGGCGCCTTCACCGCCGACGACGGAACGCAGCTGATGCCCGGCTGGCAGATCACCGTCGGCTTCGACAACTTCGTCCGTGCCGTCACCGATCAGCGTCTGGCGGGGCCGCTCGTCTACGTCACCCTGTGGACGTTCGCCTTCGCGCTGATCTCGGTCGCGTCGACGTTCTTCCTCGGGCTCTTCCTCGCCATCACGTTCAACAACGCGCGCATGCGCAGTCGCGCGGTCTACCGCGTGCTGATGATCCTGCCGTACGCCATCCCGTCGTTCCTGTCGGCCCTGGTGTGGGCGGGCATGATGAACCAGAGCTTCGGCTTCCTCAACCAGGTGATCTTCGCGGGCGCCTCGATCCCGTGGCTGACCGATCCGATCATGGCCAAGGTCTCGATCCTGATCGTCAACCTGTGGCTCGGCTTCCCCTACATGTTCCTGGTGTGCACCGGCGCCCTGCAGTCGATCCCCGACGAGCTGCAGGAGGCGGCGACGGTCGACGGAGCGCGGCCGTGGGCGGTGTTTCGGCTGATCAAGCTGCCGCTGCTGCTGGTGAGCGTCGCACCGCTGCTGATCGCATCGTTCGCGTTCAACTTCAACAACTTCAACGTCGTCTACATGCTCACCGACGGCGGTCCGCGAGACTCGGCCGCGCCGATCCCGGTCGGGCACACCGACATCCTGATCTCGATGGTCTACAAGGTCGCGTTCACGGGGCAGACGCGTGACTACGGCCTCGCCAGCGCGTACTCGATCATCATCTTCGTCGTGGTCGCGGTCATCTCCGTGATCGCCTTCCGCCGCACCAAGTCGCTCGAGGAGCTGAACTGATGGCCACCGTCGTGGATGTCCCCGTCCCGCAGCGATCGACGCGGGGGCGCTCGCTCGGGCGCTGGTTCGCCGATCTCGGCTGGCGTCACGTCGTGGGCGTCATCGTCACCGCGTTCTCGCTGCTGCCGATCGTGTTCGTGATCTCGAGCTCGCTGAACCCGCAGGGGACGCTGACCGGGTCGAACGCGCTGTTCTCGCAGATCGGCGTCGACAGTTACGTCCGCATCCTGACCGATCCGAAGGTGCCGTTCCTGGCCTGGTTCGGCAACACGCTGATCATCGCGGGCGTCACGGCGATCTCGACGGTGTTCCTGGGTGCGCTCGCCGCATATGCGTTCTCGCGCATGCGGTTCACGGGCCGGCGCTTCGGTCTGATCACGATCGTCGTCGTGCAGATGTTCCCGCAGCTGCTCGCCGTGGTGGCGATCTTCCTGCTGCTGAGCGCGATCGGCGA
Organism: Microbacterium marinilacus; assembly: GCF_019753765.1. Taxonomy (GTDB): domain Bacteria; phylum Actinomycetota; class Actinomycetes; order Actinomycetales; family Microbacteriaceae; genus Microbacterium; species Microbacterium marinilacus. Next base: position 89,507 of record NZ_JAIJZW010000001.1, read on the forward strand.
CTGGTTCCCGGCGATCGGCCTGAACAGCCGCCTCGGCCTGATCCTCGTCTATCTCGGCGGCGCGCTCGGCGTGAACACCTACCTGATGTACGGCTTCTTCAACACGGTGCCCCAGTCGATCGACGAGGCGGCCAAGATCGACGGCGCGAGCCACGTGCGCGTGTTCTTCACGATCATCCTCCGGCTCGTGGCGCCCATCCTCGCGGTCGTCGCGCTGCTGTCGTTCATCGCGACGGTCAACGAGTTCGTGGTGGCGTCGGTCGTGCTGATCGACACCGAGAACCAGACCCTGGCGGTGGGGCTGACGAAGCTGGTCTCCAACCCCCGCTACGCCGACTGGAGCGCGTTCTCCGCGGGCGCGGTGATGGCGGCGCTGCCGGTCGTGGCGCTGTTCCTGTTCCTGCAGAAGTACATCGTGGGCGGTCTCACGGCGGGCGCCGTCAAGTAGGGCCGTAGGCTGGCCGGGTGTCAGACGGCTGGGTCACCGACGTCCTCGGCGAGGGCTACGAGCGGCTGACGCTGCCGCTCCGCCCCGACGAGGAGGGCGAGGTCGTCGCGACGGTCGTGCGACACCTCCCGACGCCGCGTCGGCCGGGGCGACCCCGACGTCTGCTCGAGGACGTCGACGTGCTGTACGTGCACGGCTGGTCCGACTACTTCTTCCAGCGTCGGCTCGCCCGGTTCTGGGCGGACCGCGGAGCGCGCTTCTTCGCGCTGGACCTGCGCAAGTACGGCCGGAGCCTGCGCGAATGGCAGACCCCGGGATACGTCGCCGACCTCGAGACCTACGACGAGGACATCCGTGCGGCCCTCGACGCCCGCGGGCCGTCGACGGGGCGCCGGCTGGTGCTGCTCGGCCACTCGACCGGCGGACTGGTGCTGAGCCTCTGGGCGGCGCGCCACCCGCGGGAGGTGTCGGCGCTCGTGCTCAACAGCCCGTGGCTGGAGTTCCAGCTCAGCGCGGTGGCGCGAGCCGCCCTGTCTCCTGTGGTGGAGCTGCGCGCGCGGCTGCGGCCGCTCGACGCCATCCGCGTCACCGACCACGGGTTCTACGCACGGGCGCAGGAGGAGGCCGCCGATCCCGAAGACCCGGTCTCGATCGACGCGTCGTGGCGCCCGGTGGGCGGCTTCCCCGTGTACGCCGGATGGCTCGACGCGATCCTGGCGGGGCACACGGCTGTGTCGAAGGGGCTGGGCATCCCGGCGCCGGTGTGCGTCCTTCTCTCCGCACGCAGCACGCTGCCGACGCGATGGAGCGACGACCTCACGCGGTCGGACACCGTCCTGTTCGTCGACGACATCGCGCGGGCGGCGCTGCGGCTGGGGAGGTCCGTCACGGTCGAGCGGATCGAGGGGTCGCTGCACGACGTCTTCCTCTCGCGTCCCGAGGCGCGCGTGGACGCCTACGAGCGCCTGGACCGGTGGGCGCGCGGGTTCGCTGCATCCCGGCCGCGCGGCTGAGGCTCCGCGCTGCTCGAGGCCGGGGAGGGGCGGAGGACTCCGCCGCTCACACGCCGAACTGGGCGCGCACGAGTCGCTCGGCCGCTCCGGCGTCACGCGCGGTGATCGCCTCGCGCAGGCGCGCGTAGTTGTCGTGCAGCTCCGCGTCCGGGGCGACGGGGCCGACGTGGTGCAGGTTGCGCCGGAGCGCGAGGTCGAAGTCCTTGAGGTGCTGGCTGTAGACGTTCTCGGAAACCAGTGAGGCGATGTAGCGCGAGAACGCGATCCTCGCGGCGATCGCCGCGTCCACATCGCCCACGGCCTCGTCCATGGCGTCCAGCAGGCGCAGCGCCTCAGCGACCTGCTCGTCCGTCATCGAGGTGAGCACGGCGTGGATCTCGATGCCGCACTTGTAGCCCGCGTAGACCAGCGAGGCCCGAACGAGCTCGTCCGTGACCTCGGTCACCCGGGTGTAGCGGCTCGGCATCATCTCGATGAGGCCGATGCGCTCGAGCCGCTGCAGGGCCTCCCGGATCGGCATGCGCGAGACGTTGAGCCTCTCGGCGAGCTCCGCGTCGCGGATGCGCTCGCCCTGCTCGAGGGTGCCGTCGATGATCGCCGCGCCGAGGTACTGGAAGACCGCGTCGGCCAGCAGCTGCTTGCTCTTCTCGAGCGGTTCGAGTGCGTCCATGCGTGGGTCCGCGGCCTCAGCCGCGCTCGCAGACGGGGCCGGCGATCGTGCTCATGCGGGGATCATCGCACACCAGGTTGAGTCGGCCCTTTGTGCGGGCTGACGGAATCCGATGTGATGGGACGAGCCCCGTCGCTCTTCGTGGGAGCGCGTCAGAGGTCGTACATGCCGCCGTACGGCGCACCCAGGTCGCCCGTGTCGCGCGCGTCGAACTGGACGGTCTCCAACGAGATCACCACGCGCGTGGCGGCCGTCATCAGCACGCTCACCTGACGGTTGCCGACCTCGGTGAAGTCGACGAACCTGCCGCCGGCCTGGACCGCCTCCTCGATGCGTGCGCGCAGCTGCCGGATGTCCTGGTCCTGTGCGAGGTAGTAGCTGCGGGCATCGATGGCGATCTCGGAACGGATCATGGTCTGCAGGTGGCTCACCGGAGCCAGCGTAGGCGCCGCCGCCCACACGAGTCACGGTCGCGCGCCATCTCACAGCGGGCGCTAAGGGGCGCTGGGCCTGGCCGAGCCGATCACTCGGCCAGCACGCGCGCGCGGGCGGCTGCGTGCTCTTCGGCGGTGATCGACCCGGAGGAGCGGAGGCGATCGAGCTCGGCGAGCCGCTCCTGCGTGCTGCGCCCGGCGGGCCGCAGCAGATCGCTCTGCATCACCCGCGCGGCGAGGTCGGCCTGGATCGTGTCGGGGTCCTGGCCGGCACGACGCAGTGCCCGCCTGCTGCGGATCGTCGCATAGATGACGTAGGCGAACACGGCGACGACGATCACCGCGATCACCCCGAAGACGATCGGGAACCAGGAGGCCATCCCCATCCCCACCCCCATCCCCGTCGCGGCGGTCATCGGGCCGGTAGGAGTCAACATGCGCCCCACCGTAGCGATCCCTCGCGCGGATCACGCCGGGGTTGACAGCTCGTCGTTCGTCCCTCGGAGCCCGCTGACGCAATGCACGCGCAGTACCGATCCGAGTGCGCTGGCGCAACCCCGGTACGGGCCGCGATCGCCGTGGCTACTCTCGGGACGATGAGCGACATGAAGACGATGGTGCGGACGGAGATCTCCGTGAACGGCCGAAGCTACTACCTCGCCCAGGACCAGGACGCGCGATCGCTGCGCGCCGGCATGGAGGGTGCCGTGCGGGCCGGCGGCGGCTTCGTCGAGTTCACGGAGGTGGGCAACCGCGTCGTGAGCGTGATCGTCACGCCCGCCTCGCAGGTGGTGTTCACCACCGAGACCGTTCAGTTCGACGAGCGGGACACGGGAGACCTGGGGGTCCCCTACGGGGGCCTGTACGACCTCTAGCGGCGCGCGCCCGCGGGAGAGGATCGATCGGGCGCTGCGACGGCCCGCGTGGACGGATCGTCCACAGGCCTTGACACGATCCCGCGGGTGGTCTGTGATCGGCACATCGGTTCGCTTCCACACGCGGCCGGCGGGGGAGACGTCCACATGGCTGCCGTGCTCATCGCTGCGAAGATCATCACGATCATCGGAGGGCTCAACTGGGGCCTGATCGGCGTCTTCGACTACAACGTCGTCGACGGCCTCCTCGGCGAGGGCTCGGTCGCCTCGCGCATCCTCTACGTCGTCGTGGGCGTCGCGGCAGTCGTCACCGTCGTCGATCTGTTCACCGCGCGCTACATCGGCGGACCCGGGGAGTGAGAAAGCGCCCCCGACGGCGCGGGCGGGCACCCGTCGTCGGGCCGAGTGTCCACCGATCGCCTGTTGGACCTCTCCTCCGCGATCCCGGCGCGGGCATCGTGGGCGACGATTGTCCTGTCGAAAGGTCCCCCATGGACGACAAGGTCAGCTTCACCGACGCCCTCGACGGGCTCACCGAGTTCTGGTCCCAGAAGGTGCTGGCCGAGGCCAACGGCACCCTCATCAAGGTCGCCAAGGGCACAGGGTCGACGACGTGGCACCACCACGACGACCAGGACGAGACCTTCATCCTCATCGAGGGCGATCTCACCGTGCAGCTCCGCGACCGCGATGTCGTCCTCGGCCCGGGCGACGTGTTCGTGGTGCCGCGCGGTGTGGAGCACTGCCCGGTGACGGCGTCGGAGGCACGCTTCATCATCCTCGGCACGAGCGTCACGTCGAACGCCGCGGGCGGCAAGCCCGATTGGAGCGTCGGCGGGGGCGTGCCCGCCCCCTGAGCCGTCGGCAGGAGCCGCTGGCCTTCAGCGGGGCACGGGCGTCCGGCCGGCGTTCGCCGTCGTGCGCAGCAAGATCCATCCTGCGGGGGAGGCCGGAGGCACTCGAACCTGATGAAGTGTGTTTGCGGGCTCTCCGCACGATGCCCGCAAGATGCGATACCTGAAAGAGGACACATGCACGACCAGAACACTTCCCGGCTGCGTCTGACCCTGCGGCTGATCTCGGTGGCCGCGATCGTGGGCATCTGCGCCGCCGCCGTCTGGTTCGGCTTCGCCGCCGTCGACGGATCGGGAGGGCAGATGGTCGGTGCCAGCGCTTTGGCGGCTGCCCTGGGCAGCGGCTGGTCCGGGGCCTTCGCCGCCATCAGCGCGAAGCTGAAGACGGCGGGCGCCGCATCTGCCTGACCTTCGGACCGGAATCGTGACGTCAGCAGGCGGGAAGCGCCCACCCGACGACCCGAACGAGGCACTCGGGCGACTGGCGGGGCGTCGGCTGAACGCCGTCGTGTTCTCGATGGACATCGTGATGCTCTGGTTCGACGGCGATGAGGGCACCACCCGGAACATCTCTCTGAACTGCGACTACTTGCCCACCGTCGAGCGAGAGGGCTCGCGGTGGCGGAACGGGGACCTGGGCTACGCCGACGCGCTGCGAAGCTTCATTCCCGAGGTCGTGACCGGAACCGTGGACCAGACCGGTATCGGCCTGGTCGTGGCTTTCGCATCCGGGCGGATCATCGTTCACCCGGAGCCCGAGGAGAACTGGGGGTTCGAGATCGCCTCGCTGAACGGCTTCGCAGACGACAGCGTCATGATCTGGCGCCCCGGTGAAGCCAGCTTCGAAGACATCCGGTACGACCCAGGGAGATGAGACGCGCGGTCCCGATGATCCCTCGCCAGTCACCGGGCTACCCGCATAGTCCGACTAGCGCCACTCAACTGCGCATCGGCGACCTCGTCCCGGTCTCCGATCCGAGCGGGCGGTGGACATGCCTTCAGGTCATCGAGCTCAAGCCGCGCGCCCGCGCGAGCTGGGTGGCTGCCCTCCTGCCCTGGCGGGATACATACGAGCCCACGGCCGACGACGTCCGCGATCTCGCGCCCATCCACCGCACGCTCACCGGCATCGAGGTGTTCGTCCACGGTGGGCTGAGGGCGATAGGAAACACGCCGCCGGCCGACGCGGGACAGGAACGCTTCTATGGCCCCGCGTACATCGGCAAGATGACCAACGTCTCCGGTTGGAAGGCATGCATTCGGCTCGCGCAGCACTATGCACGCACCGGAACGGTCGACCCTCGCGCCGCTCACGAGAACGCGGCCGATCGCTAGACGCCGACTGCCCGAGACGACTCGGAGGGTGCCCGCTTGCGAACGCTAGCGCTCCTCGTGGCGTCGCAGCGCGACCACCACCTGGTCGAGGAAGTCGTCGACCTCGTCCTGGTCGTACCCGGAGCGGAACCTCGTCGAGGTGAACCGGTGGCCGGTGACGTGCTCGGCCGTGATGGGGCCGTCCGCACCGCCCTGCTCGTATCCGGCGAGCGTCGCCGCGATGCGCGTGAGCAGGTCGTCCACCTCGTCGATGACGTAGCCCGTCCGGAAAGCCGTCGTCGTGAACCTCTTCGCCGAGACGTCCGCTGCGTGCATGCCGCTCCTCCGCCAATCGCGTCGATCGTCCCGCTCGGGGGCGGGCTCGGTGACGGGCACCGGCCGTCAGCGGCCAGGCCCGGAGTCTTGTCTTACCGGTAGTTGATGAATCGCGCTCGCGAAATTGCGGGGGATAGGGTGCAATGGCGATTCGTCGCCTAACCGGGGATTTAGACCGAGTGTATCGCAGACGTCGATAGGCCTGAGTTGGGAATCCTGCGGACTCTGTGCGGACTGTGAGCGCCCGCCGCGGACAGGGTGGGACACCCGAATGTGTCCCACCCTGTCCCGCATTGTGTCCCACCCTGTCACGCGTTACGTCACGCCGTCCGTCACGCCTCCGGGACCGTCTGTCACCGCGAGATTCCGCGGATTCCTGCCGCCAGGCGCACGCGCACGGGACGGGGCACTGCAGGGGGTGGGACAGCGTGACATGGGACAAAGGTGTCCGGAGGGGGACAGATCACTGCCGGTGGACTGCCTAGGGCACCGATCCCTAGAGATTCCGACGCCCCCAGGGTGCAGGCGGGGCGTGGGCGGGTGTTCGGTGCTGTGGTGGGCTAATCGGTCGTCTGGGGTGCTGTCGTCGCGTCTGTGGGGCGACCAGCAGATGGACACGCCTGGCGCGCGTCAAGATCATGAGCAGTGCTCAGGACTTGGTGCACGAGCGCTTGGCGCAGGAGGTTGCGGAGCGGGCCCGGGCTCAGGGCGCCTCGTCCGCGGCGAACGTCACGATCAACGTGGATGGCGAAGGCATGACGTTCGACGCGGAGCGGGTGCGTCAGCGGGCGGACTGCTACGCCTCGAGGTCGACCTGCACGAACGACACGGGCTTCTTGACGCGGAAGCCGTAGCGGCCTTCGTACATGAGCAGGAACGAGTTGTTGGTGGTGCGCTTGCCGGTGTCGACGACGAGCTCGTCGTCTCCGACCGGGATGAGTTGCGCCTGGGAGAAGTCGCCGACGAGTGCCGTGCCGGCGGGGATGCCGGCGGTGACGGCGATCGGTGCTCCGAGACGGGCGGCGATCTCGGCCTGGCTCTTGAACAGGAACGCGCCGGTCGTGCCGTTCTCACGGAGGTTCTCGAGCTGCTCGAGGTCCTGCGGGTTGAGAACCCAGCCGTCGAAGGCGAGCTCCTGCGCGATGAGCTTGTACTTCGCTCGCGACAGGGTCGTCAGGATGTCGGTGGTGAAGGCCTGGGCCTGGATCCCCGACGTCTCGAGCAGACCAGTGAAGCCCTCGCCCGTGCCGTCGCCGGAGAGGACGTCCGCCTCGATCGCGAGGATCGTGTCCTCGGCGAGCTGCGTGCGGACGACCTCGATCAGCGTGGAGTAGTCCGAGAGGTAGCGGTACGGCAGGTCCTCGGTCTTGTTCGCGTACACCCGGTAGCGGTCGGACACCTCACCGAACGTGTACGTCGACGTCGGCTTCGGCTGCAGGTCCGCGACAGCCGCTGCGTTGTTCTGCCGCGCGGTCTGCCGAACGTACTTGAACTCGTTGCCCTGACGCTCCCCGGGCGGGTTGCCCCGCTCGAGAAGGTCGAGGACTGTCGTTCGGGTGGCGTCGATCTCGACCGGGGTGCCCTGGTCGAGGAGGTTCGGGACCGAGATGGATCCCGAGACCAGCGCCTTCACGCCATCCGGGGCGCCGACCGCCTTGCCCATGCGATCGATCGACTCGGTGACCTTCTCGGCCCACGCCTTCGCGCGCGGTCCCTTGCGGGTGGGGGTGGCCTTGACCTCTTCGGACGGTCCGCCGATACCGAGGTCGACGCCGATCGCCTTGAGCGCGGCGATGGTCTCGTCGGATTCCTTCGCGCGCTGCACGTCAAAGGCGAGCTTCGCGTCGGAGTGCGCCTTCATGTGCTGCTCGACGCGGGTGCTCTCCTGGGACGTGAGTTCGCGCTTGGCGGCGGTGGCAGCGTCGGCGATCTCGCGGGCGGATGCGAGCTCCCGCTGCATCTTCAGGCGAAGTTCGGGGAGGGTGGTGGACATGGTTAGTTGCTCCGTTCGATCTTGTTGGGGAGCAGCCCAGGAGTAGCGGGAGGAGGGCACTGCGCGAGGAGGGCGCCCATCTGAGCGTCGTAGCGCTTCAGAAGGCGTCGCTCGTCGCGTGTGTACTCGCGGCCATCCGCGCGACTGTGTACGTCGCGGGCGGCTTGGTTGACCTTGAGGATGTCCACGAAAATCTTGCTAGACACTGGCATCACCTTCCGGGCTGGGCTGCTGCAGCGAGTGATCTCGCGGAGATGCTCGACGCGAGGGGCTGCTATTTGCTGATGGCCGGATGACCTGGCCGGAAGTGCCGGGGGATGACCGCCCGTGCCCTTCCATGGTAGCGCTGGCTTCCGACGTTTGATCCTCGGTCTCCGGCGTGTCGATCCTGGCGAGCCCATGGAGGTACGCGACCTCGTCGGCGGCATAGAGGACCCCGTCGGGGCGCCGGAGGTGCTCAGCGAGGGACCGCCTGGGCGGCCCAGCGAACGGATCCCTCACCGCTTGCTCCGTTCTGCTCGGTCGATCGCCGTGCGGCGTCGCGCGAGGCGGTCCGCGGCCGTGGGGATGTCGCCCGCGTCGAGATCCCCCTCGAGGTGGTCCAACAGCCGCGCGTTGCGGCGCAGCCGTTCGACGAGGCTCGCGACCTTGACCTCGAGACGGTCCCCGCGCGCCCGCTCCCGGTCCGCCGTCAGCGCACGAGCGTTCGCGTGCTTCAAGGTCTGCCGCAGGTTCCCCGCGTAGCGGCGCCACTCTCGCACGTCGTCAGTCGCGTTCGGTGTCTGCACCGTCGTCCTCCTCGAGGCTGATCTCCAACAGGGCGTAGTTCAGGACATCCCGCCAGTCGTCACCGGCGACCATCCGCATGCACTCGTGCGCCACGGAAGCCAGCTGCACGAGCAACGCCGTCGCCTGTCCGCCCTCCGCGGCCTGGCGCAGCACCGCTGACGTCTTCGTGAGGTCGCCGTCGGCTATCGCGAGGATCAGCTCCCCGGCCGTCGTGCGCGTACCCATCAGGCGGCCTCCGCCATGTAGGCGCCGAGGTCGTCCAGGGCGTTGGCGCCGGGCCAGCCGGTGCCGGTGTAGCCGCGCTTGAACGACACGTGGATGTGCAGGCCGTAGCCGACGTCGGATCCGAACCCGGAGCCGCCGGTGTAGGCGAGGACGTCGCCCTGGGAGACGCGTTGCCCGGGGCTGACGGGGAAGCTCGACAGGTGCAGGAATCGGAACCAGTCGCCGGCGTCGGTGACGAGGGTCACGTACCGGCCCGTCGCGTCAGAGTTGGTCGGCTTGACGTCGACGATCACTCCGTCGCCGGGCGCCCACACGGGCGTGCCCCACGACGTGAACCAGTCGATCCCTGGTTCCTGGGATCCGCGGGCGACGTGCGCGGCGAAGTCGTCGCCGAGCTGCCACGCGTCGGGGTTGACGGGGTAGATGTAGCCGGCGGGGTTGTCGCCCGGCAGGCCGGGTGTGCCGGGGTTGCCCGGTTCGCCGGGGACGGGGCCGCCGGTCGGTGCTGCCCAGAACCGGCCGAGGCTGTCGACCACGGCGTACCGGAGGCCGGTGGCGTCGGCGGGTGGGGAGGCGAGGCCGGGGATGCGGATGGTGTTGTCGTGGAAGTACACGACCCTCGTGCCCATCGTGAACGTCAGTCCGTCACCGGCCGGGCTTGCTTGCACCTGCACCTTGCCGAGGTTGATCCGCGGCGACTCGTAGGAGCTGTCGAGGGACACCATCGCGTCGCCGATGCCGACTTCGATGCGGCCGGTGCCGTCGGACGCCGCCCGGATCTTGACCCCGGTGCCGATCGTGATCCGTTGCGTCGACGAATCCAGAACGATGTTCGCCCCGATGCGGATCCGCCCGCCGCCCTCCGGGGTGATGACCACCCCGCCGACTGTGATCGAACCGCCGCCGGTGACATCCATGTCGCCCTGCAGCAGCAGCTCGCCGAGGACCTTCAGGTTCCCGTAGACGACCGCGGACCCCGTGGGATCCTCCGCGGTGCCGACCTCGAGGCCCTCCACGGACTTGATGCGGAAGGCGCCGCGGTCGACCGACGTGGATTGCGCGCGGGTACGGGAGTTGTTGCGCCGGAGGTTGTCCTGCGAGCGCCGGCGGGACTGGATCGGGTCTGACAGGTCTCTAACCATGCTCAGCGCACCTCCTCGGGGAAAGCGCACCGGCCCTGCGGTGCCTCGACCTGGTACAGCCGCCCGGTGACGGCGTGGATCGCGAGGAACGTGAAGCCGCGGTCGGGGGCGTCGACGATGATCCGGGTCGGCAGGCCGGTCGGTGGCTGGTTGGTGCGGATCAGGGCGCCGGTGGCGTCCTCGGCGAGGTAGTGGAAGTCGCGGCCGAGCTCGAGCACGTCCCCGGGGTCGTCGTCCGGCCTCGCGGGCCGGGTGGGGACGGCGCCCTCGGCGGCGCGCTGCAGCTCGGGGTGGTTGGTGGGCTTGAGGGTCATCGTGAGGCTCCTTCGTAGACCTCGGTCCAGAGGCCGTCGTCGTCGGAGTCGTTGCGTTGGAAGGCGCAGGACTCGCAGATGTACCAGACCGGGGCTCCGGGGTGGCGGGGTGGGTGGATGAGGACGGTCAGCAGGTCGCACTCGGCACAGGGGTGCCAGGCGCGGCGGGTGCGGTCCTCGAGGGGCCAGCGGGCCAGGGCGCGGGTGACGGTCCAGAACTCCGGGTATTCGGGCAGTTCCACGGGCATGACGACGGCCCACCAGGTGGTGAAGGCTTCGGCATCGTTGGCAATCGCGTCGAACCCGGCCAGGATCGCCCCGACGTGCCCGACCGCCGCTTGGCGGGTTTCCTCGGGGGTGGTGCTGGCGGTGGTGTCGGTGACGCCGATGCTGGTGAGAAGGTCGCGGGACGCGTCGAGCATGTCCGACGATGCCGGGGCGTTGCCGTTACCGCCGCGGCCGGCGCGGGGGACGTGGGTGTACTCCTTCGCGCGGCCGACGTTGTGGACCATGGTGCGGAGGTGCTCGAGCAGGTCGGGGACGAGCTCGAGGCGGCGGTACAGGCGCCCATAGCAGCGGTGGCAGACCAGCGCCCCGTCCCGCGCCTCCCTGGGTACGCACCCGTCGCACGCCTCGTGCGTTTCGTGCCCGTACGCGGGGCACGAGGCGTAGTGCTCGCCGCGGACGCCACAGCCACGGATGCAGGAACGGTCGGTCATCGGGTGGGCTCCTTCGATCGGGACGATGGGGTGGGATTCCTTCACCCCGCGGCGCACGCGTGTGCGCGACGCGTGGGCGCCCAGTAAGCGGGCACCCCTGGCGGGGATGGGGTACGTCTGCCGTACCCCATCGCCACGCCCCGCGCGTGGGCGCGAGGTGCAGGGTGTAGCGATTCGCGACCCCCTCGCAAGGGGGTGTCGATTCACCACCCCCTTGCGGCGCGCGACCAGCGCGGCGGGGGTCATCGGGTGGCCTCCCGTCGGGGGTATCGGGTGCCGGCCCACACGCCCACGGGTGGGAGTGCGGCGGCCGCGTAGTCGTCGCACGCGGCCTGGGCGGGGCAGGTGGCGCATACGGCCGCCATGGCGTCGACGTCGGCCGTGGTGGGGTGATCGGCGGTGAACCGGTCATCTCCGGCGCAAGCGGGCGCGTGGGCGGTCAGGACGGCATCGAGGCGGTCCCGTTCGGCGGTCGCGTCGCGCATCGGCGTGTACCGGGCGGTCGGCTCGTCGACCAGGGCGCCGCCGAGACGGGACCGCAGCGCCGCCGGAGGGAGGATCGCGGTCATGCGGCGCCCCTCCTCGCCTGTTCCCACGCCGGCGACCCGATCGCGACCTCGCCCGTGTCCCGCAGCCCGCAGGCGCAGTACCCGGATGCGCCGTAGTCGTGCGCGTGCGGCTGCGACGGCCGAGGCGCCAGGCGCGACCGGACCGGCCGAGGCGGGGGCGACGCCAGGCCGCCGCCGAGATCCGCGTACGCTTCGCTGATCACGCGGCGCCCCTCTGCGGGTCGCGGTTCTCGCACCTGGTGCACGTGCCGTCCTGCAGACGGGTGTGGTTCCCCGGGCCGCAGTCCAGGATGCGCGGGCTCATCGTGCTCGGGAGCTTCACCGCGGCAGCCGCCTCGGCGGCTTCACGGTCCCGCTTGCAGGCCATGCAGGGCTCGTCGTGATCCCACGACGGGTGCCGTCGACACGTGCTCGTGCGCGCGCGTGCCTCTTCTCTTCTTCCTTTGCCTAGGCCTAGGCCTACGTTCGCCGTGACGTCACGCGTGACGTCACGCTCTACGTCCGGTGTGACCGCCCCCGCCTGAGCCACTGAACCCCCCTCCGTGGTGTCCGGTGCCGCCTCGGCGGCTTTCTGCCGCTCACGACGCCGTCGCTGACGATCCCGGGCACCCGTGCGGTAGCTCTCGATCTGCTGAGCCGTGGACTGGCCCAGCGCTCCCGCCCAGTCCTCGAGCTGATAGCCGTTCTCCGTCGCCGTCCACAGGCCGGCGGCGGTGATCTCGGCGTTCGCGTCGTCTCGCACGCCGTCGGGGTGCAGGTAGCGCAGGTGCCGGGCGGGGATGGCGCCGTCCGTGCCGTTCTCGACGGACCACATCAGGGCACTGGTGAACACACGCCATGCGGCGTCGCTCAGGTCGAGGAACCTCATCTGACCGAGCCATTCCGATCGCAGCCGTGCATCAGCCATCCCGCTCCCTCAGCTCGTCGTCGACGTCTGTGCGCCGGCGCAGCGGCCGCACGTCGTCGATCCGGTTCGCGGCCGTGACCAGCGCCGCGGCGAGGGCTCGCGCCTGGTCAGGGTCGAGGCGGGCGTCACGGATGGGGTGACTCAGAATCACCACGTCGCGGTCGGTGTCGACGACGACCGGCTCGAGCGAGCGCCGCGGCAGCACGGACGCGATCACTGCGGCACCGCCTCGTTGGACATGGCGTCGGCGACCGTGTGGAGGGCCTCGCCCAGCAGGCTCAGCGTCAGCGGCGTCGCGAGCATGTCCTTCATGGGCGTGGTGTCCACGAGGAGCTTCGTCGTCTCGGTGGTGACGTTCCCTGCCGGGATGACGCCGTCCGGTTCGAGCGCGTCATCGACGGTGACAGAGAACGCCTGCTCGACGCGGATGCGGCCCTCGGGGGTGTCCAGGACGGTCTTCCGGAACGAGATCAGCACGTGCGGGTAGTCCCCGGCGTACACCTCGAGCTCGTTCGCCCACGCGGGCATCGGGAGCGGCACGTCGGTGACCTCCGCGACCCGGTCCTCGAAGTGCATCTCAGCGAGGTTCTGGCTGAACTCCGGAATCGACGAGCGGATCCACTCCTCGTCCCGGTAGGGGGTCGCGTTGCTGAGCTCCGCGACGCGCGGATCGTCCTGCGAGGTGATCGGCGTTTCGGCTGCGACGTGCATCGCGCGGATGCGGGCGCAGTACTCGGCGATGGCGGTCTCATCGGGGGTGGGGGTAACGTGTCCCATGATTGGTTCTCCTTCGTAGGTGTTCTGGTCTTCGCCCTCGTCAGCCGCTGCAACGGCTGCGGGGGCACTTTCGTCTTCGGGGGTGGCGCCGCGGTCCTCGCGCAGCAGAGCGACGGGGTCTCGGCGTTCGTGCTTCCGCCGGACGGTCGCTTGCGCGTGTCTCGCCATCAGGACGCCTCCTCGAAGGCCGATGCGAAGAACTCATCGAGCTGCGCCTGCGTCACGACACGGCGCCCGGCGAGCTTCGAGGACTTCAGAGCCCCGCTGTGGATGAGCCAGCGGGTGGCCCCCTCGGAACGGCGGAGCTCCTTAGCGACCTCCGGGACGAAATAGAACCGCGGACGCGGTTCGGTCACAGGGTGGGACATGGGAGATGCCTACTTTCGTATCAGGAATGCCTAAGTCACTACTTAGTCTGAGACTATATCAGGAATGATCCATCAACAACTGCTTCATTTCTGATAGATTTGGTGGCGTGGCGAAGAGTGATGCAGAGATCGGGGCGAATCTGAAGCGGCTCCGGGGGGCGATGAGTCAGACGGAGTTGGCGCGCCTGATGGCAAAGCGAGGCCACCGTTGGTCCCAGCCGACTGTGGTCGCGGTGGAGCGAGGGGAGCGGCCGATCCGATTGACCGAAGCGGAGGATGTCGGTCAGATCCTCGACTCGGGCATCTTCCTGTTGCTGTCAGACGGGAACAAGCTCGGACTTACGATGCGATACCGCAAGGTCTCCGACGTCGAAGACCGGTTCGGCAACCTGGTCCAGGAGATCTTCGACGCGCAGAAGTCGCTCGCGATCGGTGCGGACGGCCGAATCGACGATGAGCTGAGGGAGATGGGTCTGCGGCGTTCCCCGGTTCTGATCGCGTGGGAGCAGATGGTGCTCGTGATCGACAGGTGGGATGCGCTCGAACACTCCGTCGCGATGATCGAGGGATCGGACCCGGAAGAAGCTGGCCTCGAAGAGCTTGCTGGCCTGCTCGAACACTGGCGAAGCGAGATTCAGCGCGCCGCCCCGAAGCGCGGCACGGACGATGGCGAGCATCAAACAGAGGCCTGACGGTGTCTGGCGCGCCCGCTACCGGGACGAGGGCGGCAGGGAGCACGCCCGGCACTTCAAGCTCAAGCGGGACGCGCAGCGGTGGCTGGACGAGCAGACGGCGTCGATCGTCACGGGTCAGTACGCGGACCCGCGTGCGGGGAAGATCACCTGGACGGCCTGGGTCGAGCTGTGGCGCAGCCGGCAGACGTGGACTGAGGGCACGCACGACGCCGCGGAGACGGCGTGCAAGTCGGTGCCGTGGGGTGACAAGCCGATCAAGTCGGTGCGTCAGAGCGACGTGCAGGCGTGGGTCGCGGCCGAGCAGAAACGCGGTCTGAGCCCGTCGACGATCAAGACCCGCCTGAACTACGTCAGCATGGCGTTTCGCGCCGCTGTGGCCGACAGGCGCCTCGCCACGAACCCCTCTGAGGGCGTGAGTGCACCCCGGCGACGCCGAGCGGATGCCGCCATGCAGATCCTCACCGTCGACCAGCTGCGTGCCGCGCTCGACGCCGCCGGCACCTTCCGCGCCTTCGTCGCCGTCTGCGCGTTCGCCGGCCTCCGCCTGGGGGAGGCCGCGGGGCTGCGCGTGCGCGACGTCGACTTCCTGCGCCGCACAATCCGCGTCGAGCAGCAGGTGCAGGGCTCGACCATCAAGGCCGCGAAGATCGTCCCGCCGAAGTACGGCCAGGAACGCACGATCGCCGTCCCCGACGAGCTCACCCGGATCCTGTCCGCGCACCTGGCGACGGAGGGCGGCGGTGGTGACGATCTGCTGTTCGTCACGGAGCTCGGCCGCATGTGGAACCGGAACAGTGCCGCGGGGGAGTGGCGCGCGATCCGCGCCGCGGCGAAGCTCGGCGACGTCACGCTGCACGACCTGCGCCACACGTATGCCTCGAGCCTGATCGCCGCCGGCTGCGACGTCGTGACCGTGCAGCACGCACTCGGGCATGCTCAGCCGTCGATCACGCTCAACACGTACGCCCACCTGTGGCCCTCCGCGGAGGACAAGACGCGGGCCGCGGCCGCGGACTTCGCGCGGACTGTGCTCAATTCTGCGGACTCTCCGCGGACTGAGGGCGTAAAACCCCAGGTCAGCGGGCTAGATCACCGGTAGTTGATGAACTGCAGGTCGACGTCGAGATCGGCGGCCTTGAGCACCCGGATGACCTCCTGCAGATCGTCGCGGCTCTTGCTCGACACGCGCAGCTCGTCGCCCTGGATCTGCGACTTGACGCCCTTGGGTGCCTCGTCGCGGATGATCTTGCCGATCTTCTTCGCGTTCTCCTGCGAGATGCCGTCCTTGAGGCTCGAGACCAGCTTGAACTCCTTGCCGCTGGCGGTCGGCTCGCCCGACTCGAGGCTCTTCAGCGAGATCCCGCGCTTGATGAGCTTCGACTGGAACACGTCGAGCACCGCCTTGACGCGCTCCTCGCTGTTGGCGGTGATCAGGATCTGCTCGCCGCTCCAGGCGATGGAGGCGTCGGTGCCCTTGAAGTCGTAGCGCTGCTCGACCTCCTTGCGCGCCTGGTTGAGGGCGTTGTCCGCCTCCTGCTTGTCAACCTTGCTGACGATGTCGAAGCTGCTGTCGGCCATGCCGGCCAGCCTACTGCGGGGCGCGAGGACGTGCAGGATGCCGCCCCCGCTGCGGCGGTCTGTTCGTAGACTCGGACACGGCCCTGACAGACCGACATCCGAGAGGCTGTATGCGAGCGCTCACCGAATCCGAGCTGCGAGAGTCGTTCGTCAACGCCGACGACTCCGAGGCCACCCTCATCGCGCTGCCGCACGACTTCCTGCTCACCGAGTGGGACCACCTCGACTTCCTCGCGTGGCGCGACCCGCGTTCGCGCGGGCGGGGCTACATCGTCGCCGAGATCGACGGGGCGGTCACCGGCGTCGTGCTGCGTGCCGCCGAGGGCTCTTCGCAGGCGCGCTCGGCCTTCTGCAACATCTGCCGCACGATGCAGCCCGGCAATCAGGTGTCGCTGTTCACCGCGCGCAAGGCGGGCAGCGCGGGCGCGCACGGCGACAGCGTCGGCACGTACATCTGCGCAGACCTGTCGTGCCACGAGAACGTGCGACTCGCCCTGCCGCTCGCGCCGAGCGAGTACCGCGCGAGCGTCGACATGAAGATCGACGGCACCAAGCGGCGCACGCACGACTTCGTCGCCCGCGTGCTCGACGAGGCCGCGTGAACCCACCGCGGCGAGGGAGCGGCACACCCGGCGATGCGCGGCGATTTCTGCGGAGGCCGTGCGGCGGGTAACATGATCACTCGCGTCTCCGATTGGCTGAAAAAGTCAGTCGGGTGCGCATGGCAGGTTGCCCGAGCGGCCAAAGGGAGCTGACTGTAAATCAGCCGCGTCATGCTTCGGGGGTTCGAATCCCTCACCTGCCACCCGCAAGAGAGGCCCGGCCCCGTCATAGGGACCGGGCCTCTCGGCGTCTGCGGCGAACCTCACGGTGAGGGGCCGCGTGCCGAAGCCCGGGTCCGCCGCGGAGCCATCCGAGAGCGCCTCCGACTCGCCGCCTTCCAAGGCGGCAGGACACCTGTGTGGCGGGCGGCGCCTCATGCCAGGATGTGAGCACGTGCCGTCGGGCGCACAGGCGAAGGGAGCCGCATGTCGATTCCGGATCAGGGGGCGCCGCAGTACGTGTCCCAGCAGCCGCAGCCGCAGCCGCAGCCGCAGCCGCAGCCGCAGCCGCAGACGCCGTACCCGTCGCCCGCTCCGCAGAGCGGCGGCGACGGCGACGAGCGACGGGGCGCAGGGATGCCGAAGGTGCTGCGAGGCGCGGTCTGGATCGCGATCGGTGCGCTGCTCGCCGCGGCGATCGTCTGCGTCGTCTGGGTGCTCATCGGCCCCGAGGGCAACGCGATCGTGGGCCGCGCGTTCCTGACGATCCTGCTGCTGGCCGGCTTCTCCGGCATGGTGCTGGCCGAGGCCAGCGTCGCAGAGCGCCGGCCGAGCTGGCTCGTGCTGGCCAGCATGATCGGCTGGGTCGTCGTGCTGCTCGTCGGCGCCGTGAAGATCTGGACGCCGCTGCGCGAGATCCCCACCACGTACGGGGCACGGACCGAGGACCCGCTCGTGCGGGTGTGGGAGTTCGTCCTCGTCATCCTCGTCGTGCAGCTGGCGGTCTGGCACCAGCACTTCTGCTGGAAGGCCCATCAGCGTTACGTCACGACGTTCACGCGGGTCATCGCGATCACCACGACCGCACTCGTGGTGCTGCTCGTGGGCATGCTCGTCTTCTACCTCGCCTTCCCGAACACGTTCGAGTATCCGGAGCTGTACTGGCGGTTCGTCGTCGCGCTGGCGATCCTCGTGGTGGTCGGCACGCTGCTGATCCCGCTGCTCAACGCGCTGTTCGCCCCCAAGGCGCCGCGGGCCTACCCGCAGGCGGTGGCCGCGCCGCTTCCGGGCGGCTACGCCGGCGCGGCGCCCGCCCCGCAGTCGGCGCCGCAGCAGCTCCTGCCGTGGCCGACCTACGCCGACGGGCGGACACCCCTGCCCGTCCTTCCCGACGGCTCGCCCGACTGGAACGCGTACTACACGGGCGTGCCGTCGTTCCCGCAGGCGCCCCCTCCCGCGCAGCAGGGCCACGTGCAGCCCGGCGACACGTATCCGGGATACGGCCAGGCCCCGCAGCCGCCGCGCTGACCGCACGGCGGCGACGGTAGCGTGAAGGCATGACGTCGCCGCTCGAGCTCCAGGACATCGCCGTCGAGATCGCGACGGAGGCGGGTGAGCTCGCCCGTCGGCGCCGCAGCGAGGGGGTGTCGATCGCGGCGAGCAAGTCGACCATCGCCGACATCGTCACCGAGGCCGACCGGGAGGTCGAGGCGCTGATCCGCGACCGGCTGTCGGCGGCGCGTCCGGAGGACGGGTTCCTCGGGGAGGAGTCCGGGGAGGCCGGCGGGACGTCGGGCATCACCTGGGTCGTCGACCCGATCGACGGCACGGTCAACTACGCCTTCGGGATGCCCTCCTACGCCGTCAGCATCGCGGCCGTCGAGGGACCGGTCGACCCGGGGGAGTGGCGTGCGCTGGCGGCAGCCGTCCATGCCCCGGCGTTGGGCGAGACGTTCCGCGCCGCCGCCGGCGAGGGCGCGTGGCTGGGCGGTCAGCGGCTCGCCGTGACGTGCGAGGCGCCCGCCGGAGCGCTGATCGGGACGGGGCTCGGCTACGACCCCCGCACCCACTCCGGCGACCTCGAGACGCTGGGCCGCGCCATGCCGCTGGCCCGGGACATCCGTCGCATCGGAGCCGCGTCGCTCGACCTCGCGTTCGTCGCCGCCGGGCGCCTGGACGCGTACTTCGAGCGCGGGCTGAAGCCGTGGGACATCGCGGCCGGCAGGCTGCTGGTCGACGAGGCCGGCGGACGCTCGGGCTGGTTCGCCGCAGACGGGTTCGGCCGCCATCTCGCCGTCGTGGCGGGTCCTGCGCTGTATGACGACCTGCGGGCTGCGATACTGGGCTGAGCCGGTCCTCGGATGCCTGCGCGCGGGCGACCCGAACGATCCCGGCGACCGGGAATACGACACATGGCGCTTTCAGGTCGAAGCCGTTAGTGTTTACCCAATCGTTACTCTGTCACCCGAGACGGAGAGACGGCCTGAAACGTTCTGACGAGCCGACCTCCCCCCAGAATCGGCGCCAACCCGAAAGACTGTCTGTGCCCTTCGACGTTCCCCCGGCTGAGCCCGTGTCCACACGCCGCTCACGTCGCGTCGCAGCAGTGCGCCCGGAATCCGAGGCGCCGCTGACGCGACGCCAGCTCCGCGCCAGCGAGCCCGACGCTTCCCATCGCTCCGACGCCGCCCCCGAGGTCGTCACCGCTGCGCTCCTCCACCAGCTCGCTCCCGAGCCGCGCGCAGAGGTCGCCGTCCCGGCGCCCCAGCGGCGCGCGCGCCGCCGCGTGGAGCAGGCGGCGGCGCCGGTCGTGCAGGAGCAGGCCGTCGAGCCCGTCGCCGACCCCATCGTCGAGCCCGCGCCCGTCACCCCCGTGGCCGCTGACGATGTGCCCGCTGACGATGTGCCCGAGATCCCGCTTCCCGAGGAGCCGGTCGACCTCTTCATCGAGGCCGCGCGTGCGCTGAACTTCACGGGCGAGACGCCCATCGCCGACGGTGAGACGCGTGTCGTGTCGAGCCGCGGCCGCCGTGGCGTCGTCTCCCCGTCGCCTCGCCGCACCCGTCCGTCGGGCGTGCGCCGCGTGGCGACCATCGCCGCTTCGATCAGTGCGTTCGGCGCCGTCGGCCTGATCGCCGTCGGCATGACCACGCCCCTCACGGCCCTGGCCTCGGCCGACCCTTCGGCGGCCACCGCCGGCGTGACCATCGCCACCGGCATCGCGGCGGACGGCACGGAGGAGGAGATCCAGGCCTTCGTCGCCCCCGCCGAGGTGCAGAACGCCCAGATCGAGCGCTCGAACGGCTACGAGACGACGACGTTCGCCGAGCTGGCGGAGGTCGCGGGCATCAACACCGCGAACGCGGTGTACCAGAACGACCCGACGGCCGACATCCAGTGGCCCATCGTGCTCGGTACGAGCATGTCGTCCCCGTTCGGCCAGCGCTGGGGTCGCCTCCACGAGGGAATCGACTTCACTCCGGGCGAGGGCGCGCCGGTGCAGGCGATCGCCGAGGGCACCGTGCGCATCGGCTCGTACGGCGCCTACGGCAACAACGTCTACATCGACCACGTGATCGACGGCCAGATGATCACGAGCCACTACGCGCACATGCAGGACGACTCGATCCGCGTCACCGACGGTCAGAAGGTCGAGGTCGGCGACGTCATCGGCCTCGTCGGCAACACCGGACGCTCGTACGGCGCGCACCTGCACTTTGAGCTGCGGCTGCCCAGCGGCACGGCGATCGACCCGATGCCGTGGCTGCAGGAGCACGCCGGAACGCACTACTCCGCGCAGGACGAGGAAGAGGCGATCGTCGCCGACACCGGTGACGAGACGACCGACGACACGGTCGCCGACGTCGCCGGCGAGTGAGACGCGCGCGGGACGCGGCTCGGTTCGAGTCACGGCCCTGAGGGTGATATCCTCGTGTGGTTGCCCCGGCGCGGGCAGCATGCCCCGATAGCTCAGTGGTAGAGCACTTCCATGGTAAGGAAGGGGTCGTCAGTTCAATCCTGACTCGGGGCTCTCAGCATCTTGCGACCGAGATGCGATGGCAGGGTAGCTCAGTTGGTGAGAGCGCACGACTCATAATCGTGAGGTCGCGGGTTCAAGCCCCGCTCCTGCTACAGAAACACCAGATCAGCCCCGGCTTCGGCCGGGGCTTTCTGCATCCTTGGCCCCGCCTGCACATCGCAGGACGCGGGGCATCGGGGGGATGCTGCCGGGCGTCGGAGAACTCGACTCAGGGGCGCGGTGGGGCGGTGGAGCCCCGCACGATGAGCTGGGAGTCGAGGCTCGCCACGGGCGGCGGGGTCGCGCCGGACATCGCCTGGAGGAGCACCTCGACGGCCAGCGACCCGCAGCGGCCGATCGCCAGGCGCACGGTGGTCAGGCCGGGCTGGCGGGCCGACGCCATCTCGATGTCGTCGACCCCCACGATGCTGAGGTCCTCCGGGCAGCTTCGGCCGAGGTCGCGGATGCCGGCGTCCACCCCGAGAGCGACGAGGTCGTTGTAGGCGATGACCGCCGTGGCGCCGCTCGCCACCACGGTCGCCGCGGCCGCCCGACCGCCCTGGATCGACGCGGCATGGTGCGTGAGTCGCGTGAAGCGGACGCCGAGCGACTCGCAGGCATGGGCGATCGCGTCGCTGCGGCGCACGTCGGCCCACGAGCGCAGCGGTCCCGAGGCGTACGCGATGTGGCGGTGTCCGAGCGCCGAGAGGTGCTCCACCGCCTGCCGCGGGCCGTGCTCGGTGTCCATCACGACGGAGGGGAGATCGTCGATGACGCGGTTCACCACGACGACCGGGGTGGAGCCGACGAGGGCGCGGACGTCCTCGTCGGGCAGGCGGGGCGAGCAGAGCAGCATGCCGTCGAGCTTGCTCGCGAGCTGGATCTGCTCGCGCTCGCGGTGCAGGTCCTCGTCCGTGTCGAAGAGCACCGGGCGATGCCGGCCGTTCCAGGCCTGCGCGTGGATGCCCTTCAGCAGCGTGGCGTAGACGGGGCTCGCCATGTCGGGCACGATGACGCCGAACGTCTTCTCCGCGCTGCCGCCGTTGGGCGTGTCGTAGCCCAGGGAGGCCGCCGCCTGCAGCACCCGCTTCAGCGTCGTGTCGGCGAGCCGCCCCGGCTCGCTGAACGCCCTCGAGGCGGTCGCGAGCGACACTCCTGCCTCGCGGGCGACGTCGGTCAGTGTGGCGCTCACGCTCGTCCTTCTCTGATTCGGCTCTCCACATCATCCTCCATGCCCCGACGATGAAAGGAACTTGACAAATCTTGTACAAGTATCAACAATGGCTTTCATGTCGATCGAGGACGATCCCACCGCCCGTGCGGTCCGTGTGACCGGAGACCGCCGATGAACCCGTCGATGCCACGCCTCGGCGCCGCGGCGGTGCCGCAGCACCGCGCCCCAGGCGCCGCCGGAGTGCTGCACCTCGGTCTCGGCAACTTCCATCGCGCGCACCAGGCGGTCTACACCGCCGCGGCGATGGCCGCCGACGGCGGCGATTGGGGGATCGTCGGCGTCGCATCGCGATCGCGCGGCGTCGTCGACGCCATGCGCGAGCAGGATCTGCTGTACTCCGTGGCCGAGATCTCGCCGAGCGGTACCGCGCTCACCGTCCCGGGCGTCCACACCGATGCCTTCGTCGCCGCCGAGCAGCCCGAGCGGGTCGTGTCGACGATCGCGCAGCCGGGCATCCGGGTGGTCACGCTGACCGTGACCGAGAACGGCTACAGCTATTCGCCGGCGACCGGGCACCTGGACGTCGCCGACCCGCAGATCGCCGCGGACCTGCGGGGGGAGGGCCCGCTGACCACCATCGGCCAGCTGGCGCGGGGCCTGCAGCGGCGAGCGGCGCTCGGCGGCGAGCCTGTGACGATCCTCAGCTGCGACAACCTGAGCGAGAACGGCGCGCACACCAGGCGCCTGGTCACCGAGTTCCTCCAGGAGCTGCCGGACCGCTCCGGCGCCGACGCGCTGGAGTATCTCGAGCGGTCGGTGGCGTTCCCGTCGAGCATGGTCGACCGGATCGTGCCCGCGACCACCGACCGGCTCCGCGACGACGTCGCGCACCGCCTCGGCTTCTGGGACGCCGCGCCCGTTCCCGCAGAGCCCTTCACGATGTGGGCGATCGAGGACCGTTTCGCCGCCGGGCGGCCGGCGTGGGAGGCCGGGGGCGCGATCTTCACCGACGAGGTCGGTCGCTACGAGCAGCTGAAGGTGCGCCTGCTCAACGGCACACACTCGCTCATCGCGTACCTGGGCGCCCTGCGCGGCGCGGAGACGATCTCCGGCGCCATCGCGATGCCCGAGATCGAGCGGGCCGCCCGCGCCATCCTGCGTCGCGAGTACGAGCCCTCCGTCGAGGTGCCCGCCGGCGTCGACGTGCGCGACTACGAGGAGCAGCTCTTCGGCCGCTGGGCCAACAGCGCCCTGGGACACCGCACCGCCCAGGTCGGCACCGACGGATCGGTGAAGCTGCGACAGCGTATCCCCGAGCCGGCGACCCAGGCGTTCGAGCGCGGCGAGCAGCCGCACCTGATCGCGCTGGCCGTGGCCGCCTACCTGTGCTGCGTCGCGCCGAGGCCGGGCTTCGACCCCGGCCCGCACGCGGCGTCGATGGTCGACCCCGCTCGCGCGCGGTTCGCCGCCATCGCCCAGACGGCGCGCGACGGCGCGGAGTGCGCGCGACGCGCGATCGCCGACCTGCACCTCTTCGGGCTCGAGCTCGCCGAGCGGTCAGACTTCATCGCGCGGGTCGGCGAGCTGATCGACACGATCGTGCACCACGGCGTGAGCGCCGCCATCGACGACGCGGTCGCGGCCTCCGACGCCGCGGCCGCACAGCAGAGGGAGGTCCTGCGATGAAGCGACTCGCCATCCACGGCAAGGAGGACGTCCGCTGGGAGGACGCCGCCCTGCCCGAGCCCGCCCAGGGCGAGGTGCGGCTCCGGGTCCGCTACGTCGGCATCTGCGGCTCGGACCTGCACTACTACTTCCACGGCGCGAACGGGGAGTACACGATCAGGGAGCCGCTGACCCCCGGGCACGAGCTCTCGGCGGTGGTCGACCTCGATCCGTCCGGACGCCTCCCCGAGGGCACGCCCGTCACGGTCCACCCCGCGCGCTACGGCGCGGAGACGCCCGGACGTCCGCTGCCGCCGCAGCTGCGCCCCGGCGGCGACTACCTCGGCAGCGCGGCCGTCCTGCCTCATCGGCAGGGAGGCGCATCGGAGTACCTCCTCGTCGACGAGGGGATGATCCGGGTGCTGCCCGACGGTCTGCCGCTGGAGCGCGCGGCGCTGGCGGAGCCGTTGGCCGTCGCGCTGCACGCCGTCTCCCTCGCCGGCGCCGTCGCGGGCAAGCGCGTGCTGGTGACCGGGGCGGGACCGGTCGGCCTGCTGGTCATCGCGGCCGTCGCCGACGCCGGCGCCGAGACGATCGCCGCCAGCGACGTGCGGGAGGAGGCCCTCGAGCGCGCCGCGCGGCTCGGCGCGACCGAACTGACGGTCGCCGGACGGGACGCGATCGACGACGAGTCGTACGACGTGGTGCTCGAGTGCTCCGGCGCCCCCGTCGCCCTCACCCAGGCCGTGCGAGCGGTCCGGCGCGCCGGCACCGTCGTGCAGGTCGGCATGTTGCCGAACGCCGCCGTCGAGGTCAACCTGGCTCCGATGCTCGCCAAGGAGCTCACCCTTCGTGGCGCCTTCCGCTTCTCGACCGAGATCGACGACGCGATCTCGCTGCTGACCGCCTCGGACCGCCTCGACACGGTCGTCACGCACGTCCTCCCCGCCGCGCAAGCGGCGGAGGCGTTCGCGATCGCTCGCGACTCGGGCGTCTCGTCCAAGGTGCTCCTCGCCTTCTGAGGCGCCGCCGACGCGACACCCGCCCACCCACAGACCGACACACACGACCCCGGGCCACCCGCCCGACGCATGCGGTGCAAAGGAGTATCCGAATGTCAGATGCACAGAGTGTGGCGACGCCGCACGACGATCCCACGACCAAGCGATCGGTGCGCGACCTCGTCAGGGCCGCGATCTCCGGATGGCTCGGCACGGCGCTGGAGTTCATGGACTACCAGCTGTACTCGCTGGCGGCGGCGCTCGTGTTCGCCGAGCTGTTCTTCTCGGACGAGGACCCGGCGATGGCCGTGGTGGCTGCGATGGCCACCTACGGCGTCGGCTACGTCGCCCGTCCGCTCGGGGCGTTCTTCTTCGCCCGCCTCGGCGACAAGAAGGGCCGCACGAAGGTGCTGTTCTACACGATTCTGCTCATGGGGCTGGCGACGACGCTGATCGGCGTGCTGCCGACGTACTCGCAGGTCGGGCTGCTCGCGCCGATCCTCCTGGTGCTGCTGCGCATCGCGCAGGGCTTCGGCGCGGGAGCCGAGATCTCCGGCGCCGGCGTCATGCTCGCCGAGTACGCCCCCGCCAAGCGTCGCGGCATCATCGCCTCCCTCGTCGCGCTCGGCACCAACTGCGGCACCCTGCTCGCCTCGGCGATCTGGGCGATCCTGCTGGTCGCGTTCAACGAGCAGGAGGTCATCGACTGGGCCTGGCGGATCCCGTTCATCGGCAGCGCGGTCATCATGCTGTTCGCGGTCTGGGTGCGCTTCAACCTGAAGGAGAGCCCGGTCTTCGAGGAGCGGGACGACGTCGTCGACGGGCAGGCGCTGTCGCGGGACGAGACCATCAAGCTCGCGACGGAGACCGGCGACATCCGCACGCTCGAGGCGATGAACCGCAAGCCCGTCAAGGCCTTCGTCATCGCCCTGCTGCTGCGCTTCGGGCAGGCCGGCAACTCCGGCATGATCCAGACCTACCTGATCAGCTACATCACCGTCGTGCTGCTGCTCGACCGCTCGATCGGCGTCAACGCCGTGATCGTCTCGTCCCTCGTCGCCTTCATCACGGTGCCGCTGTCCGGCTGGCTCGGAGACCGCTTCGGCCGCAAGCGCATGTACACGATCTGGGCGATCGTCGCCCTCATCGTGATCGTGCCGACGATGCTCATGATCGCGAGCAAGGACACCGTGCAGGTCTTCGTCGGCTACGTGGTGCTGCACAACCTCGCCGTGATGAGCTTCGCGTCGCTCGAGAACCTCACCCTCCCCGAGCTGTTCGGTGCGCGCAACCGCTACACGTACACGGCCATGGCCCGCGAGATCGCGGCGATCGCCGCGACCGGCGCCGGCCCCGTGATCGCCGCCGCCTGGGTGTCCGCGGTCACCGGGTCGTTCGTCCCCATCGTGGTGATGCTCGTCTTCTTCACGCTGTGCGCGCTCGTCGCCGCGATCTGGATGCCCGAGGTCGCCGGCCGCGACCTGACCGACCCGCGCGACGCGATCTGACCCGCGACCGCACACACCGACGAGGAGAGGAAACCCAGTGAGCATCGAACGAGCCGACGTGATCGTCACCAGCCCCGGCAGGAACTTCGTCACGCTGAAGATCACCACGAGCGACGGCCTCGTCGGCTGGGGCGACGCGACCCTCAACGGCAGGGAGCTGTCGGTCGCGTCCTACCTGAGCGACCACGTCGCCTCGACGCTGGTCGGACGCGACGAGGACCGCATCGAGGACACCTGGCAGTACCTGTACCGCGGTCCCTACTGGCGCCGCGGGCCGGTGACGATGGCGGCGATCGCCGCCGTCGACATGGCGTTGTGGGACATCAAGGCGAAGAAGGCCGGCGTGCCGCTCTACCAGCTGCTCGGCGGCGCGAGCCGCTCGGGCGTCCGCGTCTACGCCCACGCGTCCGGCACCGACTACGAGGCGCTGGCGAACGCGATCACCGGCTACCGGGAGCTCGGCTTCACGGCCGTGCGGGTGCAGACCGGTGTGCCGGGTCTCGGTCAGATCTACGGCGTGTCGTCCTCCGGCCCCGGCGTGCGGTACGACTACGAGCCGGCCAAGCGCAGCCTGGATGGGAGCGCCGCGGTCCGGCCGACGGAGGAGACGTGGGACACCCGCAGCTACCTCTCGCACATGCCGGGGGTGTTCTCCCGCATCCGCGAGGACTTCGGCACCGATCTGCGCATCCTCCATGACGGGCATCACCGTATATCGCCCATCGAGGCGGCGCGCTTCGCGAAGGACATCGAGCCGTACGATCTGTTCTGGTTGGAGGACTGCACGCCGGGCGAGGACCAGACCGCGCTGCGGCTGGTCCGTCAGCACTCGACGACCCCGCTGGCGATCGGCGAGGTCTTCAACACGGTGTACGACTACCAGACCCTCATCACCGAGCGGCTGATCGACTACGTCCGTTCGGCCGTCACGCACACCGGCGGCATCACGGCGATGCGCAAGCTGCTCGACTTCGCGGCCATCTACGGCATCCGGTCGGGCATCCACGGCCCGACCGACATCTCGCCGGTCGGCATGGCCGCCGCGCTCCACCTCGACCTCGCGATCCACAACTTCGGCATCCAGGAGTACATGCCGCACAACAAGGACACGCTCGAGGTGTTCCGCACCTCCTACACGCTCGAGGACGGGTTCCTCCATCCCGGCGAGACGCCGGGCCTCGGCGTCGAGCTGGACGAGGAGGCGGCATCGGCGTTCGAGTACACGAAGGCGTACCTGCCGGTGAACCGCCTCACGGACGGGACCGTGCACGACTGGTGACGCGACCGCGGTCATAGGGTGGGGGCATGCCGCCCGGGACGACTCGCCTCGCGCAGTTCCCCGCCGACGCTCGGGCCGTCGCCCGTCTGCTGGAGGACTACCTCCGGCAGACCGAGCGTGAGAAGGCCGAGCACGGTCTGGCGCCGGGCGGCGCCGGGCGTCTCCCGCCCCGGTACCAGGCCGAGGTGGACGACCCGGCGACGGCCTTCGCCGATGCCGTCGTGGTGGTCGCCGAGGCGGCGGGATCGGTCGCCGGCGTCGCGGTGCTGATGGAGCCATGCGGTGACGCGGTGGCCGCGGAGATCAAGCGACTGTGGGTCGACCCGGCGTTCCGGCGTGCGGGCATCGGGCGACTGCTGCTGCAGGAATGCGTCGATCGCGCGGCCGGGGTCGTCCGGCTCTCGGTGTGGGACTGGCGGACGCCTGCGGTCCGGGCGTACGAGGGCCTCGGATTCGTCCAGGTGCCTTCCTGGGAGTCGCGGGAGCGGCTGATCTGCATGGAGAGGACGGCCCCGCCGGAGGGCTGAGACGCGGGTGCCGAACGTCATCCGTGCAGCCGACGGACGAGGCTCGCCCGCGCGTCGGCGAGATGACGACGGACCGTCGCCGCCGGCATCCCCAGCTGCTCGGCGATCTCCTCCTCCCCACAACCGCCGAGCTCGTGGAGCGCCCAGCATGCGCGTTGGGCGGGGAACAGCCGCGACAGCGCCGCGCGCATGTCGGCCACGCCCGCCGGGGCCGGTGCATCTCCGCGCGGGGGAGCAGGGGGCGTGGGCGCCGCGGCCGGCTCGCCGACCTCGGCTCCGGCGGGCTCCACCCGCCAGCCCGCCGTCGCCTCGAGGCCGACGATCCGCAGGAGCCAGGCCTCGAACGCGGCAGGATCGTCCAGACCGGGCATCCCGCGCCAGGCCGAGACGAACGCGGCGCGCACGGTGGTGTCCACGTCGTCCGGCCGGGGCACGATCCACCTCGCATAGGCCCTCGCCGCCGGCGTGTACCGCCGGATCAGCACGGCGAACGCCTGTCGGTCGCCGTCGGCGGCGCGGGCGGCGACGAGCCGGTCGGGGGCGCCCTCGAGCGCGCGCTCCGCGCGCGAGGACGGCCCGTCACCCGCCACGACGCGCTGCGCGCCCCTCACGACGCCGGCCGCCGTCCGGTCATCGCTGCCGTCGCCGCCCGTCCACCCGGTGCCGGGAGACCAGCAGCATGGAGCCTCCGGCGCCGGCGAGGACGAGCGCGGCGAGCACGCCTGCCGTGAGCGCCGGGACGTCGCTGCCCGTCGCCGCGAGATGGCTGCCGGCGTCCCCGGATGCGTCCGGATCCCCGCCCGGCACGATGTCGGTGGAGGGGGTGCCGGGCGCGTCCGGCGTACCGGGGGCTCCCGGCTGACCGGGCTCGGCGGGGTCGTCCGGCTCAGCGGGCGTGCCGGGGTCGCCGGGCTCAGCGGGTGTGCCGGGGTCGCCGGGCTCGCCGGGTGTGCCGGGGTCGCCGGGTTCTCCCGGTTCCCCGGGTGTGCCGGGCTCGCCGGGCTCGCCGGGCTCACCAGGGTCTCCCGGCTCTCCGGGCTGGCCCGGTTCTCCGGGCTCGCCGGGCTCGCCCGGCTCGTCCGTCAGCGGGGTGTTGACGACGGACGCCGCCAGTTCCGCGTGGGTCGCGCCCGCGGTGAGCGCAGGAAACGAGAACGTCTCGGCCGTCCGGGCGAACCCCTCGGGCGCCGTCGTCTCGCGCACCGTGTACTCGGCCCACTCCAGCCCCGCCACCCGCAGCGCTCCCGGCGCGGGGTCGTCGTCCGCGCCGTCGTAGCCGGGTTCGCCGGTGTCGTCCGCGACCGTCATCGCGTATCCCTCGCCGTTCGTCAGAAGCCAGACAGAGCCGGCCAGGGCGCGCCCGTCGGCGTCCGTCTTCCGCCAGGCGACGGTGCCGGCCACGCGCTCGTTGACGATGTGCCCGAGGTCGATCGCCAGGGCGTCGCCGGAGACGGTGAAGGCGAGCGGCTCCGCCAGGACGGTGTGCCCGACGGGGGGAGCGGTCTCGGTCAGCAGGTAGTCGCCCCAGGCGAGCCCGTCGACGGTCCAGACGCCGTCGTCCGCCCGGTCGGCGTCGGTCACGGTGACCGGCGCCGTGCCGTCGGGTCCCGTCAGCTCCCACCGCGATCCGTCGAGCCGCGCTCCGTCGCCGTCGACCTTCGACCAGCTGACCCTCCCGTCCAGGCGCTCGTCGGCGAGGGCCGCGGCGATCTCGACGTCCCGCTGCGCCGCGGTGACCTCGAACTCCACCGGTTCGGGCAGGAGACCGTACCCGTCGGGGGCGGCGGCCTCGGCCAGCGAGTAGGCGCCCCACGCGAGGCCCGTCACCCGAATGGCTCCCGGTTCCGGGTCGGCGTCGTTGACGCGGTCGTCGACCACGGTGACGTCTCCCGCCGGCCCGGTCAGCGTCCAGGAGGTGCCGCCCAGCGGCTCCGACGTCGCGGCGTCGACCTTCCGCCACGAGACGCTGCCCGGCTCCGCGACGTTCACGATCGCGCCGAGGTCGACCTCCGTCGCGGCGCCTCCGATGCGCACCGCCCGCGGCGTGGCGTCCCGCACGTGCCCCTCCGGGGCGACAGTCTCCACGAGCTCGTACTCGCCCCACGCCAGATCGGCGATCGCGAACGACCCGGCGGCCGGATCGGTGTCCGGGCCGTCGTAGCCCGGCGCCCCGTCGTTGTCGTCGACGTCGAGCGGCGCTCCGGACGAGGGCGTCAGCGTCCAGACGCTGCCCGCGAGACGGCTGCCGCTCTCGTCCACCTTCGCCCAGGCGAGCCGGCCGGGGACCCGTGCGTTCTCGACGTCGCCGAGCGCGATCTGCAGGCGGGCGGCATCGATCGTGAAGACCATCGGCGCCGCCGCCGTGTAGCCGTCGGGCGCCGTCTCGGAGAGGGTGTACTCGCCCCACGCGAGCCCCTCCACGCTCCACGCGTGCTCTTCGTTGTCACCGAGCGTCCGGGTGTAGCCGTCCGGGCCGGAGAGCTGCCACGCGGCGCCGGCCAACGGCTCGCCGTCCTGGTCGACCTTCGCCCACGACACGGCCCCCTCGCGACGCACGTTCCGTACCGCGCCGAGGTCGAGCGTCGCCGCGCCGTCTCGCAGCGAGAACGTGCGCGGGGGCACCGCCTCGTACCCGGCCGGCGCATGCTCCGTCAGGGTGTAGTCGCCCCAGCCGAGATCGGTGGCGGTCCAGGCGTGACCGCCGTCGTCCGCGAAGTCGGCCGAGTACCCGTCCGGGCCCGTCAACGTCCAGGACGAGCCGCCCAGCGGCGCGCCGTCCTGATCGACCTTCGACCACGACACCGACCCCGGCACGACGGCGAGGGGCAACGAGGCGGTCGCGAGCTCGCGGAGGGCCAGCTCGTCCACGGCGAAGTCGCCGCCGTACCCCGTCTCGCTCGCGTTGCGCAGGGTCATCGTCACCGAACCGCTCGGATCCGCGCGGAAGACGCTGGTCGCCTCGGTCCACATGCCGTACCCGGCGGTGTTGAGGCAGCCGTCCTGCGCCGGCATCTCCTGGGACGTGCCGATCGCCTCCTCGCCGATGAAGAAGCCGATCCTGACGGGATTGCGGCCGTCCGACACGGCGGCGAGGTTGGCGCTGTATCCGGAGAAGGAGTAGAACCGCCCCGGTGTCAGCCCCGACACGGTGGTCTGCAGCACGACGGGCTGCTCCTGCGCTCCGTTGACGACGAGGAGCTTGCCGGCGTCCTGGGGCTCCGGCACCCGGAAGGTCGGCTGCGCGTTGCCGGTGCCGGTTCCCGAGAAGTCCGGGCCCCCGTCCGCACCGGTGGAGCCGGCGCACACCGTGCTCGTGGCGACGTCAAGCGGCCTCGTCGTGCTGCGCAGGTCGGCCCACCTGTTGTTGTAGTGACGGCTGGGACCGTGGATGTCTCCCGTCGGCCAGATCGAGTACTGGCCGTCGCACGGGCTGTACTGCGGGTTCCAGCAGCGCTGGCCCGGAGCGCCGACGAGCGTTCGCGGATCGTGGAAGGCGTAGCCCGTGTTCGAGGCGGGCAGCTGCGGCGCGGGCGTCCCGATGAAGTCGAAGGTGCCTCCGTCGAAGTCGGTCACGAGGTTCGGCCCGCGCGTCTCCCGCGCGACGGACAGCGTCGGTCCCGCGCCGACGAAGTCGGCCGGTGCGACGATCCGCACGCCCGACGCGGCCTGCGCGCGGGGCACCTTGTAGATGACCGGATCCGTGGAGATCGGATCGACGCCCGCGACCGTCCAGTCGGCCGGCACCCCGTAGAGCAGATACGAGTCGAAGGACGTTCCGGACGCGTTCGCGTCGCGCACGGTCGCGACGAAGCCATACGGCGAGCCCTTGACGACGTCCGCGGCGTCCGCGGCATCGGCCGGAACGACCTCGAGCACGAGGCCGTCGGCCCCGGCGGCGGTCGCGGCGGTGGCTGCCGGAGCGGACAGGTGGACGAGGACTCCTCCGAGCAGGAGGGCGACCAGGATCGACGAGATCAGCCGGAGGGCGGGTCTCGGAGGCATCGCAGCGCGCATGGCAGGTTCCTTCCAGGGCAGGTTCGGGGCGCGACAAACACCGCCGTGTGCGACGGCTCTCCGAACGCGTCCTCGCGATCGGATCGGGTCGAGCCTGGGCAACCGGTGGTCGGCAACGAAAGTAGGTCGACGGCCGGCCTCCCCGCCACAATCCGCGGCGCTATATATTCGGCGGCGCTATATACGGCGCGTCCGCCCGCTCTCATCCGCGCGACTCCCGACGCGGTGCGCCGGTCGCGCCGCGGACCAGGGCGCGGGGGCGCTAGCGTGGAGGGGTGATGACGGCATGATCAACGCTCTGCGCAACCGCGGCTCCCGCGCCATCCTGACCTTCGTCGCGATCGGCCTGCTCTCCGGATTCCTGTCCGGTCTCTTCGGGGTCGGCGGCGGCACCGTGATCGTGCCGCTGCTGGTGATGCTGGCGGCGTTCGGGCAGAAGCTCGCGTCGGGCACGTCCTCGGCGGCGATCATCCCGACCGCTGCGGTCGGCGTGATCTCCTATGCGGTGAACGGCGACGTCGACTGGATCGCCGCGCTGCTGCTCGCGGCGGGAGCCGTCGTCGGCGCCCAGATCGGCACCCGCCTGCTGCATCGCCTCTCCGAGCCCCTGCTGCGCTGGATCTTCGTCGGCTTCCTCGTCGTGGTGATGATCAGCCTCTTCATCATCGTCCCGTCGCGCGACGCCGAGCTCGAGCTGACGTTCTGGTCGGCCGTCGCCCTCGTGTTCACCGGGCTCATCACCGGCATCATGTCCGGGCTCATCGGCGTCGGCGGCGGCATCATCGTCGTGCCGGTGCTGATCCTGCTGTTCGGGGCGAGCGACCTCGTGGCGAAGGGGACGTCGCTGCTGATGATGATCCCGACGACCCTCTCGGGGACGATCGGGAACATCCGTCACAAGAACGTCGACCTCGCCGCCGGCCTCTGCCTCGGCATCGCCGCGTGCGTCACGACACCGCTCGGCGCCGTCGTCGCGAACGCCGTCGACCCGCAGGTCGCCAACATCCTCTTCGTGATCTTCCTCGTCGTGCTGACCGTCCAGATGACGCAGCGCGCCATCCGCGCGAGCCGCCGGGGCGAGTGACCCCGACGGCCCGCAGGAGGGCGCGGACCGAGGCGTCGGCTCAGGCCTGCAGCGCCTGGACGAAGGCGCGCACGTGCTCGCCGAGGCGCCGGATCCGCTCGTCGCGGGCGGCCTCCCGATCGAACCCCTCGTAGGCCAGCGGGGGCAGGCGCCGCACCACGGCCGAGCAGCCGAAGTTCGCGCACACGAGGGTGCCGATCGTGTCGCCCTTGCGTCCCGCGGGGCCCGCCTTGCGGGCGGAGAAGAACTGCACGTCGTTGCTGAGGGTCACGTCGTCGCACCATGAGCACTGCGCGCGGGCGATGACGCGTTGCTCCGCCTGCTGCAGAAGCACGCCGGCCGGCCCCGACTCGAGCTCCACGATCGCGTAGGAGCGCCGCGGCAGTCTCGGGTCGGTCCAGCCGAGGTACTCCAGCCGGTCCCAGGCGAGGTCGGCGAAGCCCGGCGGCAGCGAGAGGTCGGAGGCCTCCTTGCGGCTGGCGTTGAGGAAGGACGCGCGGATGTCGCGCTCGGTGAGGGGAAGCATGGAAGAGGTGTCCTGTCGATACGGGATGCGCGGCATCCCTGATGATCGCCGCGGGCGGCGGAGAGGGGACGGCGGAGCCGTGCGGCTGCGAGCAGCCGAGAGGAGGCGCAGGGCGCGCGTCAGCCTCTGCCGGCGCGGAGAGCGCCGACGACCTCCTTCACCCCGTGGGGCGTCCGCCGATCCGAGAACACGCCTGAGAGTCTACCGCCGCGGCCGAGCGTCGGCTCTGCCCTCGCGCGGGACGCGCTCAGCCGGGCGTCCGGCGGGCTCGGTAGGATCAGGTGGTGCCTGTGAACCCCGAACTGCTCGGACGTGAGTTCCCGTCGACGCAGCCCTATCTGGTCGGCCGTGAGAAGGTGCGCGAGTTCGCCCGCGCCGTCTTCGCCGACGCGCCCCAGCATCTCGACCCCGAGGCCGCTCGCGCCCTCGGCTACGCCGACGTCGTCGCGCCGCCGACCTTCGCGATGGTGATCCAGGACCTGACGCTGCAGCAGCTGCTCTCCGAGCCGGACTCGGGCATCGCGCTCGAGCGCACGATCCATGCGAAGCAGAGCTTCCGGTGGTCGCGGCCGATCGTCGCGGGCGACGAGCTGACGGGCCGCCTCACCGTCACCGGGCTGCGCGCGATGGGCTCCGGGGCGATGGTGACCAGCGAGACCGAGATCACCGCCGGCGGCGGCGACCACGTCGTCACGGCCACGTCCGTGCTGCTGATCGGGGGAGACGAATGAGCGCGTCGGCACCGCTGACCGGGCTCTCCGTCGGCGACGTGGTCGCCGAGCGGACGGTCCACCTGACCCGCGAGTCGCTCGTGCGCTACGCCGGCGCGTCGGGCGACTTCAACCCGATCCACTTCCGCGACGACGTCGCCGCTCGTGTCGGCCTGCCGGGCGTGATCGCCCACGGCATGCTGACCATGGGGCTCGCCGTCGCCACCCTCGGCGAGTGGCTGGGGGATCCCGGGCGCATCGTCGACTACGGGGTCAACTTCACCAAGCCCGTCGTGGTCGACGCCGAGACGGGCGCGGACGTCGTCGTCTCCGCGAAGGTCGGGCAGCTGGACGACGAGACCGCTCGCATCGACCTGGCCGTCACGTTCGGGGACACCGGCGTGCTCGGCAAGGCGCAGGTGCGCGTCCGCCTCGCGTGAGCGACGACCGATGACGCAGATCGAGCCGATCCCGCTGCAGCGGCTGACGACGCTGCGCGTCGGCGCCGCTCCCGAGCGCATGGTCGACGCGACGACGCGCGACGAGCTCGTCGGCGCGCTGCGGGAGGCGTGGTCGGAGGGTGAGCCGTGGCTCGTGCTGGGCGGCGGATCGAACCTGCTGCCGGGTGACGAGCCGTTCGCCGGCACCGTCGTCCGGATCCTCACGCGGGGCTTCACCGAGGTGCCCGGCGCCCCCGAGGGGTATGTGCGTCTCCGCGTCGAGGCGGGGCAGAACTGGGACGAGCTGGTGGCCTGGACCGTCGCACAGGGCCTGTCGGGCATCGAGGCGATGTCCGGCATCCCCGGCACGACGGGCGCGGCGCCGATCCAGAACGTGGGCGCCTACGGCCAGGAGATCGTCCAGACGCTCGTCGAGGTCGAGCTGATCGACGAGAGCACCGGCGAGGTCTCGGCGGTGCCGGCGTCCGAGCTCGGGCTCGGACCGCGCACGTCGGTGCTCAAGCATCACTACGGCGCTGCGCCCGAACGGTCGGCGGTGGTGCTGTCGCTCACCCTCGACCTCGAGCGCGTGGGGCACGAGCCGCGTCCCGTCGCCGATCCTCGCCTGCGGGCGGCGCTGGGCCTCGCCCCCGGGGCGGAGGCCTCGGTGGCGTGGATCCGGGACACCGTGCTCCGCATCCGGCGCGGCAAGGGCATGGTGCTCGACGAGGTCGATCACGACACCCACAGCGCGGGGTCGTTCTTCAACAACCCGATCGTGACCGAGGCGGTGGCCAGCGGGCTTCCCGGCGAATGCCCCCGTTGGCCGATGACGCCCGCCATCGACACGGTGTCCGTGATCCCGCTGTCGCAGTGGGACGGATCCGTGCCGCGGCCGGCCCACGCGCCCACCATGGTGAAGCTCAGCGCCGCGTGGCTCATCGAGCATGCCGGGCTGCCGAAGGGGTTCGCCCTCCCCGCCTCGCGCGCATCGCTGTCGACCAAGCACACGCTCGCGCTGACGAACCGCGGCGGGGCCACCGCCGAGGAGGTCGCGGCGCTCGCCCGTTTCGTGCAGAGCAGGGTCGCCGCCGACTTCGGCATCGTGCTCATGCCCGAGCCGGTCCTCGTCGGCGTCGAGCTCTGACGCTCGACAATACGACTTCGCGCCGAGAATGCGGGTGACACCGGCATTCTCGGCGCGAAGAGGGATTCTCGGCGCGTTGGCTCAGGAGAACAGGCGCTGCAGGCGCTGCACGCCCTCGAGCAGGGCGTCGTCGCCGAGGGCGTACGACAGGCGGAGGTAGCCGCTCGGACCGAAGGCCTCGCCGGGCACCACCGCGACCTCGACCTCGTCCAGGATGAGGTCGGCCAGCTCGAGCGTCGTGGTCGGCGTGCGACCCGCCCACTCGCGGCCCAGCAGCCCGCGGACGTCGGGATAGACGTAGAACGCGCCGAGCGGGTTCGGCACCTCGACGCCGGGGATCTTCGCGAGCTCCTCGACGATCAGCCGCCGCCGGCGGTCGAACGCTGCGCGCATCTGCTCGGCCTCCACCTGTGAGCCGGAGAGCGCCGCCAGCGCCGCGCGCTGCGCCACGTTGTTGACGTTGCTGGTCAGGTGCGACTGCAGGTTCGCCGCCAGTGCGATCGCGTCGGATGGGCCCACCATCCAGCCCACCCGCCAGCCGGTCATGGCGTAGGTCTTCGCGACGCCGTTGAGCAGGAGCGTCTGCTCCGCGAGCTCCGGCACCGCCTCCACGATCGACACCGCCCGCGCGCCCTCGTAGACGAGGTTCTGGTAGATCTCGTCGCTGACGACCCAGATGCCGTGGGCCAGGGCCCACTCGCCGATCGCCTTCGTCTCCTCGGGCGTGTAGACCGAGCCGGTCGGGTTCGAGGGCGACACGAACACCAGCACCGTGGTGCGGTCGGTGCGGGCGGCCTCGAGCTGGTCGACCGTCACCTTGTAGTCCTGATCGGCCCCGGCGAACACCTCGACGGGCACGCCGTCGGCGAGGCGGATCGCCTCGGGGTACGTCGTCCAGTACGGGGCGGGCAGCAGCACCTCGTCGCCCGGGTTCACGACGGCCTGGAAGGCCTGGTACACGCCCTGCTTGCCGCCGTTCGTGACGACGACGCGCGAGGGCGGCACCTCGAGGCCCGAGTCGCGCAGGGTCTTGGCGGCGATCGCCTCGCGCAGCGCGGGCAGGCCCGCCGCGGGGGTGTAGCGGAAGTTGGCGGGGTCCTTCAGCGCCTCGGCCGCCGCGTCGACGACGAAGTCCGGTGTCGCGAAGTCCGGCTCGCCCGCCGCGTACGAGATGACCGCGCGTCCCTCCGCCTTCAGGGCCTTCGCCTTGGCGTCCACCTTGAGGGTGGCGGATTCGGCGATGGCGGAGAGCTTGCGGGAGAGCGGAGCGCGGTCGGTCACGGTACCGAGCGTAGCGGGACGCGTCGTCAGACGCGGGAGTTCCGTCGGGGAGGAGATTCGCGGATCGCGTCGTCACCGCCTCATCGGGTGGAGCCGAGCGCCAGCCACAGCTCTGCCCGGGCGCCGAAGGACGACAGGTCGTGCCCCAGCACGCGCTCGGCATCGGCGAGCCGCGCCCGCAGCGTGTGCCGATGCACGCCCAGCGTGCGGGCGGCGTCCTCGTAGCGGGTGTCGGCGTCGAGCCACGCCCTCAGCGTGCCGATCAGGTCCGTGCCGTGCGCGCGATCGTGACGCGCGAGCGGCTCCAGAAGGGTGCGTGCGGCTGCGCGGGTCTCCTCGCCGACGGCGCTCATCAGGGCTCCGGACACCTCGCCGATGGCGCCCACGCCGTCGCGCCCGGCTGCGCGGGCGACGCGCGCCTCGTCCACGGACGCGGCCAGACGCGCGTAGTCGGCCGGGTGGGACACGCCGATCCGCACCCCGCCGCGGGCGGACACCTCGTCGAGCGTGCCCGCCGCGCGCCCGTCAACGATCAGCAGCATGCCCTCGCCGCCGGGCAGCTCGCCGAAGAAGAGCCGCCCCGACAGCTGCGCGGCGCGCAGCTCGAGGAACGACGCCAGCGACGCCGGCGCGGGCGACGTGACGCCGACGAGCGCGGGCTCTTCCGGCAGGCCGCCCCAGGCGGGCTGCGCGACCGACCGTGCGAGGGCGACCTCGCCCGCCAGCAGCGCGCGGACGACCCCGGCGCGAAGGGCGCCGCGCGCGAGCGTGAGGCTCTCGTTCTGCTCGAGCGCGAAGCCGGCCATCGCCACGACGGAGGTCACCACCCCGCGGGCCTCCTGATCGAGCGCGGCGGCCTCCACGGCGAGCACCCCGCGCAGCTCCCCGCCGCGTCCCAGCGTCTGCAGCGAGAACGTTCGCCCCTCCACGTCGAGGAGGTCGGCGGCGCGCACCGCACGCGAGAGCATCGCGCCGGTCTGCTCGTGCAGTGCCGCCGACACCGCCTGCGGCAGGCGCGCCGGCCGGGCATGCGCGAGGGCGCCGGTCGCGTCGAACAGGCCGGCCCAGCCGCCCAGCTGGCGGGCGAGCTCCGCGATCACCGCGCCGAGCGGATCCGGCCGCAGCGCCGCCAGCGAGATCGCCCGCTGCGCCGCGAGCGCCCAGCTGCGCCGCGCGTAGCCCTCCGCGGCGATCGCCTCGGCGTTCGCGCGGATGACGGCGATGAACGGCGTCCCGAACGGCACCTCGAACAGGGGCATGCGCTCGGCGCGGCACGCCTCGACGAGCCCGTCGGGCACGCGGGCTCGGGCGACGTCCGTGCCGAAGCCGATCGCGGCGACGCCGTGCTCGGTGAGACGTCGGACGTACGTGTCGAACGCCGACGCATCCGCTCGTCGCGAGAACTGGGTCCCGGTGGTCAGCAGCGCCACGCCGTCGTCGAGGAACGGCGTCGGATTCAGCAGGTCGGAGCTGTGGATCCAACGCAACCGCTGGCCACGCTCTTCGCCGACGACCGCGCGCAGGCTGAGATCCGCCCGGTCGAGCAGGGCACCCAGCGTCGGCGGGACGAGCGCGGCCACGGATCTCCTCGTTGTACGTAGGGGCGATATCTGATGGTGAGTTTAGACGCTCGGGCGAATGCCGAGCCCGCCGCGCCGCCGTACGCTCGCCGCATGACCATCCCCGCACCCACCGCCGGCGGCCCCGCACTCCCGCAGGAGCGCCGCCTCGTCACGTCGATCCCGGGCCCCCGCTCCGCGGAGATCCTCGCCCGCAAGGCGGCCGCCGTCGCCGCTGGCGTCGGCCACTCCGTGCCGATTGCCGCCGTGGCGGCGGGGGGCGGCGTCATCGTCGACGCCGACGACAACTCGTTCATCGACCTCGGGTCGGGCATCGCCGTCACCTCCGTCGGAAACGCGCATCCCGCGGTCGTGGCGGCCATCGCCGAGCAGGCGACGCGCTTCACCCACACGTGCTTCATGATCTCGCCGTACGACGAGTACATCGCCGTCGCGGAGGCGCTGAACCGGCTCACCCCCGGCGTCCACGCCAAGCGCAGCGCGCTGTTCAACACGGGCGCCGAGGCGGTCGAGAACGCCGTGAAGATCGCGCGCAAGGCCACGGGACGCCCCGCCGTCGTCGCGTTCGACCACGGGTACCACGGCCGGACGAACCTCACCATGGCCCTCACCGCGAAGAGCATGCCCTACAAGAGCGGCTTCGGCCCGTTCGCCCCCGAGGTCTACCGCGCGCCGGTGTCGTACCCGTATCGGGACGCGCTCTCGGGACCCGAGGCCGCTCGGCGGGCGATCCAGCACATCGAGAAGCAGGTTGGCGCCGAGAACCTCGCCGCGATCGTCATCGAGCCGATCCAGGGCGAGGGCGGCTTCATCGTCCCCGCCGACGGGTTCCTCCCCGCGCTCGCCGACTGGTGCCGCGCGAACGGCGTCGTCTTCATCGCCGACGAGGTGCAGACCGGCTTCGCGCGCACCGGTGCGATGTTCGCGAGCGAGCACTTCGGCATCGTCCCCGACCTCATCACGACGGCCAA
The DNA here is from genome assembly GCF_019753765.1 of Microbacterium marinilacus. Classification (GTDB taxonomy): domain Bacteria; phylum Actinomycetota; class Actinomycetes; order Actinomycetales; family Microbacteriaceae; genus Microbacterium; species Microbacterium marinilacus. The sequence goes on from NZ_JAIJZW010000001.1 coordinate 128,994, forward strand.
GGGCATCGCCGGCGGCATGCCGCTGGCGGCCGTCACGGGGCGCGCCGAGATCATGGACGCCGCCCATGTCGGCGGCCTCGGCGGCACGTACGGCGGCAACCCCGTGGCATGCGCCGCGGCGCTGGCCACGATCGGCGTCTACGAGTCGGAGGACCTCTCCGGACGCGCCCGCCGCATCGGGGAGATCCTGACCGAGCGCCTCACGGCGATGCAGGTCGCCGACCCGCGCATCGGCGAGGTCCGCGGCGTCGGGGCCATGGTCGCGGCCGAGTTCGTCGACCCGGCCACCGGCGCGCCCGACGCCGCCCTCACCGGCGCCGTCGCCCGTGCGTGCATCGAGGCCGGCGTCGTCGTGCTGACCTGCGGGACCTTCGGCAACGTCATCCGGTTCCTCCCGCCGCTCGTCATCGGCGACGAGCTGCTCCACGAGGGCTTGGACGTCGTCGCCGGCGCGCTCGCTGCGGCGTAGCGTCGTGACCGAACCCGGACGTAAGGAGAACGACATGGACGACAGAGAGAACGCCCTCCTCGAGGCGGTCCAGACCCGGCTGTTCATCGGCGGCGAGTGGGTCGACGCCTCGGCGGGCAAGACCTTCGAGGTGCGCGACCCCGCCACGAACGCCGTCATCGCCGAGGTGGCCGACGCGACCGCCGAGGACGGCATCAGGGCTCTCGACGCCGCCGTCGCCGTCCAGGACGAGTGGGCGGCCACGCCGCCGCGCGAGCGCAGCGATATCCTGCGCCGCGCGTTCGAGCTGGTGCGCGAACGTGCCGACGACCTCGCCCTGCTGATGACCCTCGAGATGGGCAAGCCGCTGGCCGAGGCGCGGGGGGAGGTCACGTACGGCAACGAGTTCAACCGCTGGTTCAGCGAGGAGGCCGTGCGCATCGCGGGCCGCTACGGCTCCAATCCCGAGGGGACCGGTCGGATGATCGTCTCGCAGCGACCGGTCGGGCCGTCCTTCTTCATCACGCCCTGGAACTTCCCGTTCGCGATGGCGACGCGCAAGATCGCCCCCGCGCTCGCCGCGGGCTGCACCGTGGTGATCAAGCCCCCGCAGCTCACTCCGCTGACGACCCTCTTCTTCGTGCAGCTGCTGGTCGAGGCGGGTCTGCCGGCGGGAGTCGTCAACGTGGTCACGTCGGCGTCGTCGAGCCGCGTCGCGGCCCCGATCATCGCCGACCCACGCCTGCGCAAGCTGTCGTTCACGGGCTCCACCGAGGTGGGGCGCAAGCTCATCGCCCAGGCCGCGGAGGGCGTGCTGCGGGTGTCGATGGAGCTCGGCGGGAACGCTCCCTTCGTGGTCTTCGAGGACGCCGACCTCGACAAGGCGGTCACCGGCGCGCTGCAGGCGAAGTTCCGCAACATCGGCCAGGCGTGCACGGCCGCCAACCGGTTCATCGTGCACGAGTCCGTCGCCGAGGAGTTCGCGAGCCGGATCACCGACCGCGTGCGGAAGATGAAGGTCGGCCGCGGCACCGAGGAAGGGGTCGAGATCGGCCCGCTCATCGACCAGGACGCGGTGGACAAGGCGGACGACCTGGTCGCCGATGCGACCGGTCGCGGCGCCGAGCTGCTCACCGGCGGCGAGAGGCTGGACGGGCCCGGCACGTTCTACCAGCCGACGGTCGTGACGGGTGTGCGGGCAGGGTCTGCGATCCTGCGCGAGGAGATCTTCGGCCCTGTGCTCGCCATCGCGACGTTCCAGACCGAGGACGAGGCCGTGCGGATGGCGAACGACACGGAGTACGGACTCGTCTCGTACGTCTACACCGAGGACCTCCAGCGCGGGCACCGCATGATCGATCGCCTCGAGACCGGGATGATGGGCCTCAACGCGGGCGTCGTCTCGAACGCGGCGGCGCCGTTCGGTGGCGTCAAGCAGTCGGGCGTCGGCCGGGAGGGCGGCACCGAGGGCATCCACGAGTACCTCTCGACGAAGTACACGCTGCTGCCGAACTCCTGAGCGGAGACGACAGGAGGAGGGGCCCGTCCGTGGACGGGCCCCTCCTCCTGTCGTCAGAGGTCGTCAGAGGTCGCCGTACACGACCTCGCCGCCCACGACGGTCGCCGTCACCTGCTGATCGCGGATCCGCTCGGGCGCGATCTGCAGCAGATCGTCGGTCAGCGCGACGAAGTCGGCGAGGCTGCCCGGCGACAGCGTGCCCTTGTCGCGCTCCTGGCCGACGGCGTACGCCGAGCCGAAGGTGTAGGCGCGCACCGCCTCGGCGGCGGTGAGGCGCTCGTGAGGCCCGAGGATCTCGCCCGAGCGCGTCCGCCGGTTGACCATGTCGTGGATCGAGACCAGCGGGTTCGCATCGGACACGGGGGAGTCGGACGATCCGTTCAGGACGATGCCGGCCTCGGCGAGGGACCGCATCCGATAGATGAGATCCCGCTTCGCGGGGTCGACGGCGGCCGCCATCCCGTCGCCGAAGTCGGAGATGAACACCCCCTGCGGCACGGGGATGACGCCCAGCCGCGCGCTGCGCTCGATGTACTCGTCGGTCGCGAGCGCGAAGTGCTCGATGCGGTGGCGCACGCCCGGGCGCGGGGCCCGGCGCTGCGCGATCTCGACCGCGTCGAGCACGTGCCCGATCGCTCGGTCGCCGATCGCGTGGGTCGCGACCGTCCATCCGGCCAGGTGCGCGCCGACGATGAGCCGGGTGAGGTCCTCCGGCTCGTGCAGAAGGACGCCGGCGTTGCCCGGATCGCCATGGAAGCAGTCGTGCATCGCCGCCGAGCGGCCGATGAACGAGCCGTCCGACACGATCTTCACGGGGCCGACACGCAGCATGTCGTCTCCCAGGCCCGTGCGGATGCCCAGGTCGAGGCCGAGCCAGTCGCGCTCCGGCAGGTCGGCGTAGGGGTGCAGCGTGCTGATGAAGGGCATCAGCGTCATCCGCACGCGGATCTGCCGCTGCTCGACCGCCAGCTGGTACGAGTGGTAGTCGACGGGCGTGTTGCCGGTGAGCCGGATCTCGCCCGTCCCCGGCTCCGTCACCGAGGTGAGGCCGTAGCTCACAGCCTGCTCGCTCGCGAGGCCGAGGTTGTGGTGCACGTCCTCGAGGGCCATCGGTTTGACCAGCTCGTAGACCCGGGCCATCGCCTGCTCCTGGAGCAGACCCACCGGGCGGCCGCGCTCGTCGCGGGGGATGTGCCCCCCGGGCACGTCGGGCACGTCCTCGCGCCCGGGGAAGCCCGCGAGCTCGAACGCCCGCGTGTTGGCGACGATCATGTGCCCCGACACATGCTCCAGCAGCACCGGGCGTCCACCGGACACGCGGTCCAGCGCCTCCGCCGAGGGATGGCCCTCGAGGAAGTTCTGGTCGTATCCGGATCCGCGCACCCACGCGTCCGGCGCGAGCGTCGCGGCGCGCTCGGCCACGGCCGCGTACAGGGCGTCGAGGCTGTCCACGACGCCCGGACGGAGGTCGAGCGAGGCGAGGCGGAAACCGGTGAGCGACATGTGATGGTGGGCGTCGTGGAAGCCCGGCAGCACGGCCTGACCGCCGAGGTCGACGACCCGGTCGGCCCGCAGGCCGTCCAGGTCCGCGTCGAGGCCGACGACGCGGCCGTGCAGCACGCCGATCGCATGGGCCAGCGGACGGTCGGGATCCATCGTGCGGATCCGGCCGTTGGTGAAGATCGCGTCGAGGCGCATTTCTCTCCTCTGAGGGTGACGGGGGTGAAGCCCGGTGGCGTTCCGCGGGGAACCACGGAACGCCACCGGGAGGGTGCTGTGTGTCCGGGTGTCAGGCGCGGCTCGGCTGAGCAGACGGCTCGGGCGCGGCGGACGCGTGGCGGCGCACGGCCGCGCGGAGCCCCCACACGCCGGCGACCGTGATCAGCAGCAGGCCGGCGTAGAACGCGGCCACGCCCCAGGGGCTGCCGCCCGTCGCGTTCAGGATCCACTGTGCGATCAGCGGCGTCGACCCGCCGAAGACGGTCGCGCACAGCTGGTACGACAGCGAGATGCCGGAGTAGCGGATGTGCGCGGGGAACGCGGCCGCGAGCTGCGTCGCGAGCAGCGCGTAGTACGCCGTGCCGCCGATGATCGTGAGATACAGGGTGGCGGCGATCCAGACGGGGTTCGCCGCGCTGATGGCGAGGAAGTACGGCACGACCATCACGATGTTCAGCGCGAGGCCGGCCAGCATGACCTGCTCGACGCCGAAGCGCTCGGAGATCCGCGCGGCGATGGGCTGCCAGATGAACTGCACGATGGCCATGCCGAGCAGGATGTTCAGCATCAGCTGGCGGTCGATCCCCAGCGATCCCGTGGTCCACGACAGCAGGAACGTGTTGGAGAAGTAGGCGCTGCCGATGCCCATGACCGACGCGAACATGCCGAGGGCGACCAGCGCGGGAGCCGTGCGCAGGGCCACCAGCACGGGGGCCTTGGCGACCTCGTCGCGGCTGCGCACCTTCTCGAAGTCCTGCGACTCCTCGACCTTCAGGCGGATGACGAGGCCGACGACGACGAGGAGCGCCGAGAGCAGAAAGGGCACGCGCCAGCCCCACGTCAGGAACTGCTCGTCGGGCAGCAGCCCGACCAGGAGGAAGATCAGGGTGGCGAGGATCGAGCCGGCGGGCGATCCCTGCTGGACCCAGGCGCCGGCGAGGCCCTTCTTCTCGCTGCGGGCGTTCTCGGTGGACAGCAGCACGGCACCGCCCCATTCGCCGCCGACGGCGAATCCCTGCACGCCGCGGAGGACCACGAGGAGGACCGGCGCGAGGATGCCGACCTGTGCGTATGTGGGCAGCACGCCGATGAGGGTCGTCGCGGCCCCCATCATGACCAGCGTGATCACGAGGATGTTCTTGCGGCCGAGCCGGTCACCGAAGTGCCCGAAGACCATCCCGCCGATGGGGCGCATCAGGAAGCCGACCCAGAACGTGGCGAAGGAGGCGAGCAGGGCCGCGCCGGGCGCGATCTCGGGATAGAACGTCTGGCTGAACACCAGGGCCGCCGCCGTGCCGAAGATGTAGAAGTCGTACCACTCGATGGCTGTGCCGATGAAGGCGCCGATCATGGAGCGTCGCTGCCGCAGGGCAGCGGGTGTCGCGGGAGCCTGGGGAGCGCTCATGGGGGTCCTCTCGGATGGGCGGCGGACGCCGCGGGTGGGGTGTCATCCATGCTGCGGCGCGGAGGTGATGCGCGTCCAATGCGAAAAACCGTCTTTGCTATACGATCTGTGCATGTTCTCCCCGCCAGCGCTCGAGGCATTCGTCGCCGTGCTCGACTCGGGCACCGTGAGCTCCGCCGCTGCGCGGCTGTTCCGGACGCAGCCGACCGTGTCGCGGCAGCTGGCCGCCCTGGAGGCGCAGATCGGCGGCGAGCTCTTCCGGCGCTCCAGCGCCGGCATGATGCCGACGCCGCTGGGGGAGCGCCTGGAGCCGCTCGCGCGGGACCTCGTCAAGCGCGCGCGGCGCGCCACGGACGTGATGTCCGCACTCGCCGCGGGCCAGCGCGACTTCGTCGTGGCGTGCCCCGAGATGACCGGCGTGCTCGTGCTCGCGCCGTTCATCGCGGAGGGCGGGGCGATCTCCGACGTCGTCTCCGCGCCGCCGGACGAGGTGTACGACAGGCTGCGTCTGGGGGCCGACTTCGCGGTGAACACGAGCCCGCCTCCCCGAGGCCTGCAGGGCATGCGTCTCGCGGCGGTCACCGTGAAGTGCGAGGTGCCGTCGGGCGATCCGTTCGCGACCAGCACCGAGGTCGAGCTCTCGGACCTCCTGGCGCGGCCCTTCTTCATCCCGGGCCTCGGGTCGGCCGTGTGGCGGGCCGTCCAGCACTCCGCCGAGACGGCGGGGCTGTCGCTCGAGCTGGCGACCCGCACGGCCAACGCCCCGGTGGCGCAGGCGAGGGCCGCGGCGGGCGATGGGCCGGCGGTCGTGATCGAGCCCCCGACGTTCGGGCTCGTCCATCGTCCGCTGGTGCACGAGGGACAGGTGCTGACCTGCACGCTCTACGCGGCGTGGGAGCGCGGCCACTACGCGCGGGACGACATCGCGCGGGCGGCCCGCGACGTGGCGGACTTCCTCGGCGCCCACAGCGCCGACTTCGACGTCGTCGCGTGAGCGCCCGTTCCCCGAGGAGTCGTCACCGACGAGGCCTCCGGGAGCCGGGGCATCCGGGCCGGCGCCCGCGTCGTCCGCTGCGTCGCGCTCAGCCTTCGGCGAGGGCGCGCGCCTCGGCGGCCTCGGCGGTGCGGCCGAGGCCCTCCAGCACGTCGCCCAGCTCGAGGGCGGCGACCTGACGGAGCGGAGGGATCTCGGCGGCGTGCTCCAGCACCGAGCGGTACACCGGCACCGCGTCGGTCGCGCGCTGCGCACCGGCGAGCACCCGGGCGGCGAGCAGCTCGGAGCCGCCCGCCGAGCCGAGGTCGCCCAGGGCGGCGAACCCGTCCGCCGCGGTGAGCGCCGCCGCGACCGCCTCGTCGGTGCGCTCGAGCGTCGCCAGAGCGCGGGCGCGGGAGTCCGTCACGTCCGCGAGCAGCCAGGTGGCCTCGTGCTCGCGCGCGACGGCCTCCACCTCGTCGAAGAGCACGAACGCCCGATCATCACGGCGGCCGGCATACGCCTGTCCGAGGCTGTGCAGCACCGAGGTGACGGCGCCGGGCGCGTCCGGGTGCCGTCGAACGATCTCCGCCGCGTTCTCGAGGAGCGCGATCGCGTCGTCCTCCTCTCCGAACCGCGCGAGGATCTTCGCCTGCTCGTTGAGCGCCACGGCCTGGTCTGCGCCCTGCTCCGCGGACTCGTACAGCTCCGCCGCGTATCCGTAGGCGCCGACGGCCTGGCCGAACTCTCCGGATGAGGCGAGGGCCTGTGCGAGGGTCGTGGCGGTCAGCCCGCGCGATCCGGCGGGCACGTCCGACTGCTCCTCCCGCTGCAGGACGTCGCTCAGCAGCTCGGCGGCCTCGGCGGCGTCTCCCGCGGAGAGCATGGCACGCCCCAGCCGGAAGTCGACGCCTGTCGCGTCCCCGCCGTCCTGCGTGACGATGCGTGCGGCGAGCCGGTAGCGGGAGACCGCCCGGTCGGCTTCGCCCGCGTCCTCCCACAGTGCTCCGGCGAGCAGGTGCGACGGGGCGAGGGCGCTCGTCGCGCCGAGGTCGGCCAGAATCCGGCACGCTTCGTCGGCGTCGGCCGCACCGGCGGCGAAGTCGCCCTGGCCACCTCGGATGCGCGCCCGCACCTCGAGCGCGCGGGCGCGGTGCCCGGGGCTCACGTCGTCCTGCGAGAGCAGGCCGTCGACGACGCCGGCGGCCGCGTCCGGTCCGTCCTTCTCGAGCAGCGCGGCGACGGCGAAGAGCGTCGTGGTGTTGACCATGCGCGCGTCGCCGTCGGCGGAGAACTCCCGGGCGGCTCGCTCGGCGAGGTCGAGCGCGGCGTCCGCCTCCTGCGCGCGCAGGTGCAGCGCCGCGCGGCTCAGGGCGAGGTCGCCGCGCGACCAGGCGGGCAGGGCGTCACCGGTCGCGAGCTCTCGGTCTAGCGTGGCGACGTCCTCCGCGTCGTCGGCGCCGAAGGTGGCGAGGCCGGCCCGTGTCTCGAGGTCGGCCTGCGCGTCGAGGCCGGCGCTGCGCAGCTCGGCGCCGCGCTCGGGCAGCAGGTCGCGCGCCTCGTCGGCCTTGCCGCGTGCGACGAGGAGACCGATCTGCAGCGACAGCAGCTGCGCGCGCCGGGCGGGGTCGTCGATCTCCAGTGCGTGGGGGAGCGCCTCGAGGGTCTCCTGCTCGGCGCCGTACTGCCCGAAGCTCATCGCCCGGTGCGCCCACTCGGCCGGATCGGTCGGCGCGGGGGCCGCGGACGGCGCGGCGAAGGCGTCGGAGCGGATCGGCACGTCGTAGCGCGCCTGGGCGAGCCCGCGAAGGTGCTCCAGGCGCTGCGCGTGCGCGCCACCGCCGTCGCGCGCGTCGAAGTCGGCGCCGATGCGCTCGGCGGCGGCCCATGCGGCCGCCGCGAGCTCGGCGGCCGACCAGGCGCCGTCGTGGTCGCCGAAGAAGCCCCGCAGGGCCGTCGCGTCGGCCCCGCGCACCGGAGTGGAGCCGTGGCCGGCCTCCGTCACCCGGTCGAGGGCGAACGCGAAGGCCGAGAGCGCCGCGAAGTGGGCGTCGACGTTGAGCCCGTCGTGGGTGAGCCACGGCAGGTGCCGCTCGACGAGCGCGAGCGCTCGGGCCTCGTTGCCGGTGACGGCGCAGAAGACGACGTTGTTCGCGACGATGGCGAGGTTGTCGGCGTTGTCCTTGGCGAGGCGGTAGCTGCGCAGGTGGGCCGACTTCGCCTCGTCGTGCCGCCCCGCGCGGAGGTAGCTCAGCAGCACCCGGGAGAGCGCGTGCTCCGGCTCCTCGCCGCACGAGAAGCCGCCCTCGAGCATCTCCTCGACGAGGCGGATCGCCTCGTCGTCCCGGTCGGTGTCCACGAAGAACCCGGCGACCTGGCTGCGGCTGCAGGCGTCGCAGTGGCTGTAGTCGTCACGGGGCGTCGCCTCGAGCTGCACGCGCAGCCGCTCGGCGTCCTCCATGCGGCCGGCCTCCCACGCGTCCTCGAAGCGTGCGGTCAGCACGCCGCTCAGTCCCAGGCCGGCCTTGCGGTAGTGATCCTCCATGTCGTCGAGGACGGCGGCGATCTGGTCCTGCGAGAACGCCGGCGACGAGCGCAGGGCCGACGCCATCCACTTGAACTGCCACATCAGGTCGGCGCCGCCGTTGCCGATGTCGAGGGGGAAACGGGCGGGGTCGGCGTCGTGCCGGGCGAGGCACCACGCGAACGAGTTCAGCATGACGTCGGTGACGCCGCCCATGTTCGCCGACGCCGTCTGCCGCATGCGGGCCTGATACTCCAGGCGGTCGTCGCCGATCTCCTGGGCGAGCGTCACGGCCTCGGCCACGAGGGCCTGCTCCTGAGGGCCCCACGGCGTGCGGTCGATCTCTTCCAGGAGCTGGGCGAACTGCTTCTTCGGGCGGGCCATGGGAAGTCCTCGAGGGTCGGGCGACGGCTGTCGGGTGATCGGCGTCGGGCGGTCGTGTCGGGTGGCGGGAGTCGGGCGGTGGCGCGTGGCGTCGGCGGCCGGGTCTGTCTCAGCGGGGCTCGTCGACGGTGTCGACGTCGAGACCGGCCGAGAGCGACACGAGGTCGGCGAGGGCGGTGGTCATGAGCGTCCGGTCGGCGTCGGTGAGCGGGTGATGCCCGGCGAGCAGCGCCTGGATGTACAGGAGCTGGACGGTGCGTGCGAAGACCGCCTCGTCGCGGACGCCGGTGAGGGCCCGGACGACGCGGTTCGACCAGTTCAGGCAGAGCCGGGCGCCGGGCTCCTCGTCCCCCGAGTCCGCGCCGAGGGTGTCGTCGATGCGGTCGAGCACGCCTCCCCACAGCGACCCGGTGATGCCCTTCGTGCGGCTGCGGTCCATCGCGCGCAGCACGTCGGGGTCCACGACGTAGAGCGATGCCAGGTGGTCGCGGCCCATCGTGCGCACGACCACCGAGCACCCGGACGCCGAGAGCACGCCGCCCGCCCGATCCTCGAGCGCGATCGCGGCGGCGCGGTCGTCCAGCGGCGGGGGATCCAGGCGGTCCAGCTCGCCGACGACGTCGACCCGCTCGACGGTGACCTGGGGGTAGAGCTCTGGAAGCATCCGGATCAGGTCGACGTCGAACAGGTAGCCGCCGTTGACCAGGACCTCCGAGGCGGGGGAGATGCCGGCGACCTGGCGGAACTCGTCGACGGTCTCGGCGTAGCGCACGTGCGGATAGCGCTCGACGAGGTCTCCGATGCGCAGCGTCCCGTGCGTCGTCTCCACGCTCAGCCAACGGGTGATGAAGCGGGCGAGCTCCTCGTCGTGCCGTACGAGCGACTTCAGGCCCACCTCGTGGATCGCCACGAACTGGGCGAGACGGTGCGGCTCACGCAGCCCGAGCTCCAGCACCCAGCGGCGGATGCCGGCGCCGAGCTGCTCGCGCACGCGCTCGAGCGCGACGTCCTCGACGAGGGACTCCCGGCTCGCGGTCGGGGCGAGGCCCGTCGAGTCGATCACGGCGCGGACGAAGAACGCCCAGTCGGGCAGCACCTCGTCGGCGCGTTCCGACAGCAGCATCCGCCCGAGGTACATCCGCGTGGCCTGTCGGCTGCCCGGGGGCGGCGCGAAGGGGAGCACGTACGCGAGGCCCCGCGTCCCGGTCGCGGGCTCGGCGAGCTCGATCACGTCCAGGGGCGCCGCGCCGAGCAGGTCTCGGCCGTATCGGACCGCGGCGTCGGGGTCGGCGCGGCTGTCGAGGAACGGAGCGGGGCGCGTGAGGTCGACGTCGCCGCCGGGCGCCTCCAGCACGACCCGCACCGGCAGGAACTCCCCGAACGTCTCGGCCAGCTCGCGGACCGCCGCCGGGCGCAGGAGGTCGTCCTGGTCGAACCGCGGCGCGAGATGAACGCTCGTGCCGACGGGCAGGTCGTCGTCGAGCTCCGCGACGCGGAAGGTGCCGTCGGCGCTGCCGGTCCATTCCACGGCCGGGCCCCCGCGAGCGCTGCGCGAGCGGATCACGATGGTGTCGGCGACCATGAAGCAGCTGAGCAGTCCGATGCCGAACTGTCCGAGGTAGTCGCTGCGGGGCAGATCGAAGATGTCGCGCTTGGAGCTCCGGCCCACCGTCGCGAGCAGCTCCGCGACCTCGGCCGCGGTGAGCCCGACGCCGTCGTCGCGCAGGACGAACTCGCCGGCGCCGTCGGTCAGCGGCGAGATGCGGATCGTGCCGCCTCCGCCGTCGACCTCGCCGCGCGCCGTGATGGCGTCGCGCGCGTTCTGCAGCAGCTCGCGGAGGTACACCCGCGGGCTCGAATAGATGTGCCGGCTCAGCAGGTCCACCACGCCTCGGAGGTCGACCTGGAACTGCTGGACGTCGCCGCTCACGTCACCCTCCCTCGACGACACACGAGCCTATACAAAGACACGTGCCGCGGGCGGCCGATCCCCGTGGTGGCGCCGGATGCGGGGCGGCGAGCAGGGCGAGACGCCCGCCCCGGGACGTCGCCCGGTTCGGCGGACGTGCCCATATGCCCTACACTGGAGCAGCAGTTGTCTGCATTCTTTTGCCATGCCTGGAGGGGTGGTGTCGGATGCGGATCCCGGGATCGCAAGGTCTCTAGGGCGGTAGCTCAATTGGCAGAGCAGCGGTCTCCAAAACCGCAGGTTGCAGGTTCGATTCCTGTCCGCCCTGCGCGTCAGCGTCAGCTGACTCACGAAAGGCAGTCAATGGTCCAGGACGCAGCGAGCGGCGATTACGTCGCGGCAGGGACGACCGGCGAGAAGAAGCCGAACTTCTTCGCGCGGATCGTGATCTTCTTCCGCCAGGTCATCGCCGAGCTCCGCAAGGTCGTCACCCCGACCCGTTCGGAGCTGCTGAAGTTCACCGCCGTCGTGCTCGGCTTCGTCGTCGTCATGATGGGGATCGTCTACGGCCTCGACTATGTCTTCTCGTGGGTCGCGACGGTCGTCTTCGGAGTGCCGGCCTGATCGACTGATGCACCGCCCGCTCGTCGGGCTCGCGGATGAGCGCACGCGCATCCGCCGCGTGAACGGAAGAGAAGAACGCCAGTGTCTGAAAAGCATGTCGACGACGCCGACTGGGCGCCGGCAGCCGAGCAGTCGAGCGAGGAAGACGAGGCCCAGGAGGGCAACGTCCTCTCCGCCGAGTCCCACGCCAGCGATGCCGCCGAGCATGCCGCGATGCACGTCGACGGCGGGGACGGCGCGGCAGACGCGAGCGACGACGAAGACATCGAGATCGACGACCCGGAGGCCGACGCGATCGTGAACGACGCACTGAACATCGACGAGGCGGACGAGGTCGAGGCCGCCGCAGAGGTGCTGAACGACTCCGCCGCCGAGGAGCAGGCGGAGGCCCAGGCCGCAGCGGCCGAGGAGATCCCGCCCTATGACGGCCCGGACGTGAACGGCGACGAGCACGCGGAGGCCGACGCCGAGACCGACGAGGACCCGTACGAGGCGTTCCGTCAGGAGCTGCGCTCGCTCGAGGGCAAGTGGTACGTCATCCACTCGTACGCGGGCTTCGAGCGCAAGGTGAAGGCCAACATCGAGCAGCGCAAGTCGACGCTCGAGGTCGAGGACGACATCTACCAGGTCGAGGTCCCGATGGAGGACGTCGTCGAGATCAAGAACGGCCAGCGCAAGATGGTCACTCGCGTGCGCATCCCCGGCTACGTGCTGGTGCGCATGGAGCTCAACGAGGACACCTGGTCCGTCGTCCGCCACACGCCGGGCGTGACCGGCTTCGTGGGCAACGCCCACAACCCGACGCCGCTGCGCTTCGAAGAGGCGTTCAACATGCTCAAGCCGCTGGTCGAGGTCAAGGAGGCGCAGGCTCAGGCGAAGAGCGGCACCCCCAAGGGCCAGGCCGCGACGCCGCGCGTCATCCCCGCCGAGGTCGACTTCGAGGCCGGCGAGACGATCACGATCAAGGAGGGTTCGTTCGCGGGTCTTCCCGGCACGATCAGCGAGATCAAGCCGGAGAGCGGCAAGCTCACGGTGCTCGTGTCGCTGTTCGAGCGCGAGACCCCGGTCGAGCTCAGCTTCGACCAGGTCACCAAGATGGTCTGACCTCCTCAGGAGGTACGACGGAGAGCCTGGCCCCTCGGGGTCGGGCTCTCCGTCTTCTCTGCTAGAATCGCTTGGTTCGCGCCCTGTCTGCGCGGACGTCCCACACCGCTCGTCAGGGTCATCCTGCGTGCGGGAGAGCGGATGCAACCGGCATCCGTTCGTCGAAAGGAATCGAAATGGCACCCAAGAAGAAGGTGACGGGGCTCATCAAGCTCCAGATCCAGGCCGGCGCCGCCAACCCCGCGCCGCCCATCGGCCCCGCGCTCGGTCAGCACGGCGTCAACATCATGGAGTTCTGCAAGGCGTACAACGCGGCGACCGAGTCGCAGCGCGGCAACGTCATCCCCGTGGAGATCACCGTCTACGAGGACCGCAGCTTCACGTTCATCCTGAAGACCCCGCCGGCCGCCGAGCTGATCAAGAAGGCAGCGGGCGTCGCGAAGGGCTCGTCCACGCCGCACACGGTCAAGGTCGCCAAGCTCACCAAGGAGCAGGTCGCCGAGATCGCCAAGACGAAGCAGCCCGACCTGAACGCGAACGACATCGAGGCCGCCTCGAAGATCATCGCCGGCACCGCCCGCTCCATGGGCATCACGGTCGAGGACTGAGGGGGATAACGATCATGGCTACCAAGTCCAAGGCTTACGCCGCCGCCGTCGAGAAGCTCGAGGCCGGCAAGTTCTACACGCCCACCGAGGCCGTCGTCCTCGCGAAGGAGACGGGCTCGAAGAAGTTCGACTCGACCGTCGAGGTCGCGCTGAAGCTCTCGGTCGACCCGCGCAAGGCCGACCAGATGGTGCGCGGCACCGTCATGCTGCCGCACGGCACGGGCAAGACCGCCCGCGTCATCGTCTTCGCCAACGGCCCCGCGGCCGAGGCCGCCATCGCGGCCGGTGCTGACGAGGTCGGCGGCGCCGAGCTCATCGAGAAGGTCGCCGGCGGCTGGACCGACTTCGACGCGGCCGTCTCGGTGCCCGAGCTCATGGGCCAGGTCGGTCGTCTCGGCAAGGTGCTCGGCCCCCGCGGCCTGATGCCGAACCCGAAGACCGGCACCGTGACCCCCAACCCGGCCAAGGCCGTCGAGGAGATCAAGGGCGGCAAGATCGAGTTCCGCGTCGACAAGCACGCCAACGTGCACTTCATCGTCGGCAAGGCCTCGTTCTCGGCCGAGCAGCTGGACGCGAACCTGCAGGCCGCGCTCGACGAGATCGTGCGCCTGAAGCCGTCGAGCTCGAAGGGTCGCTACATCCAGAAGGGCGCCGTGTCGACCACGTTCGGCCCCGGCATCCCGCTGGACGTCAACGTCATCGCGTAACACGCAGTGCACGAAGGGGCCTCGCCATCTGGCGGGGCCCCTTCGCATTCCCGTTCGCGTCAGCCGAGGATGGCAACAGCGCGCCACGATGACGTGCAAATCCGTTGTGAAGGAGCTATTGGCTCTTCGCGCTCCTTCGTTGTGGAGATCTCCTTCATCGCGGGCTACCCCGCGCGGGATCAGGCGACCGCGAGGCCGCAGGCCAGGGCCAGCATCGCGACCGCGATGAAGGCGTCGAGCACGCGCCAGGCGCGCGGCGAGCTGAGCCAGCGGGCGGCGAAGCGTGCGGCGAGCGTCATGAGGGCGAACCAGATGGCGCTGCCCACGATCGCGCCGGCGCCGAAGGCCCAGCGCAGGTCGCCGTAGCCGGCCGACACGGAGCCGAGCAGGAACACCGTGTCGAGGTACGAGTGGGGGTTCAGCCACGTGATCGCGAGGCAGGAGAGGATCGCCGGCAGCAGCGTCGCCGTGGGCGTCGCCACCCGGACGGGCCGGGTCAGCGTGGCCGTGCCGCCGCGGTGGTCGACGGCCTTATCCGTCACGGTGCCTGCGCCGGGCATCGGAGCGGCCGGCTCCTCGATCCGGATGGCCTCCGGCTTCGGGCGCACCGCGCGCCACGCCGCCGAGAGCGCGTAGGCGGTCAGGAAGGCGACGCCGCCCCAGCGGACGAGCTCGAACAGCCAGGGGAGATGCTCGACCACCACGCCGAATCCGGCGACGCCGGCCGTGATGAGGAGGGCGTCGCTCACGAGGCAGGTCACGGCGAGGGCGACGACGTGACGGCGCTGCACGCCCATGCGCAACAGGAAGATGTTCTGCGCGCCCGGCGCGATGATCAGCGACAGGCACAGCCCGAGCCCGGCGAGGCCGGCGGTCAGGTAAGGGGCGAGGGTGGTGAGCACGGGACGACGCTACGGACCGTCCGCGACTTCACCAAAGCGACGTTCATGATTCTGTGCCTGTGTTAGGAATGCTTCATGTGGATCGCGCCTGACCTCGCCGAGACCGTCGCCGCCGTCGTGGACGAGGGCAGCCTGGACGGAGCTGCGCGCATGCTGCGTATCACCCCCTCCGCCGTGAGCCAGCGGCTGCGGACGCTCGAGGGACAGCTGGGACGCGTGCTCGTCGTCCGGTCGAAGCCGGCCCGCGCCACGGAGGCCGGCGCCGTGGTGGTGCGCCTCGCGCGCCAGTACGCCCTGCTCGGACACGAAGCCGGGGTCGAGCTCGGTCTCGAGGGACCTGGGAGGATGCGCGTGCCGATCGCCGTCAACTCCGACTCGCTCGCCACCTGGTTCCTTCCCGCGCTGCAGCCGGTCATGCGGGCGCACGACGTGAGCTTCGAGCTGCACCGCGACGACCAGGACCACACCGCGGAGCTGCTGGAGGCGGGAACCGTCACCGCGGCGGTCACCTCGCAGCAGGCTCCGATCGCCGGGTGCGTGGTCACGCCGCTCGGCGTGACGGTGTACGAGCCCGTCGCCGCGCCCGCCTTCGTCGAGCGCTGGCTGCCCGCCGGGTCGTCGCTGGACGCGCTCTCGAAGGCCCCGGTCGTCGACTACGACCGCAACGACGACCTGCAGGCGCAGTGGCTCACCGGTCGCGGCGTCGACCCGTCGCGACCGCCTCGGCACTACGTGCCCGCGTCCGAGGACTACGCCACCGCCGTGCGGCTCGGGTTCGGCTGGGGGCTCCTTCCCCCGATGCAGGCCCAGGCGGCGCTCGACGACGGTCGCCTGGTGCGTCTCGACGGCCCACGCGCCTCGGTGCCCCTCTACTGGCAGCAGTGGAACCTGCGCTCACCGCTGCTCGCCGACATCCGCGATGCTGTCGTCAGCGCGGCGCACGCTGCGCTCGAGCCCTCCTGAGCCCGACAGCGCCAGTCGGCGAGGCGCCCGATGACACGGCCCGTGTGGCCGCGCCGATCAGCCGTCGGAGACGCGCAGCACGAGCTTGCCGCGCGTGTGCCCGGCCTCCAGCTGGCGATGCGCGGCGGCGGCGTCGCCCAGCTCGTACACCTTCTCGACGTACACCTGCACGGCGCCGGAGTCGAGCAGGCGGGCGATGGTGCCCAGCGCGGTGCCGTCGGGGGACACCACGAAGGTCGTCGCCCGCACGCCTGCCGCCTCCGCGTCGATCGCGACGTCGGGCCAGCTTCCGCGCGGCACGACGATCAGCAGGCCGCCGGGCCGCAGGACCTCGAGCGAGCGGGTGCCGGTGCGTGCCTTCGCGTTGCCGATCAGGTCGATCACGACGTCGACGTCGGCCACCACGTCCTCGAAGCGCGTGGTGGTGTGGTCGATCACGACCTGCGCGCCGATCTCGCGCAGCCACGCGGCGTTCGCCCCCGACGCCGTCGCCGTGACGTGCGCGCCGAAGTACGCGGCGAACTGGACGGCGAAGTGGCCCACCCCGCCCGAGCCGGCATGGATCAGGATCCGCTGTCCCTCGTGGGCGTGCGCGGTCTCGACGACCAGCTGCCAGGCGGTGAGGGCCGCCAGCGGCACGCCCGCCGCCTCGACATGCGAGAGGGCCGCCGGCTTCGCCGCGAGCGAATGCGACGGGGCCACGACGTACTCCGCGTACGACCCGGGCGTGCGCGGCACGGCGGCCATCCCGAACACCTCGGCGCCCGGCTGCAGCGGGTGCGCCTCGAACGGCGAGGAGACGACCACTCCCGCGAAGTCGAAGCCGGGCACGACCGGGTAGGCGGCGATGCCGGGCGAGACGCCCGCTCCTGCGCGGGTCTTGGCGTCGATGGGGTTCACGCCCGCCGCCACCACGCGGACGAGCACCTCGTCCATCACGGGCGCGGGCACGGGCACGTTGTCCACGCGCAGCGCGGACGGGTCGCCCGGAGCGTCGAACAGCACTGCTCGCATGTGCGACGGCGGCGGGACGGCCGGTTGTGCCGGAGCGACGACGGCAGTGCTGCGTGGCGGCCGGAATCTCATCGGTCGTCCCCCTTCGATCGTTCGGGGCCGCGGCGGCGCGGACCCGTGTACGACAGTCAATCCCGAGTTCATCACGCGAGTGTTTCGGCGGTGCTACGGATCCACGCGGATGGCCGCTGGTCGAGCCGGGACGGGGCGGTCAGCCCTCGGACCCGAGCGACACGGGCCCGGCTGTCGCCGTCGCCAGCGACAGGGACGTCAGGCGGGCGTCGCTCAGCAGACCGATGCGCAGTGCGGTGACGAGGTACTCGGCGGTGGCCGTCGAGGTGGCCGGTCGATAGGACGGCGCGTCCGCGGGCGGCGGGTTCGGCGCGGTGACGTCGGGCTGCAGGTTGACCTGCAGCGAGATGATCGGGGCGAGCGCCGTGAGCAGGCCGCCCACGCCGATCGCCACGGGGGAGAGGATGGCGTCGAGCGTCGGGCCGAGCGCGGTGATCGTCGCGCTCGCGCTGGCGAGGGTCGAATCGAGCACCGCGCTGATCGCTCCGACGATCGTGTTCGTCAGCGGCGACAGGAGCGACGAGATGTTGACACCGCCGAGAGCGGTGATCGTGATCTGCGAGGCCAGGGTGGTGTCGTTCCCGGCGAGCGCCCCGAGCGTCCCCCTCACGTCGATGCCGATCGTCGCGACGTCGACGCAGGTCCCCAGAAGACACGCCTGCAGCGTGAGCGTCTGGGTGATCCGCAGGCCGGTCTGCGCCACGGCCGAGGTGAGCGCGTCCTGCACCGCGACGATCCAGTCGTCCGCGAAGCCGGTCGTGCGGGCGGAGAGGGCCGCGAGCTCCGCCCCGTCGATCAGCGTGTTCGGGGGGAGGCCGTTGAGGCCATCCTCGTCGTCGCCGAGCAGCGCTGCGAGGTCGGCCGAGACGGTCCCGCCGCCGGGGTTCAGGCTCAGGACACTGGCAGAGTCGCGGGTCTCGCCGAGGAGCGCGCTCGCCGCGGAGAAGTCAGGCGGGGTCAGCACGACCGCCGGCGCTGAGCTGCTCTTCACGCTCACCCGCCCGACCAGCAGGTTCAGGTTCAGCGCGTTGAGGGCGGTCGTCAGGGTCGACCCCAGCGCGCCGGTGAGGCCCGAGCTGAGCCCTCCCACCGTGGTGCCGAGCGTCGTGACGGCGCCGTTCACCGCGGGCACGAGGTCGGCCAGAGCGGGTGCCGAGGCCGTCAGGCCCAGGCCGGCGATGTCGTACTCGCGACGCACCGTGCCCTCGTCGGTGCCGACGCCCCACAGCTCGGATGCGAGAAGGGCGCAGCCGTCCACCTGCGACACGGCGGAGACCGCGCCCGTGGTGAGCGTCGCGTCGGCGACGCCGGCGATCGCCGGGACGACGCCGCTCAGGCTGATGGCGGACGACGCGGGAGGCGTGGCATCGTACGGCCCGATGGTGATCACACCCGATCTGTCGGCGACGAGGCCCGTAGCACCGATCGCCGCGCCGGCCGCCGTCACCTGCGAGTACTGCGCCAGCGCACCCGCCGAGATCCCGGGAACGGCGGCGTTCAGGGTCGGCAGCGAGACGAGCGGCACCCCGGACAGCGCGGCGACGCTCAGCGACGTGGAGCGGGTGTGCGTCGTCGTGCCTGCGGGGTCGAGGTCGTGCGCGCTGCTGGGCTCCCACCACTCGATGCCGTCTCCGTCGACGCCGTTCCCCACGCCCTGCACCTCCGCCAGGCTCGCGAGGTCCGTGCCGAGGAGCGTGCCGCCGACCTGACGCGCGGACGCCTCCGCGACGAGCCCCGACTCGGCGCTGCAATCGACCGTCGTCGTCGTCAGCGCGGGTGTCCGCAGCCATTCGGCGTCGTTCCAGGCCGCCAGCGACGTGCTGGTCGTGAGCGGGACGACGAGCAGGGCGGCGACGGCGCCGCCGAGGCCCGCGAATCGCCGGCGGCGGGTCATGACGCGGGCTCCGGTCGGCGTCGGAGCAGCCTCGCGCCGAGGGCGGCCGCGATCGCCGCGGCGGCCAGCGCGAGCAGCCTCGCGACGTCGCCGAGATCGCCTCCCGTGGGCGTGAGGCCGACCGGATCCCGCGCACCGTCCGATCCCGCGTCCGGCGGGCCGTCGCCCTCCTCGGGGCCCTCCGACGTCGCCCCGCCGCCCCCGGTCGCGGTGACGCCGATGTCCACGACGGCGCTCAACCCGTGCAGGGACGCGTCCGCGCGCGCGGCGGGGGAGTCCTCGAGCGCGGCGGTGACGCGGAAGTAGTGCGGGATCGAGCTGACCATGTCGCCCATGCGCATCGGATCGCTGGGCGCCTCGGACAGATCGTGCTCCGGGGTCACGGTCAGCGCACCACCCGGTGCGGGGCACCAGGGCGTCGCCGTGTCCCAGCCCGCCCACGGGACCATGCACTGCTCGATGCTCACCGACAGGCCTCGCGGATGATCCACGAGCGCCCCCTGCTTCCGCAGCTGCACGTCGATCGTCGCGGGACCGGTGCGATCGTCGTGATCGGCCCGGATCAGCCAGGACACCGGCTCCCCTGGGGAGAGCGAGCGCGCCTCCTCGGGGGCACCCTGCGTCCACAGGGACAGCATCCGGTCCGGCGTGGCCTGGTCCCGATCGGGGACGTACTGCGCCGCCTCCGCCGAGAACGCCGACCACACCGACATCGCCATCGCGGCCGAGATCACGAGCAGCGCCGCGCCGATCGCCCGTCGCGCACGCCCCGAGCGGCGACCGCCCGGCGTGCTCATGTGCGCGCGGGCCTCGGCCACAGCACCCACAGCACACCGGCCGGGATCAGGACGGCGAGAAGCGTGATCCCGGCCGGCGAGCCCAAGAAGGTCACGACGTAGCCGACGGCCGGCACCGCGACCACGACCAGTCCGGCGCGGGACACCGTGTACGGCTGGGTGTCCGGGCCGTCGTTCGCGTCGCCCTGCAGCGTCAGCGTGCGCTGATCCGGCTCGCCGTTCGACGAGATCTCGACGATGCGGTGGGTCACGACCTCGCCGTCGCCCGCGCGTGGCACGCTCACGACGTCGCCGACGCGCAGCTCGGCTGCGGCGACGGTCCGCTCGACCGCTGCGGTGCCCGGCGGCATCCCCGGCGACATGGATCCGGTCGTGAGCACGACGAGGTGGAGGCCGAGCAGCCAGGAGGCGAGCAGCCACGCGATCGAGACGAGGCCGACGGCGCCCAGCAGCCACACGAGCACGTCCCGCGGATGCGGCAGCCACAGCCGGCGGCGACGTCGGTGACGGGCACGCAGCTCCGCGCCGTCCGCGCTCCCGCGCGTCGGGACGGTGGTCATCGCGCGTCCCGTCAGTCGGACTCGGCGGTGAACTCCCACGCCGGCACGAGGCCGACGCCCATGTAGTCCTCGGGATCGGCGCCGTCGGGCACATCGAACAGCAGCTGGTAGCAGTAGTACTGGACGTCCCCGCCCTCTGCTGCGAGCTCCTGCGACGCGGATCCTGCCGCGGCGGCGAGGGCGCCGGCGGCGATCTGCGTCACTCCGGGCTGGGACGACGTGCTCGCGTCGCAGCCGAACGCGGGCGTCGAGTCGGCCTCGCTCCACGTCCACACGGTCACCTCGGTCGCCGCGAACAGGGCAGCGGCGGCGGCGTCGGTCGTGGTGCCGGCGTTCAGCAGGTCGTCGGCGGCCTGGAGGGTGAGGGCGCCGCCGAGCGAACCCGCCGTCGTGCGCAGGCCGACGAGGCCGTAGCTCGGCACCTGGGGAGAGAGCGCCTCGACCGAGAACGTCACGACGTTCGCGTCGTCGCTGGTCTCGTGCTGCGAGAAGGTGCCGGCCGAGCCGCCCGTGCTGGGGTAGGCGTACTGCTCCACCTCGAAGGCCGACGTCGAGATGGCGGGATCGTCGCCGTCGAAGCCGCTCGTGAGCCACTCGTTGTCGGTCCAGGCGGCGAGGCTCAGGGTCACGCCCACCGCGGCGACCGCGGCGGCGCTCGTGATGGCGACGACCTTGGCGCCACGGCGGGTGGGAGCGGTCGATGGGCGGGTGCGCAGAGCGGGCATCAGGACTCCAACATGGTCGAGAGATCGGAATATCAGAATCTGGCGAAACTGTGATGCTGATATAACCAGTCAATCGAGTTGGCGTCGAGAGACACTCTCGATCGCACCGACGAGAAGCGGCGATCGCCCGAGACGACGCGTCCCGCCGCCCGATCGCGCCTTCGCGGCGCTCACGGACAGCGGGACGACGGTGCGCGGCGGGAGTCAGTCGGCGCCGGGCACCTGCTCGTGCGTGAGGGCGTGCAGCAGGTCGGCCAGGCGGCGCACATCCGACACGTCCCACTTCTCCAGCGCCCGCGACAGGCCGTGCTCCTGCGGGGCGCGGGCGGTCGCGAGCCGGCGCCGGCCGTCCTCGGTCGGCTCGAGCAGGTGGGCGCGACCGTCCGAGGGGTCGGGGGTGCGTGCCACCAGACCGAGGTCCTCGAGCTCGCGGACGGTCCGGCTGAGCTGGCCCTTGTCGATCATCAGCCGGTCGGCGATCGCGGACGCGGTCAGCGGGCCGGCATCCGCGATGGTGGTGAACACCTTGTAGGCGCCCGGCAGCATCCCGGGCGAGACCCGGTCGGCGTTGCGCATGATGATGCGCCTCACCTGCGCGATCAGCTCGGAGAACTCCAGCTCGACCGCGCGCATCGCCTGCTCGCGCTCCGTCGGGCCCTCGTCGGTCACGGCCTGCGCTCCGTACGCGGCGCGTCCTGCCCCGGCGCCTCGCCGACGATCGGGATCGCGCCCGTCGACGCGACGGCCATCGCCCCCTCGCGCGCGAACGCGGCCTCGGTCGCGGTGAGCTCGTCGACCGCGTCCGTCTCCTGCTCCTGCAGGCGCTCGGCGTTGTTCTTCCGGCCGAGCGGGATGTTGGGCAGGAACGCGATGGCGACGAGGCTCAGCACCCCGAGCGGGATGCCGATGAGGAACGCGTGAGCGATCGAGGTCGCCGCCACCTGCTCGACGATCACCTGCACCGTCGCGGGCAGGTCGCGGGTGATCGGCATCGTGCCCGACTGGAACTGCTCGGCGATGCTCGCGCCCTCGGCTCCGAGCCCAGCGATCGCGCTGGTCAGCTCGTCCTTCCGCTGCGCGAGCTGGTCGGTCATGCTCGAGGCGAGCACCGACCCGATGACCGCGACGCCGGCGGTGCCGCCGATCGTCCGGAAGAAGTTGACGCCCGAGCTGGCGACGCCCATCTCCTCGGGCCGAGCGGTGTTCTGCACGACCAGCACGAGGTTCTGCATCGTCATGCCCATGCCCGCTCCGAGAAGGAACATGTAGACGCCCACGAGGATCAGGCTGGTGTCGTAGGTCAGGGTCGCGAGCATCGCGTTGCCGGTGGTCATCACGATCGCGCCGATCACGAGGTAGCGCTTCCAAGCCCCGTAGCGCGTCACCAGCTGGCCGATGAGCGTCGAGCAGATCAGCATGCCGGCCGCCATCGGGATCGTCATGAGGCCGGCGCCCGTCGGGTCGAACCCGCGCGCCATCTGGAAGTACTGACCGAGGTACACGGCGGTTCCGAACATCGCCACGCCGATGGAGATCGACGCCAGCACCGAGAGCGTGAAGGTGCGGTTGCGGAAGAGGCTGAGCGGGACCACCGGCTCCGCGGCGCGGGTCTCGACCCAGATGAACAGCGCGGTCGCGACGATCGCGCCGCCCACCATCGTGTAGGTCTCGGTGCTGGCCCAGCCGTAGTCCTTCACGTTCGTGACCCAGATGAGCAGCAGGCTCGCGGCGACCGAGAGCAGCACGATGCCGAGGTAGTCGATGCGCACCTTCCGGTTCGCGCGCGGGCTGAGCCGGAGGGTGCGGACGATCACGACGAACGAGATGATCCCGAGCGGGATGCCGACGAAGAAGTTCCAGTGCCAGCCGATGCTGTCCGTCAGCAGGCCGCCGATGATGGGACCTCCCACGGTCGAGACGCCCATGACGACTCCGAAGAGGCCCATGTACTTGCCGCGCTCTCGCGGGCTGATGATGTCGGCCATGATCACCTGGGTGAGCGCCGCGACGCCGCCGGCGCCGATGCCCTGGAAGGCACGGGCGCCGATGAGCATCCCGGGGCTCGTGGCGAAGCCGGCGACCGCGCTGGCGAGAAGGAAGAAGGTCAGCGCGACCAGCACGAGCACCTTGCGGTCGGTGAGGTCGGCGAGCTTTCCCCAGATCGGCGTCGAGATGGCCGTGGTGAGGAGTGCGGCGGTGACGACCCAGGTGTAGTCGGTCTGAGTGCCGCCCAGATCCGGCACGATGATCGGCAGCGAGGTGCCGACGATGGTGTTGGCCATCATCGACGTGAACATCGCCAGCAAGAGGCCGGAGATGGCCTCCAGCACCTGGCGGTGCGTCATCCGAGGAGCGGTGGACTGGTCTGACATGGAGCTCTTTCCTGCGGGAGGGCGGTGGGCGCGGCACCGTCGACGCGCTGAAAAGTTGTGATCGGTCAACTATACGCCTTTCGTTGACTTCCGACAACCAAATGCGGATCGCGTGTCGCGGCGTTGCGGCGCGGGGCGCGTCCGCTCGCGGCGTTAGGGTCGACGGGTGACCCCCGAACTGCAGGCCCGGATCCTCGCGGACTCCCGCGACCGGGTCGCGTGGCTTCGTGCGCGAGCCCGGGGCATCACGGCGACGGATGTCGCCGCGCTGACGGCGAGCGAGCGTTCGATCGCCCGTGCCGTCGACCAGAAGCTGATGGGGTCGCGGTTCTCGGGCAACGCCTACACCGACCACGGGCGGCGACGCGAGCCGGAGATCGCCGCCTGGATCGCGGGCACCCACGGCATCCTGCCCTCGAGCGCGCTGTTCCACGCCGTGGTCGAGAAGCGTCATCTCGCGACGCCCGACGGGGTCGGCCTCGACGCGCAGGGGCGCGTGACGCTGGCCGAGATCAAGACCACCAACAAGCCGTGGCGCTCGATCCCGCGCACCTACCTGCGGCAGGTCTGGTGGCAGCAGCACGTGCTCGGCGCGGAGCGCACGCTGTTCGTGTGGGAGGAGCACCGCGACTTCGAGCCCGTGCACGACGAGCCCAAGTCGACCTGGATCGAGCGGGACGACCGCGAGATCGCGCAGCTGGTGCGCCTCGCGACGCGCCTGATCGACGAGCTCTATCAGCGCACGACGGGCAAGCGCGTCGAGCGTCCGGCGGACGAGCCGGCACTCGCGCCGGCGGTCTCGAACCGCGACCGGCTCCGTGAGCGCGACATGTTCCGCGCCCTCGCCCTCTCCGACTGACGGATCGCGGTCGGCCCCCCGATCCTCGCCGGCGGTGAGAGGGTCGTGGCTGTGTTAGAGTTGGCGAAGCCGAAGACCGCCGGTCGTCGTGACGCGCACAGCGCAGATCGATCGAAGCACTGCATCGCAGGGGCCCGCGCAGGTGTCACGAACGATTCTCCCGGATTCGGGAAACTCAGCTCCGTGCGCTTGCGCCGGAGCTTTTTCCATGCGTGGGCGGGCTCGGTCGGTGCTCCACCGCCGTGGGGCATCTCGTACACACCAAGGAGTGACCATGGCGCAGAAGGATGCATCGGTCAACGAGCTCACGAAGTCTTTCGAGAACTCGAACGCCGTCCTGCTGACCGAGTACCGCGGTCTGACGGTTGCCCAGCTCAAGGAGCTGCGCAACAACATCCGTCAGGATGCGGAGTACGCCGTGGTGAA
Source organism: Microbacterium marinilacus (assembly GCF_019753765.1). Lineage (GTDB taxonomy): Bacteria > Actinomycetota > Actinomycetes > Actinomycetales > Microbacteriaceae > Microbacterium > Microbacterium marinilacus. The sequence goes on from NZ_JAIJZW010000001.1 coordinate 153,502, forward strand.
GAACACGCTGACGAAGATCGCCGCCAAGGCTGCGGGCTTCGACACGCTGGACGACGACCTCAAGGGCCCGTCGGCCATCGCGTTCGTGCACGGTGACTTCGTCACCACCGCGAAGGCGCTGCGTGACTTCGCCAAGGCGAACCCTCTTCTCGTGATCAAGGGCGGAGTGTTCGAGGGCAAGGCCCTCACCCCCGACGAGGTCAACACGTACGCGTCGCTCGAGAGCCGCGAGGTTCTGCTGGCGAAGGCTGCGGGCATGATGAAGGCCACGATGGGCAAGGCCGCGGCCACCATCGACGCCCTCCGCGAGAAGCTCGAGACCGCCCAGGCCGCGTAAGCAGCCGGCGTTTCATCCCACAAACCACACATCTATCTAGGAGATACATCATGGCGAAGCTCACCACCGAGGAGCTCCTCGAGCAGTTCTCTGACCTGACCCTCATCGAGCTCAGCGAGTTCGTGAAGGCGTTCGAGGAGAAGTTCGACGTCACCGCTGCCGCCCCCGTCGCCGTCGCCGGTGCCGCTGGTGGCGCCCCGGCCGAGGCCGAGGAGGAGAAGGACTCGTTCGACGTCATCCTCGAGGCTGCCGGCGACAAGAAGATCCAGGTCATCAAGACGGTCCGCGAGCTCACCTCGCTCGGCCTCGGCGAGGCCAAGGCTCTCGTCGACGGCGCCCCGAAGGCCGTGCTCGAGGGCGCGAACAAGGAGACCGCCGAGAAGGCCAAGGAGTCCCTCGAGGGCGCCGGCGCCACGGTGACCCTGAAGTAACCACCTCTCGTCCGCTTCGGCGGTCGACAGCCGCGAAGGCCCCGGGACATCCCGGGGCCTTCGTCGTGTCCGGACGCGCGTGCGGGCCTCCGGGCGGGCGCGGTGAGCCCTCCCTTACACGCCCTGCGCTGCGCCGTGCAACCCGTTGCCCCGTCCCGCTGATCGGGCGTACGGTGACGCTCGAGAGTGAACCACAGCAGCACCACAGGGCCGTGCGACGTCTGCGCTGCGGCGCTCCGAGCGGCCCGTGGCAGGACGAAGGGAACGTCATGTTCGCTAACCGCACACGTCGAGTGCTCACCGTGGCCGGGGTCCTCGGCGCCACGGCGATCGCCGTCACCGCCTGCAGCGGCGGATCCGAAGGCGGCGGAGGCGGTGGAGAGGTCGACATCGAGGGCGACTTCTCGGGACAGACCCTCAGCGTCGTCGCCGCCTGGTCGGGCGCCGAGCAGGAGAACTTCGAGGCGGTGCTGCAGGCGTTCGAGGACGCCACCGGCGCCACGGTCAACTACACGAGCTTCGGCGACAACGGACCCACCTACATCCAGGGCCAGCTCGAGGGCGGCACGCCGCCGAACGTCGCCGTGATCGGGCAGCCCGCCCTGCTGCAGTCGCTGGCCTCGGACGGCGCCATCCAGCCGCTGAGCGACGAGACGGCCGCGCTGGTGGAGGAGAACTACTCCGAGAGCTGGGTCGACCTCGGCACCGTCGAGGACGAGCTCTACGGCGTCTGGTTCAAGGCCGCCCACAAGTCGACCGTCTGGTACAACGCCGACGTCTACGACGAGGCGGGCGCCACCGAGCCTGAGGACTGGGACGGCTTCCTCGACCAGCTGCAGCTGCTGACGGACGCCGGCTACGCGGGCATCTCGGTCGGCGCCGACGTCGGCTGGCCGCTCACCGACTGGTTCGAGAACGTCTACCTGCGCACGGCGGGCCCGGAGAAGTACGACCAGCTCACCAACCACGAGATCCCGTGGACGGATCCGTCGGTGGAGGAGGCGCTCGAGGTGCTCGCCACCCTGTGGGGCACCGACCTCGTGCAGTCGGGCGGCGACCAGCGCACGTTCCCCGAGAGCGTGACCGAGGTGTTCGGCGCCGACCCGCAGGCGGGCACCGTGTTCGAGGGCGACTTCGTGGCCGGCAACATCACGTCCGACGGCAACTCGGTGGTCGGCGAGAACGCACTGTTCTACGAGTTCCCCTCGATCAACGACTCGGCGCCGTCGGTGGTGGGCGGCGGCGACGTCGCCGTGGCGTTCACCGACGACGAGGCGACGGACGCCCTCATGCAGTACCTGGCGAGCCCGGAGGCCGCCGAGGTGTGGGTGCCCAACGGCGGTCTGACCTCGCCGAACAACGCGGTGGACACGTCGCTGTACCCGGACGACATCTCGCGCCAGATCGCCGAGTCGCTCACCGGCGCCGAGACGTTCCGGTTCGACATGTCGGACCTCACGCCGAGCGCGTTCGGCGGCACACAGGGGCAGGGCTTCTGGCAGGAGATGATCAGCTTCTACCAGGACCCGGATGACGTCGAGGGCACGATGCAGCGGCTCGAGGACGCCGCGGCCTCGGCCTACTGACCGGGCTCGGACCGATGACATCCGTCACCGTCCCCGCGGCGGCGGAGCGGGCTCCCGCTCCCCGCCGCGCCCCGAAGGAACCCGGGTCGTGGCGCAAGACGCTGATCACCGCGTCGTTCCTCGCCCCCGCTCTGCTGATGCTGGGCGCGTTCGTCGTCTATCCGATCGTCTACACGGTCATCCGCTCGTTCTTCGGGCGCGACGACGGGCAGTTCGTCGGGTTCGAGAACTACGTCACGATGTTCACGAACGAGACGACGTTCACGGCGATCCGCAACAACGTGATCTGGGTGATCGTCGCGCCGGCCGCGTGCACGATCCTCGGGCTGATCTTCGCGGTGCTGCTCGAGAAGCTCAAGTGGAAGACGGCGTTCAAGCTCATCATCTTCATGCCGATGGCGATCTCGATGCTCGCCGCGGGCGTGATCTTCCGCGGCATGTTCCAGGAGAGCCCGCAGCTCGGCGTCGTGAACGCGGTGATCGCGGGCACGCAGAACGCGTTCGGCGAGAGCGGGGGATACCCGGGCGCCGAGCCGCGCGACGGCTTCGGCGTGATCGCCGACGGAGGCGTGATCGCGAGCGAGCAGGAGATCGCCCCCGGCAGCGTCCAGGACTTCCCGTTGACGGGCGTCCGGCAGTCCAACCTGCCGGACGACGCGGCGCAGGCCGTGGCCGCTCCGGAGGCGGGGGACTCGCAGATCACCGGCACCGTGTTCCTCGACGTCGTGCGCGGCGGCGGCGGCACACAGGGAGAGATCGACGAGGGCAAGAGCGGCCTCCCAGGGATGCGCGTCGATGCGGTCGGGCCGGACGGGTCGGTGCACGGCTACGCCACGACCGGGGCCGACGGCACCTACTCGATCGACGGGCTGGACCCGGGGCAGGCGTACACGATCGCGCTGCCGGCGACGAACTTCGATGCGGGCGCCCAGGGCGTCTCGTGGCTGAGCTCGTCCTTCATCAACGCGGTGATCATCCTGTCCTACATCTGGATCTGGGCGGGCTTCGCGATGGTCATGATCGCCTCCGGGCTCTCGGCGATGGACCGTTCGCTGCAGGAGGCCGCGCGCATGGACGGCGCCACGGAGTGGCAGGTGTTCAGCCGGATCACGGCGCCCCTGCTCGCGCCGGTGCTGATCGTCGTGTTCGTCACGCTGATCATCAACGTGCTGAAGATCTTCGACCTCGTCTACGTCATACCGCCGGGCGCCTCGAAACCCGCGGCGAACGTGATCGCGGTCGAGATGTGGACCGTGTCCTTCGGCGGCGGCGCGAACCAGGGCCTCGGCTCGGCGCTCGCGATCCTGCTGCTGATCCTGGTGCTGCCGTCGATGATCATGAACGTGCGGCGGTTCCGCGAGGAGCGTGCGCGATGAGCGCGCGCGAGTCGCTGGCGAGCGCAGAGGAGCGTGCGCGATGACATCCGCCTCCTCGCTGGGAATCGTCACCCGCAAGAAGAGCGCCGGAGAGCGGATCGCATCCGCTCTCGGATCGACGGTCGTCAACATCGTCCTGGCGGTCGTCGCGATCTTCTGGCTCGTGCCGTCCGTGGGCCTGTTCATCACGTCGCTGCGCACGGTGGGCGACAACGCGGCCTCCGGCTGGTGGACGGTGTTCACCAAGCCGGCCGAGATCACGATCGAGAACTACGCCAACCTGCTGTCGAACCCGGCCATCACGGGGTCGCTGTGGAACACGGTCGTGATCGCCGTGCCGACGACGGTGCTGGTCGTCCTCTTCGGCGCGTTCGCCGGGTACGCGTTCGCGTGGATGCGCTTCCCGGGGCGCGACTGGCTGCTGATCGTCGTGATCGTGCTGCTGGCCGTGCCGCTGCAGGTCGCGCTGATCCCGCTCGCACGGCTGTTCGGGGCCCTCGGGATCTTCGGCAGCGTGCTCGGCGTGATCCTGTTCCACACGGCGTTCGGACTGCCGTTCGCGATCTTTCTGCTGCGCAACTTCTTCACGCAGATCCCCGCAGAGCTCATGGAGGCTGCGCGGATCGACGGTGCGGGGGAGTGGCGGATCTTCTTCACGGTGATCCTGCCGTTGGGGCTGCCGGCGATCGCGTCGCTCGCGATCTTCCAGTTCCTGTGGACATGGAACGACATGCTCGTCGCGCTGATCTTCACGAACTCCGACTCGATGCCGCTCACCGTGGCGATCCAGTCTCAGCTGCGTCAGTTCGGCTCGAACATCGACGTGCTGTCGGCGGGCGCGTTCCTGTCGATGATCGTGCCGCTGATCGTGTTCTTCGCGTTCCAGCGCTACTTCGTGCAGGCGCTCCTCGCCGGCTCGCAGAAGTGAGGCGGGCGCCGGATCACTCCGTGGGCGACGCTGCTCGCTCGTCGGAGTGGTTCGGCGTCCAGCCGTACCAGCCGCCGGGGGCGGCGATCACGGTCCACGCGCCGCACGCGTAGGCGTCGGAGGCGGCGTACACGTCGGGCGCGCCGTCGACCTGGTACGACGGCGCCGACAGGCGGTCGGACGGCGCGCAGAGGTCCGGATCGAGCTCCTGCGACGACGCGAGCAGCACGCTGGCGTCCGCGGCGATCGACGATTCCGCGATCCGGATCCCGGTCGCGTCCGCCGGGAACCACGACACCTCGCGATCCCACCCCTCCGCGAGGTCGTGCAGCGTCTCGAAGGAGAGCGAGCGCTCCTTGTGCAGCGCGTCCTCGATCGCGGCGCAGCCGGTGGCGACGGCGAGGACGGCGGCGGTCAGAGCGGCGCCGGCGAGGGCGCGGAGGCGAAGGGTGTGCATGCCTCCATGCTTCCGGCGCGCACGTCGCCCGACATCGGCCCCCGGGGTGATCCGGGTCCGTCTGCAGATGTACGCGGAGGGGTCAGCCGCAGCCGAGGCGGGCGCTCACCGACTCCAACGCCTGGACCTCCCGGGTCTGCGACTCGGCCATGCCGGCGGCCGTGCGGGCCGTGTTCGCATCGCTGCCGAGACGCTGGACGGCGTCGACCATCTCGATCGCGCCCTCGTGGTGGCGGATCATCAGCTCGGTGAAGAGACAGTCCTGGGCGGTGCCCGTCGCGTCCCGCAGCCGGGCCAGCTCGTCGTCCGACGCCATGCCCATCGCCGCCCGCAGCTCGTCGTCCGTCGCCTCGTCCGCGGTGGTGCCGCCGTGCTCGTGGCCCTCGTCCTCGGACATCCAGGCCATCAGCGCGTCGCTGCCGGCCTGCGGCACGCCCCACTGGACGAGCCAGTCGAACATCTGGCCGGACTGCTGCGCCTGCGCCGTCGCGATGTCGTAGGCGATGAGCCGCAGCTCCTCGTCTTCGGTGGAGCGGTACTCGATCATGGCCATCTCGACGGCCTGCGCGTGGTGCACCTGCATGTCGCGCGCGAAGCCGATGTCGGCGGCGTTCGGGCCGCCGGGCTGGGAGCCGAAGGTCGAGAAGCGGCCGATCGCGAACGCCAACGCGGCGGCGACCACGACCGCCAGGGCGATTAGCGCCCACGGCGCCCGGCGAGCGGGGGTCTCCAGGTCGTCGGGCTCCGGAGCGGTGGACGAGGCCTCGGTCATCGTTCCCGCTCGCTCGGCCGGGCCGTGCGCATCGAGGGCATCAGATCTTGCCGGGGCCTTCGATGCCGGTGCAGGAGGCGCCGAGCTCCGGCGCGGTGCCGCCCTGCCAGTACTCCTCGAAGAACTGCGCGATGCGGGGGTCGTCCACCGTGTCGACCTTGAGCTGGTGCTCCCATGCGCTCACCGCGATGGGGGTGTCGAGCCCCTCATAGGGCGACACGATCGCGTAGGTGCGGGGGGCCAGCGCGCGCAGCGCGTCGAGGTCCTCACCCGTGATGAGCTCGGGGTCGTAGGTGATCCACACGGCGCCGTGCTCGAGCGAGTGCACCGCGTTCTCGTTCGGCTGGGGCTCGGTGTAGATGCCGCAGCTCAGCCAGGCGCTGTTGTGCGGGCCTCCCGCGGGCGGGGTCTGCTCGTAGTCGACCGTGCCCTCGACGTGGTCGGAGGCGAACTCGAACGTCTCGACGCCCTCGATCTCGACCCCCTCGCTGCCGGCGGTGTACGACGCCGACTTCGGCGCGAAGACGTAGGACGCGATGATCACGGCCGCGATCGCGACGACCGCGACCCCGCCGACCACCCACCAGACGAGCTTGCCGCGCTGGCGCTTCTTCAGCTGCCGCTGGTACTCGGCGAGCTTCTCCTGCCGTTTCGCATCGCGCTGCTGCTTGACGGTCAGGTCGATCTGGGCCTGCTTGGCGGGATTGCCGGAACGCTTGGGGGAGGACACAGCAAGATCCTATGCGGCGGCATGGAGATTCCAGGCGTGCGGAGCCTCCGAGAACCCTATGATCTGGGTCCGGGGTCAGCGGGTCGCGCGGTTCGCCGCGCGATAGCATGAGTGGTTCCGCCCACGACGAGAGAGCCCCGTGCCTGACGCCCGCAACCCGCGCACCGATTCCATCTCCCTGCCGTTCACGGCATCCATCCCGATCCCGCCCGCGACGGGCGCGATCAGGACGCTCGGGTCCGACCCCGCGACCGCGCCGATCGTGCTGCACCCGGGCGACGCGATCTCCGCGTCGCGTCGTTTCGTCTACGTGCTGCTGCTCGGCGCGCTGACGGCCCTCGGGCCGTTCACGGTGGACCTGTACCTGCCGGCCTTCCCGCTGATCGAGGACGCGTTCGACACGACGTCGGCGGCGGTCCAGCTCACGCTGACCGGCACGATGATCGGCTTCGCGCTCGGTCAGCTCGTGGTCGGCCCGCTGAGCGACACGGTCGGCAGACGGGTGCCTCTGCTGATCGCGACGGGCGCGCACATCCTCGCCAGCCTGGCCGCGGCGATCGCGCCCGACCTCCTGCTGCTCGGGATCGCGCGCGTCGCGATGGGCTTCGGGGCCGCCGCAGGAGCCGTGGTCGCCATGGCGATCGTCCGCGATCTGTTCGGCGGTCAGCGGCTCGTGGTGATGCTGTCGCGCCTGGCGCTCGTCACCGGGCTCGCTCCGGTGATCGCGCCCCTCGTGGGGTCGGCGCTGCTCGGGGTGATGCCCTGGGAGGGCATCTTCTTCGTGCTCGCCGCCTACGGCGTGGTGATGCTCGCGTGCGCGATCTTCCTGGTGCCGGAGACGCTGCCGCGCGAGCGGCGGCACGAGCGGGGCACCAGCACGGTCTGGCAGCGCTACCGCTCCGTGCTGTCCGACCGGGTGTACGTCGGCGTGCTCATCATCGGCGGCATGACGTTCTCGGGGCTGTTCTCGTATCTGACGGCGTCCCCCTTCCTGTTCCAGACGACCTACGGCTTCGACGCTCTGCAGTACGGCCTGCTGTTCGCGGTGAACTCGGTCGGCCTCGTGATCGGCAACCAGGTGGCCGCCCGCCTCGCGGCGCGCTTCGGACCACAGTGGGTGCTCGCCGGCGCGACGGCGATGCTCGTCGTCTCGGGCGCCGCCATCGTGATCTGCGATCAGCTCGGGCTCGGGCTGTGGGGCACCGTCGTCCCGCTGTTCGTCTTCATGACCACCTGCGGCTTCACCTTCCCCTGCGCGCAGGTGCTGGCCCTGGACCGGCACGGCAAGGCGGCCGGCACGGCGGCGTCCCTGCTCGGCGCGTCGAACAACGGCGTCGCCGGCGTCATCTCGCCCCTCGTCGGATGGATCGGCGGCTCCGCGGGCATCACGGGCACGACGATGGCGTCCGTGATGGTGGGCTGTGCCATCGTCGGCGTGCTCGCCCTGTGGCTCGTCGTGCGGCCGCGGACCGTCGAGCGGCTGAACCCCTGAGGCGGCTCCCGTGAACGGATCCCGCACACGCGCCCGCGGCGCTCTGGCCCGGTGGGGCGGGGCGCTGCTGCTCGCCGGCGTCGTGCTGGGAGCCGCCCTGCGCCTGTCCGGCGAGAGCCCGACCGCGCTGGACGTCTGGTGGAGCGAGGCGCTGGCGACGAGGACGCCAGGACCGGTGCTGCAGCTGGCGCTGTTCATGGACTTCGTGGGCGGCGGGCTGGTCGCGACGGCGGTGCCGATCGTGGCGGTGGCGCTGCTGCTCGCACTGCGGCGCTGGCGGCCCGCGGGCTACGTCGCGCTCGCGGCGCTGGCGAGCGCTCTGCTGGTGCAGGTGCTCAAGAACGTGCTGGGACGGGCACGACCCGAGGACATCCTGGTGACGGTCGACTTCGGGTCGTTCCCCTCGGGGCACGTCGCACACGCCGCGACGCTCGGCGTGGTGGCCTGGCTGCTGGTGCCGCGCGCCTGGGTCGCGGTTCTCGCGGGCTGCTGGGCGGTCGTGATGGCGTTCGCCCGCACGTACGTGTCGGCGCACTGGCTGACCGACATCGCGGGCGGTGCGCTGCTCGGGGCCGGCGTCGCCCTGTTGGCCGCGGCGCTTCTCTCACCCGAGCCCGTGGTCGCGCGGAGGCCGGGGCGGGGAACCGGCGGATCGCCGCCTCCCGTCGCGTGACGCCCGCGCCATAGGCTGGCGGCATGACCGACGAGAAGGATCCCGCCGTCGTGGCCGCCGAGGCCGAGCTCGCCCGCCTGCAGGCGGAGGCGGACGCCGCGCAGGCGGCGCTGCGCGTCGCCGAGGCGAGGGCCCGCCTCGCCGCGGCGCAGGCGGCGGCTGCGCAGGCGCCGGAGGACGACGTCCGCGCCTCCGCCCCGGCCGTCGTCGCCGGTCCGGCGGACGGGGACGCCGAGCCCACGGGGGTGGCGGTCCCGGAGTCGGCGGCCGCCCGCGGCCCCCTCGAACCGGAGGCGGTGCGGGCGATCGCCGACGGCTACGCGTTCGAAGCCGAGACGCTCGACATCGGCGCGCTGGTCAACGGCGAGCCGGTGCCGGAGGCGCAGATCCGCATCCCGCTCGCGATGCTCAACCGCCACGGCCTCGTCGCGGGCGCCACGGGCACGGGGAAGACGCGCACCCTGCAGGGACTGGCCGAGCAGCTCGCCGCGAAGGGCGTGCCGGTGTTCGCCGCCGACATCAAGGGAGACCTGTCGGGCATGGCGACCCCCGGTGTGCCGAGCGACAGGCTGCTGGAGCGCACGCGCGGCATCGGCCAGGACTGGTCTCCCGAAGCCTCGGCGGTCGAGTACCTCGCGCTGGGCGGCATCGGCAAGGGCGTTCCCGTGCGGGCCACCGTCACCGGCTTCGGCCCGCTGCTGCTGTCGAAGGTGCTCGGCCTGAACAGCACGCAGGAGTCGAGCCTCGCGCTGGTGTTCCACTACGCCGACAGGAACGGCCTGCCGCTCGTCGACCTCGAAGACCTGCGGTCGGTGCTCTCGTACCTCACGGGCGACGAGGGCAAGGGAGAGCTCAAGCAGCTCGGCGGCCTCTCCAGCGCGACCGCCGGCGTGATCCTGAGGGAGCTGATCACCTTCGCCGACGGCGGCGCGGACGTGTTCTTCGGAGAGCCCGAGTTCGACGTGTCGGAGCTCCTGCGCACGGCCGCGGACGGCCGTGGCGTCGTCTCCCTGCTCGAGGTGCCGGGCGTCGCCAGCCGGCCCGAGCTGTTCTCGACCTTCCTGATGTACCTGTTGGCCGAGCTGTTCGAGGTCCTTCCCGAGGTCGGCGACACCGACAAGCCGAAGCTGGTGTTCTTCTTCGACGAGGCGCACCTGCTGTTCGCGAACGCCTCCAAGGACTTCGTGGCGGCCATCACCCAGACGGTGCGCCTCGTCCGCTCGAAGGGCGTGGGCGTGTTCTTCGTGACGCAGACCCCCAAGGACGTGCACCCGGACGTGCTCGCACAGCTCGGCTCGCGCGTGCAGCACCAGCTGCGCGCGTTCACGCCGGACGACGCGAAGGCCCTGCGAGCGACGGTGGGCACCTACCCCACGTCGGGCTACGACCTCGAGCGCGTGCTGCAGGAGCTCGGCACGGGCGAGGCGATCGTCACCGTCATGAGCGAGAAGGGCGCCCCTACGCCTGTCGCGTGGACGCGCGTGCGCGCTCCCCAAGGGCTGATGGAGCCGACGCCCGACGAGCGGATCGACGAGGCGGTGGCGGCCTCGCCCCTGCTGGCGAAGTACGGAGACCGGGTCGACCGGGAGTCCGCCTACGAGATCCTCACCGCCAAGATGAACGCCGCAGAAGAGGCGCAGCGGCGCGCCGAGACGGACGCCGAGCTCGCCCGGCAGAAGGCCGAGATCGAGAAGGCGAGCGCAGCCGCGGAGAAGAAGGCCCAGCAGGAGTACGACCGGTTGATCCGCAAGACGTCCGGCGCGCGCACCCGCACGTCGTCGAAGGCCGAGAAGTCGACGCTCGAGCGCGTGCTCGGCTCCCGCAGCACTCAGACGCTGATCAACGGCGTGATCCGCGGAGTCTTCGGCAACGGCCGCCGTCGCTGACGGCCGTCCGGATGCATCGGGGGCGGAGCTCTGCGCGTTCTCGGACGGATCCGCCGTGGTCGCGCCGCACCTGCGCAGATCTCCTCGAGTCGTGCAGACGACGGGGACGAGCCGACGGTGGCCGAGCGCGCCCGGCTAGGCGGGCAGACCGCGCAGGAACCTGTCGGCGAGCAGCGCGCCGTGCCCGCCCTCGAGCACGATGCCGTGCCGGGCGCCGGGCAGGATCGCCAGCTCCGCATCGGCGATCCGGTCATGCAGCAGCCGGGCATGGTCGACCGGCGCGATCTCGTCCGCCGCGCCGTGCAGGATCAGGGTGGGCGCCACGATGCGGTGCAGCTCCGCCAGGCTGTCGTGCCGACGGCTGGCGCGGAAGTGGCGCCCCCGGGCGTTCGGATCGCCGCCGATCGCCAGCAGATGCGCGAACCATGCCGGGTCGCGCGTGAAGAACACCTCAGCGATCCGCGACGGCTGACCGGAGCGCAACGCCACGTCCGCCGCGGGCGAGCGGGAAGCACCGTGCGCGTCGCCCGCCGACGTGGAGGCCAGGACGAGCCGTCGAACGCGGGTCGGGGCGTCGGCGGCGAGCCACTGCGCCACGCGCCCGCCGAGCGAATGGCCGATGACGTCGGCACGCTCGACACCGGCATGGTCGAGCACGGCGACGACGTCCTCGGCGAACAGCCTGGTGTCGTAGCGCCCGGGCGCCCCGAGCCCGCTCTCGCCGATGCCGCGGTGGTCGAACGTGATGAGGCGGCGACCCGGCTGCAGCAGCTCGGCGGCGACGCACCACGACGTGTGATCGACCGCCTGCCCCGCGATCAGGAGAAGCGGATCCCCCTCACCCGACGTCCAGTAGGCGATCGGCGTACCGTCGGGCGCGACCGCGTCGGCGCGCGCCCAGTCGGCGCGCGGCATGGCAGCGCTCACTGCGCGGGGAGGAGATCGCCGAGCGTTCCCAGCGGGATGACCACGCCGCCGCTGGTCGTGACGTAGAGCGCGGACGCCGGGTCGGTGTCGCCGGAGAAGTCCACCTGGATCGGAACCCCCGGCACGATCCTCGTCAGGAAGCGCGGCTCGCTGTCCGGCACCTCGATGTAGGCGTCGCCCCAGGTGCTGTCGGAGAGGATCGTGCACGTGATGCCGCCGCCGATCCATGCGTAGCCGCAGGCCGCGGTGACCCCGGGAGTCGTCGGCTCCTCCGGCTCCTCCGTGGCGGACGGGGTCGGGCTCGGCGTGGTGGGCTCCGGCGTCGGCGTCTCCGTGGCGACGGGCGTCTCGGTCGGAGCGGGCGTCTCGGTCTGCGTCGGCGTGGGGGTCGGCGTCTCCACCGGCTCGGTCGGCTCGGGGGACGGCGCGAGCACCGCGAGGAGCTGGTCGACCAGGTCGCCGAACTCGCTCAGACGGTGGGAGGTGGACCCGGCGTCGGAGTCGACGTAGACGATCTCGATGGTCACGTCGGCGCGCACCTGCTCGAGCGTCAGCGGGAAGCTGAGGACGCCCGATCCGGAGTCGTCCAGGGTGGTCTCGGCGAGGGCCGACTGCGCCGCCATCGCGACCGCGAGCGGCACGCCGGCGGACGTGGAGCCGTCACCGCCCGACCCGGAGGTCGCGTCGGTCAGCGCGAACGCCTGGACGGTGCTCCCGGGCTCTCCCGAGATGTCGAGCACCACGTCGCCCGAGTCGCCCGACCGCGCCGAGTCCAGCGCCAGGGGCGCGGGCTCCGCGGGCTCCTCGACGGGGGTCGGCTCGGGCTCGGGCTCGGTCGTCGGCTCCGCCTCCGGCTGCGACGGCTCGGGGGCGGGAGTCTCGATGGTCGGCGGTGCAGCGGTGCCGGGCTCGGTCGTCGGCTCGTTCGTGGGCGACGGGCTCGGGCTCGGGGTCGCCGCCTCCGTCTCACTGGTCTTGTCCACCAGCTCGGGCGAGGCGTCGACCTCGGCCGACGGCGAGTCCGAGGCGTCGGCGCCTGCCGCGGGGTCTCCCGCGCCGCCGAGCCCGGGCGAGAGGGCGAAGGCCACCACCGTGGCCGCCACCGCGAGCGCCGCGGCCCCTGCGGCCACCAGGCCGCCGACGGTCCACGCCGACCCGGAGGTCGAGGCGCCACCGGCTCCCGACCCGCCCCCGTCGCCACCGGACGCGCCCGCGGCGAGCCCGCCGCCGGCGACGACCGCGCCCTCCACCACATGCGAAGGCATGGCGGCGAGCGCCACAGCGGCGGCGTCGTCGCGCTGCAGCGCGGCCAGGTAGGAGGCCGTGGCCCCCACGCCGATCGTGAGCGGCAGCAGCACGAGCGCCAGCCTGCTGCCGACCTCCTGCGCCTCGCCGGCGACGATCGTGCAGCGGGGGCAGTCGGCGAGGTGGGTGTCGAGCCGGTTCTGGTTTCGGGCGCCCAGGTTGCCTCGTGTGTGGGCGCCGAGGTGCTCGATCGCCCACTGGCACTCCGAGCCGTCCTCCAGCGAGTTCAGGTGGGCCTGGATCCAGGCCTCGCGCAGGCCCTCACGCGCCCGGAACGAGAGCTGCGACACCGCGGCCGGCTTCATGCTGAGCAGCGGCGCGATCTGAGCCGGGGTCAGCTGCTCGATCTCGGTGTACCAGAGCACCTCCTGCCAGCGCGACGGCAGGCTGCGGAACGCGTTGTGCGTGAGGCTGCGATCGAGCGCGGCCATGGTGGCCTCGTCCGTCGTCTCCGGGTCCTCGATCGTCTCCAGCTCGTCGATCGCCGTCTCGGAGCGGGCCCTTCCCCAACCGGCGGCCGTGTTGCGGATCGCCGTGAACAGGTAGGCGCGGAAGGCACCCGTGGGGCCGCCGCCGCGGCGGATGGCCTGGAAGATCCGGGTGTACGCCTCCTGCACCAGGTCATCGGCGTCGATGCTCGACGTGACGGAGCGCGCGACCACGACACCGGACCGGTAATGACGCCGCCAGAGCTCGCCGAACGCGTCGGCATCGCCCGAGCGCGACCGCAGCACCAGGTCGGTGTCGGGCGCCGCCTCAGGGGCGTCGGGGATCTCTTCGGTGGTCATGTCGCTTCGATCGGAGTCGGACGGATTTCGCCGGGCCGGCGGGCCGGCGATGCGCGGCCGCGTGGTCGGGGCGAAGCCGCGCCCTCCCGGCACACCCTCCCATTGTCCATCCTCACGGGCGTTTTGCGCCACTGACGAGGGTGATTTCGGGGGCGATTCTGTGGCGCCGCACGTCCTGCGCCCAGCGCGCGGACTTTTTCGTCGAAGTCGCGTAACGGATCGGGGTCGCCTGCGTCTCATGGGTGAGAGCGATGACTTCCGCTCCGCGCTGCCGGGGGGCTCGTGGACGGATCGCGCAGGAGGACGAACGTCGCTCCGCGCAGGGGCTCGAGAGATTCTCGGGGGAGGGCTCTCGAGCCCCGTCTCTTCTCTCCACGACCGTCACCGTCGCGCGACGACCGGAGACGCCGCCGCTTCGTCCCTGTCCCGTGCTTCTCCGCGTGATCAGATCGGACGGCCCGCGACCCACACCCCGCGCACCGCCGCGAGCGCCGCGTCGAGCAGCACGGCGTCGGCGACGGAGCCCACGGCGAGCGAGCCGATGCCGCGCTCGCCGATCGCGCGCGCCGGCACACGGGTCAGCGCGTCCACCGCCGTCGGGAGCGGGACGCCTGCGCCGACCGCGCGGCGCAGCGCCGCGTCCTGCGTCAGCGTGGAGCCCGCGATCGTGTCGGTGCCGCGCACCCGCGCGACGCCGCCGACGACGTCGACGTCGAGCGCGCCCAGCCGGTACGCGCCGTCGCCCATGCCGGTGGCGGCCATCGCGTCGGTGATCAGGGCGACGCGCCCCGGTGCCGCGGCGAACGCCAGCCGCACCACGTCGTCGTGCACGTGCACGCCGTCGGCGATCAGCTCGAGGGTGACGCGCGGGCTGCGGGCCGCGACGGGGATCGGCCCCGGCTCGCGGTGGTGGATGCCGGGCATGGCGTTGAACGCGTGCGTCAGGATCGTCGCTCCCGCGAGGATCGCCTCCTCCGTCCGGCGCGCGTCGGCGGCCGTGTGCCCGATCGCCGCCGCGGTGCCGAGTCGCACCGCCGTCCTGATCGCGTCGAGACCGCCGCGCAGCTCGGGTGCCAGGGTGATCTGGCGAACGGTCGGTCGCCCGTCGAGGCGCCCCGCCCGCAGCAGCCGCTCGACGACGGCCGGCGCGGGCTCCCGCAGCAGCGTCGTGTCGTGCGCGCCGTGATGCCCGGGGTCGAGGAACGGGCCCTCGAGATGCGAGCCGAGGATCTCCGGGTCCTGCGCGGTGAGGGAGGCGATCTCGGAGACGCGGTGAGCGAGCTCCTCGACGCCCGCGGTGACGAGCGAGACGACGGCGCGGGTGGTGCCGTGGGCGCGATGCACCGCCCGTGCGGCGACGATGCCGTCCAGGCCGGCGTCGTGGGCGCCGCCGCCGGCGCCGTGCGTGTGGATGTCGACGAAGCCCGGCGTCACCACGGCGCCTTCGCCGGCGACCTCCCGCGCGTCGAGGACGTCGTCGCCCGGTGCGGCGGCGGCCTCCCAGCCGCGTCCGGTGCCGCGGTCCGCGATCCGACCGTCGGCCAGGCGCAGCCAGGCGTCGGGCGTCTCCGTCCCGTCGGACACGACGCGGGCGGAATGGAGGATCGCGGCCATGCGACGACCTAAGCACATCCCGTAGACTCGATCTGTCGCGACTGGCGTTGAGGTGGTGTACCACCGGGAAGCGACCGAGACGGCATACGACCGCACGCCTGGGCCGATGCGAAGAGTCCTTCCCGCACGTCGTCTGGAGATCGCATGACCGATCCGCTGTTCAACGCCCCTCTCGCCGAGGTCGACCCCGAGATCGCGGAGGTGCTGCAGCGCGAGCTGGACCGCCAGCGCGGCTTCCTCGAGATGATCGCGTCCGAGAACTTCGTTCCCGTCTCCGTGCTGGAGTCGCAGGGCTCGGTGCTCACCAACAAGTACGCGGAGGGCTACCCGGGCCGTCGCTACTACGGCGGCTGCGAGGTCGTCGACGTCGCGGAGGAGCTCGCGATCGAGCGCGCCAAGGCGCTGTTCGGCGCCGCGTTCGCGAACGTCCAGCCCCACTCGGGCGCATCCGCCAACGCCGCCGTGCTGCACGCGATCGCCCGCCCCGGCGACACCATCCTGGGTCTGTCGCTCGACCATGGCGGCCACCTGACGCACGGCATGAAGATCAACTTCTCGGGCCGCCTCTACGACATCGTCGCCTACGGGGTCGACGCCGAGACGTCGCTCGTGGACATGGACGAGGTGCGCCGCCTCGCGCACGAGCACAAGCCGAAGGTGATCATCGCCGGCTGGTCGGCCTACCCCCGTCAGCTCGACTTCGCGGCGTTCCGCGAGATCGCCGACGAGGTCGGTGCGCTGCTGTGGGTCGACATGGCGCACTTCGCGGGCCTGGTCGCCGCCGGCCTGCACCCGAGCCCGGTTCCCCACGCGCACGTCGTGTCGTCGACCGTCCACAAGACCATCGGCGGTCCTCGCTCCGGCTTCATCCTGAGCAACGACGCGGAGATCGCGAAGAAGATCAACTCCGCCGTGTTCCCCGGTCAGCAGGGCGGCCCGCTCATGCACGTCATCGCGGCCAAGGCCACGGCGTTCAAGCTCGCCGCCACGGACGCCTTCAAGGACCGCCAGGAGCGCACGCTGCGCGGCGCCCGCATCCTCGCCGAGCGCCTCTCCCGGCAGGACGTCGCCGACGCCGGCATCGCGGTGCGCTCGGGCGGCACCGATGTGCACCTCGTGCTGGTCGACCTGCGCGACGCCGCGATCGACGGCAAGCAGGCCGAGGACCTGCTGCACGAGATCCGCATCACCGTGAACCGCAACTCGGTCCCGAACGACCCGCGCCCGCCGATGACCACGTCCGGCCTGCGGATCGGCACGCCCGCCCTCGCGACCCGCGGGTTCGGCGACGCCGAGTTCACCGAGGTGGCCGACGTCATCGCGCTGGCGCTGCAGCCGGGCGCGGACGTGCCCGCCCTGCGCGAGCGCGTGGCCCGTCTGGCGGAAAGCTTCCCCCTCTACCCGGGCCTCGGCGAGTAAGGTCTCGGCATGCCCACGGAGAGTCAGGTAGCCCAGAAGCTGGACGGCGTCGCCACGGCGAAGGCCATCAAGGAGGAGCTGGCGCAGCGCGTCGCCGCGCTGAAGGAGAAGGGCGTGACGCCGGGCATCGCGACGGTGCTGGTCGGCGCCGACCCCGCCTCCCAGCTGTACGTCGGGATGAAGCACCGGCAGTCGGAGGCGATCGGGATGAACTCGATCCAGCGCGAGCTGCCCGCCGACGCCACGCAGGAGCAGGTCGAGGCGCTGATCGACGAGCTCAACGCCGACCCGACGTGCCACGGCTACATCGTGCAGCTGCCGCTGCCGAAGCACCTCGACACGGACGCGGTGCTCGAGCGCATCGATCCCGCGAAGGACGCCGACGGCCTGCACCCGACCAACCTCGGACGCCTCGTGCTCAACGTCAACCACCCCATCTCCACCCCGCTGCCGTGCACGCCCCGCGGCGTCATCGAGCTGCTGACCCGCAACGGCTACGACCTGGCGGGCAAGCACGTCGTCGTCGTCGGCCGGGGCGTGACCATCGGGCGGCCGATGGGGCTGCTGCTCACGCGCAAGGACGTCAACGCGACCGTGACGCAGGTGCACACGGGCACGCCCGATATGGGGCCGTACCTCCGCGAGGCGGACGTCATCGTCGCGGGCGCCGGCGTGAAGCACCTCGTCAAGGCGGAGGACGTCAAGCCCGGCGCCGCTGTGCTCGACGTGGGCGTGACGCGCGAGGACGACCCGGAGACGGGCAAGTCGAAGGTCTACGGCGACGTGCACCCGGACGTCGCCGGGGTCGCCGGCTGGCTGTCGCCGAACCCGGGCGGTGTCGGTCCGATGACGGTGGCGCTGCTGATGACCAACGTGGTGGAGGCCGCGGAGCGCACCGTCGCCTGATCGCGGTCGTCGGGCGCCGGGTCAGGCGCCGACGTGGCGGTCCAGGAACTCGTAGACGGCGGTGTCGTCGACCCCGGGGAACGCCCCGCGGGGGAGCGGCGCGAAGATGTGGGTGTGGACGCGCGCGCTCGGCCAGGCGCGTCCCTTCCAGCGCGCCGACTGCTCGGACGGTGCCCGGCGGCAGCAGCTCTCGTCGGGGCACGTCGAGGTCTCGCGATTCTGGGTCTCGCGCCCGCGCCACCACTTCGCGTCGTCGAAGCGCACGCCGACGGTGATGGAGAACGCGCCGCGCTCGGCCGTCCCCGTCTGGGTGGAGCACCAGAACGTGCCCGCCGGAGTGTCCGTGTACTGGTAGTGCTCGGTGGTGCGGTTCTGCTGGTCGAACGCGTCGCGTGCGGCGAACTTCCGGCACACGATCTGCCCCTCGACCGACCCCGTCACGTCCTCGGGCAGCGGCAGGGCGTCGTTCTCGTACACGCGCTCGATCTGGCCGGCCTCGCCGACGCGCAGGAAGTGCAGCGGCATGCCGAGGTGCTCGGTCATCAGATTGGTCATCCGCATCGCCGCCGCCTCGTGGGTGACGCCGAACGCGTCGCGGAAGTCCTCCACCGCGAGGTTGCGGTCCTTCCGCGCCTGCTGCAGGAAGGCCACCGCGTTCGCCTCGGGCATCAGGCAGCACGCTGCGTAGTAGTTGATCTCGAGGCGCTGCTGCAGGAAGTCGGCGTACGACGTCGGAGGCTGGTGACCGAGCAAGCGGTGCGCCATCGCCTGCAGCGCCATCGACCGCAGGCCATGCCCGCCGGGGATGGAGGCGGGCGGCAGATAGATCCGGCCGTTCTCGAGGTCGGTGATCGACCGGGTGGACGGGGGCAGGTCGTCGGCGTAGATCAGCTCGAAGCCGAGCTGCTCGGCCATGATGCTCACCGTGCGGTGCGTCAACGCCCCCTGCGTGTGGCCGGCCGCGCGCAGCTGCTTCTCCGCGAGGCGCTCGAGATCAGGCAGGTAGTTGTTCAGGCCGCGCATGCGCAGCCGCAGCTCGGTGTTGGCCCGCCGCGCCTCCTCCGGGGTCGCGATGGCCTCGGTCTCGCGCCGCTGCAGCTCGCGATGCAGGCCGAGGATCGCCTCGATCGTCTCGTCGGGCAGCGTCTTGGTGACCTTGACCGGCGGGATGCCGAGGCTGCGGAACACCGAGCTCGACTGCGCGCGCTCGAGCTCGATCTCGAGGGCGGCGCGGCGGTTCGGCGGCTCGCCCGAGATGAGGTCGGTGACCGCGGTCTGCGTCGCGGCGGCGATGGCCTGCAGCAACGACAGCTTCGGCTCCCGCTTGCCGTTCTCGATCAGGCTCAGCTGGCTGCCCGCCACGCCCACGGCCGCGCCGAGCTCGTCGAGCGTGAAGCCCTGCTGCAGACGATGGTGACGGATCCGATGCCCGAGCGTCTTGAGCTCGATGCCGGTCTTCTGGTCGTCCCGGGGGGTCATTCCTTGATCCTATCGAAAGAATCGCGATTCTTTTGGGGCTATGCGGCCGAAAGGGCTGCGCACGGCGGGCGATCCTGGAGAAGTCCCCCCGCAACTCCCCTCGTTAGGAAAACCGGATGGCCATCATCGAGAGCCCCACCGCCCGCACGACGAGCCCGCTCGACGCCTTCGGCGCCCAGCCCGCCGTCGACGGACCGGGAATGGCGGCCCTCGTGGCATGGGTGGACGAGATCGCCGCCCTGACGCAGCCCGACCGGATCCACTGGATCGACGGCTCGGCGGAGGAGAACGCCGCCCTCGTCGAGCAGATGGTGGGGGACGGCACGCTCATCCCGCTCGACGACGAGAAGCGGCCGAACTCGTTCCTGGCCCGCTCGGACGCCGGCGACGTCGCCCGACTCGAGTCGAGGACCTTCATCTGCTCCGAGAGGCGCGAGGACGCCGGCCCGACCAACAACTGGGTCGCGCCCGACGAGATGCGCGCGAAGCTCAGCCCGCTGTTCGAGGGCTCGATGCGCGGACGGACGATGTTCGTCGTGCCGTTCTCGATGGGCAAGATCGGGGGCCCGATCTCGCAGCTCGGCGTGCAGCTGACCGACAGCGCCTACGCGGTCGCCTCCATCGGGATCATGACGCGCGTTGGATCCGAGGTGACCCGCCTGATCGCCGAGGGGACGCCGTTCGTCAAGACCGTCCACTCGGTCGGCGCCCCGCTGGAGCCGGGGGAGCCGGACTCGAGCTGGCCGAGCAACGACGACAAGTACATCGTCCACTACCCCGAGACGCTCGAGGTGTGGTCGTTCGGCTCCGGCTACGGCGGCAACGCGATCCTGGCCAAGAAGTGCTACGCGCTGCGGATCGCGTCGGTGCTGGGCCGTGACCAGGGCTGGATGGCCGAGCACATGCTGCTCATCCGGGTGATCGACCCGAAGGGACGCGCGTACCACGTCGCCGCGGCCTTCCCCTCGGCGTGCGGCAAGACGAACCTCGCCATGCTGCGCCCGACGATCCCGGGGTGGACCGTCGAGACCCTCGGCGACGACATCACCTGGATCCGACCGGGCGAGGACGGCCGCCTCTACGCGATCAACCCCGAGGCCGGCTTCTTCGGCGTCGCGCCGGGCACCGGCGAGTCGACGAACGTCACGGCGGTCGAGACCCTCTGGGGCAACGTCATCTTCACCAACGTCGCGCTGACCGACGACGGCGACGTGTGGTGGGAGGGGCTGACCGACGACGCGCCCGGCCACCTCATCGACTGGCAGGGGCAGGACTGGACGCCGGACGCCGGACGTCCCGCCGCCCACCCGAACTCGCGCTTCACCGTGTCGGCCGCGCAGGCGCCGTCGATCTCCCCCGACTGGGAGGAGGCCGTGCCGCTCGACGTCATCCTGTTCGGCGGTCGCCGTGCGACCAACGTCCCCCTCGTGGTCGAGTCGTTCGACTGGGCCCACGGCGTGTTCCTCGGCTCGACGATCTCGTCCGAGCGCACCGCCGCCGCCGAGGGCACGGTCGGAGAGCTGCGCCGCGACCCGTTCGCCATGATGCCGTTCTGCGGCTACAACATGGCCGACTACTTCGCGCACTGGCTCGAGATGGGCGAGAAGGCCGAGACGCTGCCCGCGGTCTACCAGGTCAACTGGTTCCGCAAGGGCTCGGACGGCCGCTTCCTGTGGCCGGGCTTCGGCGACAACTCGCGCGTCATCGACTGGATCGTCCGCCGCCTGCAGGGCGAGGCGGACGCCGTCGAGACGCCGATCGGGCGGGTCCCCGCCCTGGGCTCGCTGAACCTCGACGGCATCGACGTGCCGGAGGCGGACCTCGACGAGCTGTTCTCCATCGACGCCGACTCCTGGCTCGCGGAGACCGACCTGACCGAGGAGTTCTACGCCCTCTTCGGCGACAAGACCCCGGCGGAGCTGCGAGCGCAGCTGGATGCGCTCCGCGCCCGCCTCCAAGCAGCGAAGGACTGACCGCACACGGTCCTTCGCCGCGCTCGAGCCGGAACCGGCGCCGCAAACGCCCCGGCTCGAACGCGACCAAGAAACGGCCCGCCCCTCTCTTCCGATCCGGGGGCGGGCCGTTCACTCTCTCACGCCGCTCGGCGCACGACGGCCCGTGTGACAGGCTGACTCCGTGGCCAACTCGAGCTCCGGCGAGTCCGTCGCCGAGCGCATCGCGCGGATCCTCGAGACGTTCGACGCCGAGCGATCGGTGCAGACGCCGTCCGAGATCGCGCGTCGAGCCGGGCTGCCGTCGTCGACCGCCCACAGGCTCGTGACGGAGCTCGTCGGGACCGGGCTGCTCGACCGGGACGCCGACGGGCGGGTGCGTCTCGGCATGCACTTGTGGGAGGTCGCCCAGCGCGGCTCGCGCGCGCTCCGGCTGCGGGAGGCGGCGCTGCCGTTCATGGAGCTCGTGCACGCGCGCGTGCGCGAGCACATCCAGCTCGCCGTGCTCGAGCAGGGCGAAGCGCTGTTCCTCGAGCGGCTGTCGGACGCCCGCGCCGTCTCGAACATCACCCGCATCGCGGGCAGGCTGCCGCTGCACGCGTCGTCGTCCGGGCTCGTGCTGCTGGCCTTCGCCGACGACGAGCTGCGAGAGCGCGTCCTCGCGCGGCCCCTCCCGGCGGTGACGGCGGACACGGTGACCGACCCCGGCCGCCTCCGCGAGCTTCTCGCGCGGATCCGGCAGGAGGGCATCGTCGTGGCGCGAGGGTTCGTCGAGCCGGTGTCGACCGGCGTCGCGGTGCCGATCCGGCAGCGGGGGCGCGTGATCGCCGCGCTCTCCGTCGTCTTACCCCGCGAGTCGCCGACGGCGGGTGCCGTGGAGGAGCTCCGCCGTGCGGCCGCCGGGATCTCGCGGAGGCTGGACGAGCCGGCGGAGTGACGCCGGCCCTCGCGCGACCCTTCCCGTTGAACGGGCTGGCGCTCGCGGGGCGTCTTCCCTCCCGGAAGACTCGTCGCATCACGTTTCCCCCGGTCCCGCGGCGCGCACGCCGCCGGGAGCCGTCGGGCAGGCCGTCGAAGGAGACGACAGATGAACGAACGCACCCGCGTCGCGATCGTGGGAGCGGGCCCCGCGGGCCTGCTCCTCGCGCACCTGCTGGATCGGGAGGGCATCGCGTCGATCGTGATCGACTCGCGCTCCCGGGAGGAGATCGAGTCGACGATCCGTGCCGGCATCCTCGAGCAGGGCACCGTCGAGATCCTGCACGAGACCGCGGCCTCGACGCGCGTGCTCGAGGCCGGCACCCGGCACGACGGCATCGAGCTGCGGTTCGCCGGGGCGGGACACCGCATCGACTTCGCGGAGACCGTCGGGCGGGGCGTCTGGCTGTACCCGCAGCACGAGGTGCTCAAGGACCTGATCGCGGCGCGCC
Organism: Microbacterium marinilacus; assembly: GCF_019753765.1. Classification (GTDB taxonomy): domain Bacteria; phylum Actinomycetota; class Actinomycetes; order Actinomycetales; family Microbacteriaceae; genus Microbacterium; species Microbacterium marinilacus. The sequence continues at coordinate 175,990 of NZ_JAIJZW010000001.1, forward strand.
TCGCCGCCGGCCAGGACCTGCGCTTCGGAGTGAGCGCCGTCGCGCTCGATGACGTCGAGACGTCGCGTCCCCGCGTGATCGCCCGGGGGCCGGGCGGCGAGCGGATCGAGATCGAGGCGGACGTCGTGATCGGCGCCGACGGCTCTCGCGGCGTGACCCGCGAGGCGGTGACCGGGCCCCACGGCGGGTTCTACCGCGAGTACCCCTTCGCGTGGTTCGGCGTGCTCTGCGAGGCGCCGCCGTCGGCGGACGAGCTGATCTACAGCAGCTCGCCCGACGGGTTCGCGCTGATCAGCCAGCGCAGCCCGACCGTGCAGCGGATGTACTTCCAGTGCGATCCGGACGACGACCCCGCCGCCTACTCCGAGAGCGAGCTCTGGGACGTCCTCCAGTCACGCGTGCCCGGGACGACGCTGCACGAGGGGCCGATATTCCAACGCGACGTGCTGCGGTTCCGCAGCTTCGTCGCCCACCAGCTGCGCCGGGGGCGGGCGATCCTCGTGGGCGACGCCGCCCACACCGTCCCGCCGACCGGAGCCAAGGGCATGAACCTGGCCGTCGCCGACGTCGTCCTGTTGTCCGACGCCCTGCGCGCGCTGCTGCTCGAGGCGGACGAGCGCCCGCTCGACGCCTATCCGGATCGTGCCCTCGAGCGCATCTGGAAGGCCCAGCACTTCTCGTGGTGGATGACCAGCATGCTGCACGTCGCGCCGGACGCGTCTCCCTTCGATCGGGCGCGACAGCTCGGCGAGCTGCGCTCCGTCGTCGGCTCCGCGCACGGCCGGGCGTACCTCGCCGAGGCGTACACCGGCTGGCCGCTCGCGCGCTGACGCGACGGGACAGCACCCGCCCGCTTCGGGCCGCACCTGCCGCGTGAGACCGCACCTGCCGTGTGAGACCGGGGGTGACGTGGGCGGTGTCGCCCAGCGGATCCGGTCTCACACGGCGGATGCGGTGTCGCGAGCGGCCGCGCCGCGCGTGCCGGCGGGGCGCGCGGCTCAGCCGACCCGGGCGTCGTCCGGGCGGAAGCCGCGCTTGGCGAGCTGGATCTGCTCGTACACGTGGTGGCGCAGCTCGGTGAAGCGGGGCAGCGCCCGCGTCTCGAGCTGATCGCGCTGGTCCGGCAGGTCGATCACCAGGTCCTCCTGGATCACGGTCGGCGACGACGAGAGGATGATCACGCGCGAGGCGAGGTACACCGACTCGTCGATGTCGTGCGTGACGAACAGGACCGTGACGCCCAGGCGTTCCCGCACCTGCCGCACGAGGTCCTCGAGGTCGGCGCGCGTCTGCGCGTCGACCGCCGCGAAGGGCTCGTCCATGAGCAGCATCTCGGGCTGGTACGCGATGGCACGGGCGATCGCCACGCGCTGCTGCATGCCGCCCGACAGCTGCCAGGGGTACGAGCGCGGCACGTGCGCCAGCCCGACGCTCTCGAGCGCCTCGGCGACCAGCTCGGCGCGGCGCGCCTTGGGGACGCCGGCGTTCTTCAGCGGCAGCTCGACGTTGTCGGCCACCCGGAGCCACGGGAACAGCGAGCGGCCGTACTCCTGGAACACGACCGCCATCTTCTTCGGCGGCCCGGTGACGCGCCTGCCGTCGAGCACCACCTCGCCCTCGGTCGGATCGAGCAGCCCCGCGATGCACTTCAGAAGCGTGGTCTTCCCCGACCCCGACGGGCCGACGAGGCACGTCAGCTCGTTGCGGCCGAGATCGAACGTGAGGTCGCGCACCGCCTCGATGTCGCCGCCGTCGGTCTCGTAGACCTTCTTCAGCCCGCGCACCGACAGCAGCGTCTGCTCCGGCGCCAGGGTGCGTCCGCGGCCGGCGACGACCGCGGCGGGGATGTCGTTCTCAGGAGGCATTCTGCAGTTCCTTCAGTCCGTGGTACCAGCGCAGGACGCGGCGCTCGACGAGTTTGAACAGCAGCGAGACCGCGTAGCCGAGAAGCCCGAGCAGCAGGATGCCGCTCCACATCTGCGGCACCGCGAAGCTGCGCTGCAGCTGGATGATCGAGAAGCCGAGCCCCGACGAGGCGTAGAGCATCTCGCTGATCACCATGAGGATGATCCCGATGGGCAGGCTCTGCCGCACGCCCGCCAGGATCTGCGGCGCCGCCGAGGGCAGCACCTGGTACCGCACGCGGCCGAGGCCGTGGATGCCGTACGAGCGGCTGGTCTCGGTCTGCACGTCGTCCGCCGCGCGGACGCCCTCGATGGTGTTGAGGATGACGGGCCAGATCGCGCCGAACGCGATCACGGCGATCCGCATGTCGTCGCCGATCCCGATCACGAGCGCGAAGACCGGGATCAGCACCGGGGGCGGGATGGCGCGGAAGAACTCGAACACCGGCTCGGTGAACGCCCGCAGCGCGCGGCTCAGGCCGACGCCCAGCCCGATCAGCACGCCGAGCACGATGGCGATCGCGGTGCCGGCCAGGAAGCGTCCGAGGCTCGGCAGCACGTCCGTGAGCAGCCGGTCGCCGATCCAGACCTCGAAGAACTGGCTCACGAGCGGCACGGGCTTGGGTACGAAGATGCTGGTGGCGCCGAGCGACGCGATCCACCAGATCGCGATCAGGATCAGCGGGAGCCCGAGCGCGTAGGCCAGGCCGATCAGCGACCGGCGCATCAGGACTCTCCTCGCACGGACTGGTGCCAGGAGAGCAGGCGCCGCTCGGCCGTCCGCACGCCGAGGTTGATCACCACGCCCAGCAGTCCGGTGAGGAGCACCAGCGCGTAGGTGGAGGCGTACAGGCCCGCGTCCTTCGCGAGGCCCGCCTGCTTGCCGACCCCCGGGGTGCCGATCACGAGCTCGGCGGTGATCGCCAGGATCAGCGCGACGGCGGCCGCGAGGCGGAAGCCCGTGAGCAGGTAAGGGAGCATCGTCGGGAACACCACGTCGCGCACGCGCTGCCACCACGAGAAGCCGTAGCTGCGCGCGGTGCTCATGGCGACCGCGTCGACGTCCGCGACGCCGTAGAGCACCTGGATGAAGATCTGCCAGAACGCGCCGTACGTGATGATCAGGAGGCTCTGCTGCAGCGGCACCGCGAACGCGAGCACGGCCAGCGGGATGAGCGCCACGGACGGGATCGGCCGCAGGAACTCGACGGTCGACCGCGTGGCGCGCGACAGGAACGGCGACAGGCCGATCACGATGCCGAGCGGCACTGCCAGCACCAGGGCGAGGAGCATGCCGAGCGCCCACGACCACAGGGTCTGGCCCACCGCGACCCAGGTGCCGGTGAGCGCGGCGTTCGCCCCGAACGTCACGAGCACCTCGGAGGCCGGCGGCAGGTAGGTCGGGTTCACGGCGCCGGTGCGCGAGGCGATCTCCCAGATCAGCAGGAAGGTCAGGATGCCGGCGAGCCCGAGGAGCAGGCGGCGGGGACGGAACCGCCGCCGCCTGCGTCGGGCCTGGGCCACGGCGACCGTGCGGGTGATCGTGTCGTGGGGTGCGGGGGAGGTCATCGGATCGGGCCTCGGGTCTGGCGCGCTCGCGCGGTCAGTCGAGGATGACCGTCTCGAGGTCCGGCGCGCTCGTCAGGAACTCGAACTTCTGCGCCAGGTCGCTGAGGTCGGCGATCAGCTGCGGGTCGAGCTCGGCGTCCAGGCGCTCGAGGCGCAGGTCGGCGGCCGCGGCCTCGGGCATGCCCGTGAACTCGGAGATGGTCTGGCCGAATCCCTCACGGTCCTCGGTGGCGGCGGCGAGCGTCTCGGACACGGCGCCGCGCCACGCCTCCAGCAGCTCCGCGTCCTCGCCCACGGCGCCGGACGTGAAGGTGACCATGGTCGGCAGGCCGGGGATCGTCTCCTGGTTGGGGTGCCCCACGACCGTGTACGTGTCGGGGTCGGCGAGCGCGGCGGACAGGAACGGCTCGGGGATCCAGACCGCGTCGACGTTGCCGCCGTCGAGCTGGGCGAGCGCGTCCGGGAACGCCACCTCGATGTACTCCACGGCGCTCGGGTCGCCGCCGTCCTGCTCCACCGCCTCGTCGATCGTCAGGTCGCCCTGCGTCTTCACGGCGTTGACCGACACCTTCTTGCCCTCGAGGTCGGACCACGACTCGATGCCCTCCCCGGCGCGGGCGACGACGGCGTTGATGTCGTCGCCCTCGGCCAGCGAGAACGAGTAGCCGGAAGCGATCCGGACGTCGACGCCCTGGCTCGCCGCGGTGAGCACGGACAGCGGGTTGCCGACGCCGAAGTCGTACTGGCCGGTGGAGACGGCCGGCAGCATGGCGGCGCCGCCCTGGGCCATCTGCACCGTGACGTCGAGGCCGTGCTCCTCGAAGATGCCCTCGTCGATGCCGTACTGCACCGCCGCGGCGGGCGCGATGGCGAGCAGCCCGACCGTGATCGGGGTGAGGTCGCCGCCGCCCTCGGCGGCCGGCGCGGTCTCGGTCTCGGCGGGGCCGCTGGGGGAGCCGCTGCTGCACGCGGCGAGGGAGAGGACGCCGACCGTGGCGAGGGCGGCGGCGGAGAAGATGCGGGTGCGGGACATGATGCTCAGTTACTCCTTTGTGACTGAGGGAGCGCCGGGTCGGCGCGGGATGGCCTCAGTGAACACCGAGCCGTTGAGGAAGTCAATGGTTGCGAATGTCACGGGACTGCATCGTCCGGCCGGGGAGGAGAACCGGTCAGGCGGCGAAGGCGAGACGCATCAGCAGCTCGCGCAGCTGCTGACGCTCGGCGTCGTCCAGCACGTCGAGCGTCTCCTCCTCGCTCTCGCGCACCGCCAGTGCCGCCGCGGCGTGGGTGCGGCGGCCGTCGTCGGTGGCGACGATGACCTTCGCGCGGCGATCGTTCTCGTCGGGCTCGCGCGCCACGAGGCCTCGTTGCTGCAGATCGTCGACGAGCGCCACGACCTGGCTGGGGTCGAGCCAGAGGTACTCGGCGATGTCGCGCTGCGACAGGCGGGCCTCGGCGACGGCGAGCGCGAGCACCGAGTACGACCGCACCCGGAGTCCGTGCGCCGCCAGCGCGTCGTGCGTCGCGGCGAGGGAGCGGGCGTTGGCGCGCGCCATCAGGAACGCGGTGTCGTCCACGAGAGGCAGGTGTGCGCGCAGCTCGCTGTTCATATCGGGGACTGTAGCAAAGTGGATGAAATCAATCGTTGACATCATCAAGAGTCTGCGCTTCGATGATCCCGATCGAAGGAGATTACCCATGACGCTCACCGGCAAGGTCGCCATCGTCACCGGATCGGGCCGCGGGCTCGGCCTCGCCTACGCCCAGGAGCTCGCCCGCCAGGGAGCCTCCGTCGTCGTGAACGACGTGGTCGAGTCCGCCGCCGACGCCGCGGTCCGCGCCATCGCCGACGCAGGCGGCGCCGCCACCGCGGTCGTCGCACCGGTCGGCCCGACCGAGACCGCGAAGCAGCTCGTCGACGCGGCCTTCGAGACCTATGGGCGACTCGACATCGTCGTCACGAACGCCGGCGTGCTGCGCGACACCGTGCTGTGGAAGATGAGCGACGACGACTTCGACACCGTGATCGGCGTGCATCTGCGCGGCACCTTCACGATCGTCCGCGAGGCGGCGATCCGCCTGCGCGAGCAGGGGGAGGGCGGCCGGATCATCGCGATCGGCTCGCCCACCGGCCAGCGAGGCAACTTCGGTCAGACCAACTACGCCGCCGCGAAGGCCGGCATCGTCGGGATGGTGCGCACCTGGGCCCTCGAGCTGAAGCGGGCGAGCATCACGGCCAACGCGGTCATCCCCGTCGCGGCGACCGCGATGACCGCGACCGTGCCGTACTTCGCCTCCGCCGTCGCGGCCGACGAGAAGGGCGAGCCCATGCCGCGGTTCTTCCGCCACGACCTCGGCTTCGGCACGGCGGCCGACGTCGCCGGCCTGGTCGCGTTCCTCGCGTCGGACGAGGCCGCGGGGGTGACGGGACAGGCGATCGGCGTGGGCGGCGACCGGCTGCAGCTCTGGTCGCACCCCGAGCCGGTCGCGACGGCCTACCGGGAGGGCGGCTGGACGTACGACGCCCTGGTGGAGTCCTTCGCCGCCGAGGTCGGCGAGCTGCAGTCGCTGGGAGAGACCTTCCCGCCCCTGCCCGACGAGCTGCAGCCGCCGCAGGCCTGATCGGACCGCCGACATGACGCGCTACGAGCCCGCGATCGACTTGGACGCCATCGAGGCGATCGACAGCCATGTGCACATCGAGGTCGACGGACACGGGCGCTCGTCGCTGCCGCCCGACCTTCAGGACGCCGCGAGCCGATACTTCCGAGCCGACGGCCCGCGGCCCGACCTGGACGGCGTGGCGGCGTACTACCGCGAACGGCGGATGGCGGCGGTGGTGTTCACCGTCGACGCCACGACCAACCTCGGCCAGGCGCCGATCTCGAGCGCCGAGATCGCCGAGGGCGCGGCACGCAACAACGACGTGCTGATCCCGTTCGGCTCGGTCGACCCGAACCGGCCGGACGCGCTCGACGAGATGCGACGGCTGCTCGAGGACCACGGGGTGCGCGGCTTCAAGTTCCACCCGACGGTGCAGGGATTCGACCCGGGCGAGGAGCGCTTCCACGACGTCTACGCTCTGCTGCAGGACGCGGGCGTCCCCGCGCTCTTCCACACCGGCCAGACCGGGATCGGCGCCGGCATGCCCGGTGGGCGGGGCCTCCGGCTCGCGCTGTCGAACCCCATGCTGCTCGACGGGGTCGCCGCGGCCTTCCCGACGCTGCAGATCGTGATGGCGCACCCGTCCGTGCCCTGGCAGGACGAGGCGCTCTCGGTCGCGACGCACAAGCACTCGACGTGGATCGACCTGTCGGGATGGAGCCCGAAGTACTTCCCGGCCGAGCTCGTGCGGCACGCCAACTCGCTGCTGCGCGATCGGGTGCTGTTCGGCTCCGACTTCCCGCTCCTCACCCCGGATCGCTGGATGCGGGACGCCGAGGCCGTCGGGCTCTTCAAGCCCGAGGTGGTGCCCGGCATCATGAAGGACAACGCCGCCCGCCTGCTGGGGCTCTCGTGAGAGCCAGCCTCGCGCACGGCGCATTCGGGAGGACGCGATGACCGACGGGGATTCCTCGACGACCGTCGACGCCGTGCTGGAGCGCTACGGCTTCGCGGAGCGCCACCTCAGCGCGGCCGCCCGAGCGGCGCTCGACGGCCTGTCGGCCACCCTGCGGCGCGACATCGTGCCGCTCATGGCCGATGCGTGGGAGCGCGCCGTGATGCCGGACGCCGTGCTCGACGCACTGGTGCCGCTGCGGCTGATGGACCCCGAGGGGGTGGCGGTCGAGGAGGCCGACTCGAGCACGTTCTCGGGCTTCCGCTGCCTCACGCTCGCCCGAGCCGACGTCTCGGTCGCGACCGCGTACACCGCCCAGGCGGGGCTGTTCCGCACCGCCATCCGGTACGGCGGCTCAGCCGAGCAGGCGGCGCGGTGGGATCCGCTGGTGCGCTCCTTCGAGATGAGGGGGGCCTTCTGCCTCACCGAGCCCGATCACGGCTCCGACATCGCCGGAGGGCTGGCCACGCGGGCGCGGCGGGAGGGCGACACGTGGACCATCGACGGCGAGAAGCGATGGATCGGCGGCGCCGCCACCGCGGACGTCCTCGCCGTCTTCGCACGCGACGACGCCGACGGACGGATCAAGGCCTTCCTCGTCGACAGGAACGCCCCCGGCGTCGATGTCCGGGGCATCCGCGGCAAGGTGTCGCTGCGTCCCATGCAGAACACCCACATCGTGCTGCGCGGCGTCCGCGTGGAGGAGGACAGGCGTCTCCATGGGGTCGAGTCGTGGCGCGACGTCGCCGCGCTCCTGCGTCGCATGCGCTCGGACGTCGCGTGGATCGCGACGGGGCTGCAGGCCGGTGCCCTCGACGCCGCCCTGACGTACACGGCGCGTCGCGAGCAGTTCGGGCGTGCGCTCGGGGGCTTCCAGCTCGTGCAGGAGAAGCTCGCCCGGATGCTCGGCAACGTCACCTCGTCGCTCGCCCTCGTCACCGCGCTGTCCGCCCGGCAGGACGCCGGCGTGTGGAGCGACGAGAACTCCGCGCTGGCGAAGATGGTCACCGCCGAGCGTGCGCGCGAGACGGCAGCGCTCGCCCGGGAGGTGCTGGGCGGCAACGGGCTGCTGCTCGAGCACGACGCCGCCCGGTTCTTCGCCGACGCCGAGGCCGTCTACTCGTACGAGGGCACCCACGAGATCAACGCGCTCATCGTCGGACGCTCGCTCACGGGGGCCTCCGCCTTCGCCTGAGCACGCCGCCGCGCACCACCACCACGCACCACCGCCACGCACCCGGAGGAGAACATGACCACCACCGCCACCTTCGACGAGCTCGCCTCGCTCGCCGGCGCCGACCTCGGCTGGACCGAGTGGGCCGAGATCGCGCAGGACCGCGTCGACACGTTCGCCGACGCCGTCGACGACCACCAGTGGATCCACACCGATCCGGCCACCGCGGCCGACGGGCCGTTCGGCGGCCCGATCGCACACGGCTTCCTCACGCTCTCGCTCGCCACGCGGTTCTGGAGCGAGCTGCTGGAGACCGAGGGGGTCACCACCAAGGTCAACTACGGCCTCGACCGGGTGCGCTTCGTCTCGCCCGTGCCCGTCGGCTCGCGGGTCCGCATGAACGCCGTCGTCGCGGAGGTCGAGGAGGTCAAGGGCGACGGCGTGCAGCTCACGGTCGACCAGACCCTCGAGATCGAGGGCGGCGAGCGCCCCGCCGTCATCGCCCGCGGCCTCTACCGCTTCTACCGCTGAGTCCCGACCCCGGCGGCCCGTCGCGTCGCCCGGCCGACGCCCGTCGGCAGAGCCGGACGCCCCCACCCATCCGATCGCCTTCAACGACGAGGAGCGAGATGACCCACCCCGGAATCGGCGCGTGGCCCTCCACCCGCCGCACCAGGACCCCCGACAAGACCGCGCTGATCTTCGGCGACGCGTCGTACACCTACCGAGAGTTCGCCGACGCGGCCGACCGGATCGCCGCGGTGCTCGCGACGAAGGGCATCGGCAAGGGCGACGCCGTCGCGTACATCGGCGAGAACAGCCCCGCCTTCCTGCAGACCCTGTTCGGGGTCGCGCAGCTGGGCGCCGTGTTCGTGCCGATCAACACCCGGCTCGCCCCGCCCGAGGTGGCGCACGTGCTGACCGACAGCGGAGCCCGCGCGGTGATCTACGACCCCGAGCTGCACGACAAGATCGCGCCGGGCGTCGAGTCGGGCGGCATCCCCCACGTCATCCCGACCGGCGACGGCGACGACGACGAGCCCGGCCTGCGACGGCTGATGACGCGACCGACGGGCGGACACGTCGACGTGCCGGTCGCGCCCGAGGACCCGGCGGCGATCCTCTACACCTCCGGCACCACCGGCCGGGCGAAGGGAGCGGTGCTCACCCACGCCAACCTCACGTGGGTGTCGCTCAACTGCGTGATCGACTACGACCTCGTCTCGTCGGACGTGGCGCTGCTGATCTCGCCGCTCTTCCACGCGGCGGCGCTCGGCATGGGCGCGCTGCCCCTGGTCCTCAAGGGCGGCACGATCGTGCTCGAGAAGGGGTTCGATCCGGGTCGCGCGCTGGCGCTGGTCCAGCAGCACCGCATCACGATGCTGAGCGGCGTTCCCACGACGTACCAGCTGATGGCAGACCACCCCGACTGGGCCGGCACGGACCTGTCGAGCCTCAACCGCCTCACGTGCGGCGGCTCCGCCGTGCCGACCCGGATCCTCGACGTCTACGAGGAGCGCGGGCTGAGCTTCACGCAGGGCTACGGCATGACCGAGACCTCGCCCGGCCACACCGCGCTTCCCGCCGATCGCACGCGCGACAAGCAGGGCAGCGTCGGCCTGCCGCACTTCTTCTCCGCCGTGCGGATCGCCGACGAGAACGGCGACGTCGTGCCGCGCGGCACCGTCGGCGAGATCGAGGCGCGCGGGCCGAACGTGTTCCCCGGCTACCTGAACCTGCCGGACGCGAACGAGGCGGCCTTCACCGAGGACGGCTGGTTCCGCACCGGCGACATGGGCTATCTCGACGCCGACGGCTACCTGTTCATCGCCGACCGGCTGAAGGACATGGTGATCTCCGGCGGCGAGAACATCTACCCGGCGGAGGTCGAGAACCACCTCTTCGACATCGAGGGCGTCACGGGCGCCGCCGTCATCGGCGTGCCCGACCCGAGATGGGGCGAGGTGCCGTGGGCGATCCTCACCGTGCAGGAGGGCGTCGAGGTCACCACCGATCAGGTGCGCGCCCACCTGGACGGGCGCATCGCCCGGTACAAGATCCCCAAGAACGTCGTCGTCGTGGACGACCTGCCGCGCACGGCTTCGGGAAAGGTGCGCAAGGCCGACCTGCGGGCGCGCTTCGGCGCCGGCGCGGAGGTCGCCCATCCCACCGGAACGGCCATCCCGTGGCAGACGGAGACCATCCGGACGGCACCGGCGAAGCGCCGACGGGGCCGCCCCCGGGAGTAGGCCGCGGCGCGTCCCACGCCGCGGCCCGCGCTCACACCAGCAGCTGGTGGCGGGCGAGATCGCGGTAGAGGGGGACGTCCCGCACGAGCTCGCTGTGCGTGCCCTGCCCGACGACCTCGCCGCGATCCAGCACCACGATGCGGTCGCTGTCGACCACGGTCGACAGGCGATGCGCGATCACGAGCAGGGTGCGCCCCTCGGCGACCGCGTCGATCGCGTCGCGCATGAGCTGCTCGTTGAGACCGTCCAGCGACGACGTCGACTCGTCGAGCAGCAGGATCGGCGGCGCCGCGAGCAGGGCCCGCGCGATCGCGAGCCGCTGGCGCTCGCCGCCGGAGAGCATCACGCCGTCCTCGCCCACCGGGGTGTCGACGCCGAACGGCGACCGGTCGATCACGCCGCCGAGGTTCACCGCGCGCAGCACACGCTCGCAGTCGGCGTCGGAGGCGTCCGGCGACGCGAGGCGCAGGTTGTCGGCGATCGTGCCGGCGAGCGTGGGAGCGTCCTGCTCGACGTAGCCGAACCGGGCGCGCACGTCCTCCCGCGACAGCTCGCGGATGTCCTGGCCGTCGAGCTCGATGCGGCCGGAGGACGGGTCGTAGAACCGCTCGAGCAGCGCGAGCACGGTGGACTTGCCGGCGCCGCTCGGCCCGACGAGCGCCACGCGGGCGCCGCGCGGCACCTCGAAGGTCACTCCCCGCAGCACGTCCTCCGTGACGGCGACCGTCGCGTCGTCGTCCTCCGACAGCGGCACGTGCGCCTCGACCGCCTCCCTCGCCGCGCGCTCGCGAGCGGCCACCGACGCCTCCGGGTACCGGAAGCGGATGTCGCGGAACGCCAGGGCGGGGGCGTCCGCGACCGGGGCGGCCGGTCGAGGGGCGGCATCCGTCGACGTCTCGTCGGGCAGGTCGAGCACCTCCTGGATGCGGCCGAGCGCGCCCAGCGCCTGCCCCACGCTGGCGATCGCGCCGAAGGCGGAGGCGAGCGGCATGACCAGCAGGAACAGGAACATGACGAACGTCACCAGGCTCGACACGGCCACGGCGCCCGACGCCACGCGCATCCCGCCGACGCCCAGGACGACGAGCATCGACGCCTGCAGCGCCACGCCGGCGATCGGCACGACGAGCGCGGAGGCGCGCGCGACCTCGACACCGGACTCGTAGGCCTGCGACGCCTTCGCGGCGACCGCCTGCTCCTCGCGTGCTGTCGCACCGGCGGCGCGGATGGTGCGCACGGCGCCGATCGCGCGCTCGATGCCGCTCGTCAGCTCGCCGACGCGCTGCTGCTGCTGCGCCGTGGCGCGGCGCATCCGGCCGCTCAACGCCACGACCGCCACCACGCTGGCGCCGATCACCCCGACGATGCTGAGCAGCAGGACGGGGTCGATCACGAGCATCGCGATCAGCGCACCGATGAACAGCAGGACGCTGCCCACGCTGTCGGCGAGGCCCTGCGTCAGCACCGCGTAGAGCATGGTCGTGTCCGTGCCGACCCGGGACACCAGGTCGCCGGTGCGGCGGGCGTCGAACTCGGACACCGGCAGGTGCAGGATGCGTGCGATCAGCCTCCGCCGGCTCGACAGCACCACGGCCGTGCCCGTGCGCTGCAGCAGGAAGTGCTGATACGCGCTGATCGCGGACGAGACCACGACGAACAGCACGAGAGCCCACACCAGGAGGCCCAGGGGCTCGGAGGTCTGTACCCGCTCGATGACCTGGCCGATGAGCAGCGGCTGCACCAGCGTCGCGAGAGCGCCGAGCATGCTGAGCACCGAGACCCAGACCAGCACGCGTTTGTGCTCGAACAGGAAGGGCAGCAGCTGGCGGAAGGTCGCGCGGGGACCGTCGTCCTTACGGGGGCGGGCGAACGGATTGCGACGGGGGCTGTCGGGCATGGTGCTACTTCCGGCCGAACTTCTTGTGGGCTGCCTGCTTGGTGATGCCGAGGGCGGTGGCGATGGCCTCCCACGAGTATCCCTGCACACGCGCTCGACGCACCTGAGTCTCCTCCTCGCGGCTGAGCGCGCGGCGCTGCTCCGCGATGCGGAAGAGGTGGGGGATCGGCTCGTCCGGGTCGGAGCCCACGGCGGTGACGGAATCGGCCATAGCGTCAACCATAGTTGACGTTCTGTGCGCGCGCAAATCTCGAGAATACGTCTGCGCGCCGAGAATGCGTGCGGCGTACGCATTCTCGGCGCGTGGAGGGATTGTCGCGGCGGGGGCCGACACGGGGGTGAGAATGGCGGCATGAGCAGCAGCGAAGCGGACAGGTCCGCGTACGACGCCTGGCGGCAGCTGCGGCTGCAGCAGGTCTCCGGCCCGGCGGGCAACATCGCCCTCGTCGACTACCAGCGCGTCGGCGGTGCGCCGGAGCAGGTCCGGGGCCTCCCCGCGACCGTCCATCGGGTGGGCGACGAGGAGGGCGTCCGGGTGCGCCCGCTCGGCGAGCTCGAGCTGGTCACCGCCTCGGGCGCCGAGAGCATCGGGGAGGAGACGCTCGTGCGGCGTCTCGGGCCCGACGGGCTGCCGCTGCTGCGTGCCGGGAGCGTCACGGCGGACGTCTTCAGCCTCGACGGCACCGGCTACGAGCTGCGCATCTACGACGCCGAGGCGCCGGCGCTGGACGACTTCGACGGCATCGAGACCGTCGACCACGACCCGGCATGGGTCGTCCCGGCGGTGTTCGAGGCGCACGACGAGGTGCAGCAGGTGCCCTGGGGGTTCACGCGCGACTCGGACACGGGGCACACCAAGGCCGTCCCGGGCACCGTGCGCGCGGAGATCGACGGTGTGCCGTACGCCTTCTCGGTCTTCGCCGACGGCCCGGCGCTGGTGCTGGTGTTCGCCGACGCGACCACGGGCTCCGAGAGCTACGCGCCCGGTCGCTTCCTGCGCCTGGACGCCGTGGCGTCCGGAGCGGCGATCACGCTGGACTTCAACCGCGCGATCGTGCCGCCGTGCGGCTTCAGCGACTACTACTCGTGCCCCATCCCTCCTGCCCAGAACCGGGTCGCGGCGGCCGTGCGGGCCGGGGAGCTCCGTGCGCGGTGGCGGTCCGGCTCGCGCGCTCACTGAGCACATCTCGGGGCGGATGGGCATTCGGCACAGTTCGACGACGATAACCGACGCACTGCACATCGCGCGTCGCGGGGGCGGCTCCTACGCTTGCGGAACCCCACCCTTCCAGTGCCTCCTCTCCCCGAAGGAGCCGTCATGGCAAGCTCCGCCCACGTCGACGACTACGCCCTCTCCCGCGTGCCCCTCTCCGATCGCAAGCACTGGTTCGGCATCGCCGTCCAGCGCTTCGGCCAGGTCTCCGCGCTCTCGCAGTTCCTGCTCGGCGCCACCCTCGGCTTCAGCATGTCGTTCGCGAACGCGTTCTGGGCCATCCTGCTCGGCTCGATCATCGTCGAGGTGATCATGTGCCTGGTCGGCATCATCGGCCAGCGCGAGGGCCTGAACACCGCCCTGCTCGCACGGTGGACCGGTTTCGGCGAGGTCGGCGCCTCGCTCGTCGGCCTGGCGGTCGGCATCAGCCTCATCGGCTGGTTCGGCATCCACTCGGCGATCGCCGCCGACTCGCTCGACGCCCTGATGCCCGGCGTGCTGCCCGCCTGGGGATGGAGCCTGATCTGCGGACTCGCGGTCACGGCGATCGTCGCCTTCGGCTTCAAGGGCATGCAGTGGCTCGCGAACGTCACCGTCCCGCTCTTCCTCGTGCTGGTCGGCTGGTCGGTCATCTCCGAGCTCTCGCGCCACGACCTCGGCACGCTGCTCACGAGCGCCCCGGCCGGCCCCGAGATGTCGATCCTCGCCGGCTCGGGCATCGTCGCGGGCGGAGTGATCGTCGGCGCGATCATCACCGGCGACATGACGCGCTTCAACCGCTCCGGCCGGGACGTGGTCAAGCAGACCGTCGTGGGCGTCAGCCTGGGCGAGTTCGTCATCGGCCTGGCGGGAGTGCTGCTCGCGCACGCCGCCCGCAGCGGCGACATCGTCGCGATCGTCACCTCGTCCGTCGGCTTCGTGGGACTGCTGATCGTGATCAGCGGCACGCTCAAGATCAACGACTGGAACCTGTACTCGTCGTCGCTCGGACTGGTGAACTTCGTCTCCACGACCTTCCGCCGGCAGCTGCACCGCGTCACGACGACCATCGTGCTGGGCGTGGTCGGCACGGTCCTCGCAGCGGTCGGCATCCTGGGCCAGTTCACCGCCTTCCTCACGGTGCTCTCCGTCGTCTTCCCGCCCATCGCGGGGATCATGGTGGCCGAGTACTTCGTCGTGAAGCGGTGGCGCAGCGACCTCGAGGTGAGCAAGGCGTCCGGCACGCTGCCGTCGTCGGCACCGCGCTTCGTGCCCGCCACGCTCATCATCTGGGCGGTGTCCGCGGTCGTCGGCTACTTCGTGACCTGGGGCATCCCGTCCGTCCTGAGCCTGCTGCTGTCGATGGCGCTCTACATCGCGGCCGGCCGCCTCGGCTGGGTGCGGGGCGTCGGCAGCGCGAAGACCCCCGAGATCGCCGCGGAGCAGCAGGCGCAGACGGCCTGATCGCATCCGGCCCATCGGGCCGCGGGCGCGCCCCGCGCAAATCCGACGCACCATCGAACGCAACCCGGACCCGAACGCACCCCGAGCGGGAAGAGAGAGACGAGCTTCATGCACATCGGCATCGACGTCGGCGGCACCAACACCGACGCGGTCCTCATGGACGGCACCACGACCCTGGCGGCGGTCAAGCACTCGACCACCCCGGACGTCACGAGCGGCATCGTGCAGGCGGTGGAGGCGCTGCGCGATCAGCACGCGTTCGGGGGCGGCGACGTCGAGGCGGTGATGATCGGCACGACGCACTTCATCAACGCCCTCGTGCAGGCCAAGCGTCTCGCGCCGACCGCCGCGCTGCGGCTCGGCCTGCCCGCGACGCGCGCCCTGCCGCCGCTCGTCGACTGGCCGCAGCCGCTCGTCGAGGCGCTGCAGGCTCGTACGTACCTCGCACACGGCGGCTACGAGTTCGACGGCAGGCCGATCTCGCCGCTCGACCCCGAGGAGCTGCGGGAGCACGCGCGGGACATGAAGGCGGCCGGCGTGCGATCGCTGGCGATCTCCAGCGTGTTCAGCCCCGTCAACCACGACCTCGAGCTCGAGGCCGCGCGGATCGTCGGCGAGGTGCTCGGCGACGACGTCGCGGTGTCGCTCAGTCACGAGATCGGGCGGATCGGCCTGCTCGAGCGCGAGAACGCCACGATCATCAACGCCGCGCTGCGCGAGCTCGCGGGCGAGATCGTCGACGGGCTGACGGCGGCCGTGCGGTCGCACGGCATCGACGCGCCGATCTTGCTCAGCCAGAACGACGGCACCCTGATGGACGAGGACTTCGTGCGCCGCTACCCGGTGGCGACGTTCGCGTCGGGGCCCACCAACTCGATGCGCGGCGCCGCCGTCACGAGCGGGCTGTCGACGTGCGCGGTCGTCGACGTGGGCGGCACCACCGCCGACATCGGGCTGCTGATCGGCGGCTTCCCCCGCGAGACGGCGAACGAGGTCAAGGTCGCGGGCATCCGCACGAACTTCCGCATGCCGGACGTGCTGTCCATCGGCATCGGCGGCGGCAGCATCGTCGACGTCGACACGGCCGAGGTGGGGCCCGAGTCCGTCGGCTACCGGCTGACGAGCGAGGCGCTCGTGTTCGGCGGCTCCACGCTGACCGCCACGGACATCGCGGTCGCGGCCGGCCGGGCGCAGATCGGCGACGCGTCGAAGGTCGCTCACCTCGACCCGGAGCTCGTCGAGCGCGTGCTCGCGCGGATCGCCGAGCGCGTCGCGGAGGCCGTCGACCGGATGCGCACGTCGCCCGACCCCATCCCCGTGGTGGCGGTCGGCGGAGGATCCATCCTGCTGCCCGACGAGCTGCCGGTGTTCGGCGTCGTCCACCGGCCGGAGAACTACGCCGTGGCCAACGCGATCGGCGCGTCGATCGCCCAGGTCGGCGGCGAGATCGACAAGGTGACCGTGGTCGAGCCCGGGCGGCGCGACGAGATCATCGCCGCCGTGAAGCAGGAGGCCGTCGAGAAGGCGGTCGCCGCCGGGGCCCGCCCGGACTCGGTCGCGATCGTCGACTTCGACGAGGTGCCGATCCCGTACCTGCCCGGCAACGCCACGCGCGTGCGGGTCAAGGCGGTCGGCGACCTCGAGATGGGCGCGCGATGAGCTGGCGCGTCGACAGCGCGTCGATCGACGACCTGGCCCGCGGCGCCGCCGTCCTCGGCACCGGCGGAGGCGGCGACCCGTACATCGGGGCCCTGCTCGCCAAGCGGGCGATCGCCGAGCACGGGCCCGTCACCGCCGTGCGCCTCGACGAGCTGCCGGAGGACGCCCTCGTGCTGACCGTCGCGATGATGGGCGCGCCGACCGTCATGGTCGAGAAGCTGCCCGGGCTCGACGAGGTCATGGGGCCCGTGCGCGCCCTCGGCACCTACCTCGGCCGGCCCGTGACGCACGTCGCGTGCGCCGAGGCGGGCGGCGTGAACTCGACCATCCCGATCGCGGCCGCGGCGGCGCTCGGCCTGCCGCTGGTGGACGGCGACGGCATGGGACGGGCGTTCCCCGAGCTGCAGATGGTGCTCCCGACGCTGTACGGCGTGAGCGCCTCGC
The DNA here is from genome assembly GCF_019753765.1 of Microbacterium marinilacus. Classification (GTDB taxonomy): domain Bacteria; phylum Actinomycetota; class Actinomycetes; order Actinomycetales; family Microbacteriaceae; genus Microbacterium; species Microbacterium marinilacus. Next base: position 193,101 of record NZ_JAIJZW010000001.1, read on the forward strand.
CGCTCGCCTTCAGCGATGAGAAGGGCAACGTCGGCGTGCTCCAGACGGTCGACAACCTCTGGACCGAGCGGATCGCGCGCGTCGCGGCCGTCGAGATGGGCTGCTCCATCATGATCTCGGGCTTCGCGATGAGCGGCGCGCAGGCACGCGAGTCGCTCGTGGACGGCTCGCTGCGGCAGTGCATCGACCTCGGCGCAGGCATCCGGGAGGCCCGCGAGCTCAAGCTCGACCCCGTCGAGCGCGTCGCCGGGCTGCTGGGAGGGCGCGAGCTGTTCTCCGGCAAGGTCGTCGACGTCCAGCGCGGCACCACCAGCGGCTTCGCCCGCGGCACCGCGCGGATCGACGGCGCGGGCGAGCTGACGCTGCGGTTCCAGAACGAGCACCTCATCGCGGAGCTCGACGGGCGCACCCTCGCGACGACGCCCGACCTCATCATGGTGCTCGAGCACGACTCGGGCGAGCCGATCACCACCGAGGGCCTGCGCTACGGCCAGAGGGTGCGCGTGCTCGCGGCGCCGAGCGATCCCCGCTGGCACTCGGAGGAGGCGCTGGCGATGGTCGGTCCCCGGTACTTCGGCTACGACATCCCCGCCCATCGCTTCGACGGCACGGTCTCGGCGGTGCACGCATGAGCTGGGAGCTGACGGCCGCCGATCTGCCCGACCTCGCCCGCGGCGCGACCCTGCTCGGCACGGGAGGCGGCGGCGACCCCTACATCGGGTCGAAGCTCGTCGAGCGCGTGCTGGGCGACGGGGCGATCACGGTGCTGGACCCCGACGAGCTGCCGGATGACGCCTTCGTCATCCCGACCGCCCAGATGGGCGCGCCCACCGTCATGATCGAGAAGATCCCGGCCGGCACCGAGCCCGTGCTCGCGCTGCGCACGCTCGAGGAGCACCTCGGACGGACGGCCGACGCCACCATGCCGATCGAGTGCGGCGGCATCAACTCGATGATCCCGTTCGTCGTGGCCGCCGAGACGGGCCTGCCGGTGGTGGACGCCGACGGCATGGGCCGCGCCTTCCCCGAGCTGTCGATGGAGACCTTCGCCGTGTACGGCGTGCACGGCTCGCCGCTCGCCCTCGCGGGCGAGCGCGGCGAGCGCGTGATCATCGACACCGGCGACGACGACCGGCAGATGGAGCGGCTGGCGCGCGCCGTGACGATCCGCCTCGGCGGGGTCGGCCACATCGCCGAGTACGCCATGTCCGGTGCCGACGTGAAGCGCACGGCGGTGCCGCGGACCATCTCCATGGCGCTCGCCCTCGGCCGGGCGATCCGGGTCGCGCGCGAGCAGAAGCGCTCGCCGTTCGAGGCGATCGCCGACACCCTGGCCCCGACGCTCTACTCGCACGTGCGCGAGCTGTTCGTGGGCAAAGTCGTCGACGTCGACCGCCGCACCACGGAGGGCTTCGCGCGCGGCCTCGCGCGGATCGCGCCGCTCGACGGCGGCGACGAGCTCGAGATCGCGTTCCAGAACGAGAACCTGACGGCACGGCGGGGCGGCGAGCTGCTGGCGATCGTGCCCGACCTCATCTGCGTCGTCGACCACGAGACCGCCGAGCCGATCACGACCGAGGGGCTGCGCTACGGGCAACGAGTGCGGGTGCTCGGCATCTCGACGCCCGACCTCATGCGCACGCCGGAGGCGCTCGCCGCGTTCGGCCCCGCCGCCTTCGGGCTCGACGAGACGTTCCGCCCCGTCGAGTCGCGCTGATCGCGGGGTCCGGGATCGTGCGCGTCCGGGATCGCCCGAGGACGGGCTGTCGCTCAGGGCTCACGCGGTCTCCCCGACGAGGCCTAGGCTGACGGACGTGGCGCGACGGGTCGAGCGAGCCGATGTCGCGGCCCTGGCCCGCGGCTGCGCGCTGCTGGGGTCCGGAGGCGGGGGAGTGACCACCCACCTGGAGCTGATCGCGCGCTCGGCGAGCTGGCCGGTCGACCTCGTCTGCGTCGACGACCTGGACCCCGCGACGCCCTGCATCGCGGCGGCGTTCGCGGGCTCGACGATGGTGCTCACCGAGCGGCTGCCGGGAATCGAGCCGTTCGCGCCGCTCGTGGCGGCCGTCGAGCGGTGGCTGGGGCGCGAGGTGCCCGCCCTGTGCTCGTTCGAGATCGGGGGCCTGAACGGTCTCACCGGCCCGGTGGCGGCAGGCGGGCGCGTGCTCGTCGACGCCGACTGCATGGGGAGGGCTCTGCCGCGCATCGACCAGGTCTCGCTCGTCGTCGACGGCGTGCCCGGTCTCGTGTTCGCCGTCACCACCGGCGCGGGCGTCACGCTGATCGAGAGCGCGCGGCCGACCGACGTCGAGTCGCTGGTGCGCGCCGCGCTGCAGCAGGCGGGCGGCACGGGCGCCGTCGTCGTCGGCGGCTTCACCGTGGGAGACCTGCGGCAGCACGCGATGCCCGGCATGCTCTCCCGCGCGCTCGACCTGGGTCGCGCGTTCCTCGGCGCCCGCGAGCTGCCCGTGCCGGAGTTCGCCGAGGCGCTCGGCGGTCGGCTGCTGGCGGTCGGGCGCATCCGTGACGCCCTGACCGGCCCTGTCGACCCGCAGGTGCAGTCGTTCGAGATCTCCGGGGCGGACGGCGCGGTGCATCGTCTCGTGACGAGGACGGAGACGCTCGCCCTCGTCACCGACGGCGCCCTGGTGAGCTCCTCTCCCGACGTGCTGGCGGTGGTAGATGCACGCACGCGCGCCATCCTCGAGGTGCCGCAGCTCAAGCTCGGTCAGCACGTCGCCGTCGTCGAGCTGCCCGTGTCGGGGTGGTGGCGCGCGTCGCGCGAGCGGATGCGGCGCGTGGTCCCCTCGTTCTACGGCATCGAGGCACTGGACCCCGCATGGTGAGCGTCCTCGATCTGGCGGCCCTGCGCGCGGAGTCGGCGCACGGCGGCGTGCGGCACGTCGCGGGGCCGGCGGACGGCGAGTGGCCGGCGGCCGCCCTGGCGCTCACCGACGAGCACCTGGCCGACGACGGGGGCGGACGCCTGGCGATCCTCGCGACGCCGCTCCCGGCCGAGCCGTGGCGCACGGACGCGCTGCTGCGCCGCGTGCGGGACCGCAGCTACGCCGCCCTCGCGGTGCCGGGGGCGGAGGCCCTGGGACAGGGGGCGCGTCGCCTCGCCGATCGGATCGGACTGCTGGTGCTGGAGGCCGAGCGGCCCTTCGAGCTCGCCGAGACCTGCTGGCGGCTCGCGCTGGCGCGCGACGCGGTGGCGCTCGAGATCGTGCGCCGCCTCGTCACGGTTTTCCGTTACCCCGCACGGGATCTGCGCGATCTGCTGGCACATCTCGCGGCCGCGACCGGTCGGGGCGTCGCGCTGCTGGACGCGTCGGGCGTCTTGGAGGAGGCGGGCGGCGAGCTGGGGCCGGCCGCCGCCGCGATCGACTGGGAGCGATGGACCGACCTGGCGGAGGCCGACGACGTGTCGGTGGCGAGCGTGCGCGTGGACAGCCCGTCTCGGCCTGGGCTGCGGCTGGCGTTCTTCGCGACGGGCATCCGTCCCTCGCAGCTGCGGGCGCTCGCCGTGGCCGCGGACGTCGCGATGCCCGCGGTGGCCGCCCGCATCCTGATCGACGAGGTGGCGGCGGTGAGCGACGCCTCGGTGTCCGCCGACCTCCTGCGCGAGTTCCTCGAGCTGCGCGGCGCTCACGACGCGGACGTGGAGAGGCGCATGCTCGAGCGCGGCTGGCGCCAGAACGGGCATCACCTGGGGTTCCGGATCGTCTCCCGCGGGCGCGTGGACCCGCACGGCCTGCTGCGGTCGGTCACGGCGGGCCTCAGCACCCTGGGGCTCGAGCATCACGCGACCGTGATGGGACGGGGCGTGACGGGCTGGCTGCGCGTCGTCGAGGCCCCCGCCCCCGGCGAGCTGGAGGCCGCGGTCGGGGCGCTGCGGTCGCTGCACGAGTCGACGAGGCGCGCGTTCAACGTGGCCACCGGCGTCGGCTCGCTGCAGCGCGACGCGCCCGGGCTCGCGGCGACGCTCGGCGAGGCGGCCGACGCCGCGCGCATCGCCAGCGATCGCTCCTCCACCGGGTGGTTCGTGCGGGTCGACACCTTCGGCCTCGAGCAGCTGCTGCTCGCGCGCACCGAGAACGACACGTTCCTGCCCGCGGCCGAGTCGCTGCTGGCGCCCCTGCGCGGCGAGGACGACGTGCTGCTGCGCACCCTCGCGGCCTATCTCGACAACGAGTCGGGGATCGCCGCGACGGCCGACGCGCTGGAGGTGCACCGCAACACGGTCAGCACCCGCATGCAGCGCATCCAGGAGCTGCTCGGGGTCGACATGGGCGATCCCGGCTCCCGGCTGGCGTTGCACCTGGCGTGCCGCGCGCTGCTGCGCTGACACCGCGAGGATCCACCGAGAATACGACTCTGCGCCGAGAATGCGCGTGTCGCACGCATTCTCGGCGCAGAGAGGGATTGTCGCGTATCAGTGCGCCATGGCCGCGAGGGCCTCCTCGTCGAGCGTGGCGATCGAGCGGGTGTCCTGGAAGGCGCGCACGCCCTCGATGCCCTGCTCGCGGCCGAAGCCCGACTGCTTCACGCCGCCGAACGGCGCGCGCAGGTCGAGGCGGGTGGCGCCGTGGTCGTTGACCCAGACGTAGCCGCACTCCAGCTGCGAGCCGATCCGCTGCGCGGTGTCCGGGCTGGCGGTCCACACCGAGCCGCACAGGCCGCCCCACGTGTCGTTCGCCGCCGCGATCGCCTCGTCCTCGCTGTCGAAGGCGATCACGGGGATGACGGGACCGAACTGCTCCATCGTGACCACCCGCAGCGACGGGTCCGGGTCGATCACGAGCGCCGGGCGCAGGAAGTTGCCGCCCTCCAGCTCGCCGCCGGGCAGCTCCCCGTACTCGCGCACCTCGGCGCCCGCGTCCTTGGCCTCCTGGATGAGCTCCTCGACGAAGGCCTTCTGCGCCGGCTGGTGCAGCGGTCCCATCGTGGTGCCCTCGTCGAGCCCGTATCCGAGCACGACCTTCTGCAGCCGCGCCTCGAGCCCGGCGACGAGCTCGTCCTTGCGGGAGCGGTGCACGTAGAGGCGCTTGGCGTTCATGCAGATCTGGCCGGTCGTGTCGTAGATCGCCGCGTACAGGCGGTCGAGGTGCGTGTCATCGAGGATCGCGTCCTCCGCGATCACGGCCGCGTCGTTGCCGCCCAGCTCGAGCGTGACGCGCGTCAGCGACTTGGACGCCATCTCCATCATCCGCTTGCCGCCGTTGACGCTGCCGGTGAAGCAGAGCTTGGCGACGTCGGTGTTCTGGATGAGGGCGGACATGTTCTCGTCCGTGCCCGTCACCACGTTGAGCACGCCCGCGGGCAGCTTCTCGGCCACCCGCTGCACGACCCGGGTCGTGGCCAGCGGCGCGGAGGGCGGCGGCTTGACGATCGCGGTGTTGCCGGCGAGCAGCGCGTGCGGCAGCGATGCGCCGAGGATCGCGATGGGCCAGTTGAACGGCACGATCACCGAGACGACGCCCAGCGGCTGGTAGCCGACCTGCGTCGTGACCGGGATGCCGGGCGCGGGCTCGAGCACCTTGCCCTTGTCGACCTCCTCGGCCAGTGCGAGGGCGAGGTTCCAGCGGATCTCGAAGACGAGCGCGTCGACCCATCCCTCCATCCGGACCTTGCCGTTCTCCTGCGACAGGATCGCCGCGTCGTCGTCGCGCTCGTCGGCGATGCCGGCGATCGCGTCGGCCATGGCCTTCGCGCGTTCCTGGGCGCTCAGCGCCGACCACGCGGGGAAGGCGGCCTTGGCGGCCTCGACCGCGTCGGCGACGTCCTGCTTCGAGGCGGATGCCGCCTCGCCGACGACGACGCCGGGCTTGGCGGGGTCGGCGACCTTCAGCACCTCGTCGGTGAAGCGCTCCTCGCCTCCGATGTACAGGCCCGTGCGCACGGCGGCGGCCGTGGCCTCCGCGCCTGCCGTGGTCACGTCCGGGGCGGATGCCGCGTCCGTGCTCACCACGGCGTTCTCCGTGTCCGTCATGGGATCACTCACCTCTCTGTGTGTGTGCTGCGGGCGGTGCGCCCGCGGGGTTCCGGGGGGAAGTCTCGGGATCAGTGTCGTCCACGCCGGAGGCGGATACAACACGGGTGACAGGATTCGCGTGAATGGATCTCACGGCGCCGTCCCGACGGTCGGGACCTGCGCGCGGGAGAGCCGCGCGGCGCGGCGTCCGACGGTGCTCGACGCCCAGCCCGCCCGGATCACGCGCACGGCGTCGTCGGTCAGGTGGACGCCGTCGCGATAGGGCTCGCGCCAGATCGCGAGCGCGTCGCGGGCAGGCTCCGGCAGGATCGCCGCGGTGAACGCCTCGACGCCCCAGCGCCCTTCGTAGCCGGCGTCGAGGGCGCCGCGCACGACGTCCGCCACGTCCACCGCCCCTCGGGAGAGCGCGCCGCGACCCGACTGGCCGAGCTCGAGGAACGCCAGCCGCGGCAGGGCGGTGCGGATCGCGCCCGCCAGGTCGTCCTCCTCGACCGCCATGTGGAACGTGTCGAGGTGGATCCGCAGGTGCGGCGACCCGCTCGCCTCGGCATACGCCATCGCCTGGTCGGCGGTGTTCACGAGCGCGGTCTCGTAGCGGTTGAGCACCTCGAACACCATGGCGACGCCCCGCTCGTGCGCCTCGTCCGCGACCTCCCCGACGGCCGCGGCGGACCGTCGCCACGCATCGACGGGGGCCGCGCTCGGGGCCCGGCCGAACAGCCCGTACGGCACGCCGTTGAGCTGGTCGGAGCCGAGCGCCGCCGCGAGGCCGACCATGCGCCGCAGCGCGGCGATGCCCGCCGCGCGCACCTGCGGGTCGGACGAGGACACGTCGGCGCCCGGCGACTGGCCCGCGATGGGGATCGCCGTGAGCCCGCGCGCCTCGCAGAGCCTGCGGAAGCCCGCGGCGTCGAACGCGTCGGCGTCGACGGGCGCCAGCACGACGCGACGGAAGCCGCGTGCGGCGATCGCGTCGAGGGCGGAGGCGATCAGGTCGGACCCGGGGTCGGCGAGCAGCACGTTGAGGTGGCACGCGACATCGAGCCCCGGGGGCAGTCGTTCGGCGACGGCGCTCATCGGGGCCCGCTCAGAACACCGGCAGCTGCAGCCGCTGCTTGAAGACGGAGTAGCCGTCGTCGACGCTCACCACCGTGCCGTTGATGACGCGCGACTCGTCCGAGGCGAGGAACGCCACGACGTCGGCGATCTCGTCCGGGTTCGTCAGCCGGCCGCGCAGCTGCTCGGCCGCGAACGTCGCGCGCAGCTCGTCGCTGAACTGGTTGATGATCGGCGTCGCCACCCGGCCGGGGGTGATGGCCACCGCGCGGATGCCGTGCTCCGCCAGCTCGTACGCCGCCGAGCGGGTGAACGAGATCACGGCCGCCTTCGCGGCGCTGTAGGTGAACGACAGCTCGGCCGCCTGCTCGCCGTACACGGACGACGTGCTGATGATGACGCCGCCCGAGCCCTGCTTCGCCATCTGCCGGCCGGCCGCGACGATGCCGTAGTAGACGCCGTTCTGGTCGACGCGCACGATGCGCTCGTAGTCGGCCTCCGGGTCGTGCTCCAACAGCGGGACGCCGCCGGCGATGCCCGCGTTGTTGAAGATGACGTGGACCGCGCCGAAGACCCGGACGGCTTCCGCCACCATCTGCTCGACCTGCGCGAACACGGACACGTCGACCGCGGTCGCCGCGGCGGAGCCGGGGAAGCCGGCCTCCTCGACCTCGGCCACGACCTCCTCCGCGCGGGCCCGATCGATGTCCGCGACGAGCACCTTCGCGCCCTCCCGCACGAACTTGTGCACGGTGGCGCGCCCGATCCCGCTCGCCCCGCCCGTGATGATGGCGACCTTGCCGTCCAGTCTCATGTGTCGATCTCCCTCTCGTCGGATGTGTCTTGTCGGATGTGTCGTGTCGGATGTGTGTTCGTCGTGCCTGCCGGTGCGCCCACGTGCGCGCGGCGGTCTCAGAAGCCGATGTGGGACAGCGCGAGCGCGCCGCCGTCGACCGCCAGGATCGCGCCCGTGACGAAGGACGCCGCGGGCGAGACCAGGAACAGCATCGGCCCCTGCACGTCGGCCATCGTGCCCATCCGTCCGAGGGGGATGGTCTCGGCCCAGCCCGCCTCCTGCTCGGGGGTGATCTCGGTCTTGCCGTCGCCGATCCGGGTGCCCTTGAACGGCCCCGGGGCGATGGCGTTGACGCGGATGCCGCGCGGCGCCAGCTCGAGCGCCAGCTGACGCACGAGGTTGAGGATCCCCGCCTTCGTCGTCACGTACGCGTACGACACCATGGGGTCCGTGCGCAGTCCGGCGGTGGATGCCGTCACCAGGATGCGCCCGCCGGGCTCGAGCACCCGCGCCGCGGCGCGCACGGTCTCGAACGTGCCCGTGAGGTTGGTCGCGAGCACCTCGTCCCACTCGGCGTCGGTGTAGTCGGCGATCCTGCCGTCGGCGCGGTAGCTCGCGCCGCCGGCGATGCCGGCGTTCGCGACGACCACGGTGGGGCGGCCGACCTCGTCCACGATGCGCGTCAGCACCGCGTCCATGGCGCCGCGCTCCGAGACGTCGACCGCATAGCCGTGCGCGCTCCCGCCGGCCGCGACGATGCCGGCGGCGACGTCTGCCACGCGCGACGCGCTGCGCCCGAGGACGACCACCACGGCGCCGGCTGCGGCGTAGACCTCGGCGGCGGCCTGGCCGATGCCGCTCGACGCCCCGGTCACGACGACGACGTCGCCGCTGAGGTCGGTCAGCGCCGGGAGCCCGGCGGCGGTGACGATTCCCATGTCGGCCACCGGATCAGAGGGTCGGCTCGAACGAGTCGACGTTGCTGCGGTCGATGAGCTCGCCGTCGAGGTCGATGAAGTTGTCCTCCGGCAGCGTCGCGGAGTCGCGGTAGTCGTTCATGATGTCGATCATCTGGTCGACCACCCCGATCCAGTCCTGCGCCATCGAGGCGTACATCGGGCCGTCCTTCTTGATCTCGACCGTCGTCTCCTCGAGCGCGTCCACGCCGGTGACGAAGATGTCGTCCCGGCCCGCCTCGTTGATGGCCTTCACCGCACCGAGCGCGGCGTCGTCCCAGCCGACCCAGACCCCGTCGAGCCCGTCGGGGTTCGCCTGGAGGTAGTCGGTGACGAAGTTGAGGGCCTCGGTGCGTCCCGTGCCGGGATCGAGCGCCTGCTTCATCTCGCCGCCGGCGATGTTCGAGCCGGACTCCTCGAGCAGGTCGAGCGCGAGGTTGCTGCGGGTCGTGATGCCGATGTGCGGGTCGTGGCCGATCACCATCACGTTCTTGCCCTCGAGGCCGCCCATGGCCTCCTCGAGCGCGCCGACCGTCGCCTCCGCCATCTGCTGCTGGCTGAAGGTGATGTCGACGGCGAACGCGTCGTTCGGCTCGACGCCGCCGTCGATCGAGAAGATCGGGATGCCCGCGGCGGCGGCCGCCTGCTCGAGCGGCGCTGTCTGACGCGGGTCCGGGAAGCCGGCGAGGATGGCGTCCGCGCCCTGCGTGATGGCGGTCTGGATGTCGCTGTTGATCTTGTCGTAGTCGAACGAGCTGGTGTAGAGCGTGACCTCCCAGTTCTCCTGCTCGTTGCCCTTCGCGACGAAGTCGTCGAGCGTGAGCTTGCCGCCGGGGGTGCCGTAGCCGGCGGTGAAGGCGGCGACCTTGAAGACGCCGTCGTCCCCCATCCCGTCGGTCTTCTCGGCGCTCTCGCCGGCGGTGCCTCCGCCGGTGTCGACCGAGCAGCCGACGAGGGCGGCGAGGGCGAAGAGCGAGACGCCGGCGGCGGCCAGGGGCTTGCGCATGGTTCGTGCGTGCATCGTGAACTCCTTTGTCGTGATGCGTGATGCGTGATGCGTGATGCGTGGGTGTTGCGGTTGCGGGGCGGGCGCCCCGGGTCAGACGGTCTTCTTCTTGAGCCCTGACAGCAGGACGGCGCCGACGATGATCACGCCGATGAGCACCTGCTGGAAGTACGTGTTGACGCCGACGATGTTCAGGCCGTTCTGGACGACGCCGATGATCGCGACGCCGACGAGCGTGCCGCCGACGTTCGCCTGGCCGCTGCGCAGCAGGGTCATGCCGAGGAAGACGGCGGCGACGGCGTACATCATCAGGTCGTTCGCCGAGCTCGGCCCGGCGCTGCCGAGGCGGCTGACCAGCACGATGCCGCCGAGGCCCGAGAGCACGCCCGCCACCGCGAAGGCGAGGAAGCGCGTGGAGCGCACGCTCACGCCCGACAGCCGCGCGACCTCCGCGTTGCCGCCGATCGCGTACCAGCGGCGGCCGATCGTGGTGAAGCGCAGCACGAGCCACACGACCACGGACAGCACGGCGGCGTAGATCACCGGTGCGGGGATCGAGTTCACCCGCATCTGGCCGAGGATGTTGAACTCCTCGGGCCAGCCGTAGATGTTCGTGCCGGTCGTGACGATGAGGGCGAGACCGCCGACGGTCGTCATGGTCGCGAGCGTCGCGACGAACGCCGACAGGTTCAGGTAGGCCACCAGCACGCCGTTGACGGCGCCGACGAGGAGCCCCACCCCGAGCCCCGCGACCACCGCGAGCGGGATCGGGGTGCCGCCGACCAGCAGCGCGCCGGTCGAGGCCCCGGAGAGCGTCGCGGTCGTGCCGACCGAGAGGTCGAAGTCGCCCACGACCATCACGACGGTCTGCGCGACCGCGATGATCGTCAGGATCGCCACCTGGTTGAGGATGTTCGTCATGTTGCCGGGGGTGAGGAACACCCCGCGTCCGGCGGCGGTGAACACGATGACGAGCAGGATGAGCGCGACGATCGTGCTGCCCTGCCACACCCACTGGGTCCAGGCCGAGCGATCGCGTCCCACCGCGGGGATCGTGAGAGTGTCTGTCTGCGCCATCTCAGGCGTCCCTTCCGTATGCGTATCCGAGCAGGAGCTCGTCGTCGGCCTCCGCCGCGTCGACCACGCCGGCGACGCGCCCCTCGTGCATCACGAGGATGCGGTCCGACAGCCCGATCAGCTCGGGCAGCTCGCTGCTGACGGCGACGACCGTGGTGCCGGTGGCCGCGAGCCGGCGGATGAGTCGGTAGATCTCGGCCTTGGTGCCGACGTCGATGCCGCGCGTCGGCTCGTCCATGAGCAGCACGCGCGGGCTGCGGGCGAGCATCTTCGCCAGCACGACCTTCTGCTGGTTCCCGCCCGAGAGCTGGCCGACGGGCTGGCGCACGCCGCTCGCCTTGATCTGCAGCTCGTCGAGCGCGCGCCGGGCGAGCTGCTGGACACGACGGCCCGACACGATGCCGCCGGGGCCGACCGTCCGAAGGTTGGCGATCGCGACGTTCTCCGAGATCGGCGCCGACAGGATCACGCCCTGACTGCGCCGCTCCTCCGGCACGAGCGCGATGCCCGCCTCGAGGGCGCGCCCCACGCCGCGGCGGCGGAGCGACACGCCCGCGACCTCGACGTGACCGTCGCTGCGCCGCTGCGCGCCGGCGAGCAGCCGCAGCAGCTCGCTGCGACCCGAGCCCGCGAGGCCGCCGATGCCGATGACCTCGCCGGCCCGCGCCTCGAACGAGACGTCCCGCACGCGGCGCCCCGAGAGCCCGTCGACGCGCAGCACGACCTCGTCTCCGGCGGTGCCGCGATCGGGATAGAGCTCGCTCTGCTCGCGGCCGACCATGGTCGAGATCACGTCGTCGATCGACGACTCGGCGACGGGCTTCGTGACGATCGTGCGGCCGTTGCGCATGACGGTGAGCCGGTCGCACAGCTCGAACACCTCCTCGAGCCGGTGCGAGACGTACACGATCGCCACCCCGTCGTCGCGCAGGCCGCGCAGCACCTCGAACAGGTCGCCGATCTCCGTGTCGGTGAGAGCCGCCGTGGGCTCGTCGAGGATCAGCACCTTGGCGTCGATCATCAGCGCGCGGGCGACGGCCACCATCGTCTGCTGCACGGGGGAGAGGGCGCCGGCGAGTCGCCGGAGGGGGATGCGCTGGTTCAGCCGTGTCAGCTGTGCGCGGGCTCGGCGGTGCAGCTCGTCCCAGCGCACGACGCCGAGCGTCGAGGGCGCGCCGTCGCCCAGCACGATGTTCTCGGCGACCGAGATCGTCGGCACGATCGACAGCTCCTGGTAGAGCGCGACCACGCCCGCCTTGTGCGCGGCGCGGACGTTCGCGAAGTCGACGGGCTCGCCGGCGATCAGGACTTCGCCCTCGTCCTGCTGGTAGAGACCGGTGATGATCTTGATCAGCGTCGACTTGCCGGCGCCGTTCTCGCCGAGGAGCGCGTGGATCTCTCCCGGGCGCACCTCGAGCTCGACCCCGCGCAGCGCCTGCACGCCGTCGAACCGCTTGACGATGTCGCGCACCTCGAGGGCCGGGGGCTGCACGCCGCCCGCGATGTCCGCCGTGACGTCGGCGACGGACGTCCGGTCGCTCACGTCGTCGCTCCGCCCGCTCCGAGCCGCCTCATGCGTCGTCCTCGAACGAGTTGCAGCGGATGACCACCTTGGGGTGCCGGCCGCTGACGTGCGCCTCGAACGCCGCGACGGCGTCGTCGAGGTCGAAGACCGCGGCGGTCAGCTCGTCGAGCTCGAGGTGGGGCAGCAGCTGCAGGGCGCGGGGGAAGGCGTAGGGCGAGACGAAGACGCCCGTGAGCGTGAGCTCCTTCAGATACAGGTAGTCGGACAGGTGCAGCGGCATCTCGAAGTCGTCCGGGTACATCGCGCCGTAGACGACGGTGCCGCCGAGGGTCGCGATGTCGAGCAGGCCCCGCACGGCCCGGGTCGAGCCCGAGGCGTCGATCACGACGTCGTAGCCGCGTCCACCCGTGATCTCGGCCGCACGGGCCGTCTGGTCCTCGCCGACCGGGTCGACCGCGAAGTCGGCGCCGTGGCGCAGAGCCATCTCGCGACGCTCGGCGATGGGCTCGATCAGCGTGAGGGAGGTCGCGCCGTGGCGCCGCATCACCTGCAGCGCGAGCTGGCCGATGGGGCCGCCGCCGCAGATCGCGACGCGGTCCCCGACGCGCACGCGCGTCTTGTCGGCGATCCGGACGGCGACGCTGGTGGGCTCCAGCAGGCAGCCCTGCAGCAGCGACACGTCGTCGGGCAGGCGGTAGACCTGCGACTCGTGCCACGTGATGGTCTCCGCCATGCCGGGGCGGTTGTACTCCTTGGAGTTCTCGCAGAACTGCTGCCGGCCGTCGTTGCAGGCGCGGCACGTGCCGCAGAACTTCAGGAAGTTGCCGGCGACGCGGTCTCCGACCCGCAGCCCGCCCCGCGTGGCGCGCTCGCCGAGGGCCTCGACGACACCGGACAGCTCGTGCCCGAGGCCGATCGGCACGTCCGTGCCGAAGAAGCCCTCCGCGAGATGCGGGTCCGAGCCGCAGATGGCGGAGTACGCGACGCGGATCCGCACGTCCTCCGGTCCGAGCTCCTGCTCGGGGAGGTCGACGACCCCGATGCGTCCGCGGGTGGTCTCGTCCGGATCGCGCAGGCTGCCGATCTTGGTGACGGCGACGGTCCTCATCCTGTGTCTCCTCGTCAGCTGTGGGGTTCAGACGGCGGCGGGCTCGTCGGCGGCGGAGCGGGTCTCGGGGCCGACGGCGCGGCGCAGCGCCGCGACCGTCGCCGAGAGGCCGTAGCCGTGCTTGTCGCGCAGCTGCTCGTCCTCGCCGAAGCCCGCGTAGACCTGCGGGATGCCGAGCCGTTCGAACGACGTCAGGCGGATGCCGCGGTCGGCGACGACGTCGGCGATGCGCGTGGCGAGGCCGCCGTAGGCGAGGTGGTCCTCGACGACCACGAAGCGGCCGCCGGTCTCCGCCGCGCTGCGCTCGATCAGGTCGGCGTCGATCGGCTTCAGCGTGAACATGTCGACCACGCGCACCGAGACGCCGTCCTCGGCGAGCTGTTCGGCGGCGTCCAGCGACTGCGCGACGGTCGTGCCGTGCGTGAACAGCGTGACGTCCGAGCCGTCCCGCGCGACGATGCCCTTGCCGATCCGGATCTCGTGCTCGCCCTGCTCGTAGAGCACCTTGTCCTTCTTGCCGACGGCGAGGCGGATGTAGATGGGGCCGGTCATGTCCATCGACTGCCGGATGACCTCGCCGACCATCACGGGGTCGCCGATGGACGTCACCGTCATGTTCGTCAGCGAGCACATCAGGCTGAGGTCCTCGACGGCGTAGTGCGTGGAGCCGCCGTTGCCGACGAGGCCGCCGTGCGTGCCGATGATCTTCACGGGCAGGTTCGGGTAGCAGACGTCGGAGCGCACCTGCTCGAGCGCGCGCATCGAGAGGAACGGCAGCATGCCCGACACGACGGGGATGTTGCCGTCGTACGCGAGCCCGGCGGCGATCCCGACGCACACCTGCTCGGCGAGGCCCACGTCGACGAAGCGGTCGGGGTAGCGGTCGCGGAACTCGACCAGCGTCGCCCCGATGTCGGGCGTCAGCACCCAGAGGTTCTCGTGCGTCTCGCCGAGCTCGGCGAGCGTCGAGCCGATGACTGAGCGGGCGGAGAGCATCTCTCCGAAGGTGAAGGTGACGGGCATCAGCGGGCCTCCTGCTCGATGGTGTCGGGTGCGTCGGCGCGGGAGCGGTCGAGCGCGGCCAGCGCGCGCTTCAGGTCGTCGGCGCCGAGCGAGCCGGCGTGCCAGGCGAGGTTGCGCTCCATGAAGTCGACGCCCTTGCCCTTGACGGTCTCGCAGACGACGACGGTGGGGACGTCGCTGTCGGGGGCGGGCAGCGCGTCGATCGCGGCCACCAGCTGGCTCATGTCGTGTCCGTCCACCTCGATCACGTTCCAGCCGAACGCGCGCCACTTGTCGGGGTACGGCTCGAACATCACGCGCTCCTCGGCGAAGCTCGTCATGAGCTGGCGGTTGCGGTCGACGAACGCGACGAGGTTGCCGAGCCGCTGACTGCGGCCGGCCATCGCGGCCTCCCACACCGAGCCCTCGCCGGTCTCGCCGTCGCCCAGCAGGGTGACGACGCGGTGGTCCTCGCCGCGGTGGCGTGCGCTGAGGGCCATGCCCACCGCGAGCGGCAGGCCGTGGCCGAGCGATCCGGTCGACGCCTCCACGCCCGGCAGCTGCACCTTGCAGGGGTGCATGCCGTACGCGCTGTCGAGCTGGCCGTACGTGGCGACGATGTCGTCGTAGGAGAAGAACCCGCGCATCGCCATGGCGATGTACATGCACACGGCCGCGTGCCCCTTGCTCAGCACGAAGCGGTCGCGTGCGGGGTTCGCGAGGTCTCCGGGGTCGACGCGCAGCCCGTGGTGGAACAGCGCCGTGAGGATGTCGGCGACCGACAGGTCGCCGCCGATGTGCACGGCGCCCTCGTAGGTGCCGCACAGGAGCAGCAGCTTGCGCCGCAGCTCGTATGCCAGATCCTCCAGCTCGTCGACGGAGTGCCGCTCGCCGGTGTCGAGGACTGCCCGAGTCATGTCTTGTCTCCTCCTCGCCGAAGCCGACAGACGCATCACACGCGGACGTCGTCGTCGACTCTCGCACTGCACCGGAGCCCTCGTTGGCGCCGGTGTGAGAGAAGCTAGCAGCAGCTTGTTTAGATGTAAACAGGATCGGGAATAAACTTGTTGGGACGGTCGCGCCTGCGCCTCGCAGGGTCGGGCGTCTGCGAGACTGTGCGCACGCCGCGGCACGACCACGGCGTGAGGAGGGGGATCGGATGGGCGAGGTCGCAGAGGCGCGCGCTGCCGGGACGGCGACGCGACGCCCCCACCACGAGGCTCCGGAGGGTGCCATCGCGGAGCCGCTGACCGACATCCTCGAACCCGACAGCTTCACGCCGCGTCTCGTCGCCCTGCTGTCGAACGCCCTCGTGTGGCGGGAGTCGCACGAGCTGCGACGGAGGTTCGGGCTCGGCACGAACGACTGGCGCGTGATCTCGGCGCTCGCCACACGCCCCGGCACGACCTCGACCGACGTGTCCGACTTCCTCGGCGTCAACAAGGCGGTGATCTCGAAGAGCGTGAACACCCTGCGAGACCGCGGCCTGATCCTGCTGTCCGACGGGCCGCGCGGCTCCCGCCCGATGTACCTGAGCGCCGCGGGGGCCGAGATGCACCACGCCATGCGGCCGATCTCGATGCGCGGCCAGGAGATCATCCTCGACGGCATGCCGGCCGACGAGGTGCGGCTGCTCAACGCTCAGCTGCAGGACATGCTCACCCGCATCCGCGCCCACACGGACGGCGCCCCGGAGGACTGAGCCGCCACGCCGGCGGGTTTTGTCGACAGGATCTGCGACAATCCGGCCGTCGTCTTGCAGAATAGGCCTCAGCCTTCCCACGGCCGACGCGGACGACGACGTCCCGCGCCCGCGGGGCGGATGTCGCAGCGTGGCCCGGACGGGCCCGATCTGAGGGGAGCAGGGTGTCGACGACGACCGAGGCGACCACGGAGAGCCTCCAACCGGACCTGACCGACCGGATCCGCGGCGCGATCCTCAGCGGGGACTTCGCGCCGCATCAGCGGCTCATCGAGGCGGACATCAGCGCGCGCTTCGACGCGACGCGCGCCGCGGTGCGGACGGCGCTGATGAACCTCGCGGGCGAGGGGCTCGTCGAGCGGCTGCCGAACCGCGGCGCCCGCGTACGCGCGATCAGCGTCGAGGAGGCCATCGAGATCGTCGAGGTGCGCATGGGGCTCGAGGAGCTGTGCGCGCGCAAGGCCGCCGAGAACGTCTCCGACGAGGACGCGGCGGGCCTCGCCGACCTGCGCGAGCAGATCCGCTCGGCGGTGGACGCCGGGGACCTGGTGGGCTACGCGACGCTGAACCAGGAGATGGACCGCCGCATCCGCGAGCTCAGCGGGCACGCGACGGCCACGCAGCTGCTCGAGCGTCTGCACGCGCAGTCGGCGCGCCACCAGTTCCGGCTGGCGTATCACCCGGGGCGGGTGAGCCAGTCGGGCCCCGAGCACATCGCGATCATCGACGCGGTGCTGGCCCGCGACCCGGACGCGGCGGCCGACGCCACCCGCCGGCACCTGCAGGGCATCGTCCGCCTGCTCTCCGAGCTGCCCTGACCTGACCCGGGCCGAGAAGCGGCGCCTCCCGCGTCGTGCCCGCGCCCGCGCGCGACAGAGGGGCCCGGCGCGACGCCGGGCCCCTCTGTCGCGGTCGCCTACTCGAACGTCTCGGCGTTCGCGTAACCCTGGCCGTTGTACCGCTGCACGATCACGGTCGAGACCGCGGGCTGGCCGTCCACCGTGGTGTCGACCGCGGTGCCGTCGAGCATCAGCGGCGCCTGGAAGTCGGAGATGCTCGTGAGCGCCTCCATGAAGCTCTCGCGGGTCGGCTCCTCCATGTTCTGGAACGCCTGCTCGAGCGTCGCGCCGACGATGTAGCTCCACATGCAGTGCGGGAACTCGGGCACCGTCGTGTAGTCGCCCGAGAACTCCTCCAGCGCGGCGAGGAACGCCACGACGTCCTCGTCCTCCGCGAAGGCGGGGCTCTGCGGGGCCTTCGAGAACGACACCGAGTAGAAGCCGTCCTCCGGGTCTGCGCCGGCCGGCGACAGGATGCCGCCCGGGCTCGACGTGTTGGAGGGCAGGAACCAGCTGGGGCTCCACGACAGCTCGCGGGCCTTCTCGATCGACGAGATCACCAGCGGGGTGATCGACATCGCGTTGAAGAACACGTCGGCGTCGCTCGCGGCGAGCTCGGTGAGCTGCGCGTCGACGGAGGTGTCGGTCGCCTCGTAGGTGAGCTCCTCGACGATCTCGATGTTGTCGGCGCCCTCGATGGCCTCCTTGAAGCCCTCGACGTAGCCCTCGCCGAAGTCGTCGTTCTGCGACAGGATCGCGACCGTGTGCTCCTCGGCCGACTCGGCGAGCAGCTCGCCGAACGCGGCTCCCTCGTTCTGGTAGATCGGCACGAAGCCGAGCTGCCACGGGCTCTCCGTGCGGTCGCTGAACAGCGGATCGCCGGTCATGACGAGCGCCTGCGGCACCTCGTCCTCGATCGCCGCCTCGCGGTACGCGCGGTTCGTCGGGGTGCCGAGCCCCGACGTGAACGCGAACACGCTCGACTGGTTCTGCTGGAAGTTCGACAGCGCCTTCTGCGGGTCGTACGTGTCGTCGAACGCCTCGACGGTGACCTCGCGCGTCTTGCCGTCGCCGAACTCGATCGGGCCCGCCTGGCCGAAGTAGGCCACGAGGCCCGCGACGGTGCAGTTGCCCGGGCCGGCTGTGCCGCCGCTGAGCGGCGTGGTGACGCCCAACGTGATGCTGTCGTCGGTGATGCCGGGGCTCGCCGTGGCCTCGCCGTCGCCGTCGCCCGAGCCGCCCGGCTCGGCGGCGCGCGAGCATCCGGCGAGCGTGAGCGCGAGGGCCGATCCGAGGGCGACGATGCCCAGGGCGTTCCTCACCGCCTTGCTGCGCGTGTTCATGCTGACCTTCTCTCTGGTGTTTCCGGTGGGGACTGGATTACTGCGGCTTGTCGTCGACGGGCGCGGTGGCCGTCCGGTCGCCCGAGCCGCCGCGACGGCGCAGCAGGCGGCGGACGACGCGCGGCAGGCTCGCGATCCCGCCCGGGAGGACGAAGAGCACGACGAGCAGGATGACGCCCTGGATCAGCGAGGTCAGGGTCGCGTTGATCTCGTTGGTCACGTTCGGCACCAGCACGTAGTAGGCGCCGCCGATGACGGAGCCGACGATGCTGCCCGCGCCGCCGATCACCATCGACGCGAGCAGGCTGATCGAGTGGTGGAACGACAGCGTCTCGGGGGAGGTGTACTGCACGACGACCATGTAGAGGAAGCCGCTGACGCCGCCCACCATCGCCGCGATCGTGAAGGCCATGACCTTGTAGCGGTACGGCGAGATGCCCATCGACGAGGCGACGGCCTCGTTCTCCTTGACGATCGCGAGAGCGCGGCCGAACTTGCCGTGCACGAGGTTGCGCACGAGCAGGAAGACGATCGCGGCGATCACCAGCACGATGTAGTACTGCCAGATGTCGTTCGGGACGCCCGTCCAGTCGGGCGCCGCCGAGAACCGCGCCGACGTGCCCTGCGAGCCGCCGGTCCACTCCGACAGGCGCTTGGCGAGGGGGACGCCGATGATCGGCAGGGCGATCGTCACCATGGCGATCGCGAGCCCGCCGAGGCGCGCCGCCGCGAGGGCGATGACGTATCCGGTGATCCCCGCGAGCAGCACCGCGAGGGCGAAGACCACGACGACGTTCCAGCCCTCGTTGACGCCGTACGCGGTCACATAGGCGCCGAGTCCGACGAAGAAGATCTGGCCGAGGGATACCTGCCCCGTGTACCCCATGATCACGTTGAGGCCCAGCACCGCGACGGCGTAGACGCCGATGCGCGCCAGGGCCTGGTTGGTCGCCACGTCGAGGTTCCACGGCGCCAGCAGCAGCACCAGGGCGACCGCGACGACGATCGCGGTCTGCACCCAGGGGCGGCGCCACAGGGGCGCGGACGCGGCACCCGGTCGCGTGGGGGTCATCGCGGGGGTCTCCTTCTTCCGGGCGGCCATCAGACCCGCACCACCGTCTTGCGGCCGAACAGGCCCTGCGGCCTGACCAGCAGCACCACGAACAGCAGGATGAACGGCACCGCGATCTTCAGGTCGTGTCCGATGAACGGCACATAGACGGCGGCCAGGTTCTCGAGGACTCCGATCAGCCAGGCGGCGACGACCACGCCGATCGGGCTGGACGCGCCGCCGAGTATCACCGCCGCCAGCGCGTAGACGAGCGCGCTGTCGAGCATGCCCGGTGTGAGGCTGAGCCGCGGCGCGACGAGCGCTCCGGCGATCGCCCCGAGCGCGGCGGCGAGCCCCCAGCCGACCATCAGCAGGCGCCCGACGGGAAGGCCCGAGAAGGAGGACGACCGGGGGTTGTCGGCGACGGCGCGCAGCGCGAGGCCGACCTTCGTCTTCCGGAACAGCAGCTGCAGCAGCACCATGATCGCGGCGATCACCAGGAACGTGCCCAGCGAGCGCCAGCTCACGGCGGCGCCCAGGACGGGGAACGAGTCGCCGGGGAACAGCGAGGGGAACTGGCGGTTGTTGTACGACCAGATCCAGCCGCAGATGCCCGTGATGAGGGTCAGCAGGCCGACGGTGACGACCACGGCCGTGTCCGGGTCGCCGCCCTCGAACCTGCGCATCAGGAAGCGCTCGATCAGCGCGCCGAGCACGAACGAGATCGCCACCGCGATCACGAGCGCGAGGATCAGCGGCACGCCCATGCCGAGGAAGGCATACGCGATGTATCCGGACAGCACCGCCATGCCGCCCTGCGCGAAGTTGACCATGCCCGTGGACTGGTTGACGAGGACGATCGCCAGGGCGAGGGCCGCGTAGATCGACCCCATGGCGAGGCCGTCGACGACGAGCTGGATGAAGGTTCCCACGTCAGCCTCCCAGGTAAGCGCGGCGGATCTCGTCCCGGCCCTTCAGCTCGGCCGACGTGCCGGTGAGCACGCTGCGGCCGGTCTCGAGCACCGTGGCGGTGTCGACGATGCTGAAGGCGAGATTGGCGTTCTGCTCGACGACGAGCATCGCGATGTCCGACTCGAGCCGGAGGCGGCGGATGGCCTCGTAGACGTTCTTGGCGGTGCTCGGCGCCAGGCCGAGCGA
Source organism: Microbacterium marinilacus (assembly GCF_019753765.1). Classification (GTDB taxonomy): domain Bacteria; phylum Actinomycetota; class Actinomycetes; order Actinomycetales; family Microbacteriaceae; genus Microbacterium; species Microbacterium marinilacus. The sequence continues at coordinate 213,715 of NZ_JAIJZW010000001.1, forward strand.
CGGCTCGTCCAGCACCAGCAGCCGGGGCTTGGCCATGAACGCGCGACCGACGGCGAGCATCTGCTGCTCGCCGCCCGACAGCGCCGACGCGTTCGACGAGATCCGTTCCTTGAGGTTCGGGAAGAGGTCGAGCAGGTAGTCGACGTCCGTGGGGATGCGGCGTCGGTCCTTGCGCAGGTACGCCCCGACCATGAGGTTCTCGCGGACCGTGAGGTTGGGCAGGGTGCCGCGGCCCTCGGGGACGTGCGCGATGCCGCGGGCCGCCACCTGATCGGGCCGCAGGCCGCTGATGTCCTGCCCATCGAAGACGATGCGTCCGGTGGTGCGCACGACGCCGCTGATCGCGCGGAGCGTGGTGGTCTTGCCGGCGCCGTTCGCGCCGAGGATGCCGACGGCCCCGCCCTCGGGCACGCTCAGCGAGACGCCCTCGAGCACCTGGACGGGCCCGTACGACGCGGTCACGTCGGTGAGCTCAAGCAGCGTCATCCGCGGCGTCCTTCCCGATGTAGGCCTCGATGACCCGCGGGTCGGCCTGCGCCTCCGCCGCGGTGCCCTCCATGAGCTTCCGGCCGTGGTCCAGCACGACGACCCGGTCGGTGAGCGCGGAGATCAGCCCCATGTGGTGCTCGACGATCACGACGGTGACGTCGGCGTCGTGCCGCAGGCCGCGGACCGTCTCGATGAAGCGCTCGACCTCGCCGTGGGAGAGCCCGGCGGCCGGCTCGTCGAGCAGCAGCAGGCTGGGGCGCATCAGCAGGGCCCGGCACAGCTCGATGCCCTTGTGCAGGCCGTGCGACAGCTCGTCGGCGGCGAGATCGGCGGCCCAGCCGAGGCCGTGCGCGTCGAGCAGGCCGAGCGCCTCCTCGCGCAGCTCGCGCTCGCGCCGCCCCGTGGGCGGCACGCGCAGCGACCAGGCGAGCGGGCCGGCGGGCAGGCGGGTGTGCCCTCCCAGCAGGACGTTCTCGAGCACGGTCGCGTTCAGCTGCAGCGCGGGGTGCTGGAAGGTGCGGGCGAGCCCGTGGCGAGGCAGGCGCGAGGGGTGCGATCCGCTGACCTCGTCGCCATCGATCGAGATCGACCCGGAGGTGGGCCGGTAGTGCCCGCTGATGCAGTTGAACAGGGACGTCTTGCCCGCGCCGTTCGGTCCGACGAGTCCGAGGATCTCGCCGGGCTCCACGTCGAAGCCGACGTCGTGCAGCACCGTCACCCCGCCGAAGCGGAGGTTGACGTCCTGCAGAGTGAGTCGAGCGGCCATCGCTCCCGTCTCCTGATGCGTCGTTGCAGTGGGGCAGGGCGACCGCCGTCCTGCCGCGCCCAGGGGTCGCTGTGGTGACCGTGGCGTGGCGGGACGTTCGGGTCATCCCGTATTCGGAAGGCTATGAACACGGGGTCAAAGTGTCAACAATCGTGGCGCGAATCGCTTCCGCGTGTCGGGCCAAGGGCCGTAGATTGTCCGCCATGACTCGGATCGCGGTGATGGGGCTCGGGGAGGCGGGCAGGCTCTACGCGCGGGGCCTCGCGGAGGCCGGCGCCGACGTCACCGGGTACGACCCGCACGTCGACGTCACCGGCGCGGGCGTTGCGCAGTACGACCGGCTGCAGGACTGCGTCGACGGAGCCGACGTCGTGCTGAGCCTCGTCGGCGCCCGCGCCTCGGTGACCGCCGCCCGGGACGCCGCCGCGGGGATGACGGGGCACGCGGTGCTCGCCGACCTCAACGCCGCGGCCCCCGACACGAAGCACCGGGTGGCGCGCGCGGTGCAGGAGTCCGGCGTCGGGATGGCCGACGTCGCCGTGCTGGCGCCCGTGCCGCGGGCGGGTCACCGCACCCCGCTGCTCGCCAGCGGCGAGGGGGCCGAGGCGTTCGCCGCGCGGATGCGGCCGTTCGGCGTGCCGGTCGACGTCGCGCCGGGCGGGGTCGGCGATGCGGCGAGGCTCAAGCTGCTGCGGGCGATCTTCATGAAGGGGCTCGCCGCCGTGACGATCGAGGCGCTCGAGGCCGGTCGCGCGCTCGGCGCGGAGGACTGGCTGCGCGGACAGATCGCGAGCGAGCTCGGCTCCGGAGGCGACGCGCTCGTCGAGAGGTTCGTCACCGGGACGCGCCGACACGCCGAGCGTCGGGCGCAGGAGGTGGGCGACGCGCTCGAGATGCTCGCGGAGGCCGGGGCGCACGACGACGTCACCCGAGCGACCCACGCCTGGCTGCGGCGCATCCTGGTCGAGGGCGACTGAGCCGGCGGACGCGTCCTCCGACCGGATGGAAGCTCCCTTCCCGGGCATCGCGGCACGCCCTAGGGTGTCACCCACCGCGGCGACGGCGTCGTCTCCGCTTCCCGTGATCTCGACGAGGAGAACACCCATGTCCACCACTCTCGACCCGACCTCCGCCGACCCGGGCGGGGTGGCACCGCCCGACGTCCGGCCCCGCCTGTGGATCGGAGGACGCTGGGAGGAGCCGCGCGACGGAGGCCGCATGGACGTCGTCGACCCGGCGACCGGGCGGACCGTCGCGGAGGTCGCCGCCGCGACCCCCGCCGACGTGGCGGCGGCGACCGCCGCCGCACGCGCGGCCTTCGACGACGGCGGATGGCGCTCGCTGTCGGGACGCGAGCGCTCACGCGTCCTGCTGCGCGCCGCGGCGCTCATGCGGGAGCGCGCCGACGAGCTCGCCCGGGCGGAGAGCGTGGACGTCGGCAAGCCCCTCGCCCTCGCGCGCGCCATCGACGTTCCCGGCGCCACCGACCAGTACGAGTACTACGGCACCCTCGCGCCGCACCTCGACGGCGCCACCCGCGACGTGCCGATCCCCGCGTTCGCCTACACGCGCTGCGAGCCGCGCGGCGTCGTCGCCGCGATCAGCCCCTTCAACTTCCCCCTCATCCTGTCGAGCTCGAAGATCGCGCCCGCGCTCGCCGCGGGGAACGCGGTGGTGCACAAGCCGTCGCCGCTCACCCCGCTGAGCGCGCTGCTGATGGCCGAGGTGCTGCGCGACGCGGGCGTGCCCGACGGCGTGTACAACCTCGTCACCGGGCCTGGACCCGACATCGGCGACGCGCTGGTGCGTGACCCGCGCGTGGACATGGTCGCCTTCACCGGCTCGACGACCGTCGGCCGCGAGGTGGCGAAGGTCGCGGGGGAGCGGCTGATCCCCGTCGCCGCCGAGCTCGGCGGCAACGCCGCCAACATCCTGTTCGCCGACGCCGACCTCGACCGGGCGATCGGCGCCGTGATCAACGCGTTCGTCTACAACACGGGCCAGTTCTGCATGGCGGGGCCTCGACTGCTCGTGGAGCGCCCCGTGTACGAGATCGTGATCGGCGTCCTCGCCGAGGCCGTGGGCGGCGTGCCGCTCGGCCGGCCGAGCGACCCCGGCACGGTCATCGGCCCGCTGGCGAGCGCCGCCCAGCGCGACCGCGTCGAGCGGATGGTGCGCGACGCCGTCGCCGCCGGCGGGCGGGTCGTCGCGGGCGGTGGTCGCGTCGACCTCGACGGCGGGTTCTACTTCTCGCCGACCGTGATCGCCGATCTGCCGCAGGACGCGCCGGCCGTCCGCGAGGAGGTGTTCGGGCCGGTCCTCACGGTGCAGCCGTTCGACACCGAGGACGAGGCGGTGCGCCTCGCCAACGGGACCGCCTACGGTCTCGCCGCAGGCGTGCAGACGAGCGACGTCAGCCGGGTGCACCGCGGCGCGGCGCGGCTCGAGGCGGGCATCGTGTGGGTCAACGGGTGGGCGATGCTCGACACGGCGATGCCGTTCGGGGGCGTGAAGGACTCGGGCTGGGGGCGCGAGAACGGCCCGGAGGCGCTCGCCTCGTTCACCCGGACGAAGTCGGTCGTGATCGCCCTCGACGGCGCCTGACGCCCCACGACGAGCGACGCCCCGGATCCTCGAGGATCCGGGGCGCCGCGTCGGTCGTATGGTCAGAGCGCGCCGCTGGAGCGCCAGCCGCCCTGGTAGGTCTCGCGGGCGACCGTCGCGTACGGCACCGGGCTCACGATGGCGCGCACCTCGATCTGCTTGTGCGGCTCGACCGTCGTCTTGCCCGACCCGCCGTCCGGCTCACCCCACACGACCCGCACCTCCGCGCCCTCGGGCACGTCGCGGTCGACGGTCGCGAGCGACAGGCCCCGCTTCTCGTTCGCGGTCACGCCGGTGAACAGCGACAGGCCGATGTTCTTGCCGTCGGCGTCGATCACGGCGTCGAAGTTGCTCGAGCCGTAGTTCGCGTTCGGCAGGTCGAAGAACTGGTAGCCCTCGCTGTCGCGGTCGATGACGCTCGTCAGGATCTTGGCGAGGTCCTCGTCGTTCCAGGCGAGCGTGACCTTGCGGCGCTGCTGCTCGGGGTCGACCTTCTCGAGCGCGTCGCGGCCGACGAAGTCGTGGTCGAACTTCACGAACGAGCCGTAGCCGAGCTCCCACGGGTTGAGGTAGTAGTCCTCGATGTCGTCGGACACGAACGAGCCCGCGATCGCGTTGATCGCCTCGTAGCTGTTCGTCGGCAGCCACTCGCGGTAGGCGCGCTCGCCCTCGCTCGAGTAGATGGCGGGCAGGGGCGACGGGATCCATCCCGACTCCAGGGTGTTCGACGAGTACGCGCGCGAGCCGCAGGGCTCGATGCCGAACTCGGCGCCCGCCTCGAGGATCGCATCGCGGATGAGACCGTGGTCCTCGTACGGACCCCACAGCTCCAGTCCCGGGGCGCCGGCCATGCCGTGGCGGAGCGTCCGCACCTGCCTGCCCGCGATCTCGAGGTGGCCCATGTGGAAGAACCGGACCTTCTCGAGCGTCCCGCCGTTGAGCTTCTCGATGATGTCCCACGCGCGCGGGCCCTGGATCTGGAACCGGTAGTACTCGCGGTGCACGGCCTGGCCGTACGGGCGGGAGGGCGAGCGGTCGTCGTACCGGAACTCCACGTCGTAGCCGCCGGTCTCGGCATGGAACTGCAGCCAGTTGGCGCCCGGCGCACGGCCGACGTACACGTAGTCGAGGTCGGCCTCGCGGAAGAGGATGCCGTCGCCGATCACGCCGCCGTTGGACGCCGTGGGCACGAACTGCTTGGCGGTGTCGACGGCGAAGTTCGAGAAGCTGTTGATGCCGGTGTCGCTGAGCAGCTTCAGGGCATCGGGGCCCGAGACGAAGAAGTTCACCATGTGGTGCGTCTGGTCGTAGAGGACCGCGGTCTCGCGCCACGCCTTCTGCTCGCGCCGCCAGTTGCTGAACTCGGTCGGCACGACCGGGTAGATGTACGTGCCCAGACGGGAGTTGCGCAGCAACTCCACGGTGTTTCCCTGCTCGTCGAGCAGCTCCTGCAGGTTGTTCGCCATGAGGCTCCTTCGTGGCTCTTTCGGACGTCGTCGTCGAGCGATGCGGGCGCGGACTCCGCGAGGTGAACAGCACCGTTCATCGTCGCCAGGATTGTAGACATAATCTTGACCAAGACAACAGAGGGTGCTTCACTCAGAGGAACTTCAGCAGCGGACGCGTGCCGGGCGGAGGCCCCGTCGAGGGGACGACGCCCGCAAGGCTCCCGGCCGGAAAGGCCGTCGTGCCGCTGGCCCGCGAACCTCCCCGAAGAAGGGGACAGGTCGAACGAACGGATGACTCTATGGCAGAGACCGAGCCGTCGCTCCTCGTCGTGAGCGCGCACGCCGGAGACTTCGTGTGGCGCGCAGGCGGCGCCATCGCCGCGGCCACGCTGCGGGGCGAGAAGGCGACCGTGGTCTGCCTCTCGTACGGCGAGCGGGGAGAGTCCGCCAGTCAGTGGCTCGCCGGCAAACCGCTCGACGAGATCAAGCAGATCCGCCGCGACGAGGCGAGCGCTGCCGCCGCGGCCCTCGGCGCCGACATCGAGTTCCTCGACCTCGGCGACTATCCGCTCGTCGAGAGCCCCGAGGCCGTGCAGAGGCTCGTCGACGTGTACCGCCGCGTGCAGCCGACGGTCGTGCTGACGCACCCGCTCGCCGATCCCTACAACGGCGACCACCCGGCCGCCGCCCGCATGGCACTGCAGGCGCGCGTGCTCGCGCAGGCGATCGGCGTGGCGAACTCCGACGGCTCGTACCCCTCGAAGCAGGACATCATCGGCGCCCCGCCCGTGTTCTTCTTCGAGCCCCACCAGCCCGAGCAGTCGGACTTCAAGCCCAACGTGCTGCTGGACATCACCGACGCCTTCCCCCTCAAGCAGAAGGCGATGGAGTGCCTGCCGGCGCAGAAGCACATGTGGGAGTACTACACGGCGCTGGCCGTGCGCCGCGGCGTGCAGGTCAAGCGCAACGCCGGGCCCAACCTGGGCCTGCCGCACGACACGATGGGCGAGGCGTACGTGCGGTACTACCCGCAGGTGACGGGGACGTTGGCGTGAGCGCGGTCGTCGTCACCGACATCGCCCGCGCCGACGCGGCGGCGGTCGACGGCCTCGCGCTGCACGGAGTCGCCACGGTCCACGAGGCCATGGGGCGCGTCGGCCTTGCGGGGCCGAGCCTGACGCCGATCCAGCAGGGCGCGCGGATCGCCGGGACGGCGGTCACCGTGCTCAGCTGGCCGGGGGACAACCTCATGATCCACGCCGCGGTCGAGCAGTGCCGGGCGGGCGACGTGCTGGTCGTCGCGACGACCTCGCCGTCGTCGGACGGCGCGTTCGGCGACCTGTTCGCCACCGCCCTGAAGGCGCGCGGCGTGCGCGGGCTCGTCACCGCGACGGGCGTGCGCGACACCCAGGACCTTCGCGACATGGGCTTTCCCGCGTGGTCCAACGGCGTGCACTCGCAGGGCACCGTGAAGGCGACGCCCGGCTCCGTGAACGTGCCCGTGGTCGTCGACGGCATGGTCGTCCGCCCCGGCGACGTCGTCATCGCCGACGACGACGGCGTCGTGTGCGTGCCGCGCGAGCGCGCCGCCGAGGCGCTCGCCGCGGCGGAGGCCCGCGTCGCGAAGGAGGAGGCGGACCGCGCCGCCTACGCGGCCGGCGCGGAGCTGAGCCTCGACCGCAAGGGCCTGCGCGCGCTCCTCGCCGACCTCGGAGTGCGCTACGTCTCGCAGGCCGCCTACGAGGCGGGCGATGGCCGCTGACATCGAGACGACAGGCGTCCGCTGCATGCTGATGCGCGGCGGCACGTCGAAGGGCGCCTACTTCGTGGCCGCCGATCTGCCCGCCGATCCGGCCGTGCGCGACGAGCTGCTGCTGCGCATCATGGGCACGCCCGACCCGCGTCAGATCGACGGCCTCGGAGGTGCCCACCCGCTGACCTCGAAGGTGGCGGTCGTGTCGCCGTCCGCCGATGCTGACGCCGACGTCGACTACCTCTTCCTGCAGGTCGGCGTGGACGAGGCGTTCGTCACCGACCGGCAGAACTGCGGCAACATCCTCGCCGGCGTGGGGTCGTTCGCCGTCGAGCGCGGGCTCGTCCCCGGCGTCGCCGGTCGGACGAGCGTGCGGATCCGGATGGTCAACACCGGCAGCATCGCGACCGCGACCTTCGCCACGCCCTCCTTCGCCGACGGCGTGCCGGTCGTCGACTACGACGGCCCCGCGGAGGACCGCATCGCGATCGACGGCGTCCCCGGCGAGGCCGGCGCCGTGTCACTCGACTTCGAGGGGACGGCCGGGTCTTCGACCGGCGCCCTTTTCCCCACGGGCTCCGTCGCCGACGAGCTGGCGGTCCCGGATCCCATCACGGTGACGTGCGTCGACAACGGCATGCCGAGCGTGCTGATCCGCGCCTCCGACCTGGGGCTCTCCGGCACCGAGGAGCCGTCGGCGCTCGAGGAGGACCAGGAGCTGAAGGCGAGGCTGGAGGCTCTTCGCCTTGCCGCCGCCGAGCGCATGGGCCTCGGCGACGTCTCCGAGGCGACGGTGCCGAAGATGGTCATCCTCAGCGAGCCCCGCCACGGCGGCGCGATCACCACCCGCAGCTTCCTGCCGCATCGCGTGCACACCTCCATCGGCGTGCTGGGCGCTCTCACCGTCGCCGCCGGGGTGCTGCCGGAGGGCGCCGTCGGGCATGAGCTCGCGACCGTGCCCGAGCCCGGTGCCCCCTTCGTCCTGGAGCACCCGACGGGCCACTTCGACGTCGACGTGGCCGTGTCCGGAGAGCCCGGCTCGTGGGTCGTGGAGCGTTCCGCCGCGCTGCGCACCGCGCGCAAGATCTTCGACGGCACGGTGTACCCGCGCCCCCGACCGTGACCCGACCGTAAGCCCCCACCCGAGACCCGCTGTCAGAGAGGACCGCACCCATGACCGACTCCACCTCCTTCGACGTCGCGCACCTCGCGAACGTCGAGCTGTTCACGCCCGAGTTCGACAAGAGCCGCTGGTTCTTCGAGGACCTGCTCTCGATGCGCGTCGTCGCCGAGGAGGGCGACTCGGTGTTCCTGCGCACGTGGGACGAGTACGAGCTGTACACGATCAAGCTCACCGCGAGGAAGGACGCCGCCGGCGTCGGGCGCACGTCGTTCCGCGCGACGGGCCAGGAGGCCCTCGACCGTCGCGTCGCCGCCATCCAGGAGCTCGGGCTGGGCGACGGCTGGGTCGACGGAGAGGTCGGCACCGGGCCCACCTTCCGCTTCCACGACCCCGATGGCCACGAGATGGCCATCTACTACGAGACCGAGCGCTACGCCGCCACCGACGACCGGCCCGCGCTGAAGAACCAGGCCTCGCGGTTCCCCGGACACGGGGTCAACGCCCGTCGTCTCGACCACATCAACTACCTCGCCAAGGACGTCGAGGCGAACGGCGAGTTCCTCGCCCGTGCGCTCGGCATGCGCGAGAGCGAGCGCATCCGCAACGACGACGGCAGGTTTGCGGCCTGGTGGTTCCACTTCTCGCTGAAGTCGTACGACGTCGTCTACTCCGATGACTGGACGAAGCACGGCAACCGGCTCCACCACATCGCGTTCGCGCCGGACACCCGCGAGGACATCCTCAAGGCGGCCGACATCTTCCTCGAGAACGGCATCCACATCGAGTCGGGTCCGCACAAGCACGCCATCAACCAGACGTTCTTCCTGTACGTGTGGGAGCCCGGCGGCAACCGCATCGAGTTCGCCAACGCCGGTGCCCGCCTGCTGCTCGACCCCGACCAGCCCGTGGTCGAGTGGAGCCAGGAGGAGCGGAAGAAGGGCCAGGCGTGGGGCATGAAGACGATCGAGACGTTCCACACGCACGGCACGCCCCTCGTGTAGGCGGCGCGCCGCCCGCGGCGGCTACCAGATGACGGCGAGGCCCGCGTTGAGCAGGATCAGCGCGCCGATCAGCCAGAAGGTCCACGTGGGCAGCGGCGTGCCCTTCTTGGCGCGGGCGCGGCTGATGCCGGCGAGCCCGCCGATGACGAGCAGGACGACCAGCTTGATGCCGATCTTGGCGTAGTTCAGACCTCCGTCGCCGAGCCCCCAGGGGGCGGAGAGCGCGAGGTCGGCGACGAACGCGATCGCCAGTCCGACGTCCATGAGGCGGGTGGCGCGGTAGCGCTTCGCCGCGGCCTCCACGACCCACGAGCCGAACAGGATGGCGAAGCCGACGAGGTGGACGAGGACGACGACGTCGCGCAGGGTCTCCATGCCCCTCACGGTATCGATCCCTTCCTCTGCCCTGCCAGTGAGTCGGCCCTGACCGACGCGGCCGGTGGCGGCGGCCGGGTCGAGGCCCTGCGGAGACGCCGGCCTCCGCGCAAGCCCCTGGCTCCGCGGGGATGTCGCCGCGTAGCGTCGGCGACATGACAGTGCAGGAGGCGGCAGTGCGCGAGACGGACGTGGTGGTCATCGGAGCGGGGCCGGTCGGCGAGAACGTCGCCGACCGTGCCGTGCGGGGCGGGCTCGAGGTGGTGATCGTCGAGTCGGAGCTGGTGGGCGGCGAGTGCTCCTACTGGGCGTGCATGCCCTCCAAGGCGCTGCTGCGACCGGGAGCGGCCCTCCGCGCCGCCCAGAGCGTGGCGGGGGTCACCGGCGGCGCGCTCGACCCCGCCGCGATCCTGCGCCGCCGCGACGGCTTCGCCTCCGACTGGGACGACTCGGGGCAGGTGGGATGGCTGCGGGGCGCCGGCATCGAGCTGGTGCGCGGGCGCGGCCGGATCGAGGGCGAGCGGCGTGTGCTGGTCGACGGCGACGGCGGGCAGACCGAGCTCGTCGCGCGGCACGCCGTCGTGCTCGCCACGGGCAGCGCGGCGCGCATCCCGGACATCCCCGGCCTGCGCGAGGCGCGACCGTGGACGAGCCGAGAGGCGACCTCCGTCGGAGACGTCCCGCCCCGGCTCGTCGTGCTGGGCGGCGGCGTCGTCGCGGTGGAGGTCGCGACGATGTTCGCCGACCTCGGCAGCAGCGTCACTGTGCTGTCCCGGAGCTCGCTGCTGCGCGGCATGGAGCCGTTCGCCGGCGACCTCGTGCGCGACGCGCTGCGCGAGCGGGGAGTGGTCGTGAGAGAGGGCGCGCGGATCGACGAGGTGCGCCGAGACGGCGGGACGGTGCGCGTCGCGTTCTCCGACGGCGAGGTCGAGGCGGACGAGGTCGTCGTCGCCACCGGGCGCGAGGCCCGCACCCGCGACCTCGGCGTGGACGACCTCCTCGACGCGCGCGGGCTGCTGGACGTCGACGACACCCTGCGGGTGCGGGGGAGCGACTGGCTGTACGCGGCCGGAGACGCCGCGGGCCGGGTGCTGCTGACGCACCAGGGCAAGTACGAGGCGCGGGCCGTGGGCGACGTCATCGCGGCCCGGGCGCGGGACGGCGAGGTCGACGACGCGCCGTGGGGACGTCACGTCGCCACCGCCGACCACGCCGCCGTGGCCCAGGTCGTCTTCACCGACCCCGAGGCGGCGTCCGCCGGCCTGACGGCCGCCCAGGCGGAGGACCGCGGCATCCGGACGCGCGTGGTCGACTACGACCTCGCGAACGTCGCCGGCGCGGGCCTGCTCGCCGACGGGTACGCGGGTCGCGCCCGCGCGGTCGTCGACGAGGACCGTGGCGTGCTGGTCGGTCTCACGCTGGTCGGGCCGGGCAGCGGCGAGCTGATCCACGCGGCGACGATCGCGATCGTCGGCGAGGTGCCGTTGGCCCGCCTCTGGCACGCCGTGCCGGCGTACCCCACCCTCAGCGAGCTGTGGCTGCGGCTGCTGGAGGAGTATGGGCTGTAGTGGTCGGGCCCCACGGCGAAGACGACGAGGCCCCCGGATCCATGGATCCGGGGGCCTCGTCGTGAGCGCTCAGTGGGTGAGCTCGGTCGCCTCGTAGTCGACGTCCTTCGTCTCGCGCGACAGGATCAGCGCGATCAGCGTCAGGATGCCGGCGCCCGAGAGGTACAGCCCGACGAGCCACGGGTTGCCGTCGCCCCAGGCCCACAGCACGACCGCGACCAGCGGTGCCAGCGCGGCGCCGAGGATCGACGACACGTTGTACGCCACGGCGGAGCCGGTGTAGCGCACCTGCGTCGGGAACAGCTCGGGCAGCAGGGCGCCCATCGGGCCGAAGGTCGACCCCATCAGCGCGAAGCCGATGATCAGGAACGCGACCGTCAGCGGAAGCGTCGCCTCGCCGCGAGGCAGCAGGAACACCGGGAACAGGGCGCCGAACACGATGATGGCGGCGGTCACACCGATCAGCACCTTGCGGCGGCCGATCCGGTCGGCGATCGGGCCGGCGAGCACCGTGAAGATGCCGAAGAACACCACGCCGACGATCTGCATGATCACGAAGTCGGTGTAGCGGAAGCCGAGGCCGGGCACGCCGTCGGGCGAGTCGGTGGCCTTCGTGCCGTACGACAGCAGGAAGCTCGTCAGCAGGTAGAACAGCACGTACGTCGCCAGCATGATGAACGTGCCGAGGATGATCTGCTTCCAGTAGCGACGGAACGTCTCGCCGAGGGGGAACTTCTTCAGCGCGCCCTTGGCCTGCGCCTTCTCGAAGCTCGCCGACTCGACGAGCTTCAGGCGGACCCACAGGCCGATGATCACCATGACGGCGGAGGCGAGGAACGGGATGCGCCATCCCCACTCGAGGAACGCCTCCGACGGCGCCCCGTCGACGCCGGGCAGCGAGAAGTTGATCGCCAGGAACAGGCCGTTGGCGATGATGAAGCCGATCGGCGCGCCGAGCTGCGGGAACGTGCCGTAGAGGGCGCGCTTGCCCGCCGGAGCGTTCTCGGTGGCCACGAGGGCCGCTCCCGACCACTCGCCGCCGAGCGCGAAGCCCTGCGCGAGGCGCATGACCAGCAGCAGGATGCCGGCCAGCACGCCGACCTGGCCGTACGTGGGCAGGACGCCGATGAGGAACGTCGCGATCCCCATCGTCAGCAGCGAGGCGACGAGCGTCGCCTTGCGGCCGAAGCGGTCGCCGAAGTGGCCGAAGATGACGGCGCCGACGGGACGCGCGACCATCGCCGCGCCGAACGTCGCGAACGACGTCAGCAGCGAGGTCGTTGGGTCGTCCGACGGGAAGAAGAGGTGCGGGAACACCAGCACCGCGGCGGTGGCGTAGACGTAGAAGTCGTAGAACTCGATCGTGGTGCCGATGAGGCTCGCGGCGATCACGCGGAAGCGCGAGTTGGCGGGCTTGGCGGCGGGCCCCGTGGGAGGGGTCTGGACGGCGGTGGTCATGACGTGCCTGTCTGGGGATTGGGCGGTGGGAACGTAGACGCCCCGGCTCATCGGCCGGGGCACAGAGGGATAGTGTATGTCGCTCCGACAGACGCTTTCGCTCACCTGCGCGGATGTGCGACTGCTCACGTTGAGCATTTCGCACAACGTTCAACGCATGACGCGGGGGCTCAGCGTTCTGCCGAGCCCCCGCGTCGAGACGATCGCGCCGTTCGGTCGCGCTCAGCCCTCGTCGGCGAAGCAGGCGCGCCGCAGCTCCTTCAGGGTGAGCGCCGTGCGCAGCGCGGCGTCGGCCGCCTCCGCGCCCTTGTCCTCCCGCGAGCCCGCGAGCCCGGCACGGTCGAGCCCCTGCTGCTCGTCGTCCAGCGTCAGCACGCCGAAGCCCACCGGCTTGCCGGTGTCGAGGGCGACCCGGGTGAGCCCGTCGGTCGCCGCCGACGACACGAACTCGAAGTGCGGCGTGCCGCCGCGGATGATGACGCCCAGCGCCACGACCGCGTCGGCGCCGGCGTCCAGCGCCGCCTTCGCCACGACCGGCAGCTCGAACGAGCCGGCCACCCGCACCAGGCGGTATGACGCGCCGGATGCGTCGAGCGTGCGCTCCGCACCGGCGATCAGCCCGTCCGTGATCTCGTCGTGCCACGTCCCCGCGACGACCACGACCTCCAGGCCGGCCCCGTCGATCCGGTCGCGCTCCGGCGCTCCCTTGCCGCTCATGAGTTGTCTCCGCTCATCCGTTCTCTCCGGTCATCGCTGCGCTCCTCCGTCGTGCATCTGCGCGATCGCGTCGGCCAGCTCGGCCTCGCCGATGATATGGCCCATCCTGTCTCGCTTGGTCTCGAGGTACTGGTGGTTGTTGGGGCCGACACCGACGATGAGGGGCACCTGCTCGACGACGTCGAGCCCGAAGCCACGCAGCTGCGCCACCTTGTCGGTGTTGTTCGTCAGCAGCCGGATCCGCTCGATGCCCAGGTCGGCGAGGATGCCCGCGGCGGCCGCGTAGTCGCGGGCGTCGGCAGGCAGGCCGAGCGCCGTGTTGGCGTCCACGGTGTCCAGGCCGCGCTCCTGCAGCGCGTACGCGCGCAGCTTGTTGATGAGCCCGATGCCGCGACCCTCGTGGCCGCGCATGTAGACCACCACGCCGCCCTCCTGCTCGATCGCGTCGAGCGCGGCCTCCAGCTGGGGCCCGCACTCGCACTTCAACGATCCGAACGCCTCGCCCGTCAGGCACTCCGAGTGCACGCGCACCAGCGGCGCATCCGACGAGAGGTCGCCGGAGACGACGGCGATGTGGTCCGTGCCGGTCTGCCGGTCCTTGTAGGCGAGGAAGCGGAACGTGCCGTGCGCGGTGGGCACAGTCGCGTCCGCGCGCAGGCTGACCTGGCGCCGCGCGGCCGGACGATCCGTGTCACGCGGGTCGACGCTGTCGAGGTGCGCGATGAGCTGCTCGATCGTGATCACCGGCACGCCCTCGCGCGCGCCGAGCTCGCGCAGACCCGGCAGGCGCATCATGCTGCCGTCCTCCGCGACGATCTCGCCGATCACCGCGACCGGCGCGAGGCCGGCCAGGCGCATCAGCTCGACGGCGGCCTCGGTGTGGCCCGCGCGGTCGCGCACGCCGCCGGGCACCGCCCGCAACGGCAGGACGTGCCCGGGACGGATCAGGCTCTGCGGCGTGGCGTCGGGGTCGGCCAGCACGTTGAGCGTGCGGGCGCGGTCGGCGGCGCTGATGCCGGTGGTGACGCCCTCCGCCGCGTCCACGCTCACCGTGTACGCGGTCGAGCGGGCGTCCTCGTTCACGGCGACCATGGGCGGCAGGTCGAGGCGGTCGGCGACGTCCTGCGGCATGGGGGCGCACAGGAAGCCCGACGACCAGCGCACCGCCCAGGCGACCCACTCGGGCGTCGCCAGCTGCGCCGAGAGCACGACGTCGCCCTCGTTCTCGCGGTCCTCGTCGTCCGCCACGATGACCGGGCGCCCGGCGCGCAGCGCATCCAGCGCGTCCTCGAGGGGGGACAGGGGCCAGGCCTCCTGGTCCCCGATGTGGTCAGGGCTCACAGCGAGCCTCCTTCTGTCGGTGCGGCGGACGGCGCCGCGGCGAGGCTCGGGTCGAGCACGGAGTAGTCGGCGGCGGGCACCTCGGTCGTCGCGAACGACCAGGATCCGCGTTCGGGCTGCGAGGCGGGCGCGCCGAAGGCGAACAGGCGCTGCACGTGCCGGGCGAGGATGTCCGTCTCGAGGTTGACGCGGTCGCCGGTCACGCGCTCGCCGAGCGTCGTGGCGGCGAGCGTCTCAGGGATGAGCGACACCTCGAACCACGGGTCGGCGACGCCGGCGGCGCTCACCGCGCTGACGGTGAGGGACACGCCGTCAACGGCGATCGAGCCCTTGTCGACGACGAGCGGCGCCAGCCGGCCGGGCAGGCTCACGCGCACCACCCGCCACTGCGCGCCCGGGCGCACCTCGCGCACGACGCCCGTGCCGTCGATGTGGCCCTGCACGATGTGACCGCCCAGGCGGCCGCCGGCGGCCGTCGCGCGCTCGATGTTGACGGGCGTGCCGGACGCGGCGACGTCGAGCGTCGACATCTCCAGCGTCTGGCGCATCACGTCGGCGGTGAAGCCGTCGTCGGTCCATCCGACGACCGTCAGGCACACGCCGCTGACGGCGATCGAGTCGCCGTGGGACACGCCCTCGACGGCGCCCGGGGCGTGCAGCGTCAGGCGCACGCCGTCGCCCGACGGCTCGACGGCCGTGATCCGGCCGATCTCCTCGACGATTCCGGTGAACATCAGCTCTCTCCTTCTGTGGCGTCCGCGGAGGCTCGCGCGCTGTCGGCTGTCGGCGGGTTCCCGTCGTGTTCCGCGACACGGTGCGGGAGCTCATCGCGTTCCGCGACACGGTGCGCATCGTCGTCGCGTTCCGCGACGACGAGCAGGTCGTCTCCCAGCGTCAGCCGCTCGGACACCCGCAGTCGCCGCGCCTCAGAGATCGACGGCACGCCCACGTCCGTGAGCGCGACGCGGGGGCCGCCCAGCAGCACGGGGGCGATGTACGCCAGCACCCGGTCGGCGAGGCCCGCCGCGATGAACGCGCTGGCGAGGGTCGGACCGCCCTCGACGAAGACCCGGTGCAGGCCGCGATCCCACAGGTCGTCGAGCACGAACGCCAGGTCGCGGGTGTCGTAGAACAGCGGCGGACGGGGGTGCGCGTGGACGGCCGCGCCGTCCGGCGTCGCGCGGGTGCCGATCACGACGGGCACCGGCTGCTCGGCGAACAGCCGGTCGCCGTCCCGCGCGGTGAGGGCAGGGTCGTCGGCGAGCACGGTGCCCGTGCCCACCACGATCGCGTCCGCCCGCGCGCGCCGGGCGTGCACGTCGGCGCGCGCCGCGGGGCCCGTGATCCACTGGCTCGAGCCGTCGGCCGCGGCGGCGCGCCCGTCCAGGCTCTGCGCCCACTTCACGGTCACATGCGGTCGGCCGAGCGCCGCGGCCGTGAGCCACGGCCCGACCAGCGCGCGGGCCTGACCCGCCAGGACGCCCGCGACGACGTCGACGCCCGCGGCGCGCAGCCGCTCCGCACCGCCGCCGGACGCGTCGCCGGGGTCGTCGAGCGCGTACACGACGCGCGCCACGCCCGCGCGGATGAGCGCCTCGGCGCACGGCCCCGTGCGGCCAGTGTGGTTGCACGGCTCGAGCGTCACGATCGCGGTCGCACCGTGCGCGCCGCCGTCCGGCAACGCCGCCAGCGCGTCGACCTCGGCGTGCGGCGTCCCCGCGCCGCGGTGCCATCCCTCCGCCAGCACCTCGCCGGACGGCGACAGGATCACCGCGCCGACCTGCGGGTTGCGGCTGCGGGGGCCGCGCAGCGCCAGCTCGAGGGCGCGCGCCATCGCACGCTGCTCGACGGGGCTCGCCCCGTCCGGACGTTGCGCCATCCGACCCTCCTTCGACGAACCGGGGTCGAATCGTGGCGACGGCGTTGGGGCGCCGCGGTCGTCGACCGCGTCGCGTCTCCCGTGCTGCCTCCCATCCGGACTCGTGCGACTCTCGTCGCACATCACCGTCGGTCCCGGAATTCCACCGGATCAGCCTTGCGCCTCTGGCGCTCGGCTCGCGGACTGTCACCGCCGGTTCGGATTCTCACCGACCCCGGAGCACGTGTGCTGCACTCAGATTATCCGAACGCGGACGCCGCCGTTCCATTCCCGTCATCGGGCTTCATGAGCGGATCCTCGGATTCCGCTGTGCGCGGGGACGGCGGCCGTCATGTCAGCGGCCTGCTGGCCGATGACCGGACGGGACAGAGGTGACAGCCTCCGCTCTTTGCGGAGGCCGTCATGTCAGCGGCCTGCTGGCCGATGACCGGACAGGACAGAGGTGACAGCCTCCGCTCTTTGAGGAGGCTGTCACTTCAGCAGTCGCGAGAGGCGGCGGTCCGCGAGCACCTTGCCGCCGGTCTGGCACGTGGGGCAGTACTCGAAGCTGCGGTCGGCGAGGAAGACGCTGCGCACGGTGTCGCCGCACACGGGACAGGCCTCCCCGGCGCGCGCGTGGACGCTCATGCCGCGGCGCTTCGCGTCCTTCAGCTCGGCCGGCGGCCGGCCGCGAGCGGTCTGCACCGCCGACGTCAGCGTGGCGCGCAGCGCCTCGTACAGCCGGTCGACGTCGCCGGCGTCGAGGTTGGCGGCCAGCGCGTAGGGCGACATCCGCGCCGCGTGCAGGATCTCGTCCGAGTAGGCGTTGCCGATGCCGGCCACGATCTGCTGATCGCGGAGCACGCCCTTGATCTGGCTGCGTCGTCCCTCGAGCAGCCCGGCCAGCGTGTCGCGGGTGAAGGACTCGTCGAGAGGATCGGGGCCGAGCCGCGCGATCCCCGGCACGTCCGCGGGATCGCGCACGACGTACACGGCGAGCGACTTCTTCGTGCCGGCCTCGGTCAGGTCGAACCCCGACCCGTCGCCGAACCCGATGCGCAGCGCGATGGGGGAGCGTCCGGGTTTGATCACCGTCGCCGGCAGCGCCTCGTGCCACCGCAGCCAACCCGCCTTCGCGAGATGGAACACCAGCTGGAGGTCTCCCAGCGCGATCGCCACGAACTTGCTGTGCCGGGCGACGTCCGTCACGACGGACCCGACGAGCTGGTCGAGGCGCGGGTCGAACGTCTTCAGCGCGGCGATCTGCGCGAGCCGGGCCTGCGTCAGCTCCAGGCCGACGGTGCGCTCGTGGAGGAACCCGACCAGCCCCTCGACCTCCGGCATCTCCGGCATGCGTCCATCCTGCCCCGGGCACGCGCCCGCGCACAACGCAGGACGGGCGCGACGGGAGGGCGCGGGAGCGGCGCCGGTTCGCCGGGCGGGGTCAGAGCGCCCAGGACTGGGGCGTGCGCGGATCGGTCGAGAGCAGGCCGGCGATCCAGCCGTCGACGCGGGGTCCGTGGCCCGCGAGGCCCTTGCGGCGCACGCCCTCGAACCGGAACCCCAGACGCTGGGCGACGCGCGCCGACGCCGCGTTGCCGACGACCGCGTGCCATTCGAGGCGTTCGAGCCGCAGCGGCCCGAACGCGAAGTCGACGACCGTGCGCGCGGCCTCGTCCACATAGCCACGACCGCGTGCGGCGGGCGCGAGCCAGTAGCCGAGCTCGGCCGCGCCGTTCTTGATGGCGTGCAGGCCGATCATGCCCGCGAGCCCCTCGACATCGCGGATCGCCCACACGCACTCCGAGCCCGAGTCCCACCACTCCGACACGAGCCCGACGAACGTCTCGGCGTCCTCGCGCGTGTAGGGCGAGGGAACGGTCGTGTAGCGCTGGATCTCCGGGTCCTGGCACACCTCGAAGATCGCGTCGGCATCGGACGCGACCGGGCGGGACAGGGTGAGGCGGGTGGTGTGGAGGACGACCGGCTCACCCACGGCGCAGCAGGCCGACGCGCTCGTAGACGGCCGCGAGCGTCGCGTCCGCGACCTCGGCGGCGCGGTCCGCGTTGACGGACAGCACGCGGTCGAGTTCGGCGGGATCGTCGAGCAGCTCGAGCGCCCGCTGCCGTACCGGCTCGAACTCGGCCACCACGACGTCGCGCAGGCCCTTCTTGAAGTCGCCGTAGCCGCGGCCCGCGTACTCGTCCTCGATCTCTCCGACCGACCGTCCGGTGAGGGCGGAGTAGATCGTCAGCAGGTTCGAGACGCCGGGCTTCTCGGCGCGGTCGTAGCGCACGGTGCCGTCGCTGTCGGTGACGGCGCGCATGATCTTCTTCGCCGTCACGCTCGTGTCGTCGAGCAGCCAGAGCACGCCCGCCTGCGACTCCGCCGACTTCGACATCTTCGACGTCGGCTCCTGCAGGTCGTAGATGCGCGCCGTCTCCTGCTGGATCACCGGCTTCGGCACGCGGAAGGTCTCGCCGAAGCGCGCGTTGAACCGCTCGGCCAGGTCGCGCGTCAGCTCGACGTGCTGCTTCTGGTCGTCGCCGACCGGCACGACGTCGGTCTGGTACAGCAGGATGTCCGCCGCCATCAGGATCGGATACGTGAACAGCCCGACGCTGGTCGCATCGGCGCCCTGGCGCTGCGACTTGTCCTTGAACTGCGTCATCCGGCCGGCCTCGCCGAAGCCCGTGATCGTGGACAGGATCCACGCCAGCTCGGCGTGCGCGCGAACGTGCGACTGCACGTAGAGGGTCGAGCGCGACGGCTCGATGCCGGCGGCGATGTACTGCGCGGCGGTGCGGCGGGTCTTCTCGCGCAGCTGCGCCGGGTCCTGCGGCACGGTGATCGCGTGCAGGTCGACGACGGAGAAGAAGGCGTCGTACTCGTCCTGCATCGTGCGCCACTGCAGGAGAGCCCCGATGTAGTTGCCGATCTGGAGCGAGTCGGCGGAGGGCTGCATTCCGGAGTAGAGGCGCTGCTTGGTCACCCGTCAATCCTAGGTCGAGCCGCGCCGGTCGCCTTCGACGCCGTACCGGGAGGAGGAAAGCACGGGCGACCGGGCGGCCTAGACGCCGAGCGCGTAGTCGGCGATCACCGGGGCGTGATCGCTCCAGCGCGTGTCGTACGAGGGCGCCCTGTCGACGCGGTAGTTCGAGGCGCGTGCCGCGAGCGCGGGGGAGGCGAGGTGATAGTCGATGCGCCAGCCGGTGTCGTTGTCGAACGCCTGGCCCCGCATCGACCACCAGGTGTAGGGCCCGTGGACCTCGCCGTGCGCGGCGCGTCCCACGTCCACCCACCCGAGGCCCGTGCGGCCCTCGCTGAACGAGCGCGTGTCGCTCAGCGCCCCGCCCATGCCGCGCCCGACGCCCTCCTGGCCCGCGACCGGCTCGCCGGCCGCGCCGAGGAAGCGGTCGAAGTAGGCGCGTTCCCGCGCGAGGAAGCCCGACTTCTTGACGTTGCCCCGCCAGTTCTTGATGTCGAGCGTGCGGTGCCCCACGTTGAGGTCGCCGGTGACCAGGGCGAGCGCGCCGTCGGCGGACAGCTCGGGGAGGCGTCGTTCCATCGCGTCGAGGAACGCCCACTTCGGGTCCTGCTTGGCCGGGGTCTCCGCCTCGCCCGTGAAGACGTAGGCGCTGACGACGGTGACCGTCTCGCCGCCGATCTCGAAGTCGGCCTCGAGCCACCGGCCGTTCGACTCGAGGGCGTCGTCGCCGAGCTCGACGCGCGAGATCGCGCACTCCTCGCGACTGGCGATCGCCACGCCCGCCCGGCCCTTCTGCAGCGCCTTGTCGTCGACGATGCGCCAGCCGGGCAGAGCCGCCTCGAGGTGCTCGCGCTCGCCCCTCACCTCCTGCAGCGTCAGGATGTCGACGTCGGCGGCGTCGAGCCAGGTGCCCATCCCGTTGCGGGCCGCGGCCCGGATCCCGTTGACGTTGACAGAGGCGATGCGGACGTTGCGGGGCATGCCTACAAACCTAATCGGGGCCGCCGACACCGGCCGCCGGGCGGTCGCCCCGCATGCGAGAAGGGCCCCGGGAGAACCCCGAGGCCCTTCTCGCATGTCGCGGATCAGCGGCCGCGCAGCACCGCCTGCTTGACCTCGGCGATGGCCTTCGTGACCTCGATGCCGCGGGGGCACGCCTCGGTGCAGTTGAAGGTCGTGCGGCAGCGCCACACGCCCTCCTTGTCGTTGAGGATGTCGAGGCGCACGTCGCCCGCGTCGTCGCGCGAGTCGAAGATGAACCGGTGCGCGTTCACGATCGCGGCCGGGCCGAAGTACTGGCCGTCGGTCCAGAACACGGGGCACGACGAGGTGCACGCCGCGCACAGGATGCACTTGGTGGTGTCGTCGAAGATCGCGCGGTCGGCGATCGTCTGGTGGCGCTCCTTGCCCTTCTCGGGCTGCGAGGAGGCCTGCAGGAACGGCTGCACCTCGCGGTACGCCTCGAAGAACGGGTCCATGTCGACGATCAGGTCCTTCTCGAGCGGAAGGCCCTTGATCGCCTCGACGTAGATCGGCTTCGAGATGTCGAGGTCCTTGATCAGCGTCTTGCAGGCGAGGCGGTTGCGGCCGTTGATGCGCATCGCGTCCGATCCGCAGATGCCGTGCGCGCACGAGCGGCGGAAGGCCAGCGAGCCGTCCTGGTCCCACTTGATGCGGTGCAGGGCGTCGAGCACGCGGTCCGTCGAGTACATCTCGACGTCGTAGTCCACCCAGCGCGGCTCGCTGTCGACCTCGGGGTCGAAGCGGCGCACGATGAACGTCACGAGGTACGACTGCACACCCGAGTCCGCCGACTCTGCGGGCGCGGGGGTCTCCTCAACGGGAGCGACGACGGCGGTGGCCATCAGTACTTCCTCTCCATCGGCGGGTAGTTGAACTCACCCTGCTCGTTCTTGGTGAACACGACGGGCTTCCAGTCCAGCTTGATGTGGTCCTCGGGGTCGGCCGAGTGCGGGTCGCCCGTGAGGTAGGCCATCGTGTGCTGCATGTAGTTGTCGTCGTCGCGCTGCTGGTAGTCCTCGCGCATGTGGCCGCCGCGGCTCTCCTTGCGGTTGCGGGCCGCGTAGGCGACGATCTCCGCGATGTCGAGCAGGAAGCCCAGCTCGACGGCCTCGAGCAGGTCGGTGTTGTACCGCCGGCCCTTGTCGTCCACGTAGATGTTCTTGTACCGCTCGCGCAGCTCGGCGATCGTGCCGAGCACGTCGGTGAGCGTCTCGTCGGTGCGGAAGACCTGGGCGTTCGCGTCCATCTCCTCCTGCAGCTTCTTGCGGATGTCGGCGATGCGCTCGGTGCCCTTGGCACCGCGGATGCCCTCGATCAGCTCGCGGACGCCGGCCGCCGGGTCCTCCGGGAGGGGCACGAAGTCGGCGGTCTTCACGTACTCGACCGCGTTGCGTCCGGCGCGCTTGCCGAAGACGTTGATGTCGAGCAGCGAGTTGGTGCCGAGGCGGTTGGCGCCGTGCACGGACACGCACGCGCACTCGCCGGCGGCGTACAGACCGGGGACCACGGTGTCGTTGTCGGCGAGCACCTCGCCGTCGTTGTTGGTGGGGATGCCGCCCATCGCGTAGTGCGCCGTCGGCATGACCGGCACCGGCTCGACCACCGGGTCGACGCCCAGGTAGGTGCGTGCGAACTCGGTGATGTCGGGCAGCTTCGTCTCGAGCACCTCCGCGCCGAGGTGGGTGCAGTCGAGCAGCACGTAGTCCTTGTGGGGGCCCGCGCCGCGGCCCTCGCGCACCTCCTGCACCATGCAGCGGGCGACGATGTCGCGGGGCGCGAGGTCCTTGATGGTGGGGGCGTAGCGCTCCATGAAGCGCTCTCCCGACGCGTTGCGCAGGATCGCCCCTTCGCCTCGCGCGCCCTCGGTGAGCAGGATGCCGAGCCCGGCGAGGCCGGTCGGGTGGAACTGGAAGAACTCGACGTCCTCGAGCGGGAGGCCCTTGCGCCACACGATGCCGACGCCGTCGCCCGTGAGGGTGTGGGCGTTGGACGTGGTCTTGAAGATCTTCCCGAAGCCGCCGGTGGCGAAGACGACCGACTTGGCGTGGAAGACGTGCAGCTCGCCGGTGGCGAGCTCGTACGCCACGACGCCCGCGATCTGCGTCTTGCCGTCGGCGTCCTTCACCGTGATGAGGTCGAGCGCGTAGAACTCGTTGAAGAAGTTGATGCCGAGCTTGACGCAGTTCTGGAACAGCGTCTGCAGGATCATGTGGCCCGTGCGGTCGGCGGCGTAGCACGCGCGGCGCACGGGCGTCTTGCCGTGCTCGGCGGTGTGTCCGCCGAATCGGCGCTGGTCGATCTTGCCGTCGGGCGTGCGGTTGAACGGCAGGCCCATGTTCTCGAGGTCGATGACCGCGTCGATCGCCTCCTTGGCGAGGATCTCGGCGGCGTCCTGGTCGACGAGGTAGTCACCGCCCTTGACCGTGTCGAACGTGTGCCACTCCCACGAGTCCTCCTCGACGTTCGCGAGCGCCGCGGCCATGCCGCCCTGCGCCGCGCCCGTGTGCGAGCGGGTGGGGTACAGCTTCGTGATCACGGCGGTCTTCGCGCCGGGGCCGGCCTCGATGGCCGCGCGCATGCCGGCGCCGCCGGCGCCGACGATCACGATGTCGAACTGGTGGTAGTGGACGCCGTCGCGCACGACGGACTCACGGGTGTCGGTGGTCATATCCTCGTTCTCGATCTTCGCGCTCAGGCGGCGGCCTGGCACATCTCCCACAGCGTGCTGTCGGACGTGACGCCGAGGCAGGGGTCGAACGTGAACACCACGAGCGTGCCGAGCACGATCATGACGGCCGCGGCGATCCACAGCGCTGCGACGAGCACGGTGCGCACGGTGGCGTTCTGCACGTAGTCGTTGACGAGCGTCCGCATGCCGTTGGCGCCGTGGATGAACGCGAGCCAGAGCATGAGCACGTCCCACCACTGCCAGAACGGCGTGGCGAACTTGCCGGCGACGAACGCGAAGTTCAGCGCGTGCACGCCGCCCTCGGGGGCGACGAGGTTCACGAAGAGGTGGCCGAAGATCAGCACGACCAGCACGACGCCGGAGGCGCGCATGTACAGCCAGCCCCACTTCTCGAGGTTGATGCCCCGGTTGCGGGGGGCGCGGTGCGGCGCGCGGGGCGCGGCGAGGGCGTCGGCGGTCATCAGTGTCCCCCTCCGAGGTTCGAGAACGTGTTGATGAGCTGACGCGGCACGAAGCCCGCCATGATGACGACCCACACGCCGAGGACGCCCCAGAACAGCTGGCGCTGGTAGCGGGCGCCCTTCGACCAGAAGTCGACCAGGATGATCCGGAGCCCGTTGATCGCGTGGAAGGCGATGGCGCCGACGAGGGCGATCTCGCCGAGGCCCATGATCGGGTGCTTGTAGGCGCCGATGACCGCGTCGTACGCCTCGGGGGAGACCCGGATCAGCGACGTGTCGAGCACGTGCACGAGCAGGAAGAAGAAGATGGCGACGCCGGTGATGCGGTGCAGGACCCACGACCACATGCCCTCACGGCCGCGGTAGAGCGTTCCCCGTGGGACCCTCGAGGTGGTCTCCGTCACCGACAATGTCGCACGCGTGGAAGCGGACACGTCGTTCCTCCCTGATCTTTGCGAGGTCTGTCGCCCAGGTGGCTCGCGGGTCGGCCGTAGGCCCCACAACTCTACTTCGCTCACGGCGAACGGCGCGACGAAGGCGGGCCTAACTCTCTCGACGTCGAGAGAAAACCGGTGGTCGCGCGGAGCGCCCCGAGGAGGCTGCGGCGCGCCGGGTAGCCTGGGTCGCATGTCTGCCCCGATCGAGGACTTCTACGCGGTGATCCCCGCGGGCGGCGTCGGCTCCCGCCTGTGGCCCCTCTCCCGAGCGGAGGCGCCGAAGTTCCTCCACGACCTGACCGGGTCGGGAGTGTCCCTGCTGCGCAACACCTGGGACCGCCTGCTGCCGCTGACCGGGCCCGGCCGCATCGCGGTCGTCACGGGGAAGGCCCACGAGCAGCGCGTCGAGGAGGAGCTGCCGGACATCGACCCGGCCAACGTCTTCATCGAGTCGTCGCAGCGCGAGTCGGCGGCGGCGATCGGGCTGGCGGCCGCGATCCTGCAGCGGCGCGAGCCCGGCGTGATCATCGGCTCGTTCGCGGCGGACCATCACATCTCGCGCCCGCGGGCGTTCGACTTCGCGGTGCAGCAGGCGGTGGCGGCAGCGCGCGCCGGCTACATCTCCACGATCGGCATCGCGCCGACCGAGCCGTCCGTCGGCTTCGGGTACATCCAGCTGGGCGACGAGATCGACGTCGAGGGCGCGCCCATGGCCGCGATCGTGGAGCGCTTCGTCGAGAAGCCCGATCTGGAGACCGCCCGCCGCTACTACGCCGACCGCAGCTTCCTCTGGAACGCGGGCATGTTCATCTCGCGGGCCGACGTGCTGCTCGCGGAGCTCGCGGCGAACGAGCCCGAGCTGCACGCGGGGCTCCTCGAGATCGCCGAGGCGTGGGACACGGATCGCCGGCAGGAGGTCTGCGACCGCGTGTGGCCCGACCTGAAGAAGATCGCCATCGACTACGCCGTCGCCGAGCCGGCCGCGCAGAAGGGGCGCCTGGCGGTCGTGCCGGGTCACTTCGACTGGGACGACGTGGGCGACTTCGCGAGCCTCGCGAAGCTGATCTCGGGCGGCCGGTCGGACGAGATGTCGATCCTCGGGCAGAACGACCGCGTGCTCGTCGACGAGTCGACGGGGCTCGTGGTCTCGCAGACCGACCGCGTGATCGCCGTCGTCGGCGTCGAGGGGCTCATCGTGGTCGACACCGCCGACGCGCTCCTGGTCACCAACAGCGAGCACGCCCAGCGCGTCAAGAGCGTGGTCGGCGCGCTGCACGCGCGCGGCAGCGACAGCGTGCTCTGACCGCGCGGCCCGAGACGGGTTTGTAACTATCGCGTTTCAGGGGGACGATCTGCGCGGAATGCACGGTCGGCGTTCTGTACCGTGTGCATATTCGCCCCGCACCCGGTCGGGGCCTCTGACGTCCCGCTCAGTCTGCGGGTCTCGTTGTTCATGGAGGACAGTGTGATCAGGACCACCCGGAAGGCCGGCCTCGCCGGTCTCGCGATCGTCTCCTCGGCGATCCTTCTCGCCGGCTGCGGCGCCGCCCCGGAGGAGGACACCGCCGGCGGCGGCGAGGAGGCCAGCGACTTCCTCCCCTGCATGGTCTCGGACTTCGGCGGCTTCGACGACAAGTCCTTCAACGAGATCAGCTACAACGGCCTGATGGCCGCCGGCGAGGAGCTCGGCGTCGAGCCGCTCACCGTCCAGTCCGAGGACGAGTCGGAGTACGAGGGCAACGTCTCGGGCCTGGTGGACCAGGGCTGCGACCTGATCCTCACCGTCGGCTTCGCGCTCGCGCAGGCGACGAACGACGCGGCGGCCGCGAACCCCGAGATCCACTTCGTCTCGATCGACGACCCGGTGGACCTCGACGGCGACGGCGACACCGACCAGCCGAACGTCAAGGGGCTGCTCTACGACACCGCCCAGTCGGCGTTCCTCGCCGGCTACGCGGCGGCCTCGATCAGCGAGTCCGACAAGGTCGGCACCTTCGGCGGTGCGGCGTACCCGACCGTGACGGTGTTCATGGACGGCTTCCGCCAGGGCGTCGAGTACTGGAACGAGCAGAAGGGCGAGGACGTCCAGGTCATCGGCTGGGACGGCGAGGACGGCGTCTTCACCGGCAACTTCAAGGCCGAGCCCGCGGCGGTCAACGCCGCGCAGGGCATCATCGACCAGGGCGTCGACGTGATCCTGCCCGTCGGCGGACCGATCTACCAGAGCGCCGCGTCCGCGATCCGCGACTCCGGCCGCGACATCGCCCTCGTCGGCACGGACGCCGACGTGTACGAGAGCGACCCGAGCGTCGCCGACCTGCTGCTGACGTCGATCCGCAAGGGCATGGACGTCAGCGTGGAGGAGACCGTGCTCGCGGCCGCCGCCGGTGACTTCGACGCCGCCCCGTACGTCGGCACGCTCGAGAACGGCGGCGTCTCGCTCGCGTCGTTCCACGACTACGAGGACCGCGTCTCCGACGACGTCAAGGCGGAGCTCGAGGAGATCACCGCCGGGATCATCGACGGCTCGATCACCGTCGACTCGTACCTCGCGGGCTGATCCCCGCGCACTTCCCCGCGCACTGGGTGGGAGGGCCGGTCGCCGGTCCTCCCACCCGTTTCTCTGTCCCGTCTCGTTAGGATCGGCCCCATGAAGCTCGAGCTCCGCGGCATCACGAAGCGCTTCGGAAGCCTCGTCGCGAACGACCACATCGACCTGGTCGTCGAACCCGGCGAGATCCACTGTCTTCTGGGCGAGAACGGCGCCGGGAAGTCGACGCTGATGAACGTCCTCTACGGCCTCTACCGCGCCGAGGAGGGCACCATCCTCCTGGACGACCAGCCCCAGCTGTTCGACGGCCCGGGCGAGGCCATGCGCGCGGGCATCGGCATGGTGCACCAGCACTTCATGCTCGTGCCGGTCTTCACCGTCGCCGAGAACGTGATGCTGGGCCACGAGCCCACGCGTGCCGGCGGTCGCCTCGACCTCGACGCCGCGCGCGCGATGGTGCGCGACATCTCGGCGCGCTTCGGCTTCGACGTCGATCCCGACGCCGTCGTCGAGGAGCTGCCGGTGGGTGTGCAGCAGCGCGTCGAGATCATCAAGGCGCTGTCGCGCGACGCGAAGGTGCTCGTCTTCGACGAGCCGACGGCCGTGCTCACCCCGCAGGAGACCGACGAGCTGATGGGCATCATGCGCCAGCTCAAGGCCGCGGGAACCTCGATCGTCTTCATCACGCACAAGCTGCGCGAGGTGCGCGAGGTCGCCGACCGGATCACGGTGATCCGCCTCGGCAAGGTCGTCGGAGAGGCCTCGCCGACCGCGTCGAACGCGGAGCTGGCATCGCTCATGGTCGGCCGCGCGGTCGAGCTGACGGTGGCGAAGGCGCCCTCGACCGGCACCCAGGACGCGCTCGTCGTCGAGGGGCTCACCGTGCGCGACGCCTCGGGGCAGCCGGTGGTCGACGACGTCAGCTTCACCGTCCGCAGCGGCGAGATCCTGGCGATCGCCGGTGTCCAGGGCAACGGCCAGACCGAGCTCACGGAGGCGCTGCTCGGGCTGCAGGAGAGGGTCGCCGGCCGCATCCGGCTCGACGGCGCCGAGCTCGCCGGGGCGACCCCGCGCCGGATCCTCGACGCGGGAGTCGGGTTCGTGCCGGAGGACCGCACCGAGGACGGCCTCGTCGCGGGGATGACCGTGGCGGAGAACCTCATGCTCGACAGGTCGTCGGGCGCGCCGTTCGTGCGGCGCGGCACCGTGCAGCGCGCCGCGCTTCGCGACTTCGCCGCCGAGAAGGTGGCGCAGTACGACGTGCGGCCCGCGTCGATCGACGCGCAGGCCGGCCAGCTCTCCGGCGGCAACCAGCAGAAGGTCGTCATCGCCCGCGAGCTCAGCAGGCCGCTGCGGCTGCTCGTGGCCTCCCAGCCCACGCGCGGCGTGGACGTCGGGTCGATCGAGTTCATCCACAAGCGCATCGTCGAGACCCGGGACGAGGGCGTCCCGGTGGTGGTCGTCTCCACCGAGCTCGACGAGGTCAGCGCGCTGGCCGACAGGATCCTGGTGATGTATCGCGGCCGCGTGGTCGGCATCGTCGCGGGCGACACGCCGCGCGAGGTGCTCGGCCTGATGATGGCGGGCGAGCACGCCGGCGGAGAGGAGCACGCGGCATGACCGCGGACGAGACGCAGCCCCCCTCGCGGTGGCATCTGGCGGCCCGGCAGATCACCCAGGGGAGCGCCGCGATCGTCGTGCTCGCGGTGCTGCTCGCGTTCGCGATCGGCGGCGTGATGATCGCCGTGACCGACGCGGACGTGCAGCGCGCCGCCGGCTACTTCTTCGCGCGGCCGGGGGACACCATCGTCGCCGCCGCGGAGGCGGTCTTCGGCGGCTACGCGGCGCTGTTCCGCGGCTCGATCTACAACTACGAGGCCGAGACCTTCGCCCGCGCCATCCGTCCGATCACCGACACGCTCACGTTCGCGACGCCGCTCATCGCCGCGGGCCTCGGCGTGGCGCTCGCGTTCCGCATCGGCATGTTCAACATCGGCGGACGCGGCCAGATGCTGGTCGCGGCGTCCGCGGCGGGCTGGGTCGGCTTCGCCGTCGAGCTGCCCTGGGGCCTGCACCTGCTCGTCGCGCTCGTCGCGGGCGTGGCAGCCGGCGCTCTCTGGGGCGGCATCGCGGGCCTGCTCAAGGCCCGCACCGGCGCACACGAGGTGATCGTCACGATCATGCTCAACTACATCGCGTACTACCTGGTGTCGTGGATGCTGCGGACGCCGGGGCTGCTGCAGGCGCCCGGGTCGATCAACCCGAAGACGCCGGCGATGCAGGAGACCGCGGTGCTGCCCGCGCTGCTCGGACCGCAGTTCAAGCTGCACCTCGGCTTCGTCCTCGTCATCGCGGCGACCGTGCTCGTGTGGTGGCTGCTGAACCGCTCGAGCCTCGGCTTCCGCTTCCGCGCGGTGGGGGAGAACCCGAGCGCCGCGCGCGTGGCGGGCATCGACGTGAAGCGGATGTACATCGTGGGCATGCTGCTCGCCGGCGGGCTCGTCGGCCTCGCCGGCGTGATCGAGGTGCTGGGCACCACCACGTCCGGCTTCACGTCCGCCGTCGACGCCGGCATCGGATTCGACGCGATCACGGTGGCGCTGCTCGGACGCTCGACCCCCTGGGGCACGTTCGCCGCCGGCCTGCTGTTCGGCGCGCTGAAGGCCGGCAGCTTCACGATGAAGACCGCCGAGCAGATCCCGCTCGAGATCGTGACCGTCGTGCAGGCCCTGATCGTGCTGTTCATCGCCGCGCCGCCGCTGGTGCGCGCGATCTTCGGGCTGCCCTCGCCCGAGCGCACCCGCCGCCGCCAGGAGCGCGCGCACCGCCGGCAGCAGCGCCTCGAGGTGCTCGCCGCCGAGAAGGAGACGGCCCGATGAGCCTCGCACCCGCGGCCCTGCCCGTCGCGACCTCGACGCAGCGCAGCTGGAAGACGCCGATCGCGCTCGCGCTGTTCGCCGTGCTGCTGGCGCTGCTCGCTCTCGCCGCCCCGCGCGAGGGCGACGCCACCTTCCGCTTCGCGTCCGGCGGCGACGCGTTCGCGCTGCCCGACCTCGTCACGCCGGCGATGCCGGCGATGTGGATCGCCGTCGCGCTGCTCGCGGCGCTCACGGCCGCGGCGGCGTTCTTCGTCCGCGGCGGCGGCCGGACGCCGCTGTGGGCGGTTGTCGCCTACGTCGTGATCTTCGTCTTCGGCTTCCTGTCCTGGGCCGCCGCCGGGCAGGCGGTGCCGATCACCGGGCTGCTCGCGGGCGCGCTGGGCGTGGCCGTGCCGCTGATCTTCGGCGCCCTCGGCGGGGTGCTCGGCGAGCGCGTCGGCGTGGTCAACATCGCGATCGAGGCGCAGCTGCTCAGCGGCGCGTTCACCTCCGCGATGGTCGCGTCGCTCACGGGGCAGCCGCTGCTCGGCCTGGTCGCGGCGATGGTCGCCGGGGCGCTCGTCGGCCTGCTGCTCGGCGTGTTCGCGATCGTCTACGTGGTCGACCAGGTGATCGTCGGCGTGGTGCTCAACGTGCTCGTGGTGGGGGTGACGAGCTTCCTGTACTCGCAGATCCTGCAGCCGAACGCGGCGACGCTCAACACGCCGCCGCGCTTCGAGCGCATCCCGATCCCGCTGCTGTCGGACATCCCCGTGATCGGGCCGGTCCTGTTCCAGCAGACGGTCCTCGTGTACGTGATGTACGCGGTGGTCGCGGCGGTCACCTTCGCGATGTTCCACACGCGCTGGGGGCTGCGGGTACGTGCTGTCGGCGAGCACCCCAAGGCCGCCGACACGGTCGGCATCCGGGTAGGCCGCACGCGGATGACGACGGTGCTGATCGCCGGCGCGATCGCCGGCGCCGGCGGGACGGTGTTCACGGTGGGGAGCGCCACCCCGTTCGGTCAGGAGATGACCAACGGCGCCGGATACATCGCCCTCGCGGCGGTCATCTTCGGCCAGTGGCATCCGGTCAAGGCCACCCTCGCGGCGCTGCTGTTCGGGTTCGCCTCGAACCTGCAGAACACCCTCAAGGTGATCGGCTCGCCCGTCCCGAGCGAGTTCATGCTGATGCTGCCGTACCTCGTGACGATCTTCGTCGTCGCGGGGGTCGTGGGCCGCTCCCGGGGCCCGGCGGCCGCGGGACAGCCGTATGTCAAGGGATGAGATGACCGACGACCGGAACGCCCCGGAGGGGGCCGGCGGCGCGCGCGCCGGCGACATCGACTGGGATTCGCTGCGCGCGGTGGCGACGGAGGCGATGGAGCACGCCTACGCCCCGTACTCCCGCTACCGCGTGGGCGCCGCGGCGCTCGTGTCCGACGGGCGGATCGTCTCGGGCTGCAACGTCGAGAACGCCGCCTTCGGCGTGACGCTGTGCGCCGAGTGCGGTCTCGTGTCGGAGCTGCACCGTTCGGGAGGCGGCCGGCTCGTGGCGTTCGTGTGCGTCGACGGCAAGGGCGCCACGCTGATGCCGTGCGGCCGGTGCAGGCAGCTGCTGTTCGAGCACGCCCTTCCCGGCATGCTGCTCGAGACCGTCTCGGGCATCCGCACGATCGACGAGGTGCTGCCCGACGCGTTCGGGCCCCGCAACCTCGAGGAGGCAGGACGATGACCGACATGCCCACCGCACCCGAGCCGTTCGACGCCGTCGACGTCATCCGCGCCAAGCGCGACGGCGGCCGGGTGCCCGAGGACGCGCTGCGCTGGATGGTCGACGCCTTCACCCGCGGCTACGTCGCCGATGCCCAGATGTCGGCGTTCGCGATGGCGGTGCTGCTCAACGGCATGGAGCGGGACGAGATCCGCGTGATGACCGACGCGATGATCGCCTCGGGGGAGCGGATGCGTTTCGCGGGGCTCGGCAAGCCGACGGTGGACAAGCACTCGACGGGCGGCGTCGGCGACAAGATCACGCTGCCGCTCGCCCCGCTCGTCGCGGCGTTCGGCGTCGCGGTGCCACAGCTGTCCGGACGCGGGCTCGGTCACACCGGGGGCACGCTCGACAAGCTCGAGTCGATCCCCGGCTGGCGGGCGGCGCTGTCGAACGACGAGCTGACCGCGCAGCTGCGCGACGTCGGCGCCGTGATCTGCGCGGCGGGCTCCGGGCTCGCCCCGGCCGACAAGCGCCTGTACGCGCTGCGCGACGTGACGGGCACGGTGGAGGCCATCCCGCTGATCGCGTCGAGCATCATGTCGAAGAAGATCGCCGAGGGCACCGACGCGCTGGTGCTGGACGTGAAGTTCGGCTCGGGCGCGTTCATGAAGGACTTCGAGCGGGCCAGCGAGCTGGCGCGCACGATGGTCGAGCTCGGCACCGACTCGGGCGTGCGCACCATCGCTCTGCTGACCGACATGGACACGCCGCTCGGTCTGACGATCGGCAACGCGAACGAGGTGCGCGAGTCGGTGGAGGTGCTCGCCGGCGGGGGCCCCGCCGACGTCGTGGAGCTGACGGTCGCGCTCGCGCGCGAGATGCTCGCGCTCGCCGGACAGCCGGACGCCGACGTGGCGGAGGCGCTGCGCGACGGCCGCGCCATGGACGCCTGGCGCCGCATGATCACGGCGCAGGGCGGCGACCCCGACGCCCGGCTGCCCGAGCCCGCCGAGACCCACACGGTGACCGCGCCGTCCGACGGCTTCGTGACCCGTATGGCGGCCTTCGAGTTCGGCGTCGCTGCCTGGCGTCTCGGAGCCGGACGTGCCCGTGCCGATGACGCCGTGCTGCACGAGGCGGGCATCGACCTGCACGTGAAGCCGGGGGACAGGGTCGTGGCGGGCCAGCCGCTGTTCACGATCGGCGGACCGGACGACAGCCGCTTCGGTCGTGCCCTCGACACGCTGGAGGGCGCATGGGGGATCGGCGACGCCGCGCCCGAGCGCTCGGCGCTCGTGCGCGAGTACGTCCGGGGCGACGAGCCCCTGGCACGATAGCCGTCGGTCGCGACATCATGATCCAGCGGGGCGCCGCCCGGCCGCCCGCCCACCCATCCCGCAGCTCAGGAGCTCCCATGATCGATCCGTTCGGAGACGCCCGCGTGCAGGGCGTGTCGATCCGCAGCCTGCCCAAGGTGTCCCTGCACGACCACCTCGACGGCGGCCTGCGCCCCGACACGGTGGTCGAGCTGGCGGACGCCGCGGGCGTCGAGCTGCCCGAGACCGATCCCGCGCGTCTCGCGTCCTGGTTCGCCCGGCAGAGCGACTCCGGCTCGCTCGTGAAGTACCTCGAGACGTTCTCGGTCACGAACGCGGTCATGCAGACCCGCGAGGGACTCACGCGCGTGGCGCGCGAGTTCGTCGAGGACCTCGCCGAGGACGGCGTGATCTACGGCGAGGTGCGCTGGGCGCCCGAGCTGCACGTGACCGCCGGGCTGTCGCTCGAGGAGGCGGTCGAGGCCGTGCAGGAGGGGATCGAGCAGGGCGAGGACGCCGCGGACGACGCCGGGCGCGGCATCCGCGTGTCGCAGCTGCTCACCGCGCTGCGTCAGGGGGACCGCTCCGCGGAGATCGCGCGCCTCGCCGTCGACTTCCGCGAGGACGGCGTGGTCGGCTTCGACCTCGCCGGGCCCGAGGACGGCTTCCCGCCGTCCGGCCATCGCGAGGCCATCGACATCGTCGGCCGCGCGTTCCTGCCGACGACGATCCACGCCGGTGAGGCCGCAGGCCTCGACTCGATCCGCTCGGCGCTGCTCGACGGACGCGCCCTTCGGCTCGGACACGGCGTGCGGATCGCGGAGGACCTCGAGGTGGTCACCCGCAAGGGCGAGGAGGTGCGCGTGCGCTTCGGCGACCTCGCGCGCTGGGTGCGCGACCGGGAGATCCCCCTCGAGCTGGCGCCCACGTCCAACCTGCACTCGGGCGCGATCGCGGCGTGGGGCACGCAGCTCGAGGACCACCCCTTCGATCTGCTGTACCAGCTGGGGTTCGCGGTGACGGTCAACACGGACAACCGGCTGATGAGCCGGACGTCCCTCACCCGAGAGCTCGCGCAGCTCGTCGCGGCCTTCGACTACGGCCTCGACGACCTCGAGGCGTTCCAGCTCAACGCGGCCGCCGGCGCCTTCCTGCCGGTCGAGGAGCGCGAGGAGCTCATCGAGCTGATCGGCGAGGGCTTCGACGCCTGATCCCAGGTCGTGAGCGGCGGGCGCCGCCGACGGGCGCGAGCCTGCCCCGATGGGCGCGAGCCTGCCCGGACGGTCGCCGTCTTGCCGTGGGCGCGGGGGACGGGAGTGGTGTAGCGTCTGATCCGGATTCCGCAGGATTCCGTATGAGAACAGGGTGTTCGTTATTAGAACTCCGACACTCGCTCCGGCGCGACGATGCGCCGGGCCGTCTCGACCAAAGGAGGTCAGATGTCTGCCAGCGACGCCGAGGGCGGTCTCACGCCCACCGGCACCATCACCCGGACGACCGATCGTCGCCGCGTCGCCGTCGCGACCGTCGTCGGCACGACCGTCGAGTGGTACGACTTCTTCATCTACGCCCAGGCCGCCGGCCTCGTCTTCGCGGGGCTCTTCTTCGGCCCCCTGAACGACGACTTCCCGGGGCTCGCGCAGATCATCTCGTTCGTCACCGTCGGGATCAGCTTCCTGTTCCGTCCCCTCGGGGCGTTCCTCGCCGGTCACTTCGGCGACAGGGTGGGACGGCGTCCCATGCTGGTGCTGACCCTGATCCTGATGGGCGCCGCCACGACCCTGGTCGGCTTCCTGCCGACATACGCCCAGATCGGCGTCGCCGCGCCGATCCTGCTGATCCTGCTGCGTGTCCTGCAGGGGATCTCGGCGGGCGGCGAGTGGGGCGGCGCCGTGCTGATGGCGGTCGAGCACGCCCCGAAGCAGCGGCGCGGACTGTTCGGGGCGTTCCCGCAGATCGGCGTCCCGATCGGCCTGCTGCTCGCGAGCGGCGTCAACGCGATCATGGCGCTGATCGCACCGGGCGACGCGTTCATCGAGTGGGGCTGGCGCGTGCCGTTCTTCCTCAGCATCGTCCTGATCCTCGTCGGCTACTGGGTGCGCCGCCGGGTCGAGGAGAGCCCGGTGTTCGAGGAGATCGCCGCACGCAAGGAACAGGTGTCGGCACCGGTCGCGAGGCTCTTCGCCCGCTTCACGCCGCTGGTGCTGCTGGCGGCCCTGGTGTTCGTCGGCAACAACGCCGTCGGCTACATGACCACCGGCGGCTACATCCAGGGGTACGCCACCAACCCCGACGGCCCGCTCGGCTTCGAACGCGGGCCCGTGCTGTGTGCGGTGGCGGCGTCGTCCGTCAGCTGGCTCGTCGCCACGTTCGCCGCGGGCGTCCTCTCCGACCGGATCGGCCGTCGCAGCACGTTCGTGCTCGGATGGATCGTGCAGGCGGTGTTCGTGCTGACGCTGTTCCCGCTGGTGAACTCGGGCAGCATCGGGCTGCTCGCGCTGGGCCTCGTACTGCTCGGCCTCGGTCTGGGGCTCACCTACGGCGCGCAGTCGTCGTGGTACGCCGAGCTGTTCCCCGCCTCCGTGCGGTACTCGGGCGTCTCGATCGCCTACGCGATCGGCTCGATCCTCGGAGGCGCCTTCGCGCCGACCATCGCCCAGTGGATCCAGACGGCGACCGGCGACTCCACGAACGTCATGTACTACCTGCTGGGCGTCACGCTGCTCTCGCTCGTCGCGACGCTGCTGCTGCGCGACCGTCGTGGCATCGACCTGAGCCCCGCCAACGAGGCCGAGCAGGAGCGGGGCATCGGCGTCTGGCAGAGAGGCTGAGCGCCGAGGGCGGGGTCTCTCCGGGCCCCGCCCTCGGCCGTCAGGCGTTCACGCGGATGACCTCGTGCTGGTACGGCGCGAGCACCGTGCCGGACACCCGCAGGTCGAGCACCAGGAAGGGGCGATCGGCCGGAGGCTCGGCGGCCCACGTCGCCAGCCGGTCGAGGTCGGACAGCCGCTCGACGACCACGCCCTCGGCGCCCGCCGCGCGTCCGAGCGCCGCGAAGTCGACCTGGGGGATCCGCATGGGTGCCTCGTGCAGCCCCTTGAGCCCGTACAGGTTGACCTCCGCGCCGTAGGCGGCGTCGTTCCAGACCACCGCCAGGCCCCGCCCGCCCGCCGCGCGGATCGCGGTCTCGAGGTCGGCCAGCGCCATCAGCCCGCCGCCGTCGCCGGTCGTCAGCACGATCGTCGCGTCGGGGGCCGCCTGGGCCGCCCCGGCGACGCTCGGCCAGCCGAGCCCGATGGACTGGAAGGCGGTGCCGACCATCACCATGCGCCCGGGTGACGCGACGTCCCAGAACATGTTCGCCCAGCCGATGAAATGGCCGCCGTCGCTCACGACGACGCGGTCCTGCGGAAGCAGCCGTCCGATGAGCGCGGCCGCGGCGCGCGGGTCGAGCCTGCCGTCGGGGGCGAGCTCGGCGCCCGCGTCCTGGCGTCGCAGGGCGGCGAGGTCGTGCTCGTCCCGCCAGCCTCCCAGTGAGGGGCGTCGAGCGGCCACCGCGTCGGCGAGCATGTCCGCGACGAGCCGGGCGTCGCCGCGGATGTACTCGCCGACGCGGGGATGGGTGGCGGTCGCGGCGACGTCGACCTGGATGAGGCGCGCCGTGGGATCGAGCAGCTCGCCGAAGCGCATCGTGAACGGGCTGAGGCTCGCGCCGATCGCCACCACCACGTCGGCGCTCCGGACGAGGTCCATCGCGCCGGGCGCGCCGAACCCGCCCGTCACGCCGAGATCGTGCGCCTCGTCGGGGAACACGCCGCGCCCGAGCGCGGTCGTGGCCGTGACGGCGCCGGCGGCGTCGGCGAGCCTGCCGAGCGCGTCGCCCGCGCCGGCGAGCCAGGCGCCGCGTCCGGCGATCAGCACGGGTCGCGCCGCCGCCGCGAGGGCGTCGGCCGCCCGGTCGACGGCGGCCCGCGCGTCGGTCGAGGGCCGCACCGGCTGCGGGAGCCGCGGCTCCCGCAGCTCCGGCACCGCGCCGGCCTCGAGGGCCGGGGTGTCATAGGGGAGGGCGAGGACCACCGGGGTGCGGTTCGCGAGCGCGTGCTCGATCGCGATGACCGTGGTCGCGGCGGCGTCGGGCCGTCCCACCGTGTAGGTGCGCACGCCCACCGCCGAGGCGAGCGCGATCTGGTCGACGTCCCACGGCCTCGGGCCGGGCGTGGGCTGGTCGCCGACCACGAGCACGAGCGGCACGCGGGCCTGCGCCGACTCGGCCAGGGCCGTGAGCGCGTTGGTGAAGCCCGCGCCGTACGTGGTCGTGGCGGCGGCGATCCTGCCGGACACGCGGAAGTGCGCGTCGGCGGCGACCACGGCTCCGGCCTCGTGGCGCACGGCGGTGTAGACGGCGCCGGTGTCGCGCAGCAGCGCGTCGAGGAAGTAGGCGTTCCCGTTCCCCATCAGGCCGAACACCTGATCGACATGACGGGAGAGGGCGGCGGCGACGTGCGCGGAGACGGTGGGCATGGGCATGCCTTTCGAGACGGGTGGATGAGCCGGAAGGTGCCGCTCCTGCGGCACCTGGGCTCGGTGCTCCGTATGTGTCTCGCTGCCGTCTGGGCGTCGCTTCGTGCTCCTTTTTCGAGCACCGGCCGGCGGCAGCCGCTGCGGGTGCCGGGTGGCGGTCGCCGCGTCGTCGCGTCGTGGCCGGACGGCATGATCATAGTCGCTTGCGCGGTCCGAGCCGCGTCCCTACACTCGCATGTGATCGATAAAAGAACTAAACGTTCGCATATCGATCACTCGGATCGCGCGACGAAGCGCGCCGGGATCGATGGAGATCGAGGGAGCCGCCGTGCAGTTCCACCACCACGGTTACGTGTCGGGTGATCCGCGCGTGCAGCCCGCCGCCGGCGTCGGACTCCGCCACGAGGCGGACGGCGGGATGGGGGACCTTCCCGCCGAGACGGACGTGCTGATCGTGGGAGCCGGGCCCGCGGGCATGATCGCCGCGGCGCAGCTGGCCCAGTTCCCGGGCATCGCCGTGCGCCTCGTCGATCGCCGCCCCGGACGCCTCGAGGTCGGGCAGGCCGACGGGATCCAGGCCCGCAGCGTGGAGACCTTCCAGGCGTTCGGGTTCGCGAACCGGATCGTCGAGGAGGCGTACCGGATCACCGAGATGTGCTTCTGGAAGCCGGATCCCGAGAACCCGCGCGACATCGTCCGCGCTGCCCGCACGCCCGACGATCCGCACGGCATCAGCGAGTTCCCGCACCTCATCGTCAACCAGGCTCGCGTGCTCGACTACTTCGCGGAGTACGCGCGTCACGCTCCCGGACGTCTCGCGCCCGACTGGGGCTGGGAGTTCAGGACGCTGCGCGTGGAGGGCTCCGGAGAGTTCCCGGTCGTCGTCACGCTGCGTCGCGCGTCCGGCGCCGGTCCCGCCGGCGGCGCCGCGGAGGGCGACGAGCGGGTGATCCGCGCGAAGTACGTGATCGGCGCGGACGGGGCGCGCAGCCGGGTGCGCGAGGCCATCGGACGTCGTCTCGAGGGCGACCAGGCCTTCCACGCGTGGGGCGTGATGGACGTGCTCGCCGAGACGGACTTCCCGGACATCCGCACCAAGTGCGCCATCCAGTCGCACGACGGCGGCAGCATCCTGCTGATCCCCCGCGAGGGCAACCACCTGTTCCGGATGTACGTGGACCTCGGGGAGGTCTCGCCGGACGACGCCGGGCGCGTGCGGCTCACGACGCAGGAGCAGGTGGAGGCACGGGCGAACCGGATCCTGCACCCCTACACGCTGACGGTGCGGCACGTCGCCTGGCGGAGCGTCTACGAGGTGGCGCACCGCGTGACCGACAGGTTCGACGACGTGGCCCCGGACGACGTCGGGTCGCGCAGCCCACGCGTGTTCATCGCGGGCGACGCGTGCCACACCCACTCCGCCAAGGCGGGCCAGGGCATGAACGTGTCGATGCAGGACGGCTGGAACATCGCGTGGAAGCTCGCGCACGTGCTCGACGGACGCGCCCCCGAGACTCTGCTCGACACGTACTCGGCCGAGCGTCACGAGATCGCCGTCGACCTGATCGAGTTCGACAGGGAGTGGTCGGCGCTGATGGCGCGGCGGCCAGAGGACATGGACGACCCGTCGCAGCTGGAGGACTTCTACCTGAGGACCATCGAGTTCCCGGCGGGGTTCATGACGCGCTACCGTCCGTCCATGCTGGTCGCCGGCGACGAGCACCAGGGGCTCGCGACCGGCTTCCCGGTGGGCAGGCGCTTCACGTCGCACCCCGTCGTGCGCGTCTGCGACGCCAACCCGAAGCACCTGGGCCACCACCATCGCGCCGACGGACGCTGGCGCATCTACGCCTTCGCCGACGCCGACGGCGCGTCGTCGGGCTCGCGGCTCTCGCGGCTCGCGGACTGGATCGCGTCCGATCCCGGCTCGCCCGTCGTCGCTCACACGCCGGAGGGAGCCGACGCCGACGCATGGTTCGACCTGAAGGTCGTCTATCAGGAGGACCACACGCGGATCGAGATGGACCGCGTGCCGGCGGCGTTCCTGCCGAGGACCGGGCCGTTCCAGGTCGTGGACTACGAGAAGGTCTACGCGGCCGACCCGCGGGACGACGTCTTCGAGGCGCGGGGCGTCAGCCGCGACGGGGCGATCGTGGTGGTGCGGCCCGACCAGTACGTGTCCGCGGTGCTGCCGTTGACCGCGACGGACGAGCTGGCCGCGTTCTTCGCCGGCGTGCTCCGTCCGCAGCCCGCCACGGCCTGACCGCCGGGTCCGCCCGCCGCGGGCGGTGCGGGCCGCGATCAGGCGCCGAGCGCGCGGGCGATGCCGGACGCCGCCGCGTGGAGGCGCTCGGCGATCTCCGCCTCGGTGCGCGGCAGGGAGACGTGGATGGCGGCGACGGAGGTCAACGGCTGACCGGGGACGGCCAGCGGCACGGCGACCGACCACAGCGACGGGACGACCTCGTCGTGGCTTGTCGCGTAGCCGCGGGCACGGCTGTCGGCGATCTCCGCGCGGAGGGCGCGGGAAGCCTCTTCCGGCCACGCCGCCTCCGGAAGCTCCATCAGCATCGCCTTCCCGGGCGCGCCGCGCGTGATCGGGTGCCGGTGCCCCGGCTGGTACGACACCGCCACGGTGCGACGCGGGGGAGCGCTCACGACGGTGATGCCCTCGTCCTGCTCGAGCATCACCAGCAGGCACGTCATGCCCAGCTCGTCCGCGGCCTCGGTCAGCTCCGGCCACGCTGCTTGCTGCAGGTCGCGGGAGACGCTCGACGCCAGCGCCGCGAGGCCGGCGCCGAGGGCGACGACACCGCCCGCGCCGCGTGAGATCAGACCGTGCTCCTCGAGCGTGCGCAGGAGGCGGTAGGCGACCGAGCGGTGCACGCCGAGCGCCGCGGCCAGCTCGTCGATCGACATCCCCCGTTCGGCGGCGGCGAGGATCTCGAGCAGGCGGATCCCTCGGCTGAGGGTCTGGGAGCCTGTGGCGGGCGTCGTCGGCACGTGTTCGATATTAGGACAAGCGCGCGAGCGGC
Organism: Microbacterium marinilacus; assembly: GCF_019753765.1. Classification (GTDB taxonomy): domain Bacteria; phylum Actinomycetota; class Actinomycetes; order Actinomycetales; family Microbacteriaceae; genus Microbacterium; species Microbacterium marinilacus. The sequence goes on from NZ_JAIJZW010000001.1 coordinate 253,813, forward strand.
GGGGAGGCCGCCTGCTCAATCGTCGTCGTCATCGTCCCCGTCGTCGTCGTCCCAGTCGTCGTCGTCGTCCCAGTCGTCATCGTCGACCTCCACGGGCGGCGGCGGGTCGACGGGCACGGGCGCCGGCGGAACGGCCGGCTGCGGCTCGGAGCTCGGGGCCGGAGTCTCGGTGCTCGGCTGGGGCGAGGGCGTGTCGCTGGGCGTGGCCGTGTCGGCCGGGGTGGGGTTCGGGGTGGGCGTGGCGTCGGTGACCTCGCCGATCAGCGGCGTCTGCTCGATGACGGCGGGCTCGGGCGCCGGCTGCGTCGTCTGCGCGATCGCGACCGAGCCGGCCGCCACGGCACCCGCGCTGACGAGGGTCCCGGCCGTCAGCAGCAGGACGCCGCGCCAGCCCCGTGCGCCGCGGCGCGGCGGCGGCGGCGCCGTCTCCGAGGTCTCGTCCACGTCGTCGATTCTGCCAGGCATGGGTCATCCTCCGTCTCTCGTGTGCTCGGCGACGAGCGTGCGCAGCTCGTGCTCCGCGACCGCACGCCCGTCTGGTCGCAGGCTGTGCACGCAGGCCACCCGGAAGCGTGCGGCCGTCCGCCACGCGTCCAGTCGTTCCGGCGAGACCTCGATCGCGTCGGCCGTCTGCGCGATCGCCTCGCCCGCCGTCGCGGCGCGCTCGGGCGTCCACCGGCCCTGGGCCCGTGCGAGATCGGCGTGCGCCGCGAGGTTGCCGAGGTCCAGGGCCGGGTCGGCGAGGGCGCTCGTGTCGAGATCGATCAGCGCGAGGCCGCGGTCGGCGTCCCAGAGCAGCTGCTGGTCGTGCAGGTCACGGTGCGACACGACCGCCCGCACCCGCGGCAGCGCACGCAGCCGGTCGCCGATCCGTCGGGCGGTCGCCTGCAGCGCGTCGGCGGTGAGGCGGCCGTCGGTCGCCGACGCCGCGTGGCCGGCCCACGTCTCGAGCACCGTGCACTCGTCGGAGACCTCGTGCCGTGGCCAGTCGCCGACCGGCGCGGACGCGACGGCCGCCGGCCAGGCATCGGCCCATGTCGCCCACAGGCGATGCCACTCGCCGTCGTCCGCGGTGCGGCCGAGCTCGTGGACGGAGGCCCCGGGGAGCGCGGCGAAGCTGACGGTGTCGTCCGACAGCAGCCGCGCCTCTCCGACGACGAAGGCGTCGGCGAAGACCGCGCCTCGGCGGTGCGCCTCGACCAGGGCGGCGGCACGGCCCGGGCGCACCACCTTCTCGTAGGAGCGGGCCGTCCCTCCTGCGCCGTCAGCGGGGGCTCCGACCCGCACGACCGCGCGCCGCCCGGGGCGATGGCTCACCAGACGCCCCCGGCGCAGCGCAGCCGTCAGGCCGGGGAGGCGGGGATCGACGCCCTCCGGCAGCGCCTGGAGCCCCTCGCCCGGCCCCCAATGGGCGCCACGCACCAGGTCGCCGCGCCGCAGCTCGACGGGCACCGGCGCATCCGTCCCGCGCGCCGGCCACGCGCGGGCGACGCGCCACGACTCGCCGTGCCACGTGACGGTGCGGGGGAGCCTCATGCGATGCCCTCCTCGCACCGTGCCAGTGCGGACGCCACACGGTCGGGCCAGTCGCTCGCGCCCGCGCGGAAGGGCTCCACCGCTCGCTGCAGCTCGGCCAGAGCCCGCCATGCCCGCAGCGCCGCCTCGTCGACGCGCCCGCCGCCGTCGCGATATCCGTCGACGAGGGCGGGGGAGCCCCCCGTGGCCAGGAACGACCCGAGGTCCGCCTCGGCGGGCCCCGCCGCGGCGCGGTCGAAGTCGATGAGACGCACGCGGCGCCCGTCGGTGAGCACCTGGTCCGGCGAGAAGTCGCCGTGGACGAGGACGGCGGGCGTCGCCGGCGCCGTCGCGAGGCGCTCCGCGGCGCGGCGCGCGCGCGCCGCGAGCGGCGGCAGGAGCCGGGAGACCGCGGCCGCGGCCGCCCGCGCGATCTCGCCCGCATCGATCCGCCGGCCCGGGGCCACCGCGGGGTCGCTGGAGTGGAGGAGGGCGAGCGCGGCCCCGGCGTGCCGCGCCGCCACGGGATCGGGACAGACCGCGAGGTCGCCGTCGCCCCACCAGGGCGTGGACGAGACGGAGGGAGCGAGCGCGCGCGGCGCCAGCACCGGCAGATCCAGCTCTGCGAGGCGCGCGGCCACCTCGTCGCCGCGCGAGCCGTGCGCAGAGAGGCGGACGACGTCGCCCCCGGCGCGCAGGAGCAGGCGGCGGTGGGGGTTGTATCGCAGGGCCGTGGAGCCGCCCATCAGGTCGGGGCGCTCGTCGAGCAGCGTCCGCACGCGCGGCGCGAGGAGCCGGTCGCCGTGCGCCGGCCCCGCGACCGTCGTCTCCCCCAGACGGATCGTCGGGGCGCCGACGGCGGCGGCCCGCCGCCGGGTCTTCGGGAGCTTGACCGCGTCGGCGTAGGAGACGACCCATCCGAGCCCGTGGGGCCAGCCCGCGAAGCCGCCGGACGAGTCCCGCAGCGCGATCACGACGCTCGAGCCCGGCTTCCAGCGCACCCGGACGACCTCGGTCGGAGCGCCCATCAGGTCGGCGCGGCGCACGGGATCGAGCAGCGCGCCGAGCTCCGGCAGGGCCGGGTCGTGGGGCGCGGTCAGCGCGGCGAGGGCGCTCGGGACGGCGGCGGTCATGATGCCTCCTGCAGCGATTCGCGGAACCATGCCGCGACGCGCGATCCGGGGTCGGCGAGCAGCGACCGGGGGGTCCCGTCCTCCACGATGCGGCCGTCCTCGAGCCACACGATCCGGTCGGCGTCCCGCACGCTGGTCGCGTCGTGCGTGACGGACAGGGTCGTCCGTCCGCGGGTGAGCTCGGCGATCGACGCGGCCACCGCGGCGCGTGCCGCCGGATCGAGGCCGGTGGTCGCCTCGTCGAGCACGACGATCGGGGCGTCCCGCAGCAGCGCCCGCGCGATGGCGATGCGCTGCCGCTGACCGCCCGACAGCGTGTCGCCGCGGCCGCCCAGCACGGTGTCGTACCCGCGCGGCAGGGCGGTGACGAAGTCGTGGGCGAGGGCGCGGCGCGCGGCGCGTTCGACGTCGGCATCGGAGGCGTCCGGCCGTCCGGCCCGGATGTTGTCGCGCACGCTGGCCGCGAACAGCACCGACTCCTGCAGCACGACGGTCACGCTGCCGCGCACGCTCGAGACCGTCGCGTCGCGGACGTCGACGCCGTCGATCCGGACCGCTCCCGAGAACGGGTCGGAGGTGCGCGTCAGCAGCCCGGCGAGCGTGCTCTTGCCGGCCCCCGACGGGCCGAGCAGGCACACGGTCTCGCCCGCGGCGATGTCGAGTGTGAGCTCGTCGAACAGCCGTCTCCCGTGACCGTCGTCGACGGTGACGGCGTCGAAGCGGATGTCGCCGCTGACGGGACCGAGCGGCGGCGTCCCCGGCCGGTCGGCGATGTCCACGCGCTCCTCGAGCAGCTCGGCGACGCGCTCGCCGGAGGCGGTGGCGCGGGCGATGCGGCCGGTGTACTTCGCGAGGTCCTTCAGCGGTCGCAGCGCGATCTTCAGGTACATCGTGAAGATGACGAGGTCGCCCGGCGTCATCGCGCCGTCGATCACGCGCCACCCGCCGGCCACGAGCACCACGGCGAGCGCGAGGCCGACGATGACGTCGGTGCTGCGCTCGAGCGCGGCGGCGAGCCGGCGGGACTTGACGCCCTGGCTCAGCGCCCGGGCGTTGCCGCGGTCGAAGGCCTCGGCGCGCTGCCCCTCGAGGCCGTAGGCCTGCACGACGCGGATCGCGCCGAGCGTCTCGGCGGCGGTGTTCGCGAGGTCGCCCTCGCTGCGACGGGTGGAGCGCGCGGCAGCGGTGATGCGCGGTGCGCCGCGGCGCGACAGCAGCAGGTACGCGCCGGCCGCCAGCAGCACCACGACGGCGAGCAGGGGGTCGAGCACCAGCATCACGACCGAGAGGACCACCAGCGTGACGATGTTGCCGACGAGCGGCAGGCCGGCGGTCACCGCGACCTCCTGCAGGCGTCCGATGTCGCCGATGACCCGCTGCACCGTGTCCCCGGCCTTCGCGTGGGAGTGATAGCCGAGGCCCAGCGACTGGAGGTGCGCGAAGACGCGAGCGCGCAGGGCGGTCGCCACGCGGGAGCCCACGAGCGCGAACGCGATCGTGGAGCAGTACTGCGCGATCGCGCGCAGCCCGACCAGGCCGAGCAGCAGGACGCCGCATGCCAGCAGCAGGGGGACGGTCGCCGCGGGCAGGCCCGCGGTCGCGCCCGAGTCGGCGCCGAGACTCACGCTCACGGCGTCGACGACGACCTTGATGGGCCATGGCTCGAGGACGCGCAGCACGACCTCCACGAGCAGCGTGGCCATCCCGCCCGCGATCAGCAGGCCGTGGCCGCGCAGGTGGGGACGGGCGATCGAGAACGTCGTGCGGAGCGAACGGCCGGTGCCGCCCCGCCTCGTGGCGCGGCTCATGCCCGCACCGCCTCGGGCAGGCGAGAGAGGATGCCGTCGAGCACGACGCTCCAGTCGTGGCGGCCGAGGGCCGTCGCACGTCCGGACGCGCCGAGCCTCGAGGCGAGCGCGCGGTCGTCGCGCAGCCGGGCGAGCGCCGCCCGCAGCTCCGCGGCGTCACCGGGGGCGACCAGCAGTCCCGTCGCGCCGTCGGTCACGATGGACGGCACCTGGCCTGCCCGGGATGCGACGACGGCCACGCCGGCGGCGAGGTATTCGTACACCTTCAGCGGGGAGAAGTACTCGCCCGCGTGCGGCGGATAGGGGGCGAGCCCCGCGTGCATGCCGGCGAGGATCCGGGGCACGTCGCCGCTCGGCACCGCACCCGTGAAGCGGACGTCCGCTCCCCGCCGACGGGCGCGTGCCTCGAGGGCGGGACGCTCGGGGCCCTCGCCGACGACCGTCAGCTCGACGCCGCCGAGCCCGGCCATCGCGTCGATCGCCACGTCGACCCCGTGCCAGGGCTTCAGCGATCCGACGAAGCACGCCCGCAGCGGGCCCGCCGAGGCGTGCGTCGCCGAGGAGAAGGCCGCGGTGTCCACGCCGTTGGGAGCGACGACCGCGCGCGCCGCACCGTGCTCCTCCGCCCACGCGGCGACGGGAGCCGACACGGCGGCGACCACGGTCGCACGGGCCAGCACACGGGCGGTGGCCCGCCGCGCCGTCGCCTCGTCGACGAGCGTGCGGTACGTGCGCTGCTCGTCGATGAGCGGGGCGTTCACCTCGACGATCGACGGCACTCCCGACGCCTCGGACAGCCGTGCGGAGGCGTCGGAGAACAGCGCATAGCGCTCGTAGACCAGGTCGCACCCGTCTTCGGCGGCGAGACGGGCGAGCTCCGCGGCCGCCGTCGCCACGGCGCGTTCGCGCTCGGCCGCGGGAACGCGGGGCACGGGCACCTCGACGATGCGCACGCCGTCGAGGCCGTGCTCGGTGGCGCGCGCCGGCGCCGAGGCCTCGTCGCCCGGCGCGCCGTCCCGACGCGTGCAGTAGATCGTCACCTCGTCGCCGCGGCGCACGAACGCGCGGACGATCTGGCGCACGTGGATCGACGCTCCCTTGTCTCCGAGCACCGGGATGCCCGGATCCGCGCACAGGTAGGCGATTCGCATCACACCATCTCCTTCACCGGCTCGTTCGTCGTGGATGCGTGCTCGCGCGGCCCGCAGGTGAGCTCTGCCAGCCTCCGGGCCAGCAGGCGCGCGTCGAACCTCCGCTCGACGAGGCGACGTGCGCGGGTCGCGAGAGCGGAGCCGTCGACCTCGCCGGTCGCCAGGGCCCGCAGCGCCTCGGCGAGCTGTCCCGCGTCGCCCGGGGCGCACAGCATGCCCGTCTCGCGGTCGACGATCACCTCGGGGATGCCCGTCACCGCGGTCGACACGCAGGGCACCCCAGTCGCCATGGCCTCGAGGAGCACGGTCGGCAGACCGTCGGCGTTGCCGTCGGCGCCGACGACGCAGGGCGCTGCGAAGACGTCGGCGCTGTCGAGCAGCCGCGCCACGTCGTCCTGGGGCACCGGGCCGAGGAACCGCACGGCGTCGTCGAGCCCGAGCCCCGCGGCCTGCCCTCGCAGCGCGGCGTCGAGCTCACCGCCGCCGGCGAGGTCGAGCACCGCATCCACCCCGTCGGCACGCAGGAGCGCCAGAGCGTCGAGCAGCACCGCGAAGCCCTTCTTCTCGACCAGCCTGCCCACCGCGAGGATGCGCAGCGGGCGGCCGATCGCCGCCGGTCGGCGATACGGGAAGCGGTCCAGCTCCAGGCCGTTGTAGACGAGTCTCACGCGGTCCTCCAGGTGGGGGAGCAGGGCGTGCAGGAAACGCACGTTGAACGCGCTGACGGTGGCGACGAACGCGGCGTCGCGCACCTTGCGCTCGAGATCGGCGGGATCGACCGACTCGTGGAACAGGTCCTTCGCGTGGGCGGTGAAGGAGTAGGGCACGCCCGCGAGGAGTCCCGCGAGCCGGGCCACGGTCGTCGCGGAGGAGCCGAAGTGCGCGTGCAGGTGGGAGATGCGCTCCTCGCGCACCTGACGCGCCAGGGCGACGGCGGCGATCGCGTCGGCGGCATCGACCGCCAGGAGCTCGTCGAGGCGGGCACCGACCGCGTCGCGCAGCCACGGCGCGCTCGCGGCGGCGCCCAGCGCCTCCCACAGCGCCGCGACGCGGGTCGGGCGAGGCAGATAGCGGACCTCCGCGCGGACGCGCGCGAGCTCCGGGTGGAACCGCGGATCGTCGCTCGGGCGCAGCGCGAACACCGTCAAGTGCTCTCCCGCCGCCTCGCGCGCGAGGATCTCGGTGACGACGAACGTCTCGGAGAACCGCGGGTACACCTTGACGACGTAGCCGATGCGGCGCGGCTCAGATCGCAACGCGCTCACCTCCGTCGCGGGCCTGACCGACCAGCTCGGCGGCGAGACGCGGCACCTCGGAGAGGCCCGCGAGGTCGATGCCGCTGCGCGCGACGCGGGTGCCGACGCGGGCCGAGAACCAGGCGCCGATCGTCTCGGCGTCGATGTCGCCCGGGAGGGCGGTGTCGACGGCGCCGGCACGCGCCAGCGCCGCGGCGCGGATGCGCTGCTCGCTGCGTCGCGCGATCCGCGGCACGACGAGCGCCGGGGTCGCGGTGCTCATCACCTCGCTGACGGTGTTGTAGCCGCCCATGCACACGACGGCGGCCGCGCGCTGGGCGAGCGCCAGGACGTCGGCGACGCGATGGACCACGCGCGTGCCGGGCCGTGCCGCCGCCGTCACGGCGGCGTGGTCGGCCGGCGGCATCTGGGGACCGGTCACGACCACGTGCGCGTGGCCCTCCGGCACCTCGGCGGCCGCGGCGGCGAGTGCGAGCTGCAGCCCGTCGGCGCCGCCGCCGACCGTGGTGAGGACGAACGGCTCCGCCGCCGAGCGCTCCGCGCCGACGGCGCGGCCGGTCGAGAGGTAGCCCGTGTGCCGCGCGAGACCGCGCAGCCGGGGCGGCAGCTCGCCGCTGGTGACCGCGTCGTGCACGCGGGGGTCGCCGAAGACCCACACGGCGTCGAACAGCTGTCGCAGGTTGCGTGCGCCGCCCGCCGCCCGCCACTCGGCGCGCGCGACGTCCGGCGCGTCGAGCACGTCGCGCAGCCCCAGCACCACGGCGCAGCCCGGGCGGCGCGCTCGCAGCTGGTGCAGCGCGTGCTCGAGCTCGCGATCCACGCCGAGGGGGTGCCGGTCGATGATGACCAGGTCGGGCTCGAGCGCGGTCAGGGTGGCGGCGAACGCTCGGCCGCGCAGGGCGGTGAGCGCGCCCAGCTCGACGTCGAGGGTGCGCGCGGCGTATCCGCCGGAGGAGTGCCGCACCCCGGGCAGGATGAGCCAGTCCCATCCCGGCGGGGCCGGGAACTCCGTGGCCTCCGGGCGCCCGGCCACGAGCAGTCCGGTGACGGGCTCGTCGAGCTCGGCGTGGAGGCCCTCCGTGAGCGCGTGCGCCAGGGCCAGGTTGCGGCGGATGTGCCCCAGGCCGACCGAGTCGTGCGAGTAGAGGACAATGCGGATCGTCACGGCGGATTCCCTTCGTTCGGGAACCAGCCTCGCGAGCGCCGCGAAGACGACGATGAAACCAGGATGAGAGGACTCTCATCTCGCTTTCTCGACTCCCGCTGCTCCCTGCGGGGCGCGGAGGCCGCGGAACGGGACGGATCAGCCGGTGAAGCGGTACCCCGAGCCGCGCACGGTCTGGATCCGGTCCGATCCCAGCTTCGCGCGCAGGTAGCGCACGTACACGTCGACGACGTTCGACCCGGGGTCGAAGTCGTAGCCCCAGACGCGGCTCAGCAGCTGCTCGCGCGAGAGCACCTGATCGGGCGAGCGCAGGAACGTCTCGGCGAGCTCGAACTCCCGGGTGGAGAGCTCGACGTAGGCGCCGTCGACCTCGGCGCGGCGTGTGCGCAGGTCGAGCACGACGCCGCCGTGCGCGAGCGTCGTCGGATCGCCGCCGCCGGGCGCCCCCGACTCCCGCACCCTGGCCCGGACGCGGGCGAGCAGCTCGTCGAACCGGAACGGCTTCGTGACGTAGTCGCTCGCGCCGTCGTCGAGCCCGCGCACCATGTCCTCGGTCGACCCGCGGGCGGTCAGCATGACGACGGGGGTCGACACGCCGGTCGCGCGCAGGCGTCGCAGCACCGTGAAGCCGTCGATGCCCGGCAGCCCGACGTCGAGCAGGACGAGATCGAAGTCCTCGCTCGTCGCCAGTGCCAGGGCGTCGTCGCCGCGCTCCGCGACGGTGGTGCGGTAACCCGCGGCGCGCAGGCCCTTCTCGACGAACCGCGCGATCCGCGCCTCGTCCTCGGCGATCAGGATGCTGGTCATGCGGCCTCCGTCGGAGGGTCGGCCTGCTGGCGCAGGGGGATCTCGATCCGGAACAGCGCGCCACGGCCGGGCGCGGACTCGACCTCGACGCGTCCCTCGTGCTGCCGCACGATGGCGAGCACGATCGACAGCCCGAGCCCCGAGCCCGCCACGCCGCGGGCCTCGTCGGCGCGGCCGAAGCGCTCGAAGATCCGCTCATGCGCCTCGGGCGGGATGCCAGGGCCCTCGTCGCGCACCCAGAACCGCACCGCGTCGTCCAGGCGGTCGCTGCCGATCCCGATGCGGCTGCCCGCCGGGGCGTACTTCGCCGCGTTGTCTGCGAGTTGCAGCCACGCCTGCGTGACGCGGGACGCGTCGAGCACGGCCGTCCCGTGCCCGGCCGCCTCCAGCGCCCAGTCGTGACCGGGCAGCACGCGCAGCTTCTCGAACACCTCGCGCGTCAGCCGGTCGACGCGCGTCAGTCCCGGGCGGTGCATCGCGGCGCGTTCCGCGTCGGCGAGGGCGGCGATGTCGGCGACCAGGCCAGACATCCGGTCGAGCTCGTCGAGCGCGACCTCGCGGGCCTGCGCGACGTCCTCCGGGTCGTGCGGGTCGACCAGCTCGAGGTGGCCCCGCACGATCGTGAGCGGTGTGGACAGCTCGTGGCGGACGTCGTCGAGCAGCCGCTGCTGGCCGTGGAACGACTCGTCGAGCCGAGCGATCATCTCGTTGATCGTGCGCGTCAGCTCGGACAGGTCGTCGTTGCCCGCGACGGGGATGCGCTCGCCGAGGTCGGTGGCGGTGATGCGCGCGGCGGTGTCGCGCAGCTCGCGGACGGGGGAGAGCAGCCGGCCGGCGACGAACCAGCCCACCAGGCCGACCATGACGAGCGCGCCGCCGGCGACCCACCAGAAGATCGTCATCACCCCGTGCAGGTCCTGCAGGCGCCCGTCGACGTCGACCGCGGAGACGAACAGCCCGGTCGAGTCCGACCCCGTCAGGCCGACCGGCACGGCGATGTAGCGCAGCGAGCGCTCGTCGGGGCCGTCCGTGGTGCCGATGATGGTGCGCTCTCCGCCGGTCGCCTCGACCATCGCGCTCACGAAGCCCGGGTCGGTGAGCGGGAACGGGGTGGCGACGCCCGGGACGAAGGCCGCCTCGCCGTCGACGATGCCGACCGCGCTGGCATGGATCCCCGGTGTGACCGTGCGGACGATCTCGTGCATGAGCTCCGCCGTCGTCGCGAAGGCGGGGGAGCGGACGTCCAGATCCGAGCGGTCGCCCGTGACGTCGGCGCCGCCGCCCGAGACGACGAGCCGCACGTCGTCGAGCTCCTGCATCAGCTCCTCGTCGATCTCGGCGATCTCGCGCCCGCGCTGCAGCAGGTAGGCGACGGAGCCGGCGGAGAGCAGGCCGAGTGCGGTGACGACGAGGATCGCCGCGAGGATGCGCACGCGAACCGGCACGACGCGCTGCCCGCTCATCCGTCCTCCCGCACGCTCAGGGACACGAGCCTACCGGGTGGGTGCGCGGAGGCAGCGGCTGCGCGCCTCGTGGAGCGGCGGCCGCCGCCCCACGAGGCGCGAGGGGTCAGGCCGACTGGGCCCGCTCGACGGCGCCCACGATCGACGCGAACAGCGGGTGGGAGGGCTCGAGGCCCGTCACCTGCTCGGTGAAGGACGGCGCGTCGAGCTCGGCGAGCAGCCGGTGCAGCTCGACCGCCTGCTCGTCCTCCGGGTCGCGGAAGGCGAGCGCCGCACCGATCGCGGCCAGGAGGCCGTCGACCGGCAGGCCGCGCTCGGCCGCCTCCGCCGCCGGGCCCACGAAGCGCTCGTGGCGCGACAGCTTGCGAAGCGGCTGCCGCCCGACGCGCCGCACCGTGTCGGGCAGGGCCGGGTTGCGGAAGCGGCCGAGGATCGTGGCGCGGTACCCGGCCAGGTCGGCCGCGTCGAAACCGTGCTTGGCGGCCAGGAGCGCCGAGGTCTCCTCGAGCGCCGCGGCGACGCCTGCCTCGACGGCCTCGTCGGCGAGCGCGTCCGAGATCCGCTCGAGGCCCGCCCGCGCGCCGAGGTAGGCGGCGGTGGCGTGGCCGGTGTTCACCGTGAACAGCTTGCGCTCGATGTACGGCGCGAGGTCGTCGACGAAGTGCGCGCCGGGGATCGTGGGCGGGGTGTCGCCGAACGGATGCCGCTCGATCGCCCACTCGAAGAACGGCTCGACCGTGACGTCGACGCCGCCGCCCTCCGGCTGGCCCGGCACGATGCGGTCGACGGCGGTGTTGGCGAACACCGCGCGCGCCGACAGCGCGTCCCAGGCGGTGCCCGCCTGCTCCCGGATGTGCTCCCGGAGCGTGTCGGTCGCGCCGATCGCGTTCTCGCAGGCCATGACCTGCAGCGGCGGCGCGTCGGGCTCGCGCAGCGCGAGACCCGCGACGATGTGCGGCGCGATGAAGCGCAGCACCGTCGGGCCGACGGCGGTGGTGACGACGTCCGCCGTCGCCACCTCCGCCGCCACGCCCTCCGGATCGGCGGCGCTGTCGATGGCGCGGAACCCGGTCACGACCCGGTCCCGTCCGCCCTCGCCCACCTCGTGCACCGTGTACTCGGAGACGTCGTTGATCGCGTCGACCAGCGCCGCCGCCACGTCCGAGAACACCACCTCGTAGCCGCCCTCGTGCAGCAGCAGCCCCACGAAGCCTCGCCCGATGTTGCCTGCACCGAAGTGCACCGCCTTGGTCATCCGGATCCTTCCTCTCAGTCCTCGTTCACCGAACGGAGCAGCGCGAACAGCTCCTCCGGGGTCTGGGCCTTCTTCAGCTCGGCGACCTGCTCCTCGTCCGAGAACAGCAGTGCGACGTTCTGCAGCAGGCTCAGGTGCTCGTCACCGCGGCCGGCGATGCCGACCACGAACGTGACCCGGTCGCCGTCCCAGTCGACCCCGCCGTCGTAGCGGATCACGGTGAGCGCCGAGGCGAGCACCGCGTCCTTGGCGTCGTTGGTGCCGTGCGGGATGGCGAGCTCGTTGCCCATGAAGGTCGACACGGTCTGCTCGCGGGCGAGCATCGCGTCGTGATAGGCGCCGGTGACCGCGCCGGTCGCCTCGAGCAGGTCCGCCGCCTCGCGGATGGCCTCCTCGCGGCTGACGGCCCCCTCGTGGATGCGCACGTTGCCGAGGCTCAGGACGCGGTCGTCGTCGCCGCCCGTCGTCTCCGCGGCGGCGGCGCGCGCCTCGGCCCGGGTGGCCGGAGCGGCCTCGGGCACGCCGCCTGCGTCTGCCGCGTCGCCCTCGGTGCGCTGCGCGAGCAGCAGCTGGACGATCTCGTCGTAGCGCGGCGAGTTCATGAAGTTGTCCACCGACACGTGCACGGCCGACTGCTCGCGCTGCTTGGCGCGATCGGTCAGCTGCTGCTGCGTGACGACCAGGTCGGCCTTCCCGTCCAGCGCGGCGATGGCCTTGTTGGTGACGTTCACGCCCTCGATTCCGGCGGCCTTGAACTTGTTGCGCAGCACGCTCGCGCCCATGGCCGACGAGCCCATGCCGGCGTCGCAGGCGAACACGACGCGCTCGATCGTCCGCGCCGGCGCCGTCAGGGTCGTGGTCGCGCCACCGGTGAGACCGGAGAGCGCGGCCGACGACTTGCCCTTGTTGGCCTCGGTGCGCGCCACGGCGTCGGCGAAGCCGTCGCCGCCGGCCGCGTCGGCCGCCAGGTCGCGCTTGCGGCTGGCGAGCAGGAACGCGGCGCAGATCAGGAACGTCACGGCCCCCGAGATGAGCACGGACAGGATCACGCCGAGGTGGCTGCCGGGCGCGGTCTGCACCAGCACCGCGAAGATCGAGCCGGGGGACGCCGGGGCGACCAGGCCGGACTGGAAGATGACGTTCGTCAGCACGCCCGACGCACCGCCCGCGATGAGGCCGACGATGAGGATCGGCTTCGCCAGCACGTACGGGAAGTACACCTCGTGGATGCCGCCGAGGAACTGGATGGCCAGGGCTCCCGGAGCCGTCGCGCGTGCCGCGCCGACGCCGAAGACCGCGATCGCGAGCAGCAGGCCGGCGCCGGGGCCGGGGTTCGCCTCGACGAGGAACAGCAGGCTGCGGCCCATATCCTCGACCTGGGCGCTGCCGATCGGGGTGAACACGCCGTGGTTGATGGCGTTGTTGAGGAACAGCACCTTCGCCGGCTCGACGATGATGCTCGCGAGCGGGATGAGGCCCGTGTCGACCAGCCAGCCGACCACGCCGCCGAGCAGCTCGGTGACCCACTTCATCACCGGCGCGAGCCAGAAGAACGCGGCGAGCGCGGTGAAGAAGCCGATGAAGCCGGCCGAGAAGTTGTTGACCAGCATCTCGAAGCCGGTTCGGATCTTGCCCTCCCAGAGCCGCTCGACCTGCTTCAGGATCCACGCGGCGAGCGGGCCGGCGATCATCGCGCCGAGGAACATCACGGTGCCCTCCGCGCCGATGATGACGCCGAGCGCGGCCAGGGCCCCGACCACGCCGCCGCGGTGGCCGAAGACCATGTTGCCGCCGGTGAACGCGATGAGCAGCGGCAGGACGAAGGTGATGATCGGGCCGACGAGGCCGGTGGCCTCGGTGCCGTCGGCCAGGGTGCCGCCGCCGAGCATGGCGGAGTCGGCCCACTGCCACGCCACGATGGGGCTGTTGCTGCCGAGCCAGCCGTCGGGGATGAACAAGGCGGTGAGCAGGCCCCAGGCGATGAACGCCGCGATGTTCGGCATGATCATGCCGGAGAGGAACGTGCCGAACTTCTGCACGCCCACTCGAACGGAACCGGGCGCCTTCGCCGCGGTCGCTGTGTCACTCATGATGACTCGACTTTCTGCTGTGTTTTCGATGTGTGCGGGACGTCCGCTGCGGACGCCCGGTCCAGGTGAGGAGGGGAGGGAGGTCAGGACGCGGGATCGGCCGCCGACCGGGCGGCCGCGCGGGCGCCCGCCGCGTCGTCGGCGTCGAGCGCCGCCCGCGCGATGCGGCGGGCGTCGTCGGCGGTGTGGCGGCCGAGGGAGTAGCGCACGTCGGCCAGGGCCGCGGGCGCCATGGACAGCGTCGTCGCGCCGAGGCCGACGAGCACGACCGCGAGCAGCGGGTCGGCGGCCGCCTCGCCGCAGATGCCGACGGGCTTGCCGTGCTTCTCGCCGGCGGCGCCGACCTGCTCGATCAGGCGAAGGACCGCGGGGTGCCACGGGTCCTGCAGCGTCGCCACGGACCCGAGCAGGCGGTCGGCCGCCATCGTGTACTGGGTCAGGTCGTTCGTGCCGATCGACGCGAAGTCGGTGTGCGCGAGCGCCCGGTCGGCCAGCAGCGCGATCGAGGGCACCTCGACCATCACGCCCGCGGTCCGGATGCCCAGCTCGCGCGCGAGCGACGTGAAGTACTCCGTCTCCTCGACCGTCGCGACCATCGGCGCCATGACCCACAGGTCGGCGCCGGCGTCCGCGTTCGCCTCGGCGAGCGCCGTGAGCTGGTCGCGCAGGATCTGCTCGTTCGCGCGCAGCGCGCGCAGCCCGCGCAGTCCGAGGGCGGGGTTGTCCTCCTCGGCGTCGTTCAGGAAGGCGAGGGGCTTGTCCGCGCCGGCGTCCAGCGCGCGCACCACGACCTTCTTGCCGCGGAACGCGCTCAGCAGCTTCGCGTACTCCGCGCGCTGCTCGTCGACCGTGGGCGCCTCCTTGGCGCTCAGGAAGAGGAACTCGGTGCGGAACAGACCCACGCCCTCGGCACCCAGCTCGAGCGCCTCGGCGGCGCCGGCGGAGTTGCCGAGGTTGGCGAGCAGCGGGACGGCCGTGCCGTCGGCGAGCGCGCCCGGCGTGACGGGGGCCTTCTCGGCCGCGGCACGCGCCTCGGCACGCCCCCGTGCGTCGGCGAGCTGCGCGTCGTCCGGGTGAGCGATCACGGCACCGGCGGCGGCGTCGACGATCACGACGTCGCCGTCGGCGAGCCCCGCCGCGTCCGTCGTGCCGACGACGGCGACGATGCCCTTCTCGCGCGCGAGGATCGCGGTGTGCGACGTCGGCCCGCCGTCGGTGGTGACGAGCGCGAGCACCCGGTTGGGCGACTCGGGGTCGAGGTCGAGCAGAGCCGTGTCGGCGGGCGCGAGGTCGGGCGCCACCAGCACGAACGGGTGCCCGGGGGACGGCACGCCGGGCGCCGGCTCCCCGCGCAGGTGCGCGACCACGCGCGCCGCGACGTCGTCGAGGTCGGCGGCGCGCTCGCCGAGGTAGCCGCCCACGGCCTCGAGCGTCGTGCGGAACTCCGCGAACGCGTCGTGCACGGCCCACTCGGCCGTCTTGCCGTCGTCGAGCCGCGACTGCACGGCCTCTTCGAGGGACGGGTCCTCGGCCATCATCGCCTGGGCCTCGAGCACGTCGCGCGCGGAGCCGCCGGCCGAGTCGGCGCGTCGGTTCAGCTCCGCGGCGACGGCGGCGACGGCCTCGCGCACGCGCCCGGCCTCCTCCTCCGCGCTGCGCTCGCTGGCCGCGTCCGCCGGGGCGGGCGCGCGCTCCGCCATCCGCGCCACCGGTCCCTGGGCGACGCCCAGGCCGATGCCGACGCCGGCGAACGTCGTGCTGTCCATCGCGGGGCCGCTCATTCTGCGTCGTGGTCGGTGAGCAGCAGCTGCTCGAGCGAGTCCAGCACGCCCTCCGCGCCGTCGCCCTCCGCCGCCAGCGTGACCTCGTCGCCCTGGTCGATGCCGAGCGCGATCACACCGAGGATGCTCGCCGCGTTGACGGGCTTGCCGTCGCCCTTCGCGATGGTCACGGGCGTGCCCGCGTCCTTCGCCGCCTGTGCGAACAGCTTCGCGGGGCGGGCGTGCAGACCGTGGGACGATCCGATGCGAACGGTGCGAGTGGCCATGGTGTTCCCTTCGTCAGGCCGATGCCGGGCCGGCATCCGCAGGCGTTGTGGGGTTCCGCGGAGCGGAGCCCTCGGTCGTGGGTGTCGGGTTCCGCGCAGCGGAGCCCTCGGTGACGGCGGCCGCGCCGCCCCGGGCCGAGACGGCCAGGGCCAGCGCGCGGCTGCCGTCGAGGTCGGTGAAGATGTCGTCGGGCAGCAGCGCGACGGAGACGCCGCGGGGAGCGGCGAGGGCGCGGATGTCGTCGAGCGAGCGGCTCAGATGGGGGCCGACGAGGACGATGTCCGCGGAGTCGAGGTCGATCGGGAGCGACTGCTCGGCGCCGGCGAAGGCGGTCAGTGGCAGGTCGGCCGCAGCGGCGGCCCGACGGACGCGAAGGGCGACGAACGTGCTGGACGCGCCCGCACCGCACACCACGAGGATCCTCATTGATCTGTCACTTCCCTTCCGAACGATCCTGTCCCGCGCGCGAGGGCGCGGCAAGGAGGGTTCTTTCCGCCCATGCGGAAGAAGGTCTCGCCACGGTGCTCCGCAGGCCGGGACGGATGCCCGTGCGGGGTCGGCGAGATGATTGACTGGCGGTCATGACCAGGCGGCGGCAGGACCGGGTGCTCGGCATCCTGATGCGCCGCGGCGACTGGGTGACCGCGGCGACGCTCGCCGACCAGCTCGGCGTCACGCCGCGGAGCGTCCGGTCGTACGTCACCGCCGTGAACGCCCGCGTGCCGGGCGGCGACGCGATCGAGTCGGGCCCGGCGGGGTACCGGGCGTCCGCCGGCGCGGCGGCCGCCCTGCGGGCCGGCGCGGAGCCCGACCCCGGCACGCCGCGCGAGCGCCTCCACGCGATCGTGCGGGCGCTGCTCGACGCCGACGGGGGCATCGACGTCCACGCCACCGCCGATCGGATGCACGTCAGCTCGGCCACCCTCGAGGCCGACCTCGGGCGCGTGCGCGCGCTGCTGTCGGGATCGGACCTCGCGCTCGAGCGCGCGGGCTCGCGCGTGCGGCTGGCCGGATCCGAGCTCGCGCAGCGCCGGTTCGTCAGCCGGCTGGCGCACGACGAGATGGACGACGGCGCCTTCGACCTCGACGCGCTGCGGCGCGCGGCCGACACGATGGCGATCCCGTCCGAGGCGCTCGGCGCGTTCAAGACCGACCTGGTGGCGCGGCTGGGGGAGCTCGGCTTCTTCGTCAACGAGTTCGCGGCCGCCGACGTGGTGCTCCACGTGGCGATCGCGGCCGACCGCGTGGCCCAGGGCAGGGCGCTCGAGGCCGTGCACGGCGAGCCCGACGCGACCCGGGAGCGCATCGCCGGCGCGCTCGGCGAGCTGACGGAGCGGCACTTCGGCGTCGGACTGGGGCAGGGCGACCGGCTGCACCTCGCGGCTCTCGTGCTCACGCGCATCGTCGTCCCGGGGTCGAGCGACGACCCGGCGTCGCCCGGGCTCGACCCCGCGATCGAGGCGGCCGTGCGAGGGGCGGTCTCCCGCGCGGCGCAGGACTACCTCGTCGACATCGCGCACGCCGACTTCGTCGAGCGGCTGGCGCTGCACGTGCAGAACCTCGTGCACCGCGCGCGCGAGCAGGCGTGGTCGCGCAACCCGCTCACCCGCACCCTGAAGTCGGCGTATCCGATGATCTTCGACGTCGCCGTCTCGATCGCGAGCGAGCTGTCCGAGGCTCTCGGCGTGCCGATCCGCGACGACGAGATCGCGTACATCGCGATGCACGTGGGCGGTCGCCTCGAGCGCAGCCGCCGGGCGGAGTCGATGCTCACCGCGACGATCGTGTGCCCCGGGTACTACGAGCTGCACGAGCTGCTGCGCTCGTCGGTCGACCGCTCGCTCGGCCGTTCGATCGAGGTCACGGGCGTCGAGACGCGCGTCGACCCCGACTGGGAGGCGATCGGCACCGACCTGGTGCTGACGACGATCGAGCCGCCGCTCGGCGCGGACGGGCGCGCCATGTCCGACCGGATCGTCCGCATCCAGCCGTTCCTGACCGACGCCGACGTCGAGCGCGTGTCGGCTGCCGCGAGCCGCGTGCGCCGCGCCCGTCGCCTCGGCCGGCTGCGGGCCGAGCTCGCCCGCTATTTCGCGCCCGGCGCCTTCGTCCGGGGCCTCGACGCGTCCCGCGGCGCGGACGGGATGATCCGCGACCTCGGCGCCCTGCTGATCGATCAGGGGGTGATCGACGGCGACTACGTCGACAGCACGATCGAGCGCGAGCGGCTATCGTCCACGGCGTTCACCGACACCCTGGCGGTGCCGCACGCGCTGCGGATGACCGCCGAGCGCACGGCCATCGCGATCGGGGTCAGCGAGCAGCCGGTGGCCTGGGGCGACGCGCGGGTCAACGTGGTCGCGCTGGTCGCCTTCAGCGAGAGCGATCGCCCGGCGTTCCAGACGGTGTTCGAGCAGTTCGTGGAGGTGTTCGGCGAGCCCGACAGCGCCTCGCGCATCATCCGCCGCAGCTCGGACCGCTCGTCGTTCCTCGACGAGCTCGCCGCCGTCATCGACGGCTGACGGCGCGCGTCTTCACTGCGCTCAGGCGGGCGCCAGGAGCGCCGCGGCCGCGGTGAGCGCGGCGTCGGCGCCCTCGCCGTCGGCCTCGAGCACGACGCGGTCGCCGGGCGCCAGCGCGAGCTCCATGAGCGACAGCACGCTCGCGGCGTCTACCACCTCCGCGCCCGCGCGGATGCGCAGGCCCCCGCTCAGCCTCTGCGCGAGGCGCACCAGCTCGGCGGCCGGTCGCGCGTGCAGCCCGCCCTCCGCCGTCACCACGATGCTGCGCTGCGCCATGCGCCCACGCTACCGGGGCGCACCCGTCCCTTCGCGATCCCTCGAGCCGGCATGTCCTCATCCACCCGGCATCGGATCGCGTGCCGGGTCGCGGGGAACATGCGGGCTCGGCGGGGTGGGGCGGGCGCCCCCGGCTGTCGTCCCCAGTGGGGGTGGGGCGAGCGGGTGTGCAGGAGGCGGAGGCGGGAGAGGGAGGGTGTGATCGGGCGGGCCCAGGATCGAGCCATGGCGATCGACGTGTACTCCCGCGAGGATCTGGAGACGCTCGGCATGAGCGATCGCGCGGTGGCGCGTGCGGTCGCGGCGGGGCGTGCCGTCCGGCTTCGTCCCGGACGCTTCGTGAACGCCGCAGAGTGGCGCGCCCTGCACGTTGAGGCGCAGCAGCGCGTGCGCGCGGAGGCGGCGCGGCAGGCGGCCGAGCGCCCGCCCGTCTTCGCGCTCGCGACCGCGGCGGCCGTGCACGGTCTGCCGCTCTTCCGGGTCGTCGACGATCGCGTCCATGTCCTCAGCCGCACCGAGCGGGCGGCGCCCGCGAACCGGCTGGTGGTGCGACACGAGGACGCGTACACGGACGATGAGCTGATCGAGGTCGACGGCCTGGTGGTCACCCGTCTCGACCGCACCGTCTTCGACCTCATCCGGCTGCTGCCCGCGGAGGCCGGCGTCGCGCTCGCCGACGCGGCGCTGCGGGCGGCCGCCGACGGGGAGGCGCTCCGCGCGGCTGTGGCCGAACGGATCGCGCGTGCCCCGGGGGCCCGCGGGATCCGCCGGGCCCGAGCCGTGCTGGCCTTCGCCGACGAGAGGTCCGAGTCGCCGGGCGAGAGCGCGAGCCGCTGGTTCCTGCGTGTGCTCGGCTTCCGCACGATCGAGATCCAGGTGGGCTTCCCGGGGCCCGACGGACGCGAGATCAGGATCGACTTCCGGTTCCGCCGGGGGTGGGGCGAGTTCGACGGCGCCGCGAAGTACACCGAGCCGGCCTACCTGCGCGGCAGGCCCCCGCAGCAGGTGCTTCTCGACGAGAAACGACGCGAGGACTGGGTGCGCGGCCGCTCGCAGGAGCCGTTCGTCCGCTGGATGGACCGGGACATGCCCACGCCGCGAGCCCTCGGCGCGCACCTGGCGGGCTTCGGGATCGTCCCCGACTGAGACGTCCGCCGCTCGAGCCGGCATGTCCTCGTCCACCCGGCATCGGATCACCTGCCGGGTCGCGGGGAACATGCGGGCTCGGCAGACGGACGGGCGGACGGGCACCGTGGGCGGCGTGTGTTGCGGTGTGTGACGGGCAGCGTGACACGGGTCGCGGGGGTTCCTAGCGTGGGGGGCATGAGCGACAACGCGACGCGAGAGCTGCTGCCGGTGCAGCGGGCCATCGTCTCGGCCTGGCCGAGCGCATGGATCGACGCGTTCGCGATGTGCTCCGACGACGGCGGGATCACGCTGGTCGCGCTCGACGGCGAGACCATCGCGCTCGACGCACGCGTCACCGCGGCCGCGGGGGAGCCGGTGGCGTTCCACCGCGTCGCCGAGGTGCTCTCGGTCGGCGGCGAGCTGATCCGCGCGCGCCGCCGCTGAGCGCTCCGCGGGCCGGGCCCGCGGCGGACGGCGATCAGGCCATCGACATCGAGGCCATCGCCGTGCGGCAGGTCTCGACCATCGCCTCGCACGCCATGGCGCAGATGCGGCAGTGCTCGTGCATCTCGGCATGCATGCGACACTCGGCGGCACACGCCTCGCCCATGGTCATGCACGCGGTCATGATGGCGCGCATGACTCCGGGCTCGTAGCCCATCGGACGCATCATCATGCGCATCGTCGTGGTCGCGACGTCCGCCATGTTGGCGCACATCGCCGCGCACGTCGCCATGTCGTCCCCGGCATCCGCGTCGGCGCACATCGTCGCCGTCATGCTGACCGCCGAGCACGCCTCGATGCACTCCTGCATCATCGGCATCTCCATGCCCGTCGACGACGCCTTCGGCATCGCGCTCATCATGTCCATCATCGTGCTCATTCCGGTTCCCCTTCTCGAGTCGCCGTCCGCCTGACCGGGACGTCCTGTCGGCAGGTTACGTCGGGCCCGGCCGGGCCGACAAGGGAGCTCAGGCGAGCCGGTCCAGCAGCTCCCGCACGGCGGCCTCGAGACCGGCCAGCCGCGCCGCGGAGTCCTCGACGGACTCGCCGCGCACGTCGAGGTAGACCTTGAGCTTGGGCTCGGTGCCGCTGGGGCGGAAGATCAGGCGCGAGCCGTCGACGAGCCGGTAGCGCAGGACGTCGCCGCCCAGCCCCGCCGGATCCTGCAGCAGGTCGTCGGCGGCGTCGACCGACAGGTCGCCGAACGCGACCGGCGGATCGGCGCGCAGCGCGGCCATCATCGTCGCGATCGCCGAGACCTCCGCGACGCGCACCGACACCTGCCCGCTCGCGTAGAACCCGATCTCGCGGGTCAGCTCGGCCAGGAGGTCGGCGATGGTGGCGCCGCGCCCACGGGCCTCGGCGGCCAGCTCCAGGAACGCGACCGACGCCGAGATGCCGTCCTTGTCGCGGACGGTGTCCGGGTTCACCAGATAGCCGAGCGCCTCCTCGAAGCCGAAGACCATGCCGGGCGCGCGCGAGATCCACTTGAAGCCCGTGAGGGTCTCGTGGAAGCCGAGGCCGTACTGCTCGGCGATGGCGCCGAGCCCCGGCGACGACACGAGCGAGCAGGCGAGGGACGCACCGGGCGTGCCGGATGCGGCGCGGGCGGCACGGCGACCCAGCAGCAGGCCGACCTCGTTGCCCGTGAGGCGTCGCCAGCCGTCCGCCGCGGGGATCGCGACGGCGAGGCGGTCGGCGTCCGGGTCCTGGGCGATCACGAACTCCGCGTCGGCGGCGCGCGCGGCGGCGAACGCGAGGTCCATCGCGCCCGGCTCCTCGGGGTTCGGGAACGACACGGTGGGGAACGAGCCGTCCGGCTCGATCTGCTCGGTCACCAGAACCGGCGCCGGGTACCCGGCGGTCTCCAGGACGCGCGAGAACGTCTCCCAGCCCACCCCGTGCATCGCCGTGTACACCCAGCGGGTGCCGGCCGCGCCGTCGGGGGCGGGGCCGACGGCCGCGGTCGCCGTCACGTACGCGTCGACGACCGCCTCGTCGGCGACCTCGTAGTCGGTCGAGCGGGGAAGCTCCGCGACGGTCGTGCCGTCCGCGATCCGCCGGATGCTGGCCGCGATGGCGGCGTCGGACGGCGCCACGATCTGCGAGCCCTGGTCGCCGCCGCCGAGGTAGACCTTGTAGCCGTTGTCCTGCGGAGGGTTGTGGCTCGCGGTGACCATGACGCCCGCGTCGGCGCCGAGGTGCCGCACGGCGAAGGCGAGCACCGGGGTCGGCAGGCGCCGCGGCAGCAGCACCGCCCGCAGGCCGGCGCCCGCGAACAGCTCGGCCGAGTCGCGCGCGAACACGTCGGAGTTGCGGCGGCCGTCGTAGCCGACGACGACCGTCGGGGTCCCCTCGGGATCGCGCTCGCGCAGGTAGGCGGCGAAGCCGGCCGCCGCCTGGGCCACGAGCACGCGGTTCATGCGGTTGCTGCCCGCGCCCAGCGCGCCGCGCAGTCCCGCGGTGCCGAACTGCAGGCGGCCGTCGAACCGGTCGTCCAGGTCGTCGACGGCGTCCTCGTCGCCCGACTCCGCGCGCTCGATCAGGTCCTCCAGCTCGGCGCGGGTCTCGTCGTCCGGGTCCTGCGCGAGCCAGTCGCGTGCCAGGTCCAGCACGTCGGCGCTCACAGGCGCCCGATCACTCGTGCGAGCAGGTCGGAGATCACGGGCTCCGCGGTGCGGCCGGCCTCGATGACCTCCTCGTGGCTGAGCGGATCGGGCGAGATGCCGGCGGCGAGGTTGGTGATGAGCGAGAAGCCGAGCACCTCCATGCCCGCCTCGCGCGCCGCGATGGCCTCCAGCGCCGTCGACATGCCGACGATGTGGCCGCCGATGGCCTTCGCCATCTGCACCTCGGCCGGCGTCTCGTAGTGCGGTCCGCGGAACTGGCAGTAGACGCCCTCGTCGAGCGACGGGTCGACCTCGCGGGCGAGATCGCGCAGGCGCCGGGAGTAGAGATCGGTCAGGTCGATGAACGTCGCTCCCTCGAGCGGCGAGTCGGCCGTGAGGTTGATGTGGTCGCTGATCAGCACGGGCTGGCCGGGCTGCCACGTCTCCCGGATGCCGCCGGCGCCGTTGGTGAGCACCATGGTGGTCGCGCCCGTCGCGGCGGCGGTGCGCACGCTGTGCACGACGCGTCGCACGCCGTGGCCCTCGTAGTAATGGGTGCGCGCGCCGATCACGAGCACCGCGCGGCCGCCCGGCGTGCGCAGCGAGCGGATCGTCCCGACGTGACCCGCGAGGGCGGGTTTCGAGAAGCCGGTCACGTCCGTCGCCGGGATCTCGGCGACGGTCTCGCCGATCAGCTCAGTGGCCTTGCCCCACCCGCTGCCCAGCGTCACGGCGATGTCGTGGCGCTCCACGCCGGTCAGGCGGGCGATGTCGGCGGCGGCGGTCTGCGCGACCTCGAACGGCGAGGCAGCGGCGTCCAGGGGATGGGCGTTCGTCATGGCATCACGATACCCAGCGCGTCGCCGCTCGATGCTGGGAGCCGCCGGCCCGTCGTCGTTCGCCGCCGCCTGCCGAGTGGGGAAGAATGGGCGCATGGTCTTCGATTTCGAGCGCAGGCAGCGGATCGCGATCCTGGGCGGCGGTCCGGGCGGCTACGAGGCGGCGCTCGCGGGCGCCCAGCTGGGCGCCGATGTGACCGTCGTCGAGCGTGCCGGCATCGGCGGCTCCGCCGTGATCACCGACGTCGTGCCGTCGAAGACCCTGATCGCCACCGCCGACGCCGCCTTGGCCGTCGCAGAGGCCGGCGACCTCGGCGTCCAGTTCTACGCGAAGGGCGACACGGGCAAGCCGCTCAAGCCCGAGATCGCGATCAACCTGCTCGCGATCAACAAGCGCCTGCTCGCCCTGGCCGGGCAGCAGTCGGAGGACATGCGCAGCCGGCTGCTCGAGGCGGGCGTCCGGATCATCGCGGGCCACGGCCGGCTTGAGGGCGACGACGCGGTGGTGGTCGCCACGGGCCCCGACGGCACCGACTTCGACCGGATCGAGGCCGACACGGTCGTGATCTCGACCGGCGCGACGCCGCGCGAGCTGCCCGCCGCCTGCCCCGACGGCGACCGGATCCTGACCTGGAAGCAGCTCTACAACCTCACGGCGCTGCCCGAGCACCTGATCGTCGTCGGCTCCGGCGTCACCGGTGCCGAGTTCGCCTCGGCCTACATGAACCTGGGCGCGAAGGTCACGCTCGTGTCGAGCCGCGACCAGGTGCTGCCCGGCGAGGACGCCGATGCCGCCCGGGTGCTCGAGAAGGTCTTCCAGCGCGGCGGCATGACGCTGCTGGCGAAGGCCCGTGCCGAGAAGGTCGAGAACGTCGGCGACCGCGTCGTCGTGACGCTCGCCGACGGCCGGACCGTCGAGGGCTCGCACTGCCTCATGGCCGTCGGCGCGATCCCGAACACCGCCGGCATCGGCCTCGAGGAGGCCGGCGTGCAGATGACCGAGACGGGGCACATCCGCGTCAACAAGGTCAGCCGCACCTCGGTGCCGAACATCTACGCCGCCGGCGACTGCACGACGCTGATGCCGCTCGCGTCCGTGGCGTCCATGCAGGGGCGCACCGCCGTCTTCCACGCCATGGGCGACACCGCGATCCCGCTCGAGGAGCGGAAGATCGCGTCCAACATCTTCACCAACCCCGAGATCGCGACGGTGGGCTGGACGGAGCAGCAGATCGACGACCGCGTCGTCGACGGCGAGGTCTACACGCTGCCGCTGTCGGCCAACCCGCGGGCCAAGATGATGGGCGTCAAGGACGGCTTCGTGAAGCTGTTCGCCCGCACCGGGTCGGGCACCGTGATCGGCGGCGTCATCGTCGCCCCGAAGGCGTCGGAGCTGATCTTCCCGCTCTCGCTCGCCGTCGAGCGCCGCCTGACGGTCGACCAGCTCGCGCGGGCGTTCGCCGCGTACCCCTCGCTGACCGGGTCCATCACGGACGCGGCGCGCGCCATGCACCACGTCGCCAGCTGACGCCCGCCGCGGCCCGAACGGCGGCCGATCTGCCCGATGTCAGGAGGCCGACACCCCCGCCGGGGGCACGACGGCGCGCCTCGTCAGTCGGAGATCTGCAGCAGCTGGTGCCCGGCCGGGACGGTCGAGCCGGGGGCCGCGTCGATGGCACGGACGACCCCGTCCTTGTGCGCCTGCAGGGGCTGCTCCATCTTCATCGCCTCGAGCACGACGACCAGGTCGCCCTTGACGACCGACTGGCCCTCCTCGACCGCGACCTTGACGACCGTGGCCTGCATGGGCGACTTCAGCGCGTCGCCGGAGGCGCCGCTCGTGACGGCGCCGGCGGCGTGGCTGCGGCGCGAGGGCGGCACGATGGCGGGGCGGCCCTGCGTGCCGGGCGCCTGCGCGATCCGATCGGGGAGGCTCACCTCCAGGCGCTTGCCGGCGACCTCGACGACCACCGTGTGGCGGTTCTCGGCGGGCTGGGGAGCCTCGAGCTCCCCGTCCCATGCGGCGATGTCGTTCACGAACTCGGTCTCGATCCAGCGCGTGTAGACGCCGAAGACGCCGTCCTCGGCCGTGAAGGCCGCGTCGCGCACCACCTTGCGGTGGAAGGGCAGCACCGTGGGCAGACCCGCGACCTCGAACTCGTCCAGCGCCCGGCGCGAGCGCTCCAGCGCCTCGGCGCGGTCGCGGCCCGTGACGATGATCTTCGCCAGCAGCGAGTCGAACGCGCCCCCCACGACGTCGCCTGCGGTGACGCCCGAGTCGAGTCGGATGCCCGGGCCGCCGAAGGTCTTGAACACGTGGATCGGTCCGGGCTGGGGGAGGAACCCGCGACCCGGGTCCTCGCCGTTGATGCGGAACTCGATGGAGTGGCCCTGAGGCGCCGGGTCGTCGTAGTCGATCGTGCCGCCCGCGGCGATGCGGAACTGCTCGCGCACCAGGTCGATGCCGGTGACCTCCTCGGACACCGGGTGCTCGACCTGCAGGCGGGTGTTGACCTCGAGGAACGAGATCGTGCCGTCGGCGCCGATCAGGAACTCGCACGTGCCGGCGCCGGTGTAGCCCACCTCGCGCAGGATCGCCTTGGAGGCGCCGTACAGCGTGGCGTTCTGCTCGTCGGTGAGGAACGGCGCGGGCGCCTCCTCCACCAGCTTCTGGTGGCGCCGCTGCAGCGAGCAGTCGCGCGTGGAGATCACCACGACGTTGCCCTCGGCATCGGCGAGGCACTGCGTCTCGACGTGGCGCGGCTTGTCGAGGTACTTCTCGACGAAGCACTCGCCACGGCCGAACGCGGCGATCGCCTCGCGCGTGGCGGACTCGAACATCTCCGGCACCTCGTCGAGCGTCCGCGCGACCTTGAGCCCGCGTCCGCCGCCGCCGTACGCGGCCTTGATCGCGATCGGCAGGCCCACCTCCTTCGCGAAGGCGACCACCTCGTCCGCGGTCTCGACGGGACCGGGCGTGCCGGGGGCCAGCGGCGCGCCGACCTTCTCCGCCACGTGCCGCGCGGTGACCTTGTCGCCGAGCGCCTCGATGGCCTCGGGCGACGGGCCGATCCAGATCAGGCCCGCTCCCTGGACGGCGCGGGCGAAGTCGGCGTTCTCGGCGAGGAACCCGTAGCCGGGGTGCACGGCGTCGGCGCCCGAGCGGCGTGCCACCGAGAGGATCTTGTCGATCTGGAGGTACGTGTCGGCGCTGGTCGCCCCGTCGAGGGCGTACGCCTCGTCGGCGAGCCGCGCGTGCAGCGCGTCGCGGTCGGGGTCGGCGTAGACGGCGACGGAGGAGATCCCCGAGTCGCGGGCCGCGCGGATGATGCGGACGGCGATCTCGCCGCGGTTCGCGATGAGCACCTTGGCGATGGCAGGCATGGGTTCGAGCCTACCGACGCCCGGCGGGTGTTCTTTGAGGACCCTCGACAAGAAAACCCGGCGAACGTGTCGCACCGTCTACGACTGCTGCGTTCGGGCGTCCCGCTCGGGCGCCGCTGCGTCGGTCAGGTGGTCGCGGACGGGGCGTTCCACAGGTCGGTCCAGGCGACGCCGAGATCGCGCACCAGGCGGCGGATCGTCGACAGCGACATCCCGACGACCGTCGACGGATCGCCGTCGACGCGTTCGATGAACGCCCCGCCGAGGCTGTCGACCGTGAAGGCCCCCGCCACGTGCAGCGGCTCGCCCGTCGCGACGTAAGCCGCGATCTCGGCGTCGTCCACGTCGGAGGCGAACGTCACCGACGCCTCGGCGACCGCGAACGCCTCCACGGGCTCCGTGCCGGGCGCGACGCGGAAGACGCTGTGTCCCGAGTGCAGCACACCCGTCCGCCCGCGCATGCCGCGCCAGCGCTCGGTCGCCGCCTCCGCCGTGTGCGGCTTGCCGTAGACGACGCCGTCGAGCTCGAACATCGAGTCGCCGCCGATCACGATGCCGTCGAAGCCCGCGCGCTCGTCCGCGAGGCGGAGCGCGACGTCCTCGGCCTTGCGGCGGGCCAGCAGCAGCACGTGCTCGGCGGGCGGGAGGGCGCGGCCCTCGCGGGCCTCGGTCTGAGCGACCACGGCCTCCTCGTCGACGTCCGGCGCCGACGTCTCCGGCTCGATCCCCGCCTGCCGCAGCAGCATCAGGCGGGCGGGGGACGTCGAGGCGAGGCAGACCTGCATGCGTCCACCGTAATCGCGACGGTGGGGCGGGGCGTTCGGTCAGGTCGTCTCTGAGACGATGGAGCCATGCAGAGCGGGGAGACGGTCGACCTGGACGTGACCGGGGTCGCACACGGGGGAGTGTTCGTGGCGCGCCACGGCGAGGGGCGCGACGGCACCGCCGGCGGGCAGGTGGTGTTCGTCCCGGACGCGCTGCCGGGCGAGCGGATCCGCGCCCGCATCACCGACGTCAAGAAGTCGTTCGCCCGCGCCGAGGCCCTCGAGGTGCTCGACGCGTCCGACGACCGCCGCGATCACGTGTGGGACCAGGCGGACATCTCGCAGGCGCCCGAACGCCGTCCGGGCGGCGCCGACTTCGGCCACATCGACCTGGCGCGCCAGCGCGCGCTCAAGGCGCAGGTGCTGCGCGAGGCCTTCGAGCGCTTCGCCGGCGGACCGATCGACGTCGAGGTGGAGGCGCCCGAGGACGTCCTGGGAGCCGAGCACCCGGCCGTGCGCGGCACGACGGCGGGCACCGGGTACCGCACCCGCGTGAGCCTCCACGTCGACGGCGCCGGTCGCAACGGCCCGTACGCCGCCCGCAGCCACACGGTGATCCCCGTCGACGCGCTGCCCCTGGCCACGCCCGACGTCGAGGCGGTCGCCGTCGCCCTGCGCAACGCCCCCGAGGGGCGGGTCGACCTGGTGCAGGCCGCCGACGGCGGCGTGCGCACGCTGCGCCGGCCCGCCCGCACCGGCGAGCGTCGGCGTCGTTTCGCCGGCAAGCCGCCGCGCGCGCCGCAGGATCGGTCCGCCGGGGACCGCCAGGCCCCCGCGGGTCCCGAGGTCGTGACGGAGGTCGTGGGCGACCGGTCGTTCCAGGTCGACGTCGGCGGCTTCTGGCAGGTGCACCGGGCGGCGGCCGCGACGCTCGATCGGGCCGTGCGCGACGCCCTGGGCGAGCTGTCGAGCGACGCATGGCACCTCGACCTCTACGGCGGGGTGGGCCTGTTCGCCGCCGCGCTGGGCGACCTCGCGGGCCGTGCGCGCATCACGACGGTGGAGTCGGATCCGCGTGCCACGCAGCACGCGGAGCAGAACCTCGCCGACCACGGGGCCGAGGCCGTCACCGCGCGCGTCGACCGGTTCCTGTCGCGTCTGTCGAGCCAGGCGAGCCTGTTCGATCGCGAGATGCTCACGCGCGGCGTGACGCTGCTCGACCCGCCCCGCTCCGGCGCGGGCCGCGAGATCGTCGAGGCGGTCGCCGACCTCGGGTCGTCGCGCGTCGCGTACGTGGCGTGCGACCCCGTCGCATTGGCCCGCGACGTCGGCTACTTCCGTGGCGTCGGGTACGAGGTGCGCTCCGTCCGCGCCTTCGACCTCTTCCCGAACTCGCACCACGTCGAGGCGATCGCGGTCCTGGGCCGGGACTGACCTCCGCGGTCGCGAGCCGGGTCACGTCGGGCGCGGGTCGCCACGGGGACGACCGGGCCGCCGGATAGGATCGTCCGCATGACGCGCGCGGCCCTCATCGACGACCACGAGTCCGTTCGACTGGGGCTCGTCGCGGCGCTCGAGAGGGACGGCGTGGAGGTCGTGTTCGCCGGCGCGGGCGTCGCCGGGTACCGCGAGTGGCGCGCCGAGTTCGGGGCGCCTCCGGCCGACGTCGTGCTGCTCGACCTGACGCTCGGGGACGGCACGACCGTCACCGAGAACGTCACGGCGCTGGCCGGCGAGTCCGCCGTCATCATCCACTCGGTCGCGGATCGGCCCGCAGCGGTCCGCGAGGCGCTCGCCGCGGGCGCCGTCGGGGTCGTCAGCAAGTCGTCCCCGCTGGACGACGTGCTCGGCGCCGTCCGCACGGCTGCGCGTGGAGAGCCGCTGAACAACGTCGAGTGGGCCAGCGCGGTCGAGAGCGACCGCGCCTTCGCCGACGCCCAGCTGTCGACCCGCGAACGGGAGGTGCTGCGGCTGTATGCGGCGGGCCTGCCGCTGAAGGTCGTCGCCGACCGGCTGGGCGTCGCCTACTCCACCGCGAAGGAGAACATCACCCGGGTGCGCGTGAAGTACACCGAGGTGGGGCGTCCCGCCCCGACCAAGGTGGATCTGCTGCGTCGCGCCATGGAGGACGGGATCGTCGACACCGCGCCGGAGGGCTGATCGGGTGCCCGCCCAGGACGCGATCGACGAGGCCTGGGGGCGGCTTCCGCCCGCCGGCCGGACCGTCGAGACCGCCGGTCGCTACACGTCCGCCCGCATGGAGCGGATCATCCAGATCGTCATCGCGGTCGGCGCCCTCGTGGTCGGCGGGCAGGCGTTCGTCGCGTCGTGGGAGGTCTACCACGCGGGAGTGGCCCACGGTGTCCTGCACGCGGTGATGTTCGTCGCCGTCGTCGCGATGGCGCTGCTCTGCGTGGTCGGACGGGGCGTGAGGGTCGCCGCGGCGACGCTGGCGATCGTCTATCCCGTGGCGCTCCTGGCGTGGCCGGCGGTCATGGGAGCGGTGCCTCCGGATCCCCAGACGCAGCCTTGGATCTTCTACCTCGTCAACTTCGCGACCCTCGCCGCGATGCTCGCCTTCCCTCTGGCGTGGCAGTACGTCTGGGCGGTGTCCATGTCGGTGCTGTACGCCGCGGTGCGGCTGGCGTGGGGCGGGTTCGAGGCGCCGTACTGGGTCGGCATCGGGTACGACGTGTCGTTCGCCCTGATCCAGGGCGGCGTCTTCGTGACCGTGGGATGGGTGCTGCGCAGCCTCGCGGGCGGCGTCGACGAGGCGCGGTCGCAGGCGGTGGCCGCGTACGCGCGCGCCACCTCGGCGGACGCCGGCGAGCAGGAGCGGGTGGCGGTCGCCGCGCTCATGCACGACAGCGTGCTCGCCGCCCTGATCGCCGCCGAGCGGGCGCAGTCGCCGCGTCAGCGCCAGCTCGCGGTCTCCATGGCGCGCGAGGCGCTGACCCGCCTCGCGAACGCGGAGTCGGACGACCGCGAGGGCAGCGACGAGCCGGTGTCGCGGGCCTGGATCGCCGGCGCGGTGGAGCGCTCGGCCGCCGAGCTCGGCGTGCCTGTCGTGGTGAGCCGCGCCGACGGCGGGGACGACGACGCCGAGGTCGTCCCCGGTCGCGTCGCCCGTGCCGTCGTCCTGGCGGCCACGCAGGCGGTCGCCAACGCGGTGCAGCATGCCGACGCGGCGGGACTGGCCGTGTCCGTGTCGCGCGAGGGCGAGGGCGTCCGCGTCGAGGTGTCCGACACCGGACCGGGCGTCGACGTCGCGGCGATCCCGGCCGATCGCCTGGGCATCCGTGCGTCGATCTTCGCCCGCATGGCCGCCGCCGGCGGAGAGGCGCGCATCGCGTCCGGCGCTCGCGGCACCCGGGTCGCGCTGACCTGGACGGGGGAGAACCCCGTATGAGAAGCGTCCGTCGCGTGTTCGAGGGGATCGCGCTGGCCTTCACCGCCTACTTCGCGGTGCGGGCGCTCGTGCGCCCCGACGGCGGCGGCACCGCCCCGGCTGCGATCGTCGGGCTCGTGCTGTACGTCGCGATCACTCTGGTGGCGCTGTACGCGGAGTCGCGGGAGCGCTCCGGCGACGACGGCGGGGCGTCCCGCGAGCGCGCCGGGTCGGTGCTGCCGGCGTGGGCCGTCGCGGTGGTCCTGGCCGGCGTCGCCGCCATCCCTGTGCTGGTGATCGCGTCGACGCCGGAGGGCGAGCGCGCGACCTCGCACGGCACGTCCTACATCGGCGCGCTCGGAGCGGTGCTGACGATCGTGTGCGCCCGCCACCGCCCGATCTCCGCGTGGATCGGCATCGCCGTCGTCGGTCTCGAGGCCTCATGGGCGATGGGGCCGCTGCACGCGCTGTCCCTCGGTCTCATCGGGTCCGCCGTGTGGGTGGCGGTCGCCCAGCTGCTCATGATCTTCACGGACCGCGCCTACCGCGACACCGCGCGTCTCGCGGCCCTGCAGCAGGCCACCTCCGCCTGGCAGGCGAGCCAGGCGGTGCGCCGCCTCGAGCGGCGACGTCGCGTGCAGTACGCGCTCGCCGTCGCCGGGCCGACGCTCTCTCGCGTGATCGCCACCGCGGGCGAGCTCACCGACCAGGAGCGCACGACCGCCCGCCTCGCCGAGGGTCGGCTGCGCGACGAGCTGCGCGGCGCGCGTCTGATGGACGACGACGTGCGGGAGGCGATCGCCGCGGCGCGCCTGCGCGGCGCGACCGTGACCGTGTTCGACGAGGGCGGGCTCGACGATCTGCCGGTCGCGGACGTCGAGCAGGTGCGCCACGAGCTCGCGGAGACCCTGCGGGACACCGACGCCGCGCGGATCATCATCCGCTCCGCGCCCGACCCTGACGTCGCGCTGACGATCGTGGGCCGCTCGGGAGGCGGCGAGGGGCTCTCGGACGAGGACGACGTGCAGCTGTGGCGCGAGGTGCCCCGACCGCGGCACTGAACCGGGCGGCGTGCGGGTGAGACGAGCCCTGCGGGAAGGGTCGACGCGCGGAGAAAAGCCGACGCACGGAGAAGACACGCACGGAGAAAAGAAGGGTGGGGGTGGCGATGCCACCCCCACCGGGTGCGGAACGGTTACCCGAAAACCGTCCGCGATGGGCCGATGATTCGTCCGCCTACCCTGGGGCTGACGATCGGCCAACGCTCAAGCGTTTCCAGGTCCAGTATCGGCGGCGGGCCGGATCGGTGTCTGTAGGTACTTTGGGGGACATCTGGATTGGCCCCGATGAGGGCGCCGCCCGTCAGCCGCTGAAGCGTCCCCACGGGATGTCCCGGCGCAGCGGCCGGCGCAGCCGGCGGCGCGTCAGCTGCCAGGCCGAGGGCCGTGCCTCGTCCGCCACGGCCTCCTCGGTCTCGCGCGTGTACTCCTCGCCGACGACGGCGAGCAGGGCCGCGAGCTCCTCCTCGCTCGGGGTGCCGCGCACCACCTCGACGCGGGGAGCGGGGGCGGAGTCGTCGGCTGCCGCCGGGTCGTGGCCGGCGGTCACAGCGGGATGTTCCCGTGCTTCTTGGGCGGCAGCTCGGCACGCTTGCCGCGCAGCGCGCGGAGGGCCTTCGCGACAGCCACGCGCGTGGCCGACGGCTCGATGATGCCGTCCAGCTCGCCGCGCTCGGCGGCGAGGAACGGCGAGGCCACGTTGTAGGTGTACTCGTTGGCGAGGCGCGTGCGCACGGCGGCGACGTCCTCTCCCGCCGCTTCGGCGCGCTTCAGCTCGCCGCGGTAGAGGATGTTGACGGCACCCTGACCGCCCATCACCGCGATCTCGGCGGTGGGCCAGGCGAGGTTCACGTCGGCGCCGAGCTGCTTGGAGCCCATCACGATGTACGCGCCGCCGTACGCCTTGCGCAGGATCACGGTGACGAGCGGCACGGTCGCCTCCGCGTAGGCGTAGAGCAGCTTGGCCCCGCGACGGATGACGCCGGTCCATTCCTGGTCGGTGCCCGGCAGGTAGCCGGGGACGTCGACGAGCGTGAGGATCGGCACCGAGAACGCGTCGCAGAAGCGCACGAACCGCGACGCCTTCTCGCCGGCCTCGATGTTCAGCGTGCCCGCCATCTGCGAGGGCTGGTTGGCGATGATGCCGACCGTGCGTCCCTCGACCCGGCCGAAGCCGATGACGATGTTCGGGGCGAACAGCGGCTGCACCTCGAGGAAGTCGCCGCCGTCGACCAGGTGCGAGATCACCTCGTGGATGTCGTAGGGCTGGTTCGGCGAGTCCGGCACGATCGTGTTGAGCGTGCGATCCGGATCCGTGGTCTCCCACTCGAACCCGGACTCGTAGGTCGGCAGCTCCGCCATGTTGTTGTCGGGCAGGAAGCCGAGCAGCGTGCGCGCGTAGTCGAGCGCGTCGTCCTCGTCCTCGGCGAGGTAGTGGGCGACGCCCGAGCGGGTGTTGTGCGTGTGCGCGCCGCCGAGCTCCTCCATGCCGACGTCCTCGCCCGTGACGGTCTTGATGACGTCGGGGCCGGTGACGAACATCTGGCTCGTCTTGTCGACCATGATCACGAAGTCGGTGAGGGCGGGGGAGTACACGGCGCCGCCCGCGGCGGGGCCCATGATGATCGAGATCTGCGGGATGACGCCCGAGGCCGCGGTGTTCAGGCGGAAGATCTCGCCGTACTTGCCGAGGGCGACGACGCCCTCCTGGATGCGGGCGCCGCCCGAGTCGAGGATGCCGATGACGGGCATCCCGCCGCGCAGGGCGAACTCCATGATCTTGATGATCTTGTCGCCGGCGACCTCGCCGAGCGAGCCGCCGAAGGTGGTGAAGTCCTGCGCGTACACCGCGACCGTGCGGCCGTGGATCGTGCCGACGCCCGTGATCACGGAGTCGCCGTAGGGACGCGAGCGGTCCATGCCGAACGCGGTCGTGCGGTGGCGCACGTACTCGTCGAACTCGACGAAGCTGCCGGGGTCGACCAGCAGCTCGATGCGCTCGCGCGCCGTGAGCTTGCCCTTCGCGTGCTGCTTCTTGCGGGCCTTCTCCTCGGCCTCGACCACGGCCTCGCCGTAGCGTGCGCGCAGGTCGGCGATCTTTCCCGCGGTCGTCGAGAGGTCGGGCGTGGAGATGTCCGGTTCGGTCACGCGTTCCACCCTATCCACGCGTCGCCGTCCGTCCTTGGCGGCCGCGCACAACGACCGTGCGGAACCTGTGTCGTGTCCCGCCAGGCGCGAGGCGCCGATCGGGCGGACGGCGGGGCGGGGCGACGCGGCCGCGTGCGTAGGGTTGCGGCATGGAGTTCGAGCGGGCGCGGGGCGTGGCGGGATCGTGGCGGCAGGTCGAGTCGACCGGGTCGACCAACGCCGATCTCGTCGCGGCGGCGACCGCCGATCCGGGCCTGGCGCACCTCAGCGTGCTGCTCACCCGCGACCAGCGGGCCGGGCGCGGGCGTCTCGACCGCGTGTGGCGCGCGCCGGCGGGCGGCGCGCTGGCGGTCTCCGTCCTGGTGCGGGTCGGCGACGTCCCGCCCGCGGCGCGGGGCTGGATCCCGCTCGTCGCCGGCGCGGCCATGACGGACGCCGTCGCCGCGCAGCTCCCCGGGGGACGGACGGGGCTGAAGTGGCCGAACGACGTGCTCGTCGGCGGGCGGAAGATCTGCGGGATCCTCGCGGAGGCGGTCGTCGGGAGCGACGCCGTCGTGATCGGCTCCGGCGTCAACACGGCCATGCGCGAGGAGGACCTCCCGGTGCCGACCGCGACCTCCTTCGCGGCGCTGGGCGCCGCCTGCGACGAGGACGCGCTCGTGACCCGTTACCTGGGCGAGCTCGACCGTCTGCTGCGCGCGCTCGCGACCGACCCCGACGTCGCGCGTGAGGCGGTGCGCGGTCGGTGCCTCACGCTCGGGCGCGAGGTGACCGTGTCGCTGCCCGACGGGTCTGCCCTGCGTGGCGTCGCATCGGCGATCGACGACGACGGGCGCCTGGTGGTGGACGGACGGACGGTGTCAGCCGGAGACGTGGTGCACGTCCGCTGACGACACCCGAAGACGACGCCGCCCGGGCGTCCCCGACGGGGGCGTGCCGACGTCGTGCGTGGACGGGTCGCGGCGCGCCCCGCGGCGCTGTCGGCGCCGATCGGCACAATGGGAGCATGAGCCTGCCGACCCCCGCCGCGCGTCCCGCGACGCCGCCGCCCGGCGCCCCGGCGCCCGAGCTCGCGATCGCGACGCTGCGCGGCCACGCAGGGCGATTGGTGTGGTCCGTGCTGCTCCTCGTCGCCGTCGCCGCGGCGGCGGGCTTCTTCTACGGCAACCTGCCGCGGCCCTTCGAGGACTGGATGCTGCTCTCGGCGGCGGCGCTGCTGATCCTGCTCGGCGTCGTGGTGCCGTACGTCGTGTGGCTGTCGCGCACCTACACGATCACGACGCGCCGGGTCATCGGGCGCCGCGGGCTGCTCGCCCGGTCGCGCACCGAGCTGTCGCACGGCCGCGGCTACACCGTGGGAACCCGGCGCAGCGTCCTGCAGCGCATGCGCGGAACCGGCACCCTGACGTTGTCCGACGGCCTCGGCGGCGAGCTGGTGATGAAGGACGTGCCGAGCGCCGTCCTCGTGGGAGAGGTGCTGGCCGATCAGGTCGAGATGAACCAGATCCTCGCGCACCGGGACTCCCAGGGCGTGTTCGGGGCCTGACCGCCCCTGCGT
The DNA here is from genome assembly GCF_019753765.1 of Microbacterium marinilacus. Lineage (GTDB taxonomy): Bacteria > Actinomycetota > Actinomycetes > Actinomycetales > Microbacteriaceae > Microbacterium > Microbacterium marinilacus. The sequence goes on from NZ_JAIJZW010000001.1 coordinate 289,181, forward strand.
GCTCTCGCGTGACGCGCGGGCGGCCGGGTGCGCCAAGATAGAGGCGGACGCCAGGACAGAGGCGGGTGAGGCGGAGGTTCCATGGGTATGCGTGTCGGCGTGATCGGCGGAGGACAGCTCGCGCGGATGATGATCGCCCCGGCGGTCGAGCTCGGCGTCGAGCTGCGGGTGCTCGCGGAGGGCGAGGGCATGTCGGCCTCGCTGGCCGCCACCCGCGTCGGCGACTACCGCGACGCCGAGACGGTGCTCTCGTTCGCGCGGGACGTGGACGTCATCACGTTCGACCACGAGCATGTGCCGCAGCCGGTGCTGCGCGCCCTGGTCGACGCGGGCGTGGCCGTCCACCCGGGGCCGGACGCGCTGCAGTACGCGCAGGACAAGCTCGTCATGCGCCGCCGGCTCGCCGAGCTCGGCGCCCCGCAGCCCGATTGGATCGCCGCGGAGTCCCCGGACGACATCCGCGCGTTCCTCGACGATCACGGCGGGCGCGCCGTGGTGAAGACGCCGCGCGGCGGGTACGACGGCAAGGGCGTGCGGGTCGTGTCCGCTCCCGACCAGGCCGACGACTGGTTCGAGAGCGTGGACGGGCCGCTGCTCGTCGAGCAGCTCGTCGACTTCCACCGCGAGCTCGCCCAGCAGGTCGCGCGGCGGCCCTCGGGAGAGGTCGTCGCCTACCCGGTGGCCGAGACGGTGCAGCGCGACGGCGTGTGCGCCGAGGTCATCGCGCCCGCGCCGCGCGCGAGCGAGCGGCTGCTGGAGGTCGCGGCCCGCCTCGGCGTCACGATCGCCGAGGGACTGGGGGTCACGGGCATGCTCGCCGTTGAGCTGTTCGAGACGGCGGACGAGCGGATCCTCGTCAACGAGCTCGCCATGCGTCCGCACAACAGCGGGCACTGGACGCAGGACGGCGCGGTCACGAGCCAGTTCGAGCAGCACCTGCGCGCGGTGCTCGACCTGCCGCTCGGCGCCGTCGACCCGCTGGCCGACTGGTCGGTGATGGTGAACATCCTCGGCGGCCCGACGGACGCGGGCCTGACCGATCGCTTCTCGGCGGCGATGGCCGCGCACCCCGTGGCCAAGATCCACACCTACGGCAAGGAGCCCCGGCCGGGGCGCAAGGTCGGTCACGTCAACACCGTGGGCGACGATCTCGACGACGCCGTCTACGAGGCGCGGGCCGCCGCGGGCTTCTTCGCCTAGTACGCGACGGGACATCTCCCACGATTTCCCGGGTCGCATACGGGAAACCACAGGGTCGCGTCCTAGCCTGTAACGCGTGCTGAACTCGACCGATGCCTCAGCCCAGGGCGCCCCGCTGATCGGCGTGGTCATGGGATCCGACTCCGACTGGCGGGTGATGGTCGACGCCTCGGCCGCTCTGACGGAGCTCGGGATTCTTCACGAGGTCGAGGTCGTCTCGGCCCACCGCACGCCCGACAAGCTGATGCGCTACGCACGGGAGGCACGCGGGCGCGGCCTGCGCGCCGTCATCGCCGGCGCGGGCGGCGCCGCGCACCTGCCCGGCATGCTGGCGTCGATGACGCCGCTGCCGGTGATCGGCGTGCCGGTGCAGCTGAAGACCCTCGACGGCCTCGACTCGCTGCTGTCGATCGTGCAGATGCCCGCCGGCATCCCCGTGGCCACCGTGTCGATCAACGGAGCCCGGAACGCGGGGCTGCTGGCGGCGCGCATCCTGGGCGCGGCCGACCCCGGGATCGCCGACCGCATCGAGGAGTACGCGCGCGAGCTGGAGCGCCAGGTCGAGGAGAAGAACGCACGCCTGAAGGACTCGCTCTGAGCATGGCGGCCGAGCTCAGGGGCGACCTGTGACCGTCGCCGGCCTCCGTCCGGGGGCGACCAGCCTCGGCGCGGCGGGCGCGCGCGGCGGGCACCTCGTCGACCAGCGGCCGATCCGCCACCCCGACACCTCCTCGGCCGCGGTGATGACCCGCCGCGGCTGGTGGCTCGTCGTCCTGGGGTGGCTGGTCCCGGGATCGGCGCAGGCCCTCGCCGGCAACCGGCGACTGGGCCGTCTCGGCCTGCGGGCCACGCTGACGGCCTGGGGGATCGTGGTCCTGCTCGTGCTGTGGGCGATGCTCGCCCGCGACTCGCTCGCCTGGGCCGCGACGTCGTGGGCGATCGGTCCGGTCAACGTCAGCGGCGTGCTGCTCACGATCGCCCAGGTCGCGATCGCCGCGTACGGGGTGCTCTGGATCGTCCTCGGGATCGACACCCTGCGCCTCGTGCGCCTCGTGAAGACGGCGACGCCCGCGCGATACGGCATCGCGGCCCTCGCCGTGCTGCTCATGGTCGTCTCCGGCGGCACGGCCGCCTACGGCGCCGGAACGATCGGCTCCGCGCGCGACGCGCTGGGGTCGATCTTCGGCCAGGGCGGGCCGTCGGTGCCGCCGAGCGACGGCTACTACAACATCCTCCTGCTCGGCGCTGACAGCGGCGACGGACGCGACTCCATGAGGTTCGACAGCATCTCGGTCGTGTCCATCAACGCGGAGACCGGAGCCACGACCATCACCGGCATCCCGCGGGAGCTGCCCGGCGCCCCCTTCAGCGAGGGCAGCCCGATGCTGGAGCTCTACCCGAACGGGTTCGAGGGTCACGGCGACCTGGCGTGCGGCTGGAACGGATGGATGAACCACGTGCGCGCCGCGGCCGAGGTCTGCCGGGAGGACGGCGGCGCCTCGCTGTACCCGGACGCCGCGTCCCACGGCTCGGCCCCCGGCATCGAGGCGACCAAGGACGCCGCCGAGGGAGTGCTCGGGATCGAGATCCCCTACTACGTCTTCATCGACATGCACGGCTTCGCCAGCCTGATCGACGCCCTCGGCGGCGTCGAGATCGAGGTGGCGGAGCGTCTGCCGATGGGCGGCGGACCTGCCTACGAGGGTCAGCCGGTGGACGACTGGGCGACCGGATGGATCGAGCCGGGCCTGCAGCGCATGGACGGCGACACCGCCCAGTGGTACGCGCGCTCCCGCTACACGACCAGCGACTGGGACCGCATGCAGCGGCAGAGGCAGCTGCAGGAGGCCATCCTCGCCCAGTTCACCCCGCAGGTCGTGCTGACCCGTTTCCAGAGCGTGGCGGATGCCGGCGTCGACCTGATCGACACCGACCTGCCGCAGTCGATGGTGTCGTACTTCCTCGATCTCGGGCTCAAGGCCAAGGAGCAGCCGGTCACCACGATCGAGCTCGTGCCGCCGCTGGTGGACGACCTGAACCCGGACTACGCGGCCATCCGCGAGCTGATCGCCGAGGCGCTGCATCCGCCGGAGCCGTCGCCCGCTCCCACGGAGTGACGATGGACGTCCGTGAGCGCTCCCGGGCGCGCTGGATACGCGTCGCGACATGACGGTCAGACTCCGGGTCGTGCTCGACCAGCTCGTCTCCGCCACCCATCCCGACCTCGCGATGGCGTCGCGCTCGCTGGCGACGGCGCTCGCCGAGGCGCCGCCCGACGGCTGCTCCGTCGAGGCGATCGCCCCGGCCGGCACGCTGCCGCCGCTTCCCGGCGTCGCGGAGGGACGGCGGCTGCCGCTGGGCCGCCGTGAGACCGCGGCGGCCTGGCAGCTGGGCGTCGTCACCGGCGTCGGCGGCGGGATGATCCACTCGCCCACGCTGCTGGCGCCGCTCGTGCGTCACGACCGCGCGGGCCACGACCAGACGGTGGTCACGCTGTGGGACCTGCGCGCGTGGGAGGCGCCGGACGAGCTGCCGCGCGCCGTGGCCGCGGGGGAGCGCGCGCTGCTGCGCCGCGCGGCCCGTCATGCCGACGCCGTGGTGGTGCCGACGCACGCCATGGCCGACCGCCTCGCGCAGCACGCGCGTCTCGGGGAGCGGGTGCGGGTGATCGCGGGGGCGCCGCCCGCCGGCTTCGTCGTCCCGACGGACGCCGACGCGCGCCGCCGCGACCTCGACCTGCCGCCGGCGTTCGTGCTGCTCGCGGGCGGCACGGCCGCCTCGGACGGCCTGGCGGCCGGGCTGCGCGCGGTCGCGCCCACGGGCCTCGACGTGGTCGTGATCGACGTGCCGGAGGACGAGGCGGAGCGGGTCGCCGCTCTCGCCGCCGCGTCGGGCGTGGCTGCGCAGCGGGTGCACGCGCGCTCCGGGCTCGACCACGGCGACCGGGCGGCGGTGCTCGAGCGGGCGGCGGCGTTCGTCGCGCCGTCTTCGCGCGGCGCCTGGCCGTGGCGCGTGGTCGAGGCGATGGCCTCGGGAGCGCCCGTCGTCGCCCTCGACTCGGACGTGCACCGCGAGGTCGTGCTCGACGGCGGCCTGGTCGTGCCCGAGGAGGGCCTGGAGGACGCGGTCGCGGAGGCGATCGGCGGGGCCGCCGAGCGGCTGCGGGTGCTCGCCCTCGACCGTGCCCGCGCCTTCTCCTGGGCGGGGGCCGCGGCGCGGGTCTGGCAGGTCCACGCAGACCTGTGACGCGGATGGGAGGCACAGCCGATGTGCGGATATAGGATCGGACCCGGCCCGCGGGCCGATGGACGGACAGGATGCGGGGCGCAGACGAGTGACAACGGTTGATCTGTCGGACTTCGATGTCCCGGGGCGTGGCCGCGGGATCGTCGACGTCTTCCAGTGGCGCTATCTTCTCCGCCTGCTGATCCGCAAGGGGACGGCGACGCGGTACCGGAACTCCGCCCTCGGCTGGACCTGGTCGTACGTGAAGCCGCTCATCCAGTTCCTCGTGTACTGGCTCATCATGGGCTTCATCTTCGGGATGGACCGCGGCCTCGAGAACTACCCCGTGTACCTCTTCTCCGGCTTCATCGCGGTGAACTTCTTCAACGAGGCGTTCGGCAACGCCACCACGGCGATCGTCGACAACCGCGCGCTCGTGAAGAAGATCTACCTGCCGCGCGAGCTGTTCCCGATCGCCGCCGTCTGGGTCGCGTTCGTCCACTTCCTCCCGCAGGTCGCGATCCTGCTGGTGGTGTGCCTCCTCAGCGGCTGGCTCCCGTCGTTCGCCGCGCTCGGCGCCGCCCTCCTGGGCATGCTGATCCTGGGCGCGGCATCGCTGGGTCTCGGGCTGTTCTTCGCCGGGCTCAACGTGCGTTTCCGAGACGCGCAGAACTTCGTCGAGATCCTGCGCATGCTGGCCACATGGGCGTCGCCGGTGCTCTACACCTGGACCCTCGTGCAGGACAGGCTGCCCGAGTGGTTCCTCTACGTCTACATGGTGAACCCGATCACGATCGCGGTGGAGTACTTCCACTACGCGTTCTGGCAGCCCACGGTGCCGGGGGAGAGCTTCCACGGATTCCCGCCGCACTTCGAGTACTACACGGGCGGTGCGATCGTCGTGTGCATCGCGTTCCTCGTCGCCGGTCAGCTCGTCTTCCGCCGCTTCGAGCGCACCTTCGCCCAGGACCTGTGAGGCACGCCATGTCGGACACGCTCGTCGCCACGACCGCCACGCCGCCGTCGATCATCGTCGACCACGTGACGAAGGAGTTCGTCAAGCGCAACACCCACTCCTTCAAGGAGGCGTTCGTCGGCTGGACCCAGCGGAGGAAGGTGCGTAGCGACCTCTTCCTCGCGCTCGACGACGTCAGCTTCCAGGTCGGCGAGGGCGAGTCGGTGGCGGTGCTCGGCTTCAACGGATCGGGCAAGTCCACCACGCTCAAGCTCGTCTCCGGCGTCCTCGAGCCCGACCACGGACGCGTGTTCACGCGCGGTCGCGTCGCCGGCCTGATCGAGGTCGGCGCCGGGTTCCACCCCGAGCTGTCGGGACGAGAGAACGTCTACCTCAACGCGGCCATCCTCGGCATGCAGGAGAAGCAGATCGAGGAGCGCTTCGACGACATCGTCGCGTTCAGCGAGATCGGCGACTTCATCGACCAGGAGGTCAAGCACTACTCGTCGGGCATGTTCATGCGTCTGGCCTTCTCCGTCGCGATCCACGTCGACCTCGACGTGCTGCTCGTGGACGAGGTGCTGTCGGTCGGCGACGCCCCGTTCCGCGAGAAGTGCTACGAGAAGATCGAGGAGCTCACGGAGCGCGGCGTGACCATGCTCGTCGTCAGCCACGACATGGGCACCATCCAGCGCCTGTGCCAGCGCGGCATCGTGATCCACAAGGGCAAGAAGATCTACGACGGCCCCATCAAGGAGGCCGTCCAGGTGATCCGCACCACGCCCCACTGATCGCCGGGCGGCGCCTTGCGACGGGTCAGCGACGACGGAGGCGGCGGAAGCGCTCCAGGAGACGCGTGGAGACCGGCCGCGACTCCCTGATCTCGGCGCGGATGCCGGCCTCGACCTCGACGAAGCGACGGTCGATGAACTTGGTCAGGTAGAGCACCAGACCCAGGCCGTGCTCGTCGACGTGGCGTCGCAGCTCCTCGTCGCGGATCAGCGCGTCGTACTTGGCGTGGTCGCCGCGGGCGGCGATCACGCTGTTCCCGGCCGCGCCCGCGTCGCCCGTGCGCTGGTGCCAGTAGGCGTACGGCGTCGCGTCGTCGAGGTACTCGAGGGCGTGCCGCGCCAGCACGCGGAGGTTGAAGTTCCAGTCGCCGACCACCGGGAGCCGCTCGTCGTACAGCCCCAGCTCGGCGTGCAGGGAACGCCGGTAGACGAAGCCGATCGGGACGTAGCGGTTGAACAGCAGGGTGTCGGCGAGCGTCGGCACCGGCAGGTGGTCCTGGAACATCTCGGTCGACACGGTCTCATAGAAGCCGCCCTCGGAGGAGCCGCCGCGCAGCTCCTCCCAGCGGATCTCGATCCGCGACACCACGCCGGCGCGATCCGGGCGGCCGTCGAGGTAGGCGGCCGCCCGCTCCAGGAACTCGGGGTGCCAGGTGTCGTCGTCGTCGTGCAGCACGAGCAGGGGGGCGGACGTGGCGAGCACCCCCGCGTTGGCGCTCACCCACCGCCCGCGAGACGTCTCGTGGTGCACGGCGCTGACGCGGTTCCGGTGGGCCTCCGGCAGCGCCGCGATCACCGCGTCGACCGCCGCCGCGTCGCCGCCGTCGTTCACCACCGCGCACTCCCAGTCCTCGAGGGTCTGCGAGGCGATGCTCCGCAGGGCACGGCGGAGGAAGTCGGGGCGATCCTTCGTCCGGACGACGACGGCTACGCGCGCGCTCATGTCGGCGTCAGCGACCCATCCCGGTGTAGGTCCAGCCCGCGGCCCGCCAGGCGGCCGGGTCGAGGGTGTTGCGGCCGTCGAAGACGACGGGCCGGGCGACGGCGCTCGCGGTCGCGGCCGGGTCGAGCTCGCGGTACTGCTTCCACTCGGTGACCACGACGACCGCCTCGGCGCCCGCGAGCGCCTCGTCGACGGACGTGGCGTAGTCGAGCTGGGGGTGCACCCGCCGGGCGTTGTCCATCGCCTCCGGGTCGTGCGAGATGACCTCGGCGCCCAGGCCCTTCAGGCGGACGGCGACGTCGAGTGCCGGGGAGTCGCGGATGTCGTCGCTGTCCGGCTTGAACGCCAGGCCCAGCACCGCCACGCGGCGGCCGAAGACCTGCCCGTCGAACGAGTCGGACACGAGGTCGACCAGACGCTGCCGGCGGCGGAGGTTGATCTCGTCGACCTGCTTGAGGAACGCGACCGACTCGCCCTTTCCGAGCTCCTCGGCGCGGGCGGTGAAGGCGCGGATGTCCTTGGGCAGGCAGCCGCCGCCGAAGCCGACGCCCGCGTTCAGGAAGCGCCGCCCGATGCGGGCGTCGTGACCGATCGCGTCGGCCAGCTGCGTGACGTCGGCGCCGGTGACCTCGGCGATCTCCGCCATCGCGTTGATGAAGCTGATCTTGGTGGCGAGGAACGAGTTCGCGGCGACCTTGACGAGCTCGGCGGTCGCGTAGTCGGTGACGATGCGCGGGGTGCCCGAGGCGATCGCGGTGGCGTACACCGAGTCGAGGATCTCGGTGTCCTGGTCCTTGGTCGCCTCGGCGACGCCGTAGACCAGGCGGTCCGGCTCGATGGTGTCCTTGACCGCGAAGCCCTCGCGCAGGAACTCGGGGTTCCACGCCAGCCGCGCCCCCGCCTGCTCGACGAGGGTCGCGAGACGGGCCGCCGTGCCGACGGGCACGGTGGACTTGCCGACGACCAGCGCACCCGGCTTGAGGTGCGGGATCAGGTCGGCGACCGCCTGGTTCACGTAGGTCATGTCCGCGCCCGCGCCGTCCTTGCGCTGGGGCGTGCCGACGCCGACGAAGTGCACGTCCGCGTCGGCCGCGGCCGCGGGGTCGGTGGTGAACGACAGGCGACCCGACGCGATGCCCTCCGCGAGGATCTCGGGCAGGCCGGGCTCGAAGAACGGCGTCTCGCCGGCCGACAGCTTCGCGATCTTCGCGGCATCGGGGTCCACGCCGATCACCTCATGACCGAGCGAGACCATCGCCGCGGCGTGCACCGCGCCGAGGTAACCGCACCCGAACACACTCAGCTTCATCTCGTGGGACTCCTCTCGTTCCTCCGCGCGCAGCACACGCGCGCAGACGCGAGGACCATCCTCGCATGCGCCGCCTGCCCGCCGCGCATCCGGCGGCCGCTCGGCCCGCCGTCGCCTATCCTGGTCGGGATGTCAGGGGACGCTGTCGCGACGCCGCCCGCGAGCGGGGGACCGTCTCCGGCGCCGTCCGAGCCGCTGCTCTCGGTCGTGATGCCGACCCACGACGTGCGTCCCTGGCTGCCCCAGGCGCTCGAGTCGGTGCTGCGACAGGACGTCGACGGCATGGAGGTCATCGTCGTCGACGACCATTCGACCGACGGCACGCCCGAACTGGTCGCCGACGTCGCCGCGCGCGACGGGCGCGTGCGGCTGATCCGCGCCGAGAGCGCCGGCGGCGGGTCCGCGCGCAACCGCGGGGTCGAGGAGGCACGCGGCCGCTACCTCGTGTTCTGCGACGGCGACGACCTGGTGCCGGACGGCGCGTATCGCGCGCTGCTGGACAGCCTCGAGCGGTCCGGCTCCGACCTCGCCGTGGGCGACTACCTGAAGTTCCGTGCCGTGCACACCTGGCGCCCCACCGACGCGATGCCGGCCTTCGACCGTGCGGCGCAGGGCATCGCGGTGAGGGACGAGCCCACGCTGCTGTTCAGCCGTCCCTGCTGGAACCGCGCGTTCCGCCGATCCTTCTGGGATCGCGCCGGCATCGCCTTCCCCGACGTGCCGCGCTCGAACGACATCGTGCCGATGGTCACCGCGTATCTCGCCGCCGAGCGGATCGACGTCCTGCCCGATGTCGTCTACGTCTATCGCGAGCGACCGGGCGACGGGTCGATGTCCGCCCGCGCCACCGCCGCGGCCTCGCTGCTGAGCTACCTCGGACAGGAGACGGCGTGCGCCGCAGCGGTCGCCGCCACGGGCGATCCGGGCCTGTCCCGCGCCTACGGCGCCCTCGTCTGGGACCGGGACGGCTACGTGCACGTCGCACGGCACGTCCTCACGCGACGCCGCGCGCAGGGCGACGACGCGGCGATCGCGGCGGCCGTGCGGGGGCTGCTCGCTCAGACGACCGAGCCCGAGAGCGGACTGGGCGGGGAGCGGGTCCATCCGCTGCGGCGGCTGGCGATGGTGCTCGCCGCGGGCGGGGAGCTGGCGGCGAGCGGCACCGTCGTGCGGCTGCTCGAGGTCGACCCGTCGGCGGAGGTGCGGGGTGACGACGCGATCGACGACTGGACGCTGCTGCTCGACCGCCTGAGCGACTCGTCGCTCGTGCGCGACGACGCGCGGGAGCTCCTGGCCGAGCGCTTCGCACGGCAGGCGACGGCGCCGCACTCGGCGGCGGCCGCGGTGCGCTGGCGCGCCCTCATGCGCGCCGCCCGTCGAGTGCTCGGAGAACGTGCCCTGATGTTCTCGCCGGAGGCCCGGGCGTCGGTCCCGGGGGACGCCCAGCGGGCGCGTCGCCGCGGCGCGCTGGAGGCCCGCGTCGAGAGCGTGTCCGGTGGCGAGGTGCTCGTGCTCCGCGGCACGATCGCGGCGGACGACGTCTCCGGGAGGTGGCGTCCCGTGCTCTTCGACGGGCTCCGCGCCGCCGAGGGCGCTCCGGTGATCGAGGCCGCGGAGGTGGAATGGACCGCGGCCGGCGACGGGCGCCTCGCATGGAGCGCGCGCTTCCCGGCCGGCGCCCTGCCGATGCACCGCCCGCTGCGGCCGGCCGTCGCCGCGCCGGGCACGGGCGAGGTGCTCGCGATGGGCGGGCCGGCGGCGCCGCCCGCCTACGAGCCGCGCGACCGCTTCCTGTACGACCGGATCGACGGCGTCCTCGTCGTACGCCGCCGGCGGCACTGGGCCCCTCGCGCCCTGCGCCGCGCCGCGATCGTGGCCCTCAGGCGGCTGCGTCCGCCCCGCTGATCGGTCGGGAGCGGCGGTCGTCGCCGGAGAGCTCGGAGAGCAGGGCCGCATAGCTCCGCGAGACGTCCCACGGCGAGATGCCGGCGAGGAACGCGTCGTAGGCGGACGGCGCGGGCTGCGCGGTGCGCGAGGCGAGCAGCTCGGCGATCGACTCGACGGGACGCCGCCTGTCGAAGAACGAGACCCACGCCTGCTCGCCGAACTGGTCGCGCAGGTGCGGCTCGTCCGGCAGCACGACGGGCACCCGGAAGGTCGCCGCGAGGTGCACGCTGCCGGAGTTGAGGATCGAGCGGTAGGGGAACACGGCGACGTCGGCCGCCCGGAACCAGCGCGCGAGGTCGCCGTCGGCCACGTAGTCCAGCTGCGAGATCACCGGCAGCCCGTCGGGGATCGACGCGACGAACTCGTCCCGCGACTGCTCCTTGACGGCGCCGGCGAGCATGAGCCGGAGCCGCGGCCCGTCGCCGCGCGCCGCCAGCGCGGTCGCGTCGACGAGCTCGGAGACGCCCTTGTAGGGGCGTATCTGGCCGAGGAAGAGCGCCGCCCGCTCGTCGTCCTCGAGCCCGAACGACGCCCGCGCGGCCTCCCGCGTCACGCCCGTCTCGTACACGCCCTCGTAGCTCGGGTGCGGGATCACGCGCACCTTCTGGCGGTCGAGCGTCACGACGTCCGCCACGACCTCGGGCGTCGCGGGCGACATGACGTGGATCGCGTCGGCGGCCGCCGCGAGAGCCCGGTAGAGGCGCACCTCGAGGGCGGGGTGCCGCAGCTCGTGGGGGAGCCGGTTGTGGACGGTCCAGACGATGCGCACCCCTCGGCCGCGCAGTCGGCCCAGCAGCGCGACCAGCCCGCGCAGCCGACGAGACGCGACCGACGCCGACGGTTCCTGCTGCAGCAGGGGGGTGGTCCAGTGCACGTGCAGCACGTCGCCCGCCCGCAGTCCGGCGGCACGCTCGGACAGCTCGCGATACGTGCCGGAGCCGAGGAACCGGAAGCCGTCGGCGCGGGCGGCGAGCGCCAGCAGGTTCAGATAGGGGTTCTCGTCGAAGGCCGGGAAGACGAGCACCTGCGGGCCGGATCTCACCCTCGGAGTATAGGTGCGCGTCGCCGCCCTCCCGGCTGACGCGATTCCGTTATCCGATCGTCCCTATGTGCGCGCTGGTAACATCTGTCACACTGTTCACATGCGTGCCCCCTCCCGCGTCCCGTCCGGCCTGCCTGCGCACAGCGCGGCCCGCCGCGCGCGTCCCTTCGCCGTCTGGGGTGCGGTGCTCGCCCTGACCGTGAGCCTGATCCCCACCGGCGCGGCGGTCGCGGCCGATCCGACGCCCGCGCCGACGGCGGCGTCCGCGACGCCCGCGCCGACAGCGACGCCCACGCCGACCTCGACTCCGAGCCCCGCGCCGAAGACGACGTCGGCCCCGAAGGCCACGCCCACCGCCGAGCCGTCGACGGCGCCCGTCGAGAGCGCCGAGCCCGATGCGGTCCCCGACGAGGACCTGCCCGGCCCCGACACGGAGTACGCGGCGCCGCCGGTCGAGACGGTCGAGCGCGACGACCTCTCCGACGTCGTGGCGACCACGCCCGTGGTGGAGGAGGACGCGGCGGGCGACGTGACCATGGACGTCGCCGATCCCGGCAACGTGCCCTATCCGGCGTCCGGATCGTCGTCGGGCTCCGGCGACGGGGCCTCCGGCAGCCGCTTCGAGCTCGTCGCGCCCGCCGCGATCGTCCCGGCGGCCCCCGTCACGGGCTTCTCCGCGGGGAACATCATCAGCAACTCCGTCTTCACGAACAAGGGGACGATGACGGAGAAGCAGATCAAGAGCTTCATCGACGGCAAGGTCGCCAAGTGCCAGTCGGGCTACACGTGCCTCGAGAACTACGCCGAGAAGACGCCCACGCGCAAGGCCGACTCGTACTGCTCGAAGTACACGGGCGGCCAGCGCGAGAGCGCGGCGCGCATCATCCACAAGGTGTCGCAGGCGTGCGGGATCAACCCGCAGGTGCTGCTGGTCATGCTGCAGAAGGAGCAGGGCCTCGTCACGCACACCTGGCCCAGCGACTGGCGCTTCACGATCGCCATGGGCATGGGCTGCCCCGACACCGCCGACTGCGACAAGAACTACTACGGCTTCTTCAACCAGGTCTACGGCGCGGCACGGCAGATGAAGATCTACGGGCAGAGCAACTACTTCACGTGGTACGCCCCCGGCGCGACGCACCAGATCCGCTACCACCCGAAGGCCTCCTGCGGCTCGTCCGCGGTGAAGGTGCAGAACCAGGCGACGGCGAACCTCTACTACTACACGCCGTACCAGCCGAACAAGGCGGCGCTGGCCGCCGGGTCCGGCACGGGCGACTCCTGCTCGTCGTACGGCAACCGCAACTTCTACACGTACTTCCGTGCGTGGTTCGGCTCCACCGGAGGCGGCTCGACGAGCGGCGGCTCCTCCAGCGGCGGCACGGCGAAGGCCACGGCCATCTCGAAGGCCTATGCGGCGCTCGGTTCGGCGAAGGGGAAGCTCGGGGAACCGATCTCGGCTGAGAGCTGCGGCTTGACAGGAGGCGGTTGTTACCGGCACTACGAGAACGGCTCCATTCACTGGACGGCGAACACAGGGGCACGCGCAACCTGGGGCAGCATCGGCACTCACTGGCGAGCCGTCGGCGGCAGCAAGGGAACGCTCCGTTACCCGAGCTCGAACGAGGTCTGCGGTCTTGCAGGCGGCGGCTGCTATCAGACGTTCCAAGGCGGCTCGATCCACTGGTCCTCGGCAACAGGGTCGCACATGACCCGTGGCGCGATCCGGAACGCCTGGCGAGATGCGGGCTGGGAGCGCGGCGCCCTCGGCTATCCCACGACGGACGAGGCCTGCGGCTTGCCGGGCGGCGGCTGCTATCAGACGTTCCAGGGCGGCTCAATCCACTGGTCGCCGTCGACCGGCGCCCACGTGACCCGCGGAGCGATCCGCAACGCCTGGCGCGCGACGGGCTGGGAGAGGGGCAAGCTCGGCTACCCGACCTCGAACGAGTGGTGCGGCCTGCCCTCGAAGGGGTGCTATCAGGACTTCCAGGGCGGCAAGGTCTACTGGAGCTCGAAGACCGGCTCCCACGCGGTCTGGGGCGCGATCCTGACGGCCTGGAAAGCACGTGGCTACGAGCGAGGCACGCTGGGCTACCCGACGTCCGACGAGAGCTGCAACGCGAAGGGCGTGTGCGTGCAGAACTTCCAACGGGGTCGCATCACCTGGTCGTCCACCACAGGGGCAGTGGTCCGACGGTCGTAGCGCGACACGTTGCGGCGAGCCAGGGGCGTCGTCTTGGCGCGGCTCGCCTGGACACGCGGCACGATCAGCGCGTCGCGGCGAGGTGCCGGGCCAGAGCGGCGTCGTGGTCGGAGGGCGAGAAGCCGGTCGCGGTGATCTTCGACAGGTCGAGCACGCTGTTCGCGGGACGGGGTGCCACGCCCGCCTTCCCGGCGTAGTACTCGGCCGTGGTCACGGGCACCACACGGGACGCGTCGTGGCCGGTCAGCTCGTAGACGCGGGAGGCGATCTGCGCCCATGACCGCGGCTCGCCGCCGCCCGTGACGTTGTAGACACCCGACGGCGCCCCCACCTCGAGCAGATGGCGGATCGCCTGGGCGAGCTCGGAGGCGAAGGTCAGGCGTCCCACCTGATCGTCGACGACCGTGGGCGAGACGCCGCGCTCCGCGAGCGACGCCATCGTGCGGACGAAGTTGTCGCCGTCGCCGATCACCCACGACGTGCGCACGACGTAGTGGCGGGGGACCGTGGCGGCGATCGCCTCCGCGGCCGCCTTCGTCTGGCCGTAGACGCCGAGCGGCGCGACCGGGTCGTCCTCGCGGTACGGCCGTCCCGCCGTGCCGTCGAACACGTAGTCGCTGGACACCTGCACGAGCGCGACGCCGTTCTCCGACGCCACCCGTGCGAGCGCCGCCACCCCGGTCACGTTCGTCGCCCACGCTTCTGCACGGCCGGCCGGGCTCTCCGCCGCGTCGACCGCGGTGTGCGCGGCGGCGTTGACGATGGCGCCGTAGTCACGCCAGCGCCGCGCCGTCGACAGGTCGGGCGACGTCAGATCGAGGTCGTCGCGGCCCGCGTACTCGATGTGCGGCGCGTCGCCGAGCTCTGCGCGCAGCGCACGGCCGAGCTGACCGCGCGCGCCGAGGACGAGGACGCGCCGGGGCTGCACGGGGGACGCTTCCGAGAGCGGCGGGTGCGCGCGGTCCTTGTCGGAGATCTCCGCGCGCTCCAGCGGGATGGGCCACGGGATCCCGACGGCGGGGTCGGCCAGGTTCACGAACGAGTACGCGGCGTCGGGCGACCAGTGGTCGTTGACCAGGTACGTGTACGCGGTGCGGGGCTCGAGCGTCTGGAAGCCGTTGGCGACGCCACGCGGCACGAAGATCGCCCGCGACGGGTCGAGCTCGGCGGTGAACACGGCGCCGAAGCCCGGGCCCTCGCGGAGGTCGACCCACGCCCCGAACACGCGGCCGGTCGCCACCGACACCCACTTGTCCCACGGCTCGGCGTGCAGCCCGCGCGTGACGCCCGCCGTCTCGTTGAACGACACGTTGTTCTGCACCGGGCCGAAGTCGGGCAGGCCGAGCGCCGTCATCTTCTCGCGCTGCCAGTTCTCCTTGAACCAGCCGCGCGCGTCCCCGTGCACGGGCAGGTCGAACAGCACCATGCCGTCGATCGGCGTCGTCACCGGGGCCAGCCGCTTGCCCAGCTCCGTCATCGGCGTCACTGGCCCTTCGACGCGTAGAACGCCTCGGTCGCGTCCTTCGCGCCTTCCCACCACGACTCGTTGTCGCGGTACCACTCGATCGTGGCGGCGAGGCCGGAGCGGAAGTCCCGGTACCGGGGCTGCCAGCCCAGCTCGGTGCGCAGGCGCGTCGAGTCGATGGCGTACCGCAGGTCGTGGCCCGGGCGGTCGGCGACGTGATCGTAGGCGTCCCGCTCCTGTCCCATCAGCTCGAGGATGAGCTCGACGACGTCCTTGTTGCTCTGCTCGCCGTCGGCGCCGATCAGGTACGTCTGCCCGAGCTCGCCCTTGTCGAGGATGGTGAGCACGGCGGAGGAGTGGTCGTCGGCGTGGATCCAGTCCCGCACGTTCTCGCCCGTGCCGTACAGCCGCGGACGCACGCCGCGCAGCACGCCCGTGATCTGCCGCGGGATGAACTTCTCGACGTGCTGGAACGGCCCGTAGTTGTTGGAGCAGTTGGAGATCGTCGCGCGCACGCCGAACGAGCGCACCCACGCGCGCACCAGCAGGTCGGAGCCCGCCTTCGTCGACGAGTACGGCGATGAGGGGTTGTACGGCGTCTGCTCGGTGAACCTCTGCGGGTCGTCGAGCTCGAGGTCGCCGTAGACCTCGTCGGTCGAGATGTGGTGCAGGCGCACGTCGTGCCGCCGGGCGGCCTCGAGCAGCGTGTACGTGCCGACGATGTTCGTGTCGAGGAAGGGACGCGGATCGTTCAGCGAGTTGTCGTTGTGCGACTCGGCGGCATAGTGGACGACCGCGTCGGCATCCCGGAAGAGGCCGTCCACGAGCTCCGCGTCGGCGATGTCGCCCTGTACGAACGAGACGCGCTCGGCGGGCAGGCCCTCGAGGGAGGCGAGGTTGCCGGCATACGTGAGCTTGTCGAGCACGGTCACCGTGTGGTCCGTGTGCTCGACCACGTGGTGCACGAAGTTCGAGCCGATGAACCCGGCGCCGCCGGTCACCAGAAGACGACTCATCGCCCACGCTCCAGGATCTCGAGGAGGTACGAGCCGTACCCGGACTTCACCAGCTTCTGCGCGCGCTCGCGCAGCTCGTCGTCGGTGAGGAAGCCCGCCCGCCAGGCGACCTCCTCCGGCGCGCCGATCTTCAGGCCCGTGCGGCGCTCCATCGTCCGCACGAAGTCGGCGGCGTCGGTCATCTGGTCGAACGTCCCGGTGTCGAGCCACGCCGTGCCCCGCGGCAGCACGTCGACGCTCAGCCTGCCGCGCGCGAGATACGCCGCGTTCACGTCGGTGATCTCGTACTCGCCCCGTGCGGAGGGCTCGAGCCCGCGCGCGATCTCGACCACGTCGTTGTCGTAGAAGTACAGCCCGGGCACCGCGTAGTTGCTCTTGGGCGCGACCGGCTTCTCCTCGAGCGAGATCGCGGTGCCGTCGGCGTCGAACTCGACCACGCCGTAGGCGGAGGGCTCCGCGACCCAGTAGGCGAACACCGCGCCGCCGTCGACGTCCGCGAACCGCTTGAGCTGCGAGCCCAGGCCCGGCCCGTACAGCAGGTTGTCGCCGAGGACGAGGGCGACCTTGTCGTCGCCGATGAAGTCCGCGCCGATCGTGAACGCCTGGGCGAGCCCATCCGGGGATGGCTGCTGCGCGAACGTGATCGAGACGCCGAACTGCGACCCGTCGCCGAGCAGCCGCTCGAACGCGTCCGCGTCGTGCGGCGTCGTGATCACCAGGATCTCGCGGATTCCGGCCAGCATGAGCGTCGAGAGCGGGTAGTAGACCATCGGCTTGTCGTAGACGGGGACGAGCTGCTTCGAGACGCCCAGCGTGATCGGATGCAGCCGTGTGCCCGATCCGCCGGCGAGGATGATGCCCTTCACCTGACCATCGTGTCACAGCACCCGCCGTGCGATCCGGACGGTCTTCAGCGGACACGCCCTAGCATCGATGTTCGTGAAGCAACGCCTCTCGCGCCTGTCCTGGCCACTGCTCGCGCTCGTCGTCACCGTGGCGCTGGCGCTGGCCCGCACGGTGCGCACGCCGCGCTTCTACTTCACCGACGACACCGAGCGGGGCTCGTTCGGCCAGTGGTGGCAGCTCGGCGAGCACCTGCTGCAGGGGCGGATCCCGCTGCTCGACCCGTCCGCCTGGCAGGCGGGCAACTACCTGGCCGAGGGGCAGTGGGGCCTGCTGAACCCCGTCGTGTGGGTGATCGCCCTCGCGACCCGCGGCAGCGAGGACCCGGTGCTGCTGGTCACCGTCGTCAAGGTGGTCTTCCTCGGCGTGATGGCGGTCGGCGCCTACCTGCTCGCGCGCTCGTTCGGCGCCCACCGTCCCTGGGCGGCTCTCGCGGGGGTGCTGCTGCCGCAGGTCGGCTTCACGGTCTACATGGACGCGGCGTCCTGGTCCAACGGCCTGTTCAACACGGCGCTGCTGCCCTGGGTGTGGTGGGGCCTGCGCCGGGCCGTGGAGGGTCGCCGCTCGCCCGTGCCCTACCTGATCGCGTCCTACGTGCTCATCACCTTCGGGTACGTGTTCGGCGTGATGGTGCTGGTCGTCATCCTCGTCGAGTCGCTCGTGCGGCACGCGGTGCGCCGCGACGGGCGACGGGTCGTGCGCACCCTGCTCGCGTCGGTCTGGGGCGGCGCGCTCACGATCCTGGTCTACCTTCCCGGCATCCTGACCGCCGGCGTGTCCGAGCGCGGGGCCGCCCCCTTCGACAACTACCGGTTCCTCAACGCCGACCTGACCGACCTGGCGGCCGCGGCGTCGCCGACGGTTACGGCGACGATCCGGGCGTGGGACGGCGACGTCACGCTCGCCCCGCTGGTGTACATCGCGTGGGCGCTGCCGCTGCTGCCGCTGTTCCTGCCCCTGCGGCGCTCGACGGTGCGCCGCGTGCTGCCGCTGCTCGTCGTGGGCGGCATCGCGCTGTTCGCGGTGCTCGCCCCGAGCCACATGGGCGCGATCCGCTGGCCGCTGCGGTTCATCCCGGACCTCTCGCTCGCGCTGATCGTGCTGTTCGCGGTCGCGGCCTCACAGGCGTATCCGCGGCGCATCACGCCGCGCGGGGCGTGGTGGAGCGCGGGCGCGATCACGCTGGCGGCCGCCGTGTCCTGGACCGACGCGCCGACGGCCTGGCAGAGCATCGGCGCCGCCGCCGCCCTCCAGCTGGTCGCGCTCGTCGCCCTCCTCTGGATCGCCCGACGGCCCTGGGCGACCGCGCGCGTCGGACGGGCGCCGTGGTCGACGACCAGGGCCACGGCGCTCGCCGTGGCCGGGGCGGTGCTGGTGACGACCGTGGCCACCGCCGCCCAGGTGCTCACCCTGCCGAGGTCGCCCCTGCCCGACGGCGATGCCCCCGACGTGGCCACCATGCGGTCGGTCCTGCCGGAGGCGGAGGCCGGCGGCGACGCCGTCGCGGTCGGGAACACGGGTGCCTACGACGACGAGCCAGCCAGCTGGCACGAGCGCCTGCGCGAGAACCTCTGGTACCTGAGCGACACGAACGTCATCAACCTCTACACGGTGCTGCCGTACACGGCGTTCATCGACGATCTCTGCGCCGACGAGAGCGAGCACCTGCGCACCTGCGTCGACGAGGCGGGCCTCGGCGCGCTGTGGTCGGTCGACCCCGACACGGGCATGCGGGTGAGCGATCTGATGTCGGTGAGCACCGTCGTGGCCATGAAGCGCACGTTCCCCGAGGCCCCCGACGTGCCTGAAGGGTGGACCCTCGCCGCGGAAGGGGACTACACCTGGGTCGTCCGGCGCGACGAGCCCCTCCCGGAGGCGGGCGGCGTCGTCTGGGAGGGCGACGGCACGCAGGTCTCGGAGGTGACCAGGGACGGCGCGAGCGCGACGTTCACAGTGGACGCCGTCGGCGACGACGCGCGGGTCGCGCTCAGCCGCCTCGACTACCCCGGCTACTCGGTCGACGGCGGCGCACAGCTCGCGGACCCGATCCGCGGCTGGCTGCTCACCGTCGACGTCTCGGACGTCGCACCGGGCGAGACCGTCACGGTGCGCTTCGCCCCGCCGGCCACGCCGCTGCTGGTGGCGTCTGCCGCGCTCGCCGCGCTCGCCGGCGCCGCCTGGCTGGTCGTCTGGGGTCGGCAGAGGCGCCGCGTCCGCCGCTGACCGGTCGCGGGGCCGTCAGCGGCGTGCGGCGCCGCGCAGCTGCGCGACGAACACGCGATGGAGCCCCTCGGGGAGCGTCGTGCCGGCCAGCGCGTCGAGATCGGTCCAGACCCGCGAGCGCACGCGCAGGTCGCTCGACTGGCCACGGGCGTCGCCGCCGCCGAGCACGATGGCCCCGTGACGGCGGCGAAGCCGCTGCAGCTCGCTCACGAGAGCCCCGATCGACACCGCGCGCCCGCTGCCGACGATCTTCAGGGTCGTCGTGCCTCGCGGGGTGCGGGCCGCACGCTCCGCGGCCGCCGAGATGATCGCGCCCGCGTCGTCCTCGTACACGTAGTCGCGCAGGGTGTCGAGCGGCACGTAGATGGACGCGGGGTGCCCCGTGAGGTGGGCGCGGGCCAGCACCGAGATGAGTCCCTGGGCCTTCGTGAGATCCTGCCCCGGGCCGTAGATGTTCGTGATCCGGGCCACGACCGCGCGCAGTCCCGCCGACGCGGCGGTCTCGCCGAGCGCCGCCTCCATCGCCAGCTTCCCCTCGCCATAGGCGGATGCGGGCGCGACGGGCGTCGCCTCGCTGAACGGGGCGTGGCCAGCGGCCGCGTACGCGCCCCCGACCGAGGAGGCGAGCGACACCACGAGACGGTCGCGGACGTCGTCCGGCAGCTCGGCGACCCCGGCGAGGAAGGCGCGGAAGACGCCGACCTCCTCGAACACCCTCTCCCGCGGCGTCGAGGTCACCGCCCGTCCCGCGCACCAGTGGATCTCGAGTCGGCCGGGCGCCGCGGACGCGACGAAGCCGGCGAGCCCCGCGAGCAGCGCCGTCGTGGCGCCCTCCGGGTCGCCCCACGGCACGTCGACCGCGTACGCCCGGTCGGGCCGGGCGCGCTCGACCGCTCGACCGAGCAGCCCTCTGCCGACGATCCAGCGGCGCACGGTCGTCATGCCGGGCCGGTCATCGCGGGGCGGGCGCGGACCGCGTCTCGCCGCCGCGACCCGACAGGCCGAGGGGACCCTGCGCGGGGTCTCGGACGATGAGGTAGGTCGGCTTGCCCAGCGCCATGTTGACGGCGACGCCGAGGTACTCGGCGATGATGCCGAGCGCGACCAGGACCACGCCGCAGCCGAGCAGCAGCACGACCATCAGGGAGGTCCACCCCGGCTCGATGAGCTCGCCGCCGACGAGTCGCGCAACCACCAGGTAGAGCGCGAACAGCAGCCCTCCGGCGAACACCACCGCGCCCGCGCCGGTCACCAGGCGCAGCCCGCGCGTGCCGGACGTGAGGACCATGCTCCAGAAGTGAGCGAACAGGCGGCGGAACGAGTAGCCCGACCGGCGGTCGCCCTCCTCGCGCAGCATGATCGGGGCCGTGACGGTGCGGGCCGCGACCCAGCTGAGCGCCACGTCGAGGTACACCCCGGTGCCCGCGTATGCGGCGACGCTGCGCCCGATCTCGCCCAGCACCAGGCGGTAGCTGTGGAAACGCGACGCGTGACCGCCACCGAAGACCGTCTCGAGCACCTGCTTGGACGCCTTGGACGCGAGGTTGCGCACGAAGCCGTGCGGCGGGCTGTTCAGCGGCGCGGCGTACACGAGGTCGGCGCGCTCGGCGAGGGCGGTGTCCAACATGATCCCGATCTGGTTCGGGTCGTGCTGTCCGTCCTCGTCGATCGTCACGATCCACTCGCCGCCCGAGCTGGCCATTCCCGCCAGCGTGGCCGCGTGCTGACCGAAGTTCCGGCTGAGCCAGACCGGCGCGATCCAGTCGTTCGCGGTCGCGAGTTGGCGGATGACGCGATCCGACTGGTCCGGCCCCCGGTCGTAGGCGAGCAGGACCTCCTCGATGCGGGCCGAGTGCCCGTTCGGAGTGGCGAACACGGCGGTGAGGGGACGCAGCTCCTCCACCAGGCCGGGAAGCGTCTTCTCGCCCTGATAGACGGGCACGACGACGCTGATGCGATGGACGTACGGCTCGCCGCCTCCGGTCTCCACGGTGCTCATCGCATCCTCCTCTGCAACACACGATAGGAGAGTCGCCGGGCCCGGGCCATCAGTGAGGCTCTCAGGTCGCCGTAGCGACGGTCGAACGAGGACAGCACCTCCGGGTGCTCGTCGCGCAGCCACGCGTGGAAGCCGCGCGCCTGCGCCGACTGCTCCGCCACGAGCGCCACGCTCCACTGCGCGTCGCTCATCCGGAACGTCGCACCCACCTCGTCGTCCGGGACGAACCCGCCCTGCAGCAGCACCCTGCTGTACGTGGCCTGGTCGATCAGGTACGGGAAGGCGTCGGACCAGCCGCCGGCCGCGACCAGGGCATCGCGGCGCATCGTCACGGACGCCGGCTCGCCGAACAGGTTCGATCCGGCCCTGACCGCTCGGCGCACGGCCTCGGCGCCCGCCATCGGGCGGGCGATGCCGCGCAGGCCCCAGGCGGGCATCAGCACCCGCCCCTCGGCGTCGATGATGTCGCGTCGGCAGGCGGTGAGCACGGCGCCGGTGCGCTCGAGCAGCTCGACCTGGCGGCGGAGCACTCCGGGTCGCAGCACGTCGTCGCCGCAGACGAGCTTGAGGTAGGTGCCCGTGGCCGCCGAGGTCACGCGGTTCCAGTTGCGTCCCGCCCCGCCGCCGGCCTCGGTGGTCAGCAGCGTCACCCGCGGGTCGGAGGCGAACTCCGCCATGACCTGCGCGGTGTCGTCGGCGGACGAGTGGTCGCCGACGATGAGCTCGAGGCCGTCGACGTCCTGGTCGAGCACGGACCTCAGCGTCTCGCGCAGGGTGCGGCCGTTGTTGTAGGCGGGCACGACCACGCTGAGGTGCGGGACGCTCAGGTGCGGGGTGTCTGTCACGTGTTCTCCTTCCGGCGGAACGAGAAGCGGCTGTGGCCGAACCAGCTGATGAAGACGGTCACGACCGTGAACAGCAGCTGCGCGAGGATCTCGTCCATCCAGAGCTTCAGCAGCGGGACGATGAGGATGTTGAGCAGGAAGGCGCCGAGGTAGACCAGCTGGAAGCGCCAGAAGTCGAGCCACAGGTGCCCGCGGACGCGGAACACGAGCTTGCGGTAGAAGACGAACGCGCTGAGCGTGCTCATGATGTGCGCGCATAGGATGACGGCGAACACGGTGGCGTGCTCGTCCGGCCACCAGTGCCGGAAGAGCAGAGAGAACAGCGTGAACCACACGAA
This sequence comes from Microbacterium marinilacus, assembly GCF_019753765.1. Classification (GTDB taxonomy): domain Bacteria; phylum Actinomycetota; class Actinomycetes; order Actinomycetales; family Microbacteriaceae; genus Microbacterium; species Microbacterium marinilacus. The sequence goes on from NZ_JAIJZW010000001.1 coordinate 311,588, forward strand.
CCCGACGCCGGTGTTCACGGCTCCCACGATCAGGAACGCGACGCGGCGGTCCTTGATCAGTCGCAGCAGCGGGCCGTCGGGCGCGGCAGCGCCGCCGATCGCCGCCGACGCCGCGTCGCCGCCGTCGGCGGAGGTCTCGTCGGGCGCGCTCATCACCCTCCACGCTACAGGGGCGCGGCTGAGAGGACGGGCGCGTCGGCACGGCGTCGGGACGTGTCTCCCCGGGTCCCGGGCGGTTCGGTGGCGAGCCTCAGAACGGCGGTGGGTCGCTGTCGGCGGTGGCCATGAACCTGACGGTCGGGGTCGGCCGGTCGTGGAGGATCTGGCCCGTCGGCGTGGTCCACTCGAGGACGCCGTCGCCGAGGTGGCTCACGCGCCAGGGCGAATGGTGCTTCAGCACGTGGTGGGCTCGGCACAGCGCGGCCATGTTCCCGATGTCGGTGGCGCCGCCTTCGCTGTAGGGCACGGTGTGGTCGATGTCGCAGCGCCTGATCGGTCTGCGACAGCCCGGGAAGCGGCAGTGCTCGTCGCGGGCGCTCAGGTAACGGCGTTGCTCGGCGGTGGGGACATAGGTGTCGACCGCGGTGGGAACGCCGGTACGCGGGTCGATGAACAGCCGTGCCCAGGTGCGGGTCTTCCCGGCGAGGCGGCGGGCTGTGGCCGGGGCGACGATGCCCCCGCCGTGCAGATGCGCGGCCCGGGTGTCGTCGCCTGAGATGACCTCGGCGGGCACGGTGTGCACGGTGGCGCGGATCTCGTCGAGTCCTTCGCCGTGACCGGTGGGAGCGGCGGTGAGCAGCAGATCGGCGGCCACGTCGGCGCGGATCTGCGGGAGCGTGCGCTCGTCGACGGCGGCGCCCGCGGTGCCGGCCTTGACCGTGCGAGCCATGGAAGCGACGCGGTCCTCGATGCCCGCGGCGAGGGCCGCATCGACCAGGAGACGGATCTCGGCCATCCCGTCATCGGCGGGCGCGAGCCACAGCGCGCGTCCTGCGGCGGCGGCCTCGTGGCGTTCGGCGATCGGCTCGGGGAGGAGACGTTCGGCGACGACCTGGCAGATGCGTCGCAGCCTCGCCGGCGTGGTGTCGACCAGGCTCAGCACGATCTGCTCGTACCGTGCCCGCGTCCCGGCCTCCGCGAGTCGGGCTCCCTCGTCGCAGATCGCTCGAGCATGCGCGGCGGAGACGTGCGACTCGGACAACGCGGTGAACACGGCGGGAAAGTGCTCGACCAGGGTGATGGCGTCGTCCATGCGGCTGCGCACCACCCCGTCGGAGACGTGCTGCACCGTCGCGAGGTCGGCCGCCATGGACCGGAACGGCACCTGATAGGCCGAGGGTGCCGTCCCCGGCATCGCGTCCAGCACCTCGCGTGCGATCGCGTGCGCCTGAGCGTGCAGCCCCGCCTCGATCGCGGCGAGCCCCGCCCGCGCGTTCTCGATCTGCGCCAGAGCCGCCTTGATCGTCCGTACCTGCTCGCGCTGGGCGTCCGACAGCTCCCACCGGGCTTCGAACGGGGTACGGGACATGTCTCGAGTATAGAACAAATGTTCGATTTTCGAGACGACAATGCCGTGGCCGGGAGCTTCCACGCCGCGTTCGCACGCGAGCTGCTCGAAGGTCGTCCCGGGTTCCCTGACCGAGGCCGCGTCCCGCCGACGGTTCGTCGGCGCCGGTGCGACGGGCATCGACGCGTGTGCGACGGGGCCCCGGCCGAAGGACATCGCCCCCTCGCGTGCGGGACCTCGATCCGTCTCGGGCCGTCGCCGACTCGACCCGCAGCACGGTGATCCGGCGTCGATGGACGGCGCCCGCGCAGGAGTCGTCTGAGTCAGCTGGATAGGGTTCGAGGGTGTTCCGAACCCCGTCGACCATGTTCCGCGCGCTCGCGTTCGCCGAGGCGGTCTCCTGGACGCTGCTCATCCTCGGCCTCGTCCTGCGCGCGGCCTTCGACCTCCCGGTCGCCGTGACGATCGGCGGCGGCATCCACGGCTTCGTCTTCCTCTGCTACGGCGCGACGGCCGTCCTGGTCGCATGGAACAACCGCTGGGCGGTGGTGCCGACGTTCTGCGCGGTCGCGGCCGCCGTCGTCCCCTACGCGACGGTTCCCACGGAGATCGTGCTGCGACGGCGCGGGCTGCTCGCGGGGGAGTGGCGGACCGGAGCGACCGACGACCCCCGTGACCAGCGCCCAGGAGACCGGCTCCTTCGCTGGCTCGTCCGACGCCCCGCGACGCTTGCCGTCGTCCTCGCCGTCGGGATCGTCGCGGCATACACTGTCCTGCTGGTGGTCGGGCCTCCCGGACGGGCGTGACATGGACGGGCGTGACATGAACGGCTGCTGCGCACCGGCTCGGACCCGGGACGGTCGGCTCCGCGACGTGGCGCTCCGCGTGCGCCCAGGCAGCGGCGTCTAGGATCGTCACGGCGCGGCCGGATCGCGCCCGCTCCCGGTGCGCCCAGGGCCCGCGAGCACTCCACGACGCTACGACCAGAGAGAATGTGATCGCCGCCATGGACATGCTTGTCGTCGGATCGGGCTTCTTCGGCCTCACGATCGCGGAGCGCGCAGCTGACGCGGGCCGCAAGGTGACCGTGATCGACCGCCGCCACCACATCGGCGGGAACGCCTACAGCGAGAACGAGCCCACCACGGGCATCGAGGTGCACCGCTACGGCGCGCACCTCTTCCACACGTCGAACCCGACCGTGTGGGAGTACGTCAACCGCTTCACCACGTTCACGAACTACGTGCACCGGGTGTACTCGACGCACAACGGCCAGGTGTTCGCGCTGCCGGTCAACCTGCACACGATCAACCAGTTCTTCGACTCGGCGTACACCCCCGATGAGGCGCGCGCGCTCATCAGGGAGCAGGCCGGCGAGTTCGACGCCAAGACGGCGGCGAACTTCGTCGAGAAGGGCATCGCCCTCGTGGGCCGGCCGCTGTTCGAGGCGTTCTTCGCGCACTACACGGCCAAGCAGTGGCAGACCGAGCCCGAGAAGCTGTCGGGCGACATCATCAGCCGCCTGCCCGTGCGCTACAACTACGACAACCGCTACTTCAACGACACGTGGGAGGGGCTGCCGACCGACGGCTATACCGCGTGGATCGAGCGGATGGCCGACCACCCCAACATCGAGGTGAAGCTGAACGTCGACTTCTTCGACGAGTCGCAGCCTCTCAACAAGAAGGCGCTCGTCGGCCAGCTGCCCATCGTCTACACCGGCCCGGTCGACCGCTACTTCGACTACGCCGAGGGCGAGCTGTCGTGGCGCACGCTCGACTTCGAGGAGGAGGTGCTGGAGGTCGGCGACTTCCAGGGCACCTCGGTGATGAACTACCCGGACGCCGACGTCCCGTACACCCGCATCCACGAGTTCAAGCACTTCCACCCGGAGCGCAAGGACGTGTACCCGACCGACAAGACGGTCATCATGCGCGAGTTCTCACGCTTCGCCACGCGCGACGACGAGCCGTACTACCCGGTCAACTCGACCGACGACCGGTCGGGCCTGCTCGCCTACCGCGAGCTGCAGAAGGGCGAGAGCGACGTGCACTTCGGCGGCCGCCTCGGCACCTACCAGTACCTCGACATGCACATGGCCATCGGGTCGGCGCTGTCGATGTGGAACAACCAGCTGAACGTCTGAGGCGACGATCGAGGATCAGGGCGCGCTCGACACGGGCGCGCCCTGATCGCTCTCCTGGGGCTGTTCGTGATGCGGGAACACGAAGCGGTCGTAGGTCAGGTAGCGGAACACCGTCGCCAGAGCCTGGCCGATCAGCGTGCCCGAGATGTTGTCGGGCAGCGGGCCCTCGAGCTGCAGCACGTAGCGGGAGAACGCCAGGCAGCCGAGCTGCAGGCCGATCGCGATGAGGTTGAACAGCACGAACAGCACGTAGCGGGACCACCGGTGCGGCAGGTGACGGTCGTTGAACGTCCAGTAGCGGTTGCCGACGTAGGTCACGGCGGACGCCAGGACGATCGCGATGGTCTTCGCGATCACCGGCTGGTCGTACAGGGGCCCGTGACCCGTCACCCAGAACGCGAGCAGGTTGAACACCGCGAAGTCGACGAGGAACGCGAGGCCGCCGATCACCAGGAACGCCCCGGCCCGTCTGGTGTGCTGCTGCGCCGCGGATCGGCTCATGGGGGTGTCTCCTCCGGGTCGGCGCTCACGGGGAGCGGGGGCGCCGCGTGATATTCTCAAGCGGTTCTGACGGTGCCGGTGGGCGCGCGTCGCAAGCCCCGATTCTATGTTCCCCGGAACCTCCGGATCGGCATGCAAGGGAGATGTGTCCACGGAGATGACGACGCTCGACGCCCCTGAGAACCTGGAGCCCGCGAACGCCACGCCCGCGACCGCCGCCCGGCCCGAGACGGAGCCGGTCATCGCCGCGATCGTCCCGTGCTACAACGAGGAGCTCGCCGTCGCGAAGGTGGTCGAGGACCTGCGCGCGGCCGTGCCCGGGCTCGTCGTCTACGTCTACGACAACAACAGCACCGACGCCACGGCGGACGTCGCCCGCGCGGCCGGGGCGATCGTCCGGCACGAGGAGCTGAAGGGCAAGGGCAACGTCGTGCGGCGCGCCTTCGCCGACGTCGACGCCGACGTCTACGTCATGATCGACGGCGACGACACGTACGACGCCGCGGCGCTGCCGGAGATGATCCGGGTGCTGCGCGAGGGCCCGTACGACCACGTCCTCGGCGTGCGCAGCCAGGAGACGGAGACGGCCTACCGCCCCGGGCACGAGCTCGGCAACCGCGGCTTCAACTGGCTGGTCGGCAGCGTCTTCGGCACGCACGTCAGCGACATGCTCAGCGGCTACCGCGTGATGTCGCGCCGGTTCGTGAAGAGCTTCCCGGCCGCCTCCCGAGAGTTCGAGATCGAGACCGAGCTGACGGTGCACGTGATGAGCATCCGGGTCCCGCACGCCGAGGTCGCCGTCGGGTTCAAGGACCGCCCGGCCGGCAGCGAGAGCAAGCTGCGCACCTACCACGACGGCTTCCGCATCCTGGCCCTGATCGGGCAGCTCATCCGACACGAGCGCCCGCTGCTGTTCTACGGCATCTTCGGCGCTCTCCTGGCGCTGGTGGGCGTCGTCCTGGGCATCCCCGTCATCGTCGAGTACTTCGACACCGGCCTCGTGCCGCGCCTGCCCACCGCGGTGCTCGCGCTGGGGTTCGTGCTGTTCGGAGCGCTCGCCTGGGTCATCGGGCTGGTTCTGGACGGCGTGCTCCGGTCGCGGCGCGAGATGAGCCGGCTGACCTATCTGACGTACGCGCCTCCCGCGTGAGCCGCGTCTGCGCGTGCCCCACACGACGCCCGCATAGGATCTTGCCGTGACCAGCAGCGTCGTCGGAGCCCCCGGTACCGCCCGGCGCTACGTGCACTCGCTGTGGCTGCTCTCGGCGCGCGACCTTCGGGTGCGCTACGCGACGAGCTGGCTCGGCTACCTGTGGTCGGTGCTCGACCCGCTGGTGATGAGCGCGATCTACTGGTTCGTGTTCACGATGGTCTTCGAGCGCACCGTCGGGCTCGAGCCCTACATCGTGTTCCTGATCACCGCGCTGCTGTCGTGGGTCTGGTTCAACTCGGCGGTCACGGACTTCACGCGGGCCTTCAACAAGGACGCGAAGCTCGTGCGCTCGACGGCCATCCCGCGCTCGATCTGGGTGAACCGGATCGTGCTCAGCAAGGGCATCGAGTTCCTGTTCGCGCTGCCGGTGCTGGCGCTCTTCGCCGTGTTCGGCGGAGCGCAGGTCGGCTGGGGGCTGCTGCTGTTCCCGCTCGGCGTGCTGCTGCAGGCGATCCTGCTGGTCGGCATCGGCCTGCTCGTGGCGCCGCTGTGCGTGCTGTTCGCCGACCTCGAGCGCACCACCCGGCTCGTGCTGCGAGCGCTGTTCTACGCGTCCCCGGTGATCTACGCCACCGCCGACCTGCCCGGCGACCTGCCCGACGTGATGGCGTTCAACCCCCTCGCGGGCATCTTCACCCTCTACCGCGTCGGCTTCTTCCCCGAGGCGTGGGACCCGTTCGCCGTCTGCGTGTCCGCCGCCATGTCGCTGCTGTTCCTCGCCGTCGGCGTGTTCGCGTTCCGTCGCCTCGAGCGTCCCCTGCTGAAGGAGCTGTGATGACGCACGGCGCGGTGGAGGCCGGCGGGACGGCCATCGAGGTCACCGGCCTCGGCGTGCGGTTCCGGCGGAACCGGCGCGGGCGCCGCAGCATCAAGGACATGTTCGCCGACGCGTCGCGCCGCAGCCGCCCCGGCGAGTTCTGGGCGCTGCGCGACGTGTCGTTCACGGTCAGCCCCGGCGAGTCCATCGGGGTGGTGGGGCGCAACGGGCAGGGCAAGTCGACGCTGCTCAAGCTCGTCGCGGGGGTGCTGCTCGCCGATGAGGGCGAGGTGCGCGTGAACGGCGGCGTCGCGCCCCTGATCGAGATCACGGGCGGTTTCGTCGGCGATCTCACGGTGCGCGAGAACGTGCGGCTGACCGCCGGCCTGCACGGCATGGCGAAGGCCGAGGTCGCCCGGCGCTACGACGACATCATCGGGTTCGCCGAGCTCGAGGACTTCCAGGAGACGCCCTACAAGCACCTCTCGAACGGCATGAAGGTGCGCCTGGCGTTCTCGGTCGTGTCGCAGCTCGACGAGCCCATCCTGTTGGTGGACGAGGTGCTCGCGGTGGGCGACAAGAGCTTCCGCGCCAAGTGCTACCGGCGCATCGACGAGCTGCTCGCGGAAGGGCGCACGCTGTTCTTCGTGAGCCACAACGAGAAGGACCTGCGCCGCTTCTGCACGCGCGGGCTCTACATCCGCGACCACGCTCTGGCTCTCGACGCGCCGATCGCGGAGGTCATCGACCGCTACAACGCCGACAACGCGGAGTGACGGGACCGGGCACTACAGTGATCGGAATGGACCGCCTCGCGACCCGTCTCGTCACCTCCGCCGTGGTCTACCCCGTGGTGACGAGGGACGACCGCCCCGACGAGCTGCTGATGGGCGTCTTCGACGGCGACGGCGAGTACGTCGACCGCACGGCCACCGATCGCCGCTCGGGCCTGCGCGGCTCTCCGATCCCGCAGGACCTGCTGCCGGAGATCGATGACGGCGACGTCCCCGAGGCCGTCTACGCGGGCGACCTGCACATGCATTACGGGCACTTCCTGCTCGAGAGCCTGGCGCGCCTCTGGTACGCCGCCGAGCACCCCGAGCTGCCCATCGTGTGGACCGCCGCTCACTCGTGGGGCGACGACGAGAGCTTCCGACCGTGGCAGAGGGAGATCCTCGACATCCTCGGCCTCACGAACCCCGTCCGCTTCGTCACGCGGCCGACGCGCTTCGCGGCCCTGCACGTGCCCGACATCGGGTACCGCTACGACGACTGGATCCATCCCGACCATGCGCGTTTCCTGGCACGTCACGTCGGCCCGCCTCGCGAGCCGGGTCGCCGGATCTGGCTGTCCCGCAGCGCGATCGACTCGGACGTGCGGGACGTCAGCGCCGAGGCCGCCGAGCGGCATTTGCGGGCCGCCGGGTGGTTCGTGATCCACCCCGAGCGCCTCAGCGTGCGCGAGCAGCTGGACCACCTGTCCCGCGCCGAGGTGATCGCGGGGGAGGAGGGCTCGGCCTTCCACGGCGTGCTGCTGCTCGCCGAGCTGGAGGGGCGCCGCCTGCGCGTCATCCGTCGTCGCGGTCCGGAGCACCGCAACTTCCGGACGATCGGCGAGGCGCGCGGCCTCGAGCAGGACTTCCACTCGCTCGCCGGCGAGCGCATCCTGCGTGCGGAGGGACGCGAGGTCACCAAGGTCAACCGCAGCGCGGCGGCGCTGCTCGACGCGCTCGACGAGCCGCCGGCGCTGCCGTCGCCGCCCCGTCCGGGCGACCGGGCGGCCGCGGCCGTGGCGCGCTCCCGCGGCGTCTCGCGGCTGCTCGTGGTCGGGGCGCGGACGGCGTACCCCGCTGCGACGTCCGGCGCCCGCACCGCTCTCGTCGTCAGCACCCGCCTGGAGGAGGACCCGCGGGCCTATCGCTCGCTCGCCGGCCGCGTGGACGAGCTGCCGTTCGCCCAGTATGCGGAGCTGTTCGTGACGGAGCCGCAGCCCTACGAGCTGATCCGCGTCTGCGGCGACGACGCCTCCGCCGTCGTGCGCGACGTCGACGACACGGCGGCGTTCTCCGACGAGGGCACCGTCTGGCTGCTCGACGACGACGTCCCGGGCAACTCCGCCGCGGCGGAGCTGCGGGCGCGCGGCTCGTTCGCCGTGCACCGCGAGAGCGTCGGCGACGACGCCGTCCTGCGCGTCGAGCGCGCCTGAGCCGACGGCGGGCCGGCCTCAGCCCAGCGCCGCCTCGATGCGCTCGGCGAGGAACGGCGCCACCGTCGCGGCGTAGGTCGCCGTGAGGTGGTGGCCGTCGCGGTAGACGACGACACCTCCGATGGTGGGAGCGCAGACGTCGTCGGCGCAGAACAGGTCGGTGAGATCGATCGCCGTCGCGTTCGGATCGCGCTGCACGGCCTCCGCCTGGCCGTCGTCGTACAGCACCTCGTCGATCGGCCGGCCGCATCGCGCGTCGGCCTGCGCCGGATCGAACTCGATGCACTGGACGGTGTCGGACGGCAGCCGCGGGCTGTCGAGAACCGCGAGGACCGGGATGCCCTCGTCCGGTCGAGCGGCCCAGGCGGACACCATGCCGTCGACGGTCTCGGCGTCCGCGTCGACCCCTCCCGAGGACCGGGTCACGAGGAAGGCGTCCACGTCCTCGGCCGAGGCGACGTAGTCGGCGACTCGCCCGCGCCACGTGGCGCACGCCTCGGTCTGCTGCGGCGTCGCGAGCTCGGTCCGCGTGTCCGTCCAGTAGCAGGCCGCGTGGCCCATGACATCGAGGCGCCAGCCGCGCTCCTCGGCGATGCGCTCGTACGCGCTCAGATAGGCGTTGTTGTGGGAGTCGCCGATCACCACCAGGCGCCTGTCGTAGTCCGTCTCGGGGCCCAGCGTGCACACGTTGAGCGAGTCGTCGTCCCCGCTCGACCAGCACTCGTCGCGGTTGGCGTCGTCGGCCTCGGCGATCGCGGGGGCGGGCACGAGGGAGGTCGCGTCGAGCGCGCGAGCCTCACAGCCGCCGGCGGCCATCGCCGCGGCGCCGAGGCACTCGGGCGGGGCGGCCAGGACGTCCGCGACCGCCGCCCGGTCGCGCGCCTCCTCCTCGCGCACGACGGCGCCGGTCGTCACCGTGATCGCGAGGACGCAGGCCATGCCGCCCGCCGCCCAGGCGGCGACCACCAGCGGGCGTCGCCCCGACAGCAGCCGCGGAGAGAGCCGGACCGGGTTCTCGACGAACCGGGTCGACAGCCACGCCAGCAGGATGGAGGCCGCGGCGATGCCGATCTTCTCGAGCGGGGTGAGCGTGTGGCCGGTGAGGAACGGCAGCATCACGATGAGCGGCCAGTGCCACAGGTACACGGCGTACGACACGTCGCCGAGGAGACGGACCGGGGGAGTCGACCCGGCACGGATCAGGAAGGACGTGCCGCCCGCCCAGACGATCAGTGCGGCGCCGACGACCGGCAGCAGGGCCGCGAAGCCCGGGAAGGGGACCTCGCCCGACAGGAGCACCGTGCTCGCGACGATCAGCGCCACGCCCCCGAGCGCGAGGCCGTGCGCCGCGACCCGCCTGCCGGCGAACGGCACGAACGAGATCAACGCGCCGATGCCGAACTCCCAGGCGCGGGTGAAGGTCGAGAAGTACGCGGCGCCCGCCGACCAGTCGGTGAGCCACAGGCCGTAGCCGAACGACGCCGCCGTCGCGACGGCGAGGGTCCCGACCACCACGGCGCGCCAGGGCAGCCGTCGCAGCAGCAGCGTGGCGGCGAGGATCAGCAGGGGCAGAGCGACGTAGAACTGCTCCTCGACCGAGAGCGTCCAGAAGTGCTGCACCGGCGAGGCGCTGTCCTCCGCCGCGAGGTAGTCGACGCTGTCGGCGACGAGGCGCCAGTTCTGGACATAGAGCGCGGAGGCCGTGATCTCGGCGACGAAGCGCTCCCAGAGCGAGCGGGGCGCCCAGGCCAGGACCGCGAGCGCCGTCACGGCGAGCACGAGCAGCGATGCGGGGAGGAGCCGAGCCGCGCGTCGCGCCCAGAACCGGCCCACGGCGATGCGCCCGGTGCGCTCCCGCTCGCGCACCAGGTGGGACGTGATCAGGTAGCCGCTGATCACGAAGAACACGTCGACGCCGACGAAGCCGCCGGGCAGGCTCTCCGGCCACAGGTGGTACAGCAGGACGCTCAGGACGGCGAGCGCGCGAAGGGCCTGGATGTCGGGGCGGAAGCCCTGCTGCCGTGCGGTGTCTCCTCGGGACTGCATCCGGTCGTTCAGCGCAGGATGCCGCGGAGGCGACGCAGCGCGGCGGCCGGGGCACCGCCGAGACGGGCGTTGACGCGGCGCACGGCGGGAGCGAGCCGGTTGCCGGACATCGCGTTGACCCGACGGGCGATCTGCCGGGGGAGCGACGCCGGCTCGGCGACCTCGCGCAGCACGGCGATCTCCGCCTCGAGGCGAGCGACGCCGGGCTCCACGCGCGTCACGCGCTCCGACAGGTCGGCTTCACGCAGGTCGACGAGCTGGGCGGTGTCGTTCGAGCCCCACTCGAAGCCCCAGATGCGGTCGACCAGGTCCTCCAGGACGGCCTCGCCGTCGAGGTAGCGGCGCGAGCGGGCGACCGCGGCCGAGTCCCAGATCGTGACGGACTCGTCCTTGGTGTGCCCCGGGGTGAAGTAGCGGACGGCGCCCAGGCGGTTGCCGTCGATCTGCCGGTACATCTGCATCAGGCTGTCGCTCGTGACCCCGACGGTCACCGGGAGGTCGACGCGGTACGGCGCCGGGAAGACGGTGTCGGGCACCTCCTCGGCGAAGAGCACGCGGTTGTCGGTGCGGAACCACTCCTGCACCAGGAACAGCTCGGTGCGGGGGTCGGCGAGCATCTTGCGCCGTCCCTCGTCGAGCGTCGACCACGGCCCGACGAGCAGCACGTGCACGTCGGTGAGGGTGCTGGTGAGCACCCGGTCGACGCAGTTGCGCGCGAGGTGGGCCGTCTCCGGGGTGACCTCGACGACGACCTTGACGAGCGGCACCTCCCAGATGCGGTTGTCGGAGGTGCGGCGGTAGCGGGGGATCGGCATGCGCTGGGCGAAGTGCGCGTCGTTGACGCGGGCGACCTTGGCCGCGTGGTTCTGCACGGTGCCGGGGCCGAGGTGCCAGGTCAGCGCCTCGTGCACGGGGATGAACACGGCGCCCGCCTGCCACAGCTGATAGGCGATCTCGGTGTCCTCGCCCAGGTGCAGGCGGGTGTCCTGGCCGGACGTGCGGTCGTAGACCTCGCGAGTGACGGACGCGCACGCGCCCATGTGCGTCGAGTAGTTGCGTCCGTGGGACGCGTTCAGGTCGTCGGTGTCGCGGTAGATCTGGATCGACCAGTGCTCGTGCAGGGTCGAGCGGTCGTAGTCGTCGCCGATCGTGCCGTCGAGCACTTTCTGGTACACCGTCTCGGGCGTGTAGTCCCAGGACTCGATGAAGCCCTTGTCGCCGATCGTGGCGGCCTCCGGGATGAAGTGCGCCCACTTGGCGTGCTGGCGCACGTTGTCGCGGAACAGGATCATGTCGGAGTCGACCCAGTAGATGATGTCGCCCGTGGTGGCCTTGATGCCGATGTCGGTCGCGTTCGAGCGGCCCCAGCCCTCCTCGACGCGGATGAGCCGCAGGTTCTCGGGCACGACGTCGCCGAGCTCCACCGGCGGCTCGCTGCCGTCGTCGACGACGACGACCTCCAGCAGGTCCTGGGGGTAGTCCTGCGCGGCCAGCGACGCCAGAGTCAGCGGCAGGGTCGCGCTGTTGTAGGCGGCGATGACGACGGAGACCGACTTCGTCGGCTCCCAGCCCTCGGGGAGCGTGCCGTCGAAGACGTCGCGCCACTGGTTCTGGAAGACGATGGGGGAGGGCTCGGAGGAGACGGCGGGCCTGATCACCGCATCATTGTAGGCGACGGGGATCACCGCCCCATGGGGGCGCGCTGCCCGCGCGTCCTCACACGGGGCGCCGAGGCTCGCAGGCTAGACTCTCGTCCCGCCGCGCCTGCGGCCACGCCGCACGTCGAGCGTCATCCGTCGCATCAGGAGCCGATCCGCCTATGTCAGCCCGCCGCTGGTTCCGCCGCCCCCTCCAGACGGACGCGTCGAACCGCGACGGCGACGACATCGTGACCGACCCGCGCACGATCGTCGCGCCCGCGACCTCGGACGCGCAGCCGCAGCCGGTGCGCCTCCGGGTGCCGGACGTCGACGCGCTGCGGCACCTCGCGGTCGTCGCCGCCGACGTCCTCACGCAGGACGCCCGGGTGCGCGTGGACCGGTGGGAGGCGCCGTTCCAGCGCTGGCGAGGGGCGATCGGCCCGCTCCCGCGGGTCCGGTACGCGCAGGTCTCCTACGACGCGGCGCACCGGACGGCGACCGTCCACGTGACGCTCGAGGAGCCGCTGTCGCTCGCGCGCGTGATCAACGCCTGCGTCCCGGCCCTCACCCCCGACGCGCCGATGGTCGGCGCCGGCTTCCCGCTGCTGGCCGTCGACCCGAGCGCCGGGAGCGCGGTGCTGCCGCTGCTGCCCGGGCGTCGCGTGCCGCAGCTGGAGCCCATCGCGCCCGCCCTCGCCGGGGTGCACCTGCGCAAGGCGGACGTGCTGCTGACCGCGCAGACCGACCTCGCGCGCGAGGCCGAGGACGCGGTGCACCAGCTGACGGTCGGGGAGGCGCTGCTGGGCTCCCCGCGCGTCGAGCTCCCGGTCGTCGACCTCAACGTGCACAACCCCATCGGGCGCCTCCTCGGCTTCCAGCCGTCGCCTCCGGCGCGGCGCCTCGTGCTCGACCGCCCGCGCGGCGTCGCGCGGCTCGAGGCGGCCGACCCGACCGGCGCCGAGGTGACCCCGATCGAGTTCCCGGTCGCCGACCCGCTCTCCGCGCGCGACGTCGCGGCGCTGCGCGGCGTGGAGGCCGTCGACCTGTCGCCGCTCCGCGGCGTCCGGGGGAGCCTCCCGGAGGGCCTCACCACCCGCTTCGCCGAGCTGGCCGCGGCGGGGGTGATCCTGCACTCGCTGCCCGACAACGTCGAGGTGGCGCCCGAGCAGCTCTCGCCGCGCATCGTCGAGCTCGCGCGACAGCGCTACCGCCCCTCCAAGGGACTCGCGCGAGAGCGCCGCTCGGTCGCGCTCCGTCGTGCCGCCATGCACGATCACGGCGGTTTCATGCGGCTGGCCTCGGCCGTGCAGCACCGCACCGGGCACCGCTACCTGCCGTCGGTGAGCGTCGTGCTGTCGACGATGCGCGCGGAGCTCATCCCCGACGTGCTGAAGATGATGGCCGCGCAGACCTATCCGCACGTCGAGGTGGTCGTGGTCGCGCACGGCGTCGCCGCGCCCGACCTGACGGCGCTCGACCTGGGCGACCTCGACGTCACGGTGGTGGAGGTGCCCGGGACGGTGCTGTTCGGGGCGGCGCTCGCCGAGGGCGTGCGTCGGTCGTCCGGCGACCTGGTGACGAAGCTGGACGATGACGACTGGTACAGCGAGCACCACGTCTTCGACCTCGTGCTCGCGCACCTCTACTCGCGGGCGGACGTCGTGGGCAAGACCACCGAGTACCTCTACTTCGAGGAGGCGGAGCAGACCGTGCACCGCACCTTCGCGACGGAGCGGTACCACGACCAGGTGGCGGGCGGCGCGATGCTGCTGTCGCGCGCGACGTTCGACGCGCTCGGCGGCTGGCGTCCCACGCCGAACTCCACCGATCGGTCCGTGCTCATCCGCGTCGAGTCGCAGGGCGGCATCGGCTACCGGACGCACTCGCTCGGGTACATGTACATCCGGCACTCGTCGAAGCACACGTGGGAGCGCAGCGACTCGCAGCTGCTGAACGGGTCGTTCGAGCAGTGGCGCGGCTGGCGCGAGCCGGAGGCCTGATGCGCGCCCGGCTGCGCCGCGTCTGGGATCTGCCGACCGCCTGCCTGTCGCTCGCGCTCGCGGCGTTCACGGTCACCGGGTACTCCTATCGCGAGACGGAGAGCGCGGAGTGGTTCGCGTCGTCCGTCGGCGCCGCCGTCGGCACGGCGTTCGTGATCGTCGGGGTCGCCGTGCTGGTCTACGCCCCGCTCCTCGCGCTCTCCCGCCGGCTCGACCGGCTGTGGGACGCCTCCGCGGGCGCGGAGCCCGTCTCCCCGCCGTCCGTCCGCGACGCGATCCGGCGCTGGGCGCTGCCCTCGGCGGGCGTCATCCTGGCGGGCTGGCTCGTCTGGCTGCTCGTGCACTTCCCGGGCAACGTCGACTCCGACACGATCACGCAGCAGCTGCAGTGGCTCGGCCTGCAGGAGCAGCGCGACCACCACCCGTGGTTCGACACCATGGTGTTCGGATGGTTCTGGGACCTCGGCGCCGCGCTCGGCGACGACCGCTGGGGCCTGTTCGGATACCTGCTGCTGCAGGAGGCGGCGACGGCGCTCGGCATCGGCCTGGTCCTCGCGTACCTCTCGCGGCTCGGTCTGCCCTCGACGGCGCGCTGGGCGCTGACCGCGGCCGTCGCGGTGCTGCCGGCGTTCGTCATGGCGCCCTCGGTGATGAGCAAGGACGCGTTCGCCGCGGTGTTCTGGATGCCGTTCCTCGTGCTGTTCGCCGAGGCGCTGCGCACGCGCGGACGGGTGCTGGCGCGGCCGTGGGTCGCCTCGGCGGCGATCGCGGTGACGCTGCTGCTGGTGCTGTCGAAGCGCACCAACGTGTACCTCGTTGCGGTGTGCGTCGTCGTGCTGATCGTCGTCGCGTCCCGGGGTCTGCGCGTGCGGATCGCCCTGGCGGCCGCCGCCGTCGTCGCGCTCACGAGCGTGGTGTGGCCCATGCTGGTGCTGCCCGCGCTGGGGATCGAGCGGGGCACCTCCGCCGACATGATGACGGTCTTCGTGCAGCAGACCGCGCGCATCGCCGCCGAGCACGGCGACGAGATCCCCGACGACGAGATCCAGGCGATCGACGAGGTGCTGCGCTGGGACGGCCTCGCCGAGGCGTATGTCGCGACGCGGTCGGACAGCGTGAAGGGGCGCTGGGACGTCGACGCCACCACGCAGCAGAAGCTCGACTACCTGGGGGTGTGGCTGGCGCAGCTCGTGCGCTACCCCGGCACGGCGCTGTCGGCGACCGCCGCCAACACGTACGAGTACTTCGCACCCGTCACGCGGCTGTCGTTCCAGAACACCCTGTCGCTCGACGGGTACGTCGACTTCTGGACGTCGCGCAGCCTCGAGACGACCACGCGCGAGGACGTGGAGCAGATCGCCGGCGCGCTGTACGAGCCGAGCGCCCTGGACGGCGCCCGGACGGCGGTGAACGACCTCACGATCGCCTTCAACGAGGGCAACCTGATCTCGTCGAAGGCGCTGTACTCGTCGTGGATCCCGCTGATCGCGCTGGTGTTCGTGCTGCGCCGGCGCAGCCCCTGGCACGCGCTCGCGCTCGTGCCGTTCTTCGTGACGCTCGCCTTCCTCGTCGCGAGCCCGATCGCGCTGTCGCGCTACATCATCCCGATGATCTACGGGTCGGTGTTCGCGGCCGGGCTGATGTTCGTGCCCGCGTCCTGGCAGGCCCGCAGCCGGGAGCCGTGACGGCGGGGCTCAGCGCAGCCGGCGGATCCGGGTGGCGGGAACGCCGCCGACCAGCGTGTCGTCCGGCACGTCCGAGGTGACGACGGCGCCGGCGGCGACGATGCAGCCGGCGCCGATCGTGACGCCCGCGACGACGGTCGCGGCGGCGCCGATCCAGGTGCCGGCGCCGACCACGATGGGATCGTGGCGCACCGCCCCTGCGCGCTTGTCGTGGCCGCCGATCTCGTGGGTGTCCGTGATGAGCCGCACGAACGGGCCGAGGTTGACGCGATCGCCCAGACGCACGCCGGGGCGGATGTAGGCGTCGCGGTTGACGAAGACGTCGTCGCCGATGTCGACCGGCCCGAGGATCTCCGTGCCGCGGTAGATGCGGGTGCGGGCGCCGATCGCGATGTCCCGGTCGCCGTCGCGGTGCAGCAGTCGCACGGACGGGTCGACCACCGCGTCGTCGGCGATCGTCAGCACGGGCTCAGCCGTTCCCTCGCGGGGCGGGCGCCAGCGGCTGCATGATGCGCCAGGAGCGGTCGCGCGCGAGGGCCCTCCCGTCGCGCAGGCCGCGCCACAGGTTCGACCAGCCGGCGCGCGTGATCTTCCGCTCGACGAACGCGAGCCGCAGGATCTCCTTCGCGAAGGTCGCGGCGGTGCCGATGGCGAAGGCGACCGGCCGGTAGGCGCCGTGCGCGGCGTAGTAATGACGCATGATGCCGCGGTTGCGGAGGATGTAGTAGCGATACATGTCGCTGGAGGCATTGAAGTGCCGCACGCCCATGTCCCACTGCTTGATCTCGCGCGTGCGACGCAGCACGAACTCGTTCACGATCGCCGCCGGGGTGACGCGCGACGCGAGCCACCCGTAGATCGTGTCGTCCCAGTAGATGAAGAAGCGGGGGTCGGGCAGGCCGATCTGGGCGACGACGTCGCGATGGATGAACATCCCCTCGAAGCAGCCCGAGTTCATGTCGCGGTAGCCGGACGCGTCGAAGTCGGCGGGGGCGAACGGGATCGGGATGCCCAGCGGCACGGAAACGCGGTACTGCCAGTAGAACTCGCTGCCGTCGTAGTCGTACCGACGGCCCTGGATGCTGCGGAAGCGCGGCGTCCAGGCCCCCATGCGGGCGAGGCCGTCGGGCAGGACCTCGACGTCGTCGTCCATCAGCCAGATCCACGTGGAGCCCAGCTCGTACGCCGTCTCCATGCCCGCGCTGAAGCCGCCCGCTCCGCCCGTGTTCTCGTCGAGACGGCGGTAGACCAGCTCGCTGCCGAGCCGCTCGCGGAACGACTCCACCACGGCCGTCGTGTCGTCGGACGAGGCGTTGTCGATCACGACGACATGCCCGGGCTTCGGGTCCATCCGCACGACCGACTCGAGGAGGCTCGAGAGCAGGTGCGAGCGGTTGTAGGTGACGACGACGATGGTCGCGGAGGTCGGGTCGAAATCGCTCACTTGCTCTCTCCGTCTCGCGTCTTCGCCGGCCTCGCGTCGGGTGAGGGAAGCCCGAGGACGCCGCGCCAGCTCTCCTGCGACACCAGTTCGGGGAGCGCCGCGCGGTACAGCTGCGACAGGCGGGGCCACTCGCGCCGCAGGCGGGCGTGCAGCCGCACCGAGTCCCACAGCATCCGGCGGAACAGGGTGCGGTCGCGCGTGTAGACGTTCTTCCCGGAGCCGTCGGCGGCGCTCACCAGCGCGCTGTCGTAGAGCGGCAGCCGCCACCAGTGGGCGTCGTGCTTGCCGAACTCGACCTCGGGCGTCTCGAGGTTGGCGGGATCGGGCCGGCGCAGGAAGTGCGACAGGAGCGTCTTCGCGGTGAAGAGCCGCAGACGCAGCCCGGTCGGGCTGTCGAAGTCCGGCGACGGGGCGAACACGCGCCGCCCGTGCCGTGAGTGCAGCACGGTCTCGGGATCGCGGTGCACCACGGTCTCGGGGAAACGGCCGGCGAGGGCTCGCGCGGCGGGCATCGCCGTCGGGAGGTTCTCGACCAGGTGCGCGGGGCCGCGCAGGACGTCCTGCAGGGCCCGGATCCGCAGGGCGACGGGGTAGTACTGCATCATCATCAGGTGCTTCAGGTCGACGCGGCGGCTGTGGCGCAGCAGCGTGCCGCCGAGCGGGGAGCGGGAGTGCAGCAGCGCGGCGACGATGCGGTTGCGGGCGTGGAAGTACGCCTGCCAGTCGATCGAGTCGTCCTTGCCGACCCACGACACGTGCCACAGGGCGACGCCGGGCAGCGAGACCGTCGGGAAGCCCGCCTCGCGTGCGCGCAGGCAGAACTCGGCGTCGTCCCACTTGATGAACGCGGGCAGCGACAGCCCGACCTCGCGAAGCGCCGCGGTCGGGATGAGGCACATCCACCAGCCGTTGTAGTCCGCGTCCATCCGCATGTGCAGCAGCGGCGTCTGGCGCAGGTTCGAGCGCCGGAAGTCGTGCGGCATGCGGTCCTGGAAGAGGTTGCGCCACATGAACGGGGCGTCGTCGACGACCTCGGCCCAGGCGTGCAGGCGGGGCCGGTCGAGCAGGTCGAACATGTGCGCGCCGACCAGCATCGGCGTCGTGGCGTAGCGCCCGAAGACGATCGAGCGGCGGATCGACTCCGGCTCGATGCGCACGTCGTCGTCGAGCAGCTGCACGAAGTCGCTCTCCGGACGGTCCAGCGTCTCGAGCATCGCCCGGGAGAAGCCTCCGGAGCCTCCGAGGTTCGGCTGCTCGATCACCTGCAGCTGATCGCCCAGCGCCCTCTCGGCCGCGGCGAAGCCGTCCTGGTCGCGCACCCTGTCCGTCCCCTGGTCGACCAGGAACACGCGGTCGACGAACTCCAGCAGCTCGGGTGCCTCGCCGAGCGCCGTCAGGGTCTCGACGCAGTAGTCGGGCTTGTTGAACGTCGTGATGCCGAGCGATGCCTTGCCCGAGCGCGCCGGCTCGTGCGTCGTCGTCCACTCGCCGCCGCGCAGGATGACCGGCTCGGCCTCGGCCACGATGTCGAACCACACCCACCCGCCGTCGCTGAACTGCGTCAGCGGCACGTCGAAGGCCGACTCGGCGTCGCCGCCGACGTGCGCGCTGTCGATGCGCTGCGCGACGCCCGCGCCGTTCGAGCGGTAGACGATGACCGTCCCCGGCCCGGTGGTGCGCACGGCGAGGCGCACGGAGCGCACGCCCGTCCAGTGCTGCCAGTACGACGCGGGGAAGGCGTTGAAGTACGTGGCGAACGACACGCGGCTGCCGGCGGGGACGCGGACGCTGCTGCGCCCCAGCACGTCTCCGAGGTGCCCCAGGTCGGTGACGCGCACGGCCTCGCGGTCGACGACCGACCAGGTGTCGGGGTCGGTGTACAGCGGCAGCAGGTCGGGGTCGCGGTCGAGGGGGAAGACCACGTTCTGGAGGACGTGTACCAAGGGCGGGCTCCGAACGAGTCAGCGGCCTGCCGGCCGAGGAACAGGCAGTGAGGACAGGGGAACCGGCGTCGCCGGACCGTGGTCCATGGCGGAGCGCCGGGCGCATCGCGCCGGCGGACCGCCGCAGACGAGCCTACCTTGTGGGCGCCAGCGGATCCTGTGACGCGCCCCCATCGACCATGTCCCGCAGCCGATCCCGCCAGGAGCGGGACTGCCCCGCGCGCACGGCGCACACGACGAGCATCAGCCAGCCGACGCCGTGCAGGGTGAAGCTCTCGAACATCGAGTCGACGAGCAGCGTGACGAGCATGAGCGGCGTCCACGCGTGGACGACCGAGCGGCGCTCGCCGGCCACGAGCCAGGATCGCACCATCGCGACGGCGCACATGCCGCCGAACAGCAGCAGGCCCGCCCAGCCGACCTGGATCAGCACGTCGAAATAGGCGTTCAGAGCCGAGAGATGACGGTCGTCCAGGACGAAGTTGATGACGTTCAGCGGATACGGCGCGCCCCCGCCGCTGCCGTCGTGCCACGTGCCGTGCCACCCCCAGCCCTGCACGGGACGCGGCCGCAGCCAGTCGAGGATCTCGTTCCACAGGTCGGCGCGCGTGGAGAAGTCGGAGGCGGCGTCGAGAAGCCGGATGATGCGGTGGCGCAGCAGGTAGCACGCGCCCAGCACCGCCGCCACGACCGCGCCGACCGTCCACTGCGTCGCGCGCCGACGCGACGGCTGGGCGCGACGCACCACGATCAGCGCGACCGTCGCGGTCAGCACCGCCACGGCGAGGACCAGCACGGTCGGCGAGGCGGACAGCACGGCGAGCAGGCCCGCGAGGGAGAGCGAGAAGACCGACAGGCCCCGCGGGACGGAACGGGTGCGCCACTCGATCGCGAACGTGACGAGCGCCATCACCGCCACGAACCCGAGCATGTTGCGCGTGCCGAACAGCCCCTGCACCGGGCCTCCGTGCGCGAGATCCCCGGCGATGCCGAGGAACGGGAACGGCATGTCGAGCAGCACGCCCGCGAGGATCTCGACCGCCAGCGAGAGCGCCAGCATCCAGCGCAGCACGTCGCCCAGCGCGCGCACGGTCTGCAGGGCGTCCCGGGTGTGGCCGATGACGAGCGCGATCAGGCCCCAGCCCACCAGTCCCAGCCACCCCGCGAGCGTCGACGTCTTGTCGAAGGACCACACGACGCTCGCGAGCGTCCACGCGAGGAAGGCGAGCAGGCTGGTGGGCGCGAAGCGCAGCGGCGTCAGCTCATCGCGTCGGGCGACCAGGATCGCGATGCCCAGCGCGTCGAGACCGGCGACGATCGTGACGAGCGTCGCCTCTCCCGCCATCCGGCCGATCGCGAACGCCGAGAACGCGGTCGCGAGGGCGGCGAGCGCGAACGCCCGCGCGAGCTCGGCGGACTGCAGCAGCCGGAGGACCCGGACCGGCGTGGCGTCGCCGGAGGCCGTCATCGCGCGGCGTTCCCCAGAGCCGGGGCGTCGGCGCCCACCCCGACGAACGGGGCGAGCTTGATCTTGAAGGACAGGGCGACGGCGAGGGTCCAGCCCCACAGCATGATGGGCCCCGACTCCGTCAGCCCCTGCGCCAGGAGCATCGCCGCCGCCAGCGGCGCCAGGATCGAGACGGGCGAGTACGGGCGGTTCGCGTCCAGGTCCCAGCGGGGCCGGTCGATCGCGAAGAACCAGGAGCGCCACACCAGGGCCGCGTACACGCCGAACATCAGCAGGACGCCGATGCCGCCCAGCTGGAAGAAGACGTCGAGCCACATGTTGTGCGCATGGAAGACCGACAGGCCGTGGTCGACGATCCACCCGTCGAAGGCCGGGTCCCACGGCACCCAGGGGCTCGCGAAGCCGTTGCCGTGCACCGGGTGCGTGATCGCCCGCCCCCACACGGTGGACCAGATCTCGTCGCGCCCCGTGAGGGAGTCGTCACGGCCGAGCATGCCCAGCACGCGGTCCCAGAGCTGCATGACCAGCACCGCGCCGACCGCGGCGACGCCCGCGAACAGCAGGTATCGGCGGCTGCGCTCGCCGGGGGTGCGCGCGCGTCGCATCACGAGCACCGCGAGCAGGACGACGAAGGCGGCTGCGAACGCGCCCAGCGCGGTGGCCGAGCCCGACCGCACGAACAGCACGGCCGTCGCCGCGATCCAGACGATCTGCATCGCGGCGTGCGGCGGATGCGTCGCCAGCCGGACGGCGAAGACGGCGAAGGCGAGCACGCAGAGGATGCCGAGGTAGTTGGCGTTGCCGACGATGCCCTGGATCCGATCCCCGATGAGCGCGTCGAAGAGCTGTCCGCGCACCCAGTACCACTGCGGGTCGAAGCCGTCGGGCGGGGAGACGAAGTTCGGCAGCAGGGGAGCGCGGAGGATCAGGGCGACCCACAGCTCGATCGCCACAGACAGCCCGATGACCCACTTCAGCGCGATGTCGAGCGCTCGCAGCAGCTCGTGCCAGGTGAGGACATGGGCCAGGAAGACGCCCTGCAGCGTCCCCGCCGCGAGCAGCAGCCAGGTGATCAGCGTCGCGCCCGGCCAGCCCGACCACAGCACCGACACCAGCGCCCACGCGGTGTAGGCGAGAGCGAGCCAGGGAAGTCGTCGCCACGGCAGCCCGACGCGACGCAGGCGGGGGATCCAGATCGCCAGCGTCGCCGCCGTCGTGAGCACGAGCACGCCGACGGCGCCCGCGCCCCCGATCAGGTTCCACCACATCGAGTGGGCGAACGCGGAGAAGATGACGAATGCGGCATACGCCTTCAGGAGAAGGTGCGACGTGCCTTCCCTCTCCGGAGCCTCGGGAGGGGTGCGAACCGTGTACCGCGAGATCTGCGCCATCGTGTCGTCCAGGTTACAGCGCCGGCGCGGAATACCCTTGGTCCGTGCTCGTACCGCTCTCCAACGTCCCGCGCGACTACGCCTGGGGTTCGCGCTCGCTGCTGGCAGCCCTCGAAGGGCGCGCCGTCGCGGCGCGCCCCGAGGCCGAGATCTGGTACGGAGACCACCCCTCCGACCCGTCGGAGGTGGAGGACGGGACCGGCCGAACGCTCGACGAGTGGATCGCGCAGGAGGGGGCGGCGGTCGGGGTGACCGGACGCCTGCCGTACCTGCTCAAGCTGCTCGCCGCCTCGTCGGTGCTGTCGATCCAGGTGCACCCCTCGAAGCGCCAGGCGGAGGAGGGGTTCGGGCGGGAGGGCGACCTGCCTGACGACGCGCCCCGCAACTACGCCGACGACAATCACAAGCCGGAGATGATCGTCGCGCTCTCCGACCGCTTCGAGGCGCTGTGCGGCCTGCGCGACCTGGAGGCGAGCCGCCGGCTGCTCGGCGTCCTCGGCGATGCCGCGGAGCCGCTGCGCGAGCGCCTGACCGACCCGCCGGCGCTCGCCGTGGCGATCGGCTGGCTGCTCTCCGGCGACGCGCGCGACGTCGTCGACGGCATCATCGCCGCGCTCGCCGACGCCCAGTCGACCGAGTTCGCCGCCGAGCTCGCCAACGCGCGCCGCATCGCCTCCTGGTATCCGGGCGACCCGGGCGTCGTGGTGGCCCTGCTGATGAACTTCGTCGTGCTGCACCGCGGCGAGAGCGTCTTCCTGCGCGCCGGGATGCTGCACGCCTACGTCTCGGGGCTCGGCGTGGAGCTGATGGCCGCGAGCGACAACGTGCTGCGCGGCGGTCTCACGCCGAAGCGGATCGACGTGCCGGAGCTCCTGGCGATCCTCGATCCGGCGACGGGGCCGGTGCCGGTCGTGCTGCCGGTGGCCGCCGAGAACGGCACGCGCGGGGTCGACGCGTTCCCGGCCGACGTGCCCGACTTCCAGCTGCTGCGCGCCCGCGTGCCCGGCGCGACCGAGACCGTGATCCGCCCCGCCGGCCCGATGATCGTCCTGGCGACCGCGGGCTCGGTGACCGTGACCGGCCGTTCCGACTCGCTCGAGCTCGCGCCCGGCCGCGCCGCCTTCGTGACGCCGGACGAGTCCGAGGTCCGCGTGTCCGGTCGGGGAGAGGCCTTCGTCGCGCAGCCCGGCCTCGCCGTCTGACGCGCCCGGGCGTCACCGCGCGATATGACGGCGCGACACGCCGAGGCGGGTCAATGAAGCTTCATGCGGCGGTTGAGGCTTTACGATCTGCGACTTGATCTTTCGTAATCACACGGGTGTAATTACTCCCACGACAGAGTCGCCCTCGGGGGGCCGAGAAGGGGTGGGAGAGCGAAATGACAGGATCGCAGTACCGTTCCGGCGTACCTGAGGACTGGTTCGTCGATCCGGTGAACCTCGGCGTGCCCGGTGTGCGCACGCCGCAGTCGGACGACGACACGGCTCTCTCGTGGCAGACCGACGCGCTGTGCTCGCAGACCGACCCCGAGGCCTTCTTCCCCGAGAAGGGCGGCTCCACCCGCGACGCGAAGCGCATCTGCACCTCGTGCGACGTGCGCGCCCAGTGCCTGGAGTACGCGCTGCAGAACGATGAGCGATTCGGGATCTGGGGCGGCCTGAGCGAGCGCGAGCGCCGCAAGCTCAAGCGCGCCGCCGGCTGACGCCGCCGGAGCAGGTATCTCCGGCTTCCCGGCGCGTGCTGTCGGGACGAGTGAGTCGCCGACCTAGGCTTGCCGCGACATGCCCCCCGCAGTTCACGCCATCCTCGTCGCGCGGTCCACCCCCCAGGCCGCTGCCCAGCTCGAGCGCACCCTCGACGCGTTGCGCGCGCAGACGCGCCCCGTCGACGCGCTCACCATCGTCGTGTGCGGATCCGCCGACCGCCTGCGCAGCCTGATCGACGCATCCGGAGCAGAAGGGGCCATCGAGGCCCCGGCCGGCACCTCCTTCGCGACGGCGGTGCGGCTCGGCGCCGCGCGCGTGCCGCAGGAGCGTGCGGTCTGGCTGCTCGCCTACGACACCGCCCCCGAGCCCGGCGCGCTGGCGGCGCTGTCGGCCGCGCTCGAGCGCGCGCCCTCCGTGGCGATCGCGGCGCCGAAGGTCGTCGACGCCGCCGACCCGTCGCAGATCGTCTCCCTCGGCGTCAGCATGACCCGCCTCGGGCGCACCGTCCCCCTCGCGAACGGCGAGTACGACCAGGGGCAGCACGACGCCGACGACGACGTGCTCGGCGCAGACGTCCGCGGCGTGCTGCTGCGCGCCGAGACCCGCGCGCACCTCCTGCCCGACCCGGCGCTCGCCGGCGCCGACGAGGGACTGGACATGGGCGTGCGCGCCCGTCTCGGCGGGCGCCGCGTCGCGCTCGCCCCCGGCGCGCGCCTGCACGCCCCGGTCGCGGGCATGGCCGGGCTGTCCCGGCGCCCGATGGCTCGCGCCTACGCCGTGCGCACCGCGCAGCTGCACCGGCGGCTCGCCTACGCCCCCGCCTGGGCGGTGCCTCTGTCCTGGCTGTCGCTGCTGCCGCTCGCGCTCTGGCGGTCGTTCCTGCACCTCGTGGCCAAGGCCCCTGCCCGTGTGCCCGCCGAGTGGGCCGCCGCGCTCACCGTCCTCGTGCGGCTGCCCGCCGCGGCGCGCTCCCGCGGACGCATCCGCGCCTTCCGCAGCGGCTCGTGGGCGCAGATCGCGCCGCTGCGGGCGACGAACGCGGAGCTGCGGGAGCGGTACGACCCGGGCGGGGGCGAGCCGGTGGTGCGCCGCGAGCTGCGCTTCTTCTCCGGCGGCGGCGCGTGGGCCGTCCTCGCCGCGCTCGTCGTGGGCGTGATCGCGTTCCTCCCCCTGCTGGCGTGGCCAGTGCTGGGCGGCGGAGGACTGCTGCCGCTGCACGAGACCGTGTCCGGGCTGTGGGCCGAGGCCGCCTACGGCCT
This sequence comes from Microbacterium marinilacus, assembly GCF_019753765.1. GTDB lineage: Bacteria > Actinomycetota > Actinomycetes > Actinomycetales > Microbacteriaceae > Microbacterium > Microbacterium marinilacus. Next base: position 336,500 of record NZ_JAIJZW010000001.1, read on the forward strand.
GCGCTCCCTCGGCGACGACGTCGTGTCGGTCGCCGATCCGTTCTCCGCGCTGCTGGCGGCGCTGGGATCGCTCTGGCCCGGCCGGCCCTCGTACGCCCTCGTGCTCGTCTGGGTGCTCGCCCTGCCGCTGGCGGTGCTCGGCGGGTGGTTCGCCGCGACGCGGGTGACGGAGAGGTCGGGCGTGCGCGTCGCGGTCGGCGTCCTGTGGGCCCTGGCCCCGACGTTCCTCGCGGCGCTGGTGGACGGGCGTCCGGCGGCCGTGCTGCTGCATCTGCTGCTGCCCTGGCTGTTCTTCGCCGCCTCGGTCGCGCACCGCTCGTGGGGTGCGTCCGGCGCCGGCTCGATCGTGCTGATCGCGGTGCTGGCGTGTGCGCCGTCCCTCGCGCCGGCGCTCGCCGTGCTGTGGGCGATCGCCCTGCTGCTGGCGCTCGCGTTCCGCGTCCGTCGCGGCGCCGCCCGCGTCCTGTGGCTCGTGCTGCCGTCTGCGGTCGTCTTCGCCCCGCTCGTCCACGCCCAGCTGATGCGCGGGACGCCGTGGGCGTTGCTCGCCGATCCGGGACGCCCGTGGGCCGGCTCGGACGCCGCGGGACCCCTGCTGCTCGCCTTGGGCATCCCGACCGCCGACCCTGCCGGCTGGGGCGCGCTGCTCGGCTGGCTCGGCGTCTCCGACCCGGCGGCGATCGCGTCCTGGGCGCCGGTGCTGCTGGCCCCGTTGGGCCTGCTCGCGCTGGCCGCGCCCCTCACCCCCCGCTGGCGGGCCGGAATCGGCGCCGTGGTGATCGCGGCCGCCGGTCTGGCGGGCGCGCAGCTCATCGCCGGCGTGCAGGTCGCCGCGATCGACTCCTCGTCCGTGCCGGTGTGGCCGGGCGCGGCGCTGAGCCTCGCCTGGCTGGGCGTCGTCGCGGCCGCCGCCGTGACGCTCGACGCCGGGATCCCGTTGCGCTCCGGCGCGCGCGGGGCCGCGGTGCTCGCCACGGTGTGCGTGGCCGTCGTCGCGGTGCCGGCGCTGACGGCCGTCGCCAGGGACGACGCGCAGCTGACCAACGGCCCCGCCTCGACCCTGCCCGCCTACGTGACCGCGCGTGCCGCCGACGAGCGCGACCTCGGCACGTTCGTCCTGACGGCCCAGCCCGACGGCGGTCTCGCCGTGCGGGTGGTGTGGGGTGCGACCGAGACGCTCGGCGGACAGTCGACGCTGCAGGCCACCGAGCCGGGGGCCTCCGATGCGGACGTGCGGATCGCCGAGCTCACGAGCGACCTGGTGTCGGCGAGCGCCGGCGACGTGCCGCGTCGGCTCAGCGAGCTGGGCGTGCGGTTCGTCCTGCTCGAGAGCACGGCGGACGCGGAGACCGACGCCTCGCGCACGCGCCGTCTCGAGGCGATCACCGCGATCGACCAGCGCGCCGGCTTCGTGCGCGTGGGCGAGACCGCGAAGGGCGTGCTGTGGCGGCTCGACGCCGATCCGGAGCCGCGCGCCGAGCTGACCGCTGCGGAGCGGGCGACGGTGCAGGGGATCGCGATGTCGCAGCTGGGCGCCCTCCTGGTGGCGCTGCTGCTCGCCGTTCCCACCGCCGCGTCCCGTCGCGAGGTGCGGCGGACGCCCCGGGTCGTCGGCCGCGGCTACGAGGAGGGGAACCGATGAGGATCACCGTCGCCCAGCGCATCGCCGGAGCCCGCGTGCTCGTCGGCGCCCTCGTCTCGGCCGGGGCGGTCGTCGCCGTCGTCGCGACCGCCGCGCTCCCGTGGCCGTCGGTGGCCTCGGAGCCGCCCGTCCTCGAGGTCACACCGGCCCCGGCGGAGACGGTGCTGGCCTGTGACGGCCCCGTGCTGGCCCTGGGCCGCACGGCGGAGGAGGCCGACGGGCTGTCGGTGGCGGCTCCCGTCCGCACCACCGTCGGCAACGACCTCGGCGGCGAGCCGGTCGCCGACGCCATCGCCCAGCCCGACGTGTCCGAGGAGGGCGCGGCGACGCGGTACCTCCAGGATCCGGACGGGCGTCAGCCCGTCTCGGCGGCTGCCGCCGTCTCCGCCGAGCCGTCCGCGTCCGACGTCTCGGGACTCACGGCGTCGGCATGCCGGCCGCCGCAGATGGAGTCGTGGATCGTCGGCGGCGACGTCGCGACCGGCTCGACGGGCATCCTGCTGCTCGCGAACCCGGGTGACGTGGCGGCCACCGTCCAGGTCACGGTCTACGGCGTCACGGGCGCCGTGACCCCTCCCGCCGCAGCCGCGATCCCGATCCCGGCGCGCACGCAGCTGGCGATCCCGCTGGCGGGAATCGCGGGCGGCGAGCAGAAGCCCGTGCTGCGCGTCACGGCCACCGGCGCTCCCGTGAGGGCGAGCCTGCAGTCGAGCCTCGTCCGCACGCTCGACCCGGGCGGCGTGGACACGCAGTCGGCGGTGCGCCCGGCGCTGACGCAGATCGTCCCGGGCCTCCGCATCGTCGGCGAGGTGTCCGGCGCCGAGGGCGCCTCCACGATCGTGCGCCTCCTGTCCGAGGTCGACACGACCGCGACCATCACGGTCTCGGAGACCGGCGACGCCGACTCCGACCGCGAGCCGGAGCCGCCGGTCGAGCTCGTGGGCGGCACGCCCGTCGACGTCGACCTCGGGGGCCTCGACGAGGGCGACTACACCGTCGCCGTGACCGCGGAGGAGCCGCTCGTGGCGGCGGTGTGGCAGACCACCGGGTTCGGCGCGGGCGACGACTACGCGTGGCACACCCCGGCGCCTGCGATCTCGGAGCAGACGCTCGTGGCGGTGCCGCGGGGGCCGGAGCCGACTTTGAGCATCGTGAACCCCGCCGAGGAGGACGTGACCGTGAGCGTCGCCGGCTACGGCGACGACCCCGAGGACGTCGTGGTCCCCGCGGGCGACGCCGTCACGCTCGACGTCGACGAGGACCGCCTGTACACGATCGATCCCGGCGGGGCCCCGGTGCACGCAGCGCTCGGCTTCGCCGGAGAATCGGCGCTCGCGGCGATCGCGGTCTGGCCGGATGCCGCTCGCCCCCAGCCGGTGGTCGTGTACCCGTAGGTCGGCGCCCGTCCCTTCCCCGCACGGCGACGCCGCACTCGCCGTGCGAGACCGCGCTCGCTGTGCGAGACCGCGCTTGCTGTGCGGCACCGCGTCCGGCGGCCACTGTCTCGCGCGGAAGGTGCGGTCTCGCGCCCGGCTCAGAAGAAGCGGAAGCGCTCGGGACGGAGGTCCCACGGGTCGCGTCCGAGGTACTCGGCCGCCGCGCGGAACACCTCGCCCTCGATCATCATGCGCCGCTGCGGCTCGTCGACGCGGTGGAGGCGGCCGAGGCGCTCGATCGGGATCCGGTAGAGCACGATCCGTCCGGCCTCCTGATCGACGGACCAGCGGGGGATGCCGTCGTCGTCCGTCGCCCGCGGCAGGCGGCCGATCTCGAAGCTGACCTCGCGCAGCTCCGGCCACGCGCTCCGCAGGTACTCCGCGGCCGCTCCCACGGCGATGTCGAAGCGCTCGACGCGGGTGTCGATCGGGGGGAGCGGCGGGCGGACGACCGGACTGCGTCCCTCGCGTCCGTGTCGGCCGTGCCGGGCGGCCCGGCCGCGCGGCGCCGGGCGCCGGGCCCGTCCGAAGATCGCCATGGCACCAGCCTACGTCGCGCGGTGCGGCCCGGTCGGCGGTCCGGCGGATCCCGCGCCGCCCGGCGAGGCGGGCCGGTGCGACCAGCCGCGCCGCCTATCGTGGGGGCGATGCGTGAGAGAGTCTGTTCGAAGGTCGGCTGTGCCCGAGAGGCCGTGACCACCCTGACGTACGACTACCGCGACCAGATGGCCGCGCTGGGTCCGCTGGGCGCGGCGAACGACCCGCACGCGCACGACCTCTGCGCGATCCACACCGACCGCCTGTCGGTGCCGCAGGGCTGGACCGTCGTGCGCCACGAGACGCTCCGCGCGTCCTGAGCGCCGGCTCGATCCCGGTTCACCGGGAGAGGCGGGCGACGCGCTCGGCCCGAGACGTCAGGGCGTGCAGCTCCCGTCCCCGACGCACGGCGACGACGGCGCGCAGCATCGTCTCGGCGTCCACCGGCGGCACCGGGGCGACGTGCGGCCTGGTCTGCGCCGCGAGCTCCTCCGCGACCCGGGCGCGCGCGGCGGGGTGCATCGCGCCGGCGCCGGCGACGAACTGGGCGATGCGTCGCGCCAGGGCGACGGGCAATCGGCCGACGTCGGCGATGGCCGCCCACGCCTCCATCCCCGGGGGCAGGACGACGCCGCCGGGGACGAGCCGCGGGGTGCGGGTGCGCTCGGCGTACGTGCCTGCCACCAGGTCGCCGAGGCGCTGCGAGCGCGGGCTGAACACGCCCACCAGCAGGGCCAGCGCGCCGAGCGTGAGGTAGACCTCGAGCACGCCCGTGACCGCGCGGATGAAGGCGTGCCGGAACGAGATCGCGCCGCCGTCGAGACGCACGATCCGTCCGCCGACCGCCAGCTTGCCGAGGCTGCGTCCGCGCGACACGGTCTCGACGACCGTCGGCACGACGATCAGCAGCAGCACCGCGAGCACGATGGAGAGGATCTGCATGACGTTCTGATCGAGCGCGCCCGACGCCAGCAGCCGCACCATCAGGAGCACCAGCGTCACGTAGACCACGAGGGTGAGGACCACGTCGATCGCCGCGCCGGCGACCCGGAGGATCAGCCCGATCGGCTGGACGTCGAGGGCGACGGCCTCGCCGGTGAGGACCTCGTCGTCGGCGACGACCGCTGCCCCTCGCGCCGACGCGGCGGGGGGATGACCCGAGACGGCACCGGACGACATGCGTACAGTAAATCAGGTGGACCTCGATGCGCTCGCGACCGCCCGCAGGAACGAGTGGGCTCGGCTGGACGAGCTGTCCAAGCGGCGCGGCCTCACCGGCGGCGAGGTCGACGAGCTCGTCGCCCGCTACCAGGCCGCGTCGGCCGATCTCGCCGACATCAAGACGTCGGCCGGGCGCACGCCGCACGGCGACCACGTCTCCACGATCCTCGCGCGGGCGCGACTCGCCCTCACCGGCGCCTCCGACAACGTGCTGAGGCAGCTGCCGCGCTTCTTCCTGCATCAGCTGCCCGCCGCGCTGTACCGCGTCCGCTGGACGACCCTCGCGATCGCGCTCGGCTTCATCGCCGTCGTCGCGGTCTCCGGAGCCTGGATCGCCGGAGACCCGGCGCTCGTGGCGACGCTCGGCAGCGAGGCGCAGCTGGAGCAGTACGCCGAGCACGAGTTCACCGAGTACTACACCGAGAACCCCGCCGCGGTGTTCGCGGGGATGGTGTGGACCAACAACGCCTGGATCGCCGTGCAGTGCGTGCTGTTCGGCGTGACGGGCCTCTACCCGGTGTACATCCTCGTGCAGAACGCCGTCGGCCTCGGCGTGGCCGCCGCCGTGATGACGGTGTACGGGCGTCTCGACGTGATGATCCTCTACATCCTGCCGCACGGGCTGCTCGAGATGACCTCGATCTTCGTCGCGGGCGCCGCCGGGCTGCACGTGTTCTGGGCGTGGGTCGCGCCGGGCGCGCGCACGCGCGGGGAGGCGCTGGCCCAGGAGGGGCGCGCCCTCGCCACGGTCGCGATCGGTCTGGTGTTCGCGCTGGCGCTCTCCGGCGTCGTGGAGGGCTTCGTGACGGGGCAGCCGTGGCCCTGGTGGCTCAAGATCGGGCTCGGCGCGCTCGCGCTGGGCGTGCTGCTGTTCTGGATGCTCGTGCTGGGGCGGCGAGCGGCACGCGCGGGAGAGACGGGCGACCTGACCGAGTACGAGTCGGGCACCCCGCGTCTCGTCGCGGGCTGACGCGCGTCGCCCGCGCGCGCCGGTCAGTCCCGGGTGCCGTCGAAGAGCGCGCGGTAGGCGACGCCGGCGAGCAGCGCTCCGACGACCGGGAAGACGATGAACACCCACAGCTGCGCGAGCGCCTCGCCCCCTCCGTAGATCGCCGCGGCGATCGAGCGGGCGGGGTTCACCGACGTGTTGTCGATCGGGATGCTGATGAAGTGGATCAGCGCGAGGCTCAGGCCGATCGCGAGGCCGGCGAGCGGCGTGCCCCGGGTCGGGTGGGTGACCCCGAGGATGATCAGCACGAACAGGCCCGTGAGCACCACCTCGGCGATGATCGCCGCGGGCAGGCCGAAACCGGCGGGGGACAGGTTGTCCCAGCCGTTGCTCGCGAAGCCGGCGTCCTGCGCCGTCCTCAGCCAGCCGGCGGGACCGAACAGCCCGATGAGGACGAGCAGCGTGGTGGCGACGGCTCCGCCGATGACCTGGGCGACGATGTACGCGCCCGTCTCGCGCCACGGGAAGCGTCCGGCGGCCGCGAGACCGAGCGTCACCGCGGGGTTGAAGTGGCCGCCCGAGATCGGGCCGAAGGCGTACGCCCCGACGACGACGGTGAGGCCGAACGCCAGCGCGACCGTGGAATAGACGGCCGCGGGGGCGTCGGTGAAGTGGTTCGAGGCGAAGACGGCGGTGCCGACGCCGCCGAACACCAGCAGCAGCGTGCCGAACGCCTCGGCCACCAGCTTCGCGCTCGTGGCGGGCGCGGCGGGCGGCGTGTGCGCGAGCTCGGCGGGCTCGATCGGGCTCTCGGGATTCGGATCGGACATCTGGGTTCCCCCTCCTGGACACGTGTCTCACCCCGCATGGTGCCAGCGGCATACGTGCCCGGCAAGCACTGTGACGCGGTGTCGCACGGGATCACCCTCAGAGACGCCCTGCGGCCTTCAGCGCGAGGTAGCGGTCGGCGATCCGGGGCGGCAGGTCGTCGGGCGAGGCGGTGAGCGCCTCGGCGCCCGCGCGGACGATCGCGCGCGTGACCCCGCCCGCTGTGCGCAACGCGGCCTCCGCCGCCGCGGCCCGGTAGAGGTCGTCCGAGGAGCCTCCCTGCCGTGCGGTGCGTTCGAGCGCGGCGTCGGTCGCGGTGCCGACGAGCACGACGGTGCCGGTGCGCACGCTCTGCGGCAGCGTGCCGAGGAAGCCGCGGGCCGCCTCGGGCGCCTCCTGCGCGGTCAGGACGACGAGGAGGGACGGGTGGGGCGCCAGCGCCCGTGCCTGCGCGAGAGCGCCGTCCCAGTCGGTGTCGATGAGCTGCGCCTCGACGGGGGCGAGGGCGTCGACCAGGGCGGGCAGCAGCGCGGTGCCGTCGACGCCGGTCACCCGCGCCCGCAGCACCCGGTCGAACGCCACGAGGTGCACGTGGTCGCCGGCGCGCGAGGCGAGGGCCGCCAGCAGCAGGGCCGACTCGAAGGCGGCCTCCAGGCGGGTCTCGTCCCCCACTCGGGTCGCCGCGGTGCGTCCCGTGTCGACGAGGATCACCACGTGGCGGTCCCTCTCGGGTCGCCAGGTGCGCAGCATCGTCGTGCCCGCGCGTGCGGTCGCGCGCCAGTCGATCGACCGCACGTCGTCGCCGCGGACGTACTCTCGCAACGAGTCGAACTCCGTGCCCTGTCCGCGCACCTGCACGCTCGTGTTGCCGTCGAGCTCGCGCAGGCGCGCCACGCGGGAGGGCAGGTGGCGGCGCGAGTGGAAGGGCGGCAGCACCCGGATGGATCCGGGGGCGTCCATCCGTCGCTGCACGCCGGCGATGCCGAGCGGCCCGGCGGACCGGACGGCGAGGAACTCGGTGCGCAGCTCGCCCCTCCGCCTCGGCAGCAGCGGCACGACCGCGGTGCGCGCCTCGCGCGGCGGCACGTCGAGGCGCAGCCGGTCTCGCGGGGCGCCGGCCGTCGGCTGCCACGCGTCGCGCACCGTCGCCCGCACCCGCCGCGCGCCGCGGTTGACCACGCGCACGCGCACCTCGAGGCGCTCGCCGAGGCGCACGCGCGCGACTCCCGGAGCCGTCGTGCCGAACGAGCGATCGATCGCGAGCACGCGCGGATCCGGGGCTGCCAGGACATCGGCGGCCACGAGCGCCGCGCACAGGGCGAGCCAGGCGAGCAGCACGAGCCAAGGGCTCGCTCCCAGCGCGGTGAGCGGGACGAGCGGGATCAGGCCGGCGGCGACGATCCAGGGGAGGCGTCCGGTGACGTACATGAGGGCGGGCGGCGCTCGCTCAGAGCGGGACGGGGGTCTGCTGCGCGACGGACCCCAGCACGGCGTCGACCGACACGCCCTCGATCTCGGCGTCCGGGCGCAGCCGCAGCCGGTGCCGCCAGACGGGCACGAGCATCGCCTGCACGTGGTCGGGGGTGATGGCGGGGTAGCCGCCCAGCCACGCCCACGCCTTGGACGCGGCGAGCAGGGCCGTGGCGGCGCGCGGGCTGGCGCCCAGCTGCACGGACGGGCTCTGGCGGGTCGCGCGGGCCAGGTCGACGACGTACGCCAGCACGTCGTCCGTGACCGTCACCTCCGCGACGGAGCGCTGCGCGGCGCGGATCTCGTCCACCGACACGACGGGGGAGACGCCCTCGAGACCGCGCGGCGAGAAGCCGTCGGCATGACGGCGCAGCACGGCGACCTCCGCGTCGCGGCCCGGGACGTCGATCAGCAGCTTGATCAGGAAGCGGTCGAGCTGGGCCTCGGGCAGCGTGTACGTGCCCTCGTGCTCGACAGGGTTCTGGGTCGCGCACACCAGGAACGGGTCGGGCAGCGGGCGGGTGACGCAGTCCGCCGACACCTGGCGCTCCTCCATGGCCTCCAGCAGCGCGGCCTGGGTCTTCGGCGGGGTGCGGTTGATCTCGTCCGCGAGGAGCACGTGGGTGAACACGGGGCCCTCGCGGAACTCGAACTCTCCGGACTTCGCGTCGTAGACGAGCGATCCCGAGACGTCGCCGGGCATGAGGTCGGGCGTGAACTGGATGCGCTTGGTGTCCAGGCCGATGGCGCGGCTGAACGAACGCACCATCAGGGTCTTCGCGACGCCGGGCACGCCCTCCAGCAGCGCGTGCCCGCGCGCGAGCAGCGCGATGAGCAGCCCGCTGACGGCGCCCTCCTGGCCGACCACGGCCTTGGCCACCTCGAGCCGCACGCGGTTCATCGCCTCGCGCAGCGCGTCGGGATCGTCGATGGTCTCCATGGGTGTTCCTCTCGGGGCGGGCGGTCAGGCGGGGCGTTCGGCCGCCGAGTGCACGGCGGCGTCGACGGCGGTCTCGAGGTCGCGCAGGCGCGCGCCGAACTCCGCGAGCTCGGGGTCGGTGCGGGGGCGGAGGCCGAGGATCGCGCGGACGTCGCCCGCGGAGGCGCCCAGTCGGGCGGCCGCGGCGTCGGCGGTCTCGCCCTCGGAGGCTCCCGACGCCAGGCCCAGGCGCCGCGCCATGCGCGCCACGGCGCCGTCGCGCAGCAGGTCGGCGGCGTGCGCCGCATCGGCGGCGCGGGCGTAGAGGCGTGCGCGGCCCTCCAGGGTCTCGCTCCCTCGCACGGTGACCGGCAGGCGCTCGGCGACGAGCGGGCCCAGCCGGCGTCCGCGCCACACCGCGGCGGCGACGGCCGCGGCGATCAGCAGCACGATCGCCGGCGTGACCCACGGCGGCACGAGGTCGCCGAGCGTGGGCGCGCCCGCGACGGCGTCCGCGTCCAGGGCCGACGGCACGTACCAGACCACCCGGTCGTGCGTGCCGATCAGCCCGAGGCCGAGCGCGGCGTTGCCCTCCTCGGCGAGGCGGGCGTTGCCGAACAGCTCGACGCCGTCGATCAGCGTCACGGTCCCCTCGGCTCCGGCCTCGTCGTGCGGCACGCTGAGCAGGGCGAATCCGTCGCCCACGGGATAGCACCCGGTGACGCCGGCGGGCGCGGTGAACGCCCGCCCGGGCACGACCTGCCCGGCACGCTGCGCGGTCGGCAGGTCGCACCCCGGATCGGTCGGAGCGCTGCCGTAGCCCGCGTGCGAGGCGCCGGGGACGAACAGGTCGACGACGGTGCCCCGCGGATCCAGGACGACGGCGTCCTCTGCCGCGGCCGTCAGCTCGAGCAGGTCCTCGTCGGAGAGATACCAGGTGTCGGTGATCACCAGGGTCGTCCCGCCGTCCGCCGTGTCCAGCGCGGAGAGCGTCTCCTCCCGGCGGGTGGTCGGCACGACGTCGACGCCCTGGGCGACGAGGATGTTCGCGATCGCGCGGGCGCCGTCGCGGCCCGGCCCCTCGGGGTCGAGCGCAGGCCGCGGCGTCCAGTCCCGGGCCGCGGAGAGCGCCACCAGGGCGGCGAGCACCACGAGGACGAGCACGAGCCCGCCCCAGCCGAGCACGGTGCGGCGCCGGCGGCGCCGATCGGACAGATCGCTCGCGAACGGGTCGGCGACGGCGTCCTCCCGCGGGCGTGCGGGGAGCGTCGCGTCGGGGGCCCGCCCCCCGGGCGTCGCCGGCGTCACCATGCGCCGGCCGTCTCGGGCGCGCGGGCGGGCGTGGTGCGGGCGAGCTCGTCGTCCAGCCCCGCGACCGCGGCGTACAGCTCCGCCGTGCCGTGCCGTCGCAGGTAGCGCACGTCGTCGAAGCCCCGTGCCGCCGCGTCCAGCCCCGACACGTGGCCGGGGAACGGGTGGTGGGCGCGCTGAGCCAGCCCTCGGGCGGTGGTGCCGGGCGGGGCGTCCACGATGCCGCGTTCCTCGAGCCCGCGCGCCAGCGCACGGAAGCGCAGCACCATCGCCTCGTCCCACTCGCCGGCGCCGGCATGGGTCTCGGCCGCCGCGCGCAGCTCGGCGGCCGAGCGCGACTCCTGGTCGCCGAACAGCAGGGCGGAGCGCTCCGCCGCGCGGTGCGCCAGACGCGGCCGGCCCCAGATCAGCACGGCGGCGACCACGAGAGCGATCACGACGACGACGATCCCCACTGCGAGCGCGGGGTTCCAGTCCAGCTCGCCCCTCGGCGTGAGCAGGTCGTCGAGGAAATCGCCGATGGCCTGCGCGATCCGGTCGAAGGGCGTCGGCTCTGCGGTGTCGTACGCGGGGTCGGCGAGCTCGCGCTCGGCCCACTCGCGCGCCTCGTCGCGGTCAGGGTCGACGACGCCGGCGTGCAGCGCGATACCCGTGAGGAGCGCCGCGATCACGACCCGCCGTCCGACCCCGAGGAGGAGTCGGGCCCGGGGGCGGGGGCGTCCGCGCCTCCCGCGCTCCCGGCCGCAGACGCCGGCGGGGGCAGGTAGGGCGACTGCACCGGCGGGAAGGGTGCCGAAGGGTACGGTGTCGGGGCGCTGTGCGGCGGGACCTGCCCCGGGGCGGCGTAGGCCGGCGGGGCGGGGGGAGAGGCGGGCTGCGCCTGCGGAGAGGCGGGCGGGTAGCCGGACGGGGCAGGCGGGTATCCCGGCTGGGCGGGCGGATAGCCCGGCTGAGCCGGGTAGCCCTGCGGCGCCGGCGACGGGTATCCCGGCTGGTGCGGGTACCCCTGGGGGCCGGGGTACGCGGGATACTCCGGGTGGAGCGGCGTCGCTCCATACGGACGGGCCGGGGCGGCGTGCGACGGGTCGTACGCCCAGGGGTCGGCCTGTGCCGTGGAGCCCAGCTCCCGCTGCTCGACGTACGCCTGGAGCCGCAGGTCGAGTCCTTCCCGCCTCATCCGGGCGTCGACGTACATCAGCGCGCCGCCCGTGCCCGACACGATCGTGCCGATCGCGGAGACGAGCAGCTGCAGGGCCGCGCCGAGCAGCGAGAGCGCGATCGTGACGGCCACCGCGGGGGCGGCGTCGGAGCCGCTCGTCCCCAGGGGCCACAGGACCGCGGGGAGGAAGGTCGACACGAGCTGGAGGGGGGACGACGCCAGGCTCGACGCGATGCCCATGATGAGCGAGATCAGCACCATCACGCCGAACGTGGGCCAGAAGCGCCCGATCGTCAGCGTCCACGACCGGCGGATGCCGGCGATCGGCCCGGCGTGCTCCAGCACGATCGCCGACGGCACGAGGTAGAGCTTGGTGCCGAGCCAGAGCCACAGGGGGATCATCCCCAGCAGCAGGGGCAGGGCGATGAAGGCGAGGCCCCACTGCCCGGTGGCCGCGGCGATCAGCACGGGCGAGACCACGATCGCCGTCGCGAGCAGGACGGCGGCGAGCTGCAGCGCGAAGTAGCCGGTGAGGCGCCAGAACGCGGGCCGCACCATGGACCACAGCATGCGCAGCGTGCCGCGCTCTCCCACCACCGCGCGCGAGACCTCCGCGACCACGAGACCCTGCACGATCACGCTCAGCGCCGTCAGCGCGAGGGTGACGACCAGCGTGACGACGATGGAGAGGGCCGTCGAACCGGCCAGGATCGCGTCGTACGCGTCCGAGTAGCGGTCGACGGTGTCGAGGCGCGAGAACGACAGCGCCGTGACCGCGCCGATCACGACCACGCCGACGAACGACGCGAGCGCCTGCACCCCGACCGCGAAGCCCAGCAGCACCTTCGGATTGCCGCGCAACGCGCTGAACGCGCGCCCCAGCGCGGTGCCGAATCCGAACGGGTAGAGCGGGACCAGTCCCGGGCGCGGCGCCGGCCGCCACGTCGTCGTCTGAGACATCGATCCCCCTCGGGTGCCGGCTGCGCGTACGGCTCCCACGTTACCGAAGCCGTCGCGCGGGCAGCGCGGCGCGTCCGTCATTCGGCCGACATGACCTAGGCTTTGTGCTTGATCGCCCGCCGCACGGCGGGCAGCCACTGCTCTGTCGCGGATTCGAGGCAAAGGATCTTCGCACACATGACCGCTCGCATCCTGGTCGTCGACGATGACACCGCGCTCGCCGAGATGATCGGCATCGTGCTGCGCACGGAGGGCTTCGAGACGGTGTTCTGCGCGGACGGCGAGCTGGCCGTCGACATGTGGCGCCAGGAGCGTCCGGACCTCGTGCTGCTCGACCTGATGCTGCCCGGCAAGGACGGGATCGAGATCTGCGCCGAGATCCGTGCCGAGTCGGGCGTGCCGATCATCATGCTGACGGCGCGTGCCGACACCACCGACGTGGTGACCGGGCTCGAGGCCGGTGCGGACGACTACATGGTCAAGCCCTTCAACCCCAAGGAGCTGGTGGCGCGCATCCGCACCCGCCTGCGGCCCGCTCCCGAGGTGCCGAACGACGTGCTGCGCATCGGCGACCTCACGGTCGACGTCGCCGCGCACGAGGTGCGTCGCGGGCAGAGCCCGATCGGCCTCACGCCGCTCGAGTTCGAGCTGCTCGTCGCCCTCGCGTCCAAGCCCCAGCAGGTGTTCTCGCGGGAGGAGCTGCTCGAGCAGGTGTGGGGCTACCACTACAAGGCGGACACGCGCCTGGTGAACGTCCACGTGCAGCGACTGCGCGCCAAGATCGAGCTCGACCCGGACAACCCGAAGATCGTCACGACGGTGCGGGGCGTCGGCTATCGCGCCGGCGCGGTCTCGGGCGTCGCCGCGTCCTAGCCATGCCCTCCGCCGCGGCCCAGGTGCTGTTCGCATGGCGGTCGCCGCGCACGTGGCCGGCCGCCGCGCTGCAGCTGTGGAACCGCTCCCTGCAGTTCCGCACGATCCTGATCACCACGGCCCTCACCGCGCTGACGATCACGGTGGCGTGCCTCTGGATGGCGCTGGCCATCCAGAACGACCTGTTCCAGACGCGCCGCGACGAGGTGCTCGCCGACGCGTCGCGGGCCGTGCAGGAGGCCAAGGACACGCTCGACCACTCCGAGATCGCCGGCAGCCGGGCGCAGATGCAGCAGCTGTGGAACTCGGTGAGCCGGGACATCGTCCGCCTCGCCTCGACCGAGCAGATCGCGGGCTTCCGCATCGACGACGAGTCGGTGCCGCTCGCGCCGCCGGACTTCGGCTTCGGCGGGCTGGCGGCGGAGGCCGTGTCGTCGGGCCTGCGCGAGCGCGTCCAGACGACGCCCGACTCGCAGTGGTGGCAGTCGATCAGCATGGCCGATGCCGACGGCGACGAGGTCGCCGGCATCATCGTCGGCCAGCAGCTGAACGTGCCGAACGTCGGGCCCTACGAGATCTACCTCGCCTACGACCTGGCGGAGGAGACCGACACCCTGAACTTCGTCGAGCGGACGCTGTGGGCGTCCGGCATCGCCATGGTGCTGATCGTGGTCGCCATCCTCTGGGTGGTGATGCGGACGCTCTCGACGCCCATCGTCGAAGTGTCCGCCACGAGCGCCCGTCTTGCCGCGGGCGACCTGAAGGTGCGCATCCCGGTGCACGGCGAGGACGAGCTCGCCACGCTCGGTCGTTCGTTCAACGCCATGGCTGACAGCATCGAGTCGCAGATCCAGGAGCTCGCCGAGCTCTCGCTCGTGCAGCAGCGATTCGTCTCGGACGTCTCGCACGAGCTGCGCACGCCCTTGACCACCATCCGTCTCGCGGCGGACATCATCCACGACCAGCGGGGCGACTTCGACCCGTCGACGGCGCGCGCGGCCGAGCTGCTGCACGCCCAGGTCGCCCGGTTCGAGGGGCTGCTGACGGATCTGCTCGAGATCAGCCGCTACGACGCGGGCTCGGTGCAGCTCGAGCTGGAGGCGACGAGCCTCGCCCACCTCGCGGAGGACGTGACCGAGTCGATGCGGCAGGTCGCCGATCAGCACGGCACCGAGCTGCGATTCGTGGCCCCCGGAGGCTACTCGCCGGTGGACATGGACCCGCGCCGCGTCCGACGGATCCTCCGCAACCTGTTGGGGAACGCGATCGAGCACGGCGAGGGGCGCCCGGTCGTCGTGACGGTCGACAGCAGCCCGACCGCGGTCGCCGTCGGCGTACGCGACTTCGGCATGGGCATGTCCTCCGAGGACGCCGAGCGCGTGTTCGACCGGTTCTGGCGCGCCGATCCGTCCCGCAAGCGCACGCTCGGCGGCACCGGGCTCGGCCTGTCGATCGCGCTCGGCGACGCCAAGCTGCACGGCGGGCTGCTGGCCGTCTGGTCCGAGCTCGGCGGCGGCACGAACTTCGTCCTCACCCTCCCGCGGCAGGAGAGCGGCCTCGACGGCTCGTCGCCCGTGCCGCTGGAGCCGGGGGAGGACCCGCTGACGGCCTCCCTGGGCGTCACGCAGCCGATCACCACGGTCGACCTCAGCGATCTGGCGGAGATCGACGCGGCGACGGCCGATGGCGGCCCCCAGGACGCGTCGGGCGCCGACAGGGAGGGAACGCGATGACCGTGTCCCGCGCGCGCCGCGTGCGCGCCGCCTCGGCCGGGCTGGCTCTGCTGCTCGCGCTCACCGGCTGCACGGGCCTGCCCCTGTCGGGCCCGGTGACGGCCGGGATCGCGCCCGGCGACGCGGCCGAGGGGCCGGACCCGCAGTTCTACGCGGGGGCGCCGACGGCCGGTGCCTCGCCCGAGGAGATCGTGACGGGCTTCGTCGAGGCGGCCATCTCGCCGCAGGACAGCTGGGAGACGGCGCGGCTCTACCTCGACGGCGACCTCGCGCGCGACTGGCAGCCGCAGAGCGGCGTGTTCGTCGACAGCGCCGATTCGCGCGAGTACCGCGTCGTGGACGACGCGGTGACGGTGACCATCGACCCCACCGCGACCGTGGACGAGCACGGCACCTACACGACGTCGGCGACCGGGACCGTCGAGCTGCCCTTCCGGCTCGCGCAGCGCGAGGACGGCGAGTGGCGCATCGTCGAGGCGCCCGACGGCATCGTGCTGGACCGGCAGAGCTTCGCCTCCATCTACAGCGATCACACGCTGGCGTACTTCGACCCGACGTGGACGTATCTGGTGCCCGACGTGCGCTGGTTCCCCACGAGCGGCAACACGGCCACCTACATCGTGCGCGAGCTGGTGGACGGCGCGCCGAGCCCATGGCTGGCGGGCTCCGTCGCCAGCGCGTTCTCGCAGGACATCGACCTCGCGGAGAGCTCCGTCCCTGTCGACACCGACCAGGTCGCGCACGTGCAGCTCAACGACGTCGCGGCGGGCGCCGACAGCACCGCGCGCGGGCGCATGATGGCGCAGCTGAACGCCAGCCTGACCAACAGCGGCGTGCAGAGCGTGAGCCTGACGATCGAGAACGACGAGACACCGCTGCAGGCGAACGCGGTCTCGGTCGCGCAGACGCGACCCGACTCGCGGGCGCTCGTGCTGCGGTCGGGGGAGTTCGGCTTCCTGTCCGGCTCGGAGCTGACGCGCATCGACGGCCTGAGCGACACGGTCGAGGACATGGAGGGCTCGATCGACTCGATCGCGGTCTCCCGGGACCAGCAGGTCGCGGCGGTGCTGCAGAGCAGCGGCCGGGTGCACCGGCTCACGTCGGACGGGCAGACCGACCACGTCGACGACGAGCGCGAGGGGCTCATCGACCCCGCGATCGATCCGTTCGGCTACATCTGGACCGCGGCCGAGGACGACCCGGAGCGTCTCATCGCCTGGGCGCCGGAGCTCGAGCCGTTCGCGATCCAGGGCGCGTGGGGAGGCGCGTCGACGATCACCGCCATGTCGATGTCACGGGACGGCTCGCGGCTCGCGGCGCTCGTCTCCTCGGGCGGGCAGGACCTGGCGGTGGTCTCGAGCGTGCGCCGCGACCGGACCGGCAAGCCGACCGGTCTCGGCGAGGCGATGCGCGTGACGCAGCTGACCGAGCCGGGCATCGCGGTGTCCTGGATCGAGGACGGCCGGATCGGCATCGTCTCGGGGGACGGCTCGACGACGACGGTCATCGAGCAGCAGGTGGGCGGCCCCGCCGAGCGCAGCACCGCGCCGTCGGGCGTGGTGTCGATCCAGTTCGGCACCCAGGACTCCTCGGTGAGGCTGCTCGACGACGAGGGCACCGTGTACATGCGCCGCGGCTCGTCGTGGCAGGCGACGGGCGCCGACGTGTCGGTCATCGCGACGCAGATGGGCACCCCGCAGACGCCGTCCGACTGACCTCGGCTTCCACGGGCGGGCGCCGCTC
Source organism: Microbacterium marinilacus (assembly GCF_019753765.1). GTDB lineage: Bacteria > Actinomycetota > Actinomycetes > Actinomycetales > Microbacteriaceae > Microbacterium > Microbacterium marinilacus. Next base: position 353,281 of record NZ_JAIJZW010000001.1, read on the forward strand.
GTCCCCAGGCCGCCCGATCGTGCGATCCCTCCCCGGCGCGCCCGGACGCGACCGCCCGGACCGGCGCGTTCGTCAGGCTGTCGGCGTGGAGGACAGATCGGTCGCCGCATGGCCGCGCGTGCTGTGGGACGCCTGCGCCGGCGCCCTGGCGCTGCTGCTGCCGGTGCGGTGCGCGGGCTGCGGGCTGCACGCGGTGGCGGTCTGCGCCGACTGCCGCGCCGCGCTCGCCCCCGCGGTCAGCGCGCGCGATGTCGCGGGGATGCGCGTCTGGAGCGGGCTGGCGTTCGACGGGGCCTGCGCGGGCGCTGTGCGCGCGCTGAAGGAGCACGGGCGGACCGATCTGGCCCGGCGCCTCTCGCCCTCTCTGCGCGACGCCCTGCGCGCCGCGGCGGCCGCGGCCGGGTGCCCCGTCGTGCCGGTGCCGGTGCCGACCTCCGCGGCGGCGATGCGGCGCCGCGGCTACCGCGTCCCCGAGCTCGTGGCGCGCCGTGCGGGTGTGCGCGTCGCACGGCTGCTCGTGGTCACGCGGAGCACCTCGGACCAGCGCGGGCTCGGCCGCGCGGAGCGGTCGCGCAACGTCTCGGGCAGCATGCGTGCGCGGCAGTCGGCGGCGGGGCTCGACGTGGTGCTGGTGGACGACGTCGTCACGACCGGGGCGACGCTGGCGGAGGCGCGCCGGGCGCTCGAGGCCGCCGGCGCCCGCGTGCGGGGAGCCGCGACGATCGCGGCGACGCCGCTTCGACGGCCTGCGACGCCGTCCTCGCCACACGCGGGAAATAGTGCGTGACACCGGCCGCGCGCCGGTCTACGGTAGGGCATCACAACCCCGGGTCCAGCCCGGGGGTCGCGACCAGGTCCGCTCATCCGGACGAGTGCCGGTGACCGGGCGGACCGGACAGGGAGGCACGATGGAAACGAACATCTCCGGAGTCGGGGTCGGCATCACCGACCGTTTCCGATCTGTGGTCGACGAGAAGAGCGCGCGGATCGCCGGACTGGCGCCGCGCGCGTTGCGTCTCGACGTGAAGGTCACGCATCAGGCCCATCGCAATGGCCGCATGGAGGACGATGTCGTCGAGCTGACGGTGGCCGGCAAGGGGCCGGTGGTGCGGGCCGAGGCCTGCGCCAGCGACAAGTTCGTCGCCCTCGACCTGGCGCTCGACAAGCTGACCGAACAGCTGCGCCGCGCGAAGGACAAGCGGGTGACCGGGCGTCTGCATCCCCGCGGCGCGCACTACGAGAAGGGCTCCGGATCGCTCACCGGGATCGACGTGCAGCCGGCGCCGGCCGACGTCATCCAGGCCGTCGCGACGGGCGAGGTCCCGGTGGCGGCCGATGGCGAGGACGAGGACGAGTACACGCCCGTCGTCATCCGCACGAAGACGTTCGAGCCCGAATGGATGACCGTCGAGGAGGCCGTCGACCGGATGGAGCTGGTCGGACACGACTTCTTCCTGTTCATCGACGCCCGCAGCGATCACCCGAGCGTCGTCTACCGGCGCCGAGGCTGGGACTACGGCGTCATCTCGCTGACCGCCAGCGCGCCCCCGGAGACGGAGCAGCTCGCTTCCTAGACCCTTATCGTGAAGGGCCCGGTCGATCGGCCGGGCCCTTCGCCATGGCCGCGGGGCCGCGGCACGTCGGCGTCGTCCCGCCGTCCGAGTCAGCCGCGCACGGCCCTGCTCTGCACCGCGTCGTACGTCGAGCGGATGGCGGAGACGGAGCGGGCGTAGTCGGCCTGCACCACCCCGATGAAGAGGCAGTCGACGACCATCAGCTGCGCGATCCTGCTGCCCAGCGCACCGGAGCGGAAGGACGTCTCTCTCGCCGCCGTGTAGAGGCTGACCTCCGCATGGCGGGTCAGCGGCGAGTCGGTCACGTTCGTGATCGCGATCGTGGCGGCGCCCGCGGCGCGCGCCAGGCGCAGGAACTCCACGGTGTCCGTGGTCTGGCCGGAGTGCGAGATGGCGACGGCGACGCTGCCCTCGCCCAGGATCGCCGCGGAGGTCCAGGCGGTGTGCGCATCCGGCCAGTCGATCGCGCTGAGGCCGATGCGGCTCAGCTTGCGCTGCAGGTCTATCCCGACGACGGCGCTGGCGCCGACGCCGAAGATGTCGACGCGCCGTGCCCCGGAGATCGCCGAGACCGCCCGCGCCAGCGCGGTGGTGTCGAGCACGTCGGCGGTGTCGCTGATCGACAGCGTCTCGTCGCGGGCGACCTTGGCCACGACCTGCTCGAGGGTGTCGTCCCGGGCGACGTCCGAGGCCTCCGCGGGCAGGTCGCGGGTCAGCAGGCGGTCGCGCAGCGTCTCCTGCGCGAGGTCGTGCTTCAGGTCCTTGAACCGCGTGTACCCGAGCCGTTTGTAGAACCGCACCACGGTCGTCGTCGACGTCGCGGCCGCCTCCGCGGCCTCGTTGATGCTCAGCGTCGCGAAGCCCTCGGGGTCGGACAGCAGTGACTCTGCGAGGCGTCTCTCGGAGGGCGGCGTCGCCCCGAGCACGCCGTGGATCCTCGAGAGCAGCGGTCGGGGAGGCGTGCGGTCGGCCACGCCGGGCTGTCCGGTCATGCGGTCAACGGTAATGGATCGGAGGTCGCTTGGTAGTTATTTACTTCCATGAAACATTATGCGTAAATACTTGACGACGTCCCCACACCCAGCGGTCGGCAATGACGCCGCTAGTCCCGATCAGGAGCACCCATGAAGACAGTCACCCGTCCTCGCGCGGTCGTCGGCGCGCTCGGCTTCGTCGCAGCGACGACCCTCGCCCTGAGCGGCTGCGCGCCCTCCGGCTCGTCGGGCGGCGATCCGGACGCGCCGAAGAGCCTCGTCGTCGGGGTCACAGCCGACGTCGACACGCTGCTGCCGTGGACCAGCACCCAGTTCCAGGCATCCAACGTGCTGCAGAACCTCTACGGGACGCTGACCGAGCTCGACGACGACCTCACGGTCGTTCCCGGCCTCGCCGAGAGCTGGGACACCAGCGAGGACGGCCTGACCGTGACCTTCCACCTGCGCGAGGGGGTCACGTTCGCCGACGGGAGCGCCTTCGACGCGCAGGACGTGGTCGCCTCCTACGAGGCGATCAAGGACGAGGAGACGGCCGCCGTGTCGGCGACGAACCTCGCCTCGGTCGACACCGTGGAGGCCGTCGACGACGCGACGGTCCAGCTCACCCTGTCCGCGCCGGACGCCGCGCTGTTCTCGAAGCTCGCCGTCATCACCACGGCGATCCTGCCGTCCGACGCCGACCTCGCGGCGCTCGAGACCGAGCCGAACGGCACCGGGGCGTTCGTGCTCGACCAGCGCACGCCGAACCAGTCGCTCACCCTCGCCGCGAACCCCGAGTACTGGGACGGCGAGCCCGAGATCGACACGGTCGAGTTCCGCGTCATCCCGGACCAGTCGGCGATCGTGTCGGCCCTGCAGGCGGGCAGCGTCCAGATGGCCGTGTTCGACGACAAGCTCGTCGCGGACACGATCGGCGGATCGGTGACCGTGGCGGAGACGCCGCAGCTGAGCTACCACGTGCTGCAGATCAACAGCCGCGTGGCTCCCCTGGACGACGTGGACGTCCGGCTGGCGATCGCCTGCGCGATCGACCGCCAGGAGGTGCTGGACACGGCGGCGCTCGGCGCCGGCGAGATCACCGGGCCCATCACGTCGCCGGCGTTCCGGTCGGACCCGGCCGCGCGGCCCTGCCCCGAGGGCGACGTGGACGCCGCGAAGGAGCACCTCGCCGAGGCGGGGTACGAGGACGGGCTCACGCTCCGCGCGATCGTGAACCAGGACGGCTACTCGACCTCCGTCGCCGAGGCGGAGAACCTGCAGGCCCAGCTGGCCGAGGCCGGCATCACCCTCGAGATCGAGTCGCTCGAGTCGGGGTCGTACGTGGACCGCTGGGTCGCCGCCGACTTCGAGCTCGCCGTCGCCCTGAACGGCGGACAGCCGGACCCCGACGCCTCGTACGGTCGGTACTTCACCAGCACGGGCAGCCTGAACCCCGTCGCCGGGTACAGCTCGGACACGCTCGACGAGCTGTTCGCGCAGGGCAAGGCGGAGACCGACGAGGACGCGCGCAAGGCGATCTACGACGAGGTCGCCGCCGAGCTCGAGGACAACGCCGCGTGGGTGTGGCTCTTCACGGCCTACAACTACACCGCGACCGCCGAGGGCGTCTCCGGGTTCGTGCCCATGTCCAACGGGTCGCTGCAGAACCTGCGCGACGTCACCATCGACTGAGCCCGCACCCAGGCGGGCCGGATCTCTCCGGCCCGCCTGCGCGGAGGAGACACATGCATCGCTTCCTCGCCTCGCCGCTGACCCGTCGTCTCGGCAGCGCGCTCCTGACGCTCTTCGGCGTCGCCGTGGCCGTCTTCCTGATGCTCCGAGCACTGCCGGGCGACCAGATCACCGCCGCCTACGGCACCGAGGCGGCCGCCCTGTCGCCCGAGCAGCGCACGGCGCTCGAGGCCTACTACGGACTGGATCAGCCGTTCGTCGTGCAGTTCTTCACCTGGCTCGGCGCGGTCGTCACGGGCAACCTCGGCTTCTCCGCGCGCGCCCAGCAGAGCGTGCTCGAGATGACGGCGCTCGCGTTGCCGGTCACCCTGGAGCTCGCCGTGCTGGCGATCCTCCTCGCGCTCGTCATCGGCATCCCGCTCGGCATGCTCTCCGCGTCGCGGCCGGGCGCCGTTCGCGACTGGATCGGCCAGGGCGTGGGGCTGGCGGGCCTCGGAGTGCCCGCGTTCCTGCTGGCGACCACGCTGCTCGCGGTGGCCGCCCAGTCGTTCGGCTTCAACCCGAACGGCCTCGGGTTCGCGCGGCTGTGGGAGGACCCCGCCCGCAACCTCGCGCAGATGGCGCTGCCGGCGTTCGTGCTCGGCTTCGGCATCGCCGCGCCGGTCATGCGCACCACCCGCACCGCCGTCCTCGAGGTGCGCTCGCTCGACTTCGTCCGCACCGCGCGCGCCAAGGGCGTCCCCCCGCGTCGCCTGCAGTGGCGGCATGTGCTCCGCAACGCCCTGGTGCCGATCGTGACGATCACCGGCATGCAGTTCGGCTACCTGCTCGGCGGGGCCGTCGTCGTCGAGCAGATCTTCTCGCTGCCCGGCATCGGGCGGCAGGTGCTGCTGGGGATTAACCAGAAGGAGTTCGCCGTCGTGCAGAGCACCGTGCTCGTGATCGCGCTGCTGTTCGTGATCGTCAACCTGCTCACCGACCTGCTCTACCGCAGGATCGACCCGCGGGTGCGTGCGGCATGAGCGACACCGTCGCCGTCGCCGCGCCCATGGCGCCCAGCCGGGCCGGCCTCCGCGCCCTCGCCCCGCTGCTGCGCAGCTCGAGCGGACTGGTGGGCCTGACCCTCGTGGTCGCGTTCGCCCTGCTCGCCATCGCGTCCGCGACCGGCCTCCTGGGCGACCCCGCCGCCCAGGACACCGCCTCGCGCCTGCAGCCGCCGTCGGGCGCGCACTGGCTGGGCACCGACCAGTTCGGGCGCGACGTCCTCGCCCGGGTCGCGTCGGGCGTCGTCAACTCGGCGCTCGTGTCGATCGTCGCCGTCGCGTTCGCCGCGGTCGTCGGCGTCGCGGGCGGCCTCGTCTCCGGCTATCTGCGCGGGCTCGGCGACAGCGTCATCGGCGGCGTCACCAACGTGCTCTTCGCGTTCCCCCCGCTGCTGCTCGCGCTCACCCTGGCGTCGGTGTTCTCGCGCACCTGGTTCACCGTCGCGATCGCGATCGCGGTCGTCTACACGCCGATCTTCGTCCGCGTGACCCGCGGGCCGGTCCTCTCCCTGCGCGAGATCGACTACGTCAGCGCCGCCCGGGCGACGGGCATGGGCGCGCCCGGCATCATGCTTCGTCACGTGCTGCCGAACATCACCGGCATCCTGATCGTCCAGATCACCCTGTCGCTGTCGTGGGCGGTGCTGACGGAGGCGTCGCTCAGCTTCCTCGGCTTCGGCACGCCCCCGCCCGCCGCGTCCCTCGGCTCGATGGTCTTCGACGCGCAGACGCTCGTCGTCGCCGCCCCCTGGACCATGGCGGGTCCGGGGCTCGTGCTGATCCTTCTGATCGTCGGGCTGAACCTGCTCGGCGACGGGCTGCGCGACGCCCTGGACCCCAACCGCAAAGGACACTGAACCGTGGCGACACTGGACTCGCTGACCACCGAGGCGGCCGATCCCCGCTACGCCGACATCGACACGCTGGGCGTCGCCGAGCTCGCCGCGCTCATGAACGAGGCCGACCGGGGCGTCCCGCTCGCCGTCCGCGACGCGCTGCCGCAGATCGTCCCCGCGATCGAGGCCGTGACCGATCGGATGCTGCGCGGCGGGCGGCTGTTCTACGTCGGCGCCGGCACGCCGGGACGGATCGGCGTGCTCGACGCGTCCGAGATCCCGCCCACCTTCTCCACGCGAGACCGCGTCATCGGGATCATGGCCGGCGGCCCGCGCGCGATCGTCGAAGCGATCGAGGGCGCCGAGGACGACGCCGCGGCCGGCGCGACGGCGATCGACCAGGCAGGTGTCGGGCCCCTCGACTCCGTCGTCGGCATCGCCGCGAGCGGCCGCACCCCCTTCGTCATCGGCGCGGTGACGCGGGCGCGCGAGCGCGGGGCGCTGGGCGTGGGCCTGTCCTGCAACGCCGACACCGAGCTGAGCCGCGCCGCCGACCACGGCATCGAGGTGATCACAGGCCCCGAGCTCGTCAGCGGCTCCACGCGGCTGAAGGCGGGCACCGCCCAGAAGCTCGTCCTGAACATGTTCTCGACGATCTCGATGGTGCGCCTCGGCAAGACCTACGGCAATCTCATGGTGGACGTGCGGGCGTCGAACGCGAAGCTGCGCGTGCGGGCCGAGCGCATCGTCTCCCGCGTCGCCGGTGTCGCGGAGGACGTCGCACGCGCCCGACTCGAGGAGTCCGGATACTCCGTGCCGGTGGCGGTGGTCGCCATCCGCCGCGGGCTGCCGATCGACGCCGCGCGTGCGGCGCTCGACGCGGCGGGCGGCCGGCTCCGCGCGGCGCTCGACGACGAGGGGAGGGCGTCGCGATGAGGGTCATGGGGATGATCTCGGGGACGTCCCACGACGGCATCGACGTCGCCGTCGTCGACTTCCGAGACGACGGCGAAGGCCTCGTCGCGACGGTCGTGTCGAAGGCGTCCGTGCCGTACGAGGACGCCCTCCGCTCGCGGCTCGTGGACGCGCTGCCGCCCGCGCCGACGACGCTCGAGGAGGTCGCGCAGCTCGACACGCTGATCGGCCAGGCCTTCGCCGACGCGGCCGTCAGCGAGCTCGGCGACGGCGTCGACCTCGTCGTCTCGCACGGTCAGACCGTCTACCACTGGGTCCGCGAACGCCGCGTGCTCGGCACCCTGCAGCTCGGCCAGCCCGCATGGATCGCCGAGGCCACGGGCTCGGCGGTGCTGTCGGACGTGCGGATCCGCGACATCGTCGCCGGCGGGCAGGGAGCGCCGCTCGCCTCCACCCTCGATCAGCTCGTGCTCGCCGGCCGTGCGGTCGGAGGGAGGCCCGTGGCGGCCCTGAACCTCGGCGGCATCTCGAACGTCACCGTGGTCGGGGACGGCGATCCTCGCGCGTGGGACATCGGGCCCGCCAACGCCCTGATCGACGCGGTGGTCCGCGAGCGCGGCCTGCATCCGTCCGGCTATGACGCCGGTGGCGCGATCGCCGCGAGCGGACGCGTCGACGACGACCTGCTCGCCCGGCTGCTGCGTGAGCCGTACTACCGTCTGGCGGCGCCGAAGAGCACGGGCAAGGAACTGTTCCACCTCGCCTACGTGCACGACGCCCTCGCCCGCGCCGGGCGGGAGATCGACGGCGCCGACCTGGTGGCCACGCTCACCGAGCTGACGGTGCGGACCATCGCCGACGCGCTCGCCCCGCTCGACCCGGCGGAGCTGCACGTCTCCGGCGGCGGCGTGCACAACGCGGCGCTCATGGACGGGCTGGCGCGCGCGCTGCCCGCGACCCGCGTGGGACGCAGCGACCTGATCGGCCTCGGCGCCGACGAGAAGGAGGCCGTCCTGATGGCGCTGATCGGGTGGCTGTCCTGGCACGGGGCGCCCGGGGCGCTGCCGAGCGCGACGGGAGCGTCGTCGCCGCGCGTGCTGGGCTCGCTCACCCCGGGCGACCGGCCCCTGCAGCTGCCCCCGCCCCGCCCGGCCCCCCAGCGTCTGCGTGTGGTCGCCGCCGACGAGGACGCGGCCGCGGATGGCTGAGATCGCGGAGATCCGGACGCAGGCGGTCAGCGTGCCGCTGCGGCGCCCGTTCGTGACCGCCGTGCGCCGCGCGACGACGCTCGACGCCGCGATCGTGAGCGTCTCCGATGCCGACGGTCGCGTCGGCTGGGGCGAGGCGGCGCTCAGCTGGCGGGTGACGGGCGAGAGCGCCGACGGCGCCCGCGCCGTCGTCGAGGGACCCATCGCGCAGGCCCTCGTGGGGCTGCCGGCGACGGAGCCGGGAGCGTGGGGGCCCGCGCTCGCCGGGGCGGTCGCGCACAACACCGCCGCGAAGGCGGCGGTCGACGCCGCCCTGTGGGACCTCGCCGCCCAGACGGCGGGCGTCCCCGTCCACCGCCTGCTCGAGCCGGGCTCGGCGCGCGAGACGACGACGGACATGACGCTGTCCGCGGTGGGCGAGGCGACCGTCCTCACCGACGCCCGGGAGCACGTCGCCGCGGGATTCCATGTGCTGAAGGTCAAGCTCGGCACCGACGCCGCGGCCGACGACCGCGTGCTCCGAGCCCTGCGCCGCGGACCCGCGGCGGACGTCCGGCTGCGCGTGGACGCGAACCAGGGGTGGAGCGCGGACGAGGCCATCCGGCTCATCCGCGGCTGGGAGGAAGACGGACTCGGCGTCGAGCTGGTGGAGCAGCCGACGCCCGCGCAGGACGTCGCGGCGCTCGCGCGCGTGACGCGCGCCGTCGGCACGCCGATCCTCGCCGACGAGTCCGTGTGGAGCCTCCGCGACCTGCGGGAGCTCGTGCGCGCGGGCGCCGCCGACCTCGTGAACGTCAAGCTCGCCAAGACCGGAGGAATCTTCGCGGCGCGCGAGCTGATCGATGCCGCGCGTGACGCGGGCACGGACGTCCTGATCGGCTCGATGCTCGAGACCGTCGTCGGCATCACCGCGGCCGCCCACCTGGCCGTCACGCTGCCGGGCCGCGTGCACGACCTCGATGCCGGGCTCTGGCAGGCGGGGGCGCCCGTCGACGGCGGCGCACGGTACGACGGCGAGCGCGTCGTCCTCGACGATCGGCCGGGCCTGGGCATCCGCGGACCGAGGAGGAGCCGGCGATGAGTGCCTGGGACGCCGTCGCCGAGGCGGTGGTCGCCGAGCGGCCGGACGGACACGCGCCTCCCGGCGCCGTGTTCGCCCTCTCGGAGGGAGACGAGACGCACGTCGCCGCCGCCGGCGCCGCGGACCTGCGCACGGGGGAGAGGATGACGCCCTCGCATGCGTTCGACCTCGCCTCCGTGAGCAAGACGCTGACCACGCTGGCGCTGCGTCGGCTGATCGACGACGGCTCCCTGACGGACCACACCACCGCCGGCGCGGTCCTCGGCGCCCGTGCGGGCGCGGCCGTGGACGCGACGGTCGACGACCTGATGCGACACCGCGCCGGACTGACCGAGTGGTGGCCGCTGTACCTCGTCGCGGACGCGCGGGAGGACCCCGTGGCCGCAGGCCTGAGGCTGCCACGTCGATATCCGCTGCGAGCGGCACGGCACTACTCCGACATCGGGATGCAGGCGCTCGGAGCCGTCATCGCCCGGGCGACGGGCGCACCGCTGACCGAGGCCGTCCGCCGCCTCGTGCTCGATCCGCTCGGCGCCACGACCGTCGCGCCGGCCGCCGCCGCGCCCGGCTCGCCTGCCGCGGCCGGGCCCGACGGCGACGCCATCGAACGCGAGATGGTGCGCAGCGGGGTGCCGTATCCCGTGGGCCTGGCGACCGACGGGTTCGGCTGGCGCACCCGCACGCTGCGCGGCGAGGTCGCCGACGGCAACGCGTACCACGCCTTCGGCGGTGCCGCCGGACACGCGGGGTGGTTCGGGGACGCCGCCGGGCTGATGGCGATCGCGGGCGTGCTCGCGGATCCGTTGGCGCACGGTCTCGGTGACGACAGTGTGCGCGCCCTCTCCACCGAGCTCGACGACGGGCAGGGCCAGGGCGTGATGATCTACCGCCTGCCCTGGCGCGGACGGCCGCGAACGTTCGTCGGGCACAGCGGCTTCACCGGCACGTTCGTCGCCGCGGCGGCCGCCACCGACGCCGATCCGGCGGTCCGTGCGGTGCTGCTCACCAACCGGCTGCACGGCCGCCCCGCGCCCGTCCGCCAGCGGCTCGTCGCCTCCGAGACGCTGTGGCGCGAGGCGATGGCGCGCGCCGACGATCTTCTCCACCCCTCGACGACGGGAGCCCGACCATGACCGCCCCTCTTCTGTCCGTGCGGGACCTCCGGGTGTCGTTCTCCACGCCCGGCGGCCCCTTCGAGGCCGTCAAGGGCGTCTCGTTCGACGTCGCGGCCGGCGAGACGGTCGCGATCGTGGGCGAGTCCGGATCGGGAAAGTCCACCGTCGCGGCGAGCATCAACCGGCTTCTCGCGGGCAACGGGCGCATCTCCGCCGGCAGCATCGACTTCGACGGGCGCGAGCTGACGACCCTCTCGGAGCGCGAGATGACGGCGCTGCGCGGTGCGGGCATCGGGCTGGTGCCGCAGGACCCGATGTCGAACCTCAACCCCGTCCACACGGTGGGCGCGCAGATCCTCGAGGCGCTGCAGGTGCACGGCCGGCCCGGCGGCCGCGCTCGCGTCCTGGAGCTGCTCGACATGGTCGGCATCCCGGAGCCCGAGCGGCGCGTCGACCAGTATCCGCACGAGTTCTCGGGCGGCATGCGGCAGCGGGCCCTGATCGCGATGGGCCTCGCGTGCGAGCCGCGGCTGCTGATCGCGGACGAGCCCACCAGCGCGCTCGACGTGACGGTGCAGCGGCGCATCCTCGACAGGCTGGGAGAGCTGACCGGGAACAGCGGCACCTCCGTGATCCTCATCACCCACGATCTCGCCCTCGCCGCGGAGCGCGCCGACCGCGTGCTCGTGATGTTCCGCGGGGAGCTCGTGGAGGCCGGGCCGGCCGGTGCGATCCTGGAGACCCCGCGCGAGGACTACACGCGCAGACTGGTCGCCGCGGCCCCGAGTCTCGCGACGACGCCGCTGATCGACGCGGGCGGGGTGCCGGACGATCAGCCCGAGACGCTCGTCAGCGTCGAGGCCGTCGGCCGCAGCTATCGGCTGCGCGGTCGCGCACGTGGCGAGGAGTTCTGGGCAGCCAGGGACGTCACCTTCGCGATCCCGCGCGGACGCACGGTCTCGATCGTGGGGGAGTCGGGGTCGGGCAAGTCCACGACGGCGAAGATGCTGCTCGGCCTCGAGACGGCGAGCGAAGGCACGATCCGCGTCGGCGGCAAGGACCTCGCCCGCATGGGGCGGCGCGAGCTGTTCGCCGTCCGGCGGACGGTGCAGCCCGTCTTCCAGAACCCGTTCGCATCGCTCGATCCCCGCTACACGATCGCCGACTCGATCGCCGAGCCCCTGCGCGTCCACCGGATCGGCGACCGCCGCTCGCGCGGGATGCGCGTGCGCGAGCTGCTCGACCAGGTGGCGCTTCCGGCGGATCTCGCCGAACGCCTGCCGCACGAGCTGTCCGGCGGACAACGGCAGCGCGTCGCGATCGCGCGCGCCCTCGCCGTCGAGCCGGAGCTGGTCGTGCTGGACGAGGCGGTGTCGGCGCTCGACGTGCTGGTGCAGGCGCAGATCCTGGAGCTCCTCGTCGACCTGCAGCGTCGGCTCGGGCTGGGATACCTCTTCATCAGCCACGACCTCGCGGTCGTCAACATGATCTCCCACGAGGTGCACGTGATGCAGCGCGGGCGCATCGTGGAGTCGGGCACGCCGGAGAGCATCTTCCGTTCGCCGCAGCAGGACTACACCAGGGAGCTGCTCGCGGCGATCCCCGGCGGGATCGCGGCAGGGGCGTAGCCGGCCGGCCGCGGGCGCGACGAAAGAGGAGGTCGGTCGTCCGTCGCGACGCGCCGGGATCGGCACCGTCCGTCCTCGCGTCGTGCACACCGTGCCGGGCGAGCGGGCAGAGCCCCCGCGCCGTCAGTCGAAGAGGTCGCCGAGCAGGCCGCCGAGCAGCAGGCCGCCGACCACGGGGCCGAGGATGTCGCCGCCACCGGTGCGCGGCCGGCCGCGGCCGCCGCCCCATCCCGGTCCGCCGCCCCACCCGGACCCGCCCCAGTCGTCGCCGTCCGGCCGACCGGAGTCGATGTCTCGCTGCGCCGCCTGCAGGGCCTCGTTCGCCAGCTGCTGCACCCGGCGCGCGAGCGTCAGCGCCTCCTCGCGGGTCTCCTCGGACGACAGCAGCGGGTCGACGTCCGGGCGCAGCCGCTGGGCCTCGGCGAGGCGCGTGCGCGCATCGGCGCCGATCCAGCCGCGATGCCCGGCGATCACGCTGTGCGCGACCGCGATCGCATGGTCGGCGGCGTCGACGGCGTGACGCACCTGCTCGATCGACGGCAGGGGCCGCTCCGCGCGACGCCGCGCCTTGTCGACCACGGTGTCCAGGGCGGCGTTGGCGTCGCGCAGGGCGGCGAGGTCGGCGAACGGGTCGCTGGCCGTGCCGGGGCCGGGCAGGGCGGCGAGAGCCGCCTCGAGGTCGGCGACCGCCTCGGTGACCTCGGCGCTGTGCGGCGAGCCGGATTGCATGAGGGGGCGCGCCGCGACGATGTCCTGGCGGGAGTCGGCCACGACCTCGGCGAGCGTCGACTGCGCGCGCAGCGCCTCGATCTCGAAGTCCTCGACGCCGTCGATGATCGTCCCCGCGCGCCGCACCGCCTCGGTGGCGGTCTCGAGAGCGACGTTGGCCTCCTCGGCGCGGCGTGCCTCGCGCCGGCGCGCGGACACGTCGGCGCTGTGCAGCGCGAAGTCGAGCAGCTGCTCGGCCTCGTCGGGGTTCGCCGCGACGCGGTGCAGCGCCGCGTCGCTGTAGCGGCCGGAGAGGCGGGCCACGGTGTCGCGCGTCTGCGGCAGTCGTGCGCGCAGTCGCTCGACGTCCGTCCGCACCCGCTCGATGACCTGCGGCGCCTGGCGCACGGTCGCGATCCGCTCGCGGAGCGCCTCGGTGCGCTCGTCGAGGACGTCCTCCGCCCACTCGCACAGCTGCACGATGCGTGCGTTGCGGGTGCGCAGCTCGTCGGCGGTGTCGGGGATCTCGTCGTGGTTCAGCTGGTGCAGGTGGAAGGCCTCCGCCATGTGCGTGCGGACCGCCGTGATGCCCTCCCGCAGCGGCCCGGTCGCGGTCTCGCCGAGCTCGGCGGCGGCGAACTCGAGCTCGTCGGACGTCGATCGGATCCGCTCGTCGGCGGCGACCAGCGCCGTCCGTGCCCGGCGGGCGAGGTCGTCGTCCTGCGCCTGCTGCGCCGCCTCTTCCTCGCGCTTGCGCCTGCCCCAGAATCCGGCCATGGGTCGATCCTATGGCCGTGCGAGCCGCGGGAGACCGCGCCTCACGCCCATCACGCCCGCGCCGTGGCCGTGGCCCTCGCCGGCCGGCCCCGCCGGGGACGCTCCGACGACAGCCCCAGAGCCACGGCGTGCCCCGGATGGGCGGCGACGCGCTGCTCGACACGGTCGAGCCAGGCGGCCTCGGCCTCCGCCTGCAGCACCATCGACTCCATCACGAGAGCGCGCGCCAGCTGCTCGGGGCCCTCGTCCGCCGCCCGGTCGGATTCGGCGGTCTGCGTGTCCCGCAGCCGCTCCAGTCGTCGCGTCACCGCGTCGCGCTGCGTCCGGATGACGGCCCCGAGGTCGACGCCGGGCAGCGTGGCCGCCAGCGCGACCTTGATCGCGAGGTCGTCGCGGGCACCCCTGCCCGGCTCGACGGGGAGGCCGAGCCAGGAGGCGACCTCGCCGCGGCCCTCCGCCGTGATCTCCCAGAAGACGTGACCCTGGTCGTCGGCGTCGCCGCGCGCGACCAGGCCGTCGCGTTCCAGGCGCTCGAGAGTGTTGTAGACCTGCCCCACGTTGAGCGGCCAGGTCGATCCCGTGCGGCGCTGGAACTCGGCGCGCAGCTGATAGCCGTAGCAGGGGCCCTGGTCCAGGATCGCGAGCAGGCTCTGGCGGACGCTCATCGCGTCTCCTTCCCGGGGTTTCCCCGTATATATATTCCGAGTACATGAATACCGGACGACGGCGCGGATGCAACGATCCGGTCGCGGCGCGTCGTGGTGCCGCGCGACACGCCCGGGATGCCGGATCGTCGGCGACGTGAAGGAGGATGCGCCGTAGGGGCAATACCGATCGTGACCACCGATTCCGACATCGTCCGGCTCTCGCTCGCCCGGCCGAGCGAGTTCGCCGCGCTGTTCGACCGCCATGCCGTCGCGGTCGGGCACTACGCGCGGCGGCTCGTGGGCGTGGACGCCGGCGACGACGTGCTGAGCGAGACGTTCCTCGTCGCGTTCCGCCGGCGCGCCGACTACGACCTGACCCGCGACTCGGCGCTGCCGTGGCTGCTCGGCATCGCGACGCGCCTCGCCCACAAGGCGCGTGCTGCCGAGGCCCGGCGCTGGCGCGCGCTCCAGGCGTCCGCCGCGCTGGCGGTCGAGACGGCGGTGAGTGACATCGACGCCGCCGCCGAGCGGGCGGACGCCGTGTCGCGGCTGCGGCGGCTCGTGCCGAGGATCCGTCGCCTGAGCGCCGCCGATCGCGACACGCTGCTGCTGCACGCGTGGGGCGACCTGAGCACCGAGCAGATCGCGGCCGCGCTCGACGTGCCGGTCGGCACGGTGTGGTCGCGCCTCAACCGCATCCGGCGCCGTCTGCGCGCCGACGGGATCACCACCCGCCCCGACTCCGAGGAGGACAGCGATGGACTCGCTTCGCTTCGTGCGTGACCTGGGGCGCGACGTGCCGCGCCCCACCGCGACCGAGCTCGCCGCCGCCCGCGCGTCGCTGACGGCCGAGGCCGAGCGCGAGCGCCCGCGCAGCGCCCCCGCGCGGGTCGCAGGTGGGGCCCCCGCGCCGCGGGGCGGACGTGTCATGCCCGCCCGCCGTGTCGGTACGATCGCGCTCGCCGCAGCGGCGGCCGTCGCGATCGTCGCCGCGGCGTTCGGGGGTGCGACCCTGCTGAGCGGCCTCTCCGAAGAGGACCGTGTCACGGCCCCGACCCCGACCGAGAGCGTCGAACCCACCCCGACCGGGAGCGCGGCACCCACCGAGCCGCCGGCGACAGGGGAACCGGACTGGGACGTCGACGACCCGACGACGTGGACCCTCACGCCGGACGGGGCGGGACCGCTGCGCCTCGGCGCCAGCCTGACGGAGACGGCGTCGCTCCTCGCGGAGCAGGGGATGGGCGTCCCGGAGGACTCCTACCCGGGGTGCTCCACGAGCTCGCTCGATCGAGACGGCAACTGGATCGTCACCGCGGAGGACGGCGCCATCGTCGCGATCCGGCTCACCGACGATTCCACGTCGCTCGAGCCGTCCTCCCTCCCCCGCACCAGAGAGGGCATTTCGGTCGACAGCTCTCCCGGCGAGGTGGCGGCCGCGTACGGGGAGCCCGAACAGGATCGCTTCGGCGGTGACCGCTGGGTTGTCCCCGGCGGCGGGACGTGGCTCACGCTCATGGCATCCAGCGACGGCGGAACCGGCATGGTCTTGATGCACAGCGGAGACGACGCGCACCTGCCGCCGTGCTTCGACTGACCGGCACACGCGTCGCTCGTGCACGATGGCCCAGCGGGACGCGAGGCCGAGCCCCTCGCACAGCCGCGGCATAGGTCACGGGCGGATAACATAGGCTCCGTATGCCTGCCGCCGGACGGCGGTGCACGGCGTCCGCCGAACCGACGACGCCGCCCTGATGAGGAGATGTCACGTGGCCAACCCCTTCGAGAAGCTGCTCCGCGCCGGTGAGGGACGCGTCCGACGGCGCCTCCAGCATGTGGTCACGGCGGTCAGCGCCCTCGAGGAGGAGTACACGCAGCTCACGGACGAGGAGCTGCGCGGCGAGACCGCCGAGCTCCGCGCCCGCTTCGAGGCGGGCGAGACCCTCGACCACCTGATGCCGGAGGCCTTCGCCGCAGTCCGCGAGGCCGCCAAGCGCACGCTCGGCATGCGGCCCTACGACGTGCAGATCATGGGTGGCGCGGCGCTTCATCTCGGCAACATCGCCGAGATGAAGACCGGTGAGGGCAAGACCCTCGTCGCCACCCTTCCCGCGTACCTCAACGCGATCGCTGGCAAGGGCGTCCACGTCATCACCGTCAACGACTACCTCGCGTCCTACCAGGCCGAGCTGATGGGGCGCGTGTTCCGCGCCCTCGGCATGACCACGGGCGTCATCGTGTCGGGTCAGACGCCGGCCGTGCGCCGCGAGCAGTACGCGGCGGACATCACCTACGGCACCAACAACGAGTTCGGCTTCGACTACCTGCGCGACAACATGGCCTGGCGCAAGGACGACCTGGTGCAGCGCGGGCACTTCTTCGCGATCGTCGACGAGGTCGACTCGATCCTGATCGACGAGGCGCGCACGCCGCTGATCATCTCCGGCCCGTCGTCGGGCGAGGCCAACCGCTGGTTCGTCGAGTTCGCGAAGATCGCCCGCACCCTCGAGGAGGGCGTCGACTTCGAGGTCGACATCAAGAAGCGCACCGTCGGCGTGCTCGAGGCGGGCATCGAGAAGGTCGAGGACTACCTCGGCATCGACAACCTCTACGAGTCGGCGAACACGCCGCTGATCTCGTTCCTGAACAACTCGATCAAGGCGCTCGCGCTGTTCAAGCGCGACACCGACTACGTCGTGATGAACGACGAGGTGATGATCGTCGACGAGCACACCGGGCGCATCCTCGTCGGCCGCCGGTACAACGAGGGCATCCACCAGGCGATCGAGGCGAAGGAGGGCGTGCCCGTCAAGGCGGAGAACCAGACCCTCGCCACGGTGACGCTGCAGAACTACTTCCGCCTGTATGACACGCTCTCGGGCATGACCGGAACGGCCGAGACCGAGGCCGGCGAGTTCATGTCGACCTACAAGCTCGGCGTCATCCCGATCCCGACGAACAAGCCGATGATCCGCAAGGACAAGCAGGACCTGATCTACCGCACCGAGCAGGGCAAGTTCGCGCAGGTCGTGGAGGACATCGCCGAGCGGCACGAGAACGGCCAGCCGGTGCTGGTCGGAACGGTCAGCGTCGAGAAGAGCGAGTACCTCTCCCGCCTGCTCGCGAAGAAGGGCATCAAGCACGAGGTCCTGAACGCGAAGAACCATGCGCGCGAGGCCGAGATCGTCGCGCGCGCCGGACGCCTGGGGTCGGTGACCGTCGCCACGAACATGGCGGGCCGTGGAACCGACATCATGCTCGGCGGCAACGCGGAGTTCCTGGCCGTGCAGGAGATGAAGAGCAAGGGGCTCGACCCGGCGGGCACCGAGCCGGAGGAGTACGAGGCCGAGTGGGCCCCCGTCTTCGAGCGTATGCGCGACGAGGTCGCGAAGGAGGCGACGAAGGTCGTCGAGGTCGGCGGCCTCTACGTGCTCGGCACGGAGCGCCACGAGTCGCGACGCATCGACAACCAGCTCCGAGGCCGCGCCGGACGTCAGGGCGACCCCGGCGAGAGCCGCTTCTACCTGTCGCTCGAGGACGACCTGATGCGCCGCTTCCAGTCGGGGGCCGCCGAGGCGCTGCTCGCCCGCACGGACTTCCCGGACGACGTCGCCATCGAGATGCGTCTCGTGTCGAACCTCATCAAGAACGCCCAGGCCGCGATCGAGTCGCGCAACGCCGAGGCGCGCAAGAACGTGCTGAAGTACGACGACGTGCTCAACCGCCAGCGCGAGGCGATCTACTCGGATCGCCGCCACATCCTCGAGGGCGACGAGATCGCCGGTCGCGTCCAGCACTTCATCGAGGACGCGATCACCGCCGTCGTTGACGAGCACACCGCGGGCGGCCACAACGAGAGCTGGGACTTCGACGCGCTGTGGACCGAGCTGAAGACGCTCTATCCCGTCGGCGTCACGATCGACGAGGTGGTCGCCGAGGCCGGTGGCCGCAAGGGCGGCATCACCGCCGAGGGGCTCAAGCGCGAGCTGCTGAGCGACGCGAAGATCGCCTACGGCAAGCGCGAGGAGACGCTCGGCGAGGCGGCGGTGCGCGAGCTCGAGCGACGCGTCGTCCTCCAGGTGCTCGACCGTCGCTGGCGCGACCACCTGTACGAGATGGACTACCTCAAGGACGGCATCGGCCTGCGTGCGATGGCGCAGCGCGATCCGCTCATCGAGTACCAGCGCGAGGGCTACTCGATGTTCCAGACCATGATGGGGCAGATCAAGGAGGAGGCCGTCGGCTACCTCTTCAACCTCGACGTGCAGGTGCGCCGCGTGGACCACGGCGATCACGTGCACGAGGATCTGCAGGTCGAGGCCAAGGGGCTCTCCGACCAGCCGACCGACACCCAGCTCGAGTACTCGGCGCCGAACGACGCCGGCGAGGTCGAGGTGCGCAACGACCGCGGACAGGTCAACAAGGCGGCCACCGACCGCGAGCGCCGCGCCGCCCAGACGCAGACGACCGCGCCGCAGGCGGGGCCCGCCGCGGGTGCCAGCGCGTTCGGCCAGGCGGCCGACGCCGCGACTCAGGAGGCGCCGGCCGCGCCCCAGAACCGCGAGCAGCGTCGCGCCGGCAAGAAGAAGGGCCGCTGACCCGTAGCGGTCCACGCATGCGCGCGTGGACCGCTGCAGGGCGGCATATCCTGGGGCGATGACCACCCCTGTCCCGTCCCTCTCGCAGCCCGGCGGAGGCCGCCTGCGCACGCTGGACCAGTCCTCGAAGCTCCGCAACGTCCTCTATGAGATCCGGGGCGCCGCCCTGGAGGAGGCCACGCGGCTCGAGGCCGACGGGCACACGATCCTCAAGCTGAACACCGGCAACCCCGCCACGTTCGGCTTCGAGGCGCCGTACCAGATCGTGCGCGACGTGATCGAGGCGATCCCGTACGCGCACGGCTACAGCGACAGCCGGGGCATCCTGCCCGCGCGTCGCGCGATCGTCAGCCGCTACGAGCAGACGCCGGGCTTCCCCGCGGTCGACCCGGACGACGTGTACCTCGGCAACGGCGTCAGCGAGCTCATCACGATGACGATGCAGGCGCTGCTCGACCAGGGCGACGAGGTGCTGATCCCCGCACCCGACTATCCGCTGTGGACGGCGATGACGAGCCTCTCGGGCGGCACGCCCGTGCACTACCTCTGCGACGAGCAGAACGGCTGGCAGCCCGACCTCGAGGACATCCGCGCGAAGATCACGCCGCAGACGAAGGCGATCGTCGTGATCAACCCGAACAACCCCACCGGGGCGGTGTACACGCGCGAGACTCTGGAGGGCATCGCCCAGATCGCGCGCGAGAACTCCCTGCTGGTGCTGTCCGACGAGATCTACGACCGCATCCTCTTCGACGGCGCCGTGCACCTGCCGATGGCCACGGTGGCGCCGGACCTGCTCGTGTTCACGTTCAACGGGCTGTCGAAGACCTACCGCGTGGCCGGCTACCGCTCCGGCTGGCTCGTCATCACGGGCCCGAAGGACCACGCCAAGGGCTTCCTGGAGGGGGTGCAGCTGCTCGCCTCCACGCGCCTGTGCGCGAACGTCCCGGCGCAGCACGCCGTGCTGGCGGCGCTCACCGGGGTGCAGTCGATCGACGCCCTGATCGCGCCCGACGGCCGGCTGCACGAGCAGCGGGACGTCGCGCACGACAAGCTCGTCTCGATCCCGGGCATCACGAGCGTGAAGCCGCAGGGCGCGCTCTACGAGTTCCCGCGGATCGACCCCGAGGTGCACGAGATCCACGACGACAAGCGGTTCATCTACGACCTGCTGGTCGCCGAGCACATCCTGCTGGTCGAGGGGACGGGCTTCAACTGGCCCGTGCCGGATCACTTCCGCGTGGTCACGCTGCCCGAGGCTCGGGTGCTCAGCGAGGCGATCGAGCGGCTCGGCAACTTCCTCAGCTCGTACAAGCAGTAGGCCGCACGAGCCGAGCCCGCGTCACAGCACCGAGAGGCTGGTGGCGCGCCAGCGACGGTCGATGCCCTCGAGCCGGAGGGCGACGGCTCGCGTGCGCTGCGGCGTCTCGACCACCACGACGGCCTCGACGACTCCGTCGGCGGGGGAGGAGTGCCGGATCGAGCGGAGCGCGTAGACCGGGCGCATGGCCGGTGCGCGGCGCGCGCTGCGGGCACGGACGGCCAGCGCGGCACGGGTGACCAGGGAGCGATACGGCTCGTCCGTCAGCCATCGCGCGAGCTGCTCCGGCTCACGGACGCCCGCGAGCACCTCCAGCACCCCGCGGGTGAGGGCGGTGAGCAGCGGCTCGGGGTCGGGCAGCGAGGCGGTCGGCGCGTGCTGCGGGGCGAAGTGCTCCTCGACGTCTGCGAGCGTGCGGAGCGGTCTGCCGTCTGACGGCGCTGCTGACGGTGGCTGAGACATCGGGACCCCCACTTCTCCCAGTCTTCGGGACGGAACGAAAGTCCACCACCCGCTCAGTGGCGCTCCCGAGACGGCACGTATGTCCGTGGAGAGCAATCCGATTGCCTCTGCTGCGGTCACGGCCTGTGGACGGATCGCGCGGGCCGGCGGGCGTCGGTCCTACACTCGCCGCGTGCGATGGGACCGCTTCTTCGACGACCTGGAGGATCAGCTCGCCGCCGAATGGGAGGCCGAGCGGGCCGCTCTCGAGTCGGAGGCGGAGCGGCTCCGGCTCGCTCGCGTCGACCTGAGGACCCGCCTCGGCGGCCTCGTCCGCGACGCAGAGGGCGGGGTGCTCCTCGAGCTCGCGGACGGCGCGGTCGTGGAGGGACGGCCGGCCGCGGTCGGCGCCGACTGGGTCGCCGTGCCGGATGCGGGCGGTCGGCGGCTGTCGCTGATCCCCCTGGCCGCGATCCTGGCGATCCGGTGCTCGCACGGCGATCTGCTGCGCAGCGCCCGACCGTCGGAGGGCGCCGACCGTCTGGCCGCCCGTGTGACGTTCGCCCTCGCGCTGCGCGACCTCGCGCGACGTCGCGTCGGTGTGACGATCGGGCTGACGGGCGGCACGAGGGTCGAGGACACCACGCGTGTGCTCGCGGGGACGATCGACCGGGTGGGCGCCGACCACCTCGACCTCGCCCTGCACGACGCGGGCTCGCCGCGGAGGGCGGCGGAGGTGCGCGGCTACCGTCTGCTGCCGCTGGGCGGGGTGGCGTGGGTGCGCATCGACGCGTCGGCCGGGGTCCCGGTGCTCTGAGCGGAGATCAGGCGCGCCCGCGTCCCCACAGCTCGGGGAAGCTCGCGGCGTTCGACTGCCGCCACAGCGCCATCCGACGTGCCTCCTCGGCCTGCGCGTCCAGGTAGTCGGCCACGCTCTCGCGCTCGATGCGCCAGCGCGCCGGAGAGCCGACGCGGGCGCCGCGGAGCCGCCCTTCCTGCACCAGCTCGACGACCTCGTCGACGTCGATGCCCAGCAGCTCCGCGACCTGCGCGGGCGGCACGTGACGGCGCGCGAGATCCTCGTCCATGCCCCCATTATGGGCGCCGGTGCGAGCGCCACCCGCTCGCTCGGACCCACCTGTGGACAACTGCCGAGGCCGGGCCGCCCCTTTTGCCACCATGGCCCGCATGAGCAGCATCTCGGATCGTCCGGTGACGCCCCTCGCGCGATCGAGGCGGAGGGGGTTCTGGGCCGATGCCCGCTTCGTGATCGGCGTCGGCCTCGTCGCGGCGTCGATCGCAGGCGTCTGGTTCGTGGTGGGCGCCGCCCGTCAGACCGTCGCGGTGCTGGCCGCCGCCGACACGCTGGTGCCCGGCCAGCCTGTCACGGCGGCGGACGTGTCGGTCGTCGAGGTCGCGCTTGGCAAGGCCGGCGACGCGTACCTCGCCCCCGACGACCTCGGCGACGGGCTCGTCGTCCTGCGAGCGGTGGGCGCGGGCGAGCTGCTCCCGTCCGCCGCCGTCGGCGACAGCGACCGCAGCACGCGCACGGCGGTCGTGGTGCGCAGCTCGGTCGACGTGCCGGCGGGAGTCGAGCGGGGCGCGCTCGTCGAGCTGTGGGAGACGCCCGCCGCCGAGCCCGGCACGTTCGAGACGCCGCGGGTGCTGGTCGCGGACGCGGTCGTCGCTCGCGTCACTCGCGAGGAGGGCGTGATGGTGACCGCCGGCGCATCGCTCGAGCTCGTCGTCGACCGAGCGGACGTGCCCGCGGTGCTGGCCGCGGTGGCGGCGGGCTCCGCGCTCTCGACGGTGCCCGCCGCAGGCGGCGCGCTGAGCGCCGCCGAGGCCGTGGACGGGGCCGGGAGCGATCCCGCCGGCGAGCCGGCGCAGGACGTGACGGAGAGCGAGACCACGGAGGACGCGGGGTGATCGCGCTCGTGGCGGCGGCGCCCGGCGACACCGAGCGCATCTCGGAGGAGCTCCGGGACGCGGGTGTCGCGGGCGTCTCGTCGATCGAACCCGACGCGCTCGCCGAAGCCGGAGCGGCGGCGTGGAGCGGTGCGGAGCCGCTTCGGCAGGCGGACACCCTCGTGCTGGCCGTTCCGCGGGCCCTCACCTCCGCCCTCGTCGGCGAGTGCGACCGGCTGGGGGTGCGCATCGTGCTGCTCGCCGATCGCCCCGCCGACGTGCGGGCCGCGCGGGCGTTCGGCATCGGGGAGCCGCTTGCTCCGGACGCGCCCGGATGGCGGATCGTCGAGGCCGCCGCCGGCCCGCGGCTCGACGCCGAGGCCGAGGAGACAGCCGCGCAGGGGCGGGTGATCGTGGTGTGGGGCCCCGACGGCGCGCCCGGTCGCACCACGCTCGCGATCGGGCTCGCCGTCGAGCACGCCCGCGCCGGAGACCACGTCGCGCTCGTCGACGCGGACAGCAGGTCGCCGTCGGTCGCGATCGCGCTCGGCCTCGCCGACGAGAGCCCGGGCCTGGCCGCGGCCTGCCGACAGGCGGAGTTCGGGCTTCTCGACGCCGGCGAGCTGCTGCGCGTCAGCACGCCCCTCGGCGACCCGGCCGGTCGTGTCGACGTCCTCACCGGCATCAACCGCGCCTCCCGCTGGCCCGAGCTCTCGGCACCGCGCCTGAGCGCGGCGCTGCGCGCGATCCGGGCGTGGGCCGACGTCGTGGTCGTCGACGTCTCCTCGTCGCTCGAGACCGACGAGGAGATCGTCAGCGACCTCGACGGGCCTCGTCGGAATGCGGCCACGCTCGCCGCGCTGGCGGAGGCGGACGTCGTGGTCGCGGTCGCGGGAGCGGATCCGGTCGGTCTCGCGCGTTTCGTACGGGCGCACGCCGAGCTCCGGCAGGCGATCGGGCGCACCCCGGTGCGAGTCTTGGTGAACCGCGTGCGCGCGAGCGCGCTCGGCGTCGACCCGCGCGGCCAGGTGCGGCGCGCGCTCGAGCGGTTCTCGGGGATCGCCGACGTGTCGTTCGTCCCCGACGACCGCCGGGCCGCGGATGCGGCGCTTCTCGCGGCGCGCCCGGTCGCCGAGGTGGCGCCGCGGTCCTCGCTCGCCCAGGCGGTGCGCCGGATCGCGGCAGGGCTGCGTCCGGGCGCCGGCGCATCGCCGGTCGGACGTGCGGCCGCGCGGCGACGGCGCCCCGTCGCCGCGCAGGCCGCCCCCGCCGGGCACTAAGCTGGTGCGGTGTCGACCCTCAGTGACCTCGTCTACGCCCAGGGAATCGCGAGCGAGGCGGATGTCGAATGGCTCCACCGCGTCGCCGGAGACGGGCAGCTGCTCGCCGATCTGTCCTTCGCGGACATCGTGATGTGGGTCCCGACCGCCGACGACTCGTTCGTCGCCGTCGCGCACACCCGCCCCGGCGGCGCTGCGACCCTCTTCTACCGCGACATCGTGGGGGAGCGGATCCGTCCGCAGTGGCAGGCGCAGGTGCGCGAGGCGTTCCAGTCGGCCGCCATCGTCGACTCGTCGAGCCCCGAGTGGTTCGAGGAGACCCCGACCCGCGTGCGCGCCGTGCCGATCATGCGCGCCCTCGACGGCGAGAGCGGCGTCCTGGGGGTGCTCACGCGCCACACGAACCTCGGCGACGTGCGCACGCCGTCGCGTCAGCAGATCACCTTCAACGACTGCGCCGACGACATCTTCCGCATGATCGCCACGGCGGACTTCCCCGACCTGGCGGCGCCCACCGGGCCGCGCCGCGGCGCACCTCGCGCGGCCGACGGGCTGATCCGCCTCGACGTCGACGGCATCGTGACGTTCGCGAGCCCCAACGCCCTGTCGGCGTTCAACCGCGTCGGGTTCGGCGAAGAGCTCGAGGGCGAGTCGCTGGCGGAGGTCACCAGCCGCATCCTGCCCGCGTCGCGCGACACCGACGAGTCCCTGCCCGTGGTCGTCACCGGTCGGGCGCCATGGCGCACCGACATCGAGGCGCGGGGCGTCACGGTCTCGTTGCGGGCCATCCCGTTGCGCGACCACGGCCACCGCACGGGCGCGATCGTGCTCTGCCGCGACGTGACGGAGCTGCGTCACCAGGAGCAGGAGCTGCTGACGAAGGACGCGACGATCCGCGAGATCCACCACCGGGTGAAGAACAATCTCCAGACGGTCGCGTCGCTGCTGCGCATCCAGGCGAGGCGCACCACGTCGGACGAGGCGCGCGAGTCGCTGACCCAGGCGATGCAGCGGGTGGCCGCGATCGCCGTGGTGCACGACACGCTCGCGAGCGGGCTGTCGCAGAACGTCGACTTCGACGAGGTGTTCGACCGGGTGCTGCGTCTGGTGGCCGAGGTGGCCGCCGCGCCGAACACGCTCGCCCACACCCACTCGATCGGCAAGTTCGGCGTGCTGCCGAGCGAGTACGCCACGCCCCTCGCCCTCGCCCTGACCGAGCTCGTGACCAACGCCGTCGAGCACGGGCTGAAGGGGCAGGAGGGCAAGGTCGAGATCATCGCCGAGCGCGACGAGGAGCGGCTCCTCGTCCGTGTCCGCGACTCGGGCAGCGGCCTGCCCGAGGGCACCGTCGGCCGCGGGCTCGGCACCCAGATCGTGCGCACCCTGATCCAGGGCGAGCTCAGCGGCTCGATCGACTGGCGGACGCTGGCGGGGAACGAGCCGCCCGCGGGCGGCGAGATCGGGGCCGGCACCGAGGTGCTCATCGAGATCCCCCTGAAGTGGATCAAGCGCTGACGGGCCCCGGACGTGCGAAGAGGCGCCTTCCCGAGCGGGGGAGGCGCCTCTTCGCTGCTGTGGGTACTGCGATGATGCGTACTGCGGTGATGCGGGATCTCGGATCGCGCAGGTTCCGTCTCCTCCGCTCGTCGCGGGGGCCCGGAACGAGGCGCGTCAGCCTGCGCGGCGGGCGCGGGCGGCGCGGCGCTTGAGCGCGCGACGCTCGTCCTCGCTGAGGCCGCCCCACACGCCCGAGTCCTGACCGGTCTCGAGGGCGTACTGGAGGCAGACCTCGGTGACGGTGCAGCGGGCGCACACCGACTTGGCCTTCTCGATCTGGTCGACCGCCGGGCCGGTGTTGCCGACGGGGAAGAAGAGTTCCGGGTCGACTGTCAGACAGGCCGCCTTGTCGCGCCAATCCATGGTGATGCTCCTCGCAGTGTGGTGGGGTTCGAGCGAGCGCACCGCGCCCGTTGTCGAGGGTGAGAAGCGTGTCCGTTCGGGTCGGATACGCTGGTCATGAAGCGAGCCTGAGCCCGCCACCCCACCACGTCGTGGGAAACATGCCGTTAACAATCGTCATACAGTTGGGGCCCCAGGTCAAGGGTTTTGGCGACGAAGTCCGAGCACGGACCGCGCACGCCCGACGGAGTCCCGCCGTGAGGAGAGCCTCGTGCCCCGCACCGTCGCCCGGATCGCCGCCGCAGTCGTCGCCCTGGAGGCCGTCGGCGTCCTCGCGCTCGCCGGCTGGCAGATCGTCGCCCTGGTGGGGCACGACACCACGTCCGCCGTGAGCGCGATCGCGCTCATCGTCCTGACGGTGGTGGGGGCCGCGGCCATCGCGGCGTTCGCCGCCGCGACCTGGGCCGGACGCTCCTGGGGACGCTCGGGCGGCATCGTGACCCAGCTCCTGGTCCTCGCCGTCGCCGGAGGCGCCCTCACGGGCGCGTATCCGCATCTCGGCACCGCCCTGGCGCTGGGCGTCCCCGCCCTGGTCGCACTGGTGCTGCTGTTCCTGGCCGCCCGCGAGGCGAACCGGGCCGAAGGCCGCGGAGCGCTCGCCGCGGGCGACCGTCACCCCGAGGGCTGACCCGCCGTCCTCGCTCGTGGGAGCGGGACGCGCTCCCTACCCCGCGTCCGCCTCGCCCGCCAGATGTCGGGCGAGCAGCGCGGCTCCGGCGACCGCGGCCGGCATGACGACGACCGCCGCGAACGGCACGAGGAAGCAGACGTGCACGGCCACGCCGAAGCCGAGCACGCGGCCGCGATGCCCGCGCACCAGAGCGGCGCGCGCCGGCGCGTCGAGGCCGCGCGCGGTCAGCCCGCGCGAGGCGAGCTCGTCCGCGATCACGCGGCCGTTCAGGAGCGCGCCGGTCACCGCGGCGGCCGGCGCGCCCACGAACGGCACGAGTCCGACGGCCCCCGCGCCGAGCGCGGCGAGCACGCCGCGCGCGAAGAGGCTGACGGCGTCGCGGGCGGCGCTGACGATGCCGTAGGGGTGATCCGGGACGGCGCCGCCGGTCTCCCGTTCCACCGACCTCCAGATGCGGTCGTAGAACGGCTCGCCCACGACGAGCGTCAGCGCCGTGAAGACGGCGACCGAGAGCACGACGGTCCCGCCCACCACCGCCAGCCCGACGACCGTGCGCAGCAGGCTCGACCAGATCGGGTCCCAGGAGTCGGCGAACGGGGTGACGGCGGTCGCGAGGTGCGGCGCGCCGAACGCGATCGCGACCAGCGCGGCGGTGAGGGCCAGGCCGACGATGCCGGCGGGGATCAGCCCGGCCGCCATGATGCCGGGACGGCGACGCCACCAGCGGAAGCCGTCGAGAAGCGTCGTGATGCCCCGCCAGAACTCCCGCACGCGTCCAAGGATAGGCGCGCGCGGGAGCGGCCGGACGTCACGTACCGGGGAACAGGAGAGGGAAGGCGACCGTGACGAAGAGCGCCCACACCGCGTAGACGGGCAGATAGCCGGTGTGCCAGCGCGCGATCCGCGCGAAGCCGGCGTGCCCCCGGAACGACGAGACCGTGAGCCAGGCGTGGCCGGCCAGATGCACGAGCACCAGGACGTTCACGCCGATCGCGGCCGTCTTGTTCGCGCTGAAGCCGAACTCCGCCGTGCGGGCGATCATCGCCGCCAGCATGATCGCGTCGACGGCGATCGCGGCGAGGATCGTGGCGAGCTGCACGCCGTCGAACCAATCGGGGCGTGCGAGCGGATCGCGCGCCGACACCGAGTAGAGCGACAGCGCCAGCACGAGCACGAGCACCCCGTCCATGAGGATCAGCAGGCCGCGATCCACCTCGGCGAGCGTGCCGGCCGTCGCGAGGACCGCGAGCAGGGCGACCAGCATGATGAGCGTCAGGGGCGTGAACACCCGCGTCAGGACCGGCGCGATGTTCTCGATCACCTGCTGCTTCGCCTCGACGAGCCATGCCGCCACCAGGACCGCGCCGGGCACGCACAGCGGCAGGATCCAGTCGACGTAGGCGATGGAGACGTCCGCTCCGACCAGCGAGAAGACCGCGGCGGTCAGGCCGAGGAGAACCCCGCCGCCGAGTGCCAGAAGTGCGTAGTACACGACGAACTCGCCGGTGAAGCGCACGAAGTCCATGCGGCGGTCGCCCGAGAGGATGCGTCCGCCCATGTACGCCACGCCGACGACGGCCCACAGCACGATCGGGGCGTGCAGCGCGCTGAGGACGGACAGCTGCCCGAACGCCAGGGGGAACGGCACGACCGCGAGGGCGACGGCCAGCGCGGTGACGGCTCCGGCCACGCCGATCGTGACCGGCGGCGACAGCCGTCTCTTCCAGGCGAGATAGGCGATCAGGAACGGCGCGACGTAGAGCGACGCGGTGCGCAGCATCGCTCCCGCGGCGGCCTCGTCGGGCAGGCCGTCGAAGGTCAGTCCCGTCACCGTGAGCGCGACCTTGAGCGCGATGCCGGCTGCCAGCCCCGCGGCGATCGCCACCGCACCCTCCCGCCGCCCCCGCCCGGCCGCGGGGCCGGCGGAGGGCGAGAGGGAGAGCTGCTTCCAGAGCCTGTCGGAGTGCTCGCGCGCGTACTCGCCGGACATCGCGTCGATGTCGCCGAGGCGGCGGATGGCGACGAGGAACGCCTCGTCGTGATCGAGCCCGCGGGCGGCGAGCTCGTCGATCTGCGCGCGCAGGTGGTCCTCGAGCTCCTCCACGTCGGCGGCCGAGATCGCCTGGCGGCGCTGCACGTAGCCGCGCCAGCGGGCGATCTGCGCGTCGAGGGGATCGGACTGCGGCGTCGGCGCCGCCTGCGCGGCGGTCACGCGGGGGCTCCCGCGACCGTGGGGGCGTGGCCGTCCCAGGCGCTGCGCAGCGCGTCGACGACGACGGACCACTGCGCCTGTCGGTCGGCGAGCGCCTCCCGACCCGCTGCGGTGATGGCGTAGTGCTTGCGGCGTCGCCCGCTCTCGGAGACGCCCCAGGACGACGACACGTGGCCGAGGCGCTCCAGGCGGTGCAGCAGGGGGTAGAGCATTCCGTCGTTCCACGACATCCGCCCGCCGGAGAGCTCGCCGACCCGCTTCAGGATCGCGTATCCGTAGAGCTCGCCCTCGGCCAGGATGCCGAGCACCAGCGGGGTGGCGGATGCCGCCACCAGGTCCTTGTCGATGCGCATGGTCCTCCCTCTCTTCATGCCTCGCAGCTCAAGGTATCCGATACCTCGGACTGTGAGGCATGAGAACTCCTGGGAATAGTCCGTCCCGGTCCTGGTTGAAGTTGATATCGTGTGACTCAAGTTCACGGACTTGATATCACTCCACGCAAGTTTCAGGAGGAGATGCGGCGATGCCCGACACCCCGTTCGACGGAACCGGCCCCAACGCGTTCGACGAGTTCCTCGCCCGCTACCTGCAGGGCGAACGAGCTCGAGCGGCGCGCTCGGTCGACCTCAGCCGATACCTGAGCGCGCGCACGCAGGAACTGCTGCAGGGCGCCGGACGCTACGCGCTCGGCCGCGGACAGCACGAGCTGGACGCGCTCCATGTGCTGCGCGTTCTCGCGGACGACGGCGCGGTGGGAGAGGCGATCTCGCGCGTGGGTGCCGATCGTGCCGCCGTGATCGCGGCCTCCGAGCAGCGGCTGCCGCAGGCCGGACCGAGCGCGGACTCGGACGGCGCCGTCATCACGCCGGCCGTGCACCGCACGCTGTTCCACGCCTTCCAGGTCGCCCGCGCGTCGGGATCGACCTACATCGATCCCGAGCACGTCTTCTTCGCCCTCGTCCTCGCCCAGGACACGCCGGCCGGGCAGATCCTGTCGGCCGCGGGGGTCACCGCTGAGGCGCTGACCCAGGGCGTGCGGGAGACCGTCGCCGCCGCCTCGGAGGGTGCGACGGGGCCGTCCGAGGACGAGGCCGCCGCCGGCGGCATGCTCGGCAGGTACGGCACCGACCTCACTCAGCGCGCCCGCGACGGACTGCTCGATCCGGTCATCGGACGGGCCGACGAGATCGAGCAGACCATCGAGATCCTCTCTCGGCGGACCAAGAACAACCCCGTGCTCGTCGGCGAGGCGGGTGTGGGCAAGACCGCGGTGGTCGAGGGGCTCGCCAGGGCGATCGTCGCCGGAGAGGTGCCGGAGCAGCTGCGGGACAAGCGCGTGATCGCCCTCGACCTCGCCGCCATGCTCTCGGGCACCCGCTACCGCGGCGACTTCGAGGAGCGGCTCACCCAGACCATGGACGAGGTCGCAGAGCAGCGGGACGACGTGATCCTGTTCGTCGACGAGATCCACACCGTGGTCGGCGCGGGCGGCAGCGGCGAGGGCGCGATGGACGCCGGCAACATCCTGAAGCCGCGCCTCGCGCGCGGCGAGCTGCACCTCGTCGGCGCGACCACACTGCGCGAGTACCGCACGATCGAGAAGGACGCCGCGCTCGAGCGCCGCTTCCAGCCCGTGCGCGTGGGCGAGCCCTCTGTGCCGGACGCCGTCGAGATCCTCCGCGGCCTCCGCTCGGCCTACGAGCAGCACCACCGCGTGACGTTCACCGACGACGCCCTCGGCGCCGCGGTCGAGCTGAGCGACCGGTACCTCACCGAGCGGGTGCTGCCGGACAAGGCGATCGACCTGATCGACCAGGCGGGGGCGCGGCTGCGCCTGCGGCTCGGTGCGCCGGCCGACCTGGGCGAGCTGACAGAGCGGCTCGCCCAGGTCGAGGCCGAGAAGAACGCGGCCGTCGCCGCCGAGCGCTACGAGGACGCCTCCCGTCTGCGCGACGAGCTGGGCGAGGTCCAGCAGCGCATCGCGAACGCCTCCTCCGAGGGCGCTCCGGCCGTCGTCGACGAACCCGAGATCGCCGCCGTGGTGAGCAGGGCCACGGGGATCCCGGTCGCCCGGCTCACCGAGACGGAGCGCGAGCGCCTCGTCACCCTCGAGGACGAGCTGCACGAGCGGGTCATCGGGCAGGACGACGCGGTGGCCGCCGTCGCCCGCTCGGTCCGCCGCAGTCGCACCGGGATGGGCGACGCCCGTCGTCCGGTCGGCTCGTTCCTGTTCCTCGGCCCGACGGGCGTGGGCAAGACCGAGCTCGCGAAGGCCCTGGCCGGCCGGCTGTTCGACGACGAGGGCGCGATCGTGCGCTTCGACATGAGCGAGTTCGGCGAGCGCCACACGGTCGCGCGCCTGGTCGGCGCCCCTCCGGGATACGTGGGTTACGACGAGGCGGGACAGCTGACCGAGCGCGTGCGCCGCAACCCGTACTCGATCGTGCTGTTCGACGAGATCGAGAAGGCGCACCCCGACGTGTTCAACCTGCTGCTGCAGGTGCTCGACGACGGGCGCCTCACCGACGGGCAGGGCCGCACGGTCGACTTCCGCAACACGGTCATCGTGATGACGTCGAACCTCGGCTCGGAGTTCCTCGCCTCGAGGGCGGGGGCCATCGGGTTCACGTCGGGCGGGCGCGAGTTCGACGACGAGGACCTGCGGGCCCGCGTCATGGGCCGGCTGCGCGAGTCGATGCGGCCCGAGTTCCTCAACCGCATCGACGAGATCGTCCTGTTCCGCAAGCTCGAGCGTGCGCAGCTGCGCGAGATCGTCGGGCTGATGCTCGGCGCGACGCGTGCGCGTCTCGCCGCTCGCGGCGTGACCCTCGAGGCGACGGACGCGGCGATCGACTGGCTCGCCGAGCACGGCTACGAGCCCGAGTACGGCGCCCGGCCGCTGCGTCGCCTGATCCAGCGCGAGGTCGACGACCGCATCGCCGACCTGTTCGTCACGGGCGCGCTCGGTGAGGGCGGCACGGTCCGCCTCGACGCGGGTCCGCTCGACACGGGTTCGCTCGACAAGGCGTCCCGGGCAGGCGGCCTCGTCGTCTCGGTCGCGGAGGAGATGGCCGCCGCGGCCTGACGCGGGGGCAGCGGGCGGGCACATCCGCACGCGGCCGGACCGCACCTCGTGACGGGGAGGTGCGGTCCGGCCGCGCCGCCCCGCGCGGCCGCCGCGCGGGGCACCAAGGGCCCCCCCCGCCCCCCCGCCGCCGCCCCCCCGGCGCGCGCCCCCCCCCCCCCCCCCCCCCCCGCGGCCCTGCGCGCCGGCGGCGCGTGACAGCATGGCCACATGGAGCAGCGCATCAGTTTCGTCACCCTCGTCGTCGCCGACGTCGAGGCCAGCCGCCGGTTCTACGTCGACGGGCTCGGCTGGGAGCCGGAGCTGCACGTCGCCGGCGAGGTGCTGATGCTCAGGGTCGCCGACCGCGTCATCCTGTCGCTGTGGGACCGTGCCGCCGCCGAGCACGAGCTCGGGCCCGTGGCGGCGGACGGCACTCCGCCGATCGCCCTCGCGCACAACGTCGACGGCGAGGCCCGTGTGGACGCCGTGATCGACGAGGCGCGCGCCGCGGGCGCGGATGTCGTGGCTGAACCGCGGCGACGCGAGTGGGGCGGCTACTCCGGATACTTCGCCGACCCGGACGGCTACCGCTGGGAGGTCGCCCACAACCCGGGCCCCATCGGGCAGGCCGTGCTGCCGTAGCGCCGGCCCGCTCCCGGCCGGGCCTCGCGCCGGGAGCCGCGGCCGAGGGGATCAGACGTGCGGCCAGTCCGCGAGGGCGCGGTCGATCCGCCGGCGCGTGGCGGCGTCGGTGCGCTCGACGAGCTCGAGCACCGGCTGGCGACCCGCCGAGGACCGGGCGGCGGGGATCCGCCAGGAGCCGACGACGACGCCGTCGACGAGCACCGCGGGGCGGAACACGCCGTTACCGCCCGGCACCAGCGCGGCCATCATCCGGGAGCTCGCGACGAGCGACCGGTCGGCGTAGCCGAGGATCCACTCGTCGAAGCCCGGCACCAGGGTGACGTTTGGGGCCTCCACGGGCTTCGGCGCCTCGGGCGGCTCCAGCGACCATGCCGTGGTGCCCGCCACAGAAGTGACGACGAGGTCGTCCACCAGCGCCGCCGCCCGTCGCAGCTCGGTCTTCGGCAGCTTGAACCACCACGCGGCGTCGTCGGCCGTCACCGGCCCGCGAGCCCGTACGTAGCCGCGCAGGAGGCGGGCGAGACCGTCCAGGCCGGGCTCCGGGTCGTGCTCCGCGGCCGGGGTGAGCGTCAGCAGCTGCTCCTGGCCCGAGAACGGCCCCCAGTGCATCAGGCCGCCCACCGCGAGGTGGAACAGGAGGTGGTAGCCGCGGCCGCCGCGCGTCGGGATGCCCGCGGCCTCCCACAGCTCGAGCGCCTCCGAGCGCGTGCGCGGCCGTTCCCGCAGCGCGTCTCCCAGGATGCCGCGGGCGCGGTCGAGGGTCGCGTCGTCGAGGCCGAGCTGCTCGCGGCGCCGGGCGGTGGACCGGAGCGTCCGCTCGCCCGTGCGCGCCAGGATCGCGCCGAGGTCGCGCGGGGTCGTCGCGAACAGGGTCCCGCGCACCGGCCAGGATCGGACGAGCCGTCCGGCGTCGAAGGCGGCGCGCACGTCCTCGACGCCCGTGCCGGGTCGCGACCGGATCGCGATCGCGCGGAGGACTGCCGGCAGATCCTGCCCCTGAAGCGCGACCGCTCGCGCGACGACCTCCACCGGCGACAGCTCGGAGCCGCGCAGCAGCTGGGCGGACAGGCGGGCGCGCCGCGCTTCGGCGGGCGTGAGCTCCATGCGGGTCACGCTACCGCCAGGGTCGCCGCGAGGTGCCAGGATCGACGCATGGAACTGCATCGGGTGTCCATCGGGATCGCTGCCGCCGTGGGCGCCGACGTCGCCCGCCGCATCGCGCCTCTGATGGAGGACGCGGGGCTCGGCGCGCTGTGGGTCAACGAGACGCCGGGGCACGACGCGCTCGAGGTCGCCGCCGCAGCCGCGGCGGCCACGACGCGGCTGCGGGTCGCGACGGGCGTGATCCCCGTCGATCGTCGTCCGGCGGCGGAGCTGCTCGACGAGCTCGGCCGCCTGCGCATCCCGCGCGAGCGGCTCGTCCTCGGCATCGGCTCGGGCGCCGCCCGGACCGGGGTCCTCGGCCTGGTGCGCGGCGCCGTCGACGAGCTGCGCGC
The DNA here is from genome assembly GCF_019753765.1 of Microbacterium marinilacus. Lineage (GTDB taxonomy): Bacteria > Actinomycetota > Actinomycetes > Actinomycetales > Microbacteriaceae > Microbacterium > Microbacterium marinilacus. The sequence goes on from NZ_JAIJZW010000001.1 coordinate 387,037, forward strand.
GGGCGGCGCCGGCGAGGTCGTCGTGGGGGCGCTCGGCCCCCGCATGCGTCGTCTCGCAGCCGAGGAGGCGGACGGGGTGGTGCTGAACTGGCTCACGCCCGCGGCCGCCGCGCAGCAGGCGGCCGAGCATCGTGCGTCGGACGCGAGCGGGCGCGTCGTCCTGTATGTGCGTACGGCCGTGGACGCGGAGGGGGTGCGCCGTGTCGAGGCGGAGGCGGCCCGCTACGCGGGGATCCCGTCCTACGGCGCGAACTTCGCGCGCCTGGGCTTCGGGCCGATGGACACGGTCGCCCGTCCCGACGACCTCCTCCGCGACCGTGTCGCGGAGTATCTCGATGCCGTGGACGAGGTGGTGCTGCGCGCCGTCACCGCGGACGACGACCCCGCGTCCTACGTCGGCTTCGTGGAGCGCGTGACAGCCGCGATCCGCTGACAATCCGTTCCTGCGCCGAGAATGCGTGCGATCGCTGCATTCTCGGCGCGAAGAGGGATTCTCGCTCAGCGGTGGGCGGCGTACTGCTCGCGGATCACGGGGCGGGTGTCGCGGGGCGGCTGCGCGGTCAGGGCGACCGGCCAGGCGGGGCGCTCGCCCGTGAGGGCCCACGCCGCCTGCGCCGCGGCGCCGGAGGCGACGTACTCGCCGGGCTCCGGCACGACCACCGGCGCGTCGAACACCTGCGCGGCGATGGCGGCGACCGCCGGGTTCTGGGCCGCGCCCCCGACCAGCAGGATGCGCTCCGCGGCCACCCCGTGCGCGCGTCCGGCGTCGAGCACCGCGTCGAGGCCGTCGGCCAGGCCCGCGAGCATGCCCTCGACGGCGGCGCGTGCGAGGTTCTCGCGCGTCGTCGACGCCAGCGTCATCCCGAACAGGGTCGCCGTCGCGTCGGGCAGGTTGGGGGTGCGCTCGCCCTCGAAGTAGGGCTGCAGGACGAGCCCGGCGGCGCCGGGCTCGGCGGCGAGGGCGAGCCGTCCGAGCTCGTCGTGATCGACGCCCAGCAGGAGGGCGATGCGGTCGAGCACGCGCGCGGCGTTGAGCGTCGCGATGAGCGGCAGGAACACCCCCGACGCGTCGGCGAAGCCCGCCACCGTCCCGGAGGCGTCGCGCACCGGCGCGTCGGTGACGGCGAACACCGTGCCGGAGGTGCCGATCGACACCACGACGTCGCCCGACGCGGCGCCGAGGCCGAGCGCGGCGCCGGCGTTGTCGCCGCAGCCGGCGCCGACCACCAGTCCGGCCGCCGGCGACCCGGCGCCGCCGCGCACGGACTCGGCCGGGCCGAGCACGCGCGGGAGCACGACGTCGGAGGCGTCCCGGCGCAGCGCGAGCGACAGCAGGTCGCGGTCGTACTCGCCGCTCTCGCCGTCGAAGTACGCGGTGCCGCTGGCGTCCGATCGATCGGTCACCAGCTCGCCCAGCACGGGGCCGAGCGGCGAGGCGTCCGCCTCCGGCGCCGCGGGACCGTAGCCGCGCAGGCGCCACGTCAGCCAGTCGTGCGGCAGCGCGACGGCGGCCACCCGGGCGGCCCGATCGGGCTCGACATCGGCGAGCCAGCGCAGCTTCGTGGCGGTGAACGACGCGACCGGCACGACGCCCGTGCGCCGGGCGAACTCCTCGGCGCCGACCTCCCGGGTCAGGTCCGCGGCGGCTCCGGCCGAGCGCGTGTCGTTCCACAGCAGGGCCGGGCGGATCACCGCGCCGTCGGCGTCGAGCGCCACCATGCCGTGCTGCTGCCCGCCGATCGCGATCGCCGCGACGTCCGAGATCCCGCCGGCGTCGGCGATGGCCGCCTGCAGCGCGTCCCACCAGTGCCGGGGATCGACCTCGGTGCCGTCGGGGTGCGAGGCGCGCCCGGTGCGGACGACCTCGCCCGACTCGAGGTCGCGGATCACGACCTTGCAGCTCTGCGTCGAGCTGTCGACTCCTGCGACGAGCGTCATCGCTCCTCCTGTTCCGATGGGCTGATCATGCGACCCGCCGCCGTCCCGGGACGGGGCGGCGGCGGGTCGGCGGTGACCGACGGGGGCCGTCAGCGCGCGCCGAGCAGGTGCTCGGTGGCGAGCTGCTGCAGGCGGACGAAGCCGAAGCCCTTGCCGCCGAGGTAGGCGTCGGCGTCGAAGTCCTCGAACGCCGAGCGGTCGGCGAGCAGGTCGTCGTACGACTCGCCGTCGTTCAGCGTGGGCTGGCCGAGCTCGAGCACCTTGGCGGCCGCGAGCGCCTCCTGCACCTCGGGGTCGGCGCGGAACGCGGCGGCCCGCTCCTTCAGCAGCAGGTAGGTGCGCATGTTCGCGGACGCGGAGTCCCACACGCCCGTCTCGTCCTCGGTGCGCGAGGGCTTGTAGTCGAAGTGGCGCGGGCCGTCGTAGGAGGGGACCCCGCCGGGGCCGCCGTTCTCGAGGAGGTCGACGAGCGCGAACGCGTTGTGCAGGTCGCCGTGCCCGAACACGAGGTCCTGGTCGTACTTGATGCCGCGCTGGCCGTTCAGGTCGATGTGGAACAGCTTGCCGTGGTACAGCGCCTGCGCGATGCCGGCGGCGAAGTTCAGCCCGGCCATCTGCTCGTGGCCCACCTCGGGGTTGAGGCCGACGAGCTCGGGGCGCTCGAGCGAGTCGATGAAGGCGATCGCGTGGCCGAGGGTCGGCAGGAGGATGTCGCCGCGGGGCTCGTTCGGCTTCGGCTCGATGGCGAAGCGGATGTCGTAGCCCTTGTCGGTGACGTAGTCGCCGAGCAGGTTCACGGCCTCGCGGTAGCGCTCCAGGGCGGCGCGGATGTCCTTGGCGGAGTCGTACTCGGCGCCCTCGCGCCCGCCCCACATCACGAAGGTCTTGGCGCCCAGCTCGGCGGCGAGGTCGAGGTTCCGCAGCACCTTGCGCAGGGCGAAGCGACGCACCTGGCGGTCGTTGGAGGTGAAGCCGCCGTCCTTGAAGACCGGGGCGCTGAAGAGGTTGGTCGTCACCATCGGCACGACGACGCCGGTGTCGGACAGCGCGCCCTTGAGGCGGTCGATCTGCGTCTGGCGCTCGGCGTCGGTGGAGCCGAAGGCGAACAGGTCGTCGTCGTGGAAGGTGAGGCCGTAGGCGCCGAGCCCGGCGAGCTTCTCCACCGCGTGCACGACGTCGAGCGCCGGGCGGGTCGGGCCGCCGAAGGGGTCGGTGCCGTTGTAGCCGATGGTCCAGAGGCCGAAGGAGAACTTGTCGTCCTTGGTGGGGGTGAGCGACATGGGTGGTGCCCGCTTTCAGCGTCGTCGGTGAATTGTTGCAGAGCAAAACATATCAAGCCGACCGCTCGCGTGCAACGAGACGGCGGGTGCTCGGGCGGGAGCTGCGCGCAGGTCGTGCTTGCGCCCGCGGCCGCGGGTGCCTATAGTCGCCCCGAACCAATCGAAGCGCTTCGCCTCCGGAGCGCCTCCCGGCTGCGAGGACGCACATGGTCACGATCAACGAGGTCGCCAAGGCCGCCGGCGTGTCCATCAGCACCGTGTCGTACGCCCTCTCCGGCAAGCGCACGATCTCGCAGACGACCAGGCAGCGCATAGACCGCGCCATCCGCGATCTCGGCTACCGGCCGCACGCCGGCGCCCGCATGCTCGCCGGCGCCCGCACCCACATCCTCGCCCTCAGCGCGCCGCTGCACTCCGACGGGCACCTGCCCACCCACATGCGTTTCGTGACCGCCGTCGTGCAGGTCGCGCGCGAGCACGAGTACGACGTGCTGCTGCTCGCCACCGACGACGAGACCAGCGGCATCCGTCGCGTGGCGGACAGCTCGCTCGTCGACGGCGTCGTCGCCATGGGGGTGTCCGAGCGGGACGAGCGGGTGCCTCTCATCCGCGAGCTCGGGGTGCCCGCCGCCTTCATCGGCGTGCCCGACGAGGCCGACGGCCTCGCCTGCGTCGACCTCGACTTCGACGCCGCGGCGCGCATGGCGCTCGACCGACTCGCGGACGCCGGCCATCGCGTGGTCGGGATGATCGGGCATCCGCACGGCTACCTCGACCGTCGGCAGGGCTTCCTCGCGCGCTTCGAGCACGGGCTCGACGCCGCGGCGAGTGCGCGCGGCGTGCGCCTCGTGCGGCAGTGGGCCGAGGTCGAGCGCGGCTCGGGTGCACGGGCGATCGACGCCCTGCTCGACGGGGAGCCGCGTGTGACGGCGGTGATCTTCCACTCCAACGAGCCCGTGGTGGAGGAGGCCGAGAGGCGCCTCGCCGAGCGCGGCGTCGACGTGCCGGGCGAGCTGTCGCTCGTCGCGGCCGCGGCGAGCTACGACCCCGCCGACCTCGCGGTGCCGCTCAGCGGCATCACCCTGCCGCTGGAGCGCATGTGCCGGATCGCCGTCGAGTCGGCGCTGGCGAACGTCGGGGGAGGCGGGGCGGGCGGGCACGAGCTGCTCGCGCCGGAGTACGTCGACAGGGGGTCGGTGTCCGCCCCGCGGCGGTGAGCCGAGGCGCGCTCGCGCGCCCATCGTCGAAGCGCTTCGACATCAACGGGACCCATACCCCACAACCGAACAGACACGCGGGACCACCGCGACCATCGGGCGAAGCCCACTACAAGGAGGTAGAAGATGAAGACTCGGCGAACCCTCGCCGCCGCCGGAGCGCTCGCGCTCGCCGGAGGCGCCCTCGCCGGCTGCAGCGCCCCCGCGGCGCAGGAGTCGGACGACGTGCTCACGCTGTGGCACTACGAGGGGGACAACTCGGCCATGGGCATCGCCTGGGCCGAGGCGATGGAGGTCTTCGAGGAGGAGACCGGCGCGACGGTCGAGTTCGAGGAGCGCAGCTTCGAGCAGATCCGGCAGACGGCGAGCCAGGTGCTCAACTCGGACGAGGCCCCGGACCTCCTCGAATACAACAAGGGCAACGCCACGGCGGGCCTGCTCTCGAGCCAGGGGCTGCTCGAGCCCCTCGACGACGCGGTGGCCGAGTACGGCTGGGACGACAAGCTCGCGCCCTCCCTCCAGACCACCGCGCGCTACGACGAGAACGGCGTCATGGGGTCGGGCAGCTGGTACGGCGTGCCGACCTACGGCGAGTACGTGCAGTTCTTCTACAACACCGAGATGTTCGAGCAGTACGGGCTCGAGGTGCCGACCACGCTCGAGGAGCTCGAGGAGGTCATGCAGGCGTTCGTCGACGAGGGCGTGACGCCGCTGGCGGAGGCCGCCGGGGAGTACCCGCTCGGCCAGCTCTGGTACCAGCTCGCGCTGAGCCAGGCCGACCGGCAGTGGGTGAACGACTACCAGCTCTACGAGAACCCGGTGGACTTCTCCGGTCCCGAGACCGCCTACGCGACCGAGACCGTGAAGGACTGGGTCGACAGGGGCTTCATCTCCGGCGACGCCACCGGTCTGGCCGCCGAGGACGCGGGCACCGGGTTCATCAACGGCACGTACCCGATGTTCTTCTCCGGCAGCTGGTGGTACGGGCGGTTCCTCGACGAGGCGCAGGACGACTGGGCGACCTTCCTCTTCCCCGGCGCGGAGATGTCTCCGGGCTCGTCCGGCAACCTGTGGGTCGTGCCCGCGGCGTCCGGCGACAAGGACCTCGCCTACCAGTTCATCGAGATCACCCTGCGCCCGGAGATCCAGGCGCTCATGGGAGACAACGGCGGCGTGCCCGTCGCGGCGGACGCCGCCGACCTCACGAACGAGTCGAGCGAGGAGCTGATCGCGAACTTCAACACGCTGCTCGACCGCGACGGTCTGGCGTTCTACCCCGACTGGCCGACGCCGACGTTCTACGACGAGCTCAACGCGGGGCTGCAGGGCCTCGTGAACGGCACCCTCACGCCCGCCGAGACGAACGAGCAGCTCGGCGCCGACTACGACGCGGGCCTGCCCGCCGGCGTCCGCTGACCGCACGATCGAGCCGCCACGGCGGGGTCCTCGCCGACCCCGCCGTGGCCGGAGGGAACATGACGACCTTGCAGACCCCGGCGCCGGACGCGCAGGGCCCCACCCGGGCGATCGTGACGGCGGGCGCCGCCCGTCGCCGCGGCGACGGCCACGGGATGCCCTTCCTGTCCGGCGGCAGCTACTGGTGGTATCTGGTGCCGGGCCTCGCCCTGCTGACCATCATCATCCTGGTGCCGCTCGTCTGGAACGTGTACCTGAGCTTCACCGACTACCGGGGCATCATCGCGCCGCGGTGGACGGGGCTGGACAACTGGACGCGGCTGTTCCAGGACGAGCGCTTCTGGCTGTCGTTCCGCAACAGCGTGGCGATGATCCTCGCGATGGTGATCGTGCCGACGCTGCTCGGCCTGGTCGTCGCCGCGGCGCTCTTCGACGTCATCGGCCGCAAGTTCGGCGGGCGGACCGCGTCGTTCCTGCGGGCCACCTACTACCTGCCGCAGATCCTGCCGTCGGTGATCGCGGCGATCGTGATCGGCTGGATCCTGCGGCCGGAGAACGGTGCGCTCAACACCATCCTGCAGGCGGTCGGCCTGGGCGGCCTCGCGGGGAGCTGGCTCGGCGATCCGCAGACGGCGCTCGGCAGCATCATGGTGGTCCTCGTCTGGATCCAGATCGGCTATCCGGTCGTGATCTTCATGGCCGCGCTCGAGCGCGTCGACCCGGAGCTGTACGAGGCCGCCGAGATCGACGGCGCGGGATGGTTCCGCCGCTTCGCCGCCATCACCCTGCCGATGATCCGTCCCGAGGTGTTCGTGGTCGCGCTGACGTGCACCATCGCGGCCCTGAAGGTGTTCGGGCCGGTCTACGCGCTCACGGGCGGCGGTCCGAACTTCGCCACCATCGTGCCGAGCTACTACTCGTACAGCCAGTTCTTCCAGAGCCAGCAGGTGGGCTACGGAGCCGCCATCGCGACGGCGCTGACGGTCGTGATCGTCGTCGTGTCCGTCCTGTTCGTCTGGGCGCAGAACCGCGCCGAACGGAAGGAGAGCGAGCGCTGATGAGCGCCACCACCGCCATCGTCACCCGGGGCGCCGCGCCCCGCAATCGCCGCCGCCGCACGGTCGGCGACTGGATCGTGCTCGCGATCGTCGCGATCACGGCCCTGGTCGTGCTGTTCCCGTTCCTGGTGATCCTGATCAACTCGTTCAAGTCGCCGCAGGACTACGCCACCGGCGGCCCGCTGCAGCTGCCCACCGGCCTCTACTTCGACGGCATCGCCGCCTTCTGGCAGCGGGTCGACTTCCCGCAGAAGCTCTGGAACAGCTTCTTCATCTCGGGCACGGTGGCGGTGCTCGCCGTCGTCGTCTCCGTGCTGAACGCGTTCGCGATCGGGATCGGACGCGTCCGCGGCCGGGTGCCGCTGATCCTCGTGTTCCTGCTGGCCAACATGCTGCCGCAGGAGGTGCTGCTGTACCCGCTGTACACGCTGTTCCGCGCGGTCGGCCTGTACGACAACGTCTGGGCGGTGATCATCACCTTCGTGGTCATCCAGAGCGCGTTCGGCACCTATCTGCTGGCGAGCGTGTTCGGCACCTTCCCGAAGGAGATCCTCGAGGCGGCCTCACTCGACGGCGCGGGCCGCTGGCGGGCGCTGTGGCAGGTGATCGTGCCGGTGAGCCGGCCGACCCTGGGCGTCCTGATGGTGTTCTTCTTCATCTGGACATGGAACGAGTTCCTGATCCCGCTCACGTTCCTGATCGGGAACGCGAACCAGACGGTGCCGGTCGCGATCAGCGTGCTGCAGGGCGACCGGCTGATGGACGTCACCACGACGAGCGCCTCGGCCCTGCTCGGGCTCATCCCGACGCTCGTGTTCTTCCTCATCTTCCAGCGCACCCTCGCGCGCGGCATCACGGCAGGAGCGGTCAAGTAAGCATGAAGTTCACGGATGGATTCTGGCAGCTGCGCCCGGGAGTCGACGCGCTGTACGGGCGGGAGGCATTCGAGCTGCGGGCGGAGGGACGCGCGCTCGTCGCGCTGGTGCCGACGAAGGTCGTCGAGCGGCGCGGTGACACCCTCAACCGTCCGGTGCTGACGGTGACGCTGACCTCGCCCCTGGCGGGCGTGATCGGGGTGCGGATCGAGCACCACCGGGGCGGACGCGACGAGCGCGGCTTCGACCTGGTCGGCGCGGAGGAGGGGCACGGCGAGGTCGTCGTGGACGGCGAGGAGGGGCGGCTCGTCAGCGGCGACGTCACCGCCGTGATCCGTCGGGGCGCGCCGTGGAGCCTCGAGTTCCGCGACACCGCCACCGGACGGCTGCTGACGTCGAGCGGAGAGAAGTCGCTCGGCTACATGCGGATCGCCCCGGGCGCCCAGGTCGATCCCGGCATCGTCGGCAACGCCCGTGCCGGCACCGACACGACACCCGCCGCGGCGTACGTGCACGAGCAGCTCGGGCTCGGCGTGGGCGAGCTGGTCTACGGCCTCGGGGAGCGGTTCGGTCCGCTCGTGAAGAACGGTCAGGCCGTCGACATCTGGAACGCCGACGGGGGCACGTCCAGCGAGCAGGCCTACAAGAACGTGCCCTTCTACGTCACCAACCGCGGCTACGGCGTGCTGGTGGACCACCCCGGTCACGTCTCGTTCGAGGTCGGATCGGAGGCCGTCGAGCGCGTGCAGTTCTCGGCTGCGGGGGAGACGCTGGAGTACTTCGTGCTCGCGGGCGAGGATCCCGCCGCCGTGCTCGAGCGCTACACCGCGCTGACCGGGCGCCCGCCGACGCTCCCGGAGTGGTCCTACGGTCTCTGGCTCAGCACCAGCTTCACGACGTCCTACGACGAGGCGACGGTGACGTCGTTCATCGACGGCATGGCGGAGCGCGACATCCCGCTGGAGGTGTTCCACTTCGACTGCTTCTGGATGCGCGACTTCGGCTGGTGCGACTTCGAGTGGGACCCGCGGGTCTTCCCCGACCCGGAGGGCATGCTCGCGCGCCTGCACGAGCGGGGGCTCGCGGTCTGCGTCTGGATCAACCCGTACATCGCGCAGCGCTCGCCGCTGTTCGACGAGGGGCTCCGCGAGGGCTACCTCGTGCGCCGGCCGGACGGCTCGGTGTGGCAGTGGGACCTGTGGCAGGCGGGCATGGCGCTCGTCGACTTCACGAACCCCGACGCGCGTTCCTGGTACCAGGGGCACCTGCGCCGGCTGCTGCGCCAAGGCGTCGACTGCTTCAAGACCGACTTCGGCGAGCGGATCCCCCTCGACGTCGTCTACGCCGACGGCTCGGACCCGGAGCGGATGCACAACCTGTACGCGCAGCTCTACAACGAGGCGGTCTTCGAGGTGCTGCGCGAGGAGCGCGGGGAGGGCGAGGCCGTGGTCTTCGCCCGGTCCGCGACAGCGGGCGGGCAGCGCATGCCCGTGCACTGGGGCGGCGACAGCACCTCGTCGTTCGCGTCGATGGCCGAGACGCTGCGCGGCGGGCTCTCGCTCGCGTTCAGCGGCTTCGCCCACTGGAGCCACGACATCGGCGGCTTCGAGGGGCTGCCGGACCCCGCGGTGTTCAAGCGCTGGGTGGCCTTCGGCCTGCTCTCGAGCCACAGCCGCCTGCACGGCTCGGACACCTATCGCGTGCCGTGGCTGTTCGACGAGGCCGAGGGCCGCGACGAGGCCGACCCGCAGAGCGCGGTCTCGGTGCTGCGGCGCTTCACGACCCTCAAGCGCCGGCTGCGCCCCTACCTCGTGGCCGCCGGCGACGAGGCGGCGGCCACGGGCGTGCCGGTGATGCGCCCCATGGCGCTGGCCTTCCCGGACGACCCGGGCGCGGCGCATCTCGACCGGCAGTACCTGCTCGGCCCCGACCTGCTGGTGGCTCCCGTGTTCACCGCGGAGGGGGACGTGGAGCTGTACCTGCCGGAGGGGCGGTGGACGAGCCTGCTCACCGGCGAGACGGTCGAGGGCGGGGGCTGGCGCCGTGAGCGCCACGGCTTCGACAGCCTGCCGCTGTACGCGCGGGCCGGCTCGGCCGTGATCGGCCTGGCATCCGACGACGCCGACGCGGTCGACGTCGTCCCGACCGGGGGAGACGTCCGATGAGCCGCGAAGACCCATCCCTCGTCTTCCCGCCGGAGTTCCTGATCGGATCCGCCACCGCCGCCTATCAGATCGAGGGCGCGGCGGCGGAGGACGGACGCACGCCGTCGATCTGGGACACCTTCAGCCGCACGCCGGGCCGCACCTGGAACGGCGACACGGGCGACGTGGCCTGCGACCACTATCACCGCCTCGAGTCCGACCTCGACCTGATGGCCGGGCTCGGCCTGCAGGCCTATCGGTTCTCGCTCTCGTGGTCGCGACTGATGCCGAACGGCGGCTCCGCGGTGAACGGACGCGGCCTCGACTTCTACGAGCGCCTCGTCGACGGGCTGCTCGACCGGGGCATCCAGCCGATCGCGACCCTCTACCACTGGGATCTGCCACAGGAGCTGGAGGACGACGGCGGCTGGGCGAACCGCGACACGGCCCTGCGGTTTGCCGAGTACGCCGCGGCCGCGGCCGGCGCGCTCGGCGATCGCGTGGACGCGTGGACGACGCTCAACGAGCCGTGGTGCTCCGCCTACCTCGGCTACGGCTCGGCCTCGCACGCGCCCGGCCGGACCGAGCCCGCGGCGGCGCTCGCCGCGGTGCATCACCTCAACCTCGCCCACGGCCTGGCCGTGCCCGAGATCCGCCGCGCGGCGACGAGCGATCCCGACGTGTCGGTCACGCTGAACTTCCACGTGATCCGGGGCGACGACGAGGAGGCGCGTCGGCGGGTCGACGCCCTCGCCAACCGCGCCTTCACGTCCCCGATGCTGAGCGGGCGGTACGACGCCGACCTCCTGGAGGACACCGCCGGGGTCACCGACTGGGCGTTCGTGCGCGACGGCGACCTCGCGCTGATCCGCCAGCCGATCGACCTGCTGGGGGTGAACTACTACTCGACCGTCACGGTGCGGATGTGGGACGGCCGGGGCGACCGCGAGAGCAACGACGGGCACAAGGACGCCGCCGGGTCGGCGTGGCCGGGCAGCGAGCACGTGGAGTTCCTCGCCCAGCCCGGCCCCTATACGGACATGGGCTGGAACATCGCGCCCGAGGGGCTGGAGGAGCTGCTGGTGTCCCTGTCCGCGCAGTTCCCGGCGCTGCCCCTGATGGTGACCGAGAACGGCGCCGCCTTCGCCGACGAGGTCGAGGTGGGCGCGGGGGCCGCGCGCGTGCACGATGCGGCGCGCGCGGACTACCTCCGAGAACACTTCGCCGCCGCGCGGCGCGCGATGGACCGCGGCGTCGACCTGCGCGGCTACATGGTGTGGTCGCTGTTCGACAACTTCGAGTGGGGGTACGGCTACTCCAAGCGGTTCGGCATCGTGCGGGTCGACTACGACACCCAGGAGCGGATCGTGAAGGACAGCGGGCTCTGGCTGCGGGGGCTGCTCGCCGCGCACCGCCGCTGATCCGCGACGATCCGTCTCTGCTCCGAGAATGCGTGCGGCACACGCATTCTCGGAGCAGAGCTGTATTCTCGGCGACCCGCCGGCGTCAGGCCAGCAGCAGGTACAGCGCGCCCGTCACGGTGAGCAGGATGACGATCCGCTCGAACGTGCGCTGGTCGAGGCGGTCGAGCAGCGCACGGCCGAGCAGCGCGCCGGCCACGACCCCGGGCACCAGGACGAGATCGAGGAGCAGCGTGGACGCGTCGATGATGCCGAGGCCCAGCGAGAACGGCACCTTGGCGAGGTTCACGCCCGCGAAGAACCAGGCGGCGGTGCCGAGGAACTGCCGCATCGGGAACCGCGCCGCGAGGAAGTACATGGACATCACCGGACCGGCGGCGTTGGCCACCATCGTCGTGAATCCGCCGAGCGTGCCGTAGGTCGCCGCCGCCACGCGTCCGGCGGGAGCGGCCTCCTCGCCTCCCGCGGCCCGTCGCCGGCGCCAGAGCGTGACGCCGATCACGAGCAGCAGGATCGCGCCGATCGTGCGGCGGGTCCAGACGTCGGAGGCGAAGGCGAGGAACACCGCCCCCAGTGCCAGGCCGGCCACCACGGCGGGGATGAGCGGCAGCAGCGCGCGGAGCCGGGCATGCCGTCGGTGCAGCCAGAGGGCGAACCCGTCGCCCACGATCAGCAGCAACAGCAGGGCGCCCGTCGACTCCTTGGCCGGGAGAACCGTCGCGAACAGGGCGATCGCGAGCGTGTTGGCGCCCGGCAGCGCGGCCTTCGACACCCCGACCGCGACCGATGCGACCGCGAGCGCCACCCAGGCGAGGACGGTCAGATCGGGCATCCGGCCAGGCTAGCGGGACGGCGGCGGCCGCGTGCCCACGGCGGGGTCGGCCGCCCGCCGTCCGATGACCGGACCGGACGGTCAGGCCCGGGGCGCGCCCGTCGACTCGCGCACGATGAGCTCGGCGGGCATCCGGACGTGGCCGCCCTCGCCGCCCGAGAGCATGTCCAGCAGGGTGCGCACGGCGGCGGCCCCCATCTCGTGCAGCGGCTGACGGATCGTCGTGAGGGTGGGGGAGCAGGCGGTCGCGTCGGGGATGTCGTCGAAGCCGATGACCGAGAGGTCGTCGGGAACGCGCAGCCCGCGCTCCGTGGCGATGCGGACCGTCTCGATCGCCGAGAGGTCGTTGGCGGCGAAGACCGCGGTGGGCGGCTCATCCGACGACAGCAGCGCGGCGGCGGCCACGGCCGCCTCCGCCCGGCGGTACCCGCCCTCGGCCACCAGCCGCTCGTCGAACGCGATGCCCGCGTCGGCGAGCGCCTCCCGGTAGCCGCGCTCGCGCAGCTGCGCCGAGACGAGGTCGCCGCGCCCGCGCAGGTGACCGATGCGACGGTGGCCGAGGGACAGCAGGTGCTCGGTGGCCAGGCGCGCGCCCGCGAGGTTGTCGGTGTCGACGGTGGCGGGCCCGGCCGGGCCCGTGTGCGGGTCGATCGCCACGGCGGGCACGACGGAGGTCGGCACGGCGACGGTCGGCGTGACGACGACCGCGCCGTCGATGAGCGTCCCGCCGAGCCGCGACAGCGAGCGCCTCTCCCACCCGACGTGGTCGCCCTCGGAGACGCTGCCCGCATACGCCAGGACGTCGTAGTCCGTGCCCTGGAGGGCCTCCGACACGCCCTGCAGCAGTTGCAGCGCGAAGGGCTCGAACTCGGCCACCAGCACCCCGACGACGCCGGTGCGCCGGCGCCGCATCGACGTCGCGACCAGCGAGCTCTCGTAGCCGAGGTCGGCGACCACGCCGAGGACGCGTTCGCTGGTCGCGTCGGCGATCCCGTCCCGCCCGTTGACCACCTTGGAGACGGTGGCGACGGAGACCCCCGCCGCGAGCGCGACGTCGCGGATGGTGACCCTGCTGCGCGGGGTGCGGAGGGGGCCGGTGGTCGTCATGAGTCCCCAGGCTAGCGCTCGCCGCGGCTTCCGGACGCGTGGCGGGCCGCCGTATGGAAAACGTTATCGATAACGATTGACATTTGTTGCGACCGGTGACAAAGTCGACGCGACGCACCGGAGGCACCGGCGACCCCGACCCGGGCGGTGCGCGACTCGATGAGGAGGACAAACGCCCATGAACGCATCCAGGACACGGCTGGCAGCCACCGCCGTCGCGCTCACCGCGGGCCTCGCGCTCGCCGGCTGCGCCGGCACCGGCTCGACGGGCGGCGGCAGCGGCGACGGCTCGTCCGGCGACAGCGACACCATCGTCTGGTGGCACAACTCGAACACCGGCGAGGGCAAGGCCTACTACGACCAGGTGGCGGCCGACTTCGAGGACGCGAACCCCGGCATCACCGTCCAGGTCGAGGCCATGCAGCACGAGGACATGCTCACCAAGCTGCAGGCGGCGTTCCAGGGCGGCAACGACGACCAGATCCCCGACGTCTACATGAGCCGCGGCGGCGGCGAGCTGCGCGCGGAGGTCGAGGGCGGGCTCGTGCGCGACCTCACCGAGGACGCCGCCGACACGATCGAGACCATCTCGGCCTTCACCGGCCAGTACACCGTGGACGACAGCGTCTACGCGCTGCCGTACTCGATGGGCCTCGTCGGCTTCTGGTACAACAAGGACCTCTTCGAGGCCGCCGGCATCACCGACGTCTCGCAGAACCCGACGATCGAGGAGTTCTCCGGCTGGATCGACCAGCTGAAGGACGCGGGCACCACCCCGATCTCGGTCGGCGCGGGAGACAAGTGGCCCGCGGCCCACTACTGGTACTACAACGTCGTCCGCGAGTGCACGTTCGACGTCGTCGAGGCGGCCGTCGCCGACAAGGACTACTCCGACCCGTGCTTCCTGAAGGCAGGCGAGGACCTCGAGGACACGATCGCCACCGAGCCCTTCAACGCGGGCTTCCTGAGCACCCCCGCGCAGTCGGGCCCCACGTCGGCGTCGGGCCTGCTGGCGACCGGGAAGGTCGCCATGGAGCTGGCCGGGCACTGGGAGCCCGGCGTGGCCGGCGGTCTGACGGAGGACGGCAAGGTGCCGTCGTTCCTCGGCTGGTTCGCTTACCCGACCTTCGACGGGCAGGCCGGCGACCCGAACGACCAGATGGGCGGCGGCGACGCGTGGTCGGTCTCCACGGGAGCGCCCGAGGCCGCCGTGGACTTCGCGCAGTACCTGCTGTCCGACGAGGTGCAGATCGGCTTCGCCGAGCTGGACATGGGTCTGCCGACGAACCCCGCCGCCACCGGCTCGCTCGCCAACGAGACGCTCGCGCAGCTGATCCCGGTGCGCGACGGCGGCGGCAACACGCAGCTGTACCTCGACACCCGTCTCGGCCAGTCGGTGGGCAACGCGATGAACGACGCGATCGCCCTCGTCTTCGCCGGGCAGGCCGGCCCGCAGGACATCGTCGACGCGATCCAGTCGGCCGCCGAAGCGGAGTGAGCGGCGTGGCAGACGACCGGGCCGCCGCGGTGGCCGCCTCGCCTGCGACGCCCTCCCGCACGGTCGCACCCGCCGCACGCCCTCCGCGTGCGGCGGGTGCCGCCGCGGGCGGACGGCGCGGGCCCGCGAGCGCCGCGAGGTGGCGCAAGCGCGCGGAGATCGCCTTCTTCGTGGCGCCCGCGCTCGCCCTCTTCGTGCTGTTCGTGGTGTGGCCGATCATCACCGCGGTGCAGATGTCGCTGTACAAGTGGCGGGGCTTCGGGCCGATGGTCGACTTCGTCGGCCTCGGCAACTACATCTCGGTGCTGACCAACCAGGTCTTCACGGACGCCCTCGTCCACAACCTGGTGATCATGGTCGGGTCGATCCTGCTGCAGCTCCCGCTCGGGCTCGCGATCGCTCTCCTGCTCAACCGCAGGATGTGGGGCCAGGGGATCCTCCGCACCATCATCTTCGTGCCGTACGTGCTGGCCGAGGTCATCGCGGGCGTCGTCTGGTTCCAGCTGCTGCAGCCGCAGTACGGCGTGATCGACACCGTCCTCGCCGCGCTGGGGCTCTCCGGCCCGCCCCAGGGGTTCCTCGGCACCCCCGACCTCGCGCTGTGGACCGTGCTGATCGTCCTCACCTGGAAGTACCTCGGCCTGGCCGTGATCCTCTTCCTCGCCGGCCTGCAGGGAGTGCCCGAGGACCTCTACGAGGCGGCCCAGCTCGACGGCGCCTCCTGGTGGCAGGTGCAGCGCAAGATCACGATCCCTCTGCTCGGCCCCACCATGCGCACGTGGGCGTTCCTGTCGATGATCGGCTCGCTGCAGCTGTTCGACATGGTCTGGATCCTCACCAAGGGCGGTCCGGCCAACTCGACGACGACGATGGCGACCTTCCTGATCGACCAGGGCACGCGCAGCCAGAACTTCGGCATCGCCGGCGCGGCGTCGGTGGTCCTGTTCGTGGTGGCGCTCGTGCTGGCCGTGGCCTACCAGCGCTTCATCCTGAGCCGCGACACGAGACCCGACGACGAACGCCGCGGCACGAGGAAGGGGGCGAGGTCATGAGCCAGACCCGCACACTGACGGTCCCGAGGGGCGCGAAGCCCGCCCGCCGCGGACGGAACGGACGCTACTCCGGCGGGAACCCGCTGGTCTACGGGATCTCGCTGGTCGTCGTCGCCGTGACCCTCGGCCCCGTGCTGTACGGGGTGCTGGGCGGCTTCCGGACGAACGCGCAGCTGGCGGCCACGCCGGCCGGGATGCCCGACCCCTGGGTGTTCACGAACTACGCCGGCGTGCTGGCGCCCGACTCGCCCTTCTGGCGCTACACCCTGAACTCGACGGTCATCGCGGTGATCACCACGGCCATCGTCGTGGTCTTCGGCATCATGGCGGCCTATCCGCTGGCGCGGTACGAGTTCCGCGGCCGCGAGGTGCTGTTCATGGTGTTCGTCGTCGGCCTGCTCTTCCCGGCCACGGTCGCGATCGTGCCGTTGTTCATCCTGCTCACCCAGAACTTCGGCATGGGCAACACCTGGTGGGGCGTCGCGCTGCCGCAGGCGGCGTTCGCGCTGCCGATGACCGTCGTGATCCTCCGTCCGTTCCTGATGGCGCTGCCCAAGGAGCTCGAGGAGGCCTCGATGCTCGACGGCACCAGCCGGATCGGCTTCTTCTGGCGGATCCTGCTGCCCCTGTCCGGTCCCGGCATGGTGACCGTGGGAGTGCTCGCGTTCGTCGGATCATGGAACTCGTACCTGCTCCCGCTGCTGCTGCTGCAGAGCGACATGAAGACGCTCCCGCTGGGCGTCGCCGACTTCTCGTCCGAGCACTCCGCCGACACCGCCGGCGTGTTCGCGTTCACGACGCTGGCGATGATCCCCGCCCTGGTGTTCTTCCTCGCCATGCAGAAGCGCATCGTGAACGGCCTGCAGGGCGCCGTCAAGGGCTGACGCGCCCACCACAGATCTCTGGAGAGAACGCATATGACCGCGGACACCCCCGCAGCCCCCGCCCGCCCGGTCGTCTCGGACCGCGTCGCCGCGCTTCTCGCGCAGATGACGCTCGAGGAGAAGGCCGCGCAGATCGTCGGATACTGGCTCGACCAGGGCGGCGAGCTGGTCGCGCCCATGGCGGACGAGATGGGCTCGGCCAAGGAGGGCCGCTCGCTCGCCGACATCACCAAGGACGGCATCGGCCACTACACGCGCGTCTACGGCACCCGCCCGGTCGACCCCGCGGAGCGTGCGGCGTGGCTGTGGAACGAGCAGCGGCGCCTCCAGAGCGAGACGCGGCTCGGCATCCCGGCGCTGGTGCACGAGGAGTGCCTCACGGGGCTGGCGGCGTGGAAGGCGGCGACGTTTCCCACTCCGCTCGCGTGGGGGGCGACGTTCGACCCCGAGGCGGTCGCCGAGATGGGCGAGGCGATCGGCGAGTCGATGCGCGAGCTCGGCATCCATCAGGGGCTCGCGCCCGTGCTCGACGTCGTGCGCGACCCCCGCTGGGGGCGCGTCGACGAGTGCATCGGCGAGGACCCGTATCTCGTCGGCACGGTCGGCACCGCCTACGTCCGGGGCCTGCAGTCCACGGGGGTGCACGCGACGCTCAAGCACTTCCTGGGGTACTCGAACTCGCGCGCCGGCCGCAACCACGCGCCCGTGCACGCGGGGCCGCGGGAGGTCGCCGACGTGTTCCTGCCCCCGTTCGAGATGGCGATCCGCGACGGCGGCGTGAAGAGCGTCATGAACAGCTACGCCGAGATCGACGGGGTGCCCGTAGCCTCCAGCCCGGAGCTGCTGACGACCCTGCTGCGCGACGAGCTGGGGTTCGACGGCGTGGTGGTCGCCGACTACTTCGCCGTCGCGTTCCTCGAGGTGATGCACGCGGTCGCCGCCGACCGCGGAGAGGCCGCGGCGCTCGCGCTGCGCGCCGGCATCGACGTCGAGCTGCCGTCGGGAGACGCCTACCTCGCGCCGCTCGTCGAGCGCGTGCGGTCGGGCGAGCTCGACGAGGCGTACCTCGACCGTGCCGTGCTGCGCGCGCTGGCGCAGAAGGAGGAGCTCGGCCTGCTCGATCCGGGCGCCTTCGCGGACGAGCCGCCCGCGACGGTCGACCTCGACACCGCGCGCCATCGAGACATCGCGTTCCGCGTGGCGGCCGAGTCGGTCGTGATGCTGTCCAACGAGGACGCCCTTCCGCTGGCGCCGGCGGCGCGGCGGATCGCCGTGATCGGTCCGAACGCCGACCGCGCGGCGGCGCTGCAGGGGTGCTACTCGTTCGCGAACCACGTTCTCGCCCACCACCCCGACCACGAGATCGGGTTCGAGATCCCGACCGTGCGCGAGGCGATGGCGACCGCGTTCCCGGACGCCGCCATCGACTTCGCGGCGGGGTGCGACGTGGAGGGCGACGACAGGTCGGGCTTCGACGCCGCCGTCGAGGTCGCCTCGGGGGCCGAGGTGGCCGTCGTGGTCGTCGGCGACCAGGCGGGCCTGTTCGGACGCGGCACGGTGGGCGAGGGCAACGACGTCGAGTCGCTCGAGCTGCCGGGCGTCCAGCGCGAGCTCGTCGAGCGGGTCGTCGCCACCGGGACGCCCGTCGTGATGGTGCTGCTCACGGGACGGCCCTATGCCGTCTCATGGGCGCTCGACGGCGATGCGACGGCGCGGCCCGCAGCGGTGCTGCAGGCGTTCTTCCCGGGCGAGGAGGGCGGGCCGGCGATCGCCGCGGTGATCTCCGGCGCGGCGACGCCGTCCGGCCGTCTGCCGGTGAGCCTGCCCCGTTCGTCCGGCTCGGCCCCGTACAGCTACCTGCATCCGATCCTCGGGGGGCCGTCCGACGTGACCTCGACGGATCCGACCCCGCTGCGGCCGTTCGGGTTCGGGCTCTCGTACACGTCGTTCGCCTACGAGGGCCTCGAGGTCGACAGCGAGGCCGCGACCGACGGCCGCTTCCGGGCCTCCGTCACGGTGGTGAACACCGGCGAACGGCACGGCGTGGACGTCGTGCAGCTCTACGCGCGTGACGTCGTCGCGTCGGTCACCCGGCCGGTGGCGCAGCTGCTCGGCTACGCGCGCGTCGCGCTGGGAGCGGGGGAGTCGCGTCGCGTGACGTTCGACGTGCCCGCGCAGCGGCTGTCGTTCACCGGGCGCGACCTGGTGCGCGTGGTCGAGCCGGGCGACGTCGAGGTGTGGGCCGGCGCCCACGCCGAGGCGTCCGCGCGCGCGGCGGACGCCGACGAGGCGACCGGCGGCGCGATCTCGAACGAGAAGCGCCGTCGCGGCCGTGCCCTCGAGGGAGCCGCGACGCCCCGCGCCGTCGTGACGCTGACGGGCGGGGTGCACGCGGTGACGCCGGACGACCCGCGGATGACGGCGGTGACCCTCGGCTGACGCCGGGCCGTGCACGGCGCCGACGACACCCGCGTGACGCGGGGCATGACGCCGTGTCGTCGGGGCGTCGTGCGGGCGGGGCGCCCGCCGGTCGATAGCGTGGGTCGGGCAGCGGACGGACGATGACGGGGATGACGATGAGGGCGACCAGCGTCGAGGGGGTGCGCCGGGCGAACCTCGGCGAGATCCTGCGGCTCGTCCACCACCGCGGCCCCCGCTCGCGCGCGGTCATCACCACCGAGACCGGCCTGAACCGGTCGACGGTCTCCGACCTGGTCTCGACCCTCGCGGAGGGCGGGCTCGTCGTGGAGCGCGAGCCCGACCCGACCCGGCGCGTGGGCAGGCCGTCCCCGATCGTCGCGCCCAGCGAGGACGTCCTCGCGATCGCGGTGAACCCCGAGGTCGACGCCGTCGAGATCGGCGCGGTCACCCTCGGCGGCCGGGTGCGCGCGCGGGTGCGCGAGGCCGTGCGCGGAGCGCTCGACCCGCGCGACGTCGCCGCGGCCGTGGCGCGCGTGACCGGGGAGTGGACGGCGGGCGAGCTGCGCGGCTGCCGCGTCGTCGGCGTGGGCGTCGCGGTCCCCGGCCTGGTGCGCGCCGAGGACGGCGTCGTGCGGCTCGCGCCGCATCTCGGCTGGCGCGAGGAACGCGTGGGGGAGAGGATCGCGGAGGCGACGGGGCTTCGCGTCGCGGTCGGCAACGACGCCTCGCTGGGTGCCCGAGCCGAGCGGCTCTTCGGCGCGGCGCGCGACCATGCGGACGTCGTGTACCTCAACGGCGGCTCGTCGGGGATCGGCGGCGGGCTCATCCTGCACGGCACCGCGATCGGCGGCGCTGACGGCTACGCGGGGGAATGGGGCCAGAACCGGCCGAGCATCGTCGACCCGGCCGAGCGGCGCACCCCGGACGGGGTGGTCGAGGACGAGGTCAACCGCGCGCGGCTGCGGCAGGCCGTCGGCCTGGGCGCCGTGCCGTCCGCCGACGACGAGGCCCTGGCGCGCGCCCTCGCCGCGTCGGACGATCCGGCGGTCGCGGCCGAGGTGGACCGGCAGCGGCGCATCCTCGCGGCGACGCTCGCGAACGCCGTGAACGTGCTGAACCCGTCGATGATCGTGCTCGGCGGGTTCCTCGCGATCCTGCACGACCACGATCCGGACGGACTGCTCGGGGCCGTCCGCGCGCAGGCGCTCGCCGCGCCCGCGGAGCGCCTCGCGATCCGCGCGGCGGCGCTCGGGGCGGACCGCCTGCTGATCGGCGCGGCGGAGGCGGCGTTCGAGCCGCTGCTGGCGGACCCGCTCGCCTGAGGCCGGCCGCGCTGCCACGCCGCCGCATATCGGTGCGAGAGCGCCCTTATCGGCGTTCGGAAGGGCGCTTCGGCACCGGTTCGCGCTACCCCGCGCGCCTGAGGCGGCGCGCGCGTCAGGCGAAGCGCAGGCCGAGGCCGAGCGCGGGCCCGCCGCTCGCCCAGCCGTCCGCGATCGTCACCCCGCTCGGCTCCACCAGCGCGCCGAGCGTCGCGAAGCCCGCGTCCTCGACGTCCTCGACCCAGCTCGTCTCCGGCAGGGCGTAAGCGACCTGCGCCGACAGCTCGGGCAGCAGGTGCGGCGCGAGCTCGACCCCCCGCTCGCGCGCGAGGTCGGCGATCTCGAGGAACGGCGTGATGCCGCCCACCCGCACGATGTTCGGCTGGACGACGTCCAGCGCCCCGGCGTCCAGGAAGTCGCGGAACCGATGGACCGTGTGGAGGTTCTCGCCCGCGGCCACCGGGACGTCGATGCGGGCGCGGAGGGCGCGGTACCCGGCGAGGTCGTCGGCCCGCAGCGGCTCCTCGATCCAGTCGATGCCGTACTCGGCGAGGGCGGGGATGGAGCGCGCCGCGGTCTCGAGATCCCAGCGCTGGTTCGCGTCGACCATCAGACGGCGATCGGGGCCGAGCACGGCGCGCACGGCCGCGACGCGCTCGAGATCGCGGCCGAGGTCGGGGCTTCCCACCTTGATCTTCACGGCCTGGAACCCCGCGGCGACCCAGCGCCGCGCCTGCGCGACGAGCTCGTCGATCGGGTAGTGCAGGTTCACGCCGCTGCCGTACGCGGGCAGCCGGTCGTGGCGGCGGCCGAGCAGGTCCGTCACGCAAGCCCCGGCGCGGCGTGCGCGCAGGTCCCACAGCGCCAGGTCGAGGCCCGCGAGCGCGATCGTCGTCACGCCGCCGCCGCCGGCCTCGTGGACGTGCCGCCACAGGTCGTGCCAGACGCCGGGATCGGCGGGGCGGCCGATCGCCGCCGGCACCAGGTCGTCGTCGAGCAGGGCCTTGACCGCCGTGCCGCCGATCGTCGGCGTCCACGTGAACGCGTGGCCCACACCGCCGTCGGCATCGTGCACCGTCACCGCGATGACCCGGAGGTCCGTCACATCGGCGCCCCACGGGCGCGCCAGCGGGATCCGGATCAGCCGTGTCTCCACGGCGCGGAGCGCGGGGACGGGAGCGGCGCGCTCAGACATCGGCGGCCTCCCGGCCGGCCGCGACGGGATGCAGCTCGGTGCGCCAGCTGCGGCGCGCGCGCCAGCCGAGCAGGCGCTCGGCCTTCGCGCTCGAGAAGACGGGGGCGGTGCCGGCGAGCGACGCCGCCGCTCCCGCTGCCGCCGGGACGTGCGTCGCCAGGGCCTCGGCGGTCGGGGCGTCGATCAGCGCGTCGGCGGCGCCGACGAGGAACGTCTCTCCGCTCGGCAGCTCCGACGCGTGCTCCAGCCAGGCGCGCACGAACTCGCCCGCGTCCCGGGCATCGACGTAGTTGAAGAGCGCGACGGCGGACAGCGCGGGGTCGGCGAGCCGCTCGGCCACCGTGTGCCCCTGCTGGGTCGGGGCCCCGTGCCACTCCTCGGGCGCGATCACGTAGCAGGGCCGGAAGACGCCGAAGCGGACCTCCGGGTGCCGCCGCACGGCCATCTGCACGATCTCCTCGATCGCGAGCTTCGACGCCGCATAGCCGTTCCACGGGGCGGCGGGGTGCGTCTCGTCGAGCGGCAGCGACTCGGGCCGCCAGCCGGGGGAGCCGTAGCCGAGCACGGTGGGGCTGGACGAGACCAGGAATCGTGCGGCGCCGGCTGCGAGCGCCGCCTCCAGCACGCTCCAGGCGAGCCGCGTGTTCACGTCGAAGATCTCGGCGTCCGGGCGCGACCCCGGCACCGCGATCGCCGCCAGGTGGACCACCGCGTCGGGCGCGATCTCGACGACGGCCTCGCGCGTCGCCTCGGCGTCGAGCAGGTCGAGCTCGACCTGTCGCGACGGAAGGCCGGGGGAGGCGACGCGGTCGAGCGAGACCACGTCGTGCCCGACATCCGCGAGCACCTGGACCACGCTGCGGCCGAGACGGCCGGAACCGCCCGTGACGACGATCGTGCTCACGACGACGCCTCGCCGGCGGGGGCGACCAGCGCGGCGCCCGCCGCACCGAGGTCGAGATCGGCGATGCTCACCGCCTGCCCCGTGGCCAGCGAGCGGTTCCCGGCGAGCCCCACGACCATCGACCGCACGCCGTCGGACCAGTCGGCCGTCCGCCCGAGCGGATCGGCGTCCGACCCGCCCGCGCCGCCCTCGAAGACGTCCCGCAGCAGGACGGCGTCGCCGCCGCCGTGACCGCCGGTGCCCTCGGGGATCGGCACCTCGCGGGCGGCCTCGAAGTGCCGCTGGACCACGAGCCGCTCGCCGACCGGCCGCTGCGAGTCGTCGGCCACCAGGTCGGGGCGGGCGCTCGGGTCGACGACCGTGCGGCCCTCCTCGTCGACGAGCACAGACCCGCGCTCGATCACGGTGAGCTCGGCCCGGCCGAGCGTGCCGTTGACCGCGACCGTGTAGCCCTCCCAGGGCGAGTGGGCGTTGAGCGAGTAGGACATCGTGCTGCCGCGTGCGTAGTCGACGACGAGCGCGAGGTTGTCCTCGATCGTGATGCCCTCGTCGAACACGTCGCGGTCGCGGAGATAGCCGTCGTGCTGCTCCTGGTCGAGGTACAGGCCCTTCCACGTGGGGTCGGTGCGCAGGTCGAGGCTGAACCGGTCCCGCAGCGGCGAGTCGGTCGTGCCGCGTTCGGGACGCGGGCCGATGCCGCGGCGCGCGGCGTTCTCCGCGCCGTAGAAGCGCAGCCCGCCCGACGCGTACACGCGGGTCGGGACGTCCGCGATCCACCAGCCCACGAGGTCGAAGTGGTGGCTCGACTTGTGGATCAGGAGGCCGCCGGACATCTCCTTGAGGCGGTGCCAGCGACGGAAGTAGTCCGCGCCGTGAGCGGTGTCGAGCACCCACTCGAAGTGGACGCTCGTGACCTCGCCGATCTCACCCGACGCGATCACGCGCTTCAGCTCGCTGTTGCGGGGCGAGTACCGGTAGTTGAACGTGATGGTGACGTCACGGCCGGTGCGCTCGGCGGCCTCGGCGATGCGGCGCACGCCTTCCTCGCTGGTGGTGAGGGGCTTCTCCACCACCACGTCGGCTCCGGCCTCGAGCGCCTCGACGATGTAGTCGGCGTGCGTGAAGTCGGGCGACGTGATGACGACGCGGTCCACCCGGTGGTCCCGGATCGCGTCGCCCAGGCCGTCGGGCTCGAAACGGACGGGCCGGCCGAGGCCGACGTGCTGCGCGAGCGACCACTCCTGGCGACCGGGGTTCGTGTCCGTCCAGGCGACGAGCTCTGCGGCGTCGGCGTGGGTGGTCGCGATCGCGTTCAGGTACATCTGGGCGCGGGATCCGGCGCCGACGAGGGCGTAGCGGAGGCGGGTCATGCGGGAGGGCTTCCGATCGGGTGAGGGGTGATCACTTGATGCCGGACGTCGCGGAGCCCCTGATCAGGAACCGCTGGCCGAACAGGAACACGAGGAACAGGGGCACGAGCGAGACGACGCTCATCGCGAACATCGAGCCGTAGTCCGAGGCGGACTGCGCGTCGAGGAAGCCCTTCAGCGCCAGCGAGGCGGGGAACAGCTCGGGCAGTCGCACGTAGATCAGCGGACCGAAGAAGTCGCCCCATGTCCAGATGAACGTGAAGATCGCCGTGGTCGCGAGCGAGGGGACGATCATCGGCAGCGTGATCTGGAAGTAGCTGCGGAAGTGACCGGCGCCGTCGATGCGCGCCGCCTCGAAGAGCTCCTTCGGCAGGCCGCGGATGAACTGCACCATCAGGAAGATGAAGAACGCCTCGGTCGCCAGGAACTTCGGCGCGATGAGCGGCAGGAACGTGTTCAGCCAGCCCAGCTCCTTGAAGATGATGAACTGCGGCACGAGCAGCACCTGGAAGGGCAGCATGATCGAGCCGAGCATGAGCGCGAACGCGAGTCCCTTGAAGCGGAACCGCAGCCGGGCGAACGCGTACGCCGCCATGGAGCACGACAGCAGGTTCCCGACGATCGCGCCGAAGGCGATGATCGCCGAGTTCAGCAGGAACTGCCCGAAGGGGTGCTGCAGGTCGTTCCACCCGTTGACGTAGTTCTCCGTGGTGAGGTTCGTGGCGAACAGGCTGAGGTCGCGGAAGATGTCCGCGTTCGGCTTGAAGCTCGACACCACCAGCCAGAGCAGCGGGTAGATCATGAGGATCGACACCGCGATCAGCAGCGCGTGCTTGCCGATCGAGCGCAGGATCCGCAGGGCGTCGTCCGTGCCGGCGCGTCGCCGCAGCGGGCGGGCGTCCGGGCGGAGCAGGGTCTCGGTCTCAGTCGTCATAGAACACCCAGAACTTGGAAAGCCAGAAGTTGAACGCGGTGAAGGCGGCGATCACGATCACGAGGAACCATGCCATCGCCGACGCATAGCCCATGTCGAGCTCCGTGAAGGCCTCCTTGTAGAGCAGGAGGGTGAAGAACATGGTCGAGTCGCTCGGCCCGCCGGTGCCGCCGGAGACGACGTAGGCCTGTGTGAACGACTGGAAGGCGAAGATGATCTGCAGCACGAGGTTGAAGAAGATCACCGGCGTCAGCAGCGGGAACGTGATGGAGAAGAACTGGCGCACGCGACCGGCGCCGTCCATCGAGGCGGCCTCGTAGTACATGTCGGGGATCTGCCGCAGTCCGGCCAGGAAGATCACCATGGGCGAGCCGAAGGTCCACACGTGCAGGATGATCAGCGTGCCGAGCGCGAAGTCGGGGTGCCCGATCCAGCCGGGGCCCTCGATGCCGAACCACGCGAGGAAGCCGTTGACGATGCCTTCCTTGCCGAACACCTGGCGCCACAGGATCGCGATGGCGACCGAGCCGCCGAGCAGCGACGGCAGGTAGAAGATCGAGCGGTAGAAGGACAGTCCGCGCATCCCCTTGTCGAGCAGGATCGCCAGTCCGAGGGCGAGGGCGAGCTGCAGCGGGACGCCGACGATCACGTAGACGACCGTCACCCGGAACGAGTTCCAGAAGCGTGCGTCCGCGAACATCCTCGTGAAGTTGTCGAACCCCGACCACACCGGCGGCTGCAGCAGGTTGTAGTCGGTGAAGGACAGGTACAGGGACGCGACGATCGGGCCGATGGTCAGGCCGAGCACGCCGATGATCCAGGGCAGCAGGAAGATCAGGGCCGCCTTGCTGTCCGGGTGCTTCTCCCGGACGCGTGGCGCGCCCTTGCGCCGCGACAGCGCGATGCTGCGCAGTTCGCCGAGACTGCTCACGTGACCTCCTCGTCAATGTCGTGAAAGCGGTTTCACGGATGATCCGATTATCAGCACGTCGCACCCGATCCGTCAAATGATCGTGGATATGGTGGGCTGTGCCGCGTCATCACGCGGCGGGGGAGGGGACTCGGATGGCCGCGAATCGCGCGAGCGTGACGATCGCCGATGTCGCGCGGCGTGCCGGCGTGTCCCCCGCGACCGTCTCCCGCGTGATGAACGGCCGCTTCGCCGGCGACCCCGAGGTGGCCGAACGGGTGCGGGACGCGGCGACCGCGCTGTCCTACGCCCCCAGCCCGCTGGCGCGCAGCCTCGCCCTGGGGCAGACGCAGGCGATCGCCTTCGTCGTGCCCGATCTCGCCAACCCCGCCTTCCAGTCGGTGCTCGCGGGTCTCAGCAAGACCGCCGCGCGCGACGGCTATCGCGTGCTCGTCGCCGACTCGGGAGAGTCGCCGAGCGACGAGCCGCTGCTGGCGGCCGAGATCCGCCGCCGCACCGACGCGATCGTGCTGTGCGCGCCGCGAATGCCCGAGGAGCAGCTGCTCGACCTGGCCGACCGCCTGCAGCCCCTCGTGCTCATCAACCGCGTGGCCACGCAGGTGGCGTCGCCGTCGCTGTCCATCGACTACCGCACGGGCATCTACGCCATCGCCCGGCACCTGTACGAGCTGGGGCACCGACACCTGGCCTACGTGTACGGCCCCGAGCGCAGCGCGTCGAACGCCTACCGCGAGGCGGGGCTGAGCGACTTCTCGGACGAGCACCCGGACGTGCGGGTCGACCGCGTGCCCGCCGGCGCCGGATCCGACGACGGTCGCGCTGCGGCGGGGGACGTGAGGCAGAGCGGCGCGACGGCCGCCCTCGCGTTCAACGACCTCGTCGCGATCGGGCTGATCGGCGGCCTGCGCGAGCTCGGCGTGAGCGTGCCGGACGACATCTCGGTGACGGGCTTCGACGACATCCCGCTGGCGCAGTATGTGGCGCCCGCCCTGACGACGGCCTCTGTGCCGCACGCCGATCTCGGCGTGGTCGCATGGCGTCGCATGCATGCGCTGCTGCGCGGCGAGGAGCCGGGCCACGACGTGGTGTTCCAGCCCCGGCTGGAGCTCCGCGACTCCTCCGCCGCGCCGCGCGCGTGAGGCGGAGGGTGCGTCGTTGACATCGTCGGACCCGCGATGCTACTTTCCGTGAAAGCGGTTTCTCCGAACCCGGGGGCGACCGCGCCGGGCGGCGTCCCTTCCGTCCTGCAACCGGAACAACGGCGGCCGATGCCGGCCGCCACGACCCGAAACGAGGCGCAATGATGCGTAGCTCCCGCACCCGCGTGTCCCTGATGGCGTTCGGCTCGCTCGCCGCCGGCGCGCTGATCCTGAGCGGCTGCTCCAACGGCGGCGGCACGGCGCAGACCGCCGACCCGAACGAGGAGGTCACGCTCGAGATGTCGTGGTGGGGCGACGACTCGCGCGCCGCCCTGTTCGGCGAGATCATCGACGCGTTCGAGGCCGAGCACACGAACATCACCGTCACCACCACGCCCGTCGGCGCCCCCGACGACCTGTTCAACCGGCTCGCGACCGACTTCGGCGCGGGCGGCGACACCGCGCCCGACGTGTTCGCCCTCGGCGGCGCCAAGCCGCAGGAGTACGGCTCGCTCGGCGCGCTGCTCGACCTCTCGACCGTGAGCGACTACCTCGACACGTCCGAGTACCCCGACTTCTCGCTGACCAACGCCGTCGTCGACGACACGCTCTACGGTCTGCCGACGGGCGGCAACGCGACCGCCGCCTTCGTCAACCTCGACGTCTTCGAGCAGGCCGGCGTGCCGGTCCCCGAGGCCGGCTGGACGTGGGAGGACCTCATCGAGGCTGCCAACACGATCGGCAGCGCGGGCCTGACCACCGACGGGGGTCAGCAGATCTACGGTCTCGACCTGCGCATCCAGGACATCATCGGCACGTACGCCAGCCAGGTGAGCGAGGTCGGCATGTACGACTGGGACGGCCAGCTGGGGGTCGACGCCGAGCAGATGGCGGGCTGGTACGAGATCGAGAAGCAGCTGCAGGACGGCGGCGGCCTGCCCGACGCCTCGGTCGTGACCGCCAACTGGCAGCTGCCGCCGGACCAGCAGCCCTTCACGCTCGGCCAGGCGGCCATCACCTTCGGCTACTCGAATCTTATGAGCGCGTACGCCGACGCGGGGGACGTCCAGATGATGCTGCCCCCGACGTCGACCGAGATCTCCGGAGTGGCGCTGCTGCCCTCCGCGTTCTGGGCGATCAACGCCGCGACCGAGCACCCGGCCGAGGCGGCCATGCTGGTCGACTGGTTCCTGCACGAGCCGTCCGCGCTCGAGCTGATCCTGGACACACGAGGCGTCCCGTTCAACCCCGACGCCCTCGCGGTGGTCGAGCCGGCCCTCGACGGACCGAGCAAGACGGCGGCGGAGTACGTCGACGTCGTGCTCGAGGAGGGGGTCGTCGCGCCGCCGCAGCCCGCCGGCGGCGCCAGCATGAACGAGCTGTCGCAGCGGATGGAGTCCGAGGTGCTGTTCGGGCGGCTCACCCCCGAGCAGGCCGGCGAGCAGTGGGTGTCCGAGCTGGGCGCGGCGCTCCAGTAACCTGCTCGGATCTCGAATCGCTCGGTGACGAGCGCGCGGGCAGCCCCTCCTGGGGCCGCCCGCTTCCCTGAGAGGAGAGGACGCGATGACCGCGACCGAAGAGGCTCTGAAGCGCCTGCGAGAGGGCGACCCGGTCGAGAGGGCGGGGCTGTCCGACACGGCGCTGGGGGGCGAGCTCGCCTCGACGGGCGTGCGCTTCGCGGCCGTCGGCGGCCCGCTCGAGGAGCGCTGGCACACGGCGCTCGCCGAGCTGAGCCAGTGCGTCCGCGCCCTCGACGACCCGGCGGCCGGCGGGCGGCCGGTGCTCAACGAGGGCGGCGTGTACTGGGGTGCCTGGATCGAGTCGACCGGCACGATCAACGCCGAGGTGCTGAGCCGCTTCGCGCCGCAGATCGCGCGCGACACCCTGCTGCTGTTCGCGCGGCATCAGCGCGAGGACGGCATGATCCCCTACAAGGTCACGGCGGACGGACCGGCCTTCAGCCAGATCCAGATCGTCACGCCGCTGGCGCGCGTGGTGTGGAACCACCATCTGCTCACCGGCCGGAGGGACCCCGGGTTCCTCGAGACGATGCGCGACGCCATGGCGCGCTACGACGCGTGGCTGGGGGAGTACCGCGACACCCGCGGGACGGGCGGCGTGGAGGCGTTCTGCACCTTCGACACCGGCCACGACCTCTCGCCGCGGTTCTGGTTCGCCCCCGACCGCGCGTTCCGGGGAGATGCCCGCCTCTGCGATCCGGAGGCGCCGCTGCTGCCTTACGTGGCCCCCGACCTCACGGCGAACGTGGCCTGCCAGCGCGACTACCTCGCGCTGATCGACGCCGAGCTCGGGGGAGACCCCGAGCCGTGGCGCGAGGCGGCACGGCGGTCGCGAGACGCCCTCTACGCCCAGTGCTTCGACGACGAGGACGGCTTCTTCTACGACCGCGACCGGCACGGCCGGCTCGTGCGCGTGCAGGGGGACGTCCTGGCCCGGGTGCTCGCCGACGAGGTCGGCGACGAGCCGTTCTTCGCCGAGAGCCTGCGGCGATACCTCATGAACACCCGCAAGTTCCTCGCGCACTACGGCTTCACGACGATCGCGATGGACGACCCGCGCTTCGATCACGACGCGTCCCGCAACTCGTGGGGCGGTCCGGTGAACTTCCTCGCCCAGCTGCGCGCGCCGCACGCCTTCGAGCATCACGGGCACGTCGCCGAGCTCGCCACGGTGTCCCAGCCCGTCCTCGCGGCGCTGGGCGTGGCCGAGCGCTTCCCGCAGTGCCTCGACCCGTGGTCGGGCGACGCGGGCTTCACGGAGGTCTACTCGCCGTCGATCCTGTGGTTCCTCGACGCGATCGAGCGGTACGCGGGGCTTCTTCCCCGGCCCGACGGCGAGGTCTGGGCGACCGGGCTCGCGCCCACGCGGCTCGACCACGGCGCCGCGGCGGACGCGGTGGCGTACGGACGCGTGATCGACGGCGTCGAGTGGGAGCTCGTGGCCGACGACGAGCGCGTCGAGGTGCTCCGCGGCGGGCGGCCGGCGTGCGCGTTCCCGCGCGGCTGGCGGGCGGTGTGCGACCCATCCGGCGTCGTGCGGGCCGTCGTGGGGGTCGGCGCGGGGCCCGTGCGGGGCTCGCTCGACCTGCCCACGGGGTCGGTGGATCTCGAGCTCGTGCCGAACGAGCGCGTCGAGCTCGACGGGACGACGATCGTCTCGCGCGGCGGCGTCGAGTTCGTCGCGCCCGTGTTCTGACGCCGGCCGCCGAGCCGCTCAGGACGCGGTCGAGGCGCGCACGACCAACTCGGGGTCGAACGCGACCTCGCGCGTCGGCAGGGTCGGATCGTCCGCCTCCTCCGCGAGGATCGACAGCGCCGTCGCGCCGATCTCGTGGCTGGGCTGACGGATGGACGACAGCGGCACGGCCGCCGCGGCGGCGAAGTCGATGTCGTCGTAGCCGATCAGCGCGATGTCGCCGGGCACCGCGACGCCGGCGATCGTGAGGGCCTGCAGCACGCCGAGCGCGATCAGGTCGTTGGCGGCGAACACCGCGTCGGGGCGGTGCGCCTCGGCCCGCCCGGCGATCAGCTCGCCCGCGGCGCGGCCGTCCGCCACCGTCAGCGATCCGACCGGGATCACCTCGAACGCCGCGTCGGCGCCGTCGAGGGCGCGCCGTGCGCCCTGCTCGCGGTCGTCGACCTGCCGCAGGCCGGCGGGGCCTCCCACGTACGCGATCCGTCTGCGGCCCGTCTGCACGAGATGCCGAGCCGCCAGCTCGCCGCCGAGCACGTCGTCGACCGCCACGGACGAGAAGCCGCTGCCGGAGACGGCGCGGTCGACGAGGACCACCGGGATCCCGCGGTCCCGCAGCTCGTGGAGGCGCCGCACGTCGTCGGCGATGGGCGAGATCAGGACGCCGTGCGCCCGCTGCTCCTCGAAGTGCGACAGCAGACGCAGCTCGCGCTCGGGACTCTCGTCGCTGTTGCCGAGCAGCACGGAGAGACCGCGTTCGGCCGCCGCGTCGTCAGCGCCGCGGGCGACGTCGGTGAAGAACGGGTTGCGGGCGTCGAGCACGACGAGTCCGACGGTGGTAGACCTGCCCGCCCGCAGCTGCCTTGCCGCCTCGTTGCGCACGTAGCCGAGCTCGGCGATCGCCGAGCGCACCCGGTCGAGCGTCGCGACGGGAACCGACTCCGGGCGGTTGAGGACGTTCGACACCGTGCCCACGGAGACGCCGGCCCGCGTCGCCACATCGCGAATGCTCACGCCCATGCGCTCGACGTTACCGGCGTCCGACGGTCGGGGGCGCGCGTGCCGCCGACGGCGAGCCGCGGGTCGCGTCCGCGGCCGTCAGCGGGGCGGGCGCGCCCCGTGCCCCGCCGCACGCTACGTTCGTCCATGGAGCGGCACGAGCCGCCCGGAAGGAGCGCCCGCACCCATGGCCCTGTTCGACCTGCCCCTCGACCAGCTGCGCGAGTACCGCGCCGACGTGGCCGAGCCCTCCGACTTCGACGCGTTCTGGGCGGACACGATCGCGCAGACCCGTGCGGCGGCATGGGAGCCGCGCGTCGAGCGCACCGACACGGGGCTCAGCCTGGTCGAGACGAGCGACGTCGTCTTCTCGGGCTTCGCGGGCGACGAGATCCGGGCCTGGTGGCACGTCCCCTCGGGCACGGCGCCGCGAGCCGTGGTGGTCGAGTTCCTCGGCTACAGCGGCGGTCGGGGCCTGCCCCACGAGGTCGGCGCCTGGCCGCTGGCCGGCTACGCGCACCTGTACGTCGACACCCGCGGCCAGGGCTGGCATCACAGCCGCCCCGGAGCGACGGCCGACCCGCACGGCTCCGGACCGTCCGCGCCGGGGAAGATGACGCAGGGGATCGACGACCCGGCGTCGTATTACTACCGGCGGGTGTTCGCCGACGCGTTCCGCGCGATCGAGACGGCTCGGGAGCTCGGGGCCGCGCTCGCCCCGGACGTCCCGCTGTACGTCACCGGGGCCAGCCAGGGAGGCGGCATCGCGATCGCGGCGACCGCCCTCGCCACCTCGGCCGGCGTGCCGGTGGCCGGGGTGATGCCCGACGTGCCGTTCCTCTGCGCGTTCCCGCGCGCGACGACGATCACCGATGCCATGCCGTATCGCGAGATCGCCAACCATCTCGCGACCCATCGCGGCCTGCAGGAGCGGGTGTACCGCACGCTGAGCTACGTCGACGGCGTGAACTTCGCGCGACGCATCACCGTGCCGGCTCTGTTCTCGGTCGCCCTGATGGACGTGATCTGCCCGCCGTCGACCGTGTTCTCGGCCTACAACTCATGGGGCGGCGAGGACCGCGCGATCGAGGTCTACCCCTTCAACGACCATGAGGGCGGCGGCGCGTTCCAGCGTCGCGCCCAGCTCGACTGGCTGGCCGCACGGATCTGAACCGCGCGGCCGGCCGGCCGGATGCTCAGGCGCGCGCCGTGACCACGAGGTCGCGCACGGTCACCTCGACGGAGGAGCCGACCGCCAGCACGAACTCCCCGGCCTCGAGGCGCCATCCGTCGTCCCAATGGGCGAGGTCGCGGCCGGCGACGACGATCCTCGCCGTCGCGCTCTCACCGGGCTCCGCTCGGACCGTCGCGAAGCCGACGAGCCACGACGCGGGACGATCGACCACGGAGGCCTCTCGTCGCGCGTAGACCTGGAGCACGTGCTTCCCGGCGCGATCACCGGTGTTGGTCACCGTGACCTCAAGGGCGACCTCGCCGTCCAGCGCGACGGACGCATCGCTCAGCCGTGCGTCCTCGACCTGCCAGGTGGTGTAGCCGAGCCCCGAGCCGAAGGCGTAAGCGGGCCGCGAGCCGGCGCGCTGCCAGGCGCGGTACCCGATGTGCACGCCCTCGTCGTACCGCACGCGTCCGCCGACGACGTCCGCGTGGAGGATCGGGACGTCGGCCTCCGAGACCGGCCAGGTGGTCGGCAGACGCCCGCCGGGCTCGGCGTGGCCGACGAGGACGTCCGCGAGGGCACTGCCGAACTCTTGGCCGCCGAACCATCCCACGAGGACGGCGGCGACGTCGTCGCGCCAGGGCATCAGCACCGGCGCCCCCGCATTGACCACGACGACGGTGCGCGGGTTCGCCGCGGTGACCGCCGCCACGAGGTCGTCCTGACGGCCGGGCAGCGCCAGCGACTCGCGGTCGAAGCCCTCCGACTCGACCTTCGCGCCCGTGCCGACCACGACCACGGCGACGTCGGCGGCGGCGGCCGCGTCGACGGCCTCGGCGATCAGGGCGTCGGCGTCGACGCCCGCGGGCTCCCAGCCGATGTCGAGGCCCATGGCGCCGTCCAGGTCTCCCGTCCCGGGGGCATGCCGGGCGAGGGTGACGCGCACGTCGATCGGGCGACCTGCGACGACGTCGACCTCCACCGTGGAGCTCGGCGGCTGCAGCAGCGCGGCGCCGAGGTCGTCGCCCTCCGCGGACACGTCCGCCTCGTGCACCAGCGCGCCGTCCAGGTGCACGCGGCCGAGACCGACCGAGCCGAAGCCGATCCGCACCGCGCCCGTCTCCACAGGGGTATAGACGGTGTGCAGCTCGATCGACGCGGTTCGCGCCACCGGCGCCTCCCCGCCGAACCAGACGAGCGACGTCGCCCGGCGATCCTCGTGGTGGATCTCCGTGCCGGCCGCGTCGAACAGGCGCACGCGCGCCCCGGGCTCGCCGGTCGCGGGATTGCGGATCTGCGCGAGTGGGAACTCCGCGACACCGCTCTGCGCCAGCGCGCCCACCCGGTAGTCCACCTCCGCGTCCGGCAGCGCGCGGCGCAGCCCGTCGAGGGGGGTCGTGACCGACTCGGGCAGCACGGTGGCGCTGCCGCCGCCCTGCGTGCGCGCACGCACGGCGTTGTCGCCGATCACCGCGACGCGTGCGAGCGGCGCCGCCAGGGGCAGGACGCCGTCGTTGCGCAGCAGCACCATGCCCTCGGCGGCTGCCTCGCGGGCGAAGCCGACGCCGTCCTCGCGCCACGTCGGCGCGACGGAGACCGGCTCGAAGCCCTCCAGGGCGCCGACGCGCGCGGCGAGCCCGAGGATGCGCGTGACCTTGCGGTCGATCGCCGACTCGGCGACGCGACCCTCCCGGACGGCGGCGGCCAGGGCGTCGCCCCAGACACCGGGTGCGGGCATCTCGAGGTCTTGGTCCGCTGCGGCCGAGGCCTCCACCGACCGCACGGCCGTCCAGTCGCTGACCACGACGCCGTCGAAGCCCCACTCCGTGTTGAGCGGCGCGTGCAGGAGCGGGCTCTCGGTGGCGGTGGAGCCGTTGATCGAGTTGTACGCGCTCATCAGCGCCCACGCGCGAGCGTTCCGCACGGCGTCCTCGAACGCGCGCAGATACAGCTCGCGGAGCGGGCGCTCGTCGACGCGGACGTCGGCCGTGAAGCGCTCGCGCTCGAAGTCGTTGGCGACGTAGTGCTTGGGGGTCGCGGCGACGCCGTTCTGCTGGACGCCCCGGACATACGCCGCGGCGAGGTGGGCGGTCAGCAGAGGGTCCTCGCTGAACGCCTCGAAGTGGCGCCCGTTCGTCGGCGTGCGGTGCAGGTTGATGGTCGGGCCGAGGACGACGTCGACGCCCTTGCGCCGGGCCTCTGCAGCGGCGGCCGCGCCGTAGCGCCACGCGACGTCGAGGTCCCATGTCGCGGACAGCGCGGTCGCCGACGGCAGGTTGAGGGAGGGGGATCGTTCGTCCCATACGGGGCCGCGCACCCCGCTCGGGCCGTCGGACAGCGTCATCGCCCGCAGGCCGATGTGCTCGATCGGCCAGGTCGTCCAGAAGTCGCGCCCGGTGACCAGGCGGACCTTCTCGTCGAGCGAGAGACGGCCGACGAGCTCGCCGAGGCGTGCGGCGTCGATCGGGGCGACCGCGCGTGCGGCGACGGCGGCGGGGATGGAATCGGCGGGTCGGGTCATGGTGGGTCCTCGTCTCCTAGCGGGCCGCGGGAGCGGCCAGCTCGTCGTCTTCCTCGTCGTCGTCCCGCAGAGCCGGATCGTCGTCGGTGGCCTTCGGCAGGCGCGCGATCCAGAGCAGGCCGATCGCGAAGGCCACCGCGCTGGTGGCGGCCATGACGTAGAAGATGATGGACGCGCCCGCGTCGATCAGCCCCGGCGTGTACAGCGCCACGATCGCCGCGACGATGCGCGTGAAGGCGATGGTGATGCCCTGGGCGGTCGCGCGATGGGCCGTGGGGAAGAGCTCCTGCGACCACACCTTGTACATCGGCTCGCCCGCGACGGCCCCCGCAATCGCATACAGGACCCCGAAGACGACGAGGGTCGCGAGCGACACGCCCGCGAGCGCCGGGACGAGGAAGGCCACGAGGCTCACCACCGCCATGACGGCGAACCACCGGAGCCTGTTGCGCCCGTCCACGACCCTCATCATGAAGAAGACCGCGACGAGGCTGACGAACACGGTCACGAGGCTCACCGCGGACGACGTGGACACGGAGACGCCCGCGACGTTGACGTACAGGTAGGCGCCGAACTGTCCGTTGATGTTCGCGGCGATGTTGACCAGCGAGTAGAAGAGCGCCGTCGCCGCGAGCGCGGCGAGGTAGCGCGGCGTGAGCAGGGCCCGGAAGGCGCCCGCGCCGCGCGAGCCGGGCTCGATGACGGCCAGCGTCTGGCTCTGCTGCCAGGCCTGCGACTCCGGCAGGCGCAGGCGCAGCACCAGCACGATCGCCGCGACGACCAAGAGGTGCCCGTAGAGGATGCGGGCGCCGACGGTGCCGAGGTCGCCGAACGCCGTGCCGAGGCCCAGGACCGCCACGATCCCGACCATCCACAGGAGGTGCGAGAACGAGACGAGCTTGCCGCGGTTGGAGTCGCGCGCGACCTCGGCGATCATCGCCAGCGACACGGGCAGGTCGGCGCCGGCGGCGAAGCCCAGCAGGACGATGCCCGGGTACAGCCACTCCGTGCCCTGGGCGCCCACCAGCAGGCCCGCGCCCACGATGAACAGCGACAGCGTCAGCACGAAGATGCGCCGACGGCCGAAGCGGTCGCCGAGGTTTCCGCCGACGACCGCGCCGATGGCGATCGAGAACGTCAGCAGCGCCGACAGCTGCCCGTACTGGTCCGGGGAGAACCCGAAGGCCTCTTTGTAGATCACCAGGGCCGTGCCGGTCGTGACGATGGCGCCGGCGTCGAGGTACGACACCATGCCGGCGAGGAAGGCGACCCACCAGGCGTGGCGGGCCGTGCGAGGGCTGGGGGACATCGGGTTCTCCTTCGAACGGGAAAGCGGCGGCGCGTCAGGCGCCGAAGCGATGGGTGCCGGACCCGACCTCGACGGGGTCGGACCCCGGCAGGTCGATCACGGCGGTGGTGTTGGGCGGCACGGTGACGGTCGCGCGCAGAGCGCTCAGCTCGCCGGCAGCGGGCTCGATCGCCTCCCACTCGACTCGGAACGTGCCGTGCACGGAGTCGTAGCGCGCCGAGGCGGCCGAGGTGAGGCCCGCGCGGGGCCGTACGAGCACCCGGCGGTAACCGGGGGCGAGCGGCGCGATGCCGCCGACGTCGCGGTGCAGCCAGTCGGCGACCGCTCCGAGCGCGTAGTGGTTGAAGGACGTCATGTCGCCGGGGTTGATCGTCCCGTCGGGCAGCATCGAGTCCCAGCGCTCCCAGACGGTCGTCGCGCCCATGGACACGGGGTACAGCCAGCTCGGCGCCTCATCGGTCTGCAGCATGCGCTGTGCGGTGGCGCGGTGGCCCGACAGCGTCAGGGCGTCGCAGACGATCGGGGTCCCGACGAACCCGGTGCCGATGCGGTGCGCACCCCGCTCGACGATCGCCGCCAGCCGGTGTCCGGCCGCCGGCACCAGCCCGTCCGGCAGCAGGCCGAAGACGATCGCGAGGGCGTAGGCGGTCTGGCTGTCGGAGGTCATCCGTCCCTCGCCGTCGACGTACCGGTCGAGGAACGCGTCGCGCACGCGGGCGGCCAGCTCACCGTATGCCGACGCGTCCTCCGAGCGTCCCAGGAGCACCGCGGCCTCGGCGACGAGCGAGGCCGAGTGGAAGAGGTAGGCCGTGGCGACGAGGTGAGGATCGGTCTGCGCCTCGAAGGGGCGGTCCGGCGGGGCGGACGGATCGAGCCAGTCGCCGAGCTGCATGCCCTCCTCCCAGAGGCCGTCGGGGGCCTGCTCGTGCACCACATCGACCCACGCGCGCATGCTCTCGTACTGGCGCTCCACGGTGGCGTCGTCGGCGAACTGCTGCCACATCGACCACGGGACGATGGTCGCCGCATCGCCCCAGGCGGCGATCGGCGTCGGAGGGAAGAGGTCCTGATCGATCAGCGGCACGTACAGCGGCCCGACGCCGCCGATGCGGGCCTGGTCGGCGGCGAGGTCCTCGAGCCACGAGGACAGGAACGCGTTCGTGTCGAAGAGGTAGCCGGCCGTGGGGGCGAAGACCTGGATGTCGCCGGTCCAGCCGAGCCGCTCGTCGCGTTGCGGGCAGTCCGTCGGGATCGACACGAAGTTGCCCCGCGCGCCCCACACGACGTTCTCGTGCAGCCGGTCGAGGGCGGGCACGCCGGTGGCGAGCCAGCCCGTCCGCTGCAGATCCGTGTGGAGGACCTCGGCGACGGCGTCGACGGAATCCGCGTCGAGGCCCGTGATCTGCGCGTAGCGGAAGCCGTGGAACGTGAAACGCGGAGCCCACTCCTCGCCGTCCGGGTCGCCCCGCAGGACGTACCGGTCGGTCGCGGCGGCGAAGCGCAGCGGTCGGACGCCCAGACGCCCGTCCTCGAGCACCTCCGCATGACGGATCGCGACCTCGGTGCCGGCCGCACCGCGAAGGCGCAGTCGCAGCCGGCCGACGAGGTTCTGTCCGAAGTCGAGGATCGGCGCACCCGACGCGTCGGGGATCACCGCTTCCACCGTGCGGGTCTCGGTGACCCGCACGGGAGGCAGCCCGGCCGGCCGCAGGCGGGAGGGATCTGCCCCGACCACGACCGCCCGGCTCGCCGCCGGAAGGGCCGCGCCCGGCTGCAGGCCGTCGTCCGCGAGCCGTGCGTCGTAGCGCTCGCCCTGGTAGATGCTGGCGAACCGGGTGGGGCCGGCGATCGTCGCGTCCCAGCGGTCGTCGGTGACGAGGGTCTCGTGCCTGCCGTCCGCGTACTCGAGGCGCAGCTGCGCGCTCAGGGCGCGTCTGCCGTGCCATGTGCGGCGGAAGTCGCCGTCGAAGCCGAAGTGCTCGGCGTGCCAGCCCGGCCCGACCTGCGCTCCGAGCACGTGCTCGCCGGCGCCCAGGCGGTCCGTCACGTCGACGGTGCGGAAAAGCAGGCGGTCCGCGTACGAGGTCCAGCCCGGGGCGAGCTGGTCGTCGACGACGACGTGCCCGTCGATCAGCATCTCGACGATGCCGTGCGCCGTGTACGAGAGCAGGGCGCGGACGATCGGCGACGGGACGGCGAACTCGCGTCGGAAGCGGCTCACGCGGCGGTCGGCGTCCTCCTCCAGGAGGTCGGCGCGCACGTCGGGCCCGCTCGCGCCACGGGCGACGGAGACGTCCGCGTCTTCGCCGTCCGAGAGGTCGTCGGCGGCGGCGATGAAGGGGGCGTGCCAGTCGGCCCCGGACAGCGGGCCGGTCTCGACGGACAGCCACCCGCTCGGACCGATGCGCTCGCCGTCCTGCCCGGTGACCGTCACACGCAGCTGCGCCGCGTCGTAGG
The DNA here is from genome assembly GCF_019753765.1 of Microbacterium marinilacus. Classification (GTDB taxonomy): domain Bacteria; phylum Actinomycetota; class Actinomycetes; order Actinomycetales; family Microbacteriaceae; genus Microbacterium; species Microbacterium marinilacus. The sequence goes on from NZ_JAIJZW010000001.1 coordinate 425,651, forward strand.
CGCCGAGCGGCGAGAAGGGCCATGCCACCAGCGCGCTGCGCCCGTCCGGCAGCTCGGCGTGCTCGATGCGGCCGTCGGGGCGCCGCAGCTCGAGCGACGCGGAGGCCTGCAGCCACCCGGGGGCGGTCGTCTCGACGGTCCAGGTGACGCGCGGCGCGGCGTCGGCGACATGACGCGGGGCGCCGCGACCGCCCACGCGCAGCGTGGCGATCCGTGGGTGTGCAAGCGACATCTGCGTCCTCCAGCGGTGAGAGCCGGCGGCTCCGCCGGCGATGGTGCGGCGCCGACGCTAGCACGAAAACAGAGTAGCTGCACTGTTTTCGTGGAACGTTTCATTTCCTCCGCCGGGACGGCTCCGCGATACGGTCGACCTCATGTCCACCGCGGTGCGAGGCAGGTATGCCAAGGGAGAGGAGCGGCGACGCCGCATCCTCGAGGCGGGCGTCCGCGTCTTCGCGTCGCACGGCTACCGGGCCGGCTCGATCCAGCGGATCGCGGACGAGGTCGGCATCAGCATGAGCGGTCTGCTGCACCACTTCGACTCCAAGGCGGCGCTGCTCGCGGCGATCCTCGAGAGGCGCGACGACCTGTCGCGCGACTTCCTCGACGCCGAGACGCGGAAGGGCGTCGAGCTGCTCCGGGGTCTCGTCGAGCTGACCGCGTACAACCAGACGGTGCCGGGCCTGGTCGAGCTGCACTGCACCCTGTCCGCCGAGGCGACGGGCGCGGATCACCCTGCGCACGCCTACTTCGTCGACCGCTACGCGTCGGTCCTGGGGATGCTCGAGACCGCCTTCCGAGACGCGGGCGCCGCCGGCGAGCTCGCCGCCGAAGCCGCCGAGCCGGCGGAGGCCGCCCGCGATGTGACGGCGCTCATGGACGGGCTGCAGGTGCAGTGGCTGCTGTCCGGCGGAGCGTTCGACATGGCCGCGCGCGTGCGTGCGCACCTGCAGCGTCAGGTCGTCGTCCCGCTCTGAGGTCGTGCGGGGGGCGGTGTTGCGGAGTCGCGAGTCATATGAAACGATTCATTCCACACCCGAGGAGGAGTCGACGATGAGCCAGCGCGTGTGCTTCACCCTGCGCGTGAAGCCCGAATCGCTCGACGGGTACCTCGAGCGCCACGATCCGATCTGGCCCGAGATGCTGGAGGAGATCGCCGCCTCGGGCCGACGCGGGTACTCGATCTTCCACCTCGGCGACGGCCTGCTGGTCGGGACCTACGAGACCGACGACGACGCGGCCTCTCAGGCCTACCTCGCCCGCTCGGAGGTCGCCGCCCGCTGGGAGGCGTCCATGGCCCCGTTCTTCATCGGCCTCGACGGCCGGCCCGACCAGGCCGCGCAGACCCATCCCGAGGTCTTCCACCTGGAGACCCAGCTCGCCGCCGCCCGCGCGGCGTCCTGATCCGCTTCGCACCGACCGCACCGACCGGGGCACGCCGCCCCGCTGTGAGAAAGGCCTCACCGTGAGCATCCTGTCAGCAGACGTCCTGTCCGCCCTCGAGAAGCAGGCGATCGAGCTGCCCTCCTGGGCGTTCGGCAACTCCGGCACCCGCTTCAAGGTGTTCGGCACGCCCGGCACCCCCCGCGATCCGTTCGAGAAGATCGCCGACGCCGCGCGCGTGAACGAGCTCACCGGGCTCGCCCCGTCGGTCGCGCTGCACATCCCGTGGGACCTCGTCGACGACTTCGGGACCCTGCGCGCTCACGCCGAGGACCTCGGCGTGAGCCTCGGAACGGTCAACTCCAACACCTTCCAGGACGACGACTACAAGTTCGGCGCCCTGACACACGAGGATCCGCAGGTGCGCCGGAAGGCGATCGACCACCACCTCGCGTGCATCGACGTGATGGACGCGACCGGCTCGCGCGACCTCAAGATCTGGCTCGCCGAGGGATCCAACTACCCCGGCCAGGCCGACCTGCGCGGCCGCCAGGACCGCCTCCACGAGTCGCTCGCGAAGATCTACGAGCGTCTGTCGGGCGAGCAGCGCCTCGTCCTCGAGTACAAGTTCTTCGAGCCGGCTTTCTACCACACGGACGTCCCGGACTGGGGCACCTCCTACGCCCAGGTGAGCGCCCTCGGCGACCGCGCGATGGTCTGCCTCGACACCGGCCACCACGCGCCCGGCACGAACATCGAGTTCATCGTGATGCAGCTGCTGCGCCTCGGGAAGCTCGGCTCGTTCGACTTCAACTCGCGCTTCTACGCCGACGACGACCTGATCGTGGGAGCCGCCGACCCGTTCCAGCTCTTCCGGATCGTCTTCGAGGTGATCCGCGGGGGCGGCCTGAACAACCCCGACGTGGCGTTCATGCTCGACCAGTGCCACAACGTCGAGGACAAGATCCTCGGCCAGATCCGCTCGGTGCTCAACGTGCAGGAGATGACCGCCCGCGCGCTGCTGGTCGACGCCGACGCGCTGCGCGCCGCCCAGACCTCGGGCGACGTCCTCGCCGCCAACGCCGTGTTCATGGACGCCTTCTACACCGACGTCCGCCCCGCCCTCGCCGAGTGGCGCGAGGGACGCGGCCTGCCCGCCGATCCGATGCGGGCCCAGCTCGAGTCGGGCTACCAGGCGCGGATCGCGTCGGAGCGCGTCGGCGGCACGCAGGCAGGATGGGGTGCCTGACCCGATGAGCAGCCAGACGACGCAGAGGCGCACTCTCAGCGCCTGGAAGGCGACGATCGCCGTCGCCATGTCCAACTACATCGAGGCGGGCGCCATCATCGCCCTCGCCACCAGCCTGACGCTGTGGCAGGAGGCCTTCGGCTTCGACAGCGGCATCGTCGGCGTGATCGCCGCGCTGTCGGCCAACGCCTTCGGCTCGGCCATCGGCGCCGCGATCGGCGGCCCGCTGTGCGACCGCTACGGGCGCAAGTTCATCTACACGTACGACCTCATCGTGTTCATGGTCGGCGCGCTGCTCGTGACCTTCTCCGGCAACGTCGGCGTGCTCCTGGCGGGCGTGATCCTGATGGGCATCGCGGTCGGCGCCGGCGTGCCCGCCGCGTGGACGTACATCGCCGAGGAGGCGCCGACGGAGCACCGTGCGGCGCACGTCGGCACCGCGCAGCTCGCGTGGTCGGTCGGTCCCGCGGTGGGCTTCCTGCTGGCCGTGCTGGTCGAGCCGTTGGGGCTCGTCGGATCGCGCCTGATCTTCGCCCACCTCTTCGTCATCGCCGCCATCACCTGGTGGGTGCGGCGCGGGCTGCCCGAGTCCCGTCGCTGGAAGGAGGACCGCGAGGCCGCGGCCGCCACGGGCGCGCGTCCGTCGTTCTTCTCCGGGATCGTCGGGCTGCTCAAGGAGCCGAAGAACTGGACGGCGCTGCTGTTCCTCCTCGGCGTCTACGGCCTGTGGAACACGGTGGCCGGGCAGGCGGGCATCTTCCAGCCGCGCGTGTACGAAGCCGCGGGTCTCACCGACGCGACCGAGCAGAACCTGCTGCAGGTGCTGCTGTGGTCCTTGACCGCGCTCGCGACCTACTTCGGCTTCATGCGATACGGCGACCGCGTCAGCCGTCGCTGGCTGTACTTCGGCGGAGCGCTGCTGGGAGTCATCGCCTGGGTCGTCATGATCTACGGCCCGGCCGGCCTCGGCACGGCCCTGTTCTTCGCGATCGCGTGGGGCATCTCGGCGGGTGTCGGCGCGCAGGCGTTCTACGGGCTCTGGACGGCCGAGCTGTTCGCCACGCGCTACCGCGCGAGCGCCCAGGGCATGCTGTTCATGCTGGCGCGCGTCATGGTGGGCCTGCTCAGCCTGGTCTTCCCGATCCTGCTCGACAGCACCGGCCTCGCGGTGCTCGGGCTGATCATCCTCGGCCTTCTGGTCGCCGCCATGCTCATCGGCACCATCTGGGCGCCGAAGACCGAGGGGCGCACCCTCGAGGAGATCGAGCACGAGCGATACGGGGGCCGGGTGCCGCCCGCGACCGAGGTGCCCGCGAACCTCTGATCCGCGGACCCTCACCCGCGGGATCGGACGGGGCCGGCGCGCGTGCGCCGGCCCCGTCCGCCGTTCGTCCGCGGACGACGCGAGCGGCCTGCACGGCGCGGACCGACCCGGCTCTCCTCCCGAGCGGTCGCCGTCAGCTCACGACGACGAGCTCCTCGAAGCGGATGCGGGCGGCGGCGTAGGCCTCGTGCGTGCGGGGGTCGGGTCGGAACTCGGCCTCGATGGACGACGACGTGCCGCGCAGCGACGCGAACGTGTCGATCCGCCCGGTCGCGACACCGGCGAGCATCGCCGCGCCTTGCGCGGCGCCGTGTCCGCTCGCCGGCCGGAACACGGGGATCCCGAGGACATCGGCCTTGATCTGCAACCAGGCGTCGGAGGATGCGCCGCCTCCGGTGCTGATGAGGCGATCGATCGTGAAGCCGGCTGTGCGCATGGCGTCCACGTCTCGGGCGAGGGCGAGCGCGTTGCCCTCCATCGCCGCCAGCATGAGGTCGGTGCCGTCGGTCGACAGGTCGATGCCGGCGAGGACGCCGCGGGCCGAGGCGTTCCATGTCGGCGTGCGCTCTCCGGCGAGACTCGGGACCATGGTCACGCGACCGGGGCGGGGGCGGGCGAGGATGCGGTCGGCCGCGCGGAGGTCGTGGGCGGGGTCGAGGCCGTTGACCCAGTCGATCGTGGCGCCGGCGGTGACCTGAGCCGTGATGAGCAGGTCGACGTCGGGCACGCAGTGGCGGGAATGGATGAAGCCGGGCACCGTCGCACCGCGCGGCACGGCGAGCATTGTCACGCTGGAGAACCCGGTCATGTCGACGAGCGGGTCCCCCGGGGCGAGCAGTCCGGCCTCGAGCGCCGAGCCGATCGCGTCGATGCCTCCCGCGACGACCGGCGTCCCGACGGGGAGCCCGGTCTCCGCGGACGCCGCGCGGGTCACCGCGCCGACGACGTCGCCGGGTCGCACCAGCGTCGGCAGCAGCGACAGCGCGGGGACCGCGTCGCGCAGCGCCGCCGGGAAGTCCGCCGACTCCTCGTCGAAGCCCTGCATGAGGGACGCGGTCGTGTCGTCGAGAACCGACGCCCCGGACAGACGCCGCACGAGGAAGCCGTTGGCGGACAGCACCGCATCGGCCCGGTCGAGCGACTCCGCGCGATGCTCGGCCAGCCACAGCAGCTTCGCCGTGCCGAAGAAGGGGTCGGCGCCGTTCCGGGAGCCCGGCACGATCGCGGCGATCCCGGCGGCCTCGTCCGCGGCACGGCGATCGAGCCAGGTGAGCGCCGGCCCCGTCGGCTGCCCGGCGGCGTCGACGGGGACGAGCGTCGGCGCCTGCGAGGTCACGGCGACCGCGAGCACGTCGAGACCGGGCACGACGGCCGCGAGCGCGGTGCCCAGCGCCTGCCACCAGAGGGTCGCGTCCTGCTCGGCGCCGGCGCCGTCGGTCTTCGTCGGATACGCCACCGAGCGGTCGGCGATGCGGTGCCCTTCGAGATCGATCGCGACGACCTTGACCGAGCTCGTGCCCGCGTCGATGCCCAGGAGCGCTGTTCTCACGGCTGCGCCGCTCGGGCGCCGTCGGTGAGCGGGCTCATCGCCGGCTCGCCGCGCAGGAAGCGACGCAGCTCCTCGGCGACGCCGCGCGCCGCGCGGACCGCGGTCTCCTGGCTGGCACCCGCGATGTGCGGGGTGACGACCACGTCGCGGCCGTCCTTCGCGAGGCGGAACAGGGCGTGGCCGAAGTCGACCGGCTCCTCCGGATAGACGTCGAAGGCGGCGCCGCCGAGTCGGCCGGCCTCGATCGAGGCGGCGACGGCGTCGTAGTCGACCAGCCCGCCGCGGGCGGCGTTGACGAGGAGGGCGCCCGGCTTCATGAGCGCGAGCGTATCGGTATTCACCATGCGGGCGGTCTCGGGCGTCAGGCGGGCGTGCACCGACAAGAGGTCGCTGCGGCGGAAGACCTCGTCGGCGGTCGCCACCTGCTCGATGCTCGCATCCAGGCGCCCGGCGGGGAGATACGGATCGAACACCAGCACGTGCGCGCCCATCGCCGCGAAGGTCTTCGCGACGTGGGAGCCGACGGCGCCCGCCCCGAGCAGGCCGATCACGGAGCCCGCGACCTCGCGGCCGACGGCGTCCGAGCGATAGAGGTCGCCGCGCCAGGTCGCCGCCATCATGCTCGCCTGGGCCAGCGGGATGCGGCGCATCAGGGCGAGCGACAGGCCGATCGTCATCTCGGCGGTGGCGACGCCGTTGCGTCCCGGCACGTTCGCGACCTGGATGCCGCGCCGACGCGCCGCCTCGACGTTGACGTTGGTGGGCCCGCCGCGCGAGACGCCGATGAACCGCAGCTCGGGCACGGCATCCATCACCCGTTCGGTGAGCGGCGCGAGCTGGGTGACGATCGCGGTCGAGCCCCGCAGGGCGTCGATGAGCTCGTCCTCCGTGCCCGAGGCCTCGTCCACCTCGGCCACCCGTCCGAACGGGACGTCGGGCCAGCCGAACTCGGTCTCGACGACCTCGATGCCCTCGGGCAGGGCCTGCTCGAGCTCTGCCCGGAAGAGAGAGGCGCGGATGAAGCGGTCGCCCGCGGCGAGCACTCGGATCATGATGGTGCAGGTCCTTTTCCGTCGCGGCGGGTGCCGCGGCATTCATGGGGGACGACGGGGTGGCCACCCGCTCGTGCGGATGGCCACCGCAGCGTCAGCCGCCGTAGATCTCGTCGTAGTAGTCCTGTGCGTTGGAGCTGTCGATGACCTCGATCGGCATGTACTGGTCCTTCTCCACGTCCTCGCCTGCGAGCAGGTCGACCGTGATGTCGACCAGGGCGCGGCCGTGGGCCTTGCCGCCGCCGAGGCTGATCGACGTCTTCTGCGGGTCGCCGTTGATGATGTTCTGGATCTCGTTCTCGGTCGCGTCGATGCCGAACAGGCCGAACGAGTCGAAGTCGGTGATGCCCGCGGACTTCACGCCCTCGTTGCCGCCGACGGCGCCGCCGCCGCCGATCGTGGCGATGACCTTGAGGTCGGGGTTGGCCTGCAGGAAGTTCTCCGCGTTCGCGACGCCGTCCTCGGCGGTCAGCGCCGGGGCCGTCGCGACGAGCTCGGCGTTGGGCGCGAGCTCGGCGATGGCCTCCTTGATGCCGTTCGCCCGGTCGATGATCTCGGGGAAGCGGGGCAGGTCCATCAGCGCCCACTGCACGGTCTCGTCAGCGTCGAAGTTGTCGTTGATCCAGGTGGCGGCCGCCTCCCCGTTCGCGTAGCCGGTGTTGTAGGCGTCGACCAGGTACTGGGCGTCGTAGTTCTCGAGCACCTGCGTGTAGCCGACGACCTTGATGCCGGCGTCCTGCGCCTTCTTGGTGACGTTGACGAGGGCGTTGGCGTCGACCGCGCAGATGATGATCGTCGAGACGCCCTGCTGGATGAAGTTCTCGATCTGGGTCACCTGCGCGGCGGCGTCGTTGCGGGCGTCGACGTACGTGACGCTGAGGCCCTCGTCCGCGCCGTACGACTCCGCCTCCTGCACGAGCTCGGCCCACACGGGGTTGCTCAGGTCGGAGAACGTGATGCCGACGCTCCGGTCGCCTTCCGTCGAGACGGCGTCGCCGCCGCCCGGACCGGTGGGGGAGACGGCGCTGCAGCCGGAGAGCAGCAGCGCAGCGACGACGCCGGCGGCCGCGGCGATCTTGCCGAGCTTGTTCATGGTGGTTCCTTACTGTGTCGGGTGCGGTCGCCCGTCCTTGGTGCGACCGCCGGAGGGATGTCAGGAGGTGGGGGCGGGCACGGTCGGCACGGTGATCGGCACGCCGCCGATCTGCTTGCGCCGCCCGGAGGAGCTCTTCGACATCGCGTCGTAGATCACGGCGATGAGGAGGATGGCGCCCTTGATGAGGAGCTGCACGTACTCGCTCACGTTGATCAGCACGAGCCCGTTGTCGAGGACGCCGACGATGAGGACGCCGATGAACGCGCCGAACAGACGACCTCGCCCGCCCATCACGCTGATGCCGCCGAGCACGCACGCGGTCAGCACGCTGAACTCGAACCCGGCGCCGGTGGCGGACTGGGCCGAGTTGAGCCGAGAGAGGAGCAGGATCGCGCCGATCGCCGTGAAGAAGCCGCACAGCGCGTAGACGAGGATCAGGGTGCGCCGGGTGTTCACGCCCGAGAGCCGCGCCGCCTCGACGTTGTTGCCGATCGCGTAGAAGTAGCGACCGATGTACGTCTTGTTGAGGATGAAGAGGCCGACGCCCCAGACCGCGATGAGGAAGAACAGCGAGATGGGGATGATGCCGAACACCGCGCCCTGGCCGAGCAGCGAGAACTCCGCCGGGAACCCGAAGATCGGCAGCCCCTTGGAGATCAGATAGCTCAGTCCGTTGAGCATCATCATCATCGACAGGGTCACGATGAGGGGCGCGACGCCGGTGAGGGTGATGATGAGGCCGTTGACGACACCGATCAGCGTGCCCAGCGCGAGGGCGGCGAGACATGCCACGTACCAGGGGAGGCCGACCTGGGCCATGAGCGTCCCGGTGACGACCACGTTGAGGGAGATCTGGTAGCCGACCGACAGATCGATGCCACCGGTGATCAGCACGAACGAGAAGCCGACCGCGACGATGCCGAGCGTCGCCACCTGGCGCGCGATGTTGAAGATGTTGCTCGGATCCAGGAAGTTCGGGGTCAGCAGGCTGAACGCGATGATGAGGACGACGAGCACCAGGACGATGCCGATGTCCTTGATCCTGGGCAGTGCGATTTTCATTCGGGCTCTCCTTGCGCGGCCAGGGCCATGACGGTCTCCTGGGTGATCTCGGTCTTGCGGAGGATCCCCTCCTGGTTGCCTTCTCGGAGCACGACGACGCGGTCGGACATGCCGATCAGCTCCTCCATGTCGGACGAGATCATCAGGATCGTCTTGCCCGCCGCCGCGAGCCGGTTCATGATCAGGTAGATCTCGGCCCGGGCTCCGACGTCGATGCCGCGGGTCGGCTCGTCGAAGATCAGCACCTCGGGGTCGGTCGCGAGCCACTTCGCGAGCACGACCTTCTGCTGGTTGCCGCCGCTGAGGTTGCCGACGATCTCGGCGCCGCTCGGCGCTTTGATGCGCAGGTCGGCCATGTACGCGGCGGTGAGGTCGCGCTCGGCCTTCGGCGAGACGACGGTGCCGCGCGACAGCCTCTTCTTCAGCAGCGGCAGCGTGATGTTCTCCGCGATGCTGAAGGGAAGCACCAGGCCGTGGCGCTTGCGGTCCTCCGGCACCAGCGCGATGCGGTTGCCGATCGCCTGGATCGGCGAGCGCGAGACGACCGAGCGTCCATGCAGCGTCACCTCGCCCGCCTCGATGCGCTTCGCGCCGAACAGCAGCTCCATGAGCTCGGTGCGCCCTGCGCCGATGAGCCCCGCGAAGCCGAGGATCTCTCCCGCCCTCGCCTCGAAGCGGATGCCGCGCACGCCGTTGCCGGAGACGCCGTCGACGCGCAGCGTGACCTCGCCCGGCTCGAAGTCCCTCGTGGGGTACCCCTCGGTCAGCTCGCGGCCGACCATGAGGCCGATGAGCTCGCGCCGGGTGGTCTCGGAGGTCTGCTTCGTGGCGATGTGACGGCCGTCGCGCAGGACGGACACCCGGTCGGAGAGTCGGAAGATCTCCTCCATGCGGTGCGAGATGTAGACGATCGTCATCCCTTCGGCGCGCAGGGCGTCGACCACCTTGTACATGGCCTCGACCTCGGCGGCGGTGAGCGGGGCCGAGGGCTCGTCCATGATGAGCAGCCGCGCGTTGCGCGACAGGGCCTTCGCGATCTCGACGATCTGCTGATAGCCGGTGGTGAGGTCGCCGACGAGCTCGCGCGGGTCGATGGTCACGCCGAGGCGGGCGAACAGCTGCTCCGCCTTCGCATACATGCGCTTGCGGTCGAGCACCGGACCGCGCAGCAGATAGTGCCCGAGGAAGACGTTCTCCGCCGCGTTGAGGGTGGGCACGAGCGTGAACTCCTGGTAGATCACGGCGATGCCGAGGTCCTGCGCGAGCGCGGGGGTGAGCCTGTCGTGGGACTCGCCGTCGACGACGATCGAGCCGGCGCTGGGCTCGACGGCCCCGGCGAGCACCTTGATGAGCGTCGACTTGCCTGCGCCGTTCTCGCCGACGATGGCGTGGACCTCGCCGGCGCGGAGGTCGAGCGAGACCCCGCCGAGCGCGGTGACGCCGGGATAGAGCTTCGTGATGTCCGACAGCGTGACGTCGATCGGCGAGCTCTCGGGGAGAGCGTCTTCCCTGACGCTCATCGGGTGACCACGGTGTGGGTCGGATTCGGGCTCCGCGCGGCCATATGAACACTCCTTCGTGCCGATTGGTTCGGATCAAGAATGTTCGATAAAGTTAGATCGTGTCAACTGGTGTGTGAAAACAACCACGCGAGGGGGCGTCGACGTCGCGACGTCCGGATCGACGCCGCTCAGAGGAGCGTCGGAACCGCGAGCGCGTACGGCGCGAGCTCGGGAGAGCCGGCATCCAGCTCGGTCGCGAGGGCGGCGACCCTGGCGAGCGGCACGGAGGCGGCCGTGGCCGTGCCGTCGAGCTTCTCGGCGTGCACCCCGATCACGATGTGCGCCGACGAGCGCGCGAAGGCCCGCTTGAGCTCGGCCTCCTCCAGGGTGTCCTCGTAGCAGGCGCGGTCGTCGACGGCCGCGGCGGAGGCGAAGAAGCTGGTGAACCGCATGCTCTCCAGGAACGCCGTGGCCACGGGGCCGACGAGTGAATCCGATCGGCGGTCGGCCGCCCCGCCCGTGAGGATCGCCGTCACTCCCGGCCTGTCCTGCAGTACCTGGAAGGTGGAGAGGCCGTTCGTCACCACCGTGAGGTCGTCGGTCCCCACGATCTCCTGCGCGAGCCGGTTCATCGTGGTCGAGGAGTCCATGGCGATGACGCCGCTCGCCGGCACGAGCGGCAGCAGCTTCGCCGCGATCAGCGACTTCTCCTCCGCGTGCGAACGCTCTCGGCCGTGGAAGCTCACTGGTCCGCTGTACACGGCGCCGCCCCGCACCCGGCGGGCGATCCCGCGCTCCTCCATCGCGGTGAAGTCGCGGCGCACGGTCATCTCGCTGACGCCGAGCGACTGCGCGGCATCCGTGAGAGAGATCGCCTTCGACTCCTTGAGGCGCGCAAGAAGCCAGTTCCACCGCTCTTCCGCCGCCAGGGACTTCACACGGTCAGTATACGAAGATCGCCATATCTCACACGATCTCACATCGGTGGGTCTCGCGCTCTGGATAGATTTCCTCTCATGGGTCTCACGGGCAACCTCGACGCTCAGCGTCGTCGCGAAGAGCTGGTCGAACTCGCGGGCGCGCCCGAGGGCGTCATGATCGAGGCGGCCGCCGAGCGGTTCGGCGTCTCGAGCATGACCATCCGCCGCGACCTGCTCGAGCTCGAGGCCGAGGGTCTCATCCGTCGCGTGCGGGGCGGGGCCACCGCGTCGCCGCGCGCCCGTCCCTTCGACGCCCGTCGCGCGATCCGCGCCTCCGCTAAGCGCGCGATCGCGGAGAAGGCCCTGCGCCTCGTCCCGCACTCCGGCACGATCGCGCTGGACGCGTCGACCACGATCAGCATGCTCGCCTCGATGATCGGCCCTCGAGGCGGGCTCGCCGTCTACACGAACTCCGTCGAGACGTTCCAGATCCTGCACCGGGTGGACGGGGTCAGCGCCGTGCTCTCCGGGGGATCGGCCGAGCCGACCACCGGCAGCTTCGTCGGCCCGATCGCCCGGCGCAGCCTGGGCTCGATCTACTTCGACGTCTTCTTCGCCTCGGCGGACGGGCTGGACGCCGAGGATGGCACCTCCGAGGTGTCGCCGGAGGAGGCCGAGCCGAAGCTCGCGATGGCGGCGAACGCCACCACGGTCGTCCTGTGCGCGGACTCGAGCAAGCTCGGCCGCAGGTCCGTGGCGCGGGCGCTGGAGTCGGCCGACTACTCCGTCCTGATCACCGAGCTCGATCCGGACGACGAGGCGCTCGCCCCGTTCCGCAGGTCGGGCCGGCAGATCCTCTGATGCCTCTTCCACTTCTTGTCGACTAATGTTAGATTTCACATAAAATCACATCACGGCATCCGGCCGTCTGTGCTGCGTCACGTCAGGGAGACTCCATGACCAACCCCACCGCCGCCGCCCTCATCTCGCGCAGCAACCGCCTCGGGGCCGACCCGAGGAACACGAACTACGCCGGCGGCAACACGTCCGCGAAGGGCACCGACATCGACCCCGTCACGGGCGAGCCGGTCGAGCTGCTGTGGGTCAAGGGCTCGGGCGGCGACCTCGGCACGCTGACCGAGAAGGGGCTGGCAGCGCTCCGCCTCGACCGGATGCGCGCGCTCGTCGACGTCTACCCGGGCATCGACCGCGAGGACGAGATGGTCGCCGCATTCGACTACACGCTCCACGGCAAGGGCGGCGCCGCGCCCTCCATCGACACGGCCATGCACGGCCTCGTCGACGCCGCGCACGTCGACCACCTGCACCCCGACAGCGGCATCGCGATCGCGACCGCGGCCGACGGCGAAGAGCTGACCCGCAAGATCTTCGGCGACAAGGTCGTCTGGGTGCCCTGGCGCCGCCCGGGCTTCCAGCTCGGCCTCGACATCGCCGAGATCAAGCGGGCGAACCCGCAGGCCGTGGGCACGATCCTCGGCGGCCACGGCATCACCGCCTGGGGCGAGACCAGCGAGGAGTCCGAGCGCAACTCGCTGTGGATCATCGAGACCGCCCAGCGCTACATCGACGAGAACGGCGCCGCTCAGCCGTTCGGGGCGGTGCGCGCCGGCTACGAGGCGCTGCCCGAGGCCGAGCGCCGGTCGCGGGCCGCCGCGCTCGCCGCGACCATCCGCGGCATCGCCTCGCACGACAGGCCGATGGCCGGCCACTTCACCGACAGCGACGTGGTGCTCGACTTCCTCGCCTCCGAGAAGGCGCCCGCGCTTGCCGAGCTCGGCACGAGCTGCCCCGACCACTTCCTGCGCACCAAGGTGAAGCCGCTGATCCTCGACCTGCCCGCCACGGCGTCGGCCGACGAGCAGATCGCACGTCTCACGGAGCTGCACGAGCAGTACCGCGCCGACTACACGGCGTACTACGAGCGCTACGCGACCGACGACAGCCCCGCGATCCGCGGCGCCGACCCGCTGATCGTCCTCGTTCCCGGCGTCGGCATGTTCTCGTACGGCGCCAACAAGCAGACCGCCCGCGTCGCGGGGGAGTTCTACGTCAACGCGATCAACGTGATGCGCGGCGCGGAGGCGCTGTCGACCTACACGCCGATCGCCGAGTCGGAGAAGTTCCGCATCGAGTACTGGGCCCTCGAAGAGGCCAAGCTGCAGCGGATGCCGAAGCCCAAGACCCACCAGGGGCGCATCGCGTTCGTCACGGGCGCCGCCAGCGGCATCGGCAAGGCCATCGCGACGCGCCTGGCCGCCGAGGGCGCCTGCGTCGTGGTCGCCGACCTCGACCTCGAGAAGGCCCAGGCCGCCGCCGCCGAGCTCGGCGGCACCGACGTCGCGATCGGCGTCGCCGCCAACGTCGCCGACGCCGACGGCGTGCAGGCAGCGATCGACGCGACCCTGCTCGCCTTCGGCGGCATCGACCTCGTCGTGAACAACGCGGGCCTGTCGCTGTCGAAGCCGCTGCTGGAGACGACCGAGAAGGACTGGGACCTGCAGCACGACGTCATGGCCAAGGGGTCCTTCCTCGTCTCGAAGGCCGCCGCGCGTGCGCTGATCCAGCAGGGGCTGGGCGGCGACATCGTCTACATCTCGTCCAAGAACAGCGTGTTCGCCGGCCCGAACAACATCGCCTACTCGGCGACGAAGGCCGACCAGGCCCACCAGGTGCGTCTGCTCGCGGTCGAGCTCGGCGAGCACGGCGTGCGCGTCAACGGCATCAACCCCGACGGCGTCGTGCGCGGCTCCGGCATCTTCGCCTCCGGGTGGGGCGCCAACCGCGCCGCGACCTACGGGATCAAGGAGGAGGAGCTCGGCCAGTTCTACGCGAACCGCACGATCCTCAAGCGCGAGGTCGTGCCCGAGAACGTCGCCGACGCGGTGTACGTGCTGACCGGCCCGGAGCTCAGCCGCACCACCGGTCTGCACATCCCCGTCGACTCCGGCGTCGCACAGGCGTTCCTGCGATGAGCCGCCGGCGGCCGGCGTCCGGCGGGCGCGCAACGCAGGATGCCGTGGGTCCCGTGACGGCGTGCCGCGGGGGTTCGGCGGGTCCGCTCCTGCGTCGTGCGCGGAGGAGCGGATGAGCGGCGTCGGCTCCGTCGCCGCCGTCGACCTCGGGGCGACCAGCGGTCGGGTCATCGTCGGCAGGTTCGACGGCGGCCGGATCGGGATGGAGACCGTCGGTCGCTTCGCGAACACGCCCGTCCGCACGCCGGACGGCCTGCACTGGGACCTGCTGGGCCTGTACCGCGGGGCTCTCGACGGGCTGCGGACGGCGTTCCGTGCCGAGCCGCGTCTGGCCTCGATCGGGGTGGACTCCTGGGCCGTCGACTACGCGCTCACGCGGGGCGACCGCATGCTCGGCGTGCCCTACCACTACCGGGACGAGCGCACCGCGGCCGGCGTCGAACGGGTGCACGCGGAGGCGCCGTTCGCCGAGCTGTACCGGCGCAACGGCCTGCAGTTCCTGCCGTTCAACACGCTCTACCAGCTCGCGGCCGAGGGCGACGCGCTGGGGCTCGCGGACGGGATGCTGCTGATCCCCGACCTCGTCGGCTGGCTGCTCACCGGGCAGCGTGTCGCCGAGCGCACGAACGCCTCCACGACCGGGCTGCTCGACGTGCGCACCCGAGAGTGGGACGTGGACCTCGCCGGGCGGATCGGCGTGAGCGCGTCGATCCTGCCTCCGCTGGTTGACCCGGGCGCGGAGGTCGGCGAGCTGCTGCCGCACGTTCTGCAGGAGCTCGGTGCGCAGGACACCGGCGGCCGAACGCCCGTGGTGGCGGTGGGCTCGCACGACACCGCGTCCGCGGTGGTCGCCGTGCCCATGCGCGCCGACCGCGCCGCCTACATCTCCTGCGGCACGTGGGGCCTCGTCGGCGTCGAGACCGAGAGGCCGGTGCTCACCGACGCCGCGCGGGAGGCGAACTTCACGAACGAGGGCGGCGTCGACGGCCGGGTGCGGTTCCTGCACAACGTCATGGGGCTGTGGCTGCTGAGCGAGTCGGTGCGCGCCTGGGAGAGCGAGTCGGGCGACAGCATCGACCTGCCGGACCTGCTCGCGCAGGCGGCGGCGGTCGAAGGGCCGGTCGGCGTCTTCGACGCCAACGACCCGGTGTTCATGCCGCCCGGCGGCATGCCCGAACGGATCGCCGCATGGCTGCGCGAGCGGGGCCAGCCGGTCCCGGCGTCGCGGGCGGAGTTCGCCCGATCGATCGTCGAGAGCCTCGCGGAGGCGTTCGCCCGCGCGGTGGCGACGGCGTCGGAGCTGTCCGGCGTGCCGGTCGAGACGATCCACGTCGTGGGCGGCGGAGCGCTCAACGAGCTGCTCTGCCAGCGGCTGGCCGATCGTTCCGGGCTCGAGGTGCTGGCCGGCCCCGTCGAGGCGACGGCGATCGGCAACCTCCTCGTGCAGGCGCGCGCGGCGGGCCTCGTCACCGGCGACCTCGACGCGCTGCGCGCGGCCGTCGCGGCGGCGTTCGAGCCGCGTCGACACGTTCCGCGCCGGTGAGCCCGGCGGTGGCGGTGGTCGGGATCGCCGCGGGCCGCGGATAGCGTGGAGGGATGGCTCTCTCGGCACGCGACGCGGTGGCGCGTCTGAACGACACCCGCAGCGTCGCGCACGGCGTCGCCTGGACCGCGGTGAACGCCGCGATCCTGCTCATCGATCCGCGGCGGCTCGGCGGGCGCGGGCGCCTGCTGTACCGCCTGGCGAACGGCGTGCTCGCCGCGTGGACGGCGTGGGCGGCGATGCGCACCGACCTGCGTGCGGAGGTGCCCGCCGTCGCATCGGCGGGCTACGCCGCCGGGGCGGCCGGGGTGCTGATGGCCGCCGCCGAGATGACCGAGAGCGTGGACGCCCGGCTCCATGACGGCCTCGCCCGCCGCGGGGTGCGGCGCCCGCGCGTGCTGATGGCGGCCGGCGGCGCCGCGCTCGCCGCGGTGGCGTGATGGACGGGCCGGCGCGGCCCCGTCGCGCCCGCGGACGACGACGCGTTCGCCGAGCCCGTCGAGGAGGCTGTCGAGGAGACGATCGAGCTGCCCGACGAGGTGCGCGTGCTGGTCGAGGCGCTGCTCGCCGCCGACGAGGGATACGGCTCGGCCGAGCTGCGCGCGCAGCTCGCATCGGCCAGGGCGGTGCGGTACGAGGGTCCGGACCCCGACGGCTTCTGGCCCGGCATCGGTCTCGAGGTGCCGGGCGACCTGCCCCTCGCCGTCCCGGGCGATGCGAACTTCCCGGTCGTGGGGCTGTACCGTCCGCTCGACGGGCGGGTCTTCGAGGTGTACCTGACGGTCCTCGGCGGACGGCTGTCCACGCTCTCGATCAGCGAGGGGCGCGACTGGACCGAGGACGAGCAGGTCGAGTGGATGGAGGCCGGGCGCGGCGTGCACGAGCTGCCGGGCTGGCCGGTGCCGGCCGACCTCGAGCTCCTCGTCGAGACGCCGGGCGGCCTCCGCCCCGTCAGCGCCTGAGGCGCAGCCCGTCGGGCGTCTCCTCGAGGGGGAACAGGCGGGCGCGCTCGTCCGGCGTGCGGTTCGGCGTGTGCAGCGTCAGGAACAGCTTGCCGGAGGCGTCGGCGAAGATCATCCCGTGTCCGCCGTCGGCCGGCCAGATCGGCTCGTCCGCCTGCGTCCACGGCCCCGCGATGTCGCCGGAGGCGGAGGTCGCGACGCCCATCGCGTACCCGGAGTCGCCGAAGCTCGACCACAGCATCGTCAGCCGCCCGTCGCGGGTGCGGTGCATCGACGGCCCGTCGGTGACGTACACCTCGGGGAACTCCGGGCGAGGGATAGACCGTGCCCACGGCGCCTCGGACGCTCGGAACAGCAGGAACGGCTCGCCGACCGTTGCGCGCAGATCGTCGGAGAGCCGGACCGCCTGCACCTCGCCGTCGCCGACGTCCTTCCACTCGTGGCAGAAGACGAGGTAGGGCGTGCCGTCGCCCTCGAGATGGAGGGTGCCGTCGAGGCACTCCCAGGCGCGCGGGGTGAGAGGCCCGTCCGACCAGGGCTCGTACGGGCCCTCCGGACGCTCCGCGCGCAGCACCTGCGTGCCGCGCCGCTCGCCCTCGGCGGTGAAGGTGGCGAACATGTAGAACGCATCGCGGTAGCGGTGCACCTCGGGCGCCCAGTACTGGGTGTGCGACCAGAAGTCGGGCGACGGACGGAACGCCGGTGCGGGCCCGTGCCAGTGCTCCAGGTCGTCGCTCCAGTAGGTGTCGAACCCCGTCGCGGGGCCTGACCAGATGTCGACGTCGGTGCTGCCGAACAGGTGGTAGCGGCCGGTGCTGGTCCGGGGCGCGGGCCCGTCCGCGTCCGCGGGGACGTGCAGGACGAACGGATCGCGGATCTGGATGTCTTCGAGGCGCATGGCTGGTGTCGATTCTGCGGGAGCGGTCAGGAGAGGTCCAGGGGGAGGGGGCGGGCGACGCCGCGCACGTCGACGGTCGGCCACGCGGGGTCGAGCGACAGCACCTCCACGCCGTCCGGGGCGATCACGACGGTGTCCTCAGCCTTGACGCCGGGGGCCCACGGGTTCCAGGCGAACGCCTGTCCCGCGTGCACGAGTGCCGACGTGGCGGGCCCGGCCTTCGGGTCGCGGCCGGCGTATCCGGTCGGGCCTCCCTGATGGTGGGCGAGCCAGGCGTCGGCGCCGAACCCGTGGGCTTCGTAGGCGGCGGCGATGTCGCCCAGCACGTCGCCCATCGGGCGTCCGGGGCGGGTGGCGGCCCAGGCGTCCGCCTCCACCTCCTGCAGCCGCTGCTCGGCGTCCGTCCACGCCCCGCCGTCGGCGCCGGCGAGCAGCACCCACCGGGTGAGGCTCACGTGCAGGCCGTGGCGTCGGCCCGTGAGCACCGCCATGGCGCGGGCTCCGAGGGGCGCGTCCGTCGGCAGCGGATGCGGGACGTGCCCGCGTGAGGCCCCGGCGACGAGCGCGACCGACGGCTCGGCGCCGGCGGCGAACGCGCCGCGGACGAGGAGCCCGGCGAGCTCTCGCTCGGTCGTCTGCGGCGTGACCCGCGCCAGCACCTCGGTCATGACGCGAGCCATGTCGCGCCCGAGCGCGCGGTAGCGCCCGAGCTCGAGGGGCAGCAGCACGGCGCGTGCGGCGCGGAGCTCGTCGGCGACGTCGGCGTCGCGCAGCACACCCGGCTCCGTCGTCGACAGGTCGTCGTACCAGTCAACGACGCGGAACTCGGCGCCGGGCACCTCCTCGGCGGCGAGGCGGTCGGCCTCGTTCGCCGGCGCCGTCACCACCGCCGACCCGTCGCGGTGGACCGTCGCCGCGAACACCGGCGGGCCGCCGAGGGGCACGCCGGTGCGGGGCCCGTCGAAGTACCAGGCGAGAGCCTCGGGCGAGGTGAGCAGGATGCGGTCGGCTCCCCGTTCGTCGAGGATGTCGACGAGGCGGGCGTGCTTGAGCGGCCGGTCGGCGCTCGCGGGCTGGGCGGACAGCAGGGTCATGGCACGGGCTCCAATGCGTCGTAGGTGCGGAATCCGGGGCGCAGCCGCAGCAGCAGCAGCGCGATCGCGACGATGAGCGCCCCGCCGAGAAGGGGAGGGAGGAACAGCAGGCCCCCGGCGGCGAGCATCCCGGCGTACACGTCGCCGGCGCGCGGGCCCGCGGTCAGGACGAGGGTGTTGATTCCCTGCAGGCGACCGCGCAGCGTGTCCGGGGTGGCCGACTGCATCATGGTGGTGCGGAAGATGCCCGCGACGTTGTCGCTCGCGCCGACGAGCACGAGCGCGGCGCACAGGGCGACCAGAGCCAGCAGGTCCGGGCGGGAGCCGGAGACGGGGCGGCCGGCGAGCTCGAAGCCGAGCAGCAGCAGGCCGAACAGCGACACCGCAGCGCCGAAGGCGACGGTGCCGATCGCGACCGCGCGGCCGTGGCGGCGCACGCCGACGAGGCGTCCGGAGAACAGGCCGGACAGGATCACCCCCACGGCACCCGACGCGGTCAGGAGGCCGACGACGGTCGCGTCGCCGCCGACGAGGACGGCGCCGACGGCGGGCAGGATCGCGTAGCTGCGGCCGAACGCGAACGATGCCAGCTGCAGCCAGATGGCGGTGCGCAGGTTCGCCGCGCCGCGCAGGAACCGGAAGCCCGAGACGACGGCAGGCCAGCCGGACTCCGTGCGTCCCTCGGGCAGGATCGCGGGCAGCGAGACGATGCCCCAGAAGCCCACGAGGAACAGGGCGACGTCGATCGAATAGGTCCACGCGAAGCCGACGGTCGCGACCAGCACGCCGGCGAGGGCGGGGCCGAGCGCGCTCTGCAGGCCGGCGCTGAGCCCGCTGAGAGCGGCCACGGCCGGCAGCTGCTCGCGGGGCACGAGCCGAGGATGGATCGCGAACCGCGCGGCCCCGACGAGCGCGCCGACGGTGGACGAGAGCGTCGTGAAGGCGTAGTAGGGCCAGAGCGTGCGCACGTCGGCCCAGGCGAGGGCGGCGATCCCGACCGGCGCGACGAACGAGATCGTGGAGGCGACGATCAGCACGCGTCGGCGGTCGAACGCGTCGACGATCGCTCCGCCGAGCACGCCCATCACGATCATCGGCGCGAGCGCCAGCCCGCCCACGAGCGCGACGGCGGCGGTGGAGCCGCTGATCTCGTACACCTGGATGCCGATCGCGACGGCGGTGAGCTGCACGCCGATGCCGCCGAAGACGCCGCTCGTCCAGAACCGCAGGTAGGCGGGGGAGGTGCGCAGCGGGGTCAGATCCAGGAGGTACCGGCGCACGCCCTCAGGCTAGCGGAGAAACCGCTTTCACGCAGGGGTGCGCCCACCTGGCGAGAGCGCCCGGACGGCGGTGGGAGCGTCCGGACGCCTCAGTCCTTGAGCCGGACGAGCCGCTCGTGGCCGCTCTCCTGCACCTCGGCCAGCGTCTCGCGCGACTTCACGAAATCGGTGAACGAGCGGAAGCCGAGCGTCTTCTCGCTGAAGGAGGGGTCCATCCGGCGCATGTGCTGCTTGACCGCCGACGTGTGCAGCCACTCGGCGTCGTCGCCCTTGTCCCGACCCAGCCGCAGCGCCCGCTCGAGCAGCCGCGAGGCGGCCGCGTGCAGGTCCTCCGGGGGGATCTCGTCGAACGGCACCCCGGAGAAAAGCGGCTCGGCCGGCGGCTCGGCGGGCGGCGCCTGCTTCGCCCGCGACGCGCGCCGGCTGCGCTGCTTCGACGGTGCGTCCCCGGCCGTCGCCTCCGCACTCGAGGTCTCGCCGGCGGGGGCGTCGTCCGCGGGCGCCGGCTCGGACTTCGCGGCGTTCTGCTTCGGCTTCGCCGGCAGCGTCACGCCGGGGAGCGTGTCGTACGCCTCGAACTCGTCGCACGCGGCCGCGAGCGACTTGGCGGTGGAGCCCGCGACGCCGAGGCCGATCACGTAACGGCCGAGGCGCTTGCAGCGCTGGGCGAGCGGCACGTAGTCCGAGTCGCCCGCCACGATGACCACGTGCGTCAGATCGGGCAGGCGGAACATGTCCTCGACGGTGTCGACGGCCAGCCGGATGTCGGCGCCGTTCTTGGCGTACGCGGCCGCCGGGAACAGCTGCACCAGGTCGACGGCCCGGCCGACGAGCTGCGACCGGTAGATCGCGTTGACCGGGGACGACCAGTCGGCATATGCGCGCGTCAGCACCAACGTGCCGAAGGACGCCGCGTAGTCGATGATCGCGCCGACGTCGATCGTCGCCAGCGAGAGCTTCGCGGCGATCTCCGGGTCGGTGGGGTCCTCGGCGATCCGCTGCCGGTCCCTGCTGTACGAGTTGCGGCCGTGCACGCGGTCGTACCAGCTCATCACGATGTTGTCGAAGTCGAGGTATACGGCCACGCGGGCGTCGGGGGAGTCTGCCATGGTTCCAGTCTCTGAAGGGGGCGCTGAGGGGAGGGACGTCCGGGGGATCAGCTCTCCCCGGGATAGGTGAGGCCGATCTGGGCGCGGATCTCGTCGAGCGTGCCCATGATCGCCAGGGACTCGTCGAGCGGCAGCTCCCGGCCCTCGAGCAGGCCCTCGGCCACGAAGCCCTCGGCGGCGATCGCCTGGTACTGCATGCCGCGTCCCTCGACGTGGGACTCGTAGCGCTCGAGGACCGTGCCGTCCGGCGCCGTGACGGTGAACGACGTGGGCGTGTACCAGACGCGGTCGATGTCGATGCGGGCCTCGGCGCCCACGATGTGGGCGGTGTTCGCGCCCGCGGCGCGCGAGGACGAGATCGTCGTCGACAGGGCGCCCGACGCGTGGGCCATGACGGTGGCGACCTCGGCGTCGGCCCCCGTCTCGCCGAACCGGGCCGCGGCCTGGACCGTGACCGGCTCGCCCAGGATGTCCCAGGCGAACGACACCGGGTAGATGCCGAGGTCGAGCAGTGCCCCGCCGCCGAGGCTCATCGCGTTGATGCGGTGCCCTGGGTCCTGCGGCAGGCGCTGCGTGTGGTCGGCGAACAGCGCACGCACCTCTCCGAGCGTCCCGGACTCGATGATCTCCCGCACGCGCACCATGTGCGGCAGGTAGCGCGTCCACATCGCCTCCATGACGAGCAGGCCCATCTCCCGCGCCAGGTCGGCGAGCTCCTGCGCCTCGCCTCGGTTCAGCGTGAACGGCTTCTCGACCAGCGCGTGCTTGCCCGCCTCGAGCACCAGCCGGGCGTTCGCTGCGTGCATCGGGTGCGGCGTCGACACGTAGACGATGTCGATGTCGGGGTCGGCTGCCAGCTCCTCGTACGAGCCGTGCGCACGGGCGATGCCGAACTCGGCCGCGAACGCGTCGGCCGATGCCTGGGAGCGCGATCCCACCGCTGCGAGGTCGAGGCCGGCCGTCCGCAGGTCGGAGGCGAAGGCGTGTGCGATGCCGCCCGTGGCGAGGATGCCCCAGCGGAGCCGTGAGTCAGTCGCGTGTCCGGTCATGCCTCGAGCCTACGTGGGGTCATGGGACGTGTGTCCCGGGGGTCCGCGGTCGTCGCTCGTCGTCCGCGCGAGGTCAGGGCACGATCAACAGCTTGCCGGGCGCGCCGTCGCGGCTCGCCCGCTGCGCGTCCGCCGCCCGATCGAGGGGGAAGCGCTCGCCCAGCTCGACCGAGAAGCGGCCGGCGGCCAGCAGTGCGAGCACGACCGGGATGGCCTCCGACCGCCAGGTCAGCTGCTGCTCGGTGAGGGGATCCGGCGCGCCGCCCGAGAACGCGCGGATGCCGAGACCCGCGGCGTCCGCGCCGCGCACGATCGTCGCGATGCGGGAGCGGTCCTCGAGCAGCTCGACGGACGCCTCGAGCGCCTCGTCGGTTCCTGCGCAGTCGAGCACGACGGTCACGCCGTCCGGAGCCGTGTCGCGCACCCTCTCGACGAGCCCGTCGCCGTACGCGACGGGCTCGGCGCCCAGGTCGGCCACCCGATCGGCGCGCGCGTCGCTGGTGGTCGCGAGCACGCGGGCGCCCGCCAGCACGGCCAGCTGGATCGCCGCCTGCCCCACCGAGCCGGAGCCGCCGTGCACGAGCAGGGTGTCGTCGCCGCGCACGGCGAGGGAGCGCAGCGCCTGGTAGGCGGTGCCCACGGGCGTGCCGAGGGCGGCGCCGACCGACGCCGAGACGCCCGCCGGCCGCGCGAACACCTTGTCGGCCGGCACGACGAGGTCCGTGGCGTAGGCGCCGAGCTTGCCCGCGAAGACCACCGGGTCGCCGACGCGGACGCCGTCGACGTCGTCGCCGACGGCGGTGACATGACCCGCGCCGTCCGTGCCCGTGCCACGGGGCTTCGTGATCGGCGCGGACGGCCGGATGGCCTCGCGCAGCTTCCAGTCGATCGGGTTCACGCCCGCGGCCTCGACGCGGATCGCGACCTGGCCCGCCGCCGGGACGGGGTCGGGGATGTCGTCGAGGGTGAGGACCTCGGGGCCGCCGAACTCGGTGTAGTGGATCGCCTTCGCCATACCGCTCAGGGTAGCGCCGCGCGACGGCGCCCGTCAGGCGATGTCGGAGGGAGGCAGCACATGGTGCCGCCCGCGCGGCAGCACCATGGGGGCGCCCGACACCGGGTCGGGGATGACGACCGCGTCGAGCTCGAACACCTGCGAGATGAGGTCGCTCGTCATCACGTCGGCCGGCGGGCCGCTCGCGACGAGCTCGCCCTGCCGCATGGCGAAGACGTGGTCCGCGTATCGGGCGGCCATGTTCATGTCGTGCAGCACCATCACGATCGTGGTGCCCTTCGAGCGGTTCAGGTCGGTCAGCAGGTCGAGCACCTCGATCTGGTGGGCGACGTCGAGGAACGTCGTGGGCTCGTCGAGCAGGAGGATGCCCGTCTCCTGCGCGAGCGCCATGGCGATCCAGACGCGTTGCCGCTGCCCGCCGGACAGCTCGTCGACCGCGCGGTCGGCGAGCTCCGAGACGCCCGTGGCGGCGAGTGCCTCCGCGACGGCGGCCTCGTCCGCCGGCGACCAGGAGCGGAACATCTTCTGATGGGGATGCCGGCCGCGCCCGACGAGGTCGGCGACCGCGATGCCCTCGGGGGCGATCGGCGACTGCGGCAGCAGGCCCAGCGATCGCGCGAGCTGCTTGGTCGGGATCGACGCGATGCTCTGCCCGTCGAGCACGACCTCGCCGGTCTGGGGCGAGAGCAGCCGTGCGAGGGTCTTCAGCAGCGTCGACTTGCCGCACGCGTTGGCGCCGACGATGACGCTGATCCTGCCGCTCGGCACCGTCAGGTCGACGCCCTTGACGATGGGGGAGGCACCGTAGCCGGAGACGAGCTGCGAGGCCTGGAGGGTGGGGGTGGTGGTCACGAGGAGCCTCCGGTGCGGTTCGTGCGGATGAGCAGGTAGAGCAGGTAGGGCGCGCCGAGCACGCCGGTGATGACGCCGACGGGGAACGACGTGTCGAATGCGAACTGCCCGATGAGGTCGGCGGCGAGCACCAGCACCGCGCCGGTCAGGGCGGCGGGGATCGTGAGGCTCGTGCCGGGGCCGACGAGGCGCGCGGCGATCGGGCCGGCGAGGAAGGCGACGAAGGCGATCGGTCCCGTCGTCGCAGTCGCGAAGCACGCGAGGGCGACGGCCGAGACGATGAGGAGCAGCCGCGCCCTGTCGACGCGCACGCCGAGCGCCGTCGCCGACCCGTCGCCGAGCTCGAGCGCCCGCAGGTCGCGCGAGAGGAAGAGGACGAGCGGCAGCAGCAGCGCCGTGGCGATCGCGAGGGGCACGACGCCCTGCCAGTCCGAGCCGTTGAGGCTGCCCGTGAGCCAGCGCATCGCCACCGGGAGATCCCACTCGGCCGCCCGCTGGATGAGGAACGACACGACGGCGTCGAGCATCGCGCCGACGCCGATGCCGATCAGGATGAGGCGTCCCCCGGTCGACTCGCCCCCGCGCGCGGCGAACGAGATGACGATCGCCGTGGCGATCCCCGCCACGAGCGCGACCGCCATGGTCGCACCGGCGCCCCAGTGCAGCACCACCAGGCACAGGACCGCGGCGGCGCTCGCGCCCGAGGTGATGCCGATCACATCGGGGCTCGCCAGCGGGTTGCGCAGCATGGTCTGGAACGTGGTGCCGGCGACCCCGAACGCGATCCCGGCGAGCACGCCCGTGATCATCCGCGGGATCCGCAGCGTGCCGACGGTGAACGAGGCGCCCGGCACGGTCTCGCCGAGCATGACGCCGACGACGTCCTCGACGGGGTAGATCGTGTTGCCGAGCATCAGCATGGCCGCCATGAGCGCCAGCAGGAGCGCGGTGAGCACGCCCACGGCGACGAGGCGGCGCCGTGTGCGGCGACGGCGACCCAGCTGGATCGCCTGGATCGTCTCGGGGGGCGCGGACGGGGTCATGATCGTCATCAGAGGGCCTTCAGTCGCGTGCGACGGGCGATGACGATGAGCACCGGCGCGCCGACGAACGCCGTGACGATCCCGGCCTCCACCTCGCCCGGATAGCCCAGCAGACGTCCGATGGTGTCGGAGAGGGTGAGCAGCACGGCTCCGCCGAGAGCGGAGGCCGGCAGCAGCCAGCGCTGGTCCGGCCCGAAGAGCATGCGCATGACGTGCGGCACCATGAGACCGACGAACGCGATGGGTCCGGCGACGGCCGTGACCGCCGCGCAGAGGACGACGCCCGCGGCCGACGCGACGATGCGCGCGGCGTTCACGTTGACGCCGAGGCCGGCCGCCACCTCCTCGCCCAGCGCGAGGGCGTTCAGCACCGGTGCGCACAGGAGCGAGACGAGCGCGGCGACGGCGAGCAGCGGCGCGACGATCGCGAGCGTCGACCAGTCGGCCCCGGCGACGCCGCCCACCTGCCAGAAGCGGAACACGTCCATCGCGGCGATGCGGGGGAGCAGCACGGCGCTCACGAGGGACGACAGGGCCGCGGTCGTCGCCGCGCCGGCGAGGGCGAGCTTGATCGGCGTCGAGCCTCCGGGCCCGAGGGAGCCGATGACGTACACGAAGACTGCGACGATCGTGCCGCCGGCGAGGGCGAGCACGAGGTACTCGATCGTCGAGGTGATGCCGAGGAAGGCGATGCCGCAGACGACGAACAGCGCGGCGCCCGTGTTCACGCCGAGGATGCCGGGGTCCGCGATCGGATTGCGCGTCACCGCCTGCATGAGCGCGCCGGAGAGGCCGAGCGCCGCGCCCGCGACGATCGCGAGGACGGTGCGCGGGATCCGCTGCTGCACGGCGATCGCGCCGATGTCCTGCGCGGTCTGGCCCTGCAGCCATGCCGAGAGCCCCTCGGCGACCTCCTCGATGGAGACCGAGCGGGATCCCAGGGCGAGCGACAGCGCCACCGCGATGGCGATGGCGATCAGGATCCCGGTGAGGAAGACGGAACGACGACGCGCAGCCGACCGCGGGCCGGCTGCGCGTCGTGTCTCGTCGGTGAGGACGGTCACTCCGCCTTGGCGACCGCGTCGTCCAGCAGGCCGACGTACTCGTCGAGCATCCACGGGATCGACAGGGCCGTGGGCGACGAGGCGGCCGCGAGTCCCTCGCCGTTGCCGCCCAGCGTGACGACGGCGCCGTTCTGCACGGCCGGCAGCGTGTTCCACAGCGGGTCGGCCTGGAGCGCGGCGAGCAGGTCCTCGTCGCCGTAGCTGACGATCACGTCGACGTCGGCGAGCTGGTCGGCGTTCTCAGCCGAGACCTCGAGCGCGAACTCGCCCTCGGCGCCCGCGGCCAGCGACGCCTCGGGGGCGGTGAAGCCGAGGTCCGTGAGGAAGGCGGTGCGCGGGTCGATGTCGGAGTAGATCCAGCCCGAGGACAGGTCGGCGGCGCTGAAGGAGAACAGCGCGGCGGTCTTGCCGGAGAAGTCGGAGTCGGCCGTGGCGTCGGCGATCTGCTGGTCGAGGTCGGCGATCAGCTGCTCGCCCTCCGAGGCGAGACCGAGCGCGGTGGCGTCCAGGGTGATGGCGTCGCGCCACTGCGTGCCCCAGGCGAGCTCCGGGAACGCGACGGTCGGGGCGATCTCGGAGAGCGTCGCGTAGTCGTCCTCGGTGAGACCGGAGTAGGCGCCGAGGATGACGTCCGGCTGGGCGTCGGCGATGGCCTCGAAGTCGACGCCGTCGGTGGTGTCGAAGATGTCGGGCTCCTCGGCGCCGAGCTCTTCGTACGCGTCGGTCGTCCACTCGTACAGGCCGAGGCCGTCGGAGCCGTCCATCGACCACGTCTGGTCGTCGACGCCGACCGGCGCGACGCCGAGCGCGAGGGCGACGTCCTGGTTGGCCCAGCCGATCGAGACGACGCGCTCGGGCTGCGCCTCGATCGTGGTGGTGCCGAGCGCGTGCTCGATCTCGATGGGGAACGCCGCGTCGTCGGCGGCTGCGGGCGCCGACGACTCGCCCGCGGGGGCGGTCGAGGTGGAGCAGGCGGCGAGGGAGACGGTCATGGCGACGGCGGCCGTGGCCGCGCCGAGATAGCGTGCGATGCGCAAGGGAGATCCCTTCGGGAGGATGACGGGGCGCCTCTACCAAAGTGAGGCTCACCTAAGTTACACCGCCCGCGGCTCGTCTCAAAGCCGGACGCACGAGGACGGCCCCGCCCCCTCGGCGAGGGGACGGGGCCGTGCCGTCGGCGATGCCGGCTAGAGGGCGGCGATCGCGTCGTTGAACGTGGCGGACGGGCGCATCACGGCGCCCGCCTTCGCGGCGTCCGGGCGGTAGTAGCCCCCGATGTCGGCGCTCTCGCCCTGTACGGCGAGCAGCTCCTCGACGATCGACCTCTCGTCGGCGGCGAGCCGCTCCGCGAGCGGTGCGAACGCCCCGGCGAGCTCGGCGTCGTCGGTCTGTCGCGCCAGCTCCTGCGCCCAGTACAGGGCGAGGTAGAAGTGCGATCCGCGGTTGTCGATCGTGCCCAGCCGGCGGCCCGGCGAGCGGTCCTCGTCGAGGAACGTGCCCGTCGCCCGGTCGAGCGTGTCGGCCAGCACCTGTGCCTTGTCGTTGCCGGTGGCCTGGGCGAGGTGCTCGAAGGAGGCGGCCAGAGCGAAGAACTCGCCCAGCGAGTCCCAGCGCAGGTAGTCCTCCGCGACGAGCTGCTGCACGTGCTTGGGGGCCGAGCCGCCCGCACCCGTCTCGAACAGGCCGCCTCCGGCCATGAGCGGCACGATGGAGAGCATCTTCGCCGAGGTGCCGACCTCGAGGATCGGGAAGAGGTCGGTGTTGTAGTCGCGCAGGACGTTGCCGGTCACCGAGATGGTGTCGAGGCCCTGGCGGATGCGCGCCAGCGAGAACGCGGTGGCCTCCGCGGGCGCCATGACGTGGATCTCGAGCCCCTCGGTGTCGTGCTCGGGCAGGTACTGCTCGATCTTCGCGATGAGGTTGGCGTCGTGGGCGCGGTTCACGTCGAGCCAGAACACGGCGGGCGTGTCCGACAGGCGGGCGCGCTGCACGGCGAGCTTCACCCAGTCGCGGATGGGCGCGTCCTTCGTCTGGCACGCGCGCCAGACGTCGCCCGCCTCGACCTCATGCGACAGGAGCACGTCTCCGGACGAGCTGACGACGCGCACCGTTCCGGCGTCGGCGATCTCGAACGTCTTGTCGTGCGAGCCGTACTCCTCGGCCGCCTGGGCCATGAGGCCCACGTTCGGCACCGTGCCCATGGTGGCCGGGTCGAGCGCGCCGTTGGCCCGGCAGTCGTCGATCGTCGCCTGGTAGATGCCGGCGTACGACGAGTCGGGGATCACCGCGAGCGTGTCGGCCTCCTGGCCGTCCGGTCCCCACATGTGGCCGCCGATGCGGATCATGGCGGGCATCGACGCGTCGACGATGACGTCGCTGGGCACGTGCAGGTTGGTGATGCCCTTGTCCGAGTTGACCATCGCGAGCTCGGGGCCCTCCGCGAGGGCGGCGTCGAAGGCGGCCTTGATCTCCGCGCCGTTCGGCAGCGCGTCCAGCCCCGCGAGGATCGCGCCCAGCCCGTCGTTGGGCGACAGCTCGGCGGCGGCCAGGTCGGCGCCGTGCTTCTCGAACACGGGCTTGAAGAAGGCCTTGACCACGTGGCCGAACAGGATCGGGTCGCTGACCTTCATCATGGTCGCCTTGAGGTGCACCGAGAACAGCACGCCCTCGGCCTTCGCGCGCGCGACCTGCTCCTCGAGGAACGCGTCCAGCGCCTTCGCGCTCATGAACGTCGCGTCCACGACCTCGCCCTCGAGCACCTTCAGGTCGCTCTTGAGCACCGTGATCGCGCCGGACGCGTCGACGTGCTCGATGCGCAGCGTGTCGTCGGACGGCGACACGTACGACTTCTCGTTCGCGAAGAAGTCGTCGTGGCCCATCGTCGCCACGTCGGTCTTCGAGTCGGCGCTCCACGTGCCCATCGAGTGGGGGTGCGCCTTGGCGTACGCCTTCACGGAGGCGGGGGCGCGGCGGTCGGAGTTGCCCTGGCGCAGCACCGGGTTGACGGCGGAGCCCTTGACCCGGTCGTAGCGGGCCGCGGCGTCGCGCTCCTCGTCGGTCTCCGGGTTGGCGGAGTAGGCGGGGATGTCGTAGCCGAGCGCCTGGAGCTCGGCGATGGCCGCCTCGAGCTGCGGCACCGACGCCGAGATGTTCGGGAGCTTGATGATGTTCGCCGACGGGTCGTGCGCGAGCTCGCCGAGCTCGGCGAGCGCGTCGCCCACGCGCTGCTCCTCGGTGAGGCGCTCCGGGAACTGCGCGAGGATGCGTCCGGCGAGCGAGATGTCGCGGGTCTCGATCTCGATGCCCGCCTTCGCCGCGTAGCCCGCGACGATCGGCAGGAACGAGTACGTCGCCAGCAGCGGTGCCTCGTCGGTGTGCGTGTAGATGATCTTCGACATGCGGAAGAAGCTCCAGGGGTCGGTACCGGATCGGCGCCCGACTGCCGGTCGGCAGGGCGCGGATTCTCTCGATCTCAAGATACCTGAGGGCGTGCGTCGCTCCGGTTCGGCGCCGGCGGGCGCGCTCGCCGCGGGCGTGAGAGCATCGCATCGTGACCCCGGTGACCTACGCATCCCGTGCCGCGCGCTTCCGACCGTCCGGCGTGCGATCGGTGTTCGACATCGCGATGCGTCCCGGCATGATCTCGCTCGCCGGCGGCAGCCCCGATCTCGCCGCGCTGCCGCGCGACCGGGTCGCCGAGCTCTCCGCGGGCCTGATCCGCGACCGCGGCGTCGACGCGCTGCAGTACCAGCCTGCGCAGGGCCTCGACGGCACGATCGAGGCGATCCGGGAGGTGATGCGCGCCGAGGGCGTCGAGGCCGACGCGGAGCGGATCCAGGTCACCGCCGGGTCGCAGCTGGCGCTGCAGGCGATCGCGACGCTGCTGATCGACCCGGGCGACACCGTGCTCGCGGAGGCGCCGACCTACGTCGGCGCGCTGGCGGTCTTCGGCGGGCTCGAGGCGGCGGTCGCACAGGTGCCGATCGACGACGACGGCATCGTCCCGGCCGCTCTCGAGGAGACGATCGCGCGCGTGCGGGCGTCGGGCTCCCGCATCCCCTTCCTCTACACGGTGCCGACGTTCGGCAACCCGTCGGGCGCGACCCTCAGCGAGCCGCGACGCGACGCCGTCGTGGAGATCTGCCGGCGCGAGGGCATCGTGATCGTCGAGGACAACCCGTACGGCCTGCTCGCCTTCGACGACGTGCCGCGGACCACGCTGTACGCCCGCGACCCGGAGAACGTCGTCTACCTGGGGTCGTTCTCGAAGATCTTCTCGCCCGGCCTGCGGGTCGGCTGGCTGGTCGCGCCGCCCGAGCTGCGGGCCCGGGCGCAGCTGGTGATCGAGGCCGCGATCATCCACGCCTCGGTGCCCGGCCAGCTGCTCGCCGAGCGGTTCGTGGTCGAGACCGACTGGCGCGAGCACGTGCGCCGCAGCACCGAGGTCTACCGCGGGCGCCGCGACGCCCTGATGGCGGCCCTCGAGCGGCACATGCCCGATGGCACCTCCTGGACACGGCCGGAGGGCGGCTTCTTCACGGTGGTCACGCTGCCGCCCGGCGCCCCGACGGCCCCGCTGCTCGACGCCGCGATCGCCGCCCGCGTGGTCTACGTCCCCGGCAGCGAGTTCATGGCGGACGGCAGCCGCGCCGACACGATGCGCCTCGCGTACAGCTTCGAGCCCGAGGACCGGCTCGCCGAGGGGGTCCGTCGTCTGGGCGACGCCGTCCGGTCCCTTGCGCAGCGCGGATGATCGAACCCACCCCCGAGCGAAGGAACGACGACGTGGCCACACGCTCCACCACCACCACGAGCACGAGCACACCGAGCGCGCCCGCGCTGCGCGACGCCGTCGTGATCGGCGGCAACCGCATCCCCTTCGCCCGGGCGGGCAGGAGGTATGCCGACGCCTCGAACCAGGAGATGCTCACCGCCGCGCTCGAGGGCCTCGTCGAGCGCTTCGCCCTCCAGGGCGAGCGCCTCGGCGAGGTCGTCGCCGGCGCGGTCCTGAAGCACTCCCGCGACTTCAACCTCGTCCGTGAGTGCGTGCTCGGCTCGTCGCTGTCGCCGCAGACGCCGGCATACGACCTGCAGCAGGCCTGCGCCACGGGACTCGAGGCCGCCATCGCGGTGTCGAACAAGATCAGGCTCGGTCAGATCGAGTCGGGCGTGGCCGGCGGCACCGACACGATCTCCGACGCCCCGATCGCCGTGAGCGAGGGCCTGCGCCGGGTGCTGCTGGACGCCTCGCACGCCAAGACGCTGACGCAGCGCCTGAAAGCGCTCGCGAGACTGCGCCCGGCCGATCTCAAGCCGCTGAGCCCCTCGACCGACGAGCCGCGCACGGGGCTGTCCATGGGCGAGCACCAGGCCCTCACGACGGCGCACTGGGGCATCGCACGCGAGGCACAGGACGAGATCGCGCTGCACAGCCATCAGAACCTGGCGAGAGCATGGGAGGCGGGTTTCTTCGACGACCTGGTCACGCCCTTCCGCGGCCTCACGCGCGATGACAACCTGCGCGCCGACACCTCCCTGGCGAAGCTCGCGAGCCTGAGTCCCGTGTTCGGAAAGGGTCTCCCGTCGACACCGACCATGACCGCGGGCAACTCGACACCGCTGACGGACGGCGCCTCGGCCGTGCTGCTGGCGTCGCGCGACTGGGCCGAGGAGCGCGACCTGCCGGTGTTGGCGCGGGTCGTCGACGCCGAGACGGCCGCGGTCGACTTCGTCGGCGGCCGCGAGGGGCTGCTGATGGCGCCCGTGCATGCCGTGCCGCGCCTGCTCGCGCGCAACGGCCTCACGCTGGGCGACATCGACCTCCTCGAGATCCACGAGGCGTTCGCCGCGACGGTGCTCACCACGCTCGCCGCGTGGGAGGACGACGCCTACTGCCGCGCCGAGCTCGGCCTCGACGGCGCGCTCGGCGCCGTCGACCGCGCGAGGCTCAACGTCAACGGCTCCTCGCTCGCCGCCGGTCATCCCTTCGCCGCCACCGGAGGCCGCATCCTCGCCTCGGCCGCGAAGCTGGTCGCGCAGCGGGCCGCCGAGACCGGGGGACCCGTCCGCGCGCTCCTCTCGGTCTGCGCCGCCGGCGGCCTCGGCGCCACCGCGCTCATCGAGTCGGTCTGACTGCGCCCGGCCCATTCGCGCGGATCAGGAGATCTGCGCGGATGGGCCGGCACCGGCCGCGTCCCTCCTGAACGACGCAGATCTCCTGATCCACGTGCCCTGCGGGGCGCCCACGGCCGCAGCGGCGAGACGGTCAGCGGGACATGCGGGCCAGGAAGGCGCGCGTACGCTCGTGCTGCGGGGCATCGATCACCTGGGACGGCGGCCCCTGCTCGACCACGACGCCGTCGGCCATGAACACGACGCGGTCGCAGACCTCGCGGGCGAACCCGATCTCGTGGGTCACCACGATCATCGTCATGCCCTCGTCGGCCAGGCGGCGCATCACGCCCAGCACCTCGCCGACGAGCTCGGGGTCGAGCGCGCTGGTGGGCTCGTCGAACAGCATCACCTTCGGCTTCATGGCGAGCGCGCGGGCGATCGCCACCCGCTGCTGCTGCCCGCCCGACAGCTGCGACGGGTAGGCGTCGGCGCGGTGGGCCAGGCCGACGCTGTCGAGCAGCGCCATGGCCTCCGCACGCGCCTCGGCGCGCGGACGACGACGCACGCGCAGCGGCGCCTCCACCACGTTCTCGAGCGCCGTCAGGTGGCCGAACAGGTTGAAGCGCTGGAACACCATGCCGATGTCACGGCGCCGAGCCGCGACCTCCTTCGGCCGCAGCTCGTGGAGGCGGCCGCGGTGCTCGCGATAGCCGACCAGGACGCCGTCCACGCGGATCTCGCCCCGGTCCACGTCCTCCAGGTGGTTGACGCAGCGCAGCAGCGTCGACTTCCCGGAGCCGGACGGGCCGAGGACGCCGACGACCTCGCCCGCGTTCACCTCGAGGCTCACGCCCTTCAGCACCTCGTTGTGGCCGTACGACTTCTCGACGTCCTGGATCGTGACCAGCGGCGCGGGCGGCACGGTCGTGTCGACGGGAGTGCTCATCGGGTGGCCTCCTTGCGGGCGCGCAGCGGCAGCATCCTCGCCAGCCACGCGGACGGGGCGCGGTCCTTGTCGAAGCGACGCTCGATCCACAGCTGCAGCACGCTCGCGACCGTCGTCAGCACCAGGTACCAGCAGGCGGCGATGATCAGCATCTCCATGCGCGTGAAGTCCGTCGCGCCGATCTGCTGCGCACGGTAGAGCATGTCTCCCGCGCCGATCACCGATACGAGCGAGGTCTCCTTCAGCAGCGTCACGAGCTCGTTGCCGGTGGGCGGCAGGATCGAGCGCATCGCCTGGGGCAGCACGATCCGCGCCATCGTCTGCCCGGGGGTCATGCCGAGCGCGCCGGCGGCCTCGGCCTGGCCGCGGTCCACGGACAGGATCCCGCCGCGGACGATCTCCGCCATGTAGGCGGCCTCGTTCAGCGCGAGCGCGAGGATCGCGGCGGCGAAGGGCGGGATCGTGTTGGTCTGGAAGACGGTGAAGCCGAGGTCGATCGTGGGCAGGAACAGCGACAGGTTGAACCACACCAGCACCTGCACCAGCAGCGGCGTGCCGCGGAACAGCCACACGAAGCCGAAGGCGAACGCCGACAGCAGGCGGTTGCGCGAGATCCGCATCACCGCGATGCCGACGCCGAGCACCACTCCCAGCACCATGCTGACGATCGTCAGCACGACGGTCACGCCGAGGCCCTGCAGGATGGCCTCCGCGCCGAAGCGTGAGACCACGACCTCCCAGCGGATCACGCTGTTGGCGGCGATCTCGTAGATCACCTTCGCCAGCAGCGCCACGACGATCGCGACGGTGATCCACTGGCCGTAGTGCCGCACCGGGACGACCGGCGGCCGCGTCCGGTCCGGCGTGACCGGAGAAGTCATCGGGCGATCACTGCTCCGCGCCGTTGACCGTGATGGTCTCGAGGGCGGCGGCGTCGAGCTCGTACCCGGCGAGGATCTCGGCGTAGGTGCCGTCGTCGACGAGCGACTGCAGCGCGGCCTGGAACGCCTCGACCAGCTCGCTGTCCTTCTGGAACACGTAGCCGAGGGGGCGCGGGTCGATCGACTCGGTGTTGGCGACCTCGAAGGCCGAGCCGCCGCCGATCTGCGACGCGTTGTAGCGGCCGGTCGCCTCCTGGGTGAGCGTGGCGACCGCGCGGCCCGACTGCACCTGCAGCAGCGCGTCGTTGTCCGTCGGCTGCGTCAGGATGTCGATCGGCTCGTCGCAGTCGGCCTCGCTGAGGATCTCCTGCTGCGTCGAGTCGACCAGCACGGCGACGGTCTGGCCGCACAGGTCGGCGATCGTCGAGATGCCCTCCGGGTTGCCGGACGCGACGATGATCGCCTGGTCGGCGTTGAAGTAGTCGACGAAGTCGTAGTTCGCCTGGCGCTCGACCGTGTCGGTCATGCCGGCGACGACGATGTCGTAGCGGGCGCCGTCGAGCGAGGGCAGCAGGGTGTCGAACGCGACGTTCTCGAGCGTGTAGGAGATGCCCAGGCGGGCGGTGACCGCGTCGAGCAGGTCGATGTCGAGGCCGATGACGGTGGAGCCGTCCGCGTCGAGGTACTCGTAGGGCGGGTAGAACGCCTCGGTGCCCACGACGACGCCGTCCTCCTGCGCGTCGGCGGGCAGCAGGGCGTGCAGCTCCTCGTCGGCGGTCACCGCGGGCGCGTCGCCCTCGGGGGCCTCGGTCTCGGGAGCGGAGGAGCCGCCGGCGCATCCGGCGAGGAGCAGGCCCGACAGGGCGAAGGCGGCGAGGCCGAGGGCGGGACGGCGGAGGGACATGGTGCTCCTATCGGGGGCGGCTGCTCGTGACGGCCGGGTGCGGGACAACGTCGATTGTAGAGAACCTCGTGTGTCGGCGAGGTTTCGCCGCCCGCGGGATGTCGGCGGACGCCGAGCGCCGGAGGAGGACGCGCCGACCGGCGTGCCGGGCGTCAGCCCCGGAGGGCCTTCTGCAGACGCTGCACCGACACCGTCTCCGCGGTCCCGAGCCGCTGCGCGAACAGTCCCACTCGCAGCTCCTCGAGCATCCAGCGCGCCTGCCGCAGCCGGGCGGGCGCGTCGGGGGGCAGCGGGATGGCGCCTCCCGCCTCCGCATACGCCGCCGTCGCGCGCTCGAGCTCGGTCATCCAGGCGCGGTCGCGGCCGGGGTTGTCGGGCAGCGCCTCGAGCCGCAGACGCGCCCCCTCGAGGTAGCGCGGCAGGTGCTGCAGCCGGGCGAGGCCCGTCTCGGAGACGAACCCGGGACGGATCAGGCCCGCCAGCTGCCCGCGGACGTCGCCGAGCGCCCCGAGGAGCGCCATCGAGTTCGCCTTCTTCAGCGCGCGCTCGACATCGCGCGCGGAGGCGAGGATGCGGGCCACGAGGGAGACGCACGCGAACACGTCGTCGACGGATCCCCGGACGGCCTCCGCGCGCAGCGCGTCGAACGCGGCGCGGTCGCGGGGAAGGGCGCCGGCGCGCTCGATGACCGCGTCGGCGACGGCGGCGCGGCAGTCTTCGATGACCGCCTTCGCCGACGGATAGGGCGAGGACGCCAGCGCGAGCTTCTCGTTCGCCGTGAGGTGCTCCTGCACGTAGGACGCGGGGGAGGGCACGGTCAGCAGCAGGAGCCTGCGGACGCCGCGGCGCGTCTCGTCCGCCGCGCGCTCGGGCGTCGCCTCGACGCGCAGCGCGACCGACGTGCCCTCGTCCACGAGGGCGGGGTACCCGCGGACCACGCCGCCCGCGACCCTGGTGTCGACCACCTCGGGGAGCACGTCCAGGTCCCAGCCGGTCAGCCCGCGGCGCTCGAGGGCCGACGGCGCGGGCGCGCCCGCCACCTCGGCGGGGCCGTCGCGCCGAGCCTGCCGGTCGAGCGAACGCGCGACGCTCTGTCGGGCCCGGCCGGCGAGCCTGTCCTGCAGGGCGCGGAGGTCACGGTCGGATCCGAGCGCGCGCCCGCGCTCGTCCACGGCGCGGAACGACATGCCGAGGTGGGCGGGCACGCGCTCCATCTCGAAGGCGCTCGCGTCCACCGGCTGGTTCGCGACGCGCTGGATCCGCCGGGCGAGCGCCTCGCGGAGGGTCTGCGGCGGGCGCCCGGCGTGGTCCTCGGGTCCGGTGCCGCTCAGCTCGTCCGAGAGCTTCTCGGCCCAGTCGGCGGCGGGCACGACATGCCGGCGAACGGCCTTCGGCAGCGCGCGCAGCAGGGCCGTCACGAGCTCCGAGCGCATGCCGGGCACCTGCCAGTCGAAGCCGACCGGCTCGATGGAGGCGAGCAGCGCGAGCGGCACCACGACCGTGACGCCGTCGTCGGCGGCGCCCGGCTCGAAGCGGTAGGCGAGGTTCAGGGTCTGGTCGCCCTGCGTCCAGCGCGTCGGGAACTCACGGGCGTCCGCCGTCGCCTGTCCCTCCACGAGGTCGGCCTCGCGCATCGTGAGCAGCTTCGGCGTGCGGTCGAGGGCGTCGCGCCACCACGTCTCGAACGAGCGCACGTCGAACACGTCCACGGGCACCCGCGCGTCGTAGAAGGCGAAGACCGCCTCGTCGCCCGCGAGGATGTCGCGGCGACGCTCGCGCTCCTCGAGCTTCTCGAGACGCCGGCGCAGCTCGTGGTTCTGCCGCAGAAACGCCGTGAGCGCCTGCGGCAGCCGCGACGGGTCCCACTCGCCCTCCACCAGCGCGTGGCGGACGAACAGCTCGCGCGCGGCGGGGCGGTCGACGCGTGCGAACTGGATCCTCCGGCGCGGCACGATCTCCACCCCGTACAGGGTGACCTTCTCGTACGCCATGGCGGCGCCGGCGTCCTTCGACCAGTGCGGCTCGCTGACCTGGCGTCTGGCGAGGTCACCCGCCAGAGTCTCCGCCCACGCCGGGTCGATCTGCGCGGCCGTGCGGGCGAACAGCCGCGACGTCTCCACCAGCTCGGCGGCCATGACCGCCTTCGGGCGACGCCGCCGCAGCACCGAGCCGGGGAACACCGAGAACCGGATGCCCCTCGCCCCCCGGTACTGCGCGCCTCGGCCCTCCCGGACCTTCTCGCGCTCGTCGAGCACGCCGATCTGCGACAGCAGACCAGCGAGGAGCGCCTGGTGGATCGCATCGCCCGCCTGCCCGGCCGCCTGTCCGCCGTCGCCGGAGCGGGCGGCGGCGGAGCCCGACGACGCGCTGCGCCGGCGGCCGTCGCGACCGCCGAGGCCCCCGGCGAGACCGCGCAGCTGCCGGTGCACGTCGAACCACTCCCGCACCCGCACGTAGTTGAGGAACTCCGAGCGGCACAGGCGCCGGAAGGCGCTCGACCCGAGCTCCGCCTGCTTGTCCTGCAGGTGGTTCCACAGGTTCAGCAGCGTGAGGAAGTCGCTGGTCGGATCGGCGAAGCGCGCGTGCGCCTGATCCGCCTGCTCCCGGCGGTCCTCGGGCCTCTCCCGCACGTCCTGGATGGACATCCCCGAGACGATCGCGAGCACCTCCGTGACCGTGCCGTTGCGGTGCGCCTCGACGAGCATGCGCGCGAACCTCGGGTCGATCGGCAGTCGCGCGATGTCGCGGCCGATCCGGGTGAGACGGGGCGACCCGTCGCGGATCAGCGCGACGGCGCCCAGCTCGACCAGCAGGTCGAGCGCCGCCTTGACGCCCCGGGAGTCGGGAGGGGTGAGGAAGGGGAACTCCGACACGTCGCCGAACTCGAGCGCGAGCATCTGCAGGATCACCGACGCGAGCGAGGTGCGCAGGATCTCCGGCTCGGTGAACTCGGGTCGGCGGTCGAAGTCGTCCTGGCCGTACAGGCGGATGGCGATGCCCGAGCTGGTGCGGCCCGCGCGGCCGGAGCGCTGCTGCGCCGAGGCCTGCGAGATCGCCTCGATCGGCAGGCGCTGCACCTTGGCACGGTTGCTGTAGCGCGAGATGCGCGCGGTGCCCGTGTCGATCACGTACTTGATCCCCGGCACCGTCAGGGACGTCTCCGCGACGTTCGTCGCGAGGATCACCCGGCGCCGCAGCCCCGCGACGGTCGACCGCTCGAACACGCGGTGCTGCTCCGCCGCGCTCAGCCGGCCGTAGAGCGGAAGGACCTCCGTCGGCGATCGCTGGTCGCGGAACGCGCCGCGCACCGCGTCGGCGGCGTCGCGGATCTCGGCCTCGCCGGGCAGGAACACCAGCACGTCGCCCGGCGCCTCCCTGTCCAGCTCGCGCAGCGCGGCGACGATGCCGGACACCTCGTCCTCCGCGTCGTAGCCGCGATCGGCGGCTTCGGCTTCGGCGTCGTCGCCCGCGGCGTCGGTCGTCTCCGACGTCAGCGGCCGGTACCGCACCTCGACCGGGAACGTGCGTCCCGACACCTCGATGATCGGCGCGGGAGTGCCGTCGGGCTCCGCGAAGTGGCGGGCGAACGACTCGGGGTCGATCGTGGCGGAGGTGATGACCACCTTCAGGTCGGGGCGCTGGGGCAGGAGCCGGCGCAGGTAGCCGAGCAGGAAGTCGACGTTGAGCGACCGCTCGTGCGCCTCGTCGACGATGATCGTGTCGTACCGCGACAGCAGGCGGTCGCGGTGGATCTCGTTCAGCAGGATGCCGTCGGTCATGAGGGCGATGCGCGTGGCGTCCGACACCTTGTCCGTGAAGCGCACCTTGTAGCCGACGACGTCGCCGAGCTCGACCTGCAGCTCCTCGGCGACCCGCTCCGCGATGGTGCGGGCGGCGAGACGGCGGGGCTGCGTGTGGGCGATCCGCTCGCGGCCGAGCTCCAGGGCGATCTTCGGCAGCTGGGTCGTCTTGCCCGACCCGGTCGCGCCCGCGACGATCACGACCTGGTGGCCAGCGATCGCGCGCGCGATCTCCTCCCGGGCGCCGCTGACGGGCAGCTCGGGCGGGTAGGAGATGCGCGGTTCGGGCATAGCCCTTCAGTCTAGGCGGCGCGCCGCCCCGTTCCGCCCGTCGGTCACGACGCGGCGAACGCCGTGGTGATCGCGTCGCGGTAGGCCTCGATCATCCGCCGCGAGCCGATGCGCTCGCGCTCGGCGGGCAGCAGCGGGTGCGGCTCGGCCGCCCGGTCGAGGGCCCGCTGCCAGTGCGCGGCGATGTCGGCGGGATCGTGCGCCGTGACGTATCCGACCCCGGCGGCCTCGCGCGGCGCGTCGCCGACGGGAGTCGTGACGGGGACGGCGCCGCTCGCGATGCCCTCGA
The DNA here is from genome assembly GCF_019753765.1 of Microbacterium marinilacus. Taxonomy (GTDB): domain Bacteria; phylum Actinomycetota; class Actinomycetes; order Actinomycetales; family Microbacteriaceae; genus Microbacterium; species Microbacterium marinilacus. Next base: position 464,915 of record NZ_JAIJZW010000001.1, read on the forward strand.
GCAGGCACAGCGGCGAGGCCTCGCCGAAGGAGCTGGTCAGCGAGACGACGTCCGCGATGCGGTAGAGCGCCGGCATGTCGTCGCGGATGCCGAGGGCGAGCAGCCGGTCGTGGTCTCGGATGCCGCTGCCGTCGAGCAGCTCCGCGAAGGCGGGGTTGTCGCGCGTCATGCCCGCGCCGCACATCACGTACCGGGTGCGGTCGTCGAGCTCCTGGTGCGCCGCGACCGCGCGCAGGAACAGCCCCGGGTCCTTCATCGGGTCGAACCGTGCCGCGAAGATCACGACGCGGTCGCCGTCGGGAACGCCGAGCGCCGCGCGGGTCGCCGCGCGCTCCGCCGCGTCGCCGGGCCGGAAGAGCGCGAGGTCGATGCCGTTGGGGATCACGACGCGCCGCCGCGGCTCGACGCCGGCCTTGAGGTAGGCGAGCTCGGTGGTCTCCGCGCACGAGATCACGTCGGTCACCAGCCCGTCGCGCGTCGCGTCGACCAGCACCTCCAGCGCCTCGCCCGAGTGCCGGGGGTCCGATCGGTGAAGGCACACCAGCACCGGCACGTCGGGCATCATGCCGCGGTCCCGCAGCGCGCGCAGCACGCCCACCGGCTGCTCCTTGAGCGAGAGCACCACGTCGGCCTCCTGCACGGCGCGCGCGGCGATCTCGAGCTCGTCGTCGCTGTACGACTCGGGCGTCGGCGGCTGCGCTCCGGCGACGCGCCCGAGGGTGTGCACGGGCACGCCGATGGCGGCGAGCGCCTGATACCGGGCGTCGGCCTCCATCCGCTGCACGGTGCCCTCGCGGCGGGCCGTGCTGGCGATGCTGAGCACGGAGTGCCGCTGTCCGAGTGCGTGCAGCGAGCGGATCACGTGCGTGTGCAGGATGCGCGCACCGCCCGCGAAGAATCCCTCGTACAGGCTCAGAACGCGAATGGACATGGAGCTCCCTGCGATGACGTGACGATGTCGACTGGCGGTGCACAATACGCGACGCGTGAGTCGCGCAGATGACACGCCCGCCACGGCGGTCTCCGACGCGGGGGAGCGCGGCGCCCCGTCGGCCTCCTAGGCTGGGAGCCATGACCGTTCCCACCATCACCCTCAACTCCGGCTTCGACATCCCGCAGCTCGGCTTCGGCGTCTTCCTGGTCCCCGCCGACGAGGCCGAGAGGGCCGTCACCGAGGCTCTCGAGGCGGGCTACCGCCACATCGACACCGCGGCGATCTACCGCAACGAGGAGGGCGTGGGCGCGGCGATCGCGAAGAGCGGCATCCCGCGGGACGAGCTGTTCGTGACCACGAAGCTGTGGAACGACCGCCAGGCGGGCGACGAGCCCCGGGCCGCCGTCGGCGAGAGCCTCGACAAGCTCGGCCTCGACTACGTCGACCTCTACCTGACGCACTGGCCGACCCCCGAGAAGGGCACCTACGTCAACGCGTGGCAGCGGCTCGTCGAGATCCGCGACGCGGGCCTCGCGCGCAGCATCGGCGTCTCCAACCACCTGGTGGAGCACCTGGAGCGCATCGTCGCGGAGACCGGCGTGACGCCGGCGGTGAACCAGATCGAGCTGCACCCCGCCTACCAGCAGCGCGAGGTCACGGAGTGGGCCGCCGACCACGGCGTCCACATCGAGTCGTGGGGCCCGCTGGGCCAGGGCAAGTACGACCTGTTCGGCGAGCAGGCCGTCGCCGACGCCGCGACGGCCCACGGCAAGACCCCCGCGCAGGTCGTGATCCGCTGGCACCTCGAGAAGGGGTTCATCGTGTTCCCGAAGTCGGTGCGCGCCGCGCGCATCGCCGAGAACTTCGACGTGTTCGACTTCGCGCTCACGGACGCCGAGGTCGCCGCGATCGACGCGCTCGACCCGCTGGACGGCTCCGGACGGGTCGGGTCGCACCCGCTCGACGTCAACTGAGCCCGTGCGGGGATTCGACACCGTGAGCGCGATGCGCGTGCTCGTGCGGCTGGCCTTCGCCGCCGCGTCGGCGATCCTGCTGATCTGGGTCGTCGAGGGGCTCACGGGCACGGACGGACGCGAGTCGATCCTGCCGTTCCTGCGCGACGACTCCGGGCGCGGCGTGATCATCTTCGTCGGCGTCGCCTGGGGCCTGCTGCTGCTGACCGGCGCCGGCCGGCTGGTCCCGGCGGGGGCCGAGGCCGCCGGCGGCGTGCCTGCGGGCGCGCGGCCGCGCCGCGGCCGCGACACCGCGATCGCCGTCGCCACGATCTCGTCGCTGTCCCGCACCGGCCTGACCGTCAACGACGTGCCGCAGTACGACATCCATCTCGACGTGACGCCGGCCGAGGGCGAGCCGTTCCCCGCCCGGCTGCGGCAGCTGATCCCCGTCGAGGAGGCCGCCGCCCTCACGACGGGGAGCCCGCTCCCGGTCGAGTACGAGACAGCCGACCACGGCAGGATCGCCGTCGCCGACCCGACGGAGCAGCGCGTGCGCGAGCGCCTGCTGCGCTGGCGGATCGACCGAGGCCTGATCCCGGCGGACCTCGTCGCCGCGCGGACGTCCGGGGTGACCTCGCCGGCGTCGGTGCTCGCGCTGCGTCCGACCGGCCGAAGGCGGGAGGGGCAGGTCGAGATCGAGCTGCGCCTGCTCGTCACCCCGGAGGACGGAGGCGCGCCCTGGGAGGCCGACACGCAGGCCTTCGTGCACCCGGAGGCGCTGTCACGCGTGCAGGTGGGCTCGCCCGTCTTCGCCATGTACCAGCCCCACGACCCGCAGACCGTCGCGATGACGGTGCTGCGCGAGGAGGCCGCACGATGAACCCCGTGGTCGACGCCATCGTCTGGCTCGCGAACTTCCCCGTGACCCACGGCTACGCCATGGTCTTCATCGCCGGCTTCTCGTCGATGGGCCTCATCGCCATGGCGGCCGGGCTCTCGGCCCGTCGACGGAAGGCGGCCCCGGGCGCCGGGCCCGCGGCGGCCGCGTCGCCCGGTGCCCGGCCGCTCGCGGTCGTCCAGGCGTGGCTGTACCGCGTGCTCGCCGTCGGCGTGATCGGAGGCGGCGTGCTCGGCCTCCTCTCGCTGACGGGCGTCTCCGCGACCGGCTGGTACATCCACCAGCACGGCGCCACGGCGGAGGGCACGAGGGACGGCGACTGGATCACGTTCACCGCCTCGGACGGCGTCGAGTACACCGTGCCGTACGACTTCTTCACCCCGGCGTCCTACCCGGACACGGGGGCGTCGCTCATGTCCGACGTCGTCACGGTCCGCTACCTCGAGTCGCATCCGCAGACGTACGTCGTCGACACCGGCGCCACCGACACCTTCTAGGGCATTCGAGTCCCAGGACGCGCGGGGCGGGGCGCGGGGTCCGTCACGGTGCCCGGTCGCAGGAGGACCGACTCGGTCGTCGGACGGGCGGGACGCGGGCACGCCGGGATGAACGGGGCGTCCCGCTCGCCCCACGGATCCGACGACCGGGCAGTCGATCCGGCGACCGCGCCATGGTGAGCGAGCGGCGACGGCCTCAGACCCAGCCGGGCAGCCAGTTGTGCAGGCGCCAGAGCCCGTACGGCTCGAGGAAGCCGGTGGACAGGGGAAGGAAGAACGCCGCCGCGAGCAGGGCGATCACCAGGAACACCGCCAGCACCGTTCGCCAGGCGCGCGTCTCGGTGCGGGCCTGGCGCACGGCGTAGGCGTGCTCGGCGGGGCTCGGATCCGCCAGCGTGACGGGATCGCGAGGGCGGGCGAGCCAGCCGATCGCGAGGGCCAGCAGGATCACGAGGAACGGCAGCATGGCCACGGTGTAGAACTGGAAGATCGTCCGGGACGGGTACAGCAGCCAGGGCACGTACGTGACCGCCAGCCCGGTCAGCGCGAGCGCGATCCCGGGGGCGAGCCTGCCCGCTCGGCGCCGGATCAGCAGCACGACCACGAGCAGCACGGCCGCCCACGCGCCGTACCAGGTGATCGGGTTGGGATGGCTGCCGATCACGCCGATGCAGTCGTCCGACCAGCCGCACCACTCCTCGCCGGTCTCGGGGCGCGCGAGCCACATCGCCGTCGGGCGCAGCAGCAGCGGCCACTGCCAGGCCGGGCTCGCATACGGGTGGCCGCTCGTGAGGCCCACGTGGAACCCGTACATGGACGAGTGGTAGTTCCACAGCGCGACGAGGGGGTTCGGATCCGACCCGCGGTCGTAGCCCCCGGACGTCGCCAGCCATCCGAGCCACGAGAGCACGTAGACCACCGCGGCGACCGGCACCAGCTGCAGGAAGGACACCGGGCCCTGCCGCACGACCGCCGAGGCGTACCACTCCTTCACCCCGGCCCGGCGGCGCACCAGCGCGTCCGTGACGACCAGGTACACGCCGAGGCCCGCGAGCACGTACAGGCCCGACCACTTCACCGCCGTCGCGGCCCCCAGCGCCGCGCCCGCCGCGAGGATCCACGGCCGGTTCCAGATGACCGGGCCGAGCCGGCTCTCGGAGGACAGGATGCGCGCCTCGGTGCGGTCGCGGTCGAGCAGCACGAACCAGAACGCGAGCGTGACGAAGAAGGCCAGGAAGCCGTCGAGCAGGCTCACCCGGCTGAGCGCGATCGCGAGGCCGTCCACGGCGAGCAGCCCCCCGGCGATCGCGCCGACCGCGACGGATCCGGAGAGGCGGCGGGCGATCGCGTAGACGAGCGGCACCAGCAGGGTGCCGGCGAGCGCCGCGGAGAAGCGCCACCCCCACCCGCTGTCGGCTCCGAACAGCAGCATCCCGAGGGCGATCAGCCACTTGCCGAGCGGGGGGTGCACCACGTACGCGGGGTCGGTCGAGTACACGTCGGTGTCCCCGGACGTGAACAGCTCGTTCGCGTCGTCCGGCCAGGTGGCCTCGTACCCGAGGTGCAGCAGGGTCCAGGCGTCCTTGACGTAGTACGTCTCGTCGAACACGAGATCCTGGGGATGCCACAGGCCGGTGAAGCGCAGCGCGGCGGCGACGAGCGTGAGCAGCAGGGGGGTCAGCCACTCCAGGCGCGCGCGGGTCACGGCGTCCAGCCTAGAGCGCGGGCGGCGCGGGCCCCGGCATCGCCCGCGGCTACGCTGGGGCGGTGATCATCCTCGCGGCGACGCCCATCGGCAACCTCGGCGACGCGTCGCGCCGGCTGGTCGAGGTGCTCGAGGACGCGCCGGTGGTCGCCGCCGAGGACACCCGCACCGCCCAGCGCCTCTTCGCGGCCCTCGGGATCGCCAACCGTCCGCGGCTGATCGCGATGCACGACCACAACGAGCGCCAGAAGGCCGCCGAGCTGGTCGAGCTCGCGCGCGATCAGGACCTCGTGGTGCTGACGGACGCGGGGATGCCGACGGTCAGCGACCCGGGCTACGGGCTCGTCGCCGCGGCGGCGGAAGCCGGGGTCACGGTGACCGCGATCCCCGGGCCGAGCGCCGTGCTCACCGCGCTCGCGGTGGCGGGGCTGCCGACCGACCGCTTCACGTTCGAGGGCTTCGTCGCGCGCAAGCCCGGGGAGCGGCGCCGTGCGCTCGCGGCGCTGGCGTCCGAGCCCCGCACGATGGTGTTCTTCGAGGCGCCCACGCGCGTCGCGCAGACGCTCGCCGACATGGCGACCGCCTTCGGCGACGACCGGCGCGCCGCCGTGTGCCGCGAGCTCACCAAGCTGCACGAGGAGGTCGTGCGCGGCGGCCTGGCCGAGCTGCGCGCCTGGGCCGAGGACGGCGTGCGCGGCGAGGTCGTGATCGTCGTCGGCGGCGCTGTCGCGGGCGACGTGCCGCTGCCCGACGCCCTCGCGCAGGTGCAGGAGCTCGTCGCGGCAGGGACCCGGCTGAAGGATGCGGCCGCCGAGGTCGCGGCGCACACCGGCCACTCCTCGCGCGACCTGTACCAGGCCGCGCTCGCCGCGAGGCGCTGACCCCGATCCGCGGGTGCCCTATGGCACTCGCGGGTGGTCGGCGAGTGCCACATGGCACTCGTGGGTGGACGGCATCCGCGCTACGGCAGGCTGACCGTGCCGGTCGCGGGGTGCTCGCGCGGCATGCGGTCGCGGTCGTAGGTGACGTCGGTGAAGCCGTGCGGCGTGGGGCGACCCTGCTCGTCCACGCTGACGAACACCAGACGGTCGATGGTCAGGATGCGCTTGCGGGTGATCATGTTGCGCACGACGGCGCGCATGGTGAGGGACGTGCGACCGAAGCGGGTGGCGCCGAGCCCCATCTCGATCAGGTCGCCCTGGAGAGCGGACGACTCGAAGTTGATCTCCGAGATGAGCTTGGTGACGACGCGGTAGTTGCCGAGCTGGATGATCGCGTAGATCGCGGCCTCCTCGTCGATCCAGCGCAGCAGGCTGCCGCCGAACAGCGTGCCGTTGGCGTTGAGGTCCTCCGGCTTCACCCATTTGCGGGTGTGGAAGTTCACGCCGTCCTCCGACCAGTGCCAGTCCGGGAGCGTCTGGGGCGTCATCCTTCGAGCGTACTGCGCGGCCCCTGTCCCCCGAGTGTCATATGGCACTCGGCGCCCGCGCGTGAGTGTCACATGGCACTCACGACGCCGGGGAGGGGGTCAGACCGCCGTCGCGCGGCCCTCGCTCACGTCGCCGCCGATGATCCGGTGCCGCACGGCGGCCGAGAGCTGGTCGACGGCGATGGTCACGGCGATCGTGACGAGCAGCGCGACGCCGAGCCTGTCCCACTCGCGGCCGTTGAAGAGCTGTTCGAGCAGGAAGCCGATGCCGCCGAGCCCGAGCGCGCCGAGGATGGCGCCGGCGCGGATGTTGATCTCGAACCGGTACAGCCAGAACGCGACGATCTCGGGCAGGACCTGGGGCAGCATGCCCCAGCGCAGCACCGCCAGCTGCCCCGCCCCTGTCGCGCGGAGCGCCTCGACCGGGCCCGGCCGGAGGCCCTCGATCGCCTCGCTGGTGAGCTTTCCCAGCGTGCCGACCGAGCCGATGCCGAGCGCGATCGCGCCGGCCGCCGGGTGGAAGCCCCACAGCGGCAGCAGGAACACGATCGCGAGGATGAACTCCGGGATCGCCCGCACGACGTTCAGCACGGTGCGGGCGATGCCCACCACCCATGCGGGTGCGACGTTCCGCGCCGCCAGGAACCCGAGGGGCAGCGACAGCAGCGCGCCGATCAGCGTGCCGATCCAGGCGATCGAGATCGAGTCGAGCATGAACTGGAACGCGACGGTCCACCATTCCGACTGCGGGTCCGCGAACGGGTTGCGGAAGATCCCCTGCGACAGCAGCCCGGCGTAGCGCACGACGGCCTCGGGCAGCCCGAACAGGCGCCCCCAGTCGGCGCCCAGCAGCCACACGCACCCGACCACGACGAGGGCGCCGGCGAGCCAGGCCAGCGTGACGGGCCACTTCGGCGGGGCCGGCGGTCGGACGGCGGGCGCGGACATCAGATGAGCCTTCGCCGGGCGGCGCGCGAGACGAGGTCGAGCAGGATCACGATCACGACGAGGCCGATGATCATCACCGACACGTTGTCGTAGTGGAACCGGGCGCGCTCCACGTTGATCAGCGACCCGATGCCGCCAGCGCCCACGAGGCCGATGATGGCCGACGCGCGCAGGTTCATCTCGAACACGTACAGCACGTACGACAGGAACCCCGGCCAGACCTGCGGCAGCACGGCGGTGAGCGAGCGCTGGAAGGTCGTCGCCCCCGCGGCGTCGGCCGCCTCGAGGGGCCCGGTGACGACGGCGTCGACGGTCTCGCTCGTGAGCTTGGCGATGATGCCGGTGTTGAACACGGCCAGGGCCAGCAGCCCGGCGAGCGTCCCGGTGGAGACCATGGCGACCATCAGGTACGCGTACCCGATCTCCGGCAGCGAGCGCAGCACCGAGAGGAACCACCGCACGAGCCGCAGGAGCCAGCTGGAACGGTTCGTGGCGCGCGAGGCGAGCAGGGCGAAGACGAGACCCGCCACGGCGCCGACGAGCGTCGCGAGCACCGCCATCACGAGCGTCTCGATCCAGGCCGACGCGACCGCGGGCCGGGCGAGGAACGCCCAGTTCGGCGTGAGGTACTGGGACACGATGCCCCAGGCGCGCGGGTTGCCCACGAACAGGGGCTCCAGCGTGAACTGGATGCGGATGCCCGCCCAGACCGTCATCGCGACGGCCGCGACGCCGACGATCAGGAAGAAGGGGCGGGGCCGCGGCCTGGGCGGTCGGGTCACCGCCGCGCGGGGTGCGTCGGCGGCGGGCGCCGTCACGCCGTCTCCGGGTCGGTGCCGGGCGCCGTCCGCGCCGGTCCCGGCAGCACGTCGTCGGCGTTGAGCGCGCGGCCGTAGATCTGCGCGAACACGGCGTCGTCGGCCTCCGCCGCGGTGCCGTCGAAGACGACCCTGCCCGCCCGCATCCCGATGATCCGGTCGGCGTATCGCGTCGCGAGGTCGAGGAAGTGCAGGTTGACGACGGTGGTGATGCCGAGGTCGCGGTTGATGCGCTGCAGGTCGCGCATGACCATGTTCGCCGTGGGCGGGTCGAGGGACGCGACCGGCTCGTCGGCGAGGATCACGGCGGGCTCCTGCGCGAGCGCGCGAGCGATGGCGACCCGCTGCTGCTGCCCGCCCGACAGGGCCGAGGCCCGGTTGTAGGCCTTGTCGACGATGCCGACCCGCTCGAGCGCGCGGAAGGCCAGCTCGACGTCGTCCGGCCGCCAGGCCCCGAGCAGCGCGCGCCACCAGGGCGTGGCGTGCAGCCGACCGGTGAGGACGTTGGCGAGCACGGTCGACCGCTCGACCAGGTTGAAGGACTGGAAGATCATGCCGATGCGGGCGCGCAGCAGCCGCAGCCGTCGGCCCCGCGCGCCGTCGACCCGCTCGCCGTCCACCGTGAGATGCCCGCCGCTCACGCGCACGATGCCGTTGACGGCACGGATGAGCGTGGACTTCCCGGCGCCGGAGAGGCCGACGACCACGACGAACTGGCCCCGCGGGATCGTCAGCGTGACGCCGTCCAGCCCCTTGGTGCCGGTGGGGTAGGTGACGGTCACGTCGTCGAACTCGATCACGGATGGTGCCTCGCAGGATCGGAGGGCCGGCCGCGTGTGCGGCCGGGGAGGGTCACTCGTCGCCGAAGTTGGCCGCGACCTGGCGTGCCGCGTCGAGCGCGTCGAGATCGGCGGGCACGAGTCCGTCGATGTTGTAGACCGCCTGCAGCACGGCGACGCCGTCGTCCGTGTCGGCGACGGCGAGGAACGCGTCGGCGATCCGCTGCTGCCACTCCTCGGAGAGGTCTCCCGATACGGCGACGCCGTCGTTCGGGATGTCCGTCGACCACGCGAACACCGTCAGATCCTCGCCGATCGTCGGGATCTCCTCCACGACCTCCGTGCGTGCGTCGTTGAAGCTGACGCCGACGGTCGCGTCGCCGCTCTCCACCGCGAGCACGGCGTTCGGGTGACCGCCGGCGAAGAACGCGTTCGTCAGGTCGAGCGGGTCGATGCCCGCCACCTGCTGCAGCTGCGTCGCCGGGTAGTAGTAGCCGGAGGCGCTGCCCTCGTCGACGAACGCGATGGTCTCGTCGGCGGTGATGGACGCGAGGGCGTCCTCGCCCACGGGGCCGTTCTCGGCCGAGTCGGTGCCGTTGCAGAACGTGTAGCCCTCTTCGTCGGTGACGACCTCGTCGAGGCAGAAGCGGTCGGTGTCGGCCGTGTACCACTGGGTGACGTAGGTGGACGAGCCGTATCGCACCGACTGCAGGACCGGCACGGCGCCGGCCTGATCGGCGGCCTGCACCAGGGCGATGGGGCCGAACATGCCGATGTCGGCCTGACCGGCCTGCATCGCGGTGACGAGCGCCGTGTAGTCGCTCGAGACGCTGGTCTCGACGGGGACGCCGAGCTCCTCCTCGAGCAGGGTGCCGAGCTCCTCGGCGTCGAGCACGAGCTGGTCGACGTCCTGCGACGGCACCAGGCCCAGCACGAGCTCGGTGGGATCCTCGCCGTCAGCGGGCTCGGTGCTCGTCCCGGTGCTGGGGCCGCCGCCGCAGCCGGCGAGCACGAGGGCGGTCGCGGTGGCGGCGAGCAGGGCCGCGGGCGTCCTGAGCTTCATGGTTCCTCCTGGAGCATGCGCCGGCTGGGCCGGATGGGGACGAGCTGACCGCGCGCGGCCAGTCCGAACATATCCCCGCGACAGCGTCGGGTCACCGATCGTTCACGAACTCGTAACGCGGCGGCGTCCGTGCCTCTCGTCGATGCCGGCCCAGGAACGGATCCACGGCTCGAGCCCCTCGAAGGTGGCGGCGCGCGCGTCCGGGGTGCCGCCGCCCCTGCCGTGCGGGTCGATCAGGGCGGTGGCGGCGCCGCGCCGCTGTGGGACCGCGAGGTCGTTGCGCCAGATGTCGCCGACGCTCAGCACGGTGTCGTGCGTCACGGGATGGGGGAGCGCGTCGAGCAGAGCGCCGAGACCGGCGGGCTTGCCGGCGTCGGCCACCACGTCGTCGAAGCAGTCGTCCACGCCGAGGAGGGCGAGGATGCGGTCGAGGCCCGACGCGGGCGCGTTCGTCACGAGCACGACGGCGACCCCGGCCGCGCGCAGGTCGCGCGCGAGCGTCGCGAACCCCTCGGGCGTCCGGACGCCGAGCCCCTCGCCGGCGAGGGCGTCGCGTGCGTGGCGGAAGGCGGCGTCCGTCACGTCGGCGCCGATGCCGGCGGCGCGCGCCGCCTGCTGCACCGCCATGTAGCCGTCGGCCGCGTCGGCGAACTCGTCGAGCGCCTCGCCGGCGCTCCATCGGGCGATCCGGGCGGGCAGGTCGGCGAGCGACGGATGGGCTTCGGCGACGCGGCGCGCGTAGGCGAGCGCCGGTCCGTCGCCGATGCACACGGTGCCGTCGAAGTCGAGGATGGCGGTGCGCGGCTGCCGGGTCATGCTCAGACCGTACGCGTCCAGACGCCGGGCTCGGCGAGCTCGGCCCAGACCGTGTGCATGTGCGCGCGGGAGTGCTGCTCGGCCGTCTCCGCCTCGCCGTCGACGATCGCGAGGGCCACGCGCATGTGGTTCTCGAGCGTGCCGGCGGCGGGAACGGAGGGCGTCAGGCCGAGGCGCGTGCGCCCCTCCAGCACCGCCCGTACGGGGTCGGCCAGCGCCGCCAGCTGCGGGTTGCCCGACGCGGCGAGCAGCAGGGCGTGGAACTCGACGTCGGCGGCGAGGTAGGGGTCCGAGTCGCCGAGTCCGCGGCTACCGAGGTCCACCAGCACGTCGGCGAGCCGGCGCAGCTCCGCCCGCTGCGCGGCGGTCGCCCGGCGGGCGGCCAACCGGGCGGCCATGGGCTCGGCGGCGACGCGCAGCTCGGCGAGCGCCTCGAGCTGCTGCTGGCGGAACGGCCCCCGCAGGTTCCAGGCGATCAGCTGCGGCGAGAACGCGTCCCAGCTCTCGCGGGGCTGCACCGTGATGCCGACCCGTCGGCGCGAGGCGACGAGGCCGATGCTCTCGAGCACGCGCACCGCCTCGCGCACCACGGTGCGGGAGGCGCCGGAGTCCTTCTCGATCAGCGAGAGCGTGAGCACCGTTCCGGGCGCGAGCTCGCCCGACGCGATCCGGCCGCCGAGATCGTCCAGAACATCTCGATGCATGCCGATGGCCATCACGCCTCCCTCGCCGTCTCGGAATGGTGATACCTTACCCGGTGGAAAAGTAGTACCTTTTCCTCACCAGACCGCCGCGCGCCGATGCCGGCGCGGGCCGGTGCCCAATCGATTTCAACGGAGAAACCCATGGAAGACTGGACCCAGACGCTGGGCGCCGCACCGCTGCTCGGCATCGCCGCGGCCGCCGTGGCCCTGATCCTGTTCCTCGTCATCAAGGTCAGGCTGCACGCGTTCCTCGTGCTCATCGTCGTCTCGCTGCTCACCGCCATCGCGACGGGGCTCCCGATGGGCGTGCTCGTCAACGACGTGCTGGTGAGCGGCTTCGGCTCGACCCTCGGCTCGGTCGCGCTGCTGATCGGCCTCGGCGCGATCCTCGGCCGGCTCATCGAGTCGAGCGGCGGCGCCAAGGTGGTCGCCGAGAAGATGGTGTCGATCTTCGGCGAGAAGCGGGCGGCCTTCGCGCTCGGCCTCACGTCGCTGATCCTCGGCTTCCCGATCTTCTTCGACGCGGGCCTCGTGGTGATGCTGCCGATCATCTTCGCGGTCGCCCGCCGCATCGGCGGCAAGAACCTGCTGCTCTACGGCTTCAGCGGCGCCGCGGCGTTCTCCGTCATGCACGTCTTCCTGCCGCCGCACCCCGGTCCGGTCTCGGCCACCGAGTTCTTCGGCGCCGACCTCGGCATCGTGATGCTGATCGGCCTCGTCATCGCGTTCCCGACCTGGTACGTCTCCGGCTACCTCTGGGGCAAGTTCGTCAACTCGCGGTACCCGATGATCGTGCCGGCGCTGTTCGGCGCGACGGACGAGGACCAGCCGAAGAACCCGCCGAAGTTCGGCACGGTCATCGCGATCCTGCTGCTGCCGCTGGTGCTCATCTTCCTCAACACCGGCCTCAACGCGCTCGGCTCGGTCGGCGCCGTCGACCGCGACCAGACCTGGGTGCAGGCGCTGATGCTGATCGGCACGTCCCCCGTCGCGCTGCTCATCACGGCGCTCGTCGCCCTGCTCGTGCTCGGCAAGTTCCGCGGGGAGACCGGCTCGGCTCTCGAGAAGCTGGTCGAGGGCACCCTCGGCACGGTCTCGTCCGTCATCCTCATCACCGGTGCCGGCGGCATGTTCGGCAGCGTGCTGCGTGCCTCGGGCATCGGCGACGCGCTGTCAGAGACCCTCGCCGACTGGGGCATGCCGCTGATCCTCGCCGCCTACGTCATCGCCGTCGCGCTTCGCGTCGCGCAGGGATCGGCGACCGTGGCGCTCGTCACGACCGCGGGCCTGCTGGCTCCCGCCGTGACGTCCGCCGGCTTCAGCGTGGTCGACACCGCCGCGATCACCCTCGCCGCGGCCGCCGGATCGGTGTTCGCCAGCCACGTGAACGACTCCGGCTTCTGGCTCGTCGGGCGCCTCATGGACATGGACGTCAAGACCACCCTCAAGACCTGGACGGTGCAGCAGGCGATCGAGTCGGTGGTCGGCTTCGTGCTGGTGCTCGCCGTCTACGCGATCTTCTGACCGTGGCCGCAGACGACACCCCCGCGGGCCCGTCCCTGTTCCGGCTCGACGGTCGCCTCGCGCTCGTCACGGGCTCGTCCCGCGGCCTCGGCCTGGCCCTCGCCCTCGCGCTCGCGGAGGCGGGCGCGAGGGTGGTGCTGCACGGTCGCGACGAGGCCGCGCTCGCCGCGGCACGCGCCCGGCTCGAGGACGCCGCGCCGGGGTCGGTCGCCGACGCCGTGCGGTTCGACGTGACCGACTCCGCGGCGGTCGAGGCCGGCGTGGCCGCGGTGATCGCCGCGCACGGCGTCCCCGACGTCCTGGTCAACAACGCCGGCATCCAGCGCCGCGCGCCGATCGCGGAGTTCGACCCCGCCGACTGGGACGCGGTCATCGCCAGCAACCTGTCGAGCGCGTTCTACGTGTCGCGCTTCGTCACGCCCGGCATGATCGAGCGGGGCTCCGGCAAGGTGATCAACATCGCCTCGGTGCAGTCGAAGCTGGCGCGCCAGACGATCGCGCCCTACTCCGCCAGCAAGGGCGGGGTCGCCCTGCTCACGCAGGGCATGGCCGCCGACCTGGCGCGGCACAACGTGCAGGTCAACGCGATCTCGCCCGGCTACTTCGCGACGGAGATGAACCGCGCGCTGGTCGAGGACGAGGCGTTCAACGCCTGGCTCGTGAACCGCACCCCGGCGCACCGCTGGGGCGACTTCCGCGAGCTGTCGGGCACGCTGCTCTACCTCGCGTCGGACGCGTCGAGCTTCGTGTCGGGACAGAACATCTTCGTCGACGGCGGCATGACCGCCGTCGTGTGAGCGAGAGGGAGTGAGAGGGAGTGAGCAGCATGCGTGCCGTGTACATCGACGGCCGGGAGCGGATGGCGATCCGCGAGACGACGACATCCGAGCCGGGAGAGGGCGAGGTGCGGCTCCGCGTCGACTTCGTGGGCGTGTGCGGGTCTGACCTGCACTACTACTTCGAGGGAGCCAACGGCGAGTACGTCGTGCGCGAGCCGCTCGTGCCGGGCCACGAGCTGTCGGGACGGGTCGACCTCGACCCGAGCGGACGCCTGGCGCCCGGGACGCCCGTGACCGTGCACCCCGCGCGCTTCGGGACGCCCGAGCGCGGCATCGAGGACGATCCCCACCTGTGGCCCGGTGGCTCGTACCTCGGCAGCGCCTCGACGTGGCCGCACACGCAGGGCGGCATGTCCGAGCTGCTGGTCGTCGACGCGGGCATGGTGCGCGTCCTGCCGGACGGCCTGCCCGTGCGCCGCGCGGTGCTCGCGGAGCCGCTGGGCGTGGCGCTGCACGCCGCGACGAGGGCCGGCGATCTGGCCGGCGCGAACGTGCTGGTCTCCGGGGCGGGACCCATCGGCCTGCTCGCGCTCGCCGCGGCGCAGGCCCGCGGCGCCGCGCACGTGACGGTCGCCGACGTGCTGGCCGAGCCGCTGGAGCGCGCGAGCGCGCTCGGGGCGGACGAGGTGATCCGCGTGGGGGCCGACGAGCAGCCCGTGTCGCGGTTCGACGTCGTGCTCGAGTGCTCGGGCGTCGCCGCCGCCATCGGGTCCGCCGGAGTGGCCGTGCGCCGCCGCGGCACGGTCGTCCAGGTGGGCATGGTGCCGGACGAGCCGCGGCCGGTGAACCTGGCTCCGTTCATCTCCAAGGAGGTGGACCTGCGCGGCACGTTCCGCTTCCACGACGAGATCGACGAGGCCGTGGCGCTGCTGCTGCGCCGTCCCGAGATCGAGCAGGTGGTCACGCACGTGCTGTCCGTCGACGACGCGACGGAGGCCTTCGAGCTCGCACGCGACTCGCGTCGCAGTGGCAAGGTCGTCGTAGAGCTCGGCGACGACGCCGCGGCGGAGCGGTGACGGGCGCGGTCGGGAACGGGGGAGCGGGCATGGGCACGAGGCGCGACGTGGTGATCGGCGTCGACATGGGCACGACGGCGACCAAGGCCGTGGCCTACGACGTGAGCGGCGCGCAGGTGGCCTCCGCGTCGCACGGCTACCCGCTGGAGGAGCCGCACCCGGGGCACGCGGTGCAGGACCCCGAGCTGATCCTCGGCGCCGTCTACGAGGGCGTCCGCGAGGTGGTCGCCGAGATCGGCGTCGACCGCATCGCCGGCCTGTCGTTCTCGTCCGCGATGCACAGCCTCCTCGCCCTCGACGACGAGCTGAACCCGCTGACGCCCGTGATCACCTGGGCGGACACGCGTGCCGCGGCGCAGGCGGAGCGCGTGCGCGCCTCGTCGGGCGGCCTCGCCCTGCACCGCCGCACCGGCACGCCGATCCACCCGATGTCGCCGCTGCTGAAGCTCATCTGGTTCCGCGAGCAGGAGCCGCAGATCCGCCAGCGCGCGGCCTTCTGGGGCGGCATCAAGGACTGGGTGCTGCTGCGGATGTGCGGCGCCCTCGTGACGGACCACTCGCTGGGGTCGGCCTCGGGGCTGATGGACATCCACCGGCTGCAGTGGGACGAGGAGGCCCTGCGGCTGGCCGGCATCCGCCAGGAGCAGCTGCCCGAGCTGGTGCCCACGACGGACGTGCTCGACGGGCTGACGGAGGAGGCCGCCGCGGCGACCGGGCTGCCGATGGCGACGCCGGTGGTCGTGGGCGCCGGCGACGGCCCGCTCGCGAACCTCGGGGTGGGCGCAGTGCGCCCCGGGGTCGCTGCCTGCTCGATCGGCACGAGCGGCGCCCTGCGCGTCGCCGTGTCGCGTCCCGCGGTCGATCCGCGCGGCGGCGTGTTCTGCTACGCGCTGACGGAGGACCGCTGGGTGATCGGCGGCGCGATCAACAACGGCGGCGTCACCCTCGACTGGGTGCGCTCGGAGATCGCTCGGGGCGCGGTCGACGCCGAGGACGACGCGCCGTCGGCGGCCCAGCTGCTGGACGAGGCGGCGACGGTGCCCGCCGGGTCGGGCGGCCTGCTCATGCTGCCGTACCTGCTGAGCGAGCGGGCCCCGCACTGGTCGAGCGTCGCTCGCGGAGCCTACGTGGGGCTCACGCGCGCCCACCGCCGCGAGCACCTCGTGCGCGCGGCGGTGGAGGGCGTGGCCCTGCAGCTGTCGCTCGTGCTGCAGTCGATGCGCGCCGCGGGCCTCGACATCGAAGAGATCCGCGCCACCGGGGGAGTCATGCAGCACCCGCTGTGGCAGCAGACCCTCGCCGGCGCGCTCGGGACCGCCATCGGGCTGCCCGAGGAGCACGAGGGCTCCGGGTTCGGGGCCGCCCTGCTCGGCATGCAGGCGCTCGGGCTGATCGAGTCCATCGACGTGGCCGCCCAGATGATCCCCGTGTCCACCCGCGTGCGGCCCGAGCCGGCCGAGGCGGCGGTGTACGCGACCCTGCTGCCGCTGTTCGATCAGCTCTACGACGCCCTGCTGCCCGCCAACGCGCGCCTGCAGAAGCTCGCCCCGTCGCTGCCGCTGGACCGATGAGCTCGGCCGGTCGCGGGCGCGCAACGGGCGGGGTCCGGCCAAACTAGGATGATCGGGTGACTTCCGGCCGCTCGTTCTACATCACCACGCCGATCTACTACCCGAGCGACGTGCCCCACATCGGGCACGGCTACACGACGGTGGCGGTCGACGCGCTCGCGCGCTGGCACCGGCAGGCGGGCGACGACACCTGGATGCTCACGGGCACCGACGAGCACGGCCAGAAGATGATGCGCGCCGCCGCGGCGAACGGCGTCACCCCGCAGGAGTGGGTCGACAAGCTCGTCACCGAGGCGTGGTTCCCGCTGCTGAACACGCTCGACGTCGCGAACGACGACTTCATCCGCACCACGCAGGAGCGCCATGAGGACGGCGTGAAGAAGTTCGTCCAGGCGATCTACGACCGCGGCTACATCTACGCCGGCGAGTTCGAGGCGCTCTACTGCGTCGGCTGCGAGGAGTTCAAGACCGAGGCCGACATCATGGACGGCACCGGTCCGTTCGAGGGCCTCAAGGTCTGCGCGATCCATTCGAAGCCGCTCGAGCTGCTGCAGGAGAAGAACTACTTCTTCAAGCTCAGCGAGTTCCAGGACCGCCTGCTCGAGCTGTACCGCGAGCGCCCGGACTTCGTGCAGCCCGAGTCGGCGCGCAACGAGGTCGCGGCGTTCGTGCAGCAGGGTCTCAAGGACCTGTCGATCTCGCGTTCGGCGTTCGACTGGGGCATCCCCGTGCCGTGGGACGAGTCGCACGTCATCTACGTCTGGGTGGACGCCCTGCTCAACTACGCCACGGCCGTCGGCTTCGGCTCGGACGAAGAGACCTTCGAGCGCCGCTGGCCCGCGCACCACGTGGTGGGCAAGGACATCCTGCGGTTCCACGCGGTGATCTGGCCCGCGATGCTGATGGCCGCCGGCCTCGAGGTGCCGCGCGGCGTGTTCGCGCACGGCTGGCTGCTCGTGGGCGGCGAGAAGATGTCGAAGTCCAAGGCGACCGGCATCGCGCCCGAGACGCTCGTCGAGACCTTCGGCAGCGACGCGTTCCGCTTCTACTTCCTGTCCGCGATCGCGTTCGGCCAGGACGGCTCCTTCTCGTGGGAGGACCTGTCGGCCCGCTATCAGGCCGAGCTCGCCAACGGCTTCGGCAACCTCGCCTCGCGGACGGTCGCGATGACCGCCCGGTACTTCGACGGGGCCGTGCCGACGCCGGGGGAGTACACCGACGTCGACCGCGCCATCCAGCGCACGGTGGCGGATGCCGCCGCGGCGGCGGACGCCGCGATCGACCGGTTCCGGATCGACGAGGCCATCCGAGCCGTCTGGACGATCGTCGACGAGCTGAACGGCTACATCACCGACAACGAGCCGTGGGCGCTCGCGAAGGACGACGCGCAGCGCGAACGGCTCGCGACCGTGCTCTACACCTGCAACGAGGGACTGCGCGCGCTCGCCGTGCTGCTCTCGCCCGTGATGCCGCAGGCCACCGCGAAGCTCTGGGACGCGCTCGGCGCCGAGCCGGCGCTCGGCGCGCTCGAGGCGCAGCCGCTGCGCGAGGCGGGCGCGTGGGGCCTGCTGCCCGCGGGCGCCGCGACGAGCGCGCTGTCGCCGCTGTTCCCGCGCATCGAGCAGGCCGACTGACCGTGACGGGCGAGGTGCCCGACACCTACGTCCGCGAGCGGTCGAAGGACGGCCGGCGCGACCTGCGCTATCCGGAGGCGCCGGCGCCGCTCGCGGTGCCCGTGTACGACAACCACTGCCATCTCGAGATCGCCGACGGCGAGATCGGGCTGAGCCTCGACGAGCAGCTCGACCGCGCGGTGTCGGCCGGCATCGCCGGCGTCGTGCAGGCGTCCGGCGACATCGAGTCGTCGCGCTGGGCGGTCGCCGCGGCCGAGGCGCACCCGAGGGTGCTCGCCGCGGTCGCGATCCATCCGAACGACGCGCCCGTCTATGCGGCGGCCGGTCGGCTGGACGAGGCCCTCGCCGCGATCGACGAGCTCGCCGCGCACCCGCGGGCGCGGGCGATCGGGGAGACGGGACTCGACTACTTCCGCACGCCGGAGGCGGCCGAGACGGGGACGGCGGAGCGCCGGGCCCAGCACGCGTCGTTCGAGGCGCACATCGCCCTGGCGAAGAAGCACGGCATCGCCCTCCAGATCCACGACCGCGACGCGCACCGGGACGTGCTCGACGCCCTCGCCCGCGTCGGGGCGCCCGAGCGCACCGTCTTCCACTGCTTCTCGGGCGACGCCGAGATGGCCCGTGAGGCCGCGGAAGGGGGCTACTGGCTGTCGTTCGCCGGCAACCTCACGTTCAAGAACGCCCAGAACCTGCGCGACGCTCTGGCGGTGACGCCGCGCGAGCGCATCCTCGTCGAGACCGACGCCCCGTTCCTGACGCCCGTTCCGCATCGCGGGCGCCCCAACGCGCCGTACCTCGTGCCGGTGACCGTGCGCTTCATGGCCGCGGAGCTGGGCGTCGAGGTCGACGACCTCTGCGCCCGGCTGGCGGCGAACACGCTCGACGTCTACGGCGCGTTCTGACCCTCGTCTCGTCCACAGGGTCGATCGCGTCGCTGCTCCTCCACGAAGGGGCGAAGGCGCGAGGCGGTGAAGGAGCACGGCGGTAGCGTTTCGCTCAGACAGTCGCGAGAATGAAGAGGTGATCCCCGTGGACGGCGCTCAGATCTGGACGATCATCGGCGTGCTCAGCGCTGGCCTGTTCGGCTTGCTTACGCTCATCTCGACCATGTTCGTCCGTGTGGTCCAGGCCGAGATCGGCGGACTGCGTACGGAGCTGCGCACCGAGGTCGGCGGTCTACGTGCGGAGATGAGCGCCAAGCTCGACGGCATCGACCGAGACGTGCAGTTCCTGATGAGGCGCGAAGCCGACCGGCCCTGACCCGGAGGAGTCGCCTCGGGCCGGGGCCGGGGCCGGGACCGGCCGTCACTCCACGAGCTTGCCGGCGCTCGAGACCTCGCGCATGAGCGCGGCGATCTCCTCCGGCACAGGCGGGATCTGCTCGCGCTCGATCGTGCCGTCGGCCGACCACACCAGGTTCACCTGCAGCGACGGGTCGGTCTCCGGGTAGTCGCTGCGGTTGTGGCATCCACGGGTCTCACGACGCTCCAGCGCCGACTGCAGCGTGGCACGCGCGGCGAGGGCCGACGACAGCAGGTCGAACGCGTGAGCGAGGTCCTGGTAGCCGGCGATGTCGGGATGCACGCCGATCGAGGCGATCCGCGCCTCGATCGCGTCGAGCTCGGTGAGGCCGGTGCGCAGCCCCTGCTCGTCGCGCACCACCCCGGCGTGCTCGGTCATCGTGTTGCGGATGGCCCGCTGCAGGGCGCGCACGTTCTCGGGACCGTCGGAGGCGAGCAGCCCGTCGATCTCCGCTCGCGCCTCGGCGACGGCGGAGGCGGAGCGCCGGTGGGCGGCGAGGCCGGTCGCGTAGTCGGCCGCCGCGTGCGCCGTGATCCGTCCGTAGACCAGCAGCTCGATGAGCGAGTTGCCGCCGAGCCGGTTCGCGCCGTGCAGGCCGCTCGAGGCCTCGCCGATCGCGTAGAGGCCGGGGACGTCGGTCGAATGGTCCTCCGGGCGCACCCAGACCCCGCCCATCGAGTAGTGCGCCGTCGGAGCGATCTCGATCGGATCGGTCGTGATGTCGAGCATCTGCAGCTCGAGCATCGTCTGGTACACGCGGGGCAGCCGGCGCATGATCGTCTCGCGCGGCAGGTGCGAGACGTCGAGCCAGACGCCGCCGTTCGCGGTGCCGCGGCCCTCCTTGATCTCGGTGAAGGCCGCCAGCGCCACGCGATCGCGCGTGGACAGCTCCATCCGCTCGGGGTCGTAACGCTCCATGAAGCGCTCGCCGAGCGCGTTGCGGAGGATGCCGCCCTCGCCGCGCGCCGCCTCGGAGATCAGCGTGCCGGCGGCGTTCTCGGGCTCCAGGATGCCGGAGGGGTGGAACTGCACGAGCTCCGCGTCGCGCAGGCGCGCGCCGGCGAGCACCGCCAGGCGGAACGAGTCGCCCGTGTTCTCGTCCCGGCGTGAGGAGGTGCGGCGCCAGATGCGGTTGTGGCCGCCCGCCGCGAGGATGACCGCGTCGGCGTGGATGAGGTAGCGCGTGCCGTCCTCGATGTCGAAGCCGTAGGCGCCGAAGACGGCGCCGTCCTCGTTGGTGAGCAGCCGGGTGACGTAGAGCGAGTCGACGATCGGGATGCGCAGCTGCGCCGCGCGGTTGACGAGCGTGCGCTGGATCTCGAGACCCGTGTAGTCGCCGCTGAACGCCGTGCGGCGGAACGTGTGCGCGCCGAAGAAGCGCTGCGAGATGCGGCCGTCGTCCTCGCGGGCGAACGGCATGCCGTAGCGCTCCAGGTCCTCGATGCCGCGGGCGGCGTTCCGGGTGACGGTCTCCACCGTGCGCGGGTCGGCGAGCAGATAGCTCTCGGTGATCGTGTCGGCGGCGTGCTGCTGCCAGGAGTCGCCGGGATCCATCGTGCCGAGGGCCGCGTTGATGCCGCCGGCGGCGAGGCTCGTGTGCGCGTCGTTGCGCGGCCGCTTGCCCGCCACGAGCACGTCGACGCCGGCCTCGGCCAGCTCGATCGCGGCGCGCAGACCGGATCCCCCGGTGCCGATCACGAGGATCGATGTGGACAGGCGCCGTTCGGGCGCCGCAGTGCTGACGGTCATGGGTTCTCTCCTCCTCGAAAGCGCCGCGGGCCGGCACCTGTTCGTCGCCACGCCATCGTGCGCCCGTATGAATTGATCGTCAATCTTGATCGGATCAATGAGATTGATCCGATCAAGTAGAGTGACGCCATGGACGAGGGGCTCACCGCCGCACAGGCCGCGGCGCGGCTGGGCGTGAAGGTCGACACGCTCTACGCGTACGTCAGTCGCGGCCTGCTGCCGCGCACGGGCGACGACCGGCGCCGCAGCCGATTCGATCCGCTGGACGTCGAGGCGCTCGCGCGGCGCTCCGCCCGGCGACAGGGGGCGGCGCCGGAGGGGCGACCGCTGCCGATGATCGACACCGAGATCACGCTGGTGGACGACGCCGCCATCACCTACCGCGGCCGGGACGTGGTCGCGCTGTCGCAGGAGCGGCCGTTCGACGCCGTCGCGTGGTGGCTCTGGACCGGTGCCTGGGAGGCGCCCGCGCTACCCGAATGGCGTCAGCCCGCCCTGCAGTTCCCGCGAGGCGCGCGCCTGATCGACCGGCAGCGCGTCGCGCTCGCGCTCGCCGGAGCGGCCGACCCCATGCGCGGCGACCTGTCGCGCGAGGGCGTGGCGCGCGCGGGCCAGCGCGTGATCGCCGCGCTCGTGGGTGCGCTGCCGGGCGCGGCGCAGGACGGCGGCACCGCCGAGCGGCTGTGGCCCGCCCTCACCACGGCGCCCGCGACCCCGGCGCGGACCGCGCTGCTCGACGCCGTGCTGGTGCTGCTCGCCGACAGCGACCTCGCGGTGTCCACGGTGGCCGCGCGGGTGGCGGCGTCCGCGCGCGCGGCGCCGTACGCGGCGGTGTCGGCCGCCCTCGGCGCCCTCGACGGGCCGCTGCACGGCGCCGCCAGCACGCGCACCCACCGCATGGTGCGCCGCATCCTGCAGGGCGACCCCGTCGAGCTGATCGTGGACGAGACGCTGCGCACCGGGCCGGCGATCCCGGGCTTCGGACACGCGGCGTTCCGCGGCGAGGACCCGCGCGCGACCCGGCTGCTCGCCCTGCTCGACGAAGACCCGCAGGCACGCCCGGCGGCCGCCGCGGTGCGCGAGCTGGAGGCCGTCGTGACCGAGCGCACGGGGCGGTATCCGAACGTCGACCTGGCGCTCGGCGCGATGACGGCCGGCCACGGCATGGGGGCCGACGCCGGCGAGGCGGTGTTCGCGGTCGCGCGCGCGTCCGGCTGGATCGCGCACGCGCTCGAGGAGTACGACGCGCCCGCGCTGCGCTGGCGCCCCGCCGCCCGCTACGTCGGCAGCCGCGCCGACTGACGTCCGGCCCGTCCGCCCCGCCGCGGAGGGCTGCGGACGGGGTTTCCATCCGGACCCGGGAGAATGGGGGAATGGTCACTCTGCTCGGGCCCTCCGAGATCCGCTCGCTCGCCGCCTCCCTCGACGTCACGCCGACCAAGAAGCTCGGGCAGAACTTCGTCGTCGACGCGAACACGGTGCGCAAGATCGTGCAGGCCGCCCGCGTCGTGCCCGACGACCGCGTGGTCGAGATCGGCCCGGGGCTCGGCTCGCTGACCCTCGCGATCCTCGAGACCGGAGCCAGCGTGACGGCGGTCGAGATCGACCATCGTCTGGCGGCCCGGCTGCCCGAGACCGCCGCCGCGCACGGGGTGCCCGACGGCGCGCTGACGGTGATCGACGCCGACGCGCTGCGCGTCACCGAGCTGCCGGGAGACCCGGACGTGCTGGTCGCCAACCTGCCCTACAACGTGTCGGTGCCCGTGCTGCTGCACTTCATGGAGACGTTCCCCGGCCTCTCGCGCGGCGTCGTGATGGTGCAGGCCGAGGTGGGCGAGCGGCTCGCGGCCCCTCCGGGCAGCAAGGTCTACGGCGCGCCGAGCGCCAAGGCCGCGTGGTACGGGGCGTGGCGCCTCGCGGGGACGGTGTCCCGGCAGGTGTTCTGGCCCGTGCCGAACGTGGACAGCGTCCTCGTGGCGTTCGAGCGCGACGCCGAGCCGCGCGGCACGGAGGCCGAGCGAGCGCTGACCTTCGGCATCGTGGACGCCGCGTTCCAGCAGCGCCGCAAGATGCTGCGTCAGGCCCTCGCGGGCGTCCTGGGCGGCTCGTCGGCCCAGGCGTCGGAAGTGCTCGAGCGAGCCGGAGTGGCGCCGACGGCCCGCGGCGAGGAGCTCTCGATCGACGACTTCGCGAGGATCGCCCGAGCCCTCGCCTGACGTCCGGGATCCGCGTCCTGGCCCGGATCCCCTGCTCGCGTCACGGACCGCGCGGAGGGCACCCCGTCGCGTGGAGTGCCCTAGCCTGGGGACGTGAGCTTTGCGGCGGAGGTCCCCTCGGTGCGCGTCCGTGCCCCGGGGAAGATCAACGTCTACCTCGAGGTCGGAGCGTTGCAGCACGACGGGTATCACGAGCTGGCCACGGCGTTCCAGGCCGTCTCGCTCTTCGAGGACGTCGTCGCGACCCACGCCGACGGGTTCACGATGTCGGTCGGCGGCGCGGTCGACCTCGACGGCGTCCCCACCGACGACCGCAACCTCGCGCTCCGGGCGGCCCGTCTGCTGGCCGCCGAGACGGGGTACGAGGCCGGCGTGCACCTCGACGTGCACAAGCAGGTTCCGGTCGCCGGGGGCATGGGTGGCGGATCCGCCGACGCGGCGGCGGCGCTGGTCGCGTGCGACGCCCTCTGGGACACCCGGCTCACGGGCCCCGAGCTGCACCGGCTCGCCGCGCGGCTGGGCGCCGACGTGCCGTTCGCGCTGCGGGGCGGCACGGCGATCGGCACCGGGCGCGGCGACGTGCTGAACCCCGCACTGGCCCGAGGGCGCTTCGACTGGGTGCTGGTGACGAGCGTCGACGGCGTCTCCACGCCGAAGGTGTACGGCGAGCTCGACGCGCATCGAGAGCGCCACAAGGTCGACATCGGTCCGATCGC
Organism: Microbacterium marinilacus; assembly: GCF_019753765.1. GTDB lineage: Bacteria > Actinomycetota > Actinomycetes > Actinomycetales > Microbacteriaceae > Microbacterium > Microbacterium marinilacus. Next base: position 489,032 of record NZ_JAIJZW010000001.1, read on the forward strand.
GACGCGGCCCTCCGTGGACGCCGAGGTGCTGCACGCGCTCCGGGCGGGCGACCCGGCGATGCTGGCGGCCGCGCTCCGCAACGACCTGCAGGTGGCGACCCTGCGCCTGCGTCCCGACCTCGCGGCCGTGCTCGAGCACGGCGAGGCCTCCGGTGCCCTGGCCGGCCTCGTCTCGGGCTCCGGACCCACCCTGGCGTTCCTCTGCGGATCGCCCGAGCACGCGCTCGAGCTGCGCACCGTCCTTGCCGCCGCGGGACACGACGCGCTGCACGTGCACGGCCCCGTGCCGGGCGCGCGCGTCGTCGGCTGAGCGCGGCGACCGCCCGCCGCGGCGCACCGGGCGCGCGGAGGCTCAGTTGGCCTCGGAGCGTCCGCGTCTCCAGTAGCCCATGAACGCGACGGAGCGGCGGTCGAAGCCGAGGTCGCGCACGAGGTGTCGACGAAGGCCCGTGATGACGCCGGCCTCGCCCGCGAGCCAGGCGTAGAGACCGCCGTCGGCCGCCGCGACAGGCACCTCCCAGAGGAGGGCGTCGGCGTCCGGATCGGGCAGGTCCGCGCCCGCCCCGCCCCGGTGATCCGCGCCCCAGGCGCGCACGGCCGTCTCGAGAGGCGCACCGTGGGGCGCGTCACCACGCGGCAGCCAGGTCACCTGCACGCCCGCCGGCGCGGCGACCGGCAGGCGGTCGTCCTCGTGCGGCACCTCGATGAACGCGTGTCCGGTCCGATCCGCCTCGAGCGACTCGAGGATGGAGCAGATCGCCGGCGCCGCCGTCTCGTCGCCCGCCAGCAGGACCGCGGAGGCGTCGCCCGGCTTCCACTCGATGCCGCCTCCCTGGCGGGCAGACCTGGCGTCCGGCCCGAGGACGACCAGCTCGTCTCCGGGACGTGCCGCAGACGCCCACGCGGAGGCCGGCCCGTCCGTGCCGTGCAGGACGAAGTCGACGTCGATCTCGTGCGCCTCGGGCCGGATGCCGCGCACCGTGTACGTGCGCATCGCCCCGCGCCGCTCACCGGGCAGGGCCCGCCACGCGGGGTACCACTCGGCGACCGGCAGGTCGAACAGCCCGATGTCCTCCGGCAGGGTGCCGTCTGCGGCCGGCAGCAGCAGCTTGATGCGCTGGTCGAGCCCGCCCGTCCCGAAATGGGCGAGCGACGGGTCGGTCAGGGTCACCCGGGTGAAGTGCGGCGACAGGACGCGCACGTCTTTCGCGCGGGTGCGGTAGACGCGGGTCGGCGGATACTCGGTCATGACAGCGGCTCCTCTTCTGCGGGTGCGGCGTTCGTCGGGGACCCGGACGGGTCGGCGGGCAGCACGCGGTGACGCCCGAGCGGCAGCATGAGCGGACGACCGGAGGTGGGGTCGACGACGATGCGGCTGTCGAGGCCGAACACCGCGCGCACGGTGTCGGCGGTGAGCACGTCGCCGGGGGCGCCCGCGCTGTGCACGCGCCCGCCCGCGATCGCCACGAGGTGGTCCGCGTAGCGGGCCGCCAGGTTGAGATCGTGCAGCACCATGACGATGGTCGTGCCCCGGTCGCGGTTGAGCTCGATCAGCAGGTCGAGCACCTCGATCTGGTGCGCCACGTCGAGGAAGGTGGTCGGCTCGTCGAGCAGCAGCACATCGGTCTGCTGGGCGAGCGCCATGGCGATCCAGACCCGCTGGCGCTGGCCGCCCGAGAGCTCGTCGACGGCGCGGTCGGCGAGGGCCAGCGTGGCGGTCACCTCCAGGGCCGCCGCGACCGCCTCGTCGTCCTGCCTCGTCCAGCGCGTCATCATGCCCTGGTGCGGGTTGCGACCGCGGCCCACCAGGTCGGACACCGTGATGCCCTCCGGCGCGATCGGCGACTGCGGCAGCAGGCCGAGCGTGCGGGCCAGCTCCTTGGCGGGCATCCGGTGCACCTGTCGGCCGTCCAGCAGCACCTGCCCGGCGCGCGGGGACAGCAGGCGCGACATCGACCGCAGCAGGGTCGACTTGCCGCAGGCGTTCGCGCCGACGATGGCCGTGATCCGCCCGGGCGGGACGGCGAGGTCGAGCGAGTCGATCACCGCGCGATCGCGGTAGCCGAGCGAGAGATCGCTCGCCTCGAGCGTGTGGTCGGCGGTCACAGGGAGCCTCCGGTGCGGTTGGTGCGGATGATGAGGAAGACGAGGAAGGGCGCGCCGAGCGCCCCGGTGATGACGCCCACGGGGTAGCGCGTGCCGAATGCGAACTGACCGACGAGGTCGGCGACGAGCACGAGCGTCGCGCCCACCAGGGCGGACGGCAGCAGCGGCGAGCCGTGGGGGCCCGCGAGGCGCGCGGCGATCGGGCCCGACAGGAACGCGACGAACGCGATCGGACCGGCCGCCGACGTCGCGAAGGCGATGAGCCCCACCGCGGCCACGATCAGCAGGATCCGCGTGAGCTCCGTGCGGACGCCGAGCGCGGACGCCGCGTCGTCGCCGAGGCGCAGCATCGACAGGCTGCGCGTCTGCGAGAGCAGCAGCGGCCCGAGCACGACCAGTGCGACGAGCACCGGGACGACGTCGCTCCACGAGGCCCCGTTGATGCTGCCGGTGATCCACCGCATCGCCTCCTGCAGCTCCCACTGCGGCGCCTTCTCGAGCACGAACGACGTCACGGCGTCGAGCATCGCGGCGATGCCGATGCCGATCAGCACGAGGCGGGTGCCCGCGACGCCGCGACGGAACGACAGCAGGTAGATCACGACGGCCACCGCGAGGCCCACCACGATCGCGAACACCGACACCTGCGCCCCGCCGAGGCCGAGCACGACGATCGCGAAGGCGGCCGCCGCGCTCGCGCCCGAGCTGATGCCGATGATGTCGGGCGAGGCGAGCGGGTTGCGCAGCATGGTCTGGAACGTCACGCCGCCGATGCCGAAGCACACGCCGGCCAGCACGGCCAGCACCGCGCGCGGCAGGCGGAGCCGCCCCACGGTGAAGGATGCGCCCGGCACATCCTGTCCCAGCACCACGCCCATCACCTCGGCGGGGGAGTAGAAGGTCTGGCCGACCATCAGCGTGGTGGCGAACGTGGCCGCGGCGACCAGCGCCAGCGCGGCGATGACCGCGCGCCGGCGACGGCCGCGGCGTGCGCGCGAGCCGGACACGAGCGCGACGCTCGAGGGAAGCGGGGCGCGCAGCGTGGCGGCCTCTGCGGCGGTCACAGCTCCCTCACCTTCTGGTGGCGCACGATCGCGATGAGGAACGGGGCGCCGACGATCGCGGTGATGATGCCGACGTCGATCTCGTCCGGTCGGGCGATGACGCGGCCCAGGACGTCGGACGCGGTGACGAGCACGGCGCCGGCGACGGCCGAGAAGGGCAGCAGCCACCGGTGGTCGACTCCGACGAGGAGGCGGCAGGCATGCGGCACGATGAGGCCGACGAAGGCGATGGGCCCGGCGACGGCGGTCGCGGCGCCGCACAGCAGCACGGCGCCGAGCGAGGCGAACGCCCGCGTCAGGAGGACCCGTTCTCCGAGCCCGGCGGCGAGGTCGTCGCCCAGCGCCAGCGAGTTGAGGGGGCGCGCGGCGAGCAGGCAGATGACCGTGCCCACGACGAGGAACGGCGCGACCTGCGCGATCGCGTCGAAGCTGGCGCCGCCCACGCCGCCGATCTGCCATGAGCGCACCCCGCCGGCGATGTCTCCGCGGGGCAGCACGACGGCGCTGATGAAGGAGGCGGCGGCCGCCGAGGTGGCGGCCCCCGCGAGCGCGAGCTTCAGCGGGGTCGCGCCGCCGCGTCCGAGCGAGCCGACCACGTAGACGAAGACCGCGGTGACGGCGGCGCCGGCGATCGCGCTCCAGATGAAGCCCGTGTAGGTCCACAGCCCGAACCAGGCGATGCCGGTCACGACCGCGAGGGACGCCCCCATGTTCACGCCCAGGATCCCGGGGTCCGCCAGCGGGTTGCGGGTCACGCCCTGCATGACGCCGCCCGCGAGCCCGAGAGCGACGCCGACGAGCAGCGCCAGGACGGTGCGGGAGATGCGCTTGGCGACCGCGGCCGGGCCCAGGCCGTCCACCGAGCCGCCGAGCGCGGCGACGATCTCGTCCCACGACACGTCCCGCGAGCCGATCGCGATGGACGCGGCGACGAGCAGCGCCAGCACCGCGAGCAGGGCGAGCAGCCAGGCCAGACGCACCCGCGTCGGGCGCCGCACGATGGCGACGCCCGACGCGGAGGGGGTTCCTGCGATCGTCACTTCTCGAGGCCGGCGGCCTCTGCCAGCAGCGCGACGTAGTCGTCCAGCACCCACGAGATCGCCAGCGGGGTGGGGTTCGCGGCGGTGCCGAGCGGGCCGGAGCCGTCGAGGAAGACGACCGCGTCGTTCGCGATCGCGGGCATCTGCGACAGCAGCGGGTCGGCCTCCAGGGTGTCCACGAGCTCCTGGTTGCCGTAGGTGACGATGAGCTCGACGTCGTCGAACTGGTCGACCTGCTCGGAGCTGATGCTGCCCGAGAACTCGCCCGCCTCCGACGCCTCGACGACGGCCGCGGGGGTCTCCAGCCCGAGGTCCTCGAAGAACGCCGCGCGGGTGTCGTTCGCGGTGTAGAAGTTCACGGTGCTGAGGTCGGTGGTGTCGACGTGGGTGACGAACATCGTGCTGGTGCCCGCGAGCCCCGGGTACTCCGCCACGGTGTCGGCGATCTCCGTCTCGAGCTCCTCGATGAGCGCGTCGCCCTCGGCCTCGAGCCCGAGACCGAGCGCGTTGTAGCGGATCACGTCGCGCCACGAGGTCGCCCACGGCCCCTCGGGGTAGGGGACGACCGGGGCGATCTCGGTCAGCGTGTCGTAGTCCTCCTGCGTGAGCCCCGAGTAGGCGGCGAGGATCACGTCGGGAGCGGTGTCGGCCACGGCCTCGAAGTCGATGCCGTCGGTCTCGTCGAACAGCACGGGCGTCTCCGCGTCGAGCTCCTCGAGCTTCTCCTCGACCCACGGCAGCAGGCCGTTGCCGTCGTCGTCGCCGAAGTTGGCGGCGGCCATGCCGACCGGGACGACGCCCAGCGCGAGCGGGACCTCGTGGTTCGCCCAGGCGACCGTGGCGACCCGCTCGGGCGCCTCCTCGATCGTGGTGGTGCCGAGCGCGTGCTCGATCACGACGGGGAACTCGCCCGTGCCCGCGGCGGGCGCGTCGGTCTCGGGCGCCTCCGCGGCGGGGGAGGAACTGCAGGCTGACAGCGCGACGGCGGCCGAAGCGGCGACCGCGAGCGCGAGAAGTCGGCGGGAACGCATGGGTGACTCACTCTCTGATGCACAGGGGGATCGGGAGCCCTCGCCGACCGGGACAGTGGCTTAGGTGAGGATTACCTAAGAGCGTATGGACGCCGCGACGGTGGCGCAATCGAGTGAAATGGACCCGTGCTGTAGCGATCCGGACGTCCCGCACGGCATCGCGCGGGCGAGGCCGTGCGACGCGCTCAGGGCGAGCGGACCTGCCCCGGCGTCAGCCCGGTCGTGCGGCGGAACGCCGCGCCGAACGCGCTCGCCGATCCGTACCCCACGCGTTCGGCGATCTCCTCGACGCTCATGCCGCCGGCGAGCAGCAGCGCCGCACGCTGCGCGCGGAAGGACGCCTGCCAGGCCCCGAAGCTCAGCCCGGTCTCCGCACGGAAGGCGCGCGTGATCGTCCGCTCGCTCACCGCGAGCTGCGCGCCCCAGTCGCGCAGGGTGCGCTGATCGCCGGGATCCGTCTCCAGGGCCGCCGCGATCGGCGCCAGCAGCGCGCTCGACGGCTGCTGCACCAGGAGCGTGTGCGGGGAGGGCGCGAGCAGATCGAGCGCGAGCTGCTCGGTGAGCTCCCGCGAGCGCGCCTCGAGGTCTCGCGAGGCCAGGCGCTCCAGCAGCAGCGTCAGCAGCGGCGTCATCTCCACCGCGACGGGATCGTCGGCCAGCGGAGACGTCGCGCGCACATCGAAGTGGGCCGTGCGGTACCACGTGCCGGCGGGCATGTGTCCGCCGTGCAGCACCCCCGCCGGCACCCACAGGCCCACCGTCCGGGTGATCGTCCAGGTGCGCGATCCGATGGTGGCGTTCGAGGCGCCCCGGGGATTCCACAGCAGCTCGTGGGTCGCGTGCGCGTGCGGCTCCCACGTGGTGTCCCGCTCGACGAGCTCGTCCATCCCGGTGATGACGAACGGCGCCGGCGTCTCTCCCGCAGCGAACACCGGCAGCGCCCTCCGGTCGGTCTCCGCCCGTCCCGTCGTCCGTCCTCGTGCCACGGATCCATTGTCGCCTCGGGTCGCGCCGGCGGGCGCCCGCGGTGCGGAGCCGGGGCTGTCGCCGGCGCCGGAGCGGGGCTACCCTCGCAGCATGCGCGCACTCTGGCGCGACCACGTGGTCGCGGAATCCCCGGACGACCGGATCGTCGTGATCGAGGGCAACCGATACTTCCCGCCCGACACCCTCGAGCGGTCGTTCTTCCACGCGAGCCCGACGCCCTACACCTGCCCGTGGAAGGGCGAGTGCCAGTACTGGACGCTCCGGGAGAGCCAGGGGGAGACGGCCGGCGAGGCCGTGGACGCCGCCTGGAGCTACCCCACGCCGTTCCACACGGCGATCGAACGGGTCGGCGCGGACTTCTCCGGATACGTCGCATTCGGCGGAGGAGTGACGATCCTGCCCTGACGGGCGGCCTTCGCGCAACCCCGACTTCGGCGTCGGCGACCCCCGGTAGAGTCCGGGGCGAGCATCCGGCGACGACAGGAGACACCGGTGGGCATCGAGTTCCGATCGGTCCGCAAGACCTACCGCGACGGCGCGGGCGAGACCGTCGCGGTCGACGACGTCGATCTCGTCGTGCCGTCCCGCCGCACGGTCGTCCTCCTCGGATCGTCGGGATCGGGCAAGACGACGCTGCTGCGCATGGTCAACCGGATGGTCGATCCCACCTCCGGCGTCGTCCTGATCGACGACGAGGACGTGCGTCAGAAGAACCCCGTCGCCCTCCGGCGGGGGATCGGCTACGTCATGCAGCAGGCGGGCCTTCTCCCGCACGTGCGCGTGATCGACAACATCGCCACGGTCCCCGTCCTGAGCGGCGCGCCCCGGGGAGAGGCCCGGGAGCGCGCGCGTGAGCTGATGGAGACCGTCGGCCTCGACCCGCGGCTGGCCGGCCGGTACCCGTCGCAGCTCTCGGGCGGCCAGCAGCAGCGCGTGGGCGTCGCACGCGCGCTCGCCGCCGACCCGAACATCCTGCTGATGGACGAGCCGTTCGGCGCGGTCGACCCGATCGTGCGCCGCGAGCTGCAGCAGGAGCTGCTGCGCCTCCAGCAGGAGCTCGGAAAGACGATCCTGTTCGTGACCCACGACGTCGACGAGGCCTTCCTGCTCGGCGACGAGGTCGTGATCCTCGCCGCCGGCGGCCGCATCGTGCAGCAGGGGGCGCCGGAGCAGATCCTCTCCGCGCCGGCCGACGACTTCGTCGCGGACTTCGTGGGGGTCGCCGACGGCCGACGCGATCTGACCCTGCGCACGACGAGCGGCGGCACCGTGGTGGTCGACGCCGCCGGCCGCGTGCAGGGAGTGCTGCGGGCGGAAGGCGCCGGCGGATGAGCTGGGTTCTCGACAACCTGGCTCTGATCGGGACGCTCACCCTGGAGCACCTGAGGCAGAGCCTGCTGCCGATCGCCTGGGGCCTGCTGCTGTCCCTGCCCCTGGGGTGGATCGCGCACAGGTGGCGCGTGATCCGCGGGCCGGTGGTCGTGGTGACCGGGCTGCTGTACACGCTGCCGTCGCTCGCGCTGCTGCCCCTTCTTCCCGTCGTGTTCGGCATCAGCGCGCTCAGCGAGCTGAACCTCGTGCTGGCGTTGACGATCTACGCGATCGCGATCCTCGTGCGGTCCGTCGCCGACGGGTTCGACTCCGTCGACGACGATGTCCGACGCGCCGCCGTGGCGATGGGCTACGGGCCGGTGCGCCGTTTCTGGGGCGTCGACCTGCCCCTGGCCGGGCCGGTCATCCTGTCCGGCCTGCGCGTGGCCGCCGTGAGCACGATCGCCCTGGCGACGGTGGGCATCCTCATCGGCGTGACCAACCTCGGCTACCTCTTCACCAACGGGTTCCAGCGCCGCATCGTCGCCGAGATCCTCGCGGGCGTCGTGGCGGTGGCGCTCGTCGCCCTGGTCGTCGACCTGCTGCTGGTGCTGGCGGGCCGGATGCTGCTGCCGTGGGCGCGCGTGCAGGCATCGGCCGCGAAGGGACGGACCGCATGAACCTGCTGCTGGACGCGTTGGCGTGGCTGTTCTCGCCCGATCGGCTCGAGGGCTCCAACCCGCTTCCGCACGCGATGCTGGTCCACCTGGGCTACACCTTCGCGGCCGTCGCGATCGCGGCGCTCATCGCGATCCCGGCGGGCTGGGTGATCGGGCACACCGGCCGCGGCCGGGAGATCGCCGTCGGCATCTCCGGCGCCGCCCGCGCCATCCCCTCGTTCGGCCTCATCCTGCTGCTGGTGCTGCTGCTCGGCGTGACCCGCCGCGCCGAGGCCGCGCTCATCGCGTTCGTGCTGCTCGCGATCCCGCCGATCCTCGCCGGCGCGTATGCCGGCCTGGAGGCGATCGACCGCCGCCTCGTCGACGCCGGGCGCGCGCAGGGGATGACCGAATGGCAGATCCTGTGGCGCATCGAGGCGCCGCTCGGTCTGTCGCTGCTCGTCGCGGGACTGCGCTCGGCCGTTCTGCAGGTGGTGGCGACCGTGACGCTCGCCGCCTACGTGAACCTCGGCGGCCTCGGCTACGACATCATCCAGGGGCTGCAGCTGCGGCGCTTCGAGCAGCTGGCCGGCGGCGCGATCGCCGTGGCGATCCTCGCCCTCGTGCTCGACGGCGTGTTCGCCGTGCTCCAGAGAGCGGCGGTTCCCGCACATCTGCGTGCCGCCAAGCGCGCGCCCAAGCGGCGCCCTCACAGTGTCCCTGCCGCGGCGTAGTGTCGTGCGCAGCTTCGAACCATCCAGGAAGGCGGACAACATGATCACCTCGCACAACCTCGGCAGGAAGAGGGCGGCGCTCGCCGGCGCGATCGGGGTGGGCCTCGTCGCCGCCCTGGCGGGATGCGCCTCGAGCGACCCGCTCGCGGAGCCCACCGACGACGCCTCGGCGGAGACGGAGGGCGGCGCCGTCGTCGTCGGCTCGCAGGCCTATCCCTCCAACGAGGTCATCGCCGAGATCTACGCCCAGGCGCTCGAGGGCGCGGGCTTCGAGGTCGAGCGCCAGTTCAACATCGGCCAGCGCGACGCGTACCTGCCGTCGCTCGAGAACGGCGAGATCGACCTGTTCCCCGAGTACTCGGGCAACCTGCTGCAGTTCTACGACGAGGACACCGAGGCGCGCACGCCCGACGACGTGTACGCCGGGCTGACCGAGGCGCTCCCCGAGGGGCTGGTGGCGCTCGAGCAGTCCACCGCCACCGACCAGGACTCGTACACCGTGACCGCCGACTTCGCCGAGGAGAACGGGCTCGTGACGATCGCCGACCTCGCCGGCGTCGACGGCACCCTGACGCTCGGCGGCCCGGCCGAGCTCGAGGAGCGGCCGTACGGCCCCCAGGGCGCCAAGGAGATCTACGGCGTCGACCTCGACTTCTCGGCCACGGGCGACACCACGGTGGAGGACCTGCTCGCCGGCACGATCGACGTGGCGAACGTCTACACGTCCGACCCGCGCATCGAGACGCAGGACCTCGTGCCGCTGGAGGACCCCGACGGGCTGTTCCTCGCCTCGAACGTCGTGCCCATCGCGTCGAGCGACGTCGCCGACGAGCTCGCGGCGGTCATCGACCCCGTGAGCGAAGCGCTGACGCCCGAGGGACTGGTGGCGCTGAACGTGCAGAACACGGACGAGCAGCGCTCGGCCGCCGAGGTCGCCGAGGAGTGGCTCGCTGACAACGGCCTGAACTGAGAGGGCCGTGCCTGACGCCCATAGACCCGTCCGGCATAATGGTCGCGATTGCATGTGAACGTACACATGCTGCGTCGCGCAGACGATCGCGACGCTCGCACTCGCACGGAGCTGGTGGGCGGATTCTTGGAGAACGCGACGGAGCGCACGTCCGGTCGCCGCGTGGTGCCCAGCATCCGCGACGTCGCGCGGCTCGCCGGCGTCTCGCACCAGACCGTGTCGCGTGTGCTCAACGACCATCCGAGCATCCGCCCTGAGACCAAGCAGCGCGTCCTCGACGCGATCTCCGCGCTCGACTACCGCCCCAACCTGGCGGCGCGAGCGCTGGTCACGAGCAGGTCGAACGTCATCGGCGTCATGTCGGCGACGATCGGCGAGTTCGGCCCCGCCTCCTCGATCGCCGCGATCGAGGAGGCGGCGCGGGACGCGGGCTACGCGGTCACGACGGTGAACCTGCCGGCCACGACCCCGGAGGCGATCGGCGCCGCCGTGCGGCAGCTCGTGCGCGAGCAGATCGCGGGGATCGTGGTGCTCGCGCCCCAGGTGCGGGTCTTCCACGTGCTGCGGGGGATGGCGATCGACGTGCCGTTCGTCAGCCTGCAGACGGCCTCGGGGGCGACGGGGGAGACGCTCGCCGCCGATCAGGTGGAGGGCGCGCGCCGGGCGACGGCCCACCTGATCGGGCTCGGACACCGCGACATCGTCCACCTGGCCGGCCCGCAGGACTGGATCGAGGCAGAGTCGCGCATGCGCGGCTATCTCGACGCTCTGCGCGAGGCCGACCTGGCGACGATCGCACCCATCCGCGGTGACTGGACGGCCGACTTCGGCCACTTCGCCGGGCTCGAGCTCGCCCGGCGCGGCGACTTCACCGCGGTGTTCGCCGCGAACGACCTGATGGCGATCGGGCTCATGCACGGCTTCCGCGACGCCGGCGTCGACGTCCCGGGGCAGGTGAGCGTGGTCGGCTTCGACGACGTCCCCGTCGCGCAGCACGTGTGGCCGCCGCTGACGACGGTGCACCAGGACTTCCCCGAGCTGGGGCGGCGCGCCGTCGCGATCCTCCTGGCGGGGATCCGCGGTGAGGAGGCGCCGCGCTTCGGCGCGCTCGAGCCACGCCTGCTGACGCGCGTCTCGAGCGCCGCGCCGCACCGCGCCTGACGCGCGTCGCCCCGCTGCGTCCTCCTTCTGCGACGCAGGTCGCCCTCGCTTGACAGCGACGCCCGAGCGATGCACGATGTACAGCGATGTGAACGGTCACAAACCTCGATGGACGAGGTGCGGGTGACATGACAGCGAGGTCGATGTGAGCAATACGGCTGCCGTGCCGGCGGTGTCTCCGCCCATCCTCGAGATGCGGGACATCTCGAAGGAGTTCCCGGGCGTGAAGGCCCTGGCGCACGTGAACCTGACGGTGAGGGCCGGCGAGATCCACGCGATCTGCGGCGAGAACGGCGCGGGCAAGTCCACGCTGATGAAGGTGCTCTCGGGCGTGTACCCCTACGGCACGTACTCGGGCGACATCCTGCTGCGCGGGCAGGAGATGCGCTTCCGCGACATCCGCGCGAGCGAGGCCGCCGGCATCGCCATCATCCACCAGGAGCTCGCGCTCATCCCCGAGCTGTCGATCACCGAGAACATCTTCCTCGGCAACGAGGTGCGGGCGGGCCTCTCCATCGACTGGCGCACGGCGCGCTCGCGCGCCGTCGAGCTGCTGGCCCGCGTCGGGCTGAGCGAGGACCCGGACACCCAGATCAAGCACCTGGGCGTCGGCAAGCAGCAGCTCGTCGAGATCGCCAAGGCGCTCAACAAGGACGTCAAGCTGCTGATCCTCGACGAGCCCACCGCGGCCCTGAACGAGGACGACTCGCAGCACCTGCTCGACCTGATCCTCGGCCTCAAGGGCCGCGGGATCGCGTCGATCATCATCAGCCACAAGCTCAACGAGATCGAGCGGATCGCCGACGAGATCACGATCCTGCGCGACGGCCGCACCGTCGAGACGCTCGAGGTCTCCCGCGGCGAGATCAACGAGGACCGCATCATCCGCGGCATGGTCGGCCGGTCGCTCGAGAGCCGCTACCCCGACCGCGAGTCGCAGGTCGGCGAGGTCTTCTTCGAGGTGCGCGACTGGGTCGTCCGCCACCCCACCGTGCAGGAGCGGTTCGTGGTGAAGGGGTCCAGCATCGAGGTGCGCCGCGGCGAGGTCGTCGGCATCGCCGGGCTGATGGGCGCGGGCCGGACCGAGTTCGCGATGAGCGTGTTCGGACGCTCCTACGGCGAGTACGTCTCCGGCACGATCGTGAAGGACGGGCGGGAGATCGAGCTGCCCGACGTCTCCACCGCCATCCGCGAGGGGCTCGCCTACGTCAGCGAGGACCGGAAGGTGCTGGGGCTCAACCTGCTCGACACCATCAAGCGGTCGACGGTGTCGGCGAAGCTGTCGAAGATCTCGTCGCGCGGAGTCGTCGACGAGCGCCTGGAGCACCGGATCGCCGAGGACTACCGCCGCGCCCTGCGCATCAAGACGCCCAGCGTCGAGGTGGGCGTCTCGACGCTCTCCGGCGGCAACCAGCAGAAGGTCGTGCTGGCGAAGTGGATGTTCACCGACCCCGACCTGCTGATCCTCGACGAACCCACCCGCGGCATCGACGTGGGCGCCAAGTACGAGATCTACACGATCATCAACGAGCTCGCCGCGTCGGGGAAGGGCGTGATCGTCATCTCCAGCGAGCTCCCCGAGCTGCTCGGCATCAGCGACCGCATCTACACCGTCTTCGAGGGTCGGGTCACCGACTGCCTCCCCGCCGCCGACGCGACCCCCGAGGCACTCATGCGCAGCATGACCGCCATCCCGACCACGAACGCCCAGAAGGCCCACGCATGAGCGACACGACCACGAACCCCTCGGCCGAGAAGCGCGGCTTCCGCTTCAGCGACATCCGCAGCATGTTCGGCGGCGGCACGTCCGTGAGCCGTCAGTTCGGCATCCTCGGCGCGCTGATCGTCATCATCGTGCTGTTCCAGGTGCTGACGCTGGTCTTCCGCGGCCAGGGGCTCACCCTGTCGAGCGGCAACCTGATCAACGTCGTCAACCAGTACTCCTACATCCTGATCCTCGCGATCGGCATGGTGATGGTCATCATCATGGGCCACATCGACCTGTCTGTCGGATCTGTCGCGGCCTTCACGGGCATCATCGTCGCGAAGTCGATGGCCGACTGGAACCTGCCCTGGCCACTGGCCATCCTGCTCGGCCTCGTGGTGGGGGCGCTGGTGGGCGCGTGGCACGGGTTCTGGGTCGCCTTCGTCGGCGTGCCGGCGTTCATCGTGACCCTCGCCGGCATGCTCTTCTTCCGCGGTGCGAACCAGTGGATCGGCGACTCGCAGTCGGTGCCGGTGCCGAGGGAGTTCGTCTACATCGGCGCCGGGTACCTCCCGGAGCTGGGCGGGCCCTTCAACTTCAACGTCCTGACGATGCTGCTGGCGCTCGCGGGCGTCGTGTGGATCGTGTTCAACGAGCTCCGGCTGCGTCGCGTGCAGGCGAAGATGGGCGCCGACCGAGCGCCTCTCTGGGTGAGCGTCGTGAAGATGGTGGTGCTGTCCGGCGTCATCCTCTGGGCCGGCTGGATGTTCGCGACCGGCCGGCCGGGGACGAGCTTCCCGGTCTCCGGCATCATCCTGCTCGTGCTGGTCATCATCTACGCGTTCGTGACGAACAGCACGGTCTTCGGCCGGCACATCTATGCGGTGGGCGGCAACCGCCAGGCCGCGCGCCTGTCGGGCGTGAAGGACCGCCGGGTCGACTTCTTCGTGATGATGAACATGTCGATCCTCGCGTCGGTCGCGGGCATGATCTACGTCGCCCGCGCCACGGCGTCGGGCCCGCAGGACGGCAACGGCTGGGAGCTCGACGCGATCGCCTCGGTCTTCATCGGCGGCGCCGCCGTCTCGGGCGGCATCGGCACGGTGATCGGCTCGATCATCGGTGGCCTCGTCATGGCGTTCCTCAACAACGGCCTCTCGCTGCTCGGCGTCGACGCCTCGCAGGTGTCGATGATCAAGGGCCTCGTGCTGCTGGTGGCCGTCGGCATCGACGTCTGGAACAAGCAGCAGGGCCGACCCTCGGTCATCGGCTTCCTGATGAACCGCCGGAAGGCCGTCGCCGACTTCAGCGGCGACATCCAAGCTCCCGCCGCGGCGGACGCGGCCGGGAAGAAAGAGAACGCGACTCGAGGCTGAGCCGCGATCTCGTCCCTCGAACAGAAAGTTGACACACATCACATGAAGAAGATCGCTCTCACCGCCACGGCGGCGGTCGCGGCTCTGGCCCTCGGCCTGACGGGCTGCTCCACCGAGCGCGGCGGCGGCACCGCCGAGCCCGGCGAGTCCGAGGCTCCCGCGGGCTTCGAGGCCGGCGCGACGATCGGCGTCGCGCTGCCCGACAAGACCAGCGAGAACTGGGTGCTCGCCGGTCAGCTCTTCACCGACGGGCTCGAGGCCGCGGGCTTCCAGGCCGACGTGCAGTACGCCCCCGCGAGCAACACGGTCGCCGAGCAGCAGAACCAGATCCAGGCCATGGTGACGGCGGGCGCGAAGGTCATCGTCATCGGCGCGAAGGACGGCAAGCAGCTGTCGACGCAGGTCGAGGCGGCGAAGGACGCGGGCGCGTACGTCATCGCGTACGACCGCCTGATCGAGAACACGGAGGCCGTCGACTACTACGTCGCGTTCGACAACTTCAAGGTCGGCCAGCTGCAGGGCCAGGCCCTGCTCGACGGCCTCGAGGCGAACGCCGGCCACGACGCGCCCTACAACGTCGAGCTGTTCTCCGGCTCGCCCGACGACGCCAACTCGTCGGTGTTCTTCAACGGCGCGATGGACGTGCTGCAGCCGGCGATCGACGACGGCACGCTGGTGGTCGGATCGGGCCAGACCGAGATCGGCCAGACGGCCACGCAGGGCTGGCTCGCCGAGAACGCCCAGGAGCGCATGGACGGCATCCTGACCTCCACGTACGGCAGCGAGGAGCTCGACGGCGTGCTGTCGCCGAACGACACGCTCGCCCGCGCCATCCTCACCTCGGTCGACCAGGCCGGCAAGAAGCAGCCGGTCGTCACGGGCCAGGACTCCGAGGTCGAGTCGGTGAAGTGGATCATGGAGGACCGTCAGTACTCCACGATCAACAAGGACACCGCGCTTCTCGTCGAGCAGACGATCAAGATGGTCGGTCAGCTGCAGGAAGGCACGGAGGTCGACGTCAACGACTCCGAGCAGTACGACAACGGCGTGAAGGTCGTGCCGTCGTACCTCCTCGACCCGGTGATCGTCACGAAGGACAACGCCGCGGAGGCGTACGCGAACGTCCCGAGCCTGCTCGAGATCGTCGAGTCGTACGAGTGACGCCGGCGGGGCGCGACGCCCCGCCACGCGAGGGCCGTCCGGTGCAGACCGGGCGGCCCTTCGCCGTGTCCGGCGCGCGCTCGCGGGAGACAGGGACCGTGAGTCGCGCCGACGGGGCTCGAAACGAGAACTTCTCACGCGGAAACGACACCGAATTCCGGCCGTAGCCAAGGCGAAACACACCGGCCGTCTACTTGATCCATGACGACCGTATCCGCCGCCACCGCAGACCAGCCGGACCGCGTCTCCACCCGTGTCAGCATCGCACTGCTCGGCGTCCGCAGCGATGCCCCGGTTCGCCGCACCGGCGGTGCGGGACCGAGCGACGACGGCCACTTCGTCGTCGACGGCGACGGCGCGGCGATCCCGCTCAACCCCGCGAGCCCGTACGTCGTCACATCGCAGGGGCGGCTGACGCTCGAGGGAGCGGACCTCGGCTTCGACGTCTCGCCCGTGGCGCGACCTCGCTTCTACGACCTCGCCACCGCGGAGGGCGTCTCCTACGACAGGATCGCGAAGCTGCACGGGCGCAACGTGCTCGCCACGACCGTCGTGCAGACGTGCGTCCGATACGACGAGAGCGAGCGCTGCCGATTCTGCGCGATCCAGTCGTCGCTGGACGCGGGCACCACCATCGCCGTGAAGACCCCGGCGATGCTGGCCGAGGTGGCGGAGGCCGCCGTGCGTCTCGACGGGGTGACCCACATGGTGATGACGACCGGCACATCGAACGGATGGGATCGAGGAGCCAAGCACCTCGCACGTTGCGTGCGCGCCGTCAAGGCCGCCGTGCCGTCGCTCGAGATCCAGGTGCAGTGCGAGCCGCCCGCCGACTTGCGGGCGATCACTGACCTCTACGCCGCCGGAGCGCGCTCGATCGGCATCCACGTCGAGTCGATGGACGACGAGGTGCGTCGGCGCTGGATGCCCGGCAAGTCGCGGGTGAGCCTCGACGAGTACCGCGAGGCCTGGCGGGAGGCGGTGCGCGTCTTCGGGTGGAATCAGGTGTCCACGTATCTGATCGTCGGCATGGGGGAGGACGAGTCCGAGCTGGTCGACGCGGCCGCCGAGCTCATCGACATGGGCGTGTACCCCTTCGTCGTGCCCTTCCGGCCGCTGAAGGGCACGCTCGCCACCGACGTCGACCACGTGCCGGCGCCTCACCGGGCCGTGCTCAACCGCATCACCGCCCGCGTGGCGGCCCTGCTGCAGGCCGCCGGCATGCGCGGCGAGGATCAGCGGGCCGGATGCGCCGCGTGCGGGGCGTGCAGCGTGCTGAAGACGGCCGGTGCCTGACGTGTTCGACGTGCCGCTGCTCTCGGGAGCTCCGCGGGCGCGGATCGCGTCGGGCTGGCGGGTGGTGCGGGCGGACCGCGCCGAGGTCGAGGCGTACCGCGCGATCCGGCGGGACGTCTTCGTCGAAGAGCAGGCGATGTTCAGCGAGCGCGACGCCGACCGGATCGACGACGACCCGCGCACGATCGTCCTGGTCGCGGTCGACGACGCCGGGCTCGTCCTCGGAGGGGTTCGGCTGGCGCCCGCGATGGACGGGCGGGACATCGGGTGGTGGACGGGCAGCCGACTCGCGGTCCGCCGGGACGCCCGCCGCGCGGGCGGGATCGGATCGGCGCTGGTCCGCGAGGCCTGCGCCGTCGCGCTCGAGCGCGGGGTCCTGCGCTTCGAGGCGACCGTGCAGGAGGCCAACGAGCCGCTCTTCCGCCACCTCGGCTGGCGTGCCTGGGGCCGGACCGACGTCGCCGCCGTCCCTCACGTGCGCATGCGCTGGCCGATCGACCGCATCCGGCGCCTCGTCGACGCCGCGAAGGCCGACCTCGCCGACGTCGTCGGCGGGATCCGTGGCGACGGGCCCGCGTCGCTCGGCGGCCCGGGCTTCGTCGGCGACGACGGCGCCCCGGTCCCCGGCACCGACGTCGTCGCGGCGTGCGACGCGATCCTCCCGGCGATGGTCGAGCGCGACCCCGAGTGGGCGGGATGGTGCGCCGTGCTGGTCAACGTCAACGACCTCTCCGCGATGGGGGCTGCTCCCTCCGGCCTGCTGGACGCGATCGGCGCGCCGACGGCGTCGTTCGCCCACCGCATCGTGGGCGGCATCCGCGCCGCCTCCGAGGCGTGGGCGGTGCCGGTGCTCGGCGGGCACACCCAGCTGGGCGTCGCGCCGTCGCTGTCGGTCACGGCCCTCGGTCGCACCGACCGGCCCGTGCGCGGCGGTGGAGGCCACGCCGGCCACGGCCTGAGCCTCACGGTCGACGTCTCCGGCCGATGGAGACGCGGGTTCGAGGGCCGGCAGTGGGACTCGACGTCCTCCCGTTCCGGGGCGGAGCTGCGCGAGCTCGCCTCGCTCGTCGGGCGCGCGGCGCCCGACGCCGCCAAAGATGTGAGCATGGCCGGCGTCGTGGGCACGGCGGCGATGATGGCCGAGGCATCCGGCACCGGCGCCACCATCGAGGTCGCACGCGTCCCGGCGCCCGCCACGGTGTCGTTCGGCGACTGGCTCACCTGCTTCCCCGGGTTCGGGATGCTCACCGCCGACCGCGCCGGGCACGGCCGCATGCGGACGACGCTCGCCCCCACGGCGTCGATCGGTTCGCTCGACGAGCGACCCGGCGTGCGCCTGCGCTGGCCGGACGGCGTCGAGACGGACGCCGTCGACGCTGCGACGGGCCTCGGAGCGGCCGGAGACGTCATCCAGATGCATTCCGGATGAAACCGAACCGAAACGTCCAGCCGCCAGCCTGAGAACACTCGACGGACCGCCCCGCGCCGGGGCGCACGCTCCGTCTCACCGCCTGCTCCACTCCAACGAAGCGCCACCGACCTCAAGGAGACAACCGGAAATGACCGCAGACATCGACGCGCAGATCGCGGAGAACATCGCGAAGTCGCTCGGGGAGATCCCGCACCCCTCGCTTCCCCAGGGCAGCAACCTGTACGGATCGACCAAGATCTTCCCCGACTTCCAGGCCGAGGACGGCGAGACCTACTTCACCCTCGTGCACGGCATCCCGCACGAGTCGTCGGTCAGCTTCGTCGCGATCCTGCAGGCCACCCGTGCACTGCGGAAGGGCTTCGAGTCGGCGATCTACTTCTACGGGCCCGGCACCCTCGCCTGCACCGCGAACCGCGGCTTCCCCACCACGGGCGACGCGGGCTTCCCCGGCGAGCTCAACATGAACGGGTCGCTGGAGACGTTCATCAAGGAGGGCGGCACGGTCTACTGCTGCCGCTTCGGGATGGCGCTGCACGGCATGCGCGAGGAGGACCTCATCGAGGGCGTGATCCCCGCCCACCCGCTCGACGTGCAGGACGCGGTCATCTACTACGCGCGCAAGGGCGCGATCATCAACTCGACCTACAACCTCTAGGGGCACCGATGTCGATCACCGTCGCATCCGTCTCGGCGAACTTCACGCGAGACCTCGAGCAGAACTACGCGCTGATCGCCCAGCTGCTCGAGGATGCACGCGAGCAGGGCGCCGATCTCGTCGCCTTCCCGGAGGCGGCGATCGGGGGCTATCTGTCGTCTCTCGGAAACCACGGCGACACCGTGCGCACGACCACGCGGTCCCTGCCGCCGGCGATCCGGCTCGACGGTCCCGAGATCGCCCGAGTGCAGCGGCTGGCAGGAGACACCGTCGTGACGATCGGGTTCTGCGAGCTCGACGACGACGGCGAGACCCGGTACAACGCCGCTGTCTGCCTCGACGGCGGCACCGTCTACGGCTCCTATCGGAAGGTGCATCAGCCGCTGGGCGAGAACATGTCGTACTCGGCGGGTGCGGGGTACCGGGCCTTCGACGCCCCCGTCGGACGCCTCGGCATGCAGATCTGCTACGACAAGGCGTTTCCCGAGGCCGCGCGACTGCTCGCGCTCGACGGTGCGGAGATCGTCGTCAGCATGTCCGCATGGCCTGCCGCGCGCACGGCCACCGCGGAGAACCTGCAGGACGACCGATGGACGTACCGCTTCAACCAGTTCGACATCGCGCGCGCACTCGACAACCAGCTGTTCTGGCTGGCGTCCAACCAGTCGGGCACGTTCGGGTCGTTGCGCTACGTCGGCAACGCGAAGGTCGTCGACCCGGGCGGGAACGTGCTCGCCACGACGTTGCTCGGCGCGGGCCTGGCGGTCGCCGAGATCGACGTGGACGAGACCTTCCGCGCCATGCGCGGCGGCATGTTCCACCTGCGCGACCGCCGTCCTGACGTGTACGGCGGCATCGCCGAGACGGATGCGCCCGACGTCAACGGCTGGCGGGAGTCCGCGCATGCCTGAGATGACGTTCGAGGTGCGCTGGCCCGACGGGCACCGCACCGAGCACTACTCGCCGAGCCTCGTCATGCACGACTTCCTGGTGGAGGGCGGCGCGTATCCGGTCGCCGACTTCGTCGCCCGCACGCACGAGGCGCTCGACCAGGCGAGCGAGCGGGTGCGAGCCCGGTTCGGGTTCGCCTGCACGTCCGCGATGCACTCTCAGCAGCGGATCGCCGCCGAGGCGGGCGGCTTCTCCACCGGAGACGTGACGGTGCTGCGGATGGCCCGGCGCGAGGCCGGCTCGTGATTCCGGTCCGGCTCCGCGACGGGGACCACTACCCGGCGGTGATCGTCGGCGGGGGACAGGCGGGTCTCTCCCTCAGCCGTCACCTGGTCGAGGCAGGCGTGCGCCACGTCGTCGTCGAGAGGGACACGGTCGCCCACGAGTGGCGCGACGGCCGCTGGGACAACTTCACGCTCGTCACCCCGAACTGGCACTGCCGGCTGCCGGGCTACGCCTACGACGGGCCCGAGCCCGACGGCTTCATGACGCGCGACGAGGTGCACGCCTGGGTGCGCGGCTACGCCGGGTCTTTCGACGCCCCGGTCGCCGAAGGGGTGGCGGTCACCGGGGTCGCCGCGATGCCCGGCGGCGGCTTCCGCGTGACGACGTCGGCGGGCGCGATCACCGCGGACACGGTGACGGCGGCGACAGGCGGATATCACGAGCCGGTCGTGCCGGGGTGGGCGGACGCTCTGCCCGAGAGCGTCGCGCAGGTGCACTCGCACGAGTACCGCAGCGCCGCGAGGCTGCCCGACGGCCCCGTCCTGGTGGTGGGGTCGGGGCAGTCCGGCACGCAGATCGCCGAGGACCTCCTGCTGGAAGGACGCACCGTCCACCTCGCGCTGGGGCGAGCTCCGCGCGTCGCGCGCTTCTACCGGGGCCGCGACTGCATGACGTGGCTCGCGCAGATGGGCCTGTACGACGTGCCGGTCGCGGCGCGCGGGCTCGCCAAGCGCGAGTCGACGAACCACTACGTCACCGGCCGCGACGGGGGCCGCGACATCGACCTGAGGGCCTTCGCACTGCGGGGGATGCGCCTCCACGGGCGCGCGCTCGGCGTCGCCGGCGGGCGGCTGCGATTCGACGACTCCCTCGCCGCGAGCCTCGACCACGCCGACTCGGTGGCGGAGTCCATCAAGAACGACATCGACGCGTACATCGCGCGCGAGGGGATCGAGGCGCCGCCGGAGGCCCGATACGAGGCGGTATGGCGGCCGGAGCCCGGCGGGTCCGAGATCCCTCTCGACGAGCTGGGCAGCGTCGTGTGGGCGGTCGGCTTCCGCGCGGACTGGTCATGGCTCGGCGATCTCGACGTGCGCGATGCCGACGGCCACCCCGCCCACGACCGGGGCGTCACGCGCGTTCCCGGCTTCCAGTTCCTCGGCCTTCCCTGGCTGCACACCTGGGGATCCGGGCGGTTCCACGCGATCGCGCGGGATGCGGAGCACGCCGCGGCGGCCGTCGTGGCGCGGCTCGGGTCGGCGGCGGCCACGGGGCGGCCGCCCGGCGACGTCCTAGTCTGAGGAGATGGTCTCCGTGACGATGGCCGCCGTGGCAGCCCATTTCGGTCGCGACGTGCACCGCACCCTCGCCAAGCTGCCCGGGATCGTCGAGCAGGCGCGAGGACGCGACGTCGACCTGCTCGTGCTGCCCGACGCCACGATCGGCGGCTATCTGCTGGACCTGCATCATCCGGCGGCGGAGGAGGACGGCGTCCCGCACGCCGTCGATCTCGACGGGCCGGAGGTGGCGGCGATCATCGCGCTCGCCGGCGACATGACGATCTGCTTCGGCATCGCCGAGCGCGCGTGGGACGGGCAGGACGAGGTCCGCTACAACACGGCCGTCTGCGTCACCGGCGACGGGCTGCTCGGCACGCATCGGAAGGTGCACCTGCCGCTGGGCGAGTCCGAGGCGTACCGTCCTGGCGGCGAGTTCCGCGCCTTCGACACCCCGGTGGGACGACTGGGCATGCTCATCGACTTCGACAAGACGTTCCCGGAGGCGGCCCGGTCGCTGGCACTCGATGGGGCAGAGATCGTCGCGTGCCTGAGCGCCTGGCCCGCCAGCGTGACGGACCGCTCGGACCGCATCCGCAACGATCGCCAGGCGCACCTCTTCGACCTGTACGACTGCGCCAGGGCGGCCGAGAACCAGGTCTACCTGGTGTCGTCGAACCAGACGGGCGTGCTCGGCGGCCTGCGCTTCCTCGGCCAGGCGAAGATCGTGGACCCCGCGGGCGAGATCCTCGCCAAGACCTGGGCCAAGGGCGGTCTCGCCGTCGCGGAGGCGGACGTGTCCGCGTCGGTCGCCCGCGCTCGGCGCTCCCTCGACCACATCCATCAGCGAGCCGAGCACGCCTACCGGCTCACGGCATCCGCCTGACCGCCTCCGCGCGGCCCGGGCACGAAGGGACGCGCATGCGCATCGCGCAGCTCACCTACTCGACGAAGCCCCGCGGCGGCGTCGCGCACACGCTCGCGCTGGCCGAGGCGCTGGCGCGGCGCGGGCACGAGGTGTCCGTGTGGACCCTCGGTCGGGGGGACGACACGGGGTTCTTCCGGGACGTCGATCCGGGCGTCCGGGTGCGCGTCGTGCCGTTCCCGTCGGTCGACGGCGAGGACGTCGGGGAGAGGATCGAGAGGTCCATCGCCACCATGTCCGCCGCCTTCGACGCCGACGCCGACGTCCTCCACGCGCAGGACTGCATCTCGGCGAACGCGTTGGGCGCTGCGGGACGCCCCCATGTGCGCACGATCCATCACCTCGACGCGTTCACGACTCCCCGGTTGATCGAGTGCCACGACCGGGCCGTCGTGGAACCGGTCGCGCGCATCTGCGTGTCGCGGGCCGTCGCCGGCGAGGTCGCGGAGGGGTACGGCGTCCGTCCCACGGTGATCCCGAACGGCGTCGCCGCCGAGCGGTTCGCCGCCGCGGCGGGGCCGGAGGGCGCCGCCGCTCGCGAGGCGTGGCGCGCGCGACTGGGCGACTACGTCCTCGCGCTCGGGGGGATCGAGCCGCGCAAGGGGTCGATCGACCTGCTCGAGGCGTTCGCCGTGCTCCGCCGCTCGCGACCCGGGGCGCGGCTGGTGTTCGGAGGCGGCGAGACGCTGTTCGACTACCGCCCGTATCGCGAGCGCTTCGAGCAGCGGGCAGTCGAGCTCGGCATCGAGCCCGAGGTGCTCGGCACGATCGCCGACGCGGACCTGCCGTCGCTGGTGGCCGCGGCGCGGGTGCTGGGGTTCGTCTCGACGAAGGAGGGGTTCGGGCTCGCGGCGATGGAGGCGCTCGCCGCCGGCGTCCCCGTCGTCGCGCGCGACCTGCCGGTGACGAGGGAGGTGTTCGGGCGGGCCGTCGCGTACGCGGCCGACGTCGCCGGCATCGCGGAGGCCTTGCGGTCGGCTCTGGACGGACGCGCCGGAGACCCCTCGGCCGGGCGGAGGCTGGCCGAGTCCCACACGTGGGACTCGGCGGCCGAGCGCCACGAGCGGTTCTACCGGGCGGTGCTGCAGGAAGGCGGGGATCGCGGTGCGCCGATCGATCTCGCGGATCATCGCTGACCGCGCCGAGGCGGAGCCGGACGCGATCGTCGCCGCCGACGAGCGCGGCTCTCTGAGCGCCGCCCGGCTCGACGCCGCCGCCACGACGCTCGCACAGGCGCTGCGGGAGGTCGGCGTGGGGCAAGACGACCTGGTGACGGTGTCGCTGCCCAACGGACGCGGGTTCGTCGTCGCGTGCGCGGCCGTGTGGCGTGTCGGTGCCACCCCGCAGCCCGCCGGTCTCGCGTCGACCGCCGACGAGCGCGGCGCGCTGGAGGCGGTTGCGCGGCCGGCCGCCGCGATCGGCGTGCGACCCGCCCAGCCCGGCACCGCGTGGATCTCTCCAGACACGGTCGAGGCGAGCCTGGCCGACCCGGGAGACGCCGCGAGCACGGCGCGCGGGGCGCTCCCCGACCTGGCGGCCTCCTCGTGGAAGGCGCCCTCGACGTCGGGCTCGACCGGCCGCCCCAAGGTCGTGCGCGCCGCGGCCCCGGCCCTGCTGGACCCGACGCAGCCGGTCGCGCCCTTCCTGCCGTTGCGCGGCGTGCAGCTCGTCGCCGGGCCGATGACGCACTCGGCGACCTTCACCTATGTGTTCCGTGGCCTGTTCACGGGGCACCGCCTGGTGATCCTGCCCCGGTTCGACGAGCGCAGCTGGCTGACAGCGGTGGAGGAGCACGAGGTCACGTGGGGTCTGATCGTGCCGACGATGATGCACAGGATCCTTCGGCTGCCGCCCGAGGAACGGCTGCCCGATCGTCTGCGGAGCGTCGAGACGCTGCTGCACATGGGAGCCCCGTGCGCGCCTTCCCTCAAGCGCGCCTTCCTCGACTGGGCGGGAGCGGAGCGCGTGGTCGAGGTGTACGCGGGCAGCGAGTCGAACGGGCTGACGATGATCCGCGGCGACGAGTGGCTCGCGCATCCCGGCAGCGTCGGGCGTCCGATCGGCGGCACGGAGATCAGGATCGTGGACGACGACGGCGTCGTCGTCCCGCCGGGGACGCCGGGCGAGATCTGGCTGCGGCGTGGACAGGAGCCGTCCTACGCCTATCTGGGGGCGCCGTCGCGCCGGACCTCCGACGGCTGGGACACGCTCGGCGACCTCGGCTGGCTGGACGCCGACGGCTGGCTGCATCTCGCCGACCGCGCCGACGACGTCATCAACCGCGGCGGCGAGAAGATCCATCCGGTGGAGATCGAGCGGGTGCTCGAGACGCATCCCGCCGTCCGCAGCGCGGTCGCCTTCGGGATGCCGGACGCGGAGTGGGGGCAGCGGATCGGCGCCGTCGCGGACGTCCCCGGGGCGCCGGTCGCGGCGGCGGAGCTGGCCGCGTGGGCGCGCGAACGACTCGGGCCCCGAGCGCCGGCCGTGCTGAGGATCGTCGACCGGCCGGTGCGCGACGACGCCGGCAAGACGTCGCGGCGGAGGTGGGCGTCCGTCCTGTCCGATGGAGCGGGTCCGGCTCCGAGGCCGGCTCCGGCTGTTCACTCCCCGGTCGTCGCCGCGTCGGGCGTCTCGCCTATGGTCTCGGGCATGGCGCTCGGATACGACCCCGACTTCCTCTCCATCGCCGTCCCGCTGCCCGGGGTGGGAGGCGAGGCCGCGCGGACCGCCGAGCGGCTCGACTACGTGCACTTCACGGTCGTGCTCGACCGGGAGCGCCGCCTGGCCCGGCTGACCGGCGTGAACGTCGACGGCGGCGCGCTGGCCGACGTCCCCCGCGACGACGACTGGCGTCTGGACGACCGCATCCCGGCGCAGTGGCAGGCGGGCGCAGAGGTCTACGCGCGAAACGACCTCGACCGCGGGCACCTGGTGCGCCGCCGCGATCCGGTGTGGGGTCCGGACGCGCAGCGCGCGAACAGCGACACCTTCCGCTATCCCAACGCCGCGCCGCAGGCCTCCGGCTTCAACCAGTCGGCCGAGCTCTGGGTGGGGCTCGAGGACCACGTGCTCGAGTACGCCGAGGCGCATGACGCCCGCATCTCCGTCTTCACGGCGCCGGTGCTCGGCCCCGACGATCTGCCGTACCGCGGCATCCTCGTCCCGCTGCGCTTCTTCAAGGTCGTCGCGTGGCAGCGGAGCGGTCGTCTCCGGGCCACGGGCTTCGTGCTGGACCAGTCGCCGGTGATCGACCGGGACGAGATCGAGCAGGGCGCGGTGGCGGCGTCGGTGCCGGATCTCGGTCCCTTCCGCACGTTCCAGGTTCCCGTCGCCGACATCGCCGCGCTCACCGGTCTCGACCTGGGCCAGCTCGCCGTAGCCGACGTGCTGCCGCCGGCAGCGCGCGCCGAGCCGTGGCGCTTGCTCTCGGACGCGGGCGACATCCGGTTGTGAGCACCGGTGCCGGTGGTCGGGCGGAGGGTCCGGTCGTCGGATCGGTGGTGCGGGTGATGCGCACGCAGCGTCCCCGCGGGCGGCGCGACGCCTTCGTCCGATGACCGGGCCGTCCGTCCGACGACGGATCGTGCGGACGTCCGAGCCGCGCCCGGCGGAGGTCCAGTCGCGCTCCCATACGCTGGAGGGGATATGGCGCATCTCCTGGGGGCCGAGGCCCTGCACCTCGAATACCCGACCAAGGTCGTCTTCGACTCCGTCTCGCTGGGCGTGAACGAGGGCGACCGCATCGGCATCGTCGGACGCAACGGCGACGGGAAGTCGAGCCTGCTGGCGATGCTCGCCGGCCGGCGGGAGCCCGACGCGGGCCGTGTGACGGTGCGCGGCGGCGTGCGCATCGGCGTGCTCGACCAGGGCGACACGCTCGACGACGACCTCACCGTCGGCGCGGCCGTGGTCGGCGACGTGCCCGAGCACGAGTGGGCGGGCGACGCGCGGGTGCGCGACGTCATCGCGGGCCTGCTCGGCGACCTGCCGTGGGACGCCCGGCTGGGGACGCTGTCGGGCGGGCAGCGCCGACGCGTCGCCCTCGCGCAGCTGCTGGTGGGCGACTGGGACGTGCTGGCCCTCGACGAGCCGACCAACCACCTCGACGTCGAGGCCATCGCCTGGCTCGCCGCGCACCTGAAGCGGCGGTGGGCGGCGAACGCCGGCGGACTGCTGACCGTGACGCACGACCGGTGGTTCCTCGACGAGGTGTGCACCGCGACCTGGGAGGTGCACGACCGCATCGTCGAGCCCTTCGAGGGCGGTTACGCGGCGTACATCCTGCAGCGCGTGGAGCGAGACCGTCAGGCGGCCGCGATCGAGCAGCGCCGTCAGAACCTCGCCCGCAAGGAGCTGGCCTGGCTGCGCCGCGGCGCGCCCGCCCGCACCTCGAAGCCGAAGTTCCGCATCGACGCGGCGAACCAGCTGATCGAGGACGTGCCCGAGATCCGCGACAAGACCGAGCTCGCGTCGCTGGCGGTCTCGCGCCTGGGCAAGGACGTCGTCGACCTGCTCGACGTGTCGGTCGCGTACGGCGACAAGCAGGTGCTGCAGCGCGTCGAGTGGCGACTCGCGCCGGGCGAGCGCACGGGCATCCTGGGCGTCAACGGCGCCGGCAAGTCGACGCTGCTGGGCCTCGTCTCAGGGGCGGTCCAGCCGACGGAGGGCCGGGTCAAGCGCGGCAAGACGGTCAAGGTGGCGACGCTCACGCAGCGTCTCGACGAGCTCGAGGAGCACCTCTCCGAGCCGGTGCGCGTCGTGATCTCGCGGCTGCGGACGACCTACACGTTCGGCGCGGGGTCGAAGGCGACCGAGCTGACGCCGGGACAGCTGCTCGAGCGGATGGGGTTCTCGAGCGCGCAGCTGTCGACGCCCGTGAAGGACCTCTCCGGCGGGCAGAAGCGACGCCTGCAGCTGCTGCTGATCCTGCTGGACCAGCCGAACGTGCTGATCCTGGACGAGCCCACGAACGACCTCGACACCGACATGCTGGCCGCGATGGAGGACCTGCTCGACTCGTGGCCGGGCACCCTGATCGTGGTGAGCCACGACCGGTACTTCCTGGAGCGCGTCACGGACCAGCAGTACGCGATCCTCGGCGGACGCCTGCGGCACCTGCCCGGCGGGGTGGACGAGTACCTGCGACGCCGGCGGGACGAGCAGGCCGCGGCCGAGGGGCGCCCGGCGGCGGCCGCTGCGGCGCCGGCGACGAGCTCCGCCCCGGGGCTGTCCGGCGCGGAGCGACGCGCGGCGGAGAAGGAGCTGACGGCCCTCGAGCGCCGGATCGAGAGGCTCACCACGCAGATCGACGGCTCGCGCGCGGCACTCGCCGATCACGACCAGGCGGACTACGTCGGGCTGGGTGAGAGGATGCAGGCGATCGGCGCGCTGCAGGCCGAGGTCGCCGAGGCAGAGGAACGCTGGTTCGAGCTGGGGGAGCGGCTGGCCTGACCTCTGGGCGCCGCCGGCCCCGCCGCGATCCGGTCCGTTCAGCGCGCGGCGCGCTCGACCGCCTCGACGGCCGCCGCGACGCCCCCGCGCCACGGCGCCCCGTGCCCGGGAAGGACCCAGGTGGCGCCGGTGGACAGCAGCTCTCGCAGCGCGCCGAGCGCCCGCGCGGGCTCGTCGGTGAAGGGAGCGGGCGCGGGCCCCGTGACGCCGGTCAGCACGTTGCGGGTGGTGAGGGCGTCGCCGACGAACACTGCGTCGACGGCCGTCACCCACACCGCGACGCTTCCCGGCGAGTGCCCGGGCATGCCGATCACCTGCGGTGCGCCGGGCAGCGCGAGCACGTCGCCGTCGCGCATGTCGACGGTCTCCGTCAGCCAGGTGGTCCGCAGGCCGCCGCGGCGCACGGCGGATGCAGCGAACCGGAGCACCGCGCCGAGCCGCATGGGCTCTCGGGCGTTCTTCGGCTTGGCGCCGCCCTTCGCCCGATCGGCGTCCGCCGGATGCACGAAGACGGGCACGTCGTGCTCGCGGCGCAGGCGCTCGGCGAAGCCCACGTGGTCCGAGTCGCCGTGGGTGAGGATCACTCCTCGCATGTCGCGGAGGGACCGTCCCATGCCATCCAGCTCCGCGACCAGCTCGCGCCAGTGGCCGGGCAGGCCCGCGTCGATCACGGTGATGCCGTCGACGGTGTCGACGAGGTACGCGGCGACGATGTCGTCGCCGATGCGGTGCAGACCTGGTGCAAGTTCCATGATGGCTACGATACGTAGCCATCATGGCTCACGTCAATAGCTATGGTGGGGTCATGCCCACCCCTGACCGCACGTCGCTCGACGCCATCGTCCTCGCCGCGCGCGAGCTCCTCGAGGAATCCGGCCTCGTCGGCGTGACGATGCAGGCCGTGGCCGGCCGCGTCGGCGTCCGCGCCCCATCCCTCTACAAGCGCGTGCAGAATCGCGACGAGCTGATCCGCCTCGTCGCCGAGGCGACGCTGGGCGACCTCACGCGCGAGCTCGAGGGTGCTGCGGGCGTCGAGGAGGTGCTGGATCGCTTCCGCGCCTACGGGCTGCGACGGCCTGCGGCGTTCCAGCTGCTCATGACTCCGGGGCCCGGCGTGCCGACGGTGAGCGACGAGGCGAACGCGGAGAGCGCCGAGGTGATCCTGGCGGCGTCCGCGGCGCTCGCGGGTGAGGCCCACGCGCTCGAGGCCGCCCGCACGCTCACGGCCTGGGCGACCGGATTCGTGAGCATGGAGATCAACGGCAGCTTCCGCCTCGGCGGCGACGTCGACGACGCGTGGGAGTTCGGCGTCGGCCGTCTCGTCGCCGCTCTCACCGCGCCGCCCGCCGGCTGAGCGCCGGTCCGCCACCCGGCCACGCAAGTGGCGGACCGGCGGCCCGGGATCAGGGTCGCGCGGACTTCCGCGGCTTGATGAGCTGCTCCGGCTCGAGCTTCGCGCGCTTCTCGGCGCGCTTCTCCTTGAGGCTCTTCTGCGGCGTCTTCTTCTGGTCCCGCGCGCTGGGCGACTTTCCTGACATGACTCGCTTCCCCTTCTCTGGCTGGCGGGTGTCCGACCGACCATATCGGGGTTCCAGGGGAAGTCAAATCCCCGGTGAGCGGTAAGAAAAGGGATCGTGGCGCGGGCGGTGGGGACGGCCTGCGTCCGCCACCGCCCGGGGCTGTCAGCGGCTGGTGTAGCCGGCGTCGGCGTGCAGCGTGGTGCCCGTCAGATACGACGAGGCGTCCGAGACGAGCCACAGGCTGGCCTCGGCGATCTCCTCGGCGCGGCCGAACCGGTTCAGCAGGCTCAGCTGCGGCGCGTACTCCTCGGCCGTGAAGCCGAACTGCTCCAGCGCGCCGCGCAGCATCGGGGTGTCGATCGCCCCCGGCGCCACGGCGTTGACGCGGATGTTCTGCGGGCCGTACTCCAGTGCCGCGACCTTGGTCATGCCGACGACGCCGTGCTTGGCGGCGACGTACGCGATGTTCTGAGGCTGCGGACGGAAGCCCGAGACGGACGAGATGTTCACGATCGAGCCGTTGCCGCCCTGCGCGAGCAGCTGGCGGATCTCGTACTTCATGCACAGCGCGGTGCCCTTGAGGTCGACGGCCATGAGGCGGTCCCAGTACTCCTCGTCGAACTCCGCCACGGGCTTGTCGTCGGGGGTCAGGGCGGCGTTGTTCACCGCGCCGTCCAGCCGTCCGTAGCGCTCGACGGTGGCCGCGACCATCTGCTCGACCTCGGCGCCGCGGGAGATGTCGACCTTCACGAAGAACGCGTCGCCGCCCGCGGCGACGATGTCGTCCGTGACGGCGCGGCCCTTCTCCTCGTTGAAGTCGGCGAGCACCACCTTCGCACCGGCCTGCGCGAACAGCCGGGCGGTCGCCTCGCCCATCCCCATCGCGGCGCCCGTGACGATCGTGACCTTGTCCTGCAACACCGGGAATACCATGGCGTCCTCCTTGTCGTTGGCTTTAATCTACACCTGTCGAATAGTCCGAGGAAGGTCCACCGTGAGCGAAGACCCGCGACAGAAGCGAACGCGCGCCGCCCTGAGCGAGGCGCTGCTGCGCCAGCTGGACCGCGGTGAGCTGAGCGATATCAGCGTCGCGTCGCTCTGCCGCGAGGCGGGGGTGCACCGCACGACCTTCTACGGCCATGCCGGCAGCATCGAGGAGTTCGCGGTCGGCATGATCACCGACGAGGTGGACGCGCTCGCGACCGTGGACGGAGGCGGGCCCGACGCACGGGGCGCCTACCGGCAGGCGATGGTCGACCTGCTGGCGCACATCGCCGGCGAGCGTCGCCTCTACCGGGCGCTGCTCGGCTCGCGGTGGAACGGCGCGCTGAGGGTGGCGCTGGACGAGTCCATGCGCGCGCGGGTACGCCTTGCGCTCGAGGTGTTCGCCGGCCGGCTGGGCGCGGACGTGCCCGACGACCGCGAGGACGTCGTCGCGTTCGTCAGCGGCGCGCTGGTCGGCGTCCTCGTCCGATGGGCCGAGAGCGACGATCAGGATGCGGCCGGTCGCGCGGCCTTCGTGCAGGCACTGATGCCCCGGTGGTGGCCGGTGCGCTGACCCGCGCCGGACGGCTGACGCCGCCCGGACCCATCACGGCTGAAGAGGCTCCGGCTCGCCGTCGATGTACCGGACTCCGCTGCGCTTGGCGATCTCGATGACCGGTGACACCGTGAGGCCGGTGAGTGCGGCGTCCTGCCCGACGCGGCTCAGCGCCGTGCGCAGGTGGTCCCGGTCGCGGTGGGCGAGCTGCGCCGTGATGCACGACCCGTCGTCGACCGCCCAGCGGGTCTCGGGAAGGGACGCGAGCACCGCGCCCACGTGGTCCAGGTCGCGTGGGCGAGCGCTCGCGGAGACCACCGTCTCGACGGGGAAGCCGAGCAGCGCGGGATCGACCATCGCGCGGATGAAGACCTGCCCGCCCGAGACGGCGGCGTCCAGGCGGCGGCTCACGGTGGACTTCGACGTGCCGAGCGCGCCCGCCAGCTCGTCGACCGTGGCCCTGCCGTTGTCCGACAGCAGGGAGATGAGCGCGCGGTTGGTCGCGTCGGGCTGCCGGTAGTCGCCTTGTGCCGCCAAGGACACGTCCTCGCTCTGGCGCAGCGCCTCCAGCTGAGCATCGTCGAGGATGCCCGGCGCCCACCCCGACACCGTGCGGTGGAACCGCAGCTCCGGACGGGCGTCGACCTGCTCGACCCCGTCGATCTCCGCGACCCCGGCGACGACGCCCGCCAGGTCGCCGTGCCCGTGGAGGTACTCGCCGACCGCCTCGGACGGGCCGGCGAGCACGCTGACCCACAGGGTGCGGTCGTCCGCGGCCATCCGAGCGGCGATCGACGGCAGGGCGCGTGGAACGCATCGCACCCGCAGGAACGTCGACTGGCCGCCGGCCCGGTTGCGAGGGTTCTCCTGCGCCTTCACGCGGACGGCGCCGGTCTCGAGGAGCCGGGCGCCGTGACGCGCCACCCGGCGCTCCGGCTCGTCCAGCACGGCGGCGATGCGGCGCCACGAAGCCCGTCCGTCGCGCAGCAGCGCAGCAGCGATGAGCCGGTCCAGCCGGCCGAGGGGGGTCATGCCGTCCATGCTCCCAGACGGCCGCGGGCCACGCTCAGCGGGTGCCCTGCGCGGCGGCGTGGAGAACCCGTGGAGGCTCGCGCCAGGCCGGCACGCGTTCCTCGAACGCCGCCGCGACGCGCAGCAGGAGCTCGTCGTTCCGGGGCGCCGTCACCAGTTGCAGCCCGACGGGCAGGCCGTCGTCTGTGAATCCGCACGGCAGGCTCATCGAGGCGCCGCCGAGCGGCGTGAACCGCCACGCCGCTCGCATCCACTGCAGGTAGTCGGACTGGGCGACGCCGTCGATCTCGCGCACCCAGCGCTCCTCGATCGGGAACGGCGGCACCGCGGCCGCCGGGGCGGCGACCACGTCGATCTCGGCGAAGAGCGCGGCGAACCGCTGAAACGCTCTCATCCGCAGATCCTCCGCGCGGGCGAGGTCCGCGGCGGTGAGGTCGAGCCCCCACTCGGTGTTGGCGATCAGCTCGGGCGAGAGGACCTCCCGCGAGGAGGCGAGCACGTCTCGGAAGGACGCGGCATAGCCGTGTGCGCGGAGGATGCGGAACGCCTCGTCGACGCCCTCGAGCTCCTCCACGAGGTCCCGTTCCACGACGATCGCTCCGGCCGCCCGGAGCTCGGCGACGGCGCGCTGCTCGAGCACGGAGCGCACGCGCGGGTCGATGTCGAGGCCGCCCACGGTCGGGCTCCAGGCCACGCGGAGGCCACGCAGCATCCCCT
Organism: Microbacterium marinilacus; assembly: GCF_019753765.1. Lineage (GTDB taxonomy): Bacteria > Actinomycetota > Actinomycetes > Actinomycetales > Microbacteriaceae > Microbacterium > Microbacterium marinilacus. The sequence goes on from NZ_JAIJZW010000001.1 coordinate 521,358, forward strand.
GATCGGGCGATGTCTCTGCGACCGCGGCGAACCGGGAGCCGTCGACCGCGGAGGAGAGGGGGCTCGTGGCCGATGGGCCCGCCAGCACCGCCAGCAGCAGGGCCGCGTCGCGCACGGTCCGCGCCATCGGGCCCTTGACGGGCATCGAGTTCCAGAGGTCGCGCCCGGGCGAGTTGGGTACGAGACCGGGCGTGGGGCGGAATCCCACGACGTTGCAGAAGGACGCGGGATTGCGCAGCGAGCCGCCGAGATCCGACCCGTCCGCGATCGGCAGCATGCCCGCCGCGAGCGCCGCAGCGGCCCCGCCCGACGAGCCCCCGGCGGAGCGCGAGGTGTCGTACGGGTTGCGGGTCACGCCGAAGACGTCGTTCTGCGTGTGCGAGCCGGTGCCGAACTCCGGGGTGTTGGTCTTGCCCATCGGTACCGCGCCGGCCGCGCGAATGCGTGCCACCACATCGCTGTCGTGTGCGGAGACGTGATGCGCGAACCGCGGCGATCCCCACGTCGTCCGCAGGCCCGCCGCCTCCTCCAGGTCCTTGAACGCGGTGGGGAGTCCCTCGAGAGCCTTCCGCGGGGAACCGTCGGCGCGCCGCCGGTCGGAGGCGCGAGCGGCTTCGACCGCGAGCTCGCGATCGATGGAGACGACGGCGTTCACCTGGCCGTTCACGGCGTCGATGCGCGCCAGGTGCTCGGCGAGCAGCTCGGCCGCGCTGAGGACGCCGGTCTCCAGCAGCGCGAGCTGCGTGCGGGCCGGTGCGCGACAGATGTCGTCCGACCCATCGACTGCCGCGCGGGTCATGTGCCCAGGAACGAGAGGATCGCCACGAGCGCCGCGGAGATTCCGGTGGTCATGGCGTGGCGCGCATCGGGGGCGAACTGCGGCGAGTGATTCCCCATCGGCTGCCCTTCGCCGGCGAAGAGGTCGCGATCGAAGGCGCCGAAGCCCCAGAAGACCGTCGGCACGCCGATTGCGTCGCCCAGCCAGCCGGCGTCCTCCGAGCCCATGCCGAGCTCGGCGTGCTCGACGGCGTCCTGGCCGAAGGCCCGCACGAAGGCTTCCGTCACGCGGGGGGTGAGCGAGGCGTCGTTCACCAGCCGGGGGAAGGAGTTGATCTCCTCGATCGTCGGCTCCGGCGCGCGGGAGGCGGCGGCCTCCGCCGAGACGATGCGGCGGATCGCCGACAGCACGGTCTCGCGCGTCTGCTCGTCGGGCGTGCGCACGTTGACGCTGAACACGGCCGTGTCGGGGATGATGTTCTCCTTCAGGCCGGCGTGGAAGGTGCCGACGGTCACGACCGCGGGAGTCCGCGGCGAGAGCTCCCTGGCCACGATCGTCTGCAGGCGTACGACCATCCACGAGGCCAGCACGATGGGGTCGATGGCGTTCTCCGGCTGCGAGCCGTGGGCCTGGCGTCCCCGCACGGTGATGCGCCAGGAGTCCGCCAGCGTGGCCATGGGGCCGGACCGCAGCGCGACGGTCCCCGCCGGGCGCGGCATGACGTGCTGCGCGAGCACGACCTCGGGCCGCGGCGCCTTCTCCCACAGCCCGTCGTCCACCATCGCCCGCGCGCCCCAGGCGGTCTCCTCACCCGGCTGGAAGAGGAGCACGACCGTGCCCGCCCATGACGATCGATGGGCGGTGAGGAGCCGTGCGGCGGTGAGGAGCGCGGCGACATGCGTGTCATGCCCGCATCCGTGCATGACCGGGGCGTTCGTGCCGTCGGGAAGCGTGCCGGTCGCCGAGCTCGAGTACGGCAGTCCCGTGTCCTCGAGGATGGGGAGCCCGTCCGTATCGGCGCGGAAGGCGACCGTAGGCCCGTCGCCGTTGCGCAGCACTCCGACGACGCCGGTGCCCCCGCATCGGAGGCGTTCGACGCCGAGCTCGTCGAGCCGCTCCTCGATGAGCGCGGCCGTCTCGTGCTCCTGCCCCGACAGCTCGGGGCGTGCGTGCAGGTGCGTGTACAGCGCGACGGCGTCGGCGAGCACGGTCTCGTCCAGGCCGATGCCCGCTGCGTCGAGCGTGGTGATGCGGGTCATGGCCGCGTCCTCCTTCTGCTGGTCGGGCGTCTTCACTCGGTCGTCTCCGTCGGTGTGGGCGCAGCGCCGTTCCGGTCGCGCAGCAGCCAGGCCAGCACGATGGTCGCCACCACGGCGATCGCGGTGGCGAAGTAGGTCAGACCCGGCAGGAGCGGCACCAGGACGAAGGTCACGGCGGCGCCGACGCCGAGCGCGATCGCGGTCGTCCGCGGCGCCTTCATCGAGACGATGACCTGCAGCAGCACGGCACCGAACACGGCGGGCAGGATGTAGGTGCGTGCCACGGCGATCAGCTCGACCGGCATCACCGACACCAGCCACGTGCCGAGCGCTCCCACCAGCACCACGAGCGTGACGAGGTGCACGAGCACCGCCCCGATGATCGCCGACCCGGCGATGAGCTCGGCCCGGCGGGAGCCGGGCTTCTCGTCCAGGTTCGCCTGGGCCACGATGGCCGCCGGCAGCAGCTTGTTGCTGATATTCCCGATCATGAACGCCTGGTACATCGCCGAGCGGCCCAGGATCGGGAAGTACGAGATCGGCTCGATCACCGCGATGATCGCGAAGGTCGCCAGGACCGCACCGGCGGCGGTCCACAGCTCGCCGCCGGTGATGCCGAGGCCGGACCAGAAGACGACGTAGAGGGCGGCGGTCAGCGACACGAGCAGCCCGGCGCCCATCGTGATCGGGCCCCAGAGCGACGTGGTGCGATCGAAGCGGCGGAGTCCTTCGGCGGCGGAGGTGGAGGAAGCGGTCATCGTCGTCGTCCTTTCCGGATCAGGCCAGCGCGCCGGTGCCGGCGGCGAGGGCGAAGGCGGCCGCGAGCGAGGCGACGACCGAGATCCCCAGCCCCCACTCGCGCAGCCAGGGGGTGTCGAGCCGGCGGGCCAGGAACAGGCACACCGCCATGACGGCGGCCGACACGACGAGGGTGACGACGTGCACGGACGACTTGAGGGTCTCCTGGAGGGTGAGGGTGAGGAATGCGCCGAGCAGCGCGGCGCCGGGGACGATGGTCATCACCGCCGGGTTCACGCGGCGCAGCGACACGTCGCCCCTCGCGAGCACCGGCGTCAGCACGAGGGTGGTGATCATCCACACGAGACCGCCGATGGTCATGGCCGCGAAGCAGATCGCGAAGACCTTCTGCGTGTAGCTGGGGCCGCCGAGCTCGGCCCCCTGGGTGCCCGCGGCGATGCCGGCGGCGGCCACCTCGTAGGCCGCCGAGCCCACGAGCCCGATGCGGGTGAGGACGGCGGGCGTGCCGAACAGCGGCAGCAGCGAGACGGCCACGAGCACGACGGCGAGCGAGGGGCCGATGGCGGCGACGGCGCCCGTGCGCACCGAACGCGTGATCTCCGCCTGGGTGAGGTCGGCGGCCGAGGCGGCGGCACGGATCGCCCGCAGGTAGATGACCGACTGCACGACGATCACCGCGAAGACGCCTGCGGCGCACGCCCAGAGCACGGGGGACTGGGCGAGTGCGGCGATGTCGGTGGATCCTGGATCGAAGAGGGGACGGATCATGGCGGCTCCCGGGTGGACGGATCGGACGCGGCGGCACCGAATCAACCAGAAGTTGCGCCGATGCCTTGCCTATGTCCATATGGTGCACCTGTCGGCGTTACGCGTGCATTAATTTCCGAGCGCCCGGATGTTTCGCGCTTCCGCCCGGCCTGTGGGCGCGGCGGCGAGGTGCCGGTGCGGCGGGGCGGCGGTGTGGCGGGGTGCCGGTGTGGCGGGTGCCGGCGTGATGGGGTGTCGCCGGCTCAGGCGCCGGGCGCGGCGTCGAAGCCGAGGCTCAGTCGTCGCAGCAGGGTCGCGAGGCGGTCCCGCTCGCTCGCCGTGAGACGGCGCAGCAGCTCGGCCTCGGCGTCCATCAGGCGGGTGATCGCGGCATCCACGCGCACCTGGCCGTCGTCGGTGAGGGTCACGAGCACGCTGCGACCGTCGCCCGGGTCGGCCTCCCGGCGCACGAAACGCCGCCCGACGAGTCGATCGATGCGGTTCGTCATGGTGCCGCTCGACACCAGGGTCTGCTGCAGCAGCTGCTTGGGGCTGAGCTGGAACGGCTCGCCCGCGCGCCGCAGCGCCGAGAGCACGTCCCACTCCCACGGCTCGATGTCGGTGCGGCGGAACGCGTCGCGTCGCGCGCGATCGAGATGGCGCGACAGGCGGTCGACCCGCGAGAGCACCTCCATGGGCGAGAAGTCGAGGTCGGGACGCTGGCGCGCCCACGCGTCGACGATGCGATCGACCTCGTCCGTCTCGGATGCCATGGTCCGAGTCTAGGGACGGGCGGGTGAGAGACTGGAAGCGCGACCGCCGGGCCCGGCCGTCGCGGTCCGCCATGGTGTAACGGCAGCACGACAGCCTTTGGAGCTGTGAGGACCAGGTTCGAATCCTGGTGGCGGAGCATGACGCACAACGAGGGATCGTCGAACGACCTGGCCATCGTGATCCTGGCCGCGGGCCAGGGGACCCGGATGCGCTCGTCCCTGCCGAAGGTGCTGCACCCGATCGGGGGGCGGTCCCTGCTCGGGCACGTGGTGAACATCGCCGAGACGCTGCCCGCCACCAGCATCCGCGTGGTGGTGCGTCACGACAAGGAGCGCATCCTCGAGGCGTTCGCGGACACCCCCGGCGTCGAGTTCGTCGAGCAGGACGAGGTGCCCGGCACCGGGCGCGCGGCGCAGGCGGGCGTCGAGAGCCTGCCGGCGGGCTTCGACGGCGACGTTCTGATCCTCAGCGGCGACGTGCCGCTGCTCGAGGCGGAGACGATCGGCGCGATGCTCGACGACCATCGTCGCGCGGCCGCCGACGCGACCCTGCTGAGCGTCACCCTCGCCGACCCCACGGGGTACGGCCGCGTGATCCGCGGTGGGGACGGCCTCGTCGCACGCATCGTCGAGCACAAGGACGCGTCCGACGACGAGCGCGCGGTGCGAGAGGTGAACTCGGGGGTGTACGTCTTCCGGGCGGGCGCCCTGCGCGGCGCGCTCGGCGGTGTCGGCACCGACAACGCGCAGGGCGAGATGTACCTCACCGACGTCGTGCACGTGCTGCGCGCGGAGGGGCGCACGGTCGCGGCGCGGATCGCCGACGACCCGGCATCCGCGCTCGGCATCAACGACCGCGTGCAGCTGTCCGAGGCCGCCGCGATCCTGAACGCGCGGATCGTGCGCCGCTGGCAGCGCGAGGGAGTCACGGTCCAGGACCCGGCGACCACGTGGATCGACGACACCGCGACGCTGGCGCAGGACGTCACGCTGCTGCCGAACACGCACATCCTCGGCGCCACCTCCGTCGCCGAGGGCGCGACCGTCGGCCCCGACACCTCGCTCGTCGACTGCGAGGTGGGGGAGGGCGCCACCGTCCGTCGCGCCGACGCGACGCTCGCCGTCATCGGCGCCGGTGCGACGGTCGGCCCGTACGCCTATCTGCGGGCGGGCGCCGAGCTCGCGGCGGGCGCGAAGGTCGGCACCTACGTGGAGGTGAAGAACTCGCGGATCGGCGAGGGCAGCAAGGTGCCGCACCTGTCCTACGTGGGCGACACGACCATCGGGCGCGGCGTGAACCTGGGCGCCGGCGCGATCACCGCGAACTACGACGACATCGCCAAGCACCGCACCGAGATCGGCGACGAGGTGCACACCGGCTCGCATAACGTCTTCGTCGCTCCCGTTAGGATTGAGGCCGGCGCGAAGACCGGAGCCGGCGCCGTCATCCGCAAGGACGTCCCTGCCGGCGCTCTGGCCCTGAGCGTCGCCCCTCAGCGGAACATCGAGGGCTGGGTGGAGAAGAACCGAGCGGGCACCGCGGCGGCCGAGGCCGCAGCGGGCGCACGCAGCGCAGAGAAGGCGGCCGATGGCGCGCAAGAGCAAGACGACCACTGACGACGAGCGCCAGAGGGGCATCGCCCCGGGAATCGTCGCGAAGACCAAGAAGCGCCTCGTCGTGGTCGCCGGCGGCTCGCACCCCGAGCTCGCTCATGCGATCGCCGCGCAGCTCGGCATCGAGGTCGCGCCCACCGAGCGGCGCACGTTCGCATCCGGCGAGATCTACACCCGCTTCGAGACCTCGATGCGCGGGGCGGACGTCTTCCTGATCCAGACGTTCGGATCCCCGGTCAACGAGTGGCTGATGGAGATGCTGATCATGCTCGACGCGCTCAAGCGCGCGTCGGCGAAGCGCATCACCGTGGTCGCGCCGTACTACCCGTACTCCCGCCAGGACAAGAAGGGCCGCGGGCGCGAGCCGATCTCCGCCCGCCTGGTGACCGATCTGATCGCGACGGCCGGCGCCGACCGCATCATGAGCGTCGACCTGCACGCCGCGCAGATCCAGGGCTTCTTCGACGGCCCCGTCGACCACCTGTTCGCCAAGCCGATCCTGGCGCGGTACTTCGCCGACTCGCTGCAGGGCGAGGACCGCGAGACGCTCACCGTGGTCTCGCCCGACATGGGCCGCGTGCGCGTCGCCGACACCTGGGCCGACGAGTTCGGCGCCCCGCTGGCGATCATCCACAAGCGCCGCGACCCGAAGGTCGCGAACCAGGTCACCGTCCACGACATCGTCGGCGAGGTCGCCGGTCGCACGTGCCTGCTCGTGGACGACATGATCGACACCGGCGGGACGATCGTGAAGGCGGCGCAGGCGCTGAAGGCGAACGGGGCCCGCAAGGTCATCGTCGCGGCGACGCACGCGATCTTCAGCGACCCCGCCGTCGAGCGGCTTCAGGACGAGGCGATCGACGAGGTCGTCGTCACCGACACCGTGCCGCTCGCACCCGAGCGCCGCTTCGAGACCCTGACGGTGCTGTCGTCGGCGCCGCTGCTCGGCCGCGCCATCCGCGAGGTCTTCGATGACGGATCCGTCACCAGCATGTTCGACGGGGCCGCCTGACCCCGGTTCCCGTCCGCGACGCGCCGTCTCCCTCCGGGGCGGCGCGTCGTCGTCTCTCCGACCGGAACTCGGGGGTGCGGCCACATCGAAGTCAGGTTAGGCTTACCTAACTGACTCGAAGGAGGCTGCCATGGAGAACGACCTGAGCCCCGACGCGCACTTCCTGCTCGTCGGCGACAGCACCGACCTGGGGGCGATCCTGGGCATCGTGGACCGTCTGCCCGTCAACGCGTTCGGTCAGATCTTCATCGAGGTCGCGTGCGACATGCAGATCCAGAAATGGGAGCTGCCGCCCTTCATGACGATCACGTGGCTGCGCCGCGACCTCGCCGCCGGCGGCTCGCGCTCCGTCGCCCCGCGGGGCGAGCTGATCGCGCGGGCGGTCGCCGGCTGGGCGGCCGAATGGCTGCCCGAGCGTCATGACGGCACCGAGCTGCCGCTCGTGCTGTGGATCGGCTGCGCAGCGAGCGCCGCGATGAACACGGTCTACCGCGACCTGGCCGAACGGGTCGACCACATCCACGTGCACCACCCGGGCGCCGGTCTGCGCTGACGCTCAGCCCCGGAACAGCGGCCACTGGGCCCCGGCCGCGTAGCAGGCCGCCACGAGGGCGAGAGTGGCGAGCACGACCAGCAGGTCGATCCACCCCATCCTGAGCGAGCCGAGGCGGATGTCGCGCCCGCGCCTGTCGATCGACGCGAACGTGAAGCCGCGCGCCTCCAGCGCCTCGACCGTCGTGCGCACCGACTTCGCCGTGTTGAGGAAGATCGGGTAGAACGCCTTCACCGCGATGGTCGCCCAGTGCACCAGGTGGCGCCAGCCGAGGAGACCTCCCGAGGCCGGCGGCGCCTGACGCAGGCGGTATCCCTCCAGCACGGTCGAGAACTCCTCGACCAGGATCGGCATCATCCGGTACCCGTAGCTGACCGCGAACGCGACGGCCGACGGGAAGCGCATGGCGAGCAGGGCATCGGACAGCTTCTCGGGATCCAGCGACACGAACGCCGCGAGACTCGCCAACGACAGCACGCCGAGCTTCAGCGTCACCTCCGTCAGCGCCACGAATGTCGTGAGATCGCCCCCGAACAGCGTGGCCGCCAGCACGAGGTAGACGAGCTCGAACCCGAGGCCGATCACGAACAGCCCGAGCACCAGCGGGCCGACCCGCGCGAGCGCGACCGCCGCGCTGGCGACGACGAACAGGCCGCCGACCACCGTGAGGTTGTGGGTGAACCACGGCGACAGCGCCATCAGCGCATACCAGCCGATCACCACGCGCGGATCCATCGCCGCGAAGAGACCGCCGCGGGTCGCGTAGGCGGTGCGGATCAGCTCCAGCTTGATCCATTCGACCGACAGCACGTCGTGCTGCTTGCGCACCAGGCTCATGCCGCAGCCTCCGCGGCCGGCGCGTCGAAGCGAGCGGCGAACTCGTCGACCGTGAGGGGCAGCGGCTCCATGCCGAGCGCCGCACCGAGCTGGGTGACCTGAGGAGGGACGAGCCGGGCCCGACTCAGCACGCTCCGGTCGGCGAAGAGCGTGCGCGGGGTCGTGTCCGCCACCACGACGCCCTCCTCGAGAGCGATGACGCGCGTCGCCCACTCCGCCACGAGGTGCATGTCGTGCGTCGCGACGACGGCGCAGGCGATCGACTCGGACAGCTCGGCGAGCATCGCGATGACGTCGTCGCGGCTGGCGACGTCGAGACTGGCGGTGGGCTCGTCGAGCAGGATCAGGCTGGGACGCATCGCGAGGCCGATCGCGAGCGTCGCGCGGCGTTGCTGGCCGCCGGACAGCGTCCGTCCGTCGCGGTCCGCGAAGGGGGAGAGCCTGACCCGAGCGAGGATGCGATCGACGAGCTCGTCAACGTCGGCGACGCCACGGCCGCGCGGGAAGAGCTCGACGTCCTCCCGCACGGAGGCCTTGAGGAACATCCGCTCGGGCTGCTGATAGAGGTAGGCGGCCCGCTCGGCGAGACGGTGGGCACGGTGGGAGCGCGTGCTGTCGCCGTCGAGCAGGACGTCGCCCTCGCGCGGCACCTGGATGCCGGCGAGCAGCTTCATGAGGGTGGTCTTGCCCGAGCCGTTGCCGCCGATCAGCGCGACGCGCTCGCCTTCGTGCAGGCGAAGGTCCAGCCGCCGGATGACGGGCTGCAGCCCGCCGCCGACGGTGCGGTAGCCGTGGCTGACCGCGCGGGCCTCGGCGACCACGCGGCTCGCGGCCGTCGTCGCGGCAGTGAGCGGAGCAGCCGCAGGAGCCGCGACGGTCTGTCGAGTCGCGGCGGCGGACACCAGCGCGGCGGCCTCATCCACCGACCGGGGTGTGCCGGACACGCCGATCCGCCGGGTCGCCTCGACGATCTGCGGGGCGGGTATGCCGTGCTCGGCGAGCTCGCCGGCCCGCGCGAGCGCCTCGTGCGTCGGAAGGTGCCACACCGGGGCGCCCGTGCTCATCAGCACGACGGACGTCGCGTACTGCGCGATGAACTCCGCGTGGTGCTCGATCACGACGACGGTGATGCCGTGGTCGCGGTTCAGTCGCCGGAGGCTCTCGTACACCTCGTGCGCCGATGCCGGGTCGAGCTCGGCGACAGGCTCGTCGACGACCAGCAGGCCGGGACGCAGCGCGAGGACGGAGGCGAGCGCCGCCCGATGCGCCTGGCCGCCGGAGAGCTGCCACACGAACCTCTCCGCGAGGTGCTCGATGCCAAGCATGTCCAGAGCTGCCGCCGTGCGCAGACGGTGGTCCTCCTGTCCGAAGTTGATCGGCCCGAACGCGACCTCGTCGCGCACCGTCGGACGGACGAGCTGGTTCTGGAAGTCCTGGTACACGTAGCCGACCCGGTGCGACAGCGCGGCGACCGACGACTCCCACGTGTCGACGCCGTCGACGCGCACCGTGCCCGCGAACTCGCCCGACCAGTAGTGGGGTACGAGCCCGTTGAAGGTCTTGCACAGGGTGGTCTTGCCCGAGCCGTTGCCGCCGACGACCGCGACGAAGTCGCCGTGCTCGATACGCAGGTCGACGTTGCGCAGCGTGTCGCTCGACGCCCCTGGGTAGCGGAAGCTCAGGTGCTCGATCTCGACCATGGGCGCGGTCTTCGGATCGGTGGTCACAGCGGTGTTCACAGGGTCTCCTGGGTCGATGCGGACGTCAGCGGCTCGCGCGGCGTCGCCGCCAGACGGCGAAGAGGACGGACGCGATCGTGAGCACGATCACGAGGGCCCCCACCGCCACCCAGAGGAACGTGTCTCCGAACCGGTCGCGGAAGTCCGGCTCGAACGCTCCCACCGACACGTCCCATGCCTCCAAGAACGAGAAAACGAACGACACGACGCCCGCCAGCACCGCGACGACGACGAACCACGCCGCCCGCGGGGCCGCGCCGGCGAAGGGCTGTCCCGCCTCCCGGGGCCGCATGCCGAGCAGCGGCTCGATCCGTCCGTGCAGCGCCGGGACCAGCCACATCGCGGGGATCGCGCCGAAGAGGATGCCGGAGATCACCACGTCGATGCCGAAGCCGATGCCCTCCAGCAGAAGGATCGACTGGGGCAGGCCCTCGACGAACTCGGCGTCCTCGACGCCGACCCACACCTTCGCCACGTCGACGGTGGCGGAGAGGAACTTGTCGATCACGACGATCAGCACGGCGCCGACGAAGATCTGCGCTCTGCTGCGCGGATTGCGGACGGCGGAGCCGGCGATGAAGATCGCGAGGAACATCTGGATGAAGCCCTCGACCTCGGACAGACCCGAGAAGTCGCCCATCAGGAGGTCGGTGAAGACGATCTCGCCGAGCGGCGCGCCGAGCGCGACCCAGAACGGGCTGAGCAGTGCGGCGAGAGTGATCGGGATGAACACGAAGTAGCTCACCGAGAGGTCGACCGGTCCGACGGTCACGTCGGGGATGATCTCCAGGACGATGTTCGACAGCCCGAACAGGGCCATCGAGAGCACGAAGATCATCAGGTTCTGAGGCGTCGACAGGGTGGGGCCGGCGGTGCCGCGAAGGGCGCCGAGGCGCTCATCGGCCTGGGTGGTGGTCATGCGGTTTCCTTTGTGGTGCGTGGGATGGGGGATCAGGCGGGGACGGCCGCTCGCGCGCCGGAGTCGGCGCGCATCAGCCGGAGGAGGTCGGAGGCGCCGTCGACCGCGTGCGTCGTCTGCCCGGCCTGGACGGAGGCGTCGACGGAGGCGTCGTCCGTGCTGCCGCCTCGCACGATGACGCGATGGGCGATGCCGAAGGCGCGGGCGGCGGCGGCGTCGTTCGCCGGCTTGTCGCCGTAGAACCAGACGCGTGCCGGGTCGGCGTCGGCGATGCGCAGCGCCTCGGCGACGATCCGGGGGTCTGGCTTGCGGTGCCCGTTCTCGTCCGAGCAGACGTACGCGCCGATCAGGCGATCGAGGCCGTGCTCGGCGCACTCGTCGCGGACGGCGCGCCCGCTGATCGTGTTCGACACGACGACCACGGGAAGGCCCGCGTCGCGGCAGTGCTCGAGCAGCTCCCGCACGCCCGGACGCAGCGTGCGGCGGCTCTTGGCGCGTCCGAGACGGTAGGTGAGGTCGTGCGCCTCGGCCTCCAGGACGGCGCGCTGGCGAGGGGTCAGCCCGGCGCCGACGAGGTCGCGCCACAGCTCGACGGGGGTGATCTCCCGGTTGGCGCCGCCCGCGTCGAGCTCCGAGCGCGCGTGTCGCTTGAGGTCCTTGTGGCGTGCGCGACCGGCGTGGACGAGCGCCAGCGCGTCGGCGGGGGTCACCGCCGCGTCCTCCCCGTCGAGCAGCCGAGACAGGTGCGCGCCGAACTCCGCGAGGGACTCCTCGTCGCGCTCCGAGGTCGAGATCACGCCGCCGTGGTCGATCAGCAGGGCGCCTCGGCGCGGCGCCGGTGCCGGCGCCGGCTCGGTGAGGGGGCCGGGCGTCGACGCTGCCAGTGCCTCGTGCAGACCGGCGGGCGTGGCGAAGACGGCGTCCGCCTCGTCTACGACCGCGAACGGCGGGCTGTCGGTGTGCTGGCTCGTCGTGAGCACGACGGCCCCGACGCCGGCACGGCGCCCGGCGACCACGTCACGATCCTGCGTGTCGCCGACATACCAGGCCTCTTGGGGCGCGACGCCGAGCGCCGCGCAGGCCAGGTCGATCATCCCCGGGTGGGGCTTGCGCATGCCGACCTCGTCCGAATAGACCTGCGCCGCGAAGGCGTCGGCGAGGCCGTGCGCCTCGAGGAGCTGCCGGTGACTGCGCCCGGAGTGGGCGTTCGACACGATCCCGAGCGGGATGCCCCGTCGCTGCGCCTCTGCGAGGAGCGCACGGATCCCGGGGCGGACGGTGTGGACCGACAGGGTCACGTTGAGCTCCGCCAGGACCTCGGGCGCCTCGGCGACCAGCACGGCCCGTGCGGCGGGAGGCAGGTCGGCGGCGAGGAAGTCGCCGACCACCTCTCGGTGCCCCATCTCGCGCGGCTCCAGGCGTCGGCTCGAGGCGTGCTTCCAGTGCTTGAGCGCGGCCAGGCCCGCGTCGAGGGAGCCGCGCAGGACAGCGGCGGGGACGGGGGACCCCGCTCGCGCGAGCCGGTCGGCGAGCGACGCGGCGAGCTCGTCGCGCCCCTCCGGCCGCTTGGCGGTCTGGAAGAGCACTCCTCCGAAGTCGAGCAGGAGGGCGCGGGGCGCGGTGCGCAGGGCGATGGGGAGCAACGGGAGCCTCTCGTACGGGCGGGACGCGTCGAAGCTATGGCTCGTGGCTGTCCGGCCGCCCACGCGGGGGTGAACGCACCTGGAACGCTCCAGCTGGAATGGGCTGGAACGTTCGTGCGCCGGGTAGAACGGACGTGTGGAACGCCGCCGGGACCGATCGCCGACCATCGTGGACGTCGCCCGGGAGGCCGGGGTCTCGAAGTCCCTCGTGTCGCTCGCCATCCGCGGCGAGGCGGGCGTCGGCGAGGCCAGCCGCGAGCGGATCCTCGATGCGGCGCGGCGACTCGGCTACCGCTCGAACTCCTGGGCCCGCTCGCTCGCCCGGGGCCGCAGCCAGCTCGTCGGGGTGCTGGTCAACGACCTGCGCAGCGGCTACTACGTCGACGTGGTGAGGGGCATCGAGGACGCGGCGCAGCGTGCCGACCTCCGCGTGGTGCTCGGCGAGGGACGGCGGGATCCCGCGATCACCGGGGCGCGGATCGCGCACCTTCAGCAGCTCGGGGTCGACGGCCTCGTGGTGATCTCGGGCCGTGTCGACCCGCAGACGCTCGCCCAGGCGGCGGCGCTGTGCCCGGTCGTCGTCGTGGGTCGTCCGCCGGAGGTGCCGGTCGCCGCCGCACAGGTGTCGAACGACGATCGCGCGGGCGCGCGCCTGGCGATCCGGCATCTGGTCGCGCTCGGCCATCGCCGGATCGCGCATCTGACGGACTCGACGCGGCCGGCGGCATCAGACCGGCGCGATGCCGTCCTCGCCACCCTGGAGGAGTTCGGACTGGGCACGCGCGGACGCGTCGTGTCGGCGGACGGCGCGGGCCGGCTGGCGGCCGCCGTCGCCGCGCGTGATCCGGACGCCCCGACTGCGGTGTTCGCCCGCAACGATCGCACGGCCGTCCGGCTGCTGGGCGCGGCGATCGATGCGGGCCTGCGGGTGCCCGAGGACCTGAGCCTCATCGGCTACGACAACACGGACGTCGCCGGGATCGTCCGTCCGACGCTGACGAGCGTCGATCAGCCGCGGCTCGCGATGGGCGAGCTCGCGATGGAGCTGCTGACCGAGCTGTCGGCGGGCGCGGCGCCGCGCAGGGAGGTCGTCCGGCCCGAGCTGGTCGTGCGTGCCTCGACCGCGCCGGCGCCGGGATGGAGCAGCCCCGGCGCCCGGCCCGACTGATCGGAGGTGGTCAGGACGGGTCGACCGGCTTCGCGGGCAGAGAGACCTCGAACGTGGTGTCGCCGGGGGTGCTCTTCACGCGGATCTCGCCGTGGTGGGCGTCGACGATCGCCTTGACGATCGCGAGGCCCAGACCCGTGCCGCCCGTGGCGCGGGCGCGGGAGCGGTCGCCTCGGGCGAACCGCGTGAACAGCTCGCCCTGCAGGCTCGGGTCCACACCCGGTCCGTCGTCGTGCACGCGCAGGATCGCGCGCGTCGCGCTGCCCGTGCCCTCGTGCGTCAGGGAGGCGGTCACGGTCGTGCCGGCCGGCGTGTGCGTGCGCGCGTTCGCGAGCAGGTTCACGATGACCTGGTGCAGGCGTGCGGCGTCTCCCGCGACGACGACCGGCTCCTCGTCGACCTCGACCCGCCAGGCGTGGTCGGTGCCGGCGACGCGCTGATCGGCGACCGACTCGACGACGATCGGCGTCAGGTCGACTGCGCCGTAGACGAGCTCCTGGCCCTCGTCGAGGCGGGCGAGCAGCAGCAGGTCCTCGACCAGGCCGGTCATCCGCATCGACTGCGCCTGGATGCGCTCCAGTGACTGGCCCGTCGTGTCGCTGAGGGACGGGTCGCGCAGCGACAGCTCCGAGTACCCGCGGATGGAAGCCAGGGGAGTGCGCAGCTCGTGGCTCGCGTCGGCCACGAAGCGTCTCATCCGCTCCTCGTTGCGCTGGCGCGCGTCCAGGGACGCGTCGACATGGTCGAGCAGGGTGTTGAGCGCGGCGCCCACCTGGCCGATCTCGGTGTCGGGATCCGCCTGATCCGCGGGCACGCGCTCGTCGATCGAGACGGACCCCTGATCGAGGGGCTGACGCGCGACACGCTGGGCGGTCTCCGCGACGGCGCGCAGCGGCTTGAGGCCCTGCCGGATCACGATGGTGATGGCGGCGCCGAGGACGAAGAGCCCGGCGGCGGTCGTGAACGTGATCGTGGTGAGGAGCTGCCCGATCGTCGAGCGCACGTCGTCCGTCGACTGCCCCATCGCGGCGGAGCCGCCTCGGATGCTGTCGATCTGGACGCGGTACTCGCCGAGGTCGCTCAGGCTGAGCGTGAACGTGTCGGGCCCGTGGCGGGAGATGTTCAGGTCCTCCAGCTGCGCGTCCGTCAGCCGGCGCACGTCATAGTGCGAGTCGATGTAGGCGCCGGTGCGCGCGCCGTCTTCGGTCTCCAGGATCAGGATCGTGCCGCGGTATGCGGGGATCTGCCGCAGCACGGCGGCGGCGTCCGCGGTCGCGTCGACGGCCTGCAGGAACTGGTGCGACTCGGTGACCGAGCTGCGCACCTGCTGCGACAGCCGCTCCTCGAGCACGTTGTTGAGCACCACGCTCGTGACGGCGGCGACGACCACGAAGATGAGCGACACGAACCCGAAGACGGTCAGCATCAGGCGCGCCTGGAAGGACAGCGGCCGCATGCGGCGGCGGGCGGGCGCCTCGGGCGGCACCTCGTCGACGGTCGCGTCGGGCGACGTCACTGGGGCGCCTTGATCATGTAGCCGACGCCGCGCACGGTGTGGATGAGGGGCTCGCGGCCGGCATCGATCTTCTTCCGCAGGTAGGAGATGTAGAGCTCGACGACGCTCGAGCGCCCGCCGAAGTCGTAGCTCCAGACGCGGTCGAGGATCTGCGCCTTCGACACCACGCGGCGCTGGTTGCGCATGAGGAAGCGGAGCAGCTCGAACTCGGTCGCCGTGAGCTCGATGTCGGTGCCGTCGCGCTCGACCTCGTGGCTGTCCTCGTTCAGGCTGAGATCGCCCACCCGCAGGATGGGCTCCTCCTCGGCGGCGTGAGCGGTGCCCGAACGGCGCATCAGGGCCCGGAGGCGCGCCACCACCTCCTCCAGGCTGAACGGCTTCGTGACGTAGTCGTCGCCGCCGGCCGTGAGCCCCGCGACCCGGTCGCCGACCGCGTCCTTGGCGGTGAGGAAGAGCACCGGCACGTCGTCGCCCGCCTGGCGCAGGCGCTGCAGGACCGCCATGCCGTCCAGGTCGGGCATCATGATGTCGAGCACGAGCGCGTCGGGGCGGAACTCCTTGGCGGCGGTCAGCGCCTCGAAGCCGCTGGCGGCGGTGCGCACCTGCCAGCCCTCCATCTTCAGCGCCATCGCCAGGAGGTCCGTGAGCATCTGCTCGTCGTCGACGACGAGGACGCGGACGGGAGTCCCGTCGGCATGGACGAGGGCGGGGGCGTGGTGCGCGGGGGTGGGCTGCGAGGCGGTCATGGCATCCATTGTGCGCTCAAAGCTATGAGCTTTCTATGGGGCCTCCTATGTGTGCGATGAGAATGCCGCCCGGCGGACATAGCGATCTCATACGTCCTCCCGACGATTCGCCTCAGACCCGTTCCTAGCGTCGATCCGACGGCCGGCATCCGCGGCCGAGAGGAGACCCATGTACTGGACCTATCTGCGGCGCGAACTGGCCGGCCGCAAGAAGCAGACGATCATCGTCGCGTCGGGACTCGCGATAGCGATCGCGCTCGTCATCATCGTGAACGCGCTCGCCGCGGGCGTCCGCGACGCGCAGAGCACCGCGCTCGCCTCCGTCTACGGGGTGGGCACCGACCTCACCGTCACCGGCGCGCAGGCCGAGCCCGGCGAGGGCGGCGGGCGCCCGTCGTTCGAGTTCGGAGAGGACGGCGGCACCACGAACGACGACGGCTCCACGTCGCTCAGCCAGTCCCGCCTGTCGACCGACATGATGCGGGGCACCCTCGATGCCGCCACACTCGACACCGTCACCGCGATCGACGGCGTCGCGCAGGCGTCCGGCGCGCTGAGCCTCACCAACACCACGTTCGACGGTGAGCTGCCGCAGATGTCAGGCACCGAGGGCGCCGAGGGGCAGATGCCCGAGGGCGGTCCCGCCGGCGGCGCTGGTGGCGAGGGCGGCGAGGGCGGCGGCTTCGGCGGCGGCCAGTTCGACGTGGACTCCTTCACGGTGCTCGGCATCGAGCCCGCCGACGCCACGGCCGGCGTCGGCCCGCTCTCCTCGGTCGAGCTCGTCGACGGGCGCCTGCTCGAGGCGGGCGACGCCGGCACGGACGTCGCAGTGCTCGACGAGACGTACGCCACGAGCTCCGACCTGGCCGTGGGCGACACGATCGACGTCGGCGGCACCGAGGTCGAGGTCGTCGGCATCGTCGCCTCCTCGTCCTCCGAGGCCGACACGGCGGCGAACGTCTACATCCCTCTCGACGTCGCGCAGGACATCTCGGGCGCCGGCGACGTCGTCTCGACCGTCTACGTGCAGGCGTCCTCGTCGGACGCCATCTCGAGCGTGCAGAGCGCGCTGGAGGAGGCGCTGCCCGACACCACCGTGAGCTCGCAGTCCGACCTGGCGTCGAGCGTGTCGGGATCGCTGTCGAGCGCCTCGTCGCTCATCACGAGCCTCGGCACGTGGCTGTCGATCATCGTCCTCGCCGTCGCGGTCGCCCTGGCGGTGCTGTTCACCATCTCCGGCGTCTCCCGGCGCACACGTGAGTTCGGCACCCTGAAGGCCATCGGCTGGTCGAACGGGCGCGTCATCGGTCAGGTGGCGGGCGAGTCGGTCGTGCAGGGCGTGATCGGCGGCGTGATCGGCCTCGCCATCGGCCTCGCGGGCGTGATCGCGATCAACGTCATCCAGCCGACCATCTCGACGACGTCCGGCGGCGACTCCGCCCAGGGCGGCATGCCGGGCGGCGCCGGCGGGCCGGGCGGCGGCTTCGGCCAGGTCGCCCAGGCGGCGACCGACATCACCCTGACGGCCCCCGTCTCGGTGACCGTGATCCTCGCCGCGGTGGGGCTCGCGATCGCCGGCGGACTGGTGGCCGGCGCGTTCGGCGGATGGCGCGCGGCCCGGCTGAGCCCCGCCGAGGCGCTGAGGTCGGTCGCGTGAGCCGCGGGGGAGCGCTCCGCCGGCAGGGGAGCGGCACATCAGCACGTGTCACATCAGCACGTGTCACATCAGTACATGGCGCATCAGGGCAGGGCGCCGAACACAAGGGAGAACGGGAATGAGCATCGTGGAAGCGCACGAGGGCGTCGCCGAGCAGGGCGCGGGGCCGGCGTATCGGATCTCCGGCGTCACCAAGACGTACCGGCAGAAGGGACGTGAGGTGAAGGCGCTCGCGGGGGTGGACGTCGAGATCGCCCAGGGCGACTTCGTCACCATCCAGGGACCGACCGGTGGCGGGAAGTCGACGTTCCTGCAGATCCTCGGTGCCCTCGACCGGCCGACCGACGGGACGGTGCTGCTGGCCGGCAGCGACATCGCCCGGGCGTCCAACGCCGAGCTGGGCCGGCTGCGCGCCCACGACATCGGCTTCGTGTTCCAGGGCTTCAACCTGATCCCGACGCTGACGGCCGCCGAGAACGTCGACATGGGGCTCGAGCCCCTCGGCCTCGTCGCGGACGAGCGGTCGCGTCGCGTCTCGGAGGCGCTCGCCCACGTGGGCCTCGCCGAACGCGGCGACCACCGGCCGAGCGAGCTGTCGGGAGGTCAGCAGCAGCGCGTGGCGATCGCGCGCGCGATCGCGAAGCGGCCGAAGGTGCTGCTGGCGGACGAGCCGACCGGCAACCTCGACGAGAGCATGCGCGACGAGATCCTGCAGGTGCTGCAGGCGCTCAACGACGAGGGGCTCACCCTCATCGTCGTCACGCACGACTCGGCCGTCGCCCGCCGCGCGAAGCGCCGCCTGCGTCTCGACAAGGGCGTGGTCCGCGAGCTCGCCTGACCCCGCCGACGCAGAGAGGCCGCACCCGAAGGGGTGCGGCCTCTCTGCGATCACCTGCGAGGCGTCAGTGCGTGTCCTCGGCCTCGATCTCGGTGCGGTCTCCCGACCACAGCGTGTGGAACGTGCCCGGCTTGTCGATGCGCTTGTAGGTGTGCGCGCCGAAGAAGTCGCGCTGTCCCTGCACGAGCGCCGCCGGCAGGCGATCGGCGCGGATGCCGTCGTAGTACGCCAGCGACGACGAGAACGCGGGCGAGGGGATGCCGGCCTGCGTCGCCGCGACCACGACGCGGCGCCACGCCGCCTGGCCCGAGGTGAGCGCCTCCGCGAAGTACGGCGCGGTCATCAGCACGGGCAGGTCAGGGGTCTCGGCGTACGCGTCGGCGATCCGGTTGAGGAACTGCGCGCGGATGATGCAGCCCGCGCGCCAGATCTTCGAGATCGCGCCCAGGTCGATGTTCCAGCCGTACTCCGCAGCGCCCGCGCGGATCTCGTCGAACCCCTGCGAGTACGCCACGATCTTCGAGGCGAAGAGCGCCTGGCGCACGTCCTCGATGAACGCGTCGGCGTCCGCGACGCGGAAGTCCTCGTCCGGTCCGGGGAGCGACGCGGCGGCCTCGCGCTGCTCCGGGTGCGACGACAGCGAACGCGCGAACGTCGCCTCCGCGATGCCGGACACGGGCACGCCGAGCGACAGCGCGGTCTGCACGGTCCAGGCACCGGTGCCCTTCGCGCCCGCCTGGTCGAGGATCACGTCCACCAGCGGACGGCCCGTCGCGGCGTCGACCTGACGCAGCACCTCGGCGGTGATCTCGATCAGGTACGACTCGAGCTCGCCGGTGTTCCACTCGGCGAAGATGTCGGCGATCTCGGCCGGGGTCTTGCCCGTGCCGCGGCGGATCAGGTCGTACGCCTCGGCGATGAGCTGCATGTCGGCGTACTCGATGCCGTTGTGCACCATCTTGACGAAGTGGCCCGCGCCGTCGGTGCCGACGTGCGTGACGCAGGGCTCGCCGTCGGGGGCGACCGCGGCGATCGAGCGCAGGATCGGGCCCAGCGTGACCCAGGACTCCTCGGGGCCGCCCGGCATGATGGACGGGCCGGTGAGGGCGCCCTCCTCGCCGCCGGAGATGCCGGCGCCGACGAAGTTGATGCCGGTCTCGCGCACCGCCTTCTCGCGGCGGATGGTGTCGGTGAACAGCGCGTTGCCGCCGTCGACGATGATGTCGCCGGGCTCGAAGACCTCCGTGAGGGCCTGGATCACCGCGTCGGTGCCGGCGCCGGCCTTGACCATGATGATCGCGGTGCGCGGCTTCGCCAGGCTCGCGGCGAACTCCTCGTAGGAGTAGGCCGGCACGAACTGCGCCTCGGGGTGGTCGGCGAGCAGCTGGTCGGTCTTCTCGCGGCTGCGGTTGTAGATCGCCACGGTGTTGCCCTCGCGGCTCGCGAGGTTGCGGGCGAGGTTCGAGCCCATCACGGCGAGGCCCACGACCCCGATGTTGGCGACGGCGACTCCGTTGTCGGAGGGGGCAGAGGTGTCGGACACGCGATCTCCTGTTGCAGCGGGAAAAGGTATGACTAAAGGCTAGTCCTTGCGGTAGCCCGAGCGACCGAGCGAGAAGAAGGCGCCGACGACCAGGATGGTGGCGGCGATGGACATGGCGGCGATGACGCCGGTGACGATGTGCGACGGATCGATCACAGGGGCTCTCCCGGGCAGGCGGACGGCGCCCGGAGGGGCCGTGCGGGGTGGTTTTCGCGCGCGGACCGCGCGTCACAACGCTACCCGCTCGTCGGGTAGGATGGGAAAACGACCTCGGCGAGGGCGAGCCGCGCATGCGTGCGGCAGCCGTTATCGACGCGGACGGGCCTCGTGGCTCTCCTCCCGCGTCTCGGATCAACGGCAGACGCCTGAGTCGAGAGAAGACACAGACCATCGCGTGATCGGCTCCCCGGCGCGCGTCCACGAGGAGACACACATGTCGGAGCAGAACACGCTCAGCGCCGAGGTGCGCACCCAGTTCGGCAAGGGCTTCGCCCGTCGCCTGCGCGCCGCCCACCAGATCCCCGCCGTCCTGTACGGCCACGGCACCGAGCCCGTGCACCTGGCGCTGCCCGGTCACGAGACCCTGCTGCTCGTGCGTCACGCCAACCCGATCGTCGAGCTGTCGTTCGAGGGCAAGACGCAACTCGCGCTCGTCAAGGACGTGCAGCGCGACCCGGTGCGCCAGGTCATCGAGCATGTCGACCTCGTCGTCCTGAAGAAGGGCGAGAAGGTCGTCGTGGACGTCCCCGTGCTCGTCGAGGGCGAGCCCTTCTCCGGCACGATCGCCACGCTCGACGCGACCACGCTCTCGGTCGAGGTCGAGGCGACCCACATCCCCGAGCACCTCGTCGTGAACGTCGAGGGCCTCGAGGACGGCACGCACATCACCGCCGGCGAGGTCGAGCTGCCCAAGGGCGCGGTCCTCGTGAGCGACACCGAGACGCTGGTCGTCGCCGTGTCGGTCCCGCAGCTGGACACCACGAGCGACGCCGAGGAGGAGGCCGCCGACGAGGAGGCCCCCGCCGAGGACGAGGCCGAGTCGGAGGAGGCCGCCGAGTAACACCGGCGAACCGACGAGAGAGGGGGCGCGAGCGATCGCGTCCCCTCTCTGCATGTCGACTGTCGACGGGACGCATCGGCGAGCACGTGTGAGCGCCCCCGCGCGGAGAGGATGGAGCCCATGGCGGACACCTGGCTGATCGTGGGGCTCGGCAACCCCGGCCCCCGATACGAGACGACCCGGCACAACGTCGGTCAGATGGTGATGGACGAGCTCGCCGGGCGTCGTGGCACGTCGTTCAAGCAGCACAAGGCGGGCGCCCGGGTCGCGGAGACCTGGCTGCGACCGGGAGCGGCGAAGCTCGTGATCGCGAAGCCGAACTCCTTCATGAACGTCTCGGGCGGCCCGGTCGCGAACCTCGCGCGCTTCTACGGCATCGGCCCGGAGCGGATCGTCATCGTGCACGACGAGCTGGACATCCCGTTCGACGCGCTGCGGCTCAAGTCGGGCGGCGGACACGGCGGGCACAACGGGGTGCGCGACGTCGCGAAGGCGCTCGGCACCCCGGACTTCGTGCGCGTCCGCGTCGGCATCGGCCGCCCGCCGGGACGGCAGGACCCCGCCGACTGGGTGCTGGACCCGTTCAGCGCGTCCGACCGTCAGACGCTGCCGATCCTCGTCTCCGATGCGGCCGACGCGGTCGAGCGGGTGGTCGAGCACGGCCTGACGGCTGCCCAGCAGGTCGTCCACGCCCCGAAG
This sequence comes from Microbacterium marinilacus, assembly GCF_019753765.1. Lineage (GTDB taxonomy): Bacteria > Actinomycetota > Actinomycetes > Actinomycetales > Microbacteriaceae > Microbacterium > Microbacterium marinilacus. The sequence goes on from NZ_JAIJZW010000001.1 coordinate 543,218, forward strand.
CCGTAAGCGCCCCGCCGGGCGGTCTCTGACCGGGGGCGGGTCAGACGGCCCCGGAGCCCGCGATGCCGGCGGTCACGGCGATCAGGGACGCGACCGCTGCCACGATCGGCCCGAGCGCGGCGATCACGATCGCGGCGATGCCGGCGCCGCGCCCGCTGTCGCGCGCTGCGGCGACGATGCCCTGGACGAGCGCCCAGATCCCGAGCACGGTGCCGGTCCAGCCGGCGACCTCGGCGACGAGCACCCACCCGCGCACCGGGGTGAGCACCTCGAGGCCCGAGGACGGCGAGACGTTCTGCAGCTGCGGTCCGACGCCGGCGCCGATCGCGCCGAGCGCGACGGCGAGAGCCGTGCTCGCGCCCACCGTGGCCAGCAGCGCCAGCGCCAGGGCGAGCCGCCCGAGCATCGCCGAGCGGCGAGGAGCCGGCGGCTGGACGAGCTGTGCGAAGCGCGGATCCTGCGGGGCGAGGTACGGCGCCTGGGGCGCCCCGTAGGGAGGGGCGGCGGGGCCCGCGGACCAGACGGGCGCGCCCGGAGGCGTCTGGCTGGGAGGCTGCGGTTCGCTCACGCCGCCATCGTATGACGTCTGCCGCGCACCCGCCGCGGCGGGCCGGTGTCGGACCGGCGACGTAGACTCTCCTGGTGACTGTTCAGGGGATCGTGCGCGCCCTCGAGACCTCGGAATCGTTCAGCGACGCCCTCGCGGCCTCGGCGGTCGACGCCGACCTCTCGCTCGCCGACGGGCTGGACGCCCCCGCGCTGGCGGCGCTGCTGCGCCGCCGGATCGCGGCCGGGCATCCGGGCGTCCTGCTGGCGATCGCCCCGACAGGGCGCCGCGCCGAGAGCCTCGCCGCCGCGCTCGGCGCCTACCTGCCGGGCGCGGAGGTGCGCGACTTCCCCTCGTGGGAGACGTTGCCGCACGAGCGCCTGAGCCCCAGCGCCGAGACGGTCGGAAGACGCCTCGCCACCCTGCGGCGGCTGGCGGAGCACGACGCGTCCGAGGGGGCGCCGCCGCTGGTCATCACCGCCTCTGTGCGCTCGGCGATCCAGCCGCTCGCGCGCGGACTGGCCGAAGCGGCGCCGATCCGTCTCGAGGTCGGCGGCACCGGCACGGGATTCGAGGGCGTCGGGCTCGACGACGTGGTGCGGCGTCTGGTCGAGCTTGCCTACGCGCGCGTCGACATGGTGTCGCGGCGCGGCGAGTTCGCGGTGCGCGGCGGCATCCTCGACGTCTTCCCGCCCGTGGCGGAGCATCCCTTCCGCATCGAGTTCTTCGGCGACGAGGTCGACCAGATCCGGGCGTTCTCGGTCGCCGATCAGCGCTCGCTGCCCGGCGAGGTGCACGGCGTCGAGCTCGTGCCGAGCCGCGAGCTGCTGCTGACCGACGAGGTGCGCTCGCGCGCCCTCCAGCTGCAGCACGAGTTCCCCGGGATCGCCCAGATGCTCGAGAAGATGGCGCAAGGCATCCCCGTGGAGGGCATGGAGTCGCTCACGCCGGTCGTCGCCGGCCCGCTCGCGTCGATCGTCGAGTACCTGCCGCGCGGAGCCGCCGTGGCGCTCGTCGATCCCGAGCGTTCGGTCTCCCGCGCCCTCACGCTCGGCGACACGAACCGGGAGTTCCTCGAGGCCGCGTGGAGCGCCGCGACGAGCGGGGCGAGCGCGCCCCTCGACCTCGACGCCGGTGACTTCCTCACGCTGGCGCGCCTGCACGAGGACGTGCGCGAGGCGCGCAGCGTCTGGTGGACGCTCAGCCCCTTCGACTCCGGCGCGGCCGAGACCGCAGCCGAGCTCGACGCGCTCGCCGACGACGACGTGCGCCTCGCCCCGGACACCGGCACGGCCACCCGCATCCGCGGCGCCGCCGTCCCCTCCTTCCAGGGCAGCGTCGACGGCGCGATCGAGCACGTCGCGCGGCGGCTGGGGGACGGCTGGCGGGTCGTGGTGGCCGCGAACGGCGCGGGACTGGTGGAGCGCGCCCGCGACGTCCTGTCCGAGCGGGGCCTGGCCGCCCGTGTGGTGGAGACGCTGGACGAGGCGCCGGAGCCCGGCGTGGCGACCCTGGTCCTGGCGGGCGTCGAGCGCGGCTTCGAGTCGGAGGAGGCGCGGCTCGCGCTGCTCACCGAGAACGAGTTCTACGGCCGGACGATCGGCGGCGACGCCCGCGTCGTCAAGAAGCTCGCGTCGCGTCGTCGCAACGTCGTCGACCCCCTCCAGCTCAAGCCCGGCGACCACGTCGTGCACGCCACCCACGGCATCGGCCGATTCGTCGAGATGACCAAGCGGCAGGTGTCGAGCGGAGGGCGGAACGCCACCAAGAGCGAGCGCGACTATCTCGTGCTCGAGTACGCCCCTTCCAAGCGCGGCTACCCGGGCGACAAGCTCTTCGTGCCCACCGACCAGCTCGACCTGCTGTCGAAGTACGTCGGCGGAGAGGCGCCGACGCTGTCGAAGATGGGCGGCAGCGACTGGGCCCAGGCGAAGGGCAAGGCCCGCAAGGCGGTGCGCGACATCGCCGTCGAGCTGGTGAAGCTCTACTCCGCGCGGATGGCCGCCAAGGGCCACTCGTTCGGCCCCGACACGCCGTGGCAGCGCGAGCTCGAGGAGGCCTTCCCGTTCGCGGAGACCCCCGACCAGCTGCAGACCATCGACGAGGTCAAGCGCGACATGGAGCGCCCCGTGCCCATGGACCGCCTGCTGTCCGGCGACGTCGGCTTCGGCAAGACCGAGGTGGCCGTGCGCGCGGCGTTCAAGGCGATCCAGGACGGCAAGCAGGTCGCGATGCTCGTCCCGACGACGCTGCTCGTCAAGCAGCACCTCGAGACCTTCAACGAGCGCTTCGCGGGCTTCCCCGTCGTCGTCAAGCCGCTGTCCCGGTTCCAGACCGCCACCGAGGCGCGCCGCACCCTCGACGGTCTGCTGGACGGCAGCGTCGACATGGTGATCGGCACGCACCGCATCCTCACCGACCAGGTGGTGTTCAAGGACCTGGGGCTGATGATCGTCGACGAGGAGCAGCGCTTCGGCGTCGAGCACAAGGACCAGCTGAAGAAGCTGAAGACCAACGTCGACATCCTTGCGATGAGCGCGACGCCGATCCCGCGCACGCTGGAGATGGCGGTGACCGGCATCCGCGAGATGTCGACGCTCGCGACGCCGCCGGAGGACCGCCACCCGATCCTGTCCTACGTCGGTCCCCGCAACGACAAGCAGATCGCCGCCGCCATCCGCCGCGAGCTGCTGCGCGAGGGACAGGTCTTCTACGTGCACAACCGCGTGACGTCGATCAACTCGGTCGCCGCGCACCTGGCCGAGCTGGTGCCGGACGCCCGCATCGCGGTCGCACACGGGAAGATGGGCGAGCACCAGCTGGAGCAGGTCGTCGACGACTTCTGGGAGCGCAAGTTCGACGTGCTCGTCTGCACGACGATCATCGAGACCGGCATCGACATCGCCAACGCGAACACCATCGTCATCGACCGTGCCGACAAGTACGGGCTCGCGCAGCTGCACCAGCTGCGCGGGCGGGTAGGCCGCGGGCGCGAGCGCGCATACGCGTACTTCGTCTACGACGAGATGAAGCCCCTGTCCGAGACGGCCGCCGATCGCCTCCAGACGATCGCCGTGCACAACGACCTCGGCTCGGGCATCCAGGTCGCGATGAAGGACCTCGAGATCCGCGGCGCCGGCAACCTGCTCGGCGCCGAGCAGGCCGGCCACATCGCCGGCGTCGGCTTCGACCTCTACCTGAGGATGATCGGCGAGGCGGTCGCGACGTTCCGCGGCGAGGACACCGAGGGCCCGGTGGAGCTGCGCCTGGAGCTGCCCGTGGAGGCGAGGCTGCCGGAGTCGTACGTGGACGCGGAGCGGCTGCGGCTCGAGGCGTACCAGAAGCTGTCCGCTGCTGCGGCGGCCACGGCCAAGGACGACGCGATCGACCTGGTGGTCGACGAGCTCGCCGACCGCTACGGCACGCCGCCCCCGGAGGTCGACGGGCTCATCGCCGTCGCCCGCCTGCGTCGTCGCGCCGCACAGGCGGGCCTCACCGACGTCGTCGCGATGGGCCGGAATCTGCGCGTCGCCCCCGCCGCCCTGCCCGACTCGATGCGTGTGCGGCTGCAGCGCCTGTATCCCGGCGCGAAGCTGCTGTCCGGCGGCGAGGCGATGGTCGTGCCGCTGCCGACCGCGGGCGGCGAGCCCCTGGGCGACGTCGAGCTGCTCGCCTGGGTGTCTCAGCTGCTGGACGCGCTGTGGCCGCTGCCCCCGAAGAGCGCGCCCGCGGCGCCGGAGGCGTGAACGGCCGGACGGAGGCTTGAACGACCGGCCGGCGCGGTGTGGGATGGGCGCATGGCAGACAGCGACGTCCTCGCCGATGTGACCGACGACCCGGCACGCGACCGCTACGAGGCGCGGCTCGTGCGGCCGGGACACGTCCCGGAGCTCGTCGGCGTGCTCGCGTACCAGGACGCCCCGGACGGTGCACGCGTGCTGCTGCACACGGTGGTCGGCGAAGAGCACGGCGGGCACGGCGTCGGGGCTGCCCTCGCGGCGCACGCCGTCGCGGACGCGCGGCGGCGGGGAGTGAGGGTGGTCCCGGTGTGCACGTTCGTGCAGGGCTGGCTCGCGCGGCATCCGGAGCACGCCGACATCGTCGCCTGAGCGGCTCGTGATCCCGCGGCCCCGGCTGAGGCGTCTGCAAGGGGAGCGCTGCCCGACGGACACGTCGGGCAGCCGGTTACGCTGTTCTCGGAGGACCCCGGCTCGGGGCCGCCGAGAACGTGCGCCCCGGGGAGGCCCAGCCGAATGAGCGCGGGGTCGTGGCTGCGAGAGCGCCGCCGGGTGCTGGCCGCGGGAGCCGTCGTCTCGGTGGTCGCGCTGGGCGTGACGACGATGGCGGTCGCCTACGAGGGCAATCCGACGACGGAGCTCGATCTGCACGACGGCTCGGTGTGGATCACGAAGACGGACCAGCAGTTCGTGGGGCATTTCAACAACGAGTCGCAGCGGTTGGACGGCTACCTGGTGGCGCCGAGCGCCGACTACGACGTGCTGCAGGACGGCGATCGCGTGCTCGTCCACGACCGCGGCGAGGCCAGCCTGAGCCGAGTGGACCCGGCCGGCATGGTGCTGGCCGAGAGCACCGGCCTCCCGGAGGGCGCCCTCGTCGAGGCGGCGGCGCAGACCGTCGCGGTGCTCGACCCGCGCGAGGGCGACCTGTACGTCGTGCCGCTCCCGGGGCTCGGGGCGTTCTCTCCGGCCGAGGTCGAGCCCGTCGCGGAGCTGGGGCGCGGCGCGGCCGTGACCGTCGCGCGCGACGGCACCGTGTTCGCGGTCTCAGCGGAGCGCCGCGCGCTCGTGACGGTGGAGACCACCCGCGAGGGAGAGGCGGAAGAGCCGTCGGAGCGCGTCCTGGAGGGGCTCACCGAGAAGCCGAGCGTCGCCGTCACCGCGGTCGGCGCCACTCCCGTCGTGCTCGACCGCGAGCCCGGCGTGGTGCTGCTGCCCGATCGCGCGGTCGAGGTCGACGGTGCCGGCGGGGGCGAGGCGCGGCTCGCCGCCGACGCCGCGGACGGCGGCGCGGTGGTGATGGCGACGCGCACCGCGCTCGTCTCCGTCCCCCTCGAGGAGGGCGGCGAGCCCACGCTGACGGCGACCGAGCTGCCGGCGGCCACGCCGGCGGAGCCGGTGTGGCTCGACGGCTGCGCCTACGCCGCCTGGATGGACACCGGGCACCTGCTGCGCGACTGCGAGGGCGCCGCGAACGATCTCGCCAGCGGCATAGAAGGCTACGACGGCACCGGCGAGCTGCGCTTCCGGGTGAACCGGGACGCGATCATCCTCAACGACGTCCTGAGCGGTGCCGCGTGGCTCGCGGCCAGCACGCTGCAGAAGGTCGACAACTGGGACCAGCTCACCCCGCCGGAGGGCGACGGCGACACGAGCGAGGACCTGACGACCGAGCAGGTGCCGGACCCGCTGCCGCCGGACCGCGGGCCGGAGAACCGCGACCCCGTCGCGGAGGACGACGCGTTCGGCGTGCGCGCCGGGCAGACGACCGTCCTGCCGGTGCTCGACAACGACAGCGACCCCGACGGGGACGTGCTCACGGTGGAGGTGTCGGACGCGTCCTCCGCGCTGGGCGAGGTGCAGCTCATCCAGAACGGCACCGCGCTGCAGGTCGTGGTGCCGCCGGAGGCGAGCGGCAGCGGATCCTTCGAGTACACGGCGAACGACGGGCGGGGCGGCTCCGGAGCGGCCACGGTGCGACTGACGGTCCATCCCGATACGCAGAACGCGGGGCCCGCCCAGCATCGAGAGCTCAGCATCGCCGTCGAGGCCGGCGGCACCGTCACGTACAACGTGCTGCCCGACTGGCGGGACCCGGACGGCGACAGCATCTATCTCGAGGCCGTGCACCCCCTGCCGGGCGACGAGGCCGAGTTCACGGCGGACGGGCGGATCACCTACCGCGCCATCTCCGGCCAGCAGGGACCGATCGAGGTGCCGATCGAGGTGTCGGACGGGGCGACGGCCATGACGGGGGTGCTGAAGCTCGACGTCCGCCCGGTCGGGACCGCCGACCCCGTCACCACCGCCGACCACGTCGTGGCGCGCGCCGGCCAGCAGGTCACCGTGTCTCCGCTCGACAACGACATCAGCGCGAGCGCCGAGCCGCTGAAGCTCACGCGCGTGGACGAGGTCGAAGGCGCCCGGATCGCACCCGACTTCGCCAACCGCACGTTCGACTTCGCCAGCGAGACGGTGGGCACCTACTACGTGCAGTACCTGGTCTCCAACGGGCCGAAGGCGGTGCCGGGGCTCGTGCGCGTCGACGTGCTGGAGCCGGCGGCCAGCGATCTGCCGCCCGTCGCGGTGCGCGACGTCGCGATGCTCCCCGCCGGCGGCGAGGTGCTCGTCGACGTCCTCGCCAACGACATGGACCCCGCCGGCGGCGTGCTGGTGGTCCAGTCCGTCGACGCGGAGGACGCCGCCGGGCTGTCGGTCTCCGTGCTCGCGCACGAGACGCTGCGGGTCACCGACCGCGCGGTCGTCACCGACCGGCTGACGATCCGGTACACGGTGGCGAACGCGTCGGGCACGGCCCAGGGCGAGGTCGTGGTGATCGCGGTCCCCGCATCGTCGAAGCTGCGCCCGCCCGTCGCGAGCGACGACGAGGCCGTGGTGCGCGTCGGCGACGTCGTGACGATCCCGGTGCTCGACAACGACTCGCACCCGAACGACGACGAGATGCACGTCGTGCCCGAGCTGGTGTCCGAGCCGGACCCCGAGGCCGGCGACATCTTCGTGGCGCAGGACACGGTGCGCTTCCGTGCGGGCACCGAGCCGGGCACCGTCTACGCCACCTACGAGGTGCGCGACAGCACGGGCCAGCGCGACGCCGGCTACATCACCATCCAGGTGCTGCCCGTCGACGACGAGGCGAACGCGGCCCCGCGCCCGGAGGACCTGACGGCCCGACTGGTCTCGGGCGAGACGGCCACCATCCTCGTGCCGTTGGACGGCATCGACGCCGACGGCGACTCCGTCGAGCTGGTCGGCATCGACTCCGCGCCGACGAAGGGTCAGATCCTGGAGACCGGCGCCGACCGCTTCGTCTATCGCGCGAGCGAGGGCGCCGTCGGGGTCGATCAGCTCACCTATCGCGTGCGCGACGCGCTCGGGGCCGAGGGCGTGGCCACGCTGCGCATCGGGATCGCGCCGCCGGCGGGGACGAACCAGGCGCCGTTCGCGGTGCGGGACGACGTGTTCATGCGTCCGGGACGCGTCGTCTCGGTTCCCGTGCTCGACAACGACAGCGACCCGGAGGGCGGCGCGATCGCGCTCGTCGACGACCTCGTCGCGCCCGAGGGGCTCGAGGCCGAGGTCACCGGCCCGAACCGCGTCGACGTCACCGCGCCCGCGCAGGAGATGCAGGGGTCGGTGCAGTACACGATCGCCGACGAGCTAGGGGCGACAGCGCAGGGCGTCATCCAGGTCACGGTCGACGAGGACGTCCCGCTGCTGCCGCCGGTCGCGCGCGACGACCGGGTGCGCCTCGACTCCATCACGCCGGAGCTCACCGCCGACGTCGACCTTCTCGCGAACGACGAGGATCCCGACGGCACGGTGCAGAGCCTTCAGCTCGAGGTGGAGGGCGAGCAGCAGGCGGGGTCCGACGGGCTGCTGCAGGTGACGATCGAGGAGCGGCGTCGGCTGATCGGCTACACCGTGACCGACGAGGACGGCGGCACCGCCCGCGCGTTCGTGCACGTGCCGGGGCTGGAGGACCTGCGTCCCACGCTCATCAGCGCGGAGCCGGTGGTGGTCGACAGCGGCGAGACCGTCGAGCTGCCGCTGTCAGATCACGTCCAGACCGTCACCGGCAAACCTCTGCGGATCACCGAGGCTGCGACGGTGCGGGCCGCGCACAGCGACGGCGCCGCGCTGCTGCAGGGCGACTCGACCCTCGTCTACACGTCGGCCGACCGCTATTCCGGGTCGGACGCCCTCACCTTCGAGGTCACCGACGGCACCGGTCCCGACGACCCCGCCGGGCGCACGGCGATCCTGTCGATCCCGATCACGGTGCTGCCGCCGGAGAACGCGCAGCCCTCCTTCGTCGACGCCCGGATCGACGTCGGCGCCGGGGACGACCCCGTGACGCTCGAGCTGGCGCCGCTGGCCTCCGACATCGACGGGGACGCCCTCGAGTTCTCGATGGACGGCGAGCCGGCGTCGGGGGTCGAGGCGCGCATCGAGGGGTCGACGCTCGAGCTCAGCGCGGACGCCGACATGGAGACGGGGCAGACCACGAGCGTCGGGGTGCGCGTCGAGGACGGCATGACCGATCCGGTGACCGGGCGGGTCGACGTGCGCATCACGTCGTCCAACCGGCCCCTCCCGGTCGCCACCGACGACACGGTCGCGGAGGCCGCCGCGGGCGAGGCGGTGGAGGTGCCCGTGCTCGAGAACGACGAGAACCCGTTCGACGATCAGCCGCTCGAGATCGTCTCGACCGAGGTCGAGACGGGCGAGGGCACCGCGGTGGTGGCCGGCGAGAGCCTGCGGGTGACCCCGGACGCCGACTTCCACGGGCGGATGGTCGTGCGGTACCGGATCCACGACGCGACCGGAGACGCCGCCCGCGGCGCCGAGGGTCGCGTGCTGCTCACGGTGCACGGCCGCCCGGACGCGCCGGGCAAGCCCGTCGTCGCGAGCGTGCAGGACCGCCAGGTGACGATGTCGTGGACGCCGCCGGCCGACAACGGCTCGCGTATCACCGGGTACACGGTCACGTCCCAGGCCGGCGGCTACGAGAAGAGCTGCCCGGCGACGACCTGCACGCTGGACGGGCTGACCAACAACGTCGAGTACACCTTCACGGTGGTCGCGCACAACGAGATCGGCGACTCCGACTCCTCGCTGCCGAGCGAGGTCGCGCGGCCGGACGTCCGGCCGGACACCCCCGCGGCGCCGAGCCGGCCGGCCTTCGGCGACGGCAGCCTGCGGGTCGCCTGGACGAAGCCCGACAGCGCCGGATCTCCCGTGTCGTCCTACACCGTCGAGATATCCCCGGCGGCGCCGAACGGCGTCTCCCAGGTCGTGGTCGAGGGCGGCGGCGTCACCGAGCGCGTCTGGGAGGGGCTCGCCAACGGCACGGCGTATCGCTTCCGCGTGCGTGCGCACAACCTCGCGCCCGAGCCGTCGAGCTGGAGCGCCTGGTCGCCGACCGAGGTGCCGGCCGGTCGCCCCGAGGCCCCCGCCGTCCCGTCGGTCGCAGACCTCGACCCCGTGGGCCGCCAGGACCAGATGCGCGTCTCCTGGTCGGCGCTCGGCCAGCAGCAGCAGAACGGCGACGCCGTCCAGGCGTACGAGGTGCAGATGAGCGGGCCGCGCACCGGCACGCAGCAGGTGGGCACGGGGACCTCCGCGACCTTCACGGGGCTGTCGGCGTCGACCGAGGGATACACGTTCCGCGTGCGCGCCAAGAACAAGGCCGGATGGAGTGAGTGGGGCCCGGCCTCCGCGCCGCGCCGCGCCGTGCAGCAGCCGGGCGGCGTGGGGACGGTGAAGGTGGAGCCGGGCGACACCCAGCTGAAGCTCTCGTGGGCGCAGGCGGATCCGCGGGGCGCCGCGCAGAGCGAGATCCGCTACGCCTACTCGGTCGACGGCTACTGGGTCTCGACCGGCACGGCGACGAGCGTCACCGTCGGAAACCTGGACAACGGCACTACCTACAACGTCAAGGTGCGGGCCGTGGTCTACATCGACGGGAGCCAGTACGGCGGTGGGGGACCCGCGAGCGACGCGAAGGGCACGCCCTTCGGCAAGCCGCTCACCCCCGCGCTGACGGCCACCCGGGAGCCGCAGGGCACCAACTCGCTGTACCGCTGGACGATCAACATCGGCCCCGCGTACAACGGCCGGACGATCGACGCGATCGAGGTCAGCAACGTCGGCGCGGGCCGGCGGACGGTGCACTACAACGGCGCTCCCAAGGCATCGGGTGAGTTCGTCGCGTCGGGCGGGAACGTCCAGGCGCGCGTCCGGGACTCCACCGGCGCGTGGGGTCCCTACGTCGAGGTCAACACCGCCGGGACGACGACCGTGCAGGGGCCGGCGGGCGGCGCGGACGACGACCGGGCCTGCAGCCGGGCGCCGTGCGAGTACATGGGCGTCCGCTCCGAGGGATGGAACCCGGGGACCTACTCCGCCACGTGCTACGAGGGCACGTCGACGGCCGGGCGGCGACTGGGCAGCGGCTCGTTCACGGTCGAGCCCGGCGGCGCCGCGTTCATCGCCTATCTGCCGTGCGTGTACAACAAGCCGGGCGGCACGGTCGTCGTGGACATCAGCGGCTACCTGACCAAGTCGATCGTCTGGCAGTAGCCGACCGGGCGCCCGTCGCGCTCCGATAGGCTGGGGTCCCGCTCGCGGGAATGGTGTGCCGGGAAGTCTGTTCGGCGGCGGTGACCCGTCCCCTTCTTCCGAGACCCCGCCCGGCGTGCAGGGCGACGAAAGGCGCACATGAGGCTCCTCCGCTCCGAGCGATTCCCGGCGATCCTGCTGCTGGCCTCGGCCGCCCTCGGCCTGCTGGTGGCGAACCTCCCCGTCGGCCCCGCCGTGCTCGACGCCAGCCATCTGCACCTCGCGATCCCCGGCACGCCGATCGACCTGTCGCTGGCGCACTGGGTGTCCGACGGGCTCCTGGCGGTGTTCTTCTTCGGCGTGGCGGTCGAGCTGCAGTACGAGCTGACGAGCGGCGAGCTCAGCAGCGTGCGCAAGGCCCTGCAGCCCGCCATCGCGGCCGCCGGCGGAGTGCTCGTGCCGATCCTGGTGTTCCTGACGATCGCGGGCGGCGATCCCGAGGCCCGCGGCGGGTGGCCCGTGCCGACGGCGACCGACATCGCCTTCGCGCTCGGCGTGCTGGCCGTGTTCGGGCGCGGCCTTCCGTCCGCCGTGAGGATCTTCCTGCTCGCGCTGGCGATCATCGACGACATCGTCGGCATCGTCTTCATCGCTGTCCTGTTCGCGCACGACATGGACCTCGGGCTCCTGGCGATCGGCGTGGGCCTCGTGGTCGTGTTCGCCGTGCTGAGCCGGATCGACCCTGAGGGGCGTCGCACACGGATCGTGGTCGTCGCGCTCATGGTGGTCGTCGCGGTCGCCGCGTGGGCCTTCGTGCTGCTGTCCGGCGTGCACGCCACCATCGCGGGCGTGATGCTCGGGCTGGCGGCGCGGCAGGGGCCGGGCATGCGCGCGCGCCACGCGCTCGAGCCGTGGATCAACGGGGGCATCCTGCCGCTGTTCGCGTTCGCTGCGGCCCTCGTGGTCATCCCGCAGGTCGCGCCGGCCGATCTCTCGCCCGCGCTGTGGGCCATCCTGGTCGCGCTGCCGATCGGCAAGATCGTCGGCATCACGCTGTTCGGCGCCCTCGCCATGCGGATCCGGCCGAGGGGCACCGCGCCCGCCGTCGCGTTCCCCGACCTGCTGGCCGCGGGGGCCCTGGGCGGGATCGGCTTCACCGTGTCGCTGCTGCTCGCGAACCTCGCGTACGCGGGCGACGCCGCCCTGCGCGACGAGGCGATCCTCGGCGTGCTCGGCGGGTCGACGATCGCGCTGGTGCTCTCAGGCGTCATCGTGTCGGCGAGGGCGCGTCATCACCGTGTCGTCGCGGCGTCGTCGTGAGGCGCATCGAGGGGCGCCGAGGCGGCGCCCGGACGGAGAGGGAGTCGGCATGGCCACGGACGCGCTGAGGGAAGCGGTCGAGACGATGCGCGCGGTGCGGGACCGCTGCGTATGGACGCAGCAGATCGATCATCGGGCGCTGGTGCCGTACCTGCTCGAGGAGAGCCACGAGCTGATCGACGCGATCGAGGCGGGCGACGCCGCGGGGATGCGCGAGGAGCTGGGCGACCTGCTGTGGCAGGTGCTGTTCCACGCGGAGATCGCCTCGCGGGGCGCCGACGGCGAGGCGTTCGACGTGGACGACGTGGCCGCGTCCCTGGTGGAGAAGATGGTCCGCCGCCACCCGCACGTCTTCGGCGACGAGGTCGCCGAGACTCCCGAACGCGTGCTGGAGCTGTGGAACGCGGCGAAGGCGTCCGAGAAGCGGCAGCGCACGAGCGTCCTCGACGGCGTCGCGCGGTCGATGCCGTCGCTCGCGCTCGCGCAGAAGCTGATCGGCAAGGCCGCGCAGGTCGGCGTCGGATCGGAGGTGGCCCTCGCGGTGCACGACGCCGCCGAGGTCGGCGCGGTGCCCGAGAGCGAGGCCGAGCTCGGCGACCTCCTGCTGACGCTGACCGCCGCCGCGCGCCAGAACGGCTGGGACGCGGAGCGCGCCCTGCGTGAGCGTCTGCGCTCTCTCGAGTCGGACATCCGCGACGCCGAGTCCTGAGAACCCGCCGCCGCGACAATCCGTTCCCGCGCCGACAATGCGTGTGGCGGGTGCATTGTCGGCGCGAAAAGGGATTGTCGCGGGATGGAAGAATGGGAGCGCTATGGCTTCCGTGAACGCGCCGCGCGGCATGCGCGACTTCCTCCCCGCTGACAAGGCCCGACGCGAGCGCGTGCTCGCCGTGATCCGCGAGCGCTACCGCGCGCACGGGTTCGACGAGATCGAGACGCCGGTCATGGAGGAGCACGCGCGCCTGCACGCCGGCATCGGCGGCGACAACGAGAAGCTCGCCTTCAACGTGCTGCGCCGGGGCCTCGACGCGGACGCGATCCGTGCCGCCGCGGACGAGCCCTCGGCCCTGACGGATCTCGGGCTGCGGTACGACCTGACGGTGCCGCTCGCGCGCTTCTACGCGACGAACCGCGGCGACCTGCCCGCGGTGTTCCGCTCGATCCAGATCGCCCCCGTCTGGCGTGCGGAGCGCCCCCAGAAGGGCCGCTACCGCCAGTTCATGCAGTGCGACATCGACATCATCGGCGACGCGTCCGCCCGCGCGGAGGCGGAGCTGATCGTCGCGTCGCTCGACACTCTCGCCGCGCTGTCGCTCGAGGGCGCCACCGTCCGCATCAACGATCGCCGCGCGCTCGACGCCATGCTCGACGTCTTCGGCTTCCCTCCGGAGCAGCGTCCCGGCGTGCTGATCACCATCGACAAGCTCGACAAGATCGGCCCCGCGGGCGTGAGCGCCGAGCTCCGCGAGCGGGGGGCGAGCGCCGCCGCCGTCGACGCCTTCGAGGCGTTCCTCGAGCGGCCCGCAGAGGGCGAGCCGCTCGCGTACGGCGAACGGCAGATCCGTGCGGCGCTGCCGGACGGCGTCCCCGACGAGGTCGTCGCGCACCTGACCGGCGTGGGGGAGTCGGTCGCGGCGGCGCGGCCCGGCGACACGCGCGTGCCGCTGGAGTTCGATCCGTTCCTCGTGCGCGGGATGGGCTACTACACCGGCACCATCTTCGAGCTCGCCCACCCGGATGTCGGGTACTCGCTCGGCGGCGGCGGCAGGTACGACGGCATGATCGGCCGATTCCTCGGACAGGACGTCCCGGCGGTCGGCTTCTCGATCGGGTTCGAGCGCATCGTCGACCTCGTGTCGCTGCAGGTGGCCGACGCGGCCCCGGCGGTGGTGCTGGTGCACGACCGTGACGTCGCCGTGACCGAGCTGATCGCGCTGAAGGCGCGGCTCGTGGCCGAGGGCTCGCGCGTCCGCCTCGAGCAGCGCACCAAGAACCTCAAGGGGCTGCTGGACCGTGCGTCCGCCGACGGCTTCACGGCGTTCGCGACCGTGTCTGCGGGCGCGACTCGGGAGGGTCTCGAGCTCAAGCCCCTCGCCTGACCCGCCGGATCCCGTCGCCAGACGTCGTGCCGCGGCCGCGGAGGCCGCGGCGGCTCTCACTCCCGAACTGTTCTAATTGATATAGAATAAGTTCATGCTGGCACGGATCGACCCGACGCGCGAGGAGCCGGTGTTCGCGCAGCTCGCGGCGTCGATCCGCGCAGACGCCGCCGCGGGGCGCGTCAGGCCGGGCGACCGGCTGCCTTCGGCGCGCGAGGTCGCCGGAGCCCTCGGGGTGAACCTCCACACGGTGCTGCACGCCTACCAGCTGCTGCGCGACGAGGGGCTGCTGGACATGCGGCGCGGCCGCGGCGCGATCGTCACCGATGCGGCGGCACCGCTCGCCGAGCTGCACGACGAGGCGGCGCAGCTCGTGCGCCGCGCCCAGGCCCGCGGCGTCCCGCGCGACGCTCTCGCGGCGCTGATCCGCGACCTTCCGATCTGACCCGACCGAACCCGAGGAGGAGAGCATGACGACATCCACATCGACCCTCAGGAGCACCGCCGGGCGCCGTTTCCGGCTGGTCGGGCTGCTCCTGCCGCTCCTCGCATCCGTCGTGTTCGCGCTCGTCCAGCTCGCCATGCTGCCGTGGCTGCCCGACCCGGTCGCCACGCACTGGGGAGCCGACGGTGGTGCCGACGGGCTCGGTCCGGCGTGGCTGTTCCCGCTGATCACCCTGGGGGTCTGCGGCGGGCTCCCTGCGCTCCTCGCCGGAGCGAGCCTGGCGGGCTTCGAGCGGGAGGGCGGGGCGCGCCGGTTCCGGCTGCCGGCAGCCGCCTCAGGGTGGCTCGTCGGCTTCGTCGGCGCGCTGTCGGTGGGGTCGCTGGCGCTGCAGCTGGGGCTGGCGGACGGGCGCGACGCGCCGAACATCCTGCCCCTGCTCGGCGTCTCGGCCGTCGTGGCGGCCGTGCTGGCGTGGGCGGCATGGCGGTCCACCACCGACGCTCCGTCCGAGGACCGTGCGCGCACCGACGGCCCCGACGCCGTCGCGGTGTCCTCGGGGGAGCGCGCTGTGTGGCTGCAGACCGTGACGATGTCCCGCGGGGGCGCGATCGTGGTCGCGGCCCTGATCGCTGTCACGACGCTGCTGGTCGTCGTCGTCGCGGTCGCCGACACCGCCGTCGGCGGGCGGCTGAGCGCCGGCAGCTGGGTCGGGCTCGGCGGCATGGCGCTCGTGGTGGTCGCGGTGCTCGCGTGCGCGGTGTTCCGCGTGCGTGTCGACGACCACGGCCTGACGGTGCGGTCCATCGCGGGCTGGCCGCGCATCCGCGTCCCGCTCGACGACATCGCACGTGTGGAGGTCGTCTCGGTCGACCCGATGGGCGAGTACGGCGGATGGGGCTGGCGGTACGCGGTGGGCGTGGGCTGGGGCGTCGTGATGCGGCGCGGCGAGGCGATCCGGGTCACGCGGCGCGGCGGGAAGACGTTCACGGTCACGGTGGACGACGCCGAGACGGGCGTCGCGCTGCTGCGCGGGCTCGAGGCGAGGTCGCCCTCGGCTTGACGTCGGGCACTCCGCACGGGTGGGATGGCCGCATGGCCGAATCCACTCCCGAGAACTGGGCGGCGGCCGATCGCTGGCTCGCCGCCGCACTGCTGCCGCACGATCCCGAGCTCGATGCGGCCGTGACGGCGCAGCGCGAGGCGGCGCTTCCGGAGATCGAGGTCGCGCCCGTCGCGGGCAAGCTGCTGCACCTGCTCGCGCGGCTGGTCGGCGCGCAGCGCATCCTCGAGATCGGCACCCTCGGCGGGTACTCCACCATCTGGCTCGCCCGCGCGCTGCCCGCGGGCGGGACGTTGGTGACGATCGAGGCCGAGCCCGCTCACGCCGGGGTCGCGCGCGGCAGCATCGACCGGGCCGGGGTGGGCGACCGCGTCGACGTGCGCGTCGGGCCGGCCCTCGACGTCCTGCCCACGCTCGCCGGGCCGTTCGACCTGGTGTTCATCGACGCCGACAAGGAGTCGAACACGGCCTACCTGGACTGGGCTGCGCGTCTCGGGCGCCCGGGCGGCCTCGTGGTGCTGGACAACATCGGCCGCGACGGCGAGATCGTGCGCGACGACTCGAGCGACCCGAAGGTACGCGGCACGCGCGAGGCCATCGAGATGCTCGGCTCGGACCCGCGATTCGACGCGACGGCCCTGCAGACCGTCGGCGTCAAGGGATGGGACGGCGTCGCCATCGCGATCCTGACCGGGGAGGCCGGGACCGGCGCAGTGGCGGGCGACGCCACGCCATAGACTGGCGACGGGCCTGTGCGGGGCCCGCACCGTCCACTGAGAGGGAGTCATTCCGTGGCACTGATCGAAGCTGTAGGCGCGCGCGAGATCCTGGATTCGCGCGGCAACCCGACCGTCGAGGTGGAGGTGCTGCTCGACGACGGCATCGTCCAGCGCGCGGCCGTGCCGTCCGGCGCGTCCACCGGCGCCTTCGAGGCGTACGAGCTGCGGGACGGCGACAAGGGGCGCTACGCCGGCAAGGGCGTGCTGAAGGCCGTCGACGCGGTCCTCGACGAGCTCGGCCCGGCGATCGAGGGCCTCGACGCGAGCGACCAGCGCGTGATCGACGCCGCACTGATCGAGGCCGACGGCACCCCCAACAAGCAGCGCACGGGCGCGAACGCCATCCTCGGCGTCAGCCTCGCCGTGGCCAAGGCCGCGGCCGACAGCGCCGACCTGCCGCTGTTCCGCTACATCGGCGGGCCCAACGCGCACATCCTGCCCGTCCCGGCGCTCAACGTGATCAACGGCGGCGCGCACGCCGACACCGGCGTCGACATGCAGGAGTTCTTCCTCGTGCCGCTCGGCGCCGAGTCGTTCAGCGAGTCGCTGCGGTGGGGCACCGAGACCTACCACGTGCTCAAGAGCGAGCTGAAGGCCGGCGGCTACGCCACCGGGCTCGGCGACGAGGGCGGCTTCGCGCCCGACCTGCCGAGCAACCGCGGCGCGCTGGACTTCCTCATGGCGGCGATCGAGAAGGCCGGCTTCACGCCCGGCACGGACATCGCCGTGGGCCTCGACGTCGCGTCGACGGAGTTCTTCGAGAACGGCGTCTACCGGTTCGAGGGCAAGGAGCTCTCCAGCGACGACCTGACCTCGTACTACGAGGAGCTGCTGGCGAACTACCCGCTCGTGACCATCGAGGACGCCCTCGCCGAGGACGACTGGGACGGCTGGAAGGCTCTCACCGACCGCATCGGCTCGAAGGTGCAGCTCGTGGGCGACGACCTGTTCGTGACCAACCCGCAGCGTCTGGCGGACGGCATCGCCAAGGGCGTCGCCAACTCGCTGCTGTGCAAGGTCAACCAGATCGGCTCGCTCACCGAGACGCTGGACGCGGTCACGCTGGCGCAGAACTCCGGCTACACGGTCATGATGTCGCACCGCTCGGGCGAGACCGAGGACACCACGATCGCCGACCTGGCCGTCGCCGTCAACGCGGGCCAGATCAAGTCGGGCGCGCCCGCTCGCAGCGACCGCGTCGCGAAGTACAATCAGCTTCTGCGCATCGAGGAGGAGCTCGGCTCCGCCGCGACGTTCGCCGGCCGGAGCGCCTACCCGCGCTTCAGCTGACGGCGGAGGGACGCGGGAGGATCGCCGGGTGCGAGGCTCTCGCGTCTTCGCGTAGGCGAAGGATGTCGTACTGCTGGAAGGGGGAGTCGTGAAGTCAGGATCGGCTCCCCCTTCCGCATCCCCGCGCCGTGCGCCGCGGGGTCGTCCGCGACGCCCGAGGCGGCAGGGCGACGCCCGCGAGTGGCTGGGGGACATCCGGTTCTCGGGGTTCGCGGCCATCATGCTGGGGCTCGTGGTGCTCGGCGTCCTGGTGCTCGCGCCCAGCGTGTCGACCTACGTCGAGCAGCGGCAGAAGATCGCCGCGCTGCAGGAGTCGGTGCAGGTCACGAAGGAGGAGGTCGCCGAGCTGGAGCGCGAGCGCGACCGCTGGAACGACCCGACCTACATCATGACGCAGGCCCGCGAGCGGCTCTACTACACGAATCCCAATGAGGTGTCGTTCCTCATCGTCGACGATCTCGAGCAGACCGACGTGGCCCGTGAGCCGGAGCCCGTGAGCGCCGAGGTCGAGGAGAAGCAGGCCGACTGGATGGGCGGCATGCTGCGTTCGCTCGTCGCCGCCGGCACCGCGAAGTCGGCCGTCGAGGTGACGGTCGGCATCCCCGACGAGCCGGAGCCGGGCGAGACGCCCACGCCGTGATCGGCGGAGCTGTCGGGACCTCCGGGAATCCTGGTAAGCGGGGTGCCCCGACGGAGCGTCGCATCGCCCGCCGGTAGCCTGGAAGGGTGACGACACCCCCCTTCGAACCCGTGCGCCCGGTCGACATCGAGGTCGTCTCCGACCAGCTCGGCCGCGAGGCGCGGGGCGTCGTCGGGATCGCGGCGCGCTGCGCCTGCGGCAACCCGACGGTCGTCGCGACGTCGCCGCGGCTGCCCGACGGCACGCCGTTCCCGACGTTCTACTACCTCACCCATCCGGCCGCGACGGCGGAGATGTCGCGGCTCGAGGCCGGGCAGCTGATGCCCGAGCTCGCAGCCCGTCTCGCCGACGAACCGGAGCTGGCGGCGCGGTACACCCGCGCCCACCAGTCCTATCTCGCCGACCGCGCCGCGTTCGGGGACGTGCCGGAGATCGACGGCATCTCCGCCGGAGGGATGCCCACGCGCGTGAAGTGCCTGCACGCGCTGGCCGGCCACGCCCTCGCGGCCGGGCCGGGGGTGAACCCCATCGGCGACGCGGCCCTCGAGCGGTCGGCGTGGTCTCCCGCGAGGTGCGAGTGCGCAGAGCCGGGGAAGGCCGGATGACGCGCGCCCCGCGCGTCCTGGCGCTCGCGATCCTCGCCGCGCTGCTCACGGGGGCCGCGCCGACACCGGAGGCGACGCCGGATCCGGTCTCGACGGCCACTCCCACGCCGACGCCGAGCGCGACGCCGACGCCGGAGGAGACCGAGGAGCCGACGATCCGCGATCGGCAGTACTGGATCGACGACTACGGCATCAGCGACGCGTGGGAGACCTCGCGCGGCGCCGGCGTGACCATCGCGGTGATCGACACCGGCATCGTCGACGGGCCTTCGGAGTTCGAGGGCGCGGTGATCGGCGGCAAGGACGTGTCCGGTCTCGGCACCGCCGACGGGCGCACGCCGGTGGACGTGCTCGACCGCAGCCACGGCAGCTGGGTCGCGTCGCTCGCGGCTGCCCGCGGGGGCGACGACCCCGACGCCATGATCGGAGTCGCGCCGGAGGCGAGCCTGCTGTCTGTCTCCCTCGCCTTCCGGGCGGCGGGCGCCGCGCCGTTCGCGCAGCAGATCGCCGACGCGGTCGTCTGGTCGGTCGACAATGGGGCCGACATCATCAACCTGTCGCTGACGACGAACGACCCGAGCTGGGACGAGTCGTGGGACGACGCCTTCCTCTACGCCATGCAGAACGACGTCGTCGTCGTGGTGGCGGCGGGGAACCGCGGCAGCGGGACCGAGTCGGTGGGCGCGCCCGCGACGATCCCCGGTGTGCTCACGGTCGCCGGCGTCGACCCCGACGGGAAGGCGAGCGACAAGGCGTCGACCCAGGGCATCACGATCGGCGTCTCGGCGCCCAGCGAGAACCTGCTCGGCGTCTCCGCCGACGACACGATCGACGAGTGGAACGGCACGAGCGGCGCGGCCCCGATCGTGGCGGGCGTCGCGGCGCTGGTGCGCTCGGCGCACCCCGAGCTCAGCGCGGTGGACGTGATCAATCGCATCGTGAAGACCGCGACCAAGCCGGCCGACGCCGACGCCGTGCCCGACGCCTTCTACGGCTACGGCCTGGTGAACGCCGAGGCCGCGGTCAACGCGGACGTCGCGCACGTGACGCAGAACCCCATGGGCAGCCTCGAGCGATGGATCGACGTCTACCGTCGCGAGGCCGCCGGACCGCAGCCGACACCCACCGTCACCCCGGTCGAGGTGGCGCCGCTGCCGCCCGCGGACGCTCCCACCGAGGCGGGGGCCTCGTACCTTCCCTCGCAGGAGGAGCTGCGCTACGGCACCCTGCCGCTCGTCGCGCTCAGCGGCGCTGGTATTCTCGTGGTGCTGGGCGTCATCGCGACTGTGCGACGCGTCCGTTCGGCCCGTGTGCGGCGGTCGCCGAGCAAACCCTGACCCAAGGAGTTCTTCACTCGTGCCCAAGATCCTCATCGTCGGCGGCGGTTACGCGGGGTTCTACACCGCGTGGAAGCTCGAGAAGCAGCTGCGGCGCGGGGAGGCGGAGATCATCATGGTCGACCCCCTCCCGTACATGACGTACCTCCCGTTCCTGCCCGAGGTCGCGGCGGGATCGATCGAGGCCCGCCACACCGTGGTCTCGCACCGTCGTCATCTCAAGCGCACGCAGATGATCACCGCCAGGGTGACGGGGATCGACCACGCGAACAAGACCGCGACGATCACGCCGGAGGGCGGCGAGCCCTACGAGCTCGAGTACGACCAGATCGTCGTCACCGCGGGCTCCGTCTCGCGGACGTTCCCGATCCCGGGCATCGCCGAGAACGCGGTCGGCCTGAAGTCGGTCGAAGAGGCCGTCTACGTCCGCGACACGCTCATCTCGAACTTCGAGCAGGCGTCCGCGCTGCCGGTCGGCGACCCGCTGCGCCAGCGGCTGCTGACCGTCGTCGTCGTCGGTGGCGGCTTCGCCGGCATCGAGACGTTCGCGGAGCTGCGCTCGCTGGCGTCCTCGCTGGTCGGCACGTACCCCGAGATCTCGTTCGACGAGACCCGGTTCCACCTCATCGAGGCCATGGGGCGCATCATGCCCGAGGTCTCGCTGCCCACGAGCGAGTGGGTGCTCAAGGACCTCGCGCAGCGCGGTGCGCACGTGCACCTCGAGACGCAGGTCACGAGCGCCGTCGACGGCGTCGTCGAGACCTCGACGGGGGAGTCGTACCCGAGCGGCCTGATCGTCTGGACCGCCGGCGTGATGGCGAACCCCCAGGTGGTGCGCGGCAGCGACCTGCCTACCGAGCCGCGCGGCCGCATCACGACGCAGGCCGACCTGCGCGTGGTCGACGCCGACAAGAACGTCGTCGAGGGCGCCTGGGCTGCGGGTGATATCGCCGCGGTGCCGGACAAGACGGGCGGGCTGCCCGACGGCACCTGCGTGCCGAACGCCCAGCACGCCGTCCGCCAGGCCAAGCGGCTCGCGAAGAACCTCGTGGGGGTGCTGCGCGGCGACGCGCCGATCGACTACTTCCACAAGAACCTGGGCGCCGTCGCGGGCCTCGGCCTCTACAACGGCGTCTTCCAGTCCGGCAAGTTCGCCCTCAAGGGCTTCCTCGCCTGGGTCGCCCACCGCGGTTACCACGGACTGGCGATGCCGACGTGGGAGCGCAAGTGGCGTGTCCTGTGGGGCTGGTGGCACAACCTCTGGCTCGGCCGCGACACGGTGCAGCTCGAGTGGGTGCAGCGTCCGCGCACGTTCTTCGAGACGTTCGCCTCGCGTCCGAAGCCCCCGGTCGAGGCGCCTGTCGAGGACAAGCCCGCCGAGACGGCCCCGGTCGAGAACGAGAAGGTCGAGACCGCCGCTCAGTGACAGCGAGCCTCACGAGAGCCGCCACCCCCACGGGTGGCGGCTCTCGCCGTCTTCACCGGTAGCGTGGAGGCGCGGCCCCCGTAGCCCAACCGGCAGAGGCAGGCGACTTAAACTCGCCTCAGTCGGGGTTCGAATCCCCGCGGGGGCACTCGACGCGGCGTCCTTGCCGCGACGCGGACGCACGATCCCGGTGAGAAGTCCCCCGTACGGCCGACGCGGGGCTGCACCTGGCGCGTCTAGGATGGGTGCATCACCGAGGGGGTTCCCGATGGAATGGCTGATTCCTGTTGTCATCGTGCTCGCGATCGTGGTCGTCGCCGGCATCTATCTGTGGGCCACGTACAACTCGCTCGTGCAGCTCAACGTGCGCGTCGACGAGGCGTGGAGCGACATCACCGTGCAGCTCAAGCGCCGCGCCGACCTGATCCCGAACCTCATCGAGGCGGTCAAGGGGTACGCGGCGCACGAGAAGGCGGTGTTCGAGAACGTGACGCGTGCGCGCGCCGAGACGCTGTCGGCCGGCGGCCCCGCCGAGGCTGGCGTGGCCGAGGGGCACATGCAGCAGGCGCTCAAGAACCTGTTCGCGGTGGCGGAGGCGTACCCGGGCCTGCAGGCGAGCCAGAACTACCTGCAGCTGCAGCACTCTCTGGTCGACACCGAGGACAAGATCCAGGCGTCGCGCCGGTTCTACAACGGTGGCGTGCGCGAGCTGAACACCAAGATCAAGGTGTTCCCGAACAACCTCTTCGCGCGCAACCTCGGCTTCCACGAGCGCGAGTTCTTCGAGGTCGTCGACGGCGCGGCGATCGCCGAGCCGCCGCGCGTCCAGTTCTGACCCCGCCGCAGCGAGAATCCACTTTCGCGCCGAGAATGCAGCCGCCCGCTGCATTCTCGGCGCGAAGTCGTCTTCTCGGCGCGTGGTTCGCCACGGTGAGGGGGACGGGCGTCAGACGGTGACGGCCCGCTCGTGGCGAGCGGCGTCCGGCATGACGAAGGCGAGGTCGGAGGTGGCGTCGCCCCAGCTCGAGATGGAGACGCGCTCGAGGCCCTGCCAGGAGGCCGCCTCGCGCAGCGCGACCGCCACGCGCTCCGCCGTCGAGGCCGCCACCCCGGCCTCCCACCAGGCCGACTGGACGCGAAGCGTCGAGGTCGTGCGATCGGCCTTGAGGTCGACTCGGCCGACGATGCGGTCGTCCACGAGCACCGGCAGCGAGTAGTAGCCGTAACGGCGCCTGTCGGCCGGCGTGTAGATCTCGATGCGGTAGTCGAAGTCGAACAGGCGCTCGGCGCGCTCGCGGAACCACACCACCGGGTCGAACGGCGTCAGCACGGCCGCCGCCCGGATGCGCCGGGGGAACGCCGCATCGCGGTGCACCCAGGCGGGCGAGGGCGCGCGCCCCCGGCTCCAGCCGTCGACCGTGACCGGCTCGAGCTCGCCCGCATCGACGAGGTCCTGCACGGCGGTCAGGACGGCGCGACGATCCCTGATCCGGTAGTAGTCGGCGAGGTCTGAGGCGGTGGCGACGCCCGAGGCGCGTGCGGCGCGACGCATCAGCTCGCGGATCGCGTCCTGACGCGGCACCTCGGCGTCGAGCACCGGGGCGGGGATCACCTGCTCGGCGAGTCCGTAACGACGCTCGAACCCCCGACGCCCGGCGATCGCGACCTCTCCGAAGCGCCACATCATCTCGAGAGCGCGCTTGACGGCGTCCCAGTCCCACCACGGGCCGCGCCGTGCGCGACGGGCGTCGGACTCGATCTGGGCGGGCCGCAGCGGGCCGCGAGCGGCCAGCTCCGACCTCACCCACTCGACCGTGGCGGCGTTCTCGGCGTACCAGCCGCCCGGCGCGCCGTACCGGGCGCGCATGTCGTCCATCCGGAACCGCCACAGCGGCCAGTCGAGCGCGGGCAGGAAGGTCGCCTCGTGACCCAGGTACTCGATGTACGAGCCGGACGAGCGGGGACGCCCGCCGGCACCGTGCCGCAGCACCAGGCGGTCGAGCTCGGCCGTGTCGTAGCCGCCGAGTCGCGAGAACAGCGGCACGTAATGCGAGCGGGCGTACACGTTGACCGAGTCGATCTGCAGCGCGCCCATGCGCGCGACGGTCGCGTTGAGCTGCCGGGTGCCGGGCCGTTCGGGCCGGGCGCGGGCGAACCCCTGCGCCGCCAGGGCTGTGCGACGGGCCTCGGGCAGGGACAGGTGCTGCTTCACCGGCCTCACGTTACCGACGGGCTCGGACATCGGACCCGCGACCCGGCCGCGACGTATGTCTGACTCGCCATGGACGCGGTTCTAGACTGACCGGGATGAGCCACGACAAGCCGCGCACCGGGTTCTGGGGCGCGTTCCGCCCCCGCCCGGCCGACCCCGCGCCCGCCGCCAGCGCCCCGCCGGCGGCGCCGGCGGAGTCGTCCGTGCCCCCGGGCCTGCGCATCGCGACGGCCTACTCGTGGCGGTTCCTCGTCGTCGCGGCCGCCGCCGCGGTCGTCGTGTGGCTCGTGATCCAGTTCAAGCTGCTGGTGATCCCGCTGCTCGTCGCGATCCTGCTGACCGCGCTGATCTGGCCGGGGCTGTCCTGGTTGCTGCGGCACCGCGTGCCGCGCTGGGCGGCGATCATCATCTCGCTGCTCGCGACCATCGCGATCGTCGGCGGCCTGGTCTGGCTCGTGGTCTGGCAGGTGACGCGCGAGTTCGGCGGCGTGCGGGAGCGCGTCGTGGGCGCGGTCGACTCGCTGCGCGGCTTCCTCGTGGGGGTGGGCATCTCCGAGGCCGAGATCAACGGATACCTCAACCAGGGCGTCGAGCTGCTGCAGCAGCAGGCCGGCTCGCTGTGGACCGGCGCGCTCGCAGTGGGCTCGACCGTCGGCCATCTCGGCGCGGGGCTGCTGCTGACCCTGTTCGCGCTCATCTGCATCCTCGCCGACGGCGGCGGCATCTGGCGCTGGACCGTGCGGCTCTTCCCGAAGCAGGCCCGCACGGCTGTCGACGCCGCGGCCCGCAACGGCTGGCGGACGGTCGTGAACTACGCGCGCACGCAGCTCCTGGTCGCCACGATCGACGCCGTCGGCATCGGCGTGGGCGCATGGGCCCTCGGCGTGCCGCTGGCGATCCCGATCGGCGTGATGGTCTTCCTCGGCTCGTTCGTGCCGCTGGTCGGCGCGATCGTCACGGGAGCGGTCGCGGTGTTCATCGCCCTCGTCTACAACGGCCCCATCATCGCCATCGCGATGCTGGCGGTGGTGCTGGCCGTGCAGCAGGTCGAGAGCCACATCCTGCAGCCGATCCTGATGGGCTCCGCGGTGAAGGTCCATCCGCTCGCCGTCGTGATGGTCGTCGCCGGCGGGTCGATGATCGCCGGGATCCCGGGTGCCCTGTTCGCCGTGCCGCTGGCGGCGTTCGTGAACGTGGTGGCGGTCACCCTCGCGTCCGGATCCTGGCGCACCGGCGCGCCGCTTCACGGCGACCTCATCTGGGACACCGTGCCCCGCAACATCAGACTCTCCCGGAGCGCGCCGGAAGCGACGCCTCCCCAGAACGGAAGTGCACAGTGACCACTCTCGACCCCGCACAGCCGGCGCCCGCGCAGACACCGGCCATCCCGACGCTCGCGGAGATCGAGGCGGCCGCGCTCAGCCTGCGCGACGTGGTCGAGCACACGCCGATGGAGTACTCGCTGCACCTCAGCGAGGTCCTCGGCGCGCCCGTCAGCCTCAAGCTCGAGAACCTGCAGCGCACCGGCTCGTTCAAGGTGCGGGGCGCCACCTACCGCCTCGCTCAGCTGACGGCCGAGGAGCGCGCCCGGGGCGTGGTGGCCGCCTCGGCGGGCAACCACGCGCAGGGGGTCGCCCTCGCCGCGCAGCAGCTCGGCGTCCCGGCGACCATCTACATGCCGCTCGGGGTGCCGGTGCCGAAGCTGCTCGCCACCCGCGGCTACGGCGCCGAGGTCGTGCTGGAGGGTGCGACGGTCGATGTCGGCCTGCGCCGCGCCGCGGAGCACGCGGAGCGCACCGGGGCCGTGCTGATCCACCCGTACGACCACCGCGACATCGTGATCGGCCAGGGGACCCTCGGTCTCGAGATCATGGACGACGCGCCCGACGTCACGACGATCGTGCTGGGCATCGGCGGGGGAGGGCTCATCGCCGGGGTCGCCGCGGCGGCGAAGGCGCGCGCGGCCGTGGAGGGCCGTGAGGTGCGCGTGATCGGCGTGCAGGCCGAGAACGCGGCCCCCGTGCCGCTGTCGCTCGAGGCCGGGCAGCCGGTGCAGGTC
Source organism: Microbacterium marinilacus (assembly GCF_019753765.1). Taxonomy (GTDB): domain Bacteria; phylum Actinomycetota; class Actinomycetes; order Actinomycetales; family Microbacteriaceae; genus Microbacterium; species Microbacterium marinilacus. The sequence continues at coordinate 569,356 of NZ_JAIJZW010000001.1, forward strand.
GACACGCAGCCGACGATCGCCGACGGCATCCTCGTCAACCGCCCGGGCGACGTGCCCTTCTCGGTCATCCGGGAGCTCGTCGATGATGTCGTCACGGTCTCCGACGACGACATCGCCCGGGCGCTGCTGGTGCTGCTCGAGCGCGCGAAGGTCGTGGTCGAGCCGGCCGGCGCGGTCGGCGTCGCCGCGATCCTGGCGGGCAAGGTGCACGCGACGGGGCCGACGGTCGCGGTGCTGTCGGGCGGCAACATCGACCCGCTGCTGCTGCAGCGGGTCGTCTCGCACGGCCTGGCGGCGTCCGGTCGGTACATGACCGTGAAGATCCCGCTGCCCGACCGCCCGGGACAGCTCGCGCGCGTGTCGGAGCTGATCGCCGAGGCCGGGGCCAACGTCGTCGAGGTGCTGCACACGCGGCACGGCCAGGGCCTGCAGATCAGCCAGGTCGCGCTGCAGATCTCGGTCGAGACGCGGGGGCAGGAGCACCGCGAGCTCACGCTGCAGATCCTCCGGGACGCGGGCTTCCGCCCCGAGGTGCTGCCGGACTGAGCCGCTCATGACATCTGCCGGGCGAGCACGCCCCGGGAGGGTGCGCGCTCGCCCGGCCGATGCGTTCCGGCGACGGGGCGGCCGTCAGCCGGTGAAGGTCTCCACCTTGACGATCTCGACCGCGATGTCCTTGCCGTTGGGCGCCTTGTAGGACGTCTTGTCGCCCTCCTTGAGTCCGAGGATCGCGGACCCGAGCGGCGACTGCTCGCTGTAGACGTCGAGGTCGGTGCCGCCGGCGATCTCGCGGCTGCCGAGCAGGAAGCGCTCCTCGTCGCCGAGCACGAGAGCGGTCACGACCGTGCCCGACTGGACGGTGCCGTCCGACTCGGGGGCCTCGCCGACGACCGCGTCCTTCAGCAGCGACTGCAGGTTGCGGATGCGCATCTCGATCTTGCCCTGCTCGTCCTTGGCGGCGTGATAGCCGCCGTTCTCCTTGAGGTCGCCCTCCTCGCGGGCGATCTCGATGCGCTTGGCGATCTCCTCGCGACCGGTCGTCGAGAGCTCCTCGAGCTCGCCGGCGAGACGGTCGTACGCCTCCTGCGTGAGGAAAGTGACCTGAGCGTCCTTGGACGCGGTGTTCTCGGACACTGCGGGCTCCCTTCGATCGGACGGGGATAGTGCAAGACGCCCCGGCGTTCGGCCGGGGCGTCGCGAGTTCTCGGGGGTCAGACTACGTGACCCAGCAGGTTTCGACCAAACCGGTGGTCGCCTCGGCGACCGTCGGGACGGTCTCGGTGCGGGACATCGCGTGGCCGCCGTCGCTGTCGTACTCGACGATCTTCCAGCCCACGACGCCGAACTCCTGGTCGAGCGCCTGCACCGTGCAGGCGACGGACCGACCGGGGGGAGCGGTGAGCTGGAAGGAGACCACGACGGTGTGCTCGTCGCGCACCTCGTAGCCCAGCCCGTCGACGGACACGGCGTCCATCGTGTTCGCGACCGTCGTCCATCCGAGCCAGCCGACCACGACGGCGGCGATGACGGCACCGGCCGCGATCAGCAGTCGCCGGCGCCCCGGCCGTGCGGTGCGTCCGTAGCGGTCGTCGAGCTCGGCCTGGGTGGTCACGTCGGGCTCCTCGCGAAAGTTAGGCTGGGAACTCCAGGCTAGAACAGGAGCCAGCGATGCGCGTTCTTGGCGTCACCCCCACCCCCACCCCGACGGTCGCCCCGAGCCTCGTCACGCCCGGTCCATGGGGCTTCGCGATCATCGCGATCCTCGTGGTCCTCGTCGCACTGCTGGTCATGGACATGCTGCGTCGCGTGCGCCGGGCCCGCTACCGCGAGGAGGCGAACGAGGCGCTGGACGCCGAGGAGGCCGCCGCGCGCGGCGAGTCGCCCGAGGACGACCGCCCCGCCGGCTGACGCCGGCTCCGGCTCAGGCGGGGCCGTTGAAGGCGGGCTGCAGCGAGATCAGCAGCGCCGCGGCCCAGTGGCAGAGGAACGCCAGCACGGTGCACACGTGGAAGATCTCGTGGAAGCCGAAGCGGCCCGGCCATGGGTTCGGCCGCTTCATCGCGTAGACGACCGCGCCGGCGGTGTACAGCAGACCGCCGACGATGACGAGCACCATCATCGCGAGGTTCGCGGCGGCCAGGTCGCCGATGTACATCACGGCGGCCCAGCCGAGCAGCAGGTACAGCGCGACATAGAGCCATCGCGGCGAGCCGAGCCAGAAGATCCGGAACAGGATGCCGACGAGCGCGCCGCCCCACACCAGCGACAGCAGCAGGACGCCCTTCTCGGACGGGAGGGCGAGCACTCCGAGAGGCGTGTAGGTGCCCGCGATCAGCAGGAAGATGTTCGCGTGGTCGATGCGCCGGAACACCGCCTTGGTCGCGGGCTTCCAGTCGATCCGGTGGTACAGGGCGGAGTTGCCGAACAGCAGCATCGACGAGGCCGTGAACACCGCCGCCGCCCACTTGGCCGGGGCGCCCTGCGCGAGGCAGATCAGGACGATGCCGGCCGCGACCGCTACCGGGAACGTTCCGGCGTGGATCCATCCGCGCCAGGTCGGCTTGATGTCGACGGCGGCGTCGTGCGCGGCGGCGTCGAGGAGCGGCAGCTGGGGCACGCCGTCGGCGGAGGCGGGCGCGTCGTCCGGCGTCTGCGTCATCCTTCGAGAGTACGCGGCGGCCCATGCCGTGCGGGGCACGCGTCACGGGGGCGCGAGGTGCCGGCTTGCCGCCGAGCGGCCTGCCGCGGCAGGGAGTTCGGTGCCGGCCGGAGTAGCGTATGCACGTGCGCATCACGGGATCGACGGAGGGCCGCGGCCCGCTGTACCGGTTGTACAGCTCGCGGCTCAGGCGACAGATCGACCCCGCGAGCGTCCCGCACCACGTCGCGATGGTGATCGACGGCAACAGGCGCTGGGCCAGACAGCTCGGCTACGAGAGCGCCGCGCACGGCCACCGGGCGGGCGCGGCCAAGATGATCGAGTTCCTGGGCTGGTGCGACGAGCTGGGCGTCAAGGTGGTCTCGCTGTACCTGCTGTCCCACGACAATCTGCGCAAGCGCGACGAGCGAGAGCTCACCGACCTCATCGAGATCATCGCCGACCTCGCCGGAGAGCTCGCCGCGAGCGGCGACTGGCGCGTGCAGCACGTCGGGCGTGCGGAGCTGCTGCCGGAGCACCTGGCCGCCGCGCTCGTCGACGCCGAGGGGCGCACGCGTGAGCACGGCGGCCTCCACGTCAACCTCGCCGTCGGCTACGGCGGCCGGCACGAGATCGTCGACGCGGTGCGGCGCATCATCGTGAAGCACGACGAGCGGGGCGGCACGCTGGAGGAGCTGGCGGAGAACCTGACCCCCGAGGCGATCGGAGAGCACCTCTACACGGGGGGCCAGCCCGATCCCGACCTCGTGATCCGCACCAGCGGCGAGCAGCGCCTGAGCGACTTCCTGGTCTGGCAGAGCGCGCACAGCGAGTTCTACTTCGTCGAGGCGCTCGGCCCCGACCTGCGCGAGGTCGACTTCCTCCGGGCGATCCGCGACTACACCACCCGGGACCGGCGCTTCGGCGGCTGAGCGGGCCCGGCAGGCCGGTCCGACCGGCATGCCCGATCCGCGGGCAGCTGTCAGAATGGCGGAGTGATCAGCACCATCGAGGAGTATCGGGCGACGTTCGACGGCGAGCCCGGCTACCTCAACTGGGCGTCCTTCGGCCCGATGTCCTCCTCCGTCCGCGATGAGGTGGTCGCCGACCTCGAGATGCTGGGCACGGGGCGCGCGAGCAGCATCGCGCACGTCGGCGAGCGGGAGGAGCAGGCCCGCGCGCTCGTCGCGGGACTGCTGGGCGCCTCGCCCGACGAGGTGACGCTGCAGCCGTCGACGACCTACGGCCTCATGCACGCCCTCTACGGGATCAGCGGGGGAGTGCTCGCCTCTCCGGCGGAGTTCCCGTCGATCCCCACGGCGCTGACGCGCGCGTCCGAGGCGTTCGGCCGTGTGCTGCCGCAGTGGCTGCACGCCGAGGACGGCTTCGTGACCCCGCAGGCCGTCGCCGACGCGGTGGACGACGACACGGTCGCGCTCGCGGTGAGCCTGGTCGACTTCCGCACCGGGTACCGCGCCGACCTCGCCGGGCTGCGGGAGGCGCTGGGACCGGATCGGCTGCTGATCGTCGACGCGGTGCAGGGCTTCGGCATCGCGGACGTCGACTGGTCGCAGGCCGACGTGGTGTGCGGCAACGGCTACAAGTGGCTGCGCGCGGGCCGCGGCACGGGTTTCGCGTGGTTCGGCCCGCACGCACGGGCGACGATCGTGCCGGCGCTGTCGGGGTTCGAGGGCGTCGAGGGCGGGCTCACCATGGACGCCGTGCCGCCGCCCGCAGCGTCGTCACGCGCGTACACGGTGTCGGGGCCCGATGCGCTCGCGGCCGCCCGGCTGACCGTGGCGCTCGAGGACATCGCCGGTGTCGGCGTCGCCGCCATCGAGGCCGACATCGCTGCCCGGACGACGGAGGTGATGCGGATCGCGCAGGGACACGGGATCCGCGTGCTGACGCCGGAGGACCCGCGCCGTCGTGCCGGCATCGTCTCCCTCGTGCCCGACAACGTCGCCGCGCTCGGGGCCGAGCTCGCCAACCGCGGCGTGACGGCGACGGCGCGCTCGGGGATGCTGCGCATCGCCCCGCACGCCGGCACCGGGGACGACACCCTCGGGCTGTTCGACGAGGCGTGCGCGGCGTACGCGCAGCAGGTCTCCACCCGGTGAGCGGCGCCGGGGGAATGTTCACACGCTCGTAACGAACGACACGCCTGTCATTCGTCGCGCATCCGGCCCCGTGGGTCGTAGCTTTGCCGCATCGGGCAAGGCGCCCGATCGAGTCGGCCATTCAGGATCGCGACTCGTGGCCCCCAGGTCGACTCGTCTGAAGCCGGGCAGGTTCCCGGGTCGGGAGTGGGGCGTGACCATCAGCACAACTCAGCAGGCCAGCCGTCGCCGCAGCACCACCGTCGTTCAGAGCTCCGTCGTCGACAGCTCTGGGCAGCAGGCGGACGAGCGGAAGGCCTCATCCACGGACGCCGCGCAGGATCTGCGCACCTACGTGCTCGACACGTCGGTGCTGCTGAGCGATCCGCGGGCGTTCTTCCGCTTCGCCGAGCATTCGGTCGTGATACCGGTCGTGGTGATCACCGAGCTCGAGGGCAAGCGGCACGATCCCGAGCTCGGGTACTTCGCCCGCCAGGCGCTGCGTCATCTCGACGAGCTGCGCGTCGAGCACGGCCGTCTCGACTTCCCCGTGCCCGTGGGAGAAGGCGGCACGCTGCGCGTGGAGCTCAACAACACCGACGCCGGCGTGCTGCCCAGCGGCATCCGGCTGGGCGACAACGACACGCGCATCCTCGCGGTCGCGATGCACCTGGCGCAGGACGGCCAGGAGGTCACCGTCATCTCGAAGGACCTGCCGATGCGCGTCAAGGCCGCGTCGCTCGGCCTGTCCGCCGAGGAGTACCTCGCCGAGCAGGCGGTCGACTCCGGCTGGACCGGCATCGCGCCGCTCGCCCTCTCCGGCGACGACATGTCCGACCTGTACGAGAGCGAGGTCGCGTCGCACGACGACGTGGTGGGGCTCCCGATCAACACGGGTCTCGTGATCCAGTCGGAGCGCGGCTCGGCGCTCGGCCGGGTCACGGGCGACGGAGAGCTGCGCCTCGTGCGCGGCGACCGCGACGTCTTCGGGCTGCACGGTCGCTCGGCCGAGCAGCGCATCGCGATCGATCTGCTGCTGGATCCGGAGGTCGGCATCGTCTCGCTCGGCGGGCGTGCGGGCACCGGCAAGTCGGCGCTGGCGCTGTGCGCCGGGCTCGAGGCCGTGCTGGAGCGGCAGCAGCAGAAGAAGGTCATCGTCTTCCGTCCCCTCTTCGCGGTCGGAGGCCAGGAGCTCGGCTACCTGCCGGGCGACCAGGCGGAGAAGATGAACCCCTGGGGCCAGGCGGTGTTCGACACGCTCGGGTCGGTCGTCTCCGGCAACGTGCTCGAGGAGGTCATCGAGCGCGGACTCCTCGAGGTGATGCCCCTCACGCACATCCGCGGTCGCTCGCTGCACGACGCGTTCGTGATCGTCGACGAGGCGCAGTCGCTCGAGCGCAACGTGCTGCTCACGGTGCTCAGCCGCATGGGGCAGAACTCGCGCGTCGTCCTGACGCACGACGTCGCCCAGCGCGACAACCTGCGCGTGGGGAGGCACGACGGCATCGCCAGCGTGATCGAGACGCTCAAGGGGCACGGCCTCTTCGGACACGTCACGCTCACCCGATCGGAGCGGTCGGCGATCGCCGCGCTCGTCACCGACCTGCTGGAGGTCGGCGAGCTGGCGTAGGCGCGATCCGCACGGCGAAGAGAGGGCCCGGGGAGGACTCCCCGGGCCCTCTCGCGCGCCGACCTGGCCGTCGCACGAGCACTCAGTAGACTCTCAGGAACGGCGGCCGCGATCCGGCCGCGTCCGTGTGCACGACGAAGGAGCCTGCGCAGCCATGTCAGACAAGACGATCACCCCACCACGGGCGCTGCCGCCCGTGGCCGTGGAGGACAAGCCCAAGTGGACGCCGCTGAAGGTCGTGATCTGGGCGGTCGTCGCCCTGGTCGGCGGCGTCGCCTGGACCATGCTCGCCATCGTCCGCGGCGAGACGGTGAACGCGATCTGGTTCGTGTTCGCCGCCGTCGCGACGTACCTGATCTTCTACCGCTTCTACTCCAAGTACATCGAGCGCCTCATCGTGCGCCCCGACGACCGGCGCGCCACCCCCGCCGAGTACAAGGCCGACGGCAAGGACTATGTCGCCACCGACCGCCGGGTGCTGTTCGGCCACCACTTCGCCGCCATTGCCGGCGCCGGGCCCCTCACCGGGCCTGTGCTCGCGGCGCAGATGGGCTACCTCCCGGGCACGATCTGGATCATCGTCGGCGTGGTGCTCGCGGGCGCGGTGCAGGACTACCTCGTGATGTTCTTCTCCATGCGCCGCGGCGGACGCTCGCTCGGCCAGATGGCGAAGGACGAGCTGGGTCGCTTCGGGGGAGCGGCCGCGATCCTCGCGACGCTGCTCATCATGATCATCATCACGGCGATCCTCGCGCTCGTCGTGGTGAACGCCCTCGGCGAGAGCCCCTGGGGCGTCTTCTCCGTCGGGCTGACCATCCCGATCGCCATCTTCATGGGCGCCTACCTGCGGTGGATCCGTCCCGGCCGCATCACCGAGGTCTCCCTCATCGGCTTCGTGCTGCTGATGGGCGCCATCGTCGCCGGGCAGTACGTCGCCGCGACCGAGTGGGGGCAGGCGCTCTTCACGCTCGACCGCACGACGCTCGCCTGGTACATCATCATCTACGGCTTCATCGCGGCCGTCCTGCCCGTGTGGATCCTGCTCGCGCCGCGCGACTACCTGTCGACCTTCATGAAGATCGGCGTGATCCTGCTGCTGGCGGTGGCGATCGTCTTCGTGCAGCCCGTGGTCTCCACGCCCGCGTTCAGCTCGTTCGCCTCCGGAGAGACCGGCCCCGTCTGGGCCGGCAGCCTCTTCCCGTTCCTGTTCGTGACGATCGCGTGCGGGGCCCTGTCCGGGTTCCACGCGCTGATCTCCTCCGGCACCACGCCGAAGATGATCGAGAAGGAGAAGCAGACGCGCTTCATCGGCTACGGCGGCATGCTCATGGAGTCGTTCGTGGCGATCATGGCGCTCGTGGCCGCCGTGTCGATCGACCAGGGCATCTACTACGCGATGAACTCCTCGCCGGCCGCCACGGGCGGCACCGTCGAGGGTGCCGTCGCCTTCATCAACAACCTGGGCCTCACCGGCGTGAACGTGACGGCCGAGCAGCTGACGGGCGCGGCGGCGGACGTCGGCGAGGAGTCGATCATCTCGCGGACGGGAGGCGCGCCGACGCTCGCGTTCGGCCTCGCGCACATCCTGCAGCAGTGGCTCGGCGGCATGTCGTGGATGGGCTTCTGGTACCACTTCGCGATCATGTTCGAGGCGCTGTTCATCCTCACCGCCGTCGACGCGGGCACCCGCGTGGCGCGCTTCATGCTGCAGGACACGCTGGGCAACGTGATCCCGAGGTTCAAGGACACGTCGTGGCGTCTCGGCGCCTGGATCTGCACGGCGATCATGGTCGCCGGCTGGGGTGCCGTGCTGATCATGGGCGTGACCGATCCGCTCGGCGGCATCAACACCCTGTTCCCGCTGTTCGGCATCTCCAACCAGCTGCTGGCGGCGATCGCCCTCGCCATCGTCATGACGATCATCGCCCGCCGCCGCACGTTCCGGGGGCTGTGGGTCGTCGCGCTGCCGCTGACGTTCGTCACGATCGTGACGTTCACCGGCTCGGTCCTGAAGATCTTCTCGCCGACGCCGGCGGTGGGGTACTGGGCGAACCACGTGAAGTTCCGCGACGGGATCGCCGACGGCACGTACGTCGACTTCGCGCCGGGCGTCGACGACGCGGCCAAGCTCGCCGCCGCCGAGGCGACGGTGCGCAACACCGCGATCCAGGGCACGCTGTCGATCATCTTCCTGGTGTTGGCCGCGATCGTCATCGCCGCGGCCGTCATCCAGGTCGTGAAGGCGTTCCGTGCCACCGAGGTCGTCGACAACGAGGACGAGGCGGTGCCGTCGCAGCGCTTCGCCCCGGCGGGGCTGTTCGCCACGGCCGAGGAGCGCGCGCTCGAGAAGGAGTGGGCGGCGCTTCCCGAGGATCAGCAGCCGAGCCGTGGCCACTGACGTCGCACGTCCGACGGGGCCGTCCCTCCTGGCGGGGGCGGCCCGGGCCTGGCGTGCATTGCGCTGGTACGTCAGGGGCCTCACGGGGGAGGCGCGGTACGACGCCTACGTCGCCCACGAGCGCTCCGCCCACCCCGGCCGGACGCCGATGTCGCCGCGCGAGTTCTGGCGCTGCGTCTACCGAGACCAGGACGCGAACCCCGGCAGCCGCTGCTGCTGACGACACCCGTCCGGGCCGCTCCGTGCGCCCGGACGGGACCGTCGGCAACGCGTGCGGGACACGTCGGTGAACGGCACGTGAACGTGCCCGGCTTGCACTCATTGCAAGCGTGATTGCGCCTAGCGTGGCGGCGTGCTCATCGCAGAACTCGTCAGGGGACGGGCGGATCGCCTCACCGCGACCGACCGCCGGCTGGTCGCCGTGCTGCAGGCGCGGCCGGCCGAGGCGGCCTTCTGGTACGCCGCCGACCTGACCGAGCCGCTCGGGCTGCATCAGTCGGCGGCCACCCGCATGGCGCAGCGACTGGGGTTCGAGGGGTATCCGCAGCTGCGCGACGCGCTGCGGCAGGACTACCTCGCCGGGGACGGTCCGTCGCAGCGGGTGCGCGGCCGGCTGCAGCGGCACCCGGACGACGTTCTGGGCGGGTTCGTCGACGACGAGCTGGCGGCGCTCTCGGCGCTGCCCGCCCACGTGACGCAGTCCGAGATCGATGACCTGGCCGCGCGCATCGCCGCAGCGGGGCACGTGCACCTCTTCGCCCAGGGCAACGCGACCGTCCTCACCGACCTGCTCTCGCGGCGGCTCCGCCGCTTCGGCATGCGGTCGACGCTGCTGACCGGGCCGCGCCGGGATCTGGCCGAGCGGCTGTCGACCCTCGAGCCGGGAGACCTGCTGCTGGCGTGCGCCTTCCGGCGGGTGCCCGCGGCGCTGCCGCCCGTGCTGGAGATCGCCGCCGAGGGCGGCGCGTACACGGCCCTGATCACCGACGTCCTGCTCGCGATGTCGCCCCAGCCCGACGCGATCCTCGCCGCGCCGCGCGGCGGCAGCGACGACTACCTGTCTCTCACGGTGCCGATGGCCCTGATCAACGCGCTCGTCCTGACCATCGCCCGGCAAGCCCCCGACCGCGCGATCGGCTCACTCGACCGCCTCGGCTCGTTGCTCGAGAGATTCGACACCTGACCCGGCCCTTCCCGCTCCACCCCTCCCGCCCCGAGCCTCGCCCCCACCCGAAAGAAGAGGATCCGCCATGCCCGTTGCCCGTTCTCGCCTCCGTTCCCTGCCCGCACTGCTGGTGCCGCTCGCCCTCGGTCTCGGCTTCTCCGGCTGCGCCTCGCTGGCCGACGGCACGGACTCCCCGCAGCCCGACTGGGACACGCTCAGCCACGACGAGCTCGTCGAGCTCGCCCGGGAGGAGGGGCAGGTCTCGGTGTACGCGTTCACCAGCCGCATCGCCGCGATCGAGGAGTCGTTCGAGGCGGAGTACGCCGGGATCGACGTCATCGCCACGGACATCTCGTCGACCGAGCTGATCGCCCGCCTGTCCAGCGAGCACGCCGCGGGCAGCGCCACCGCCGACGTCGCGTACGTGTCGGATGCGCCGGTCGTGGTCACCGACCTGCTCGCCGAGGGCGTGCTCGTGCCCTACCTGCCGGCGCGTGTCGCGGACGTCCTCCCCGCCGAGCACCAGACCCCGCTGGTGGCGAACCGGCTGTCGACCAAGGTGCTGATGTACAACGAGGAGGCCCATCCGGACGGCCCTCCCGTGTCGAACCTCTGGGAGCTGACCGATCCCGAGTGGGCTGGCAAGGTCGTCCTCGTCGATCCGAACCTGCGGGGCGACTACCTCGACCTCGCCACCGAGCTGTCGCTGCGTGCCGACGAGATGGCGGCCGCGTACACCGACCACTTCGGCGAGGAGCTCGTCCTCGACCAGGGCGTGGCGGACGCCGGCCTGCAGTTCCTGGCCGACCTGTACGGCAACGACGCGGTCCTCGTCGACGACACCGACACGGTGAACGCCGCCGTCGGGGCGACGGGCCAGGACAGCCCGCCGGTGGGCTTCACGTCCTACTCGGACCGCCGCGACAACGAGGACGAGGGATGGGCGCTCCAGGTCGCCGACGGCGTGGAGCCGGCGAACGGCATCGTGTTCCCGGCCTACCTCGGCGTGACCGCGGGGGCGCAGAACCCTGCCGCGGCGCGGCTGCTGATCGACTACATGATGGGCGACGACAGCGAGACGGGCGGCGCGGGCTTCGCGCCGTTCTACGTCGCCGGCGACTACCCGACGCGCACGGACGTCGTCACGCCGGAGGGCGCGCTGGCCCTCGACGAACTGGGCGCCTGGCAGATCGACCCGGAGGCGTCGGCCGAGCGCCGCAAGGACGTCGCCGACTTCCTCCTCTCCATCCAGTGACGCTCCTCGCCCGCGCGGGCGCGGCGGCGCGCCGGCCGCTCACCTGGCTCGCCGCCGCCGTGCTCGCGGTGCTCATCGTGCTCGTCGCGCTGCCGCTCCTCGGCCTCGTGCGTGCGACGCTCGCCGACGGCGACGCCTGGGTCGACGTCGTCGCGAGCCCCTTGTCGGGGGCCGTGCTGTGGTCGCCGCTCGCCGGTTCGCTCTTCGTCGGCCTCGGCACCGGGATCCTGGCCACCGTGCTCGGCGCGTTCCTCGCCTGGGTCGTCGTGATGAGTGACGTGCCGGGCAGGCGTGCCATCGGCGCGCTCGCCGCCATCCCCTTCGCCCTGCCGAGCTTCGCCATCGCCCTCGCCTGGGAGAGCGTGTTCCGCAACGATCGGATCGGCGGCAGCCCGGGACTGCTCGTCGCCCTCGGCGTCCCCGTGCCGGACTGGCTCGCCTGGGGACCGGTGCCGATCGTGCTCACGCTCGTCGCACACTACTTCTCGCTCAGCTTCGTGGTGATCGCCGCCGCGCTGGCCGGTGTCGGGGGAGACCTCGTCGCCGCCGCGGAGCTGACGGGCGCCTCCCGGCTCCGGGTCGCGTCGCGCATCGTCATCCCCGCCGTCGCCCCGGCCGTGCTGTCGGGGTTCCTGCTCGCGTTCGCGGAGGGGGCGTCGAACTTCGCCGTGCCCGCGCTGCTCGGCCTCCCGGTGCGCTTCCAGACCCTGAGCACGCGCCTCTACGGCGCGATCTCGACCGGCGACGAGGCCCGCGGCTACGTGCTGTCGATCCTTCTCGTCGTCGTCGCGGGGGTCATCCTCTTCGCCGGCAACCGCGTCACGCGAGGCCGCTCGTTCTCGACGATCACCGGCAAGGCGACCCGCGCCCGCGTCACGCGCATGGGCGCCTGGCGCTGGCCGTTGGGCGCCGCCGCCTGGCTGCTCGTGATCGCCACGGCGATCCTGCCCGGCATCGTGCTCGCGGCGAGCACCCTGCTGCGCCGCACCAACAGGCTCGACGGCGGGCTGACGCTGCACTACTGGGTGGGCGAGTCCGATCCGGCGGTGTCCCAGGGCATGCGCGGGATACTCCGCGACCCGACGTTCCTGAGCGCGCTCGGAGGCACCGTCGGGCTCGGCGTGGCGGTCGCCGTCGGCGCGGTGACGATCGGCGCCCTGGCGGCGTACGTCGTGCGGCACCGCCCGCGGGCGCGGCGCACCAACGCCGCGATCGGGCTGCTCAGCTACGTGCCGTTCCTCATCCCGGGCGTCGCGCTCGGCGCCGCGTTCATCGCGCAGTTCGGCGCGCCGGTCGGCCCGTTCGGCTCGTTGTACGGCACGTTCTGGATCATCGCGCTCGCCGGCGTCGCGGCGAGCCTGCCGTTCGCCTTCCAGGCGGCTTCGGCGGCCTTCGGTCAGGTGTCCGTCGAGCTCGACGAGGCGGCGGTGCTCTCCGGGGCCTCGCGTGTGCGGCGGTTCGGGCGGATCACCGTGCCTCTCGTGTCCCGAGGGCTCGCGAACGGCGGCGTCCTCGTGTTCGTGACGATGGTGCGCGACCTCTCGGTCGTGGTGCTGCTCGTCACCCCCGCCACCCCGCTGCTGTCGATGATGACCTTCCGGTACGCGTCGGAGGGCTTCGCGCAGCAGGCCAACGCCATCACCCTCGTCATCGCCGTCATCTCGGTCGGGGCGACGCTGCTCGCGCGGCGGCTCGCAGACCGCAGACCCGACGGCCGCATCGACCGGAGCAGCACATGACCACCATCAGCGTCCAGGGCCTCGGCAAGAGGTTCGGCTCGTCCACCGCCGTCCGCGACGTGACGCTCGAGGTGCCCTCCGGCGCCTTCGTCGTGCTGCTCGGCCCCTCCGGCTGTGGGAAGACCACCGTGCTGCGCATGCTCGCGGGGCTCGAGGAGCCCTCGAGCGGCGTCGTCCGCTTCGGCGACCGCGTCGTCGCCGACGGCGACCGCGGGCACAGCGTCCCCGCCGAGAAGCGCGGCCTGGGGATGGTCTTCCAGAGCTACGCGCTCTGGCCGCACATGACCGTTCGTCAGAACGTCGACTGGCCCCTGGCAGTGGCGGGATGGTCGCGGTCGCAGCGGTCCGCCCGGGTGTCCGAGGTGCTCCAGTCGCTCGAGATCGACCACCTCGCCGACCGTCCTCCCGCGCAGATCTCCGGAGGCCAGCAGCAGCGGGTGGCGATCGCCCGCACGATCGCCCCGCGCCCCGAGGTGGTGCTCTTCGACGAGCCGTTGTCGAACCTCGACGCGCGCCTGCGCGTGGAGACGCGTGCCGAGCTCGGTCGCGTGCACCGCGCCAGCGGCGCGACGAGCGTGTACGTCACGCACGATCAGATCGAGGCGCTCGCGCTCGCGACCCACATCGCGGTCATGAAGGAGGGAAGCGTCGAGCAGTTCGGCACGCCCACCGAACTGCTCGAACGCCCGGAGACGGCGTTCGTCGCCTCGTTCATGGGCAACCCTCCGGCGGTGCTGCTGTCCGGGCACGTGGCCCGCGGCGCGCTCGTGCACGCCGGCGTGCCGATCGCCCGGGTGCCCGCCGGGGTTCCCGCGCTGCACGCGATGTATCGACCCGAGGAGGTCGCGCTCGACGGGGAGGGGGCGCTGCCTTTCGACGTCGTCGAGTCGACCCCGTCGGCCGGCGCGCATCTCGTCACCGGGCACATCGGCGGCGGGGCCGGCACGGGCGCGCGGGTCACGGTCGTCAGCCGGACGCAGGCGGAGCCCGGCAGTGCCACCCGGCTCCGCCTGCCGGACGAGCCCGTCGCGTTCTTCGGGGCCGACGGCGAGCGTCTGCGGGCCGGGTCGTGACGGCCGGTCGCCCCGCCGCCCAGGACCCCGAGCCGACGACGCTGCTGCTGGTGCGTCACGGCGCCACGGCGTGGACCCACGAGCGGCGTCTGCAGGGACGCACCGACATCGACCTGTCCGATGCCGGACGTCGCGACGTCGTCGAGCTCGGCGGCGCGGTCGTTCGGTGGCGGCCCCGCAGCATCGTCGCCTCCCCGCTGCTGCGCGCCCGCACCACCGCCGGGCTGCTGGCGGACGCGCTGGGCGCCGCCGGGATCGCCGCGCCGCGGCCGGTCGTCGACGAGGACTGGGCCGAGCACGGCCTGGGCACGTGGGAGGGACTCACCCCGGAGGCCGTCGGGGCGGACTACGCGCGGTGGCGGGCCGGCGAGATCGTGCCGCCGGGAGGGGAGACGCGCCGCGAGACGCGCGACCGGGTCGGGCGGGCCGTCCGCCGCGCGGCGGCGCTCAGCGGCCCGGTGCTGGTGGTCACGCACGGCGGGACGATCCGCGCGGCCCTCGCCGGCTGCATCGGCCTCACCGCGGACCGCATCCATCCCGTGGCCGCGCCCAGCCTCACCGTGCTCGACGTGCCGGCCGCCGGCGCCGGCGACCTCACCGGTGGCCGGCTCCGTCAGTTCAACGCCGTCTGAGCGCGACCCGGCGACGGTGCGCCCGCCCCGCTCGCGTGGCGCGCGACGGGGCCCGGAGGACGTCGTCCCCCGGGCCCCGTGATCCGCGTGCGCGGTGGCCGAGGGCCTCAGCCGGCGTGCGTCATGGAGAGGAGATCGAGCTTCTCGTCCAGCTGCGCCTCGGTGAGGTCGCCACGCTCGACATAGCCGAGGTCGATGACCGCCTCACGCACCGTGATGCCCTTGGCGACCGCGTGCTTGGCGATCTTCGCGGCGGCCTCGTAGCCGATCAGCTTGTTGAGCGGCGTCACGATCGACGGGCTCATGCCCGCGAACGCGGCGGCGCGCTCCACGTTCGCCTCCAGGCCCGCGACGGTCTTGTCGGCGAGCACGCGCGAGGCGTTCGCGAGCAGCCGGATCGACTCGAGCAGGGCCGTTCCCATCACGGGGATGGCGACGTTGAGCTCGAACGAGCCCGAGGCGCCGGCCCACGCGACGGTGGCGTCGTTGCCGATCACGCGCGCCGCGACCATCAGGACGGCCTCCGGCACGACCGGGTTGACCTTGCCCGGCATGATCGACGAGCCGGGCTGCAGGTCCGGGATGTGCAGCTCGCCGAGACCGGTGTTCGGACCCGACCCCATCCAGCGCAGGTCGTTGTTGATCTTGGTGAGCGACACGGCGATCGTGCGCAGCGCGCCCGACGCCTCGACGAGCCCGTCGCGGTTGGCCTGCGCCTCGAAGTGGTCCACGGCCTCGGTGATCGGCAGGCCGGTCTCGGCGGCGAGCAGCTCGATGACCTTCTGCGGGAAGCCGAGCGGGGTGTTGATGCCGGTTCCCACGGCCGTGCCGCCGAGCGGCACCTCGGCGACGCGGGGGAGCGCCGCCCGGACGCGCTCGATGCCGAGGCGCATCTGACGGGCGTAGCCGCCGAACTCCTGGCCGAGCGTGACAGGGGTGGCGTCCATCAGGTGGGTGCGGCCCGACTTGACGGCGTCCTTCCACAGCTCGGCCTTCGTCTCGAACGCCTGGGCCAGATGGTCGAGGGCCGGGACGAGGTCCTCGATGAGCGCCTGCGTCACGGCGACGTGCACCGAGGTCGGGAACACGTCGTTGGACGACTGCGAGGCGTTGACGTGGTCGTTCGGGTGCACGTCCGCGGGGGACTCCGTGGCGCCGAGCTTCTGCGTCGCGAGGGTGGCGAGCACCTCGTTCATGTTCATGTTCGACGACGTGCCCGAGCCGGTCTGGTAGGTGTCCACCGGGAAGTGCGTGTCGTACTCGCCGGTGATCACGTCGTCGGCGGCCGCGGCGATGGCGTCGGCGATGGCGCCGTCGAGCGTGCCGAGGTGCTTGTTGGCGAGGGCAGCGGCCTTCTTGATGCGGGCCAGCGCCGCGATCTGCGTGGACTCGAGGCCCTTGCCGGAGATGGGGAAGTTCTCGACGGCGCGCTGCGTCTGCGCGCGGTACAGCGCGCTCGCGGGCACGCGCACCTCGCCCATCGTGTCGTGCTCGATGCGGTACTCGATCTCGGTCACTTCGTTGTCCTCCGGGTTGGGATCGGGGCTATGGGTCAGGCGGCGTCGTTCTCGGTGCCGAGGATGACGTCGGGCACGACGGAGCCCTCGGCCAGGCGGTAGTTGGCGCCGACGATCGCCAGGCGCCGCTCGGCGATGGCCGTGCTGATGAGCTCGGAGCGCTGGAGCAGGGCCGTGACGGTGTCGCGCAGGTGCTCGCGTCCGACCAGCTCGGCGTCCACGGTCTCCGGGGTGACGCCGTCGGCGGCGCCGCCGCGCAGCACGCGCCGCACCGCGGGCACGATCGGCGCGATGAGGCGCCAGATCGACGGCGGCAGGACCGGCGCGTCGGCATGGGTGCTCTCGATCGCGGCGCGCACGGCCCCGCACTCGTCGTGCCCGAGCACGACGATCAGCGGCACCTTGAGCACCTCGACCGCGTACTCGAGGCTGCCGACGATCGAGTCGCCGGCGACCTGGCCGGCGTTGCGCACGACGAACAGGTCTCCGAGGCCCATGTCGAAGATGATCTCGGCGGAGAGCCGCGAGTCGGAGCAGCCGAACAGCGCCGCGCGCGGGGTCTGCGCCGCCGCGACCTCGTTGCGGCGCTCGACGTCCTGGTGGGGATGCTCGGGCGAGCCGGCGACGAAGCGGGCGTTGCCCGCCATCATCTCGGCCCAGGCCTCGCTCGGCGTCACGTCCCTCGTCATCCCTGCTCCTCCGTCAGCGCACGCACCTGCGGCGCGATCATCTCGGCGACCTCGGCGGTCTTCTCGGCGCTCGACGTCCCGTACAGCAGGATGTGGTCCGAGCCGGCCTGCGTGCCGAGCGCGTACGTCACGTTCGCGTTGGTGCGGGGGTCGACCTCGTACTCCTGCCATTCGACGCCGTCGACCACGACCTCGCCCGACGGGGCGGTGCCGCCCAGCTGCTGCGACGCCCACGTCTCGTCGGCGTCGAACCCCTGCACGAAGCGCAGGAAGCTGTCGTCGCCGGGCACGTAGAGGATCTCCCATGCGGCCGGCGAGCCCGGCACCACCTTGGCGGCGTTGACGAACCAGCCGTTGCCCTCGCGGCCCGTCGGCTCCGGCACGTCCGGCACGATCACCGTGCGGTCGTACGACTCCGCCGCGAGCTCGGCCGCGGGCTTCGGGTCGACGCTCTGCTCTGCGGCGGGGCCGCCGCGCGGCACGGCGAGGAAGATGACGGCGACCACCACCACGGTCGCGAGCAGAGCGATGATCAGGCTGCGGAAGCTCTGGCTCTCTCGGTAGGCCTTCGAGTTCGCCGCCTTGCGGGCCGCGGTCTCCTCCGGCGTCTCCGGCCGGCCGAGCTCGGCGACGATGCGGGGCTCGCGCGCCATCAGTCGTCGTCCCCGGTCTCCGCCTGGGCCTGCTCGAGCCGGCGCTTCGCTCCGAGCAGCCACTCGTCGCAGCGTGCCGCCAGCGCCTCGCCACGCTCCCAGAGCGCGAGCGAGTGCTCGAGCGTCGGTGCGCCCTGCTCGAGCTCGGAGACGACGCGGACCAGCTCGTCGCGTGCCTCCTCGAACGAGAGGGAGGCGACGTCGGCCGGCGCCGGCGCTGCAGGCGCCGAGGAGGAAAGGTCGGGCTCCGGGGTCACGGCTCCCATCCTACTTTCCGGGCTCCGACGTCTCCGACGCCCCGGCGGGGTGCCCGCCCGCCTCGGCGAGCTCGCCCGTGGACGTGGCGCCGATCGAGCCGCGATCCAGCGTCACCACGAGGCGCGTGCCCTCCGGGGCCTGGGCAGCGTCGCGCAGGATGACGCCTCCGTCCGCGTGCGCGATCGCGTAGCCGCGCGCCAGGGTCGCCGCCGGCGAGAGCGCGCGCAACGAGGCCCGCAGCTCCGCCGCCCGCAGCCGGCCCTGGTCGATGCGACGCTCGACCAGGTCGCGGCCGCGCGAGACGAGCTGCCACACGTCCTGCGTGCGCGAGCGGACCATGTGCTCGGGCGAGCGCAGCACCGGGCGCGAGCGCAGCTGCTCGAGCTGCGCGATGTCGTGGGAGATCCGTTGCGTGAGGCGCGTGGTCAGGCGCGATCGGAGCTGCGCCACGATCGCGCGTTGCTCGCCCACGTCGGGCACGACCCGCTTGGCGGCGTCCGTGGGAGTGGACGCGCGCAGGTCGGCGACGTCGTCGAGCAGCGGATGGTCGTTCTCGTGCCCGATGGCGCTGACGACGGGCGTCTGCGCCGCGGCGACCGCACGCAGCAGACGCTCGTCGCTGAAGCCCAGGAGGGTCTGCGGGTCGCCGCCGCCGCGGGCGATGACGATCACGTCGACCTCCGGGTCGGCGTCGAGCCGCTGCAGCGCGGCGAGGGTCTCGGGCACGCAGCGGTCTCCCTGCACGGCCGCGTGCACGGTGCGGAAGCGCACCTGCGGCCAGCGCAGCTCGGCGTTGCGGTGCACGTCCTTCTCGGCGTCGCTGCGCTCGCCCGTGATGAGGCCGATGCAGTGCGGCAGGAACGGCAGCGGCCTCTTGCGGGCCGCGTCGAACAGGCCCTCGGCCCGCAGCTGGGCGCGCAGCCGCTCCAGGCGCTCGAGCTGCTCGCCGAGGCCGACGTGCTTCATCGCCGAGACCTGGAAGGAGAAGTCGCCGCCGCGGACGTAGTAGTCGGCCTTCACGCAGGCGACCACGTGGTCGCCGACCTTCAGATCGGCGGGGATGCGCCCCCGGGCGCTCGACCAGATGCGGATCGAGATCTGCGCGTCGCCCTGCAGGTCCTTCAGGCGCGCGTAGACGGCGCCGGCCCGCACGTTCCAGGACGTGATCTCGCCCTCGACCCAGACGGATCCCCACCGCTCGATGAAGCCCTTGATGGTCTGGTTGAGGCGGCCGATCGACGTCGGCGCGTCGGCGCGGGAGTCGCGCGGCGAGACACTGTCCGGGGGCGGTGCCTGGCCGGGCACCTCGGCCGGCTGGAACGTCGTCATGCCACCTCCGGTCTCGTGTGCGTTGCGGTCCGGTCGCGCTCGGGCCTCGTACAGGGGGCCGACCGTAGAATCGAGATGTGAGCGCAACCGCCATCTCGCTGCCCGTCCCGGCCGTTCCGGCACGCCGTCTGCCGGCGCGGACCGAGCCGCTTCAGGATATCCCGGTGCCCGGACACAAGCGGGTGCTGCTGGCGGCGCCGCGCGGGTACTGCGCGGGCGTCGACCGCGCCGTCGTCGCCGTCGAGAAGGCGCTGGAGCGCTACGGGGCGCCGGTGTACGTGCGCAAGCAGATCGTGCACAACATCCACGTGGTCACCGAGCTCGAGGCGCAGGGCGCGATCTTCGTCGAGGAGGTCGACGAGGTCCCCTCCGGCGCGCACGTCGTGTTCAGCGCGCACGGCGTCTCGCCCGCGGTGGTGAACGCCGCCTCCGACCGCGGGCTGCAGGCGATCGACGCGACCTGCCCGCTGGTGACCAAGGTGCACCGCGAGGCCGTGCGCTTCGCCCGCGACGACTACCAGATCCTGCTGATCGGCCACGACGGGCACGAGGAGGTCGAGGGCACGGCGGGCGAGGCGCCCGATCATGTGACGATCGTGAACTCGCCCGAGGAGGCCGACAGGGTCGAGGTCGCCGACCCGAACAAGGTCGTGTGGCTGTCGCAGACCACGCTGTCCGTCGACGAGACGATGGAGACCGTGCGTCGCCTTCGCACGCGCTTCCCGCAGCTGCAGGACCCGCCCTCCGATGACATCTGCTACGCCACGCAGAACCGGCAGGTCGCGATCAAAAAGGTCGCCAAGGGCGCGGACCTCGTGATCGTCGTCGGCTCCGCGAACTCGTCCAACAGCGTGCGCCTCGTCGAGGTCGCGCTCGAGCACGGCGCCAAGTCCGCCTACCGCGTCGACTACGCGGACGAGGTGCGCCAGGAGTGGCTGGAGGGCGTCGAGACCGTGGGCGTCACGAGCGGCGCCTCCGTGCCCGAGGTGCTCGTGCAGGAGGTCCTGAACGATCTCGCCGGCGCCGGCTACCGTGACGTCGAGCAGGTCCGCACGGCCGAGGAGGACCTGATGTTCTCCCTGCCCAAGGAGCTGCGTCAGGACGCCGCCGGGCGTCGCGACGAGCGGGCGCTCGGAGGACGGGGCAGGGCATGAGCGACGCGGCGTCGCCTGCGGGGGAGCAGCGTCCCCGTCCGCAGTACGGCGAGTACGCGACGCCCGATGAGCAGCGGGCGCGCATCCGCCAGCCGCTGCCCGAGCCCGTGCCTCCGGTGGCGCCGGCGCCCGCCGCTCCGCCCACGACCGGCCGCCCCGGCCGACAGGCGGGCGCGGTCGCGCCCGGGCGCCTGTTCGACCGCGCCGCGGCGGTCGCGCTGCTCGTCTACGGCCTGCTCAGCCTGACGAGCGCCATCCCCGCGCTGCTCGATCCCACCCCGCTGCTCGCGGCGATGGGGCTCGACGCGGGCGATCTCGGCGTGACCACGACCGGGGGCTGGGGGATCGCGTCGGCCGTGCTGCTCGTCGGGGGATGGCTGCTGACCGCGTGGCTCACCTGGCTCGCGCACCGTCGCGGATGGATCGTCTTCTGGATCCCGCTGGCAGGCGGCATCGTCTTCAACGGCCTCGCGGGCGTGCTGGTCGCGGTGGGACTGCTCGGAGACCCGGGCGTCTTCGACGCGATCCTGCGTCAGAACGGCGGCTGAGTCCCTCCGGGAGCGCGCGGCGTCCGGATGTCCGCGCACGGCGACTGGGCGCCTGGCGGTGAGTCGTCCCGTCCGAACCGCTCCCACTCTGTGAGACTGGGTGTCGCATGAGTCCCTTCAGCAGTCGTCGCCGGCAGCGCCTGGCGCGCTTCCTCTCGTTCGTCGTGCTGGCGGTCGTGCTCGGCGCCGGCATCGCGACGTTCGCGAACTCCGCGGTCGGCTCCCGGGACACGGAGCAGGCGGCGGGAGGCGGCGGGGCGGGCGCCGCTCTTGCGCTCGAGTCCTCCGACATCCCGTGGCCCGCCGAGGGCGGTGCGGCGATCGCGGTCGGCGACGGCGACGTCCTGACCCACGCCGACGACCCGCACGCGATGGCGAGCATCACCAAGCTGCTCACCGCGCTCATGGTGCTCGAGGAGAAGCCGCTCGCGGTGGGCGAGGCCGGGCCGGACTATCGCTTCGTCGAGCGGTGGAACGACTCGTACGAGGAGTACCTGGCCCGCGACGAGTCGGCGCTGCCGGTGCCTGTCGGCGGTGTGCTCACGCAGCATCAGCTGCTGCAGGGGATGCTGCTGGGCTCTGCCTGCAACTACGCCGACATCCTGGTCGCGGACGTCTGGGGCGACGACGCCGCCTACGCGCGGGCGGCCGAGGCCTACCTCGCCGAGAAGGGCCTGACCGGGATCGAGGTCGTCGAGCCGACCGGGATCGACCCCGGCAACACCGCGACCCCGTCGGCCCTCATCGAGCTCGGCAGGCTGGCGATGGCGAACCCCGTCGTCGCGGAGATCGTCGCGACGTCGGAGGTCGAGCTGCCGGGGGCGGGGCTCGTGGAGAACACGAACGACCTGCTGGCGGACCCGGGGGTGGTGGGCATCAAGACCGGCACACTCGACGGCAGCAACCTGCTCTCGGCGAAGGACGTCGCGGTCGCCGGGGGCGTCGTGCGGGTCTACGTCGTCGTGCTCGCGCAGGAGGACGACGACGCCCGGTTCACCGAGTCGCGCGCCCTCTACGCGGCGGTCGAGGAGAGCCTGACCGCGGAGCGCTGAGCGTCCGGCGCGGTGCCGCATGTGCGCGCCGGCCGGCCGTCGGGCGAGGGAGGGCAGAGGTGATAGATTCGCATCCGTGCAAATGAGAATGAGAATCATTAGTGTCGGAGGTGCGCTCGCCGTCGGAGCCCTCGTGGCGGGCTGTGCGCCCGCGGCGGACGCTCACGGGGACACGGCGGCGACGGCATCCGGCTATCCGCTCGAGTACGACAACTGCGGGGAGACCGTCGAGGTGCCGCAGGCCCCGCAGCGGGTCGTGTCGCTGAACCAGTCGGCCACCGAGCTGCTGATCCGCCTGGGAGCGGCAGACCGCATCGCGGGCACCGCGTACCAGACCGACCCGGTGCCCGACGACATCCGCAGCGAGTACGAGGCCATCCCGCTGCTGAGCGACGGCATCCTCACGCACGAGGGGCTGCTCGAGGCGCAGCCCGACTTCGTCTACTCGTCCTACGCGTCCTTCCTCACCGCCGACAACGCGGGGGAGCGGTCCGAGCTGCACGAGCTCGGCGTCCCGACGTACCTCACCGAGTTCGACTGCACCTACCACGCGTCCGTCGCCGACGCCTCCTTCGAGCTCCTGAACGACGAGATCCGCGACATCGCGCGCATCCTCGACGTCGTGCCGGCGGGCGACGAGCTCGTGGCGCAGCAGGAGCAGACCGTGCAGGACGGGCTCGAGATCGCCGAGGCGATCGACGGCGAGCCGTCCGTCGTCTGGTTCTACTCGACCGCAGCCTCCGCCGCGACGCCCTCCGTCGCCGGGCCGGGCGGCCTGCCGCAGCACGTCTCGGAGCTGCTGGGCGTGCGCAACCTCTTCGACGACGCGACGAACAAGTGGCCCGAGGTGAGCTGGGACGAGGTCGCGGCGCGGCAGCCGGACTACATCGTCCTGGCCGACCTCACCCGCGGATACCCCGGTGACACGGTGGAGGAGAAGGTCGATTTCCTCACGAGCGACCCGCTGATGTCGCAGCTCGAGGCGGTGCGCGAGGAGCGGTTCATCGTGGTGCCCGGCCAGTACATGGACCCGTCGATCAACAGCGTCAAGGCGGTCCCGGCCGTCGCGCAGGGCATCGTCGACCTCCAGGAGGCCGGCCGATGAGCGTCTTCTCGTCGCTGGTGCGCCGGTGGGACGCCCAGCAGGCCGCCTACATCACGGATCGGGACGAGCGCTTCCAGGTGATGCTGGACGTCCTCGCCGCCGGCCCGGGCAAGGACGGCGCCCTCGTCGTGGTCGACCTCGGCTGCGGACCGGGCAGCCTTGCGGCGCGCATCCTCGAGCGCTTTCCCGATGCCGTGGTCGTCGGGGTGGACTACGACCCGGTGCAGCTGCGGCTGGCGGCGATCGCCCTCGAGCCCTTCGGCGATCGCTTCATGCCGGTCGACGCGGACCTCGCGTCGCCCGGCTGGTCGTCGGCGCTGCCCGTCGAGCGGATCGATGCCGCCGTCTCGTCCACGGCGCTGCACTGGCTGCCGCCGGCCGGGCTCGTCGCCGTGTACGCCGAGCTGGCGGGCCTCGTGAGGGAGGACGGCGTCGTGCTGGACGCCGATCACCTGCGGTTCGACGAGGCGACCCAGCCGTTGCTGAGCGCGCTGGCCGCGGGAGACGACGCGCGCACACAGGAGGCCGCGCGTGCGGCGGGCGTGCCGACGTGGGACGAGTGGTGGTACGAGGCGCTCACGGTGCCCGAGCTCGCCGCCCACGCGGACGAACGCGACCGGCGTTTCCGCGACCGGCCCGCCCCGCCCGACAGCCCGCTCGCCCTGCACCTGGAAGCGCTGCGCGCCGCCGGGTTCCGCGAGACGGGCACGGTCTGGCAGCTCTACGACGACTACGTCGTCCTCGCGCGACGATGACCGTCGCGACCGCCGTCGCCGCGGAGGCGGTGACCGCGCATCCTCGGCGGGCGAGGGGGCCGGCGGTGGCCGTGCTGGCCTCGGCGGGCCTCGTCGCGACGCTCGTCGCCGCGGTGCTCGTGGGAACGGCCGACATCGGGCCGCTGGACGTCGTCGGGATCGTCCTGCGGCACCTCGGGCTGGAGGCGCTGGCGCCGAGCCCGCCCGCCGCTCCGCTCGTCGACTCGCTCGTGTGGCAGTCGCGCGTGCCGCGCGTGCTGCTCGCGGGCGTGGTCGGAGCGGGCCTCGCGGTCTGCGGCGCGGTGCTGCAGTCGGTCACGCGCAACCCGCTGGCGGAGCCCTACCTGCTCGGTGTCTCGTCCGGCGCGTCCACCGGAGCCGTGGCGGTCCTGATCCTGGGGTGGGGGACGGGCGCCGTCGCGCTGTCGACCGGAGCCTTCGCAGGCGCCGTGCTCGCCTTCGGCATCGTCCTCGTGCTGATCGGCGGCGGGCGCGTCGCCAACCCCGCGCGCGTCGTGCTCACGGGCGTCCTGGTCTCGCAGTTCTTCTCCGCGGTGACCTCGCTGGTGCTCATGCTCGGGGGCGATGCCGACTCGACGCGCGGCTTCACGTTCTGGCTGCTGGGCTCGCTCGGCGGCGCGCGATGGCCGCAGACCCTGCTCGCGGCCGGGATCGTGCTCGCCGGCTGCGCGGTCTGCGCGGCGCTCGCCCCCGCCATGGACGCCTTCGAGCTCGGCTGGGACGCCGCGGCGGCGCTCGGCATCCGAGTGACGGCCGCGCGGATCACTCTGATGACGGCCGCGGCACTGGTCACCGCCGCCGCCGTCGCGGCGTCCGGAGCGATCGGGTTCGTGGGGCTGCTCATCCCGCACGTCGTGCGGATCCTCGCCGGGCCCGGGCATCGCCTGCTCATCCCGCTCTCTGCGCTGACCGGCGCGATCTTCCTCATCTGGGTGGACGCGTTCGCCCGCACGGCGTTCGCACCGCACGAGCTCCCGGTCGGCGTGATCACCGCCCTGCTCGGGGCGCCGGCGTTCGCGATCGTCCTCCGAGGGGCGGCGGCGCGATGACGGCGCCCGGGGCGCTGCGCGCCCACGGGGTGACGGTCGCCGTGAAGGGACGCGCCCTGCTCGACGAGGTCGACCTGGAGATCCGGCCGGGACGCTTCCTCGGCGTGCTCGGCCCGAACGGCGCCGGCAAGACGACGCTGCTGCGCGCCCTCGCGGGCGTCACGCGCCCGGACGCGGGGCGCGTGACGCTCGACGGACGCCCCGTCCACGCCGCCATCCGCCGCGCGACGGCCCGCCGGGTGGCCGTCGTCGAGCAGCACCACGACCTCCACACCGACCTGTCGGTCTTCGAGATCGTGATGCTGGGGCGGACTCCCTACCGGCGCGCGTTCGGCGCCGCGAGCAGAAGCGACTCCGCCGCCGTGGAGACGGCGCTGGAGACGATGGGGCTCGCGTCGCTCCGATCCCGCCGATGGTCGGGGCTCTCCGGCGGCGAGCGGCAGCGGGTGCACGTCGCGCGCGCCCTGGCCCAGGAGCCGGACGTGCTGCTGCTCGACGAGCCGACGAACCACCTGGACGTGCGGTTCCAGCTCGAGATCCTCGCATTGCTGCGCGGGCTCGGCATCACCGTCGTGGCCGCGCTGCACGAGCTGAACCTCGCCGCGCGGTTCTGTCACGACGTCGCCGTGCTGGAGGCCGGGCGAGTGGTCGCCGCGGGGCCGGCGACCGAGACGCTCGACGCGCGGCTCATCGAGCGCGTCTACGCGGTGCGCGCCGTGGTCGAGACGTCCCCGCACACGGGCGCCCCGACGGCGACGTTCCTCGCCCCCACGGGATGAGACGACGGATGCCCCGGGCCTTGCGGCACCGGGGCATCCGTCGTGGCGGCGTCAGGCCTGCGACTTGCCGTGCGAGCCGAGCTGCTTCGTGGCGTCCACCACGCGGGCGGCCATGGCCGACTCGGCGACCTTGCCCCATGCGCGGGGGTCGTACTGCTTCTTGTTGCCGACCTCGCCGTCGACCTTCAGCACGCCCTCGTAGTTCGTGAGCATGTAGCCCGCGATCGAGCGGGTGAAGGCGTACTGGGTGTCGGTGTCGATGTTCATCTTCACGACGCCGTTGCGGACGGCGGTCGCGATCTCGTCCTCGGTCGAGCCGGAGCCGCCGTGGAAGACGAGGTCGAGCGGCTTGGCGTCCGTGCCGAACTGTGCGGCGATGCCCTCCTGGATCTCGCCGAGCAGCTCGGGGCGGAGCTTCACGCCGCCCGGCTTGTACACGCCGTGGACGTTTCCGAAGGTGAGGGCGGAGATGTAGCGGCCCTTCTCGCCGAGCCCGAGGGCCTCGACCGCCTTCGCGACGTCCGCGACGGTCGTGTACAGGGCCTCGTTCGAGCCCTCGTGCTTGACGCCGTCCTCCTCGCCGCCGACGACGCCGACCTCGATCTCGAGGATCGCGTTGATGTTGTGCAGCCGCGGCAGCAGCTCGGAGGCGATCTCGATGTTCTCGTCGAGGGGAACGGCCGAGCCGTCCCACATGTGCGAGTGGAAGATCGCCTGGCCGCCCGCCTTCACCTGCTCCTCGGAGGCCGCGAGGATCGGCAGCAGGAAGCTGTCGAGCGCGTCCTTCGGGCAGTGGTCGGTGTGCACCGCCACGGTGATGTCGTAGGACGCGGCCACGCGCTTGACGTACTCGGCCATCGCGATCGCGCCGATCGCGCGGTTCTTCACGGTGTGGCCGGCGAAGTAGTCGGCGCCGCCCGTCGTGACCTGCAGGATGCCGTCGCTGCCGGCCTCCTGCAGCCCCTGCAGCACGGCGTTGACGGTCTGGGAGCTCGAGACGTTGATCGCCGGATACGCGAAGCCGCCGGCCTTCGCTCGGTCGAGCATCTCCGCGTACTGATCCGGGGTGGCGAAAGGCATGACGACTCCTTGAGTTCGGTCGATGAAGCCCGGCCAGTCTATCGGCGCGGCGCCGGCGTTCCACCGAGGCCGCCGCGCCCCGTCCCGCCCGGCACGAGATTTTCGATTCCGAAAGAAACGGCAATCCTGCCGGGCGGCGCGCCGGGCCGATCCGGCTCGCCCGGCTTAGCGTGGAACCATGCAGACCTCTGACATGTCCCCCCTCCACCCGGATCGCAACATCGCCCTCGAGCTGGTGCGCGCCACCGAGGCCGCCGCGATCCGCGCGGTGCCGTTCATCGGCCGCGGTGACAAGGAGGCGGCGGACGGTGCGGCGGTGGACGGCATGCGCGCGTTCCTGTCGACGGTCGACTTCGACGGGGTGGTCGTCATCGGTGAGGGCGAGAAGGACAACGCCCCCATGCTCTACAACGGCGAGCACGTGGGCACGGGCGAGGGGCGCGCGTACGACATCGCGGTCGACCCGATCGACGGCACGTCGCTCACCGCGGCCGGACGGCAGAACGCCCTGTCGGTGATCGCGATGTCCGACCGCGGCACGATGCTGGACGCCTCGACCGTCTTCTACATGGACAAGCTCGTCACAGGCCCCGCGGGCGTCGGCGTCGTCGACATCCGCCTGCCCATCGGCGAGAACATCCGCCTGCTGGCAGGGGCGCTCGGCAAGCCGGTCGACGAGCTGGTCGTCTCGGTGCTCAACCGCCCGCGTCACGAGCAGCTCATCCGTGAGATCCGCGAGGCCGGGGCGGGCACGCGCCTGATGAGCGACGGCGACGTGGCGGGCGGCATCAACGCGGCGCGGCACGACGCGCGCATCGACATGTGCGTGGGCGTGGGCGGCAGCCCGGAGGGCATCGTGACCGCGTGCGCGATCAAGGCCCTCGGCGGGCACATCCAGGGGCGGCTCTGGCCGCGCGACGACGAGGAGCGCCAGAAGGGGATCGACGCGGGTCTGCGGATGGACTACGTGTACGAGGCCGAGGAGCTCGTGGCCGGCAACAACACCCTGTTCGTCGCCACGGGCGTGACCGACGGCCAGCTCGTCGCCGGCGTGCGCCGTCAGGGCGACTACGTCTACACCGAGAGCGTCGTGCTGCGCAGCCACTCGGGCACGATGCGGCGTGTCTCCTCGGACCACCTCGTCTCGAAGTGGCTCTGAGCCCACGCGCGTCCTGAGCGCCCGCGCCGCCGCATCGGAGGCGTCGGCGCGGCGCGCCGTGTGATGCACCTGTGACCGACTTCGGAGGTTCGGTCTGGAAGAATGGTTCCCGGCTGAGAACGCCCCCGGACGGGGCGCACCGACACGGCAGGGGGCGAGGCATGTCCGTACAGCATGCGCCGGTTCAACGCGTTCAGGCGCCGCGCCAGACGGCGCCGCGACCTGCCGCTCAGCCGACGGTCACGGATCCGGCTCGCCGGCCCGACGTGCTGCTGCGCGTCCGCCGCCCTCCGGGCCAGGAGGCCAGCGCCTGGTGGTTCGTCGGCGCCTTCCTCGTCTTCTCGGGCGCGGTGACCGCCCTGCTCAGCTTCTTCCCCGGCTGACCGACTCGTCGTCGCCGAGTCGCGACGGGTCCAGGAGCTCGCCGATCGACTCCGCGTTCGCCGTGTCGACGACCGGCTCCGGCTGCAGTCCCTCGACCAGCTCGGGTGCCGCCATGCGTCGCGTGGAGGTGTGGATCGGCGAGGGCGCAGCCGCCGCGTCGAGCTTCGTCTGATCGATCCCGGGGAAGCGTCGGGCCGTGACGAGCACGCGCGACTCCAGCGATCCGGCGAAGCGGTTGTACGCGTCGACCGTGCGATCGATCGAGCGACGCAGATCGTCGGCGTGCTGAGCGAGCGTGCCGAGCCGCCCGTACAGCTCGTTGCCGAGGGCGAACAGCGTGCGCGCCTCGTCGGACACCTCCTGCTGGGTCCAGGCGTAGGCGACGGTCTTCAGCACGGCCCAGAGGTTCACGGGAGAGGCGAGGGCGACGCGCCTGGCGAACGCGTGCTCGAGCAGCGTCGGGTCCTCATCGAGGGCCACAGCCAGGATCGACTCGCTGGGCAGGAAGCAGACCACGAACTCGGGGCTCGAGGGCAGGCCCTCCCAATAGGCCTTCTTGGCGAGGGCGTCGACGTGCGCGCGCACCGCCTTGACGTGACGGCTCAGCAGCTCCCGCCGTCGTCGCGCGTCGTCGCCGGTGGCCGTGTCCGGGATCGCGGCCGCATCGAGGAACGCGTCGAGAGGAGCCTTCGCGTCGATCGCGATCGCCTTGTCTCCCGGCAGCCGCACCACCATGTCGGGGCGGCCGGCTGATCCCTCGGTAGTGAGGGACGCCTGGACGTCGAAGTCGACGTGCCGGAGCAGGCCTGCGGCCTCCACCACGCGGCGGAGCTGTGCCTCGCCCCAGACGCCGCGGACGGTGGTGGAGCGCAGTGCGCCCGCGAGCGACTCGGTGGTGGCGCGCAGCGCCTCGTCCGACGCCTGGGCGCGACGCAGCTGCTCGGCGATCGAGCCGAACTGGCCGTGTCGCTCGCGCTCCATCTCGTCGACGCGCTGCTGCATGCGCTGCAGGCTGTCGCGCACGGGGGAGAGGGCCGTCAGCACGGCGGACTCACGCCGTGCCCGCTCCTCCGCCGAGGCGCGCTCGGCCTGCGCGTGCGCGACGGCATCCCGCCGCAGGTCTTCTTGGCGGTCGACAGCCTCGCGCAGCGCGACCACCTCGGCGTCGCGTGCCGCCAGCGCGGCGCGCGTCTCGGAGGCCTCGCGGGTCGAACGCGCGGCGCGCGCGAGCCAGCCCAGCGCGCCGCCGGCGAGGAGGGCGACGGCCAGCGCGATCAGTGCGAGTGCGTCCATGGCCTCAGCATGCCCGGGGCCACCGACATCATGCCGCGACGGCGGCCGGGGCGAGCTGCGAGGTGCGTACGCCCAGCGCCGCGGCGAGGGCGCCGACATCGGCTGCGCCGGCGCGACGTGCGGCGTCGATGACGATGTGCGCGCACGCGAGGGCGTCGGCGATCGCGTCGTGGTGGGAGAAGCCGACGAAGCCAGCGGCCTCGGCCGCCACCGGCAGGCGGTACGACGGCAGCGTGTACGCCTTGCGCGCGACCTGCAGCGTGCAGAGATAGCGGTAGGAGGGCAGCGCGAAGGCGGTGACCTCGCAGGCCGCGCGCAGCACGCCCATGTCGAAGCTGGCGTTGTGCGCCACCAGGACATCCTCTCCGGCGAAGCCGATGAGGTCCTCGATCTGCTCGTCCCAGCCGAGGGCGTCGACGACGTCCTCGGCTGTGATGCCGTGGATGCGCGTGTTCCACTCCTGGAACAGGTCGTGGCCGGCCGGCGGGCGGATGAGCCACCCGGCCGTCTCGACCACGCGGCCGTCGCGCACGCGGGTCAGGCCCACCTGGCACGCCGAGGCCCTCGATCCGTTCGCTGTCTCGAAGTCGATCGCGGTGAAGTCCAGCGGCATGTGCCCAGCGTCCGTCCGCCGACGCTCCGCGGGCGGGAGGCGCGCCGCGGCAGCTGGCAGATCGCCGAATGAAGTTGCACGTTAGTGTGCAAGTTATTACGCTGGCCTGGTGCCCACGCCGACCCGCCGACCCCGCCGCGACGCTCTCGCCAACCGCGAGGCGATCCTTTCGGCCGCCGCCGCCGTCATGCGGCGGGACCCGGACGCGTCGATCGACGCCGTCGCCTCGGCGGCCGGCCTCAGCAGGCGCTCGGTCTACGGGCACTTCGCCTCGCGCGACGAGCTTCTGACCGAGCTGGCGAGCCGCGGAGCGGCGCGGATCGCCGAGGCCCTCGCCGACGTGGGCGACGACGACCCCGCCGTCCACGTCGCGAAGATCGGCTCGGCGCTGTGGACCGAGGTCGCGCACGTCAAGCTCGTCGCGCGCATGGTGGTCGGCGGTCCCCTCGAGCACACCGTGGCGCGCGGGCTCGAGCCCATCCGAGCCTCCCTGCGCGCGGCGGTCTCGCGTGGCGTCGAGCGGGGCGTCTTCCGGGCGGACGCGGACGTCCAGACGGTCTCGCGGCTCATCGAGCGTCAGGCGCTCGACGTGCTGGACGAGGTCGTCCGGCAGGAGGCGGACGACGCTGCCGCCCGTCGCCTCGTGATCGTGATGGCCCTCGGCATCGCCGGCCTGTCGTGGCGCGACGCGGCGGCCGTCGCCGACGCCGTCGGCGCGGAGCCGCGCACGTCCGTGCGCCGGGGGAGGCCGTGAGGCTTTCGGCGCGTGGCATCTCCAAGGGGCGCGCGCTGCCCGAGACCACCGTGCACGTGCGCGGCGGTCAGGTGCGCGTGGTGCCCGTCGAGGGCGGCCAGCGGCCCACCGTGCTGGGCCTGGTGCTGAGCGGGCGGATGAGCCCCGACACCGGGGAGGTCACGATCGACGGCGAGGCCGACCACCGTCGGCTGCGCAACGCCGTCGCGCTCGTGGACGCGCCCGACGTGAGCGCGCCGCCCGACGACCTGCGCCTTGCGGACGTCGTGCGCGAGGAGCTGCGCTACGCCGGAGTCCGGGGCGCACGCGCGGCCACCGCCCGGCTGCTGTCGCAGTGGGGCGCGGCGGGCGAGGCCCGCACACGCGTCCACGACGTGCCCGCCGCCGTGCGTCTGCGCGTGCTGGCCGAGGCGGCGACGCTGCGCCCGGGCGTCGAGGCGGTCGTCATCGTCTCGCCGGACCGCCACGGCGGCGACCCCGTCGCATGGCGCGCAGTGGCCGACGACCTCGCGAGCCGGGGACTGGCGGTGCTGGTGCTCGCGGGACGGGCGGCGATCGAGGCGCTCGGGGTGGACGTCGACACCCGGCCGTTGCCGCATGCCCTCGACCTGGACGCGCCTGGCCGTGAGCCGGCCGCCCCGGATGAGGTCGCGTTCGAGGAGGCCCCGCCGGAGAGCGGCACGGCGACGGTCGCGCCGGACGCGGCTCCCGAGGCGCTCGGCGACGACGCGCCCGACGCCCGAGACGAGGAGGACGACGCACCGGACGACGAAGGCCGCGCCGCCGACGCCCCCATCGAGCAGAACAGCACGGACGGCGTCGCCGACCCCGCACCGCCGCGCACCGACCCCGAGGAGGGGACATCGTGACGTTCCTCACACTGGTCCGTACCGAGCTCAAGCGCCTCGTGGCGACGCCCATGGCGGCGGTCGCGCTGACGGCGCTCATGCTCGTGCCCGTCCTCTACGCCGGCCTCTACCTCTGGGGCAACGACGATCCGTACGGCAACCTGCACGACGTGCCGGTCGCCCTCGTCGTGCAGGACGAGGGCACCACGAGCAGCGACGCCGAGCTCGCCGGCGACGGATCGGACGAGTCCGACGACGAGCTGGTCGTCTACGGCGACGAGGTGCGCGACCAGCTGCTCGACGACGGCACGGTCGGCTGGGACGTGGTGTCGGCGGACGCCGCCCGCGACGGGCTGCGCGTCGGCACGTACGACTTCGTCGTGACGCTCGGCCCCGAGTTCTCCGACGACCTCGTCTCCGCCGCCGGCGACGATCCTCGCCAGGCGGTCATCGAGCTGACCACCAACGACGCCAACAGCTACCTCGCGGGAACGATCGCCGACCAGGTCACCGCCGCGGTGAAGGCGAGCCTGACCCGCGAGGTCGGCGAGGAGGCCGCACGCACCCTCCTGGACGGCATCGCGACGATCCGGTCGAGCATCGCCGACGCCGCGGACGGCGCCCGTCAGCTCGCCGACGGGGCCGACTCGGCCAAGAGCGGCGCCGACACGCTCGCCGACGGCGCGGGCACCGCGGCCGACGGCGCCGCCGCGCTCGCCGCGGGGCTCGCCACGCTGGACGACAACACCCGCGACCTGCCCGCGCAGACGCAGCAGCTCGCCGACGGCGCTCGCCAGGTCGCCGACGGCAACGCCCAGCTGTCCGGCACCGTGCAGCCCATCGCCGACGAGGTGGCCCGCGCCGTCGCCGACGCGCCCAGCGACGACGACATCCGCTCCCGCCTCGACGGCGTCGGGCTGACGTCCGACCAGGTGAAGGCCGTGCTCGGCATCGTGACCCCGGTGCGCGACGACCTCGAGAGCGCGAACGATCGCGTGCAGTCGGCGGCGGACGATATCGCAGCGCTCGCCGACGGCAGCGCCGCGGTGGCGGACGGGACCGCGCAGCTCGCCGCGGCGACGCCGGCGCTCGCCGACGGCATCGCGAGCGCCGATCAGGGGGCGGCGTCGCTCTCGAGCGGCACGCGGCAGCTGGCCGACGGCAGCGACACCCTCGCCAGCGGTCTCGCGGATCTCGACTCCGGCGCCGCGGAGCTGCGCGACGGTCTCGCGTCGGGGCTCGACCGCATCCCCGACCAGGACGAGGACGAGCGGAGCACCGCTGCCGCGGCGATCGCGGATCCGGTGCGGGTGCAGGACGCCGACGTCGCCGAGGCCTCGTCGTACGGCGCAGGGATGGCCCCGTTCTTCATCAGCCTGTCCGCCTGGATCGGGATCTACGCGCTCTTCCTGATCGTCAAGCCGTACTCCAAGCGCGCGGTGACGGCGCTGCGCCGGCCGCTGCCGATCGCCGCCGCCGCGTGGACGACGCCGGCCGTGCTGGGCGCCGTCCAGATGGTGGCCGTGTTCGGCATCATCACCGTCGCGCTCGGCTACTCCGTGGCGCACCCGTGGGGGATGGTGGGGTTCATGGCGCTGACGTCGGCGACGTACGCGGCGATCATCCTGACCCTCAACCTGCTGCTGGGCAGCGTCGGACAGTTCCTCGGCCTGGTGCTCATGGTGCTGCAGCTCGTCAGCGCGGGCGGCACGTTCCCGTGGCAGACGCTGCCGCCGCTGCTGCGCACGCTGCACGAGGCGCTGCCGATGAGCCATGCCGTCGACGGCATCCGCCAGCTGATGTACGGCGGAGACCTCGAACGGGCGCAGGCCGATGCGCTGTTCCTGGCGGTGTGGCTGATCGGGTCTCTGGTGGTCGCCTACCTCAGCACGCTGCGGATGACCCGCACCCGGACGATGCGCGACCTGAGGCCGTCGCTCATCGGCTGAGTCAGTCGCCCGAGGTGCGCACGGGCGCGAGGCGCGGCCTGTCGGTGAGTGCCATATGGCACTCGCCGAGCCTGCCCGAGTGCCATATGGCACTCACGGATCCGGTCCGAGTGCCGAATGGCACTCGCGAGGGGCAAGCGGCGCGGGGAGGGGCGGCGCGGCCCGCGTAGACTGGACTCCCGTGGCTCTCACCATCGGAATCGTCGGACTCCCGAACGTCGGCAAGTCGACCCTCTTCAACGCCCTGACCAAGAACACGGTGCTCGCCGCGAACTACCCGTTCGCGACGATCGAGCCGAACGTCGGCGTGGTCGAGCTGCCCGACCCGCGGCTGACCCGGCTGGCGGAGATCTTCGGGTCGCAGCGCGTCCTGCCGGCGCCGGTGTCGTTCGTCGACATCGCGGGCATCGTGCGCGGTGCAAGCGAGGGCGAGGGCCTGGGCAACCAGTTCCTCGCGAACATCCGCGAGGCCGACGCGATCGCGCAGGTCGTGCGCGGCTTCGCCGACGCGGACGTCGTGCACGTCGACGGCAAGGTCGACCCGGCCTCCGACATGGAGACCATCAACACCGAGCTGATCCTCGCCGAC
Organism: Microbacterium marinilacus; assembly: GCF_019753765.1. Classification (GTDB taxonomy): domain Bacteria; phylum Actinomycetota; class Actinomycetes; order Actinomycetales; family Microbacteriaceae; genus Microbacterium; species Microbacterium marinilacus. Next base: position 603,563 of record NZ_JAIJZW010000001.1, read on the forward strand.
CTCCAGACGCTCGAGAAGGCGCTGCCGCGCCTCGAGAAGGAGGTCAAGGGCAAGAAGGCCGACGCGGCCGTGCTCGAGGCGGCGCAGGCGGCGAAGGACGTGCTCGACTCGGGCAAGACGCTCTTCCAGGCGGGCTTCGACGTCACGCCGATCCGCGAGCTGGGCCTGCTGACCGCCAAGCCCGCCCTGTTCGTCTTCAACGTCGACGAGGGCGTGCTCACCGACGACGCGCGCATGACGCAGCTCGCCGAGCTCGTCGCCCCCGCCAAGGCGGTCTTCCTCGACGCGAAGGTCGAGTCGGAGCTGATCGACCTCGACGCCGAGGAGGCGCTCGAGCTGCTGCAGTCCCTCGGCCAGCAGGAGTCGGGCCTCGACCAGCTCGCCCGCGTCGGCTTCGAGACGCTCGGCCTGCAGACCTACCTGACCGCGGGCCCCAAGGAGTCGCGCGCCTGGACGATCCGCAAGGGCGCGACCGCCCCGCAGGCCGCCGGCGTCATCCACACCGACTTCGAGCGCGGCTTCATCAAGGCCGAGGTCGTCTCATTCGCCGACCTCGACGAGGCGGGCTCGATGGCCGAGGCCAAGTCGAAGGGCCGCGTGCGCATCGAGGGCAAGGACTACGTCATGGCCGACGGCGACGTGGTGGAGTTCCGCTTCAACGTGTGACGGCAACTACGCCGTCGGGCGGGAGCCCCGCGGGGTTCAGGAGAACAGCTGGCGCAGGGCGTCAGGGTCGCCGGAGTCGACCACCTGCTGGATCGTGTCGATGGCCTCCTGGTCCGTGAACATGCCCAAGGGCGTGTCGTTCCAGATCGCTCGCACGGTGTCGATGTCGCCCGCGTCCGCCGCCACGCCCGCCGCCGTGATGGCCTCCTGGTACGGGATCTGCTTGAACCCGGCCTCCGCGTCCCTCGGCGCGTAGAAGTCCAGCGACGGGGTTTCGGGGTCGGGGTTGAGCCAGAGCACCAGCCCCGGGTAGACGTAGTGCTCGTGGTTCATCGAGGCGAGAACCGGGTACGCGCAGAGCCGCTCAGCGATCACGGCCTCGACGTCGCCGGGCTCGACGGTGTACGTCACGGGGACGCCGTCCTCGTCGAGCGTCACCTCGCCTTGCGCGAACTCCCGCACGCCCAGATCCTTGAGGGGCTTCTTTCGCTCCAGGAACAAATCGTCGGTGCCCGTGACCGAAGACAAGCTGAGGCAGGTTTCCGGCTCGGTGGATTCCGGCGTCGGAGTAGCCGCGGGAGTCGGCTCGCTCGCGGCGGCAGCCGCAGCGGGGGAGGCAGCGGGTGACTCCTCGGCGGACTCGGGCGCTGCGGTGGCGGTGCAGCCGGTCAGCGCCACCGTGGCGAAGGCCAGGGCGATCAGCGCCGTGGTGATCTTGGCGTTGCGGGACACGCGAGCTGCTCCTTCGACGACACGACTCATCGTCACAGTCGCATGCTCACCCTCCGCCAGCGTCCTGGACGATCCAAGCATGGCACGAGGCCTCGCATCCACGGACGGCTCATCGCCCGGCTCAGAACGCCTCGAGCACCTTCCGCAGCTCGTCACGGCGTGCGAGGTGCTCGTCGATCCGCTCGTCGGCGCGGCGCAGCTCCTCGCGCAACGCGGGCTCCATGCACGGCTCGATCTCCGCGTCGCCGCCGCACACGCAGTCGAGGACATCGCGGATCACCCTGACGGGGATCCCCGCACCCAGGAGCACGCGGATGCGTCGGACGGACTGCTCGGTCCCCGCCGGGTAAGAGCGGTACCCGTTGCGGTCCCGTGAGGCGGCGATGAGACCCTGCTCCTCGTAATAGCGCAAGGACCGGCGGCTGGAGCCGGTGCGTTCGGCGAGCTGTCCGATGAGCATGTCGTCGGCAACGTCGGGCGCAGCCGGACGATTCCGCTTGACCTTCACACCGTGTGAAGGGCCGACGCTTGCCGCATGACGAACAGACACGAACTCATTCCCGGACGGCACGTCTCCCGCATAGGACTCGGGACCATGCGCCTGGCTGACCGTCCGGATCAGCGGCGCGGACCGACGGCGCCCGTGTGGCAGCCGCCGACCGACAGGCACGAGCTGATCCGCTTCCTCCGCCATGCCATCGACGTGGGAGTCGACCACGTCGACACGGCCGACGCGTATGCGCTGGGCGCGGGGGAGGAGCTCGTCGGGGAGGCGCTGGCCACGCTGCCCGAGGTCGTCGTCGCCACGAAGATCGGCAACGTGCGACCGTCCGCGTCCGAGTGGGTGCCGCTCGGGCATCCCGCCTACCTGCGGCAGCAACTCGAGCTCGGTCGGCGACGGTTGCGTCGCGAACGGATCGACCTCGTCTACCTGCACCGCGTCGACGAGTCCTTCCCGCTGGAGGACCAGCTGGGCGTCCTCGCCGAGGCGCGCGATGCGGGCGCGATCGGCGGGGTAGGCCTGTCGGGGATCGACGCGGAGCTGCTGGACCGCGCCCGCGGGATCACCCGGATCGACGCCGTGCAGAACCCATACAGCGTCGGCGACCGGTCGTCCGCCGACGTGCTGCGGGCGACGTCGACCACGGGGACCACCTTCGTCGCCTTCTTCCCGCTGGCGATGGGGACGGTCGAGCAGGACGCGCGGGTCGCCGAGGTGGCGGCGGCGCGGGGCGCGGAGGCGTCGCAGGTGGCGCTCGCCTGGCTCCTCGCCCAGGGGGAGCACGTGATCGCGATACCCGGCACGACGTCGGAGTCGCACCTGCGCAGCAACCTCGAAGCGCACGACCTGACGCTCTCCGCCGACGAGCTGCGGGCGCTGTCGTCGCGCTGACCGCGCGTCCGCCGGCCGCGAGACAGAGACCCCCGCGCGAGACCGGCCGTGACGGCGGGGGTCTCGCGCGGGGGTCTCTGTCTCGCCGCGCGGGTTCGGTCTCGTCCGAGGACGAGGCCGCGGGTCAGTCGTCCGTGTCGCGGGCGGTTATCGCGAAGTCGGCGTCGAGGTCGAGCTCGACCTCAAGACCGTCGGCGGTGAGCACCGTGACATCCCAGGGGGTCGTGCCGTCGTCGCTGCCGACCTCGACGACCGTGCCGTCGGTGTCCGCGAGGGCCGCTTCGACGAGGGACGCGATGGCGTCGGCGTCGAGCACGTTCTCGGGCGCGCGTTCGTCGGCGTCCGCCGCCTCCGTGGCGATGACCTCGGCCGTGCCGTCCGCCGAGACACGGGCCTCGGTCTCGTCGCCCGCGGTCGTCTCGAACGCGACCTCCCACGCGCCGTCGCGCTGCGCCTCGACGTTCACGGGGTCGCCCTCGGCGACCGACGAGGCGGCCTCGACCGCGTCGACGACGTCCGCGGCCGAGGCGGCGCCGTACGCCTCCACCGAGCCGGTCGCCGACCCCGCGGATCCGGCGCCGTCACCGTCGTCGTCGCGATCGTCGTCGCGGGGCGCCTGGCCATCGTCGTCCTGGGACGAGCGCGTGACGTGATCGTCGTCGTCATCGTGGTCGGCGAGGGCCGCGCCGGCGGCGACGCCGCCGCCCGCGAGCAGCGCACCCACGACGACGGCCCCCGCGATGAGGAGTCCGCGCCGGCGGCGTGGCGCCGGCTCCTGCGTGCTCTGCTGCGTGCCGGCGTCGGTCGGTGCCGTGGCCGAGGTCTCGGGGGTGATGGGGGAGGTGCTGTCGTGATCGCTCATGGTCCGATCGTGCGCCGACAGTGCTGAAGCGGTTCTGAAACGCCCTGAAGACGTCTTCAGGGAAGCGCGGGCAGCGTCACGGTGAAGCGCGCGCCGCCCCAGCGCGAGTCGCCGACCTCGACCGTGCCGCCGCCGGCTGACGCGATGCCCTGCACGATCGCGAGACCGAGCCCGCTGCCGCCCGCGTCGCGCGCTCGCGCCTCGTCGAGCCGCACGAAGCGCTCGAACACCCGCTCGCGCTCCGCCTCGGGGATGCCCGCCCCGTCATCCTCGACGGTGATGACCACCTCGCCGTCCGCCTCGCGGGTGGCGATGGACACCCGGCCCGCGGCGTGCCGCGCGGCGTTGTCGCACAGGTTGCGCAGCACCTGGCCCAGCAGGCGCCCGCTTCCGCAGACGCGTGCGGCCCCGATGCCCGCCGAGTCGATCTCGAGACCCCGCGCCCGCAGCCGGGAGGCCTCCGCGAGGGCCAGATCGTCGACGTCCACGGCCTCGGAGGTGTCCTCCGCGCCCTCGCTGAGCCGGGCGAGCAGCAGCAGCGCGTCCACGATGCCCTGCAGGCGCAGCCCTTCCTCGTGGACGACCTCGGCCAGCTCCGACACCGACGTGGTCTGCGGGTACGTCTGCGCGAGCTCCGCATGCTGGCGGATGGTCGCGAGCGGCGATCGCAGCTCATGGGAGGCGTCGGAGACGAAGGCGCGCTGCGCCTGCGCGGAGCGGTCGAGCCGGTCGAGCATGACGTTCATGGTGGTGGCGAGCGCCGCGATCTCGTCCGACGACTCCGGCACGGGGACACGCCGGTCCAAGCGGTCGGCGGTGATGCCGTCGACTTCCCGCCGGATGCGCGTCACCGGTCGCAGCGCCCGTCCCGTGACGAACCAGGTGGTGGCCGCGACGAGCGCGACGATGAGCGGCACGGCAACGGCGAGCATGACCCCCACCGTCGTCAGCGTCTCCAGCTCGTCGTCGATGGGGACGCCCACGACGACGTGACCGTCCCCGTCCAGCCCGCGCACCGACTCGACGTCCTCCGAGGCGAGCAGCACGGTCTCCTCGTCGACCGTGACCAGCGACGGATCGCCGGGCGGCAGCCGCACCCCCTCGGCCTCGTCGGACGTCGCCACCACGTCGCCGGCGTCGTCGAGGAGCTGGACGACCTCGTCGTCGAGGACGGACACGGCGTCGGCGCCGTCCGCCTCGACCGCCTGGGCGAGCTGCTCGGCGCGTGCCTCGGCCGTCCGCTCCGCACCGGCGAGCACGCTGCCCCTCAGCACGAGGAAGAACGCCGCCGCACCGACGGCCAGCGCCACGGCCACGACCAGCGTCGCGCCGAGCGTGGTGCGCGCCCGGACGGAGCCGAACCTCCGCTCAGCCCCCATCGGACGCCAGACGGTATCCGACGCCGCGGATCGTCTCGATGGCCGATCGCCCGAACGGGCGGTCCACCTTGCGACGCAGGTGCCCCACGTAGACCTCGACGATGTTCGGGTCGCCCTCGAAGTCGTCGTCCCACACGCTCTCGATCAGCTCGCGCTTGGACACGACGTCGCCGCGGCGCCGGACGAGCTGCTCCAGCACGGCGAACTCGCGCGCGGTGAGGGGCACCTCGGCATCGCCCCGCCAGACGCGGTGGGCGCCGGGATCGACGCGGAGGTCGCCGGCCTCGAGCACCACCGGACGTTCGACGCCGCCGCGCCGGATCAGCGCGCGCAGGCGGGCGACGAGCACGGCGAAGGAGAACGGCTTGGTGACGTAGTCGTCGGCACCGCTCTCGAACGCCTCGAGCTGATCCCACTCGCCGTCCTTGGCGGTGAGCATCAGCACCGGCGTCCAGTTGCCTTCCGCGCGGAGCGCCGCGCAGACCTTCCATCCGCTCATGCCCGGCATCATGAGGTCGAGGGCGATCGCGTCGTACGCCCTCTCGCGTGCGCGCCAGAGCCCGTCGACGCCGTCGTGCGCGACGTCGACGGCGAACCCCTCCGCCTCCAGCCCGCGCCGGACGCCCTCGGCGAGACGTCTCTCGTCGTCGACAACCAGGATCCGCATGCCCCCAGTGTGGCCGAGCGCCGCTGAAGCCGTGCTGAAGCGGGGCTGAAGCACCGGGCGCGCCCCGCGCACGGGCCCGGTGACGCGACCCATTGCGGTCGGCGGCGCGCGGCGTGACCATGTGGCATGGGCACTCTCAGCTACACCGCGATCATGTCGATCGACGGCTATGCCGCCGACGCCGACGGGGACTTCCAATGGGCGGCGCCGGGCGACGACGTGTTCCGGTTCCACGTCGACCGGCTCGACGCGGTGTCGACCGAGGTGCTGGGGCGTCGCACGTACGAGCTCATGCGGTACTGGGAGACCGACCCGGACGACGGCTCCTGGAGCGACGACGAGCACGAGTTCGCGCGGCGATGGCGCGGGCTGGACCTCGTCGTGGCGTCCTCCACGCTCGCCGCCCGAGGCGACGCGTCGCACCGTGCGCGCGTCGTCGGCGACCTGAGCCTGTCCGCGCTCCACGACATCGTCGACGAGTCGCGCGGCGAGGTCGAGATCTTCGGGCCCACCACGGCCGCAGCAGCGATCCGCGCCGGCGTGGTCAGCGACTACCGGCTCGTGATCGTCCCGAAGGTCGTCGGAGGCGGCCTGCGCGCCATACCCGACGGTGCGCGTCTGGATCTCCAGCTCGCGCAGCGGCGCGCCTTCGAGAACGGCACCGTCCTGCTCCACTACCGATCGGCCGACGCATCGTCCGCGTGGCCTGAGGCGTCCTGATCCGGGCACGTCTGCCGCCTCCGGCCGACGCTCGCCCGTTCGATACGCTCTCTGCGGGCCCGCCGCCGCACGGGTCGCCGTAACGTTCTCGAGCGGAGAGGACACCGATCAGTCGCCATGACGCACGTTCAGGACGGCCCTCCGCGATCCGCGCCACACAGACGTCGGTGGTGGATCGGCGCAGCGCTCGCCGTGGGCGTCCTCCTGGTCGTGCTGTCCCTGGTCCTTCCCGCTCTGCTGGGTGGTCGGCTCTGGGTCTCGAGCGGTCGTCATGTCGAGATCAGCGACCCGCGGTTCGCGATCGACCTCAGGGTGCCCGACCGCCTCACCATCACGCGGGTCTCCGCCCGTCCTGATGCCGACGGGTGCGCGACCGCGAGGTACTCGTTCGGCAGCGATCTCACGCTGGAGGCGCACTCGTCCGCATGCGCCGGCCTCGAGCAGGGGCCTCGAGCGAACGGCTCCCACGGCGTGTACGTGTCGCTGGAGGACGTCGCCGAGCCCCGGGAAGCGGCAGAGGTGCAGACCCGGCTCGGCCCCGCCCAGGTGTTCGTGCAGCAGTACACGGAGTGCACCAACCTCTGCCGCGACTTCGAGGAGCCCGTCGCGATCATCTCCCTGGACGACCCCGACGACGCCTCCTACCCCTCGCTCGTGCTGCGCAGCGACAGGGGCGAGCTGTCGCGTGACGAGCTGACGGAGATCGTCACCTCCCTGCGTGCGTTGGAGGGGGACGGATGACGACGGACGATCGGAGAGCGGTCGGCCCCCGGGTCGGGCGGATCCTGCAGCAGCTGGAGGCCGCCGGGGGAGTGTCGGTGCCCGGCGCACCCGCCGGCGCGACGGCGCGCTGGCTGCGCCGCCGCACCGCGATGTACGCCGCCTGCGTCGGGGCGATCACGGTCGGCGCCGTCGCGCTGGCCACGGGGCTGCTGCTGCGCGACGACGGCGTGTGGGCGCTGCTGATCCTCTTCGGGGCGTTCCTCGGGTTCGTCGGTCTCGCCGGCGTGGGCGGACTCGCACTCGCGTCGCGCCTGCTGCGCGGGCGGCTGCGGGCCGAGAGGGAGCCGGTGAGCCTGGACCCCCGCGGCGTCACCCTGCGTGGCATCGGTCCGATCCCCTGGAGCCACCTCCTGCCACCCGAACGGCGCCAGGTGCGGGTGAAGAACGACATCGGCGGCCGATGCACCGTCATGCCGCTCACCCCGGTGGGACACGCGGTGGTCAACCGGCAGGCCGGCTGGTGGGCGAACCGGGTGGGGCCCAAGCCCTACCTGCGCCCGGACATCCCGTACCTGCTGCTGCCCGGCGTCGAGGGGCTGACGGAGGGCGAGGCGCTGCAGCTGTTCGCCTCCGCGCATCAGCGGTTCGCCTCCGCGGTCGTGCCACACCATACGCCCGACGACGGTCGCCGCAGCTCGGGGCTCTGACCCGCGGGTTGCTCCGGTGATCGGGAGGAGCGGACGTCTGCTCCCGCGCATCGGGAGCAGACGGAGACCGCCCGGCGTCCAGGCGCTTTACTTCATCGGGATCGACCCGCGATCCCTGGCCGCAGAGCAGCAGACAGGCGACGAAGATGAGCACGCACCGCAGACCGCCGCGCGGGGCCTCCCGCCGCGTCACGATGACCGCGACCGCGGCGGTGGCGCTCCTGCTCGCCGGCGGCATCGGCGCGGCCGCCGTGTCCGGATCCCAGGAGGACGACACAACGGCGGCGGGGTTCTCCGCGCCCGTGTCCGCCGAGCCCGCGGCCGCGCCGACGTCACGGTCGACTCCCACGCCCACGCCGACGCCCACGCCGACCCCCACACCCACGCCGATCGTGCGCGAGGAAGCGGTGATCGAGGCCGTCGCTTTCGCCGAGACGTCCGTCGACGATGCGACTCTGCCGGTCGGGCAGAGCCAGGTCACGGTGCAGGGACGGGACGGCGAGCGGACTCTGACGTACCGGATCACCGAGCTCGACGGTGAGGAGATCGAGCGGGCGTTGGTGTCCGACGTCGTGACCACCCCGGCCGTCGACAGGGTGACCGCCGTGGGCACCTACCAGGCGCCGCCGCCTGAGCCGGAGCCCGTGGCGGAAACGGGCGGCTGCGATCCGAACTACGCCGATGCCTGCGTGCCCGTCGCCAGCGACGTCGACTGCGCCGGCGGCAGCGGCAACGGGCCGGCGTACTTCGACGGGGTCGCCCGCGTCGTCGGCACCGATGTCTACGACCTCGATCGTGACGGCGACGGCTACGCCTGCGAGCCCTGAGCAGCCGTGACCCGGACAGCGACCGCGCTCGCCGCAGCGGTCAGGGCCGAGAGGCCTCGTCGCGAAGCCGCGGCTCCACGCGCAGGGCAGGGGTGAAGCCCGCCTTGTCGGCGTAGAAGGCGCGGATGCGGTCCATGTCGCCCGCGACGTCTCCGGTCAGCTCGATGGTCGGCCCGAGACCGGTGGTCATCGTCGTGCGGTCGACGAACCCGAGGGTGACGGGCATGTGCGCGTCGCGGGCGATCCGGTAGAAGCCCGACTTCCAGTGGGTGTGAGCGCCGCGCGTTCCGTCGGGCGTGACGACCAGGCCGAACACCTCGCCCGCCCGCACCCGCGAGACGACCTGCGTGACGACGTCGCCCGGGTCCGAGCGGTCGACGGGGATGCCGCCCAGCGCCCGCATGACAGGCCCACGCCAGCCGTGGAACAGGCTCTTCTTGCCGAGCCATCGCACGTCGATGCGCAGCTGCCACGCGATCGCGAGCATCAGCACGAAGTCCCAGTTCGACGTGTGCGGGGCGCCGATGAGCACCGTGGGACGATCGGGAGCCGGCTGCGAGACGAGGGTCCAGCGGCTGAACCGCCAGAACACGCGGGCGGTCAGGCGTCGGAGCATCGTCCCACCGTAGATCACCGCGGATGCGCCGCCCGAATCGAGGCTCGCGTCTCGTCCTCTGCAGCGGTTGCCCTGCTGCACCCAGGGGTTGCGGCCTCATCGCCGTCAGACGATCTCGTCCGGCAGGCGCACGACCGCGGACACGAGGTCTCCGACATCGACGCGCTCGGCTCGCTGCACGGCGACTTTGATCGGGAGCAGGAAGCGACCGTCCTTCGGCCACATCGCCGTGTCGAACTCGGTGGCGCCGATGGTCGCCACGACGGGGACCTGCCCCCAGTACATCAGGCCGCGCGCCGCCGCCTTGACGTCCGCCGACGCCTCCGCCGGGAGCGGGGCGAAGACGAACGGCGCCGGCCCGCGCCACTCGATCAGCTCGGCCTCGAACCGCCACGACATGTCGCCGAGCGTAGCGTGACGTCCTCCGCCGGGGTCACCAGCGCTCGAACATCGCCGCCAGCAGCGGCCCCGCCGTCACCGCGCCCGACGTCCCCGACTCGACGAACACCGCGACGGCGAGATCGCCGTGCGTCCCGACCATCCATGCATGGGTGGAGAGGTCACCCTCCTCATTCGGCTCGCCGTACTCGGCGGTGCCCGTCTTCGCGCCCACGGGCTCGCCGGGGATCCCGGCCAGGAAGGTCGCCGATCCGTCGGTGACGACCGCGCGCATCAGCTGCTGCAGCGCGTCCGCCTCCTCGGCGGTGAGCGGTTGTGCGGGGTCGGCCTCCTCGGTCCGGTCGGCGATCAGATGAGGGACGACGGTGCGCCCGGCCTGGATGGACGCCGCGACCGTCGCCATGGCCAGCGGCGTGGCGGTCACACGGCCCTGCCCGATCAGGTCGGCCGCCTTCTCGGTCTCGCCCTCCGGCTCGGGCACCTGTCCGAGGCCGGCGGGGTAGCCGAGGTCGATCTCCGCCCCCAGGCCGAGCGATGCCGCCGCTTCGGCGAGCTCGCCGTCGCCGATCCGGTCGCGCAGGCCGATCAGCGCGGTGTTGCACGAGTTGGCGATCGCGGTGCGGAAAGAGACCTCGCCGACGGCGGCGGCCGGATAGTCGTCGTAGTTCTGGAACGTGTAGCCGTCGACCGTGAGGTCGGGCGCGCACGTCACGACCTCGTCGAGCGTCACCCCGGCGCGCAGCAGGGCGAGGGCGGTGACCAGCTTGAAGGTGGAGCCCGGTGCGTAGGAACCCGTGGTCGCGATGTTCCCACCCTGGGCCCCCGCGCCGTTGGCCGCCGCCAGGATCTCCCCGGTCGACGGCCGGATCGCGACGATGGCGCTCGCGGGCGGCTCGTCGCCGAGGGTCGCAAGGATCTCCTCGGCACCGGTCTGCATCGCCGTGTCGAGCGTGAGCACGAGGGGCTCGGGGTCCGTGCCGTCCCAACGGGCGATCTCGCGCCGCTCGTCTTCGGCGTCGACCGCGTCGATCACGATGTCCGGCGTGCCGCGCAGCGTGGTGTCGTGGGTGCGCTGCAGGCCCGAGAGCCCGACGCGGTCGCCTGCCTGCACCGCGCCCTCGGAGGCCTCGACGATCTCGGCGGTCGCATCGCCGACCACGCCCAGCACCTCGCGGGCGAACGTGCGCGTGGGCGCCAGCGGCAAGGCGTCCTCGACCACCAGGGCGCCGGGAATGCTGTCGAAGTCGTCGCTCACGTGGAGGTGCTCCTCGCCCTCTCGCACGACGAGCGCCTCCACGAACGCCTCGGTGCCCGCCGCCTCGGCCGTGGCGCGGAACGCGGCGGGGTCGATGCCGACGGCGGTGGCGATGCGCTCGGCCGAGTCGCCCACCTGCTCGGCCTCGATCCGCGTCTTGTCCAGGCCGAAGCGGCCCACGGGCCGCTCGGTGACGATCGGCTCGTCGCCGGCGCCGAGGATGTCCGCGCGCTCGTCGAAGCGGCGGCTGATCTCGATCGTCTCGTCCGCCGCCAGCTCCGGCAGGAACGTCGACGGGGTCCACTCGACCGCCCAGCTCTCCTCGCCCTCGACGAGCGCGGCCGTGGTGTCGTACGTCCACTCGTTGCCCTCGACGTCCCACGCCCAATGCAGCACCACGGTGCCCTCCGAGCCGTCGCGCTCGACCTCGTCGGCCGTCACCGAGACGTCGTAGCCGCTCAGAGGCGACACCTGCTGCTCGAAGGTCGCTGCGGCGTCCGCATCCGTGAGCGGCGCGCCCTCCAGCGTGTGCGACGAGAGCGCAGCGGTGAGGTCGTCGACGGCGGCGCGCGCAGCCTCCTCGCTGGCGTTCGAGCATGCGCTGAGCGGCAGCAGTAGAAGGACGAGGGCCGCGGCGGCGACGGGCTTCAGACGGACAGGCTTCAGCGCGAGGGGCATGGGACTCAGGATCCTTCCGACAAGCCACGGGGGTGCACCGCCATCCTGGCAGGCCGACAGGCGGACGCGCGCGCGGAGGGCGCGCCGCGACCTGCGCGCGCGTGCGACAGCGGCACCCGTAGACCGCGTTGGGACGGCGTCGCAACCCCTGGCGTCTCCCGGCGGGCCCGGCGTACGTTCGCGGCATGACTCTCGACACCATGCTCGCCGCGGACATCGAACAGCAGCTCAAGCCCCTGGACGAGGAAGGACGCGCGCAGTTCCTGGTCGACCTCGTCGAGGTCGTCCATCGGTACGCGTCGTCGACGGCGGTCGGCGAGGCGCAGGTGGACGACCGCGAGAGTGAAGGCCTCGGCGAGGTGCTGGCTGCGGCGAAGCGCCACGCCGACGCCGTGCGAGACCGCGGCGACGCCTGACGCTCGACCGCGCCGTCAGAAGTCGGCGTGGTCGTCGCGTCGGCGCTGCACACGCCTGCCCGACACCGTCGCCGGCGAGAAGCGCAGGTGAAGCGGACGGGACCCGCCCGCCCACGGCACCACACGGGACGCACCAGCGATGGACGACGCCTCCTCCTCGGCCATCGCGACGACCGAGCCGCTCATCAGCACGCTCCAGCCGGCCCCGCGGCTGGCGTCGTGGAAGTCGACCTCGAAGGAGACGGGACCTTCGCCGTCCGCCAGCGACGACAGCACCCCGTCGGGAGAGGTGCGCACCACCACGTCTCCGTCGTGGAGCAGGTAGTTGACGGGGATGATCTGGACGCGGTGCTGGTAGACGAAGCCCAGCCGGCCCACCGTCGTCGTCGGCAGAAGCTGCCTGCACTCGTGCTCGCTCAGCGTGATGATCATCGCTCATCCTCCTCGCGCCCGGGACGGGCCCGCGACCCTGCGGTGACTCGATGGTACGTCCGCGGGCCCACCATGGCGCTGCTCGGACCGCGTGCCTCGGGTCAGAGCAGTCCCGCGTCGACGAGGGCGTCGAGCACTCGCCGCGCGTACTCGCCGTGCCCGTCGGCGGTGAGGTGCACCCCGTCCGACCCGACGGGCAGGTCCCAGCCGAGCGTGGAGACGTACGTGAGGCCACGCTCCTGCGCGAGCCGCGAGAGGACGGCGTCCACCTCGTCCTCGTCATCGTGGCCGGGCACGTCGAGGGGGCCGATCACGGCGACACCCGGCGCGCTCGACGCGGCGTCGAGCACCGCGGCCGCGGCCCGCTCGACGTCGTCGGGCCCGACGTGGACGTCGTTGAGGCCGCCCTGGATGACGAGGAAGCCGTCTGCCCTCGTCGCCTCGCGCACCAGGGGGTCGATGCGCGTGCCGAAGGCGTCCGCCCCGCACTGCCCGTCGTTGACGAAGCCGGTGGAAGGCACCGCGTCGAGCAGCAGCGTGAGCTGCGGATCGAGCGCGACGAGCCGATCGGTCCACCGGCTGCCACGGTCGGATGCCTCGTCGCCGGCCGAGTACGAGTCGCCGAGCACGGCGATCGTGCGCTCTCCGTCGCCGAGCGTCTCGATCTTCCCGTAGCGCTGCTCGTAGGCCTCGAAGCCGTCGCACGGAGTGCCAGCCGGGGCGTCGGAGAGCGCGGCGGCGACCACGGCCGTCCCCGCCGCGACGACGACCGCCGCACCGAGGGCGGACAGCACGATCCGGGAACGACGCATCAGACCACCCTCTCGCGCGCCGCCTCACCGAACCCTGAACGCGGCGTCCACCACGCGCACCCTCCGCGTGTCCTCACGCGGCGGCGAACGGGCGCCGACGGCGGCGCTGTCAACCCCCGCGCGCGATCGCCGGCCAGGGCGTTGAGTAAGGAGCATGCCGCGGCTCGCGCGGCCCAAGAACCTGGAGGCACCCATGCTCCGCGCCCTCGCGCTCAACTGCACGCTCAGCCCTTCTCCCGCCCCCTCCAGCACCGCGCTGCTGAACAGCCAGGTGCTCGACGCGCTCTCGGCGCTCGGTGTCGAGGGCGAGCAGGTGCGCGTGGTGGACCACGACGTCCGCCCCGGCGTCCTCGCCGACATGGGGGACGGCGACGAGTGGCCGAAGCTGCGTCAGAAGGTGCTCGACGCCGACATCCTCGTGCTCGGCACGCCCACGTGGATGGGGCACATGTCGAGCGTCGCCCAGCGCGTGCTGGAGCGCCTGGACGCCGAGCTGTCCGAGACCGACGACGACGGGCGCCCGATCCTCGCCGGAAAGGTGGCCGTCGTGGCCGTCGTCGGCAACGAGGACGGCGCGCACGCGATCATCGCGGACGCCTTCCAGGGGCTGAACGACGTCGGGTACACGATCCCCGCCCAGGGCAGCGTGTACTGGAACGGTGAGGCGATGCAGACCGTCGACTACCGCGATCTGTCGGAGACCCCGGAGAAGGTCGCCAGCACGACGGAGACGCTCGCGCAGAACGCCGCCCATCTCGCGGCTCTGCTGGGCGAGCACGCCTACCCCGCACCGCAGGACTGAGGACCGCCGGCAGCGGACGGCCCCGATGATCGGAAAGCAGGCGTAGCATGGCGCGCGTGACTTCGCATGAAGACGCTGTCGTTTCCGCCGCGGACCAGGCCGCACGGCCTACGGCGCCGGTGAGCGCCCCCGCTCTGCTGTCGGCGCCGGGCGTCGCACCGCTCACGCTGCTCGGCGACGCCGCCGCCTCGGCCGGGCTCTGCTCGGGCGGAGCGTGCGCGCTGCCGTCTGCGACGGCGCGCCGCACGACAGACCCGCGTCGCTGACCCGACGGCGAAGCGCCGACCCGGATGACCGGGCCGGCGCTTCGTCGTGTGATGTCGACGGCTCAGTGGGCCGCGCCGACGCCCTCCGGGTTGTCGACCGGCTTGCGGACGAAGAACGCCGCCACGACTGCGACGATCGCGACGATCGCCGAGAAGAGGAACGCGGCGCGTGCGCCGGCGGCTCCCGCGGCGAGCTCCGCCACCCCGCTCGCCTCCTGCGCCGCCGAGACCGACGACATCGTGGTGATCAGCACCGCGACGCCGGCCGCGCCCGCCACCTGCTGCAGGGTGTTCAGGACCGCGGAGCCGTGCGAGTAGAAGCGGCGCTGCAGCGACCCGAGCGACGCCGAGAAGATCGGCGTGAACGACATCGCCATGCCGACCGACATCACCGTCTGCGCGATCACCAGGGCGACGACCGGCGTGCCCTCGGTGAGCGTGGCGTAGAACGCCATCACGCCGGCGACGAGCATCGTGCCGGGGATCAGCGTGACCCTCGGCCCCCGCGCGTCGTAGATGCGGCCGATGATCGGGCCGAGCAGGCCCATGACGATCGCGCCGGGCAGCACGATGAGGCCCGACTCCGTGGCCGACAGCCCCACGACGTTCTGCATGTACAGCGGCAGCGCGGTGAACGTGCCGAACATCGCCAGCGACAGGATCCCCATCACGACGATCGACATGGTGAAGTTGCGCGACGCGAACACCCGCAGGTCGAGCAGCGCGTCGTCGATCCGCTGCAGCACGATCTGACGCCAGATGAAGCCGGCGAGCAGCACCACCGAGCCGGCGATGATGGCGATCGCCAGCACGGGCGACTCGGCCGTCGCCGTGGTCTCGCCGCCGTGCGAGCCGCCGATCTGGGTCAGGCCGAACACCAGTCCGCCGAACGCCAGCGCCGACAGCACGACCGAGAACACGTCGAGCGGCGCGCGCGAGGTCTCGCCGAGGTTGGTGAGCAGCCGGATGCCGATCACCAGCGCCACGACCGCGAACGGCAGCACCGTGCCGAAGATCCAGCGCCAGTTGGCGATGTCGAGCAGCACGCCGGCGAGCGTGGGGCCGATCGCCGGGGCGAGCGAGATCACGATGCCGACGCGGCCCATGATGCGGCCGCGGGCGTGCGCCGGCACGACCGACATCACCGTGGTCATCAGCAGAGGCATGGTGATGGCGGTACCTGCGGCCTGCACGATGCGGCCGATCAGCAGCAGGGTGAAGCCCGGGGCGACCAGGCAGATGATCGTGCCGGCGGTGAACAGCGACATCGCGACGACGAAGGCTTGCCGTGTGGTCAGCCGCTGCAGGAGGAAGCCGGTGGTCGGGATCACCACGGCCATCGTCAGCATGAACGCGCTCGTCAGCCACTGGCCGAGCTCGGGCGGCACGCCCAGGTCGACGTTGAGGTGCGGGATCGCGATGCTCATCGTCGTCTCGTTGAGGATCGCGACGAAGGCGGCGATCAGCAGCAGCCAGACCACGCGCATGCCCTTCGGATCGATCTCGGGCGCCGCGGGGACGGATCCGGTGCGGGGACTCATGTCTGTGGCTGTCATTGATCTCCTCGAGGGAAAGGGCGAAGCACCCGGACGCGGCATCAGACGGGTGGGACGGCACGAGGACGCGTGATCACGCAGGCCGACGTTCCAGCGTAACGGCGGGGCTCGCCGCGGCATTCCCGATCGGCAGGAGTTCACCCGGCCGTCACCCGGCCTGCGCCGAGATCGGCGGCGCAGGCCGTCTTAGGCTGGCCGCATGAGCATGGGGATGCGCGGCGCGCGCGTGGGGTTCGCACGCGGCGACGAGGACGCGCTGCGACGGCAGAACGCCGAGGCCCCGCGCATCCCCGATCTCGGTCGCCGAGTGGTGGCGATGTTCCGCCCCTACCGCGGACGCATCGCCGTGACCGTGCTGCTCGTCGTCGTCGGCGCGGCCCTGGGCGTCATCCCGCCGCTCGTCATCCAGCGGATCTTCGACGACGCGCTGTTCCCCACGGACGGCGGCGCGGTCGACACGGGCCTGCTGGTGAGGCTCGTGGCCCTGATGGTCGGGCTCTACGTCGCCAGCGCGCTCGTGGGCGTCGCCCAGACCTGGTTCACCTCCAACGTCGGGAACCGGGTGACCGGCGATCTCCGGGTGCGGATGTTCGAGCACCTGCAGGCGATGGAGCTCGGGTTCTTCACCCGCACCAAGACCGGCGTGATCCAGTCGCGCCTGCAGAACGACGTGGGGGGCGTCTCGGGCGTTCTCACCAACACGGTCACGAGCATCCTGGGCAACGCCGTCACGGTGATCGGCGCCCTGGTGTCGATGATCCTGATCGACTGGCGCCTGACCCTCATCGCGGTGGTGATGATGCCGGTGCTCGTCGTCGTGCAGCGCCGGGTCGGGCAGGTCCGCGCCAGGATCGCCGCCGCCACCCAGCAGTCGCTGTCGGAGCTGACCGCGATCACGCAGGAGACGCTGAGCGTCTCGGGCATCCTGCTGTCGAAGTCGTTCAACCGCCAGCGCACCGAGTCGGCGCGCTACGCGAGCGAGAACCGCAACCAGATCTCGCTGCAGGTGAGGCAGGCGATGAGCGGTCAGGGCTTCTTCGCGGTGGTGCACGTGCTGATGGCCAGCGTCCCCGCCGTCATCTACCTCGTCGCGGGGTTCCTGCTCGCCGGTGCGCCCGGCGCGATCACCGCGGGCACCGTCGTGGCGTTCACGACCGTGCAGGCGCGGCTGCTCCAGCCCCTGATCGGCCTGATGCGGGTGGCGCTCGACCTGCAGACGTCCGCGGCGCTGTTCGCCCGCATCTTCGAGTACCTCGACCTGAAGCCCGCGATCGAGGACGCCCCCGGTGCGGCGTCGGTGACGGACGCGCCGGGCCCCGTCGGCCGCATCGAGTTCCGCGACGTGTCGTTCCGGTACCCGGATGCGGCGGCCGACTCGCGCCCGACGCTCCGTGGGGTCTCCTTCGTCGCCGAGCCCGGCCAGCAGGTGGCGTTCGTCGGTCCGAGCGGTGCGGGCAAGACGACCGTCCTGTATCTGACCCCGCGGATGTACGAGGCCTCGGCGGGGCAGGTGCTGTTCGCCGGGCGGGACGTGCGCGAGCTGTCGCAGGAGTCGATCATCGACCACGTGGGGATCGTGTCGCAGGAGACCTATCTGTTCCACGCCACGATCCGCGAGAACCTGCGCTACGCGCGGCCGGACGCCACGGACGAGCAGATCGAGGACGCGTGCCGCAAGGCGAACATCCACCACATCGTCGCGGGGTTCGAGGACGGCTACGACACCGTGGTGGGGGAGCGCGGCTACCGCCTCTCGGGCGGCGAGAAGCAGCGGATCGCGATCGCCCGGGTGCTGCTGAAGGACCCGCCGGTGCTGCTGCTCGACGAGGCGACGAGCGCGCTCGACACGGTGTCGGAGCGCATCGTCCAGGAGGCGCTGGATGCGGCGGCCGCCGGTCGGACGACGCTGTCGATCGCCCACCGGCTGTCGACGGTCATCGACGCCGACGTGATCCACGTCGTCGATGCCGGCCGCATCGTGGAGTCGGGCACGCACTCCGAGCTGCTGGCGAGAGGCGGGCTGTACGCCGAGCTCGCGGAGGAGCAGCTGGCGGCGAGCCGCGTCCTCGAGGCCGAGGGCGAGGCGGCCGACCATCCCGATCGTCGTGCCGACCGTCCGCCCGCCGACGACGACCCGGTGCCGACGACACCGGTGGTGCTCGTGCAGTCGTCCATCCCCGGACCGGTGCCCGAGGCATGAGCGTCGACGTCAGGACCGTCGAGATCGACGGCACCCGGATCCGGGACATCCCCTCGCTGTACGCCGAGCTCGACCGTGCGCTGATGAGCGGGGTGGAGTGGCGTCTCGGGCAGAGTCTCGATGCGCTGGACGACCTCCTCTACGGCGGGTACGGCGAGATCCAGGGCGGCGAGCCGGTGATCCTGCGCTGGCGCGGGTTCGCGCAGAGCGCCGCCGCGCTCGGCGTGGAGGCCACCCGCGCGTGGCTGCGGGCGAAGCTGGAGCGGCCGGGCACGTTCGACGAGGCGAGGATCCGCGCCGACCTCGAGGCGCTCGAGGCCGGGACAGGGCCGACCTACATCGACATCGTGCTCGAGATCATCGCTTCGCACCCGAACATCGACCTCGTGCGCGCCTGACGCCGGCGCATCAGGTCCGAGGACAGCGGGTCGGCGGGCACCGGGTCGGCGGGCGGGTCAGAGGGCGAGGGACGCCTCGACCTCCGCGGCGAAGGCGTCCACGGCCGCGCGCGAGGCGGCGTCGAGATCCAGGCCGGCGAGGCGCGGCACGTCCATCCGCAGGATCTGTGCGACGCGCGCC
This sequence comes from Microbacterium marinilacus, assembly GCF_019753765.1. Classification (GTDB taxonomy): domain Bacteria; phylum Actinomycetota; class Actinomycetes; order Actinomycetales; family Microbacteriaceae; genus Microbacterium; species Microbacterium marinilacus. Next base: position 622,250 of record NZ_JAIJZW010000001.1, read on the forward strand.
TGGTGGGCGTTCGGCGGCGCCTCGCGATGCAGGACGTCGAGCCCGTCGCGCAGCGCCGAGAGCGCGCCGGCGAGCACGACCGGATCAGCCTCGCGCTGCGTGATCGAGGTGCCCTCGGCGCGTACCCGCCAGTGCACGACGGGCTCGGCGACGGTGTCGATCGCGGCGGCCCGCGCGTAGAGAAGCTGCGTCACCGCCTGGTCCTCGTACAGCCCCTGCGGGAACCGCAGCGAGCGCCACAGCGATGCCCGGTAGGCCTTCGACCACACGGCGATGTTGCCGGTGACCTCGGGGTGCGTGCCGAGGGTCGCTCGTTCCCGCGGCGGCGCGGTCGACGCGACGACCCACGGCTGCACGGGCGAGGGCGCGTAGCCCTCTTCGGTCGGGCGCAGCCGGGCGTACTGACCGACCGCGATGTCGCTGCCGGTGCGCTCGAGCGATCCGATCAGCAGCTCGAGCGCGCGCGGCAGCATGACGTCGTCGGCGTCGAGGAACGCGATGTACGGGGTGTCGGCGAGCTCCAGCCCCGTGTTGCGAGCGGCGCCGAGTCCGCGCTGCGCCGGGTGCGAGACGACGGTGAACCTCGTGTCGTCGCGCGCGAAGCGGGCGAACACGTCGCCCGTGCCGTCGGCGGACCCGTCGTCCACCAGGATCGCGCGCCAGGCGTCGAGCGTCTGGGCCCGGAGCGACTCCAGAGCCTCCGCGGCGTACGGGGCGACGTCCCACCCCGGCACGATCACGGTGACGAGCGGTTCCGCGGCGGGGGAGGGCACCCCGCGATCCTACGGCCGCGGGGTCGGGCTCGGCTCGCGCACGACGCAGCATGCACGGGGCCGCTCGACGGCATGTCCCGGCGGCACGCCGCCCCGACGCCCGGACGTTCCCGCTTGCCGCGCGCGACGGCCGAGGTGACGGGGTCAGCGATGGACGGCGGCGACGGACGCCGCGACCGCCTCCGCGACGTCGACGAGCCGCGTCCGGTGGTCGTGGGCGAGGGAGATGCGCAGCGCGGTCTGGGCGGCGTCGGCGGACACGCCCATGCCCAGGAGCACGTGCGACGGATCGGAGCTGCCGGCGGCGCACGCAGAGCCGCTGGAGGACAGCACCCCGCGGCGCTCCAGCTCGAGCAGCACCGCCTCCCCGCTCGTCCCGGGGCCGTCGGCGCCCGCGAACGTGAAGCTCGCAGTGCCCGGCAGGCGCCGGGTCGGGTGTCCGGTGAGGCGCGCCGAGGGGACGAGGGCGAGCACCCGGGTGATGAGCTCGTCGCGCAGCGCCCCCACCCGCTCGGCGTTCGCGACGCGTTCGGACTCGGCGAGCTCCAGGGCCGTCGCCAGCGCCACGGCCCCCGCGACCGACTCGGTGCCGCTGCGTCGGCCGCGCTCCTGTCCGCCTCCGTGCAGCAGCGGCTCGATCGGCACCCTTCCGCGGACCGCCAGCGCCCCGGTGCCCTTCGGGGCCCCGATCTTGTGCCCGGCGATCGTGAGCGCGTCCACCGGCAGCCCGGAGAGCGGCAGCCAGCCGGCGGCCTGCACGGCATCGGTGTGCAACGGGATCCGGCCGATCGCGGCACGGATGCCGACCAGATCCTGCACCGTGCCCACCTCGTTGTTCGCGTAGGCGACCGAGACGAGCTCGGTGTCGTCGCGGATCGTCTCGCCCACGTCGGCGGGGTCCACGAGGCCGTGACGGTCGACGGGGACGACACCGACCTCGATGCCGTGCACCGCCTCGAGATGCGCGGCGGAGCGCAGCACCGACTCGTGCTCGATCGAGGTGATGACGATGTGTCCGGCGCTCGCGGGGGGATGCCTCACGTGGTCCCGGCGTCGACGCTCCAGCATCGCCGCGACCGCCACGCCCTTCACCGCGAGGTTGTTCGCCTCGGTGCCACCCGAGGTGAAGACGATGTCGCCGCGGCGCATGCCCACCACGGCGGCGACGCGCGAGCGCGCGTCCTCGAGCGCGTTCGCCGCCCGCTCTCCCGCACCGTGGCGACTGGACGGGTTGCCGAACTCCGTCGTCAGGTGCGGCGCCATCGCCTCAAGGACCTCCCGTCGCACGGGAGCGGTCGCGGCGTTGTCGAGATACAGGGCGTCCAGATACCGCATGAGTCAGCCCCCGACGACGACGTCCAGCCCGAGGTCGAGCGCGGCCGCGGAGTGCGTGAGCGCTCCGACCGAGATCACGTCGACGCCCGTCTCGGCGATCGCGCGGACGGTCTCCAAGGTCACGCCGCCCGACGCCTCCACGATCGCGCGTCCGGCGATCAGCTCGACGCCGCGCCGGAGATCGTGGAGCGAGAAGTTGTCGAGCATCACCGTGCGCGCGCCGCCGGCGAGCACCGGCTCGATCTGCTCGACGCGGTCGACCTCCACCTCCACGTGCACGGTGTGCGGCAGGCGGGCGGCCCCCGCCCGCAGGGCGGCCGTGAGCGCCGTCGCGTAGTCGGACTCTGCCGTGCCGGCCGTCAGCACGGCCAGGTGGTTGTCCTTCGCCATGACGGCGTCGGAGAGCGAGAAGCGGTGGTTGGCGCCGCCCCCGGATCGCACGGCGTGCCGTTCGAAGGCTCGCAGACCCGGGGTCGTCTTCCGGGTGTCGACGATGCGCGCGGCGGTGTGGGAGACCTGCGCGACGTATCGCGAGGTCAGCGTCGCGATGCCCGACATCCGCTGCACGAAGTTGAGAGCGACCCGCTCGGCCGTGAGCACAGCCCGGGCCGGGCCCGCGACCGCGGCCAGCACGGCGCCGGAGGCGAACGCCGCGCCATCCGCCACGCGCGTCTCGACGACGACCGCCGGGTCGGTGAGGCGGAATGCGGCGGCGAACACCTCGCCGCCGCTGAACACGCCCGGCTCGCGCGCGACGAGCTCGGCCCGAGCGTCTGCGCCGTCGGGCAGGAAGGCCCGGCTGGTGAGGTCGCCCCAGGGCGCGTCCTCCTCCAGCGCGGCGGAGACGACGCGGTCGACGGTCTGCGGGGTCAGCATGGGGCTCCTGAAGGGACGAGCGCCTCTCGGGCGGGTGACGAGGAGGGCAGTTCGGGCGGTGCGGGGTCGTCGCTGCGGAAATGGGCGCCGACGGAGCGGCGCCGCGCGCTCGCCGCCGTGACCACGGCCTCGGCGACGAGCAGCAGGTTCGCGTCCTCGTGCTCGGCGGGGGTGCCCGCCGGGCTCGCGGACCGGCGCCAGACCGAGATGGCGCGGGCCGCGCGGGCGAGGCCGTCCCCGTCCCGAGTCAGTCCGACGTGCCGCCACATCACGCGCTGCAGCGCCGGGCGGCTGAAGGGCTCGGCGCTCGTGGCCGGATCGCCTCCGCCTCGCGCCGATTCCGTGACGGCAGGGCGCGGCGCGGAGACGGCGACGGGATGCGCCCCGCCGCCGTCCGCGATGTCCGCGGCCGCGCGGGCGCCGAACACCGCGGCCTCGAGCAGCGAGTTCGACGCCAGGCGGTTCGCGCCGTGCACGCCCGTGCAGGCGGTCTCGCCGACCGCGTACAGGCCCGGCAGGGTGGTGCGTCCGCGCAGGTCGGTGCGGACGCCGCCCATCAGGTAGTGGGCGGCTGGTGTCACCGGGATGGGCTCCCGCGTCCAGTCGAGCCCCCGCTCGCGCACGGCGGCGTCGATGGAGGGGAAGCGCTCGGTCAGGCCTCGCACAGACGTCGCGTCGAGTCTCACGGGGCGCCCGCGCTGGGCGTTCATGCGCGCGGCGATGGCGCGGGCGACCACGTCCCGCGGAGCGAGCTCGCCGTCGGGATGCGCGTCGAAGACGAATCGCCGCCCGTCCTCGTCGATCAGCGTGGCTCCCTCCCCGCGCACGGCCTCCGACACGAGGAACGCGTCGCCGGCGCCCGATGCGGGCAGTCGTCGTCCGCCGAGGAGGACGGTCGGATGGAACTGCACGAACTCCAGGTCGCGCGCCTCCGCGCCCGCTCGCAGAGCCGCGCCGATCCCGTCCGCCGTCGCGACCGCCGGGTTCGTGGTGCGGGAGTACAGCTGTCCCGCACCGCCGGTGGCGAGCACGACGGCGTCGGCCCGCAGCTCGGCCGGTCGCCCGCCGATGAACAGGCGCACGCCCGTGACGGCGCCGTCGCGCGTGAGCAGGTCCATGAGGAGGGCATGCTCCACGATCCGGATACCCGTCTGCCGCGTCGCCCGCAGCAGGGCCGTCTCGATCGCGAGACCGGTGGCGTCGCCGCCGGCGTGCAGGATCCGCGGGAAGGAGTGGGCAGCCTCGAGGCCACGGCGCAGGCGTCCGCTGCCGTCGCGATCGAAGGCGACGCCGCGTCGTGCCAGCTCGTCGATGCGGTGCGGCCCCTCGGTGACGACGGCCCGCACGGCGGCCTCGTCGCAGAGTCCGGCGCCGGCGATCAGCGTGTCGCGCACGTGATCCTTGATCCGGTCTTCCGGGAAGACCACGCCCGCGATGCCGCCCTGCGCGAGCCGCGTCGCCCCGTGATCGGCGGCGTCCTTCGTCACGAGCGTCACGTCGACTCCGCGGGAGGCCGCGTGCAGCGCGCACGTCAGGCCGGCGATCCCGGTGCCGACGACGATCGCGTGCGGCACGTCAGGCCGTCCGGGCCGTGGCCTGCGGCGCGCAGGCCAGCATGCGTTCCAGCGCCAGCCGCGCCGGGTCGGCGACGGCTCCCGGCACCTCGATCCGGTTGACGACGCGACCTGCGACGAGCTCCTCGAGGGTCCAGGCGAGGTACCCGGGATGGATCCGGTACATGGTGGAGCACGGGCACACGACCGGATCGAGGCAGAAGACCGTGTGACGGGGATGCGCTGCCGCCAGGCGCTGGACGAGGTTGATCTCGGTGCCGATGGCGAAGACCGTCGGCTCGACGGCGTCCTCGATCGCGCGGCGGATGACGTCGGTGGATCCGGCCTCGTCGGCGGCGTCCACCACCGGCATCGGGCACTCGGGATGCACGATGACCCTCACCCCGGGGTGCTCGGCGCGGGCCCGCTCGATCTGGTCCACCGTGAAACGTCGGTGCACCGAGCAGAAGCCGTGCCACAGGATCACGCGGGCGTCCTGCAGCTGCTCCGACGACGACCCGCCGAGCGCGCGGTTCGGGTTCCACATCGGCATCGCCTCGAGCGGCACGCCCATGGCTTTGGCGGTGTTGCGGCCCAGGTGCTGGTCGGGGAAGAACAGCACGCGGCGACCGCGCGCGAAGGCCCACTCGAGCACGGTCCGGGCGTTCGACGACGTGCACACGATGCCGCCGTGCCGGCCGACGAAGCCCTTGATCGCCGCCGACGAGTTCATGTACGTCACCGGCACGATCGGCACCAGGCCGTCCTCGCCGGGACGATCGAGCGGCCCGTACACGTCCTCGAGCTGCTCCCAGCAGTCCTCGACCTGATCGATGTCGGCCATGTCCGCCATCGAGCAGCCGGCCGCGAGGTTCGGCAGGATCACCGCCTGCTCCCGTCCGGACAGCAGGTCCGCCGTCTCGGCCATGAAGTGCACGCCGCAGAAGACGATGGCCTCGGCCTCCGGATGCGCCTGGGCCGCCTTCGCGAGCTGGAACGAGTCGCCGACGTAGTCGGCATGCCGCACGACCTCGTCGCGCTGGTAGAAGTGGCCGAGCACGACCACCCGATCGCCGAGCACCCGCTTCGCCGCCGCGATCCTCGCGTGCAGCTCGCTCTCCGAGGCCTCGCGGTACTCGGTCGGCAGCACGCCCTGCCGGGGAGCGCCCGTCGGGATCACGTCGCCCATCGATGCACCGGGGCCGTACCCGGGGGCGGCGTCGAACGTCCAGGGTGAGGCGGCGAGCTCGGTCGTGCACGTGCTGCCGCCCGCCGTCCCCGACACGATCGCCCGGATGCCGCGGTCCACCGACGCGACGACGGCGCGTGCGGGGAGTGTCGATGGGGAGGCGGTCATGGTGCGCCCTCGCGTTCTGGTCGGCTCGACTTTTACTGCGTCGACGTCAGATTAAGTCGAACTGACCAGAACTGCAAACAGCGTGCGCCCGGACGTGCCCGCGCGAGCTCCGCGAGTGCCATATGGCACTCACGCCGCATCGCCGAGTGCCATATGGCACTCACGCCGGATGGCCGAGTGCCATATGGCACTCAGCTCGGCCGGATGGGCGACGGGGTGGCGGTCAGGCCTCGAGCGGCCCGAGCGTCTCCACCTCGGCGTCGGCGTTGTAGCGATAGAGGCGTGCCGGGCGGTGCTTGCCCGTGCGGAACGACTCGGTCGGCACGAGCTCCTCGGACCCTTCGAGCAGGCGGCGGAAGTTCGACGGGTCCAGCCGTCGGCCCAGCACGGTCTCGTACACCTCGCGCAGCTCGGTCAGGGTGAACTCGTCGGGCAGCAGGCCCGCGGCGATGCGGCTGTAGCCGACCTTGTTGCGCAGTCGCCAGAGCGCGTACCCCGCGATGTGGTTGTGGTCGAACGCGAGCGCGGGAAGGTCGTCGACGTCGAACCACTCGACGTTCTCCGGCGCGCCCGCCACGGCGCGCTGGGCGTCGACCAGGTCGGAGCGCAGCAGCGCCCAGTAGACGACCGAGACCACCCGGGTGGGCGAGCGGTCGACGTCGCCGAACGTGTAGAGCTGCTCGAGATAGCTGGGGGTGAGCGCCGTCGTCTCGGCGAGCGTGCGCGCGGCTGCGTCGTCGAGCCCCTCCGTCGTGCCCGGCCATCCGCCGGGCAGCGCCCACATGCCCTCGTGAGGCGCGCGGGTCCGCCTGACCAGCGGGATCATCAGCCGGTCGGCGTCCGGGTCCGAGCGCAGCGAGAAGATCACGGCGGACACGGCCACGCGGATCGCGTCACCGGGGCCGGGGCTGAGCTGGCTCACGTCGTCGAGCCTATTCGCTCGGCCCGCGCCCGCCGAGGCGACCCGCGCGAAGGGTCGCGCCGCGCCGGGCCTCCGTCATTTGACTTTGCTCAACCAAGAGGACGACAGTTGAGATATGTCAACGGAACCTGCGCGCCCTGCCACGTCCTCGACCCCGACGATGCGCCCGGCGCAGGTGCTGCAGGCGATCTCGGGCCTGATGGCCGCGATGTTCGTCGTGCTCGTCTCGTCGACCGTCGTCGCGACGCCCATGCCGCGGATCATGTCCGATCTGAACGGCACCAACACCGAGTACACGTGGGTGCTCGTCGCCGCGTTCCTCTCGATGACCGTCAGCACGCCGATCTGGGGCAAGCTCGCCGACATCTTCAACCGCAAGCTCCTGCTGCAGCTGGCGCTGGCGATCTTCACCGTCGCCACCGTCGCCGCGGGCTTCGCCGGCCAGATCGGCGGCGCGACGCACGAGGGAGGCGCGTCGTGGCTGATCGGCTGGCGCTTCGTCCAGGCCCTCGGCACCGGTGGCCTGATGGCGCTCGGTCAGGTCGTGATCGCCGACATCATCAGCCCGCGCGAGCGCGGCAAGTACATGGGCATCATGGGCGCGGTGATGGCCGTCGGCCAGATCGGCGGGCCCCTGCTCGGCGGCGTGATCGCCGACAGCTGGGGCTGGGAATGGTGCTTCTTCGTCTGCGCGCCGATCGCGGTCGTGGCGTTCGTGATGATCCAGGCGACCCTGCACGTCTCCGACATCCGCCGCAAGGTGAAGATCGATTACCTCGGCGCCGGGCTGATCGTGTCCGGCATCAGCATCCTGCTGATCTGGATCAGCCTCGGAGGCAAGACCGAGGACACCGGCGGGTTCCCGTGGGACTCCACCAACAGCATCGTCCTGGTGAGCATCGGCGCCGTGCTGACGATCGCGGCGATCGTGACGGAGTTCCTCGTCGAGGAGCCGATCATCCCGGTGCGGCTCTTCGCCCAGCGGACCTTCGCCCTCGCCTCGGTCGCGTCCGTGGCGGTCGGCGTGACGATGTTCGGCACCTCGGTGTTCCTCAGCCAGTACCTGCAGTTCGCGCGCGGGCTCACCCCGACCGACTCCGGGCTCGCGACGATCCCCATGGTGATCGGCTCGATGGCGGGCGCCGTCGGCGTGGGGCAGGCGATCTCGCGCACCGGTCGGTGGAAGCCGTTCGTGATCGGCGGGTCGGTCGCGCTGCTCGCGGGCCTCGCGCTGATGTCCCGCATCCACTACGACACCGACATCTGGTCGGTCTGGCTCAACATGTTCCTGCTGGGCCTCGGGTCGGGCGTGCTGATGCAGAACCTCGTGCTGGTCACCCAGAACTCGCTGCCGGCCACGCAGCTCGGCGCCGGCAGCGGCGCGGTGACGTTCTTCCGCAGCCTCGGCGGCACGGTGGGCGTGTCCGTCCTCGGCTCGGTGCTCGGCGCCCAGGTGGGCGACCGGATCAAGGACGGCCTGAGCGCGCTCCTGGAGAAGATCGACCCGACGCTGCAGGTGCCGTCGCTGCTGGTGGACAACCCGGACTGCGCCGACAGCGTGGACGCCCTGGGCACCGGCGCGGTGCCGGCCGTCGGCCAGCTGTGCGAGCCCGTCCGCACGGTCGTCGAGAGCAGCTACGGCGACTCGATCGCCTTCCTGTTCCTGCTGGTGGTGCCCCTCGCGATCGTCACGTTCCTCTGCGTGTGCTTCCTGCCCAACCTTCCGCTGTCGCGCAAGACCGCGGCCGAGCAGATCGAGGAGGAGCTGGGCGCCGAGCTCGCCGCGCTCGAGCCGGCCGAGCGCGGCGGCGAGGGGTTCCGAGAGCTCGTGGAGACCGGGCAGATCGTCCTTCCCGAGCAGACCGGCACCGGCAAGCGCGGCGATCGGCGCTGACCGGCCGCGGGCCGGCTACTCGCAGGCGATGCCGTCCTTGTCGCGGTCGAGCTTCAGCGCGTAGCCGGGCTCGCCGCGGTAGATCGGAGTGACGCCGGCCCGGTGGGCCGCCGTGCAGTTCGCATACCGCCCGGTCGCGACCGCCGCGATGGTGCGCCCGGCTGAGGTGCGGGACGTCGAGGCGTAGCCGGCCTTCGTTCCCGTCACCTTCACGGAGAGCTTCTTGCCCGCGTCCGCCTTGACGGGCGTGTACGTCGGCTTCGTCGCTCCGCCGATCGCCTTGCCGTTGCGCAGCCACTGGTAGGTCAGCCGTGTCCCGGACGTCCACGATCCCGGCTTCGCCGTGATCCGCTGGCCGACCTTGGACCTGCCCGAGAGCTTCGGCGTCGACGACGTCAGCTTCTTCTTCGCGGCGGCGACGGCGGCGCCGGTCGAGACGAGCTCCTGTGTCGTCACGTGCGTCGGGGCCTGTGCGGCGCTCGTCGCCGCCTGGGCGCCGGTCGCACCGAGGGGTGACAGCGAGATGACCGCGGCGACGGCGATCGCGATGCGTGCGGACCGGGCGCGCCGAACGGGGGCGGCTGTGCTCATGGTTCCTCTTCCGTGGGGCGCCCGCGCGTCGGCGCGAGCGAGTGCGCGGGCGCTGCGGCGAGGCGATGACCGCCCCGTCTCCCCGGCGTCGTCGCCGGAGACCTGCCGCGTGGCCCGCTTTCCCGCGTCGGCGGCAAGAGCATAGCGTCGTCACCGCCCTGCCGCGGGACACGCTCCCGCTGGTCGGACGCCGAGAGCGGCGCGCCGCCCGGCTCGGCCTCTTCGCGACGGGTGTCGGGGGCGATAGGCTGGCGCGAGCACCGCGCGCTTCCGATGGCGTGGCACAACCGAATACGGCCCCATGACCCGCACGGGAGAGTCGCCGGGCGCACGGACCGCACGCAGTGCGATCACCGGGTGCGACGGCGACACCGAAGGAGCAAGCCTCCCCGCCAATCTCTCAGGTGCACGTACCGTGCGGCTCACCTGACTGCCGTCAGCTGAGATGTCAGGGCCACTCTGGAAAGCGGAGCCCACGCTCCCGCCGACGGTGAAAGACGAAAGCACCCTTCTCGATCGAAGGGCAGCGCGCCGAAGCTCTCAGGTCCATGACAGAGGGGGAGTTCTTCCCGGGTCTCATCCGAGCCCCGGGTGCGAGGAGAACTCATGGATCCACTCGGTCTCACAGGAGACGTGCCCCCCGACGCCGGCGACGAGCCGCGCGACACGCCGCTGCGCGGCGAGCACGAGGCGCTCGGCGCCGCGTTCACCGACTTCGGCGGCTGGATGATGCCCGTCCGCTACACCTCCGACCTCGCCGAGCACCACGCCGTTCGGCAGGCCTCGGGCCTGTTCGACATCTCGCACATGGGCGAGATCCTCGTCGAGGGCCCGGGAGCGGGCGCGTTCCTCGACCACGCCCTCGCGGGCATCGCGTCCGCGGTCGCGGTCGGCAAGGCGAAGTACACGATGGTGCTCGCTGAGGACGGCGGGATCATCGACGACCTGATCGTCTACCGGCTGCAGGACGAGCAGTACCTCGTGATCGCCAACGCCGGCAACCGCGAGAGCGTCGCGCGCGTGCTGACCGACCGCGTCGCCGGGTTCGACGCGACCGTCGAGGACCAGAGCGACGACTACGCGCTGGTCGCCCTGCAGGGCCCCGCGGCCGCGCGCATCCTGGCCGAGACCGCGGGCGTGGACGAGCTCACCCGTCCACTCGACGAGATCCGCAACTACGCCTGGGGCGCCGCCGCGTTCCGGGGCGAGCCGCTGCTGATCGCGCGCACCGGGTACACCGGCGAGGACGGCTTCGAGCTGCTGGTGCCGGTCTCCGCGGCCGCCGCGCTGTGGCGCGCGCTGCTCGAGGCGGGCGAGCCGAACGGCCTCGTGCCGGCGGGGCTCGCCGCGCGAGACACCCTGCGACTGGAGGCCGGGATGCCGCTCTACGGCCACGAGCTCTCCCGCGACGTCGTGCCCGCCCAGGCCGGCCTCGGCCGGGTCGTCCCGGCGGGCAAGTCCGACTTCGTCGGGGTCGCCGCCACCGAGCCGCGCCCCGACGCCCCGGTGCTCATCGGCCTGACCGCCGACGGCCGCCGCGCCGGGCGTGCCGGTTACGGCGTGTACCGCGGGGATGCCCTCGTCGGAGAGATCACGAGCGGCGCGCTCAGCCCGACCCTGGGCCACCCCATCGCCATGGCGTTCGTGCAGCCTGCCGCCGCCGACGCCCCCGACCTGACCATCGACGTCCGCGGCACGCGCATCCCGGCCGCCGTCACCGCCCTGCCGTTCTACCGGAGGAACTCATGACCGATCTCACCGCCCTCAAGTACACCGCCGAGCACGAGTGGGTCGCCCTCGGCTCCGACGCCGGCGAGACGATCGCCACGGTCGGGGTGACCGACTTCGCGGCCGACCAGCTGGGCGACGTCGTCTACGTCGACCTGCCCGCCGTCGGCAGCACCATCACCGCCGGACAGGTGTTCGGCGAGATCGAGTCCACCAAGTCGGTCTCCGAGCTCTACGCGCCCGCCACCGGCGAGGTGGTCGAGGTCAACGCCGACGTGGACGCCGATCCCGGACTGGTCAACAGCGACGCGTTCGGCGCGTGGCTCATCCGGGTGCGCCTCGCGGAGGAGCCGGGCGACCTGCTCGACCGCGACGCGTACGTCGCTCTGACGGGACAGGCATGATCATCGCTCGGGGGTCGTACGCCCAGCGTCACATCGGCACCTCCGCCGCCGACCAGGACGCGATGGTCGATGCGGTCGGCGTGCCCGCCGACGAGGACCGCACGGCCGCAGAGCGGTTCATGGGCGCCGCGGTGCCGTCGGTCATCCGCACCGGTGCGCCGCAGGGAGCGGGCGCGCTGCCGCAGCACGGGCTCTCGGAGGCCGAGGCGCTCGCGGAGCTGCGCGAGATCGCGGCGCGCAACCGCGTGCTGACCCCCATGATCGGCCTCGGCTACAGCGACACGCTCACCCCGTCGGTCATCCAGCGGAACGTGCTGGAGAACCCCTCCTGGTACACCGCCTACACGCCGTACCAGCCGGAGATCTCGCAGGGGCGTCTCGAGGCGCTGCTGAACTTCCAGACGATGGTCGGCGACCTCGCCGGCCTCCCCGTCGCGAACTCGTCGATGCTGGACGAGGCGACCGCCGTCGTCGAGGGCATGCTCGTGGCGCGACGCGCGGTGCGCGGGGGCGGGAACGTCTTCGTCGTCGACGCCGACGCGCTGCCGCAGACCAAGGCGGTGCTGGCCGTGCGCGCGGAGGCGCTGGGGATCGAGCTCGTGGAGCTCGACCTCGCCGGCGGCGCGCCCCTGCCCGAGGGCGTCTTCGGCGCGCTCGTGCAGTACCCCGGTGCGTCCGGGCGCGTGTGGGATCCGTCGGGCACGATCGACGCCGTGCACGTCGCGGGCGGCCAGACGGTCGTCGCCGCCGACCTGATGTCGTTGACCCTGCTGGCGTCGCCCGGCTCGATGGGAGCCGACGTGGTCGTGGGCTCCACTCAGCGCTTCGGCGTGCCGCTCGGCTTCGGCGGACCGCACGCGGGCTACATGGCGGTGCGCCAGGGGCTGGAGCGTCAGCTGCCCGGTCGGCTGGTCGGCGTGTCCGTCGACGCCGAGGGGCGTCCCGCGTACCGCCTCGCGCTGCAGACGCGCGAGCAGCACATCCGGCGCGAGAAGGCGACCTCGAACATCTGCACGGCGCAGGTGCTGCTCGCGGTCATGGCGTCCATGTACGCGGTCTATCACGGCCCCGACGGGCTGCGCGCGATCGCGTCAGAGGTGATGACGAAGACCGGCCTGCTGCGCGACTGGATCGCCGAGACCGGCGTCGAGATCGTGAACGACACGTTCTTCGACACGCTGACGGTCCGCGTTCCCGGCCGGGCCGGCGAGGTCGTCGCCCGGGCGCGGGAGGGCGGGGTGCAGCTGCACCGGTTCGACGCCGACACCGTCGGTGTCTCCGTCGGCGAGGCGACGACGATGACCGATCTCCACCGCGTGGCGGTCGCGTTCGGCGGCCCCGCGGAGAGGTCGTTCGGCTACGTGGGCGGGCAGGGTGCCGCGAAGGTGCCCGAGTCGCTGCGGCGCGCCGACGAGTACCTCACCCACCCCGTCTTCCACTCCCACCGCAGCGAGACGGCGATGATGCGCTACCTCAAGCGCCTCGCCGACAAGGACTACGCGCTCGACCGCGGCATGATCCCGCTCGGCTCCTGCACCATGAAGCTGAACGCCGCGACCGCGATGGCGGCGATCACCTGGCCGGAGTTCGGGCGGATCCACCCGTTCGCGCCGCGCGAAGACGTGCCGGGCTACCTCGAGATGATCGACCAGCTCGAGGCCTGGCTGGCGGACGTCACCGGCTACGACGCGGTGTCGCTGCAGCCGAACGCCGGCTCGCAGGGGGAGCTCGCCGGCCTGCTCGCGATCCGCGGCTACCACCGCTCGCGCGGCGACGTGCACCGCGACGTCTGCCTGATCCCGTCGTCGGCGCACGGCACCAACGCGGCGTCCGCGGTGCTGGCGGGCATGAGGGTGGTCGTCGTCGCCACGGATGAGGGCGGCAACGTCGACCTCGACGACCTCCGCGCGAAGATCGCGGCGCACGCCGACTCGCTCGCGGCGCTGATGATCACGTACCCGTCGACGCACGGGGTGTACGAGCACGACGTGCTCGACATCACCGCGGCGGTGCACGAGGCGGGCGGCCAGGTCTACATCGACGGCGCCAACCTCAACGCGCTCGTCGGCCACAGTCGGTTCGGCGACCTGGGCGGCGACGTCTCGCACCTCAACCTGCACAAGACGTTCGCCATCCCGCACGGGGGCGGCGGGCCGGGCGTGGGCCCCGTGGCGGCGAAGGCGCATCTCGCGCCGTTCCTGCCCTCGCACGACGCGGCGCAGGGCGACGGCGACACCGCCGGAATCGGTCCGGTCTCGGCAGCGCCCTACGGATCCGCGGGCATCCTGCCGATCACGTGGTCGTACATCCGGATGATGGGGCGCGAGGGCCTGACCGAGGCGACGAGCGCCGCGGTGCTGGCGGCGAACTACGTCGCCGCGCGGCTGAAGGACCACTACCCGGTGCTCTACACGGGCGAGAGCGGCCTCGTCGCCCACGAGTGCATCCTCGACCTGCGCCCGCTCAAGGAGCGGACGGGGGTCTCCGTCGACGACGTCGCCAAGCGGCTGATCGACTACGGCTTCCATGCGCCGACCATGTCGTTCCCGGTCGCGGGGACCCTCATGGTCGAGCCGACCGAGTCGGAGGACCTCGCGGAGCTCGAACGCTTCGTCGACGCGATGATCGCCATCCACACGGAGGCCGAGCGCGTGGGTGCGGGGGAGTGGCCGGCCGACGACAACCCGCTCGCCAACGCGCCGCACACCGCGGCGGCGGCCGTCGCAAGCGACTGGCCGCACCCGTACGAGCGCGAGCTCGCCGTCTACCCCGCGGGCACGGCCGAGGCGAAGTACTGGCCGCCGGTGAGGCGGGTCGACCAGGCCTACGGCGACCGCAACCTCGTCTGCGCCTGCCCTCCGGTGGACGCCTTCGCCTGACCCGACAATCCCTTCCCGCGCCGGGAATGCATGCACCACACGCATTCTCAGCGCGGGAGGGGATTCTCGCGATTCGGTAGCGTGACGTCGTGAGCTTCGCCGAGACGCCGATCCTGCACAACCGCCTCGTCCGGCTGGAGCCGCTGGCGCCGGACCACCGCGACGACCTCGCGGACGCCGTCGGCGACCTGCACCGTGCCTGGTACACCAGCGTGCCCTCGCCCGAGGGGATGTCCGCCGAGATCGATCGGCGGCTGTCTCTGCAGGCTCAGGGGCTGATGGCGCCGTGGGCGGTGGTGGACGCGGCCTCCGGCCGGGCGGTCGGCATGACCACGATGACCACCTTCGACGAGCCGAACCGGCGTGTCGAGATCGGCTACACGTGGCTCGGCCGCGCCGCGCACGGCACCGGGGTCAACCCCGCGGCGAAGCTGCTGCTGCTCGAGCGCGCCTTCGACCAGCTCGGCTGCATCGTCGTGCAGTTCCTGACGCACTGGCACAACCACCAGTCGCGCGCCGCGATCGCCCGGCTCGGCGCGAAGCAGGACGGCGTGCTGCGCAACCATCGGATCCTGCCGAACGGCACCGTCCGCGACACGGTGGTCTTCTCGATCCTCGACACCGAGTGGCCGTCGGTGCGCGCAGGGCTCGAGCACCGCATCGGCGGCTGAGGGTCAGGCCGCGTTCGAGAGGTGCTCGGGATCGGCGGCGCGGGCAAGCTCGACCGTGCGCCCGTCGCCCGTGCGCTCGGCCAGCGCCTCGGCCGCGTCGAGCAGCTCGATCTTCGTGCAGAGCGGCGGCGCCGTGAAGCGGAGGTCGTCGGGCTCGCGCGTCGCGGCGCGCACCAGCTCGAGCGCGTCGTCGTAGTCGAGCGCGTTCGCCATGTCGAGAACGGTCTGCACCGGGGAGGTGGTGTTCAGGCCGAACCGCTCGACCACCTCGCTGTGAGCGGACTCCGGATGCGCGACGAAGCCCTGGGCGCCCGGGTCGGCCTCGAGCACGTGCACGTCCTCCAGATCCGCCTCCGGCAGCGGCAGGCGGTACAGGGCGGCGGCGGAGTGGAAGGCGAAGACCGCGTCGGGGTGCGTCAGCGCCGCGGCGTAGATGCGCGCGAGAGTGCGATCGGCGCCGGGCAGCGCGCGCCAGCGGCGGGCCGACATGTAGACGCCCGGGCGCACCTCGGTCGCCGCGCCGCGCGAGATGGCGCGATCGAGCCGGGGAAGCCAGCCGGACCGGCGGGCCTCATCGACCACCAGCAGACCGAACGCGTGTCCGGAGCGACGAGCGAGCAGGAACATGCTCCAAGATTCGCGCACGCACAACGCATCCTGGTGAGCCACGCGGGGGAATGGGGACAGAATCACCCCAGGATTCACTGGGGACGAGGGGCGACGACCGCCGCACGCGGAGCCGGATCCCGTCAGAACAGATCGGGCCAGAGGCTCGCGGCGAGCGGGTACCCCACGAACGCGATCACGTCGATCAGCGTGTGCGCGACGACGAGCGGCATCAGGCGCCCCCAGCGGCGGTAGCACCAGCCGAAGACGATGCCCATCGCGACGTTGCCGACGATCGCTCCGAACCCCTGGTACGCGTGATAGGCGCCGCGCAGCAGCGCGGCGGCCACGATGATCCGCCACGGTCCCCACGCGAGTCTCGACAGGCGGTCGCCGAGATAGCCGACGACGATCACCTCCTCGATGAGGCCCGCCCGCAGCGCCGACAGCACGAGCAGCGGGATCGTCCACCACTGCAGCGCGTCGGGGGAGGCCTGGACCGAGACGGTCACTCCGATCGCCCGCCCCGCCGCGTACAGGGCCAAGCCCGGGATGCCGATCGCGGCGACCAGGGCCATGCCGCGCAGGGTGTCGCTTCCGAGGCGGGAGAGGTCGATGCCCAGGCGCCGGAACACGCCCTTGGCGGGCTCCCACAGCAGGAAGAGCACGAGGGCGACCAGCGCGAGGTCGAACGCGACGTCGAGCACGCGATAGAAGACGTCCCACAGCACGGCCGCGTCGAGGGGGACGTTCAGCTCGGCCGACTGCTCCGAGAGCGGCCGGGGATCGAGCAGGCGCCGCAGCAGCGTCAGGACGGAGTAGAGGGCCGACTGGCCGACGGTCAGCGCGAGGACGATGGCGATCTCCACCCGCACCCGCGTTCGATCGGCGGAGGGGACCGGGGCGGGGAACGGGGTCGTGGCGCTCACCCGGTCAGCCTGCCACAGGACGTCATGCGCACCACCGGGGCCTATCCGTCCCCGATTCGGCAGATTGCCCAGCATCGGCCAAGCCGGGTAAAGGCTATGTAACAGTTCTGCTCAAGATTTGGGACAGTCCGTTCACAGGCCTAGAGTCATCGCTATCGCCCGGAGGTCTCTCATGCCCCGGGCACTACCCACCCCTTCCCCAGGAGGAACTTCTAGTGAAGCGCAACAAGATCGCCTTTGCGGGCCTCGCGCTGCTCGGTGCCAGCAGCATCGTGCTCGCCGGCTGCGCGAGCGGCGGCGGCGACACCGACAGCAGCGAGACGCCGAACGAAGGCTCGTCGGCTGCCGTCATCACCACCAACGGCTCGGAGCCCCAGAACCCGCTGATCCCGACGAACACCACGGAGACCGGCGGCGGCAAGATCGTCGACTCGCTCTTCGCGGGTCTGGTGACGTACAAGGCCGACGGATCCGTGGAGAACGACGTCGCCGAGGACATCACGGTCGACTCCCCGACGCAGATCACCGTCAAGCTCCGCGAGGGCCTCACGTTCACCGATGGGACGCCGGTCCAGGCGCACAACTTCATCGACGCATGGAACTACGGCGCCGACCCCGAGAACGCGCACGGCGGCAGCTACTTCTTCTCCGAGATCGAAGGCTTCGGCGAGGGGGCTGAGCTCTCGGGCCTGGCAGAGGTGGACGACTACACCTTCACCATCACGCTCAACACGCCCGCGACCGACTTCGCTCAGCGGCTCGGCTACTCGGCGTTCTACCCGCTGCCCGACGCCGCGTTCGAGGACATCGAGGCGTTCGGCCAGAACCCGATCGGAAACGGCCCGTACAAGCTGGACGGCGACGCCGCGTGGGAGCACGACGTCAAGATCAGCCTCGTCACCAACGAGGACTACGACGGCCCGCGCGAGCCGGCGAACGGCGGCCTCGAGATCTCGTTCTACGCGTCGCAGGATGCGGCCTACGCCGCGCTCCTCGGTGGCGACCTCGACGTCCTCGACGCGATTCCCGACTCGGCCTTCGGCAACTACGAGACCGACCTCGACGGCCGCTCCGTCAACCAGCCTGCCGCGATTTTCCAGTCGCTCACCATCCCGCAGTACCTGGAGCACTTCCAGGGCGAGGAAGGCCAGCTGCGTCGTCAGGCGCTGTCGCTCGCGATCAACCGTGACGAGATCACCGAGGTGATCTTCCAGGGCACGCGTACCCCGGCCACCGACTTCACGTCGCCGGTCATCGACGGCTGGACCGACGAGCTCGAGGGCGCCGACGTTCTGGGCTACGACCCGGAGCGGGCGAAGGAGCTGTGGGCAGAGGCCGACGAGATCAGCCCGTACGAGGGGACGTTCACGATCTCCTACAACGCTGACGGCGGACACCAGACCTGGGTGGACGCAGTCGCGAACTCGATCAAGAACACGCTCGGCATCGAGGCTGAGGGCAACGCGTACCCCGACTTCGCCAGCCTGCTGGAGGACGAGGACAACGACGCGATGACCGGCTCGTTCCGTAGCGGTTGGCAGGCCGACTACCCGGGTCTGTACAACTTCCTCGGCCCGCTCTACCAGACGGGCGCTGGATCGAACTACGGTCGCTACTCCAGCGACGAGTTCGACTCGCTCATCAAGGAGGGCATCTCCGAGGCGGACCAGGAGACGGCCACCGGCCTCTTCCTGGACGCGCAGGAGGTGCTGCTGCAGGACCTCCCGGTGCTGCCGCTGTGGTACTCCAACGTGGTCGGCGGCTACAGCGCCGCCGTGGACAACGTCGAGTTCGGCTGGAACTCGGTCCCGCTGTACGAGGAGATCACGAAGGCCGAGTGATCGGCCCTGAATGACTCCCGCGAGGCGGTGACGCATGCGTCACCGCCTCGCCCCATGTCTTCCCGCGTGATCTCACCGTTTTCCCAGGAATTCGGGGAGAGGATGTCCGAGCTTCGGGCGTCCACGGCGCGAGGCCCTTTTCCGTGTGCGAGCGCGGACCCAATCCCATAGGAAGGAAGAGGATGGCTAGTTACGTCCTCCGGCGGGTCCTGCAGGTGATCCCGGTGTTCTTCGGCGCCACCCTGCTGATCTACTTCATGGTCTTCGCGATGCCCGGAGACCCGATCGCCGCGCTCTTCGGCGACAAGCAGCCCACAGAGGCTGTGCTCGAGCAGCTACGCCAGCGTTACCACCTGGACCAGCCGTTCATCGTCCAGTACTTCTACTACATCATGGGCGTCTTCCAGCTCGACTTCGGCACCAGCTTCTCCGGTCAGCCGGTCATCGAGGTGCTGCAGCGCACGTTCCCCGTGACCCTGCGCCTGGCGGTCATGGCCGTTGTGCTCGCGCTCCTGATCGCCGTCGTGGTCGGTCTGTTCTCCGCGTTGCGCAAGGGGGGCATCTTCGACAACGCGATGCTGGTCATCGGCCTCGTGTTCGTCTCGATCCCGGTGTTCGTCCTCTGCTTCCTCGCGCAGTTCTTCTTGGCGATCCAGTTCGGATGGTTCAAGCCCACGGTGGGCGCCGACAACGACTGGGGCGGTCTGATCCTCCCTGCGATCGTGCTGGCGCTCAGCATCTACACGACGAGCATGCGCCTCACCCGCGCGTCGACGATCGAGACGCTCGGACAGGACTGGGTGCGCACCGCGTACTCGAAGGGCCTTTCGCGCGGCCGCGTCGTGCCCGTGCACGTGCTGCGGAACTCGCTCATTCCGACCATCACCGACATGGCCACGAACTTCGGTGTGCTGATGGTCGGCGCGACGGTGACCGAGGGCATCTTCAACATCCCCGGCGTCGGAAACACCCTGTACCAGGCGATCATCCGTCACGAGACGCCGACCGTCGTGTCGTTCGTGACGGTCTTCGTCATCGTGTACGTGTTCGTGAACCTGCTGATCGACCTGCTCTACGGTCTGCTCGACCCGAGGATCCGATATGTCAAGTAACGCACCGACGCACTACGTCGCGCCCACGAAGAACGCGCAGATCGCCGTCGATGCGATTCGCATCTCGGAGAAGCCCAGCAACCTTTGGCTCGACGCGTGGAGGGACCTCCGCCGCCGCCCGCTGTTCTGGGTGTCGTCGGCCTTCGTGCTGCTGCTCGTCGTCATCGCTGCTGCCCCCGGACTGTTCACGAGTGTCGCGCCCAACTCCGGCTGCGAGCTGGGACTGAGCAACGCTGCGGCGACGGCCGGGCATCCGCTCGGCTTCAACCGACAGGGCTGCGACGTCTGGTCCCGGGTCCTGTGGGGAACGCGTACGTCTCTTCTGGTGGGCCTTCTTGCGACGATCATCGGAACCCTGATCGGTGTCATCATGGGTGCCCTCGCCGCGTTCTACGGCGGTTTCCTCGACTCGCTGCTCTCGCGCGTCGGTGACATCTTCTTCACGATCCCCTACATCATCGCGGCGATCGTCGTGATGACCGTGGTGGGCGCCGACTTCAGGAACGAGCTCACGCTGGCGTTCGCGATCGGCGGGTTCTCGTGGGCCTCGACTGCACGCATCGTGCGGGCTGAGGTGCTGCGGGTGAAGCAGAACGACTACGTCATGGCGTCGATCGCCCTCGGCCTGTCGCGCTTCAAGACGCTCATCCTGCACGTCCTGCCGAACGCACTCGCTCCGGTGATCGTGGTGGCGACGATCAGCCTCGGATCGGCGATCGTCGCCGAGGCGACGTTGTCCTTCCTCGGCGTCGGCCTCGGCTCGAGCACGATGTCCTGGGGCAATGACATCAGCCAGGCGCAGCAGACGCTGCGCAATGCGCCGATGCCGCTGATCTACCCCTCGATCGCTCTCACGGTCACCGTGCTGGCGTTCATCACGCTCGGCGAGCTGCTGCGCGATGCTCTCGACCCGAAGGCGAGGGCCCAGCGATGAGCACGAACGAGCCGCTGACCCGCGCCGACGTGCGCGCGTCGAAGAAGGAGAACAGCGTGTCCGAGCCGCTTCTGCAGATCCGCGGCCTCAAGGTGTCGTTCGGCACCGGCAAGAAGGCGCGCGAGGTCGTGCACGGCATCGACCTGGACGTGTTCCCGGGCGAGACGGTCGCGATCGTGGGGGAGTCGGGGTCGGGCAAGTCGACCACGGCGACGGCGGTCATCGACCTGCTGCCCGGCACCGGCAAGGTGACCGCCGGGACGATCACGCTGGACGGCGTCGACCTCACCACCGCCGGGCGCCGCGAGATGGAGCGGGTGCGCGGCCGGGAGATCGGCTATGTGCCGCAGGACCCGATGTCGAACCTGAACCCCGTGTGGTCGATCGGCTTCCAGGTCGAGGAGGCCGTGCGGGCCAACGGGCTCGCCAGCGGCCGCAAGGAGGTGCGCGACCGCGCGATCGAGGTGCTGAAGCAGGCCGGTCTCGCGGACGCCGAGCGCCGCCTGCACCAGTTCCCCCACCAGTTCTCGGGCGGCATGCGCCAGCGCGCGCTGATCGGCATCGGCCTCGCGGCCGACCCGAAGCTGCTGATCGCCGACGAGCCGACCAGCGCGCTCGACGTGACGGTGCAGCGCGTGATCCTCGACCACCTCGCCTCGCTGACGCGCGAGAAGGGCACCTCGGTGCTCTTCATCACGCACGACCTGGGCCTCGCCGCGGACCGCGCCGATCGCATCGTCGTGATGAACCAGGGCGAGATCGTCGAGGCCGGGCCGAGCCGCGAGATCCTCGAGAACCCCCAGCACCCGTACACCCAGCGTCTGGTCGCCGCGGCCCCGAGCCTCGCGTCGCAGCGCATCCAGGCCGTGGTCGAGGAGCAGGGCGTCGAGACGATCGAGGACGTCGCCACGACGGCCCCGGTCGTGGAGGTGCGCGACCTGGTGAAGGACTACCGGATCCGCAAGGGCGGGTTCCGCAGCGAGCCCTTCCGCGCGGTGGACGAGGTGTCGTTCCAGATCCCTCGCGGGAAGACCCTGGCGCTCGTCGGCGAGTCCGGATCGGGCAAGTCGACCGTCGCGAAAATGGTGCTGCAGCTCGAGTCGGTCACCAGCGGTCAGATCCTGATCGACGGCAACGACACGCAGCAGATGGCTCGCAAGGACGTCTTCGCCCTGCGCCGCCGGATGCAGCCGGTGTTCCAGGACCCGTACGGGTCGCTGGACCCGCTGCGGAGCATCGGACACCTGATCTCCGAGCCGCTTAAGGTGCACGGCGTTGGTGACGAGAAGGCCCGCCAGGCGCGCGTGTTCGAGCTGCTCGAGCAGGTCGCGCTGCCCCGCGAGCTCGCCTGGCGCTATCCGAACGAGCTCTCGGGCGGCCAGCGTCAGCGCATCGCCATCGCGCGGGCCCTCGCGCTCAAGCCGTCCATCGTCGTGCTCGACGAGGCGGTGTCGGCCCTCGACGTGCTCGTGCAGGACCAGATCCTCAAGCTGCTCGCCGAGCTGCAGTCGGAGCTGGGGCTGACCTACCTCTTCATCACGCACGACCTCGCGGTCGTGCGTGTCGCCGCCGACCTCGTCGCGGTGATGGAGAAGGGGCGCATCGTCGAGCAGGGCACCGTCGATGAGATCTTCGCGTCGCCGAAGGAGGCGTACACGCAGCGCCTGCTCGACGCGATCCCCGGCGCCAGCGTGGACCTGGCCGGTCACTGACGGTGACGGACCGCTCGCGGATCCTCCGCGCGCCCACGGGCCTCGTCTGGCTCGTGGGCGTCGCGGCGGTGGTGCTGTTCCTGCTCGGAGACGTCGTCGTGCGCGGCAGCTGGGCGCAGGCGCTGCTGATCGCGCCGTGGATGCTGATCCCGGTCTGGTTCGCCGCCGTGATGTTCTATCTGCCGCACGTGGCGGCGACGGAGTCGGGCGTGCGGGTGCAGAACGTGCTGCGCGTCGTCGAGCTGCCGTGGAGCGCGGTCGACGAGGTCTCGATGAGGTGGCAGCTCGAGTTCCGTCTCACGGCGGAGGCTGCGGCCACCGGTGTCGGCGGCGGCAAGGGGCTCGTCTCCGCCTGGGCCGTGTCGCGTCGGCGGACGGCGCCGACGGCCGCGCGTCGTCGAGCCGCGGCGGACGAGTCCGACGCCACGCTCGAGGTGCTGCGCGACCTGCACCGCGCCGCGACGGAGGAGCGGGGGGCCGCCCCGACGCGTTCCTGGTATCTGCTGCCGCTGTGGTCCGCGGCCGCGATCGTCGTGCTGTGCGCGGCGTCCTTCCTCGCCTCCCGCTGACGCTCCGGCGGCGGCGACGACCGCCCCGTGCGCCGCTCTCGCCGGGCGGTCAGCATCGAGGCGATAAGATGTTGAGGCCCGGTTCCGGGCCGTCTCCCTTCTCCAGCTAAGGATCATCCATGGCGCGCGCCCTCCGCTCCGACCTCCGCAACGTCGCGATCGTCGCGCACGTCGACCACGGCAAGACCACGCTCGTCGACGCCATGCTGCGCCAGACCGGCTCGTTCGGCGAGCACGCGCACGTCGAGGAGCGCGCGATGGACTCGAACGATCTCGAGCGTGAGAAGGGCATCACGATCCTCGCCAAGAACACGGCGATCACCTACAACGGCACGCACACCGACACCCCGATCACGATCAACGTGATCGACACCCCCGGTCACGCCGACTTCGGCGGCGAGGTCGAGCGCGGCCTCTCGATGGTGCACGGCGTGGTGCTCCTGGTCGACGCGTCGGAAGGCCCCCTGCCGCAGACGCGCTTCGTGCTGCGCAAGGCGCTCGAGGCGAAGCTCCCGGTCATCCTGCTGGTGAACAAGACCGACCGCCCCGACGCCCGCATCGCCGAGGTCGAGGAGGAGGCGCAGGACCTGCTGCTGGGCCTCGCGAGCGACCTGCAGGACGACGTCCCCGACCTCGACGTCGACGCGCTTCTCGACGTGCCGGTGGTGTACGCCTCGGGTCGTGCCGGCGCCGCCTCGCGCACCCGTCCGGCCGACGGCTCGCTGCCCGACAACGACGACCTCGAGCCGCTGTTCCAGGCGATCCTCGAGCACATCCCCGCCCCGTCCTACGACGACGAGGCGCCGCTGCAGGCGTGGGTCACGAACCTCGACTCGTCGTCGTTCCTCGGCCGCCTCGCGCTGCTGCGCGTCTTCAACGGCGAGCTCAAGAAGGGTCAGACGGTCGCGTGGGTGCGTCAGGACGGCACCACGCAGAACGCGCGCATCACCGAGCTGCTGATGACCAAGGCGCTCGACCGCTACCCGGCCGAGAAGGCCGGCCCCGGCGACATCGCGGTCATCGCCGGCTTCGCCGACATCATGATCGGCGAGACCATCGCCGACCCCGAGGACGTCCGTCCGCTGCCCCAGATCACGGTCGACGAGCCGTCCATCTCGATGACGATCGGCACCAACACGTCGCCGCTGGTCGGCAAGGTCAAGGGGCACAAGCTCACCGCCCGCATGGTGAAGGAGCGCCTCGACCGCGAGCTCATCGGCAACGTGTCGATCCGCGTGAACGACATCGGCCGTCCCGACGCCTGGGAGGTGCAGGGTCGCGGCGAGCTGCAGCTCGCGATCCTCGTCGAGAACATGCGCCGCGAGGGCTTCGAGCTCACGGTCGGCAAGCCGCAGGTCGTCACCCGCAAGGGCGAGAACGGCAAGGTCCAGGAGCCCTTCGAGCACCTCACCATCGACGTCCCGGAGGAGCACCTCGGCGCGGTGACCCAGCTCATGGCGAACCGCAAGGGCCGCATGGACAACATGATCAACCACGGCACCGGCTGGATCCGCATGGAGTTCATCGTGCCGTCGCGCGGTCTCATCGGCTTCCGCACCGAGTTCCTCTCGATCACGCGCGGCACGGGCATCGCCAACGCGATCTCGCACGGCTACGACGACTGGGCGGGCCAGATCGTGGCGCGCCAGAACGGGTCGATCGTCGCCGACCGCTCGGGCGTCGTCACGCCGTTCGCCATCATCGGCCTGCAGGAGCGCATGTCGTTCTTCGTCCGCCCGACCGAGGAGGTCTACGAGGGCATGGTCGTGGGCGAGAACTCCCGCGCCGATGACATGGACGTGAACATCACCAAGGAGAAGAAGCTCACCAACATGCGCTCCGCGACGGCCGACTCGTTCGAGTCGATGACGCCGCCGCGCCTGCTGTCGCTGGAGGAGTCGCTCGAGTTCGCGCGCGAGGACGAGTGCGTCGAGGTCACGCCGGAGGCCGTGCGCATCCGCAAGGTGATCCTGGACGCCACCGAGCGCGGCCGCGCCACCGCTCGCGCCAAGAAGCAGGGCTGACCTCCGGTCTCTCCATGGCGACTCCCGACTTCATCCTGTCGCTGCGAGAGAGGGTCGGGCACGAGCTGCTCTGGCTGATCGGCGTGACGGCGGTGGTGCTGAAGGGCGACGACGTCCTCCTCGTGCGGCGCACGGACAACGGGCGGCTGACGCCCGTGACCGGCATCGTCGACCCCGGCGAGGAGCCGGCCGTCGCCGCCGAGCGCGAGGTGCTCGAGGAGGCGGACGTCGTCGCATCGACCGAGGCCCTCGTATGGGTGCGGTCGACTCCGCCGATGACCTACGAGAACGGGGATCGGGCGCAGTACCTCGACATCGTGCTGCGCTGCCGCTGGGAGTCGGGCGAGCCCCGGCCCGCCGACGGCGAGAACACCGAGGCGTTCTGGTGGCCGGTGGCCGAGCTGGCGGCGCTCTCCGACATGAGCGACGACATGCGCGCGCGGGTCCGGCAGGCGGTGTCGGGCGGGGTCGCCGTCCGTTTCGAGCGGTGAGGGCCGGAATCGAGCCGGCGTGAGGCGGTCGTGGCGGCTCAGCGAAGCTCGGAGATCATGACCGCGCTGGTGCCGGGAACGAGCGCCTCGAAGACGTGGGGCACGTCGCCGGCGTAGGAGAGGTAGTCGCCGGGGGAGAGCTCGATCGTCGCGTCGTCGGGACCGATGCGGGCGCCGCCGGAGATCAGGATCACGTGCTCGGTGGTGCCGGCGTGGTGCGGCAGCGAGCGGCGGGGCTCACCGGGCTCGGCCTGGATGAGATAGACGTCGCGTCGGGCTCCCGGCGGGCTCGCGGAGAGCAGGGTCGCGCTGTACGGCGCTGCCGCCGACGGGACGCCGGACAGATCCGCGACGCGGATGAGCGTGGGGGCGCCCGCCTGCTGGTCGACGAGCACCGCGAACGGGACCCCGAGCGCGACGCCGATCGCCCACAGCGTCTCGACGCTCGGGTTCCCCGAGCCGTTCTCGAGCTGGGAGACGGTCGCCTTCGAGACCCCGGCGCGGCGTGCGAGCTCGGAGATGGACAGCCCCGCCGCTTCCCGTTCCCGGCGCAGGGTGCGGGCGATGCGCGATCCGAGATCCTCCATGCGTTCATCTTCTCAAACGTCCGTTCGCTTTGACGGACGGACATCCGTCGTTCAGAATGACCAGCATGTGTTCACTCTGCCGAACGGTCGTCTCGTGAGGACCGAGGAGCGGAGCGCGTGGCGAGATGGTGTCGCGGTCTCCGTGGCGACGAGCGCCTACGGCGTCTCGTTCGGCGCGCTGGCGGTGGCCGCGGGGCTCGACGTGTGGCAGGCGTGCGTGCTGAGCCTCGTGATGTTCACCGGAGGATCGCAGTTCGCCTTCATCGGCGTGATCGCGTCGGGCGGCCTCGCCGCCGCTCCGGCGGCGATCGCATCGGCATTGCTGCTCGGCGCCCGCAACGTCGCGTACGCCGTGCGGATGAACCCCGTCGTGGGCGTGTCCTGGTGGCATCGCCTCGCCGCCGCGCAGTTCACCATCGACGAGTCCACCGCCGTGGCGCTGGCGCACACCGACCCGCGGGCGCGACGGATCGGCTTCTGGGTCACCGGCATCGGCATCTATCTCGGCTGGAACCTGACGACGCTCGCCGGAGCCCTGCTCGGCGACGTGCTGGGCGACGTGCGCGCCTACGGCCTCGACGCCGCCGCGGCCGCCGCGTTCCTGGCCCTGCTCTGGCCGCGGCTGCGCTCTCGTCAGGCGATCGCCGTGGGCGTGGCCGCCGCGGTCGTGGCCGCCGCGCTCACGCCCTCGCTGATGCCCGGGATGCCGGTGCTGATCGCCGCTCTGGTGGCGGTCCTCGTCGGCTGGTTCGACTGGCTCGGGCGTCCGCGCACGGACGGCGTTCTGCGCTCGGGGGAGGAGCGGCGATGACGATGTGGACCGCGATCCTGATCGCCGCCGTGGCGTGCGTCGCGCTGAAGCTCGCGGGGTACCTCACCCCGGCCGAGTGGCTCGAGCGGGAGCGCCCGGCGCGCATCACCGACCTGCTCACCGTCGCGCTGCTGGCGGCGCTGGTGGCCGTCCAGACCGTGGGCTCCGGGATGGCCGTCGAGCTCGACGCCCGCCTGCCCGCGGTCGCCGTCGCCGGCGTCCTGCTGTGGCTGCGCGCGTCCTTCCTCGTGGTGGTGCTGGCGGCGGCCGTGGTCGCTGCGGCCCTGCGAGCCGTCGGCTGGGCGGCCTGACAGCCGCTCCGCGTAGCCTGGGGCGATGCGCGCATCCCTGCCCACTCGCGTCCTGCTCGTCGTGTTCGCCGTCGTCTCCGGCGCGGTCTTCGGCGTGGCGGGGACGATCGCGCACGCATACACGCTCGGCTGGATGCCGATCGGGCTCGTACTGGCGCTCGGCGGGTGCGCCGCTCTGCTCATCGGGCTGCGTCTGCTGGGCGAGCACCGGTGGGTCGCCTGGGTGGCGGGGCTCGCGATGCTGGCGATGCTGTTCGTCTTCTCGGGGCGTGGGCCCGGCGGCTCCGTCGTCGTGCCGCAGGCTGCGCCGGGGGAGTTCCCGCTCGGGATCGTGTGGACCTACGCGCTCACCGGCGTCGTGCTGCTCGTCGGGGCCTGGCCCGACCTCTCGCGGCTTCGCAGGAGCGCTCCGTCTCCGGCGGGCGACGGGCACGCAGGGGCCTCGGAGGATGGCGCCCCGGGGACGCGTAGGATCGAACCGTGACTTATGTGATCGCCCTCCCGTGTGTGGACGTCAAGGATCGAGCGTGCATCGACGAGTGTCCGGTCGACTGCATCTACGAGGGTGAGCGCAGCCTGTACATCCATCCGGACGAGTGCGTGGACTGCGGGGCGTGCGAGCCGGTGTGCCCGGTGGAGGCGATCTACTACGAGGACGACCTGCCCGAGGAGTGGCAGGACTACTACAAGGCGAACGTCGAGTTCTTCGAGGAGGTCGGCTCTCCGGGCGGAGCTGCCAAGGTGGGCGTGATCCCCAAGGACCACCCGATCATCGCCGCGCTGCCCCCGCAGGGCGACTAGAGCGTCCCGCGAAGCCTGTGCCGTCGCGTGCGGCGGCACCGCCCTCGTCCGTCGCCTCCGAGGAGTCTGAATGAGCGTTCGTGACCTGGCCGACTATCCCTGGGACGCGGTCGTCCCCTACGCGGAGCGGGCTCGTGCTCACGCGGACGGCATCTGCGACCTGTCCATCGGGTCGCCGGTCGACCCGACCCCGGAGGTCGTGCGCCGCGCGCTGAGCGAAGCGACGGACGCGCACGCCTACCCGCAGACGGTGGGCACCCCGCGGCTGCGCGAGGCCATCGTCGAGTGGTTCGCGCGTCGGCGGGGCGTGCCGGGCCTGGAGGCTCGTCATGTGCTGCCCACGATCGGATCGAAGGAGCTGGTCGCGCTGCTGCCGACGCTGCTCGGTCTCGGCGCCGGCGACGTCGTGGTGCATCCACGGGCGGCGTATCCCACCTACGAGGTCGGGGCGCGGATCGTCGGCGCGACCCCGTTGGCCTCGGACGAGCCGGACGAGTGGCCCGAGGGCACGCGGCTCATCTGGATCAACTCGCCGGGAAACCCCGACGGCCGCGTCTGGGACGTCCCCGAGCTGCGTCGTGCCGTCGCGCGGGCGCGTGAGCTCGGCGCGGTCATCGCGGGGGACGAGTGCTACGCCGAGCTGGGCTGGGACGCCCCGTGGGACGCGGAGCCGGTGCCGAGCATCCTCGACCCCCGCGTCGTCGGCGACACCCGGGAGAACGTGCTGAGCGTCTACTCGCTGAGCAAGCAGTCGAACCTCGCCGGCTACCGTGCCGCGTTCGTCGCCGGATGCGCCCGCGTCGTCGGCGACCTGCTCGCCGCCCGCAAGCATCTCGGCCTGATGCCGCCCGCACCCGTGCAGCACGCGATGGCGGTCGCGCTCGCGGACGACGGGCACGTCGCCGAGCAGTGGGAGCGGTACCGCGCACGGCGCGCGACGCTGCGGCCGGCCGTCGAGGCGGCCGGCTTCCGTGTCGACCGCAGCGAGGCAGGGCTGTACCTCTGGGCGACCGAGGGGCGCGACGCCTGGGAGTCGATGGGCCGCCTCGCCGACCTCGGCATCCTGGCCGGCCCCGGCGTCTTCTACGGCCCGCACTTCCCGCAGCATGTCCGCCTGTCGCTGACCGCGAGCGACGAGAGGATCGCCGCCGCCGCGGCGCGCCTGCACGCGACGGCCTGAGTTCCGCCCTGCCCGGGGGAGGCGCCGGCGAGGACGATCTTTCGTGGGAACCCTCAACGGATCGGCCCGGTCCCTGGCCGGTGTCACCAGTGTGCTCAACGGCCGATAGGCTGTACGAGGCGGTCCCGGCATACCGGAGCGCCGCAAGCGGTGCGTCGACGAACCACGACGGCGGGCCGACTCCCTCGACTTAGCGACACGATTCGCGACAGCACATCGCAAGGAGGCGCCGTGAGCGACGCGGGACAGCTGCCCGACAAGGCCACACTGACGATCGGTGACAAGACCGCCGAGTTCCCGGTGGAGCCTGCGACGAACGGTGCCCCCAGCATCGACGTCTCCACCCTGACCCGGCAGACCGGGTACACGGCCCTCGACTACGGCTTCGTGAACACGTCCGCGACCAAGTCGGACATCACGTTCATCGATGGCGACAAGGGCATCCTGCGCTATCGCGGCTATCCGATCGAGCACCTGGCCACGCACTCGAGCTACCTCGAGGTCGCGTGGCTGCTCATCTACGGGGAGCTGCCGACCGCCGACCAGCTGGCGGAGTTCGACGACAAGATCCGTCACCACACGCTGCTGCACGAGGACCTGAAGGAGCGCTTCTTCACGGCGCTGCCGCACACGGCTCACCCCATGGCCGTGCTGTCGTCCGGAGTCTCGGCGCTGTCGACGTACTACGAGAACGAGTCCGACCCCGCCAATCCCGAGCACGTCGAGCTGAACATGATCCGTCTGCTCGCCAAGCTGCCGGTGATCGCCGCGTACGCGCACAAGAAGAGCGTCGGGCAGGCGTTCCTCTACCCGGACAACTCGCTGAGCTTCGTCGACAACTTCCTCAAGCTGAACTTCGGCGTGCGCAGCGAGGACTACGAGGTCGACCCGGTGATGTCGCGCGCACTCGAGCGCCTGCTCATCCTCCACGAGGACCACGAGCAGAACGCGTCGACGTCGACCGTCCGTCTCGTCGGATCGACCGGCGCCGACCAGTTCGCGTCGATCTCCGCCGGCATCCACGCTCTCTCCGGCCCCCTGCACGGCGGCGCGAACGAGGCCGTGCTGACCATGCTCGCGCAGATCCGCGACTCCGGTCAGGGCGTCGCACGCTTCGTCGAGAAGGTGAAGAACAAGGAAGACGGCGTGAAGCTGATGGGCTTCGGGCACCGCGTCTACAAGAACTACGACCCCCGGGCCAAGCTCGTCAAGCAGTCGGCCGACGAGGTCCTCGACCAGCTGGGCGTGCACGACCCGCTGCTCGACCTCGCCAAGGAGCTCGAGGAGATCGCGCTGAGCGACGACTACTTCAAGGAGCGCCGCCTCTACCCGAACGTCGACTTCTACACCGGCGTGATCTACAAGGCGATGGGCTTCCCCACCCGCATGTTCACGGTGCTCTTCGCGATCGGCCGCCTTCCCGGCTGGCTCGCCCACTGGCGCGAGCTGCACCTCGACGCGAAGACGAAGATCGGCCGTCCGCAGCAGCTGTACACGGGCTCGCCCGAGCGGGGCTACCCGGGCGCGTAAGCAGCCGAGACGAAGAAGGGCGCCCGCCCCCCAGGGGGTGGGCGGCCGGGTGAGTGGGGCCAGTGCACGACCGCCCCGCCCCGGCACCGGCGCGTCAGGCGTGCAGCGCCTCGTTGAGAGTGACGCCGACGCCCGTGCGGCGACGGGCCTCGATCGCGCCCGTGAGCGAGTTGCGCAGGAAGAGCAGCCCGGGACGACCTGAGAGCTCCGCGCCCTTGACGGCCTGCGGGGTCCCGTCGGCCGTCCGCGGCTCGTCGGGCAGGAGCACCTTGCTGCCCGCAGTCAGGTACAGCCCCGCCTCGACGACGCAGTCGTCGCCGATGGAGATCCCCACCCCCGAGTTCGCGCCGAGCAGCGAGCGCTGGCCGATCGAGACGCGGTGGGTGCCGCCGCCCGAGAGCGTGCCCATGATCGAGGCGCCGCCGCCGATGTCCGAGCCGTCGCCCACCACGACGCCCTGGGAGATGCGTCCCTCGACCATCGACGCGCCGAGCGTGCCGGCGTTGAAGTTGACGAAGCCCTCGTGCATCACCGTGGTGCCGGGGGAGAGGTGGGCGCCCAGGCGCACACGCGACGCGTCCGCGATGCGCACGCCCTCGGGGGCGACGTAGTCGGTCAGGCGCGGGAACTTGTCGAGCGAGACGATCTGCACGCCGTCGCGCTGCAGGTAAGGACGCAGACGGACGGCGTCCGCCGGATGCATCGGTCCCGCGTTCGTCCACGCGACCGTCGGCAGGTGGGCGAAGACGCCGTCGAGGTTCAGGCCGTTCGGCTGCACGAGGCGGTGCGACAGTGCGTGCAGCCGCAGGTAGGCGTCCGACGTGGACGCGGGCGCGGCGTCGAGGTCGATCTCGAGCGTCACGACCTCGACCGACACGCCCCGGCGATCGTCGGGGGCGGCCAGGCGGTCGAGGCTCTCGATCTCGTCCGTCAGATCGCCCGCACGACCCGCGCGGGGCGAGGGGAACCACGTGTCCAGGACGGTGCCGTCCGCGGCCACCGTCGCAAGGCCGACACCGGATACCCATCGCTCATCAGTCATGGCCCCATCCTATTGAGCGCGCGAGCTCGTCCCGCACGGCGCGGGGGGGGGGGGGGGGGGGGGGGGGGGAGCGCGGGGGGTGGGGGGGCCGCACCGCCCCCCCCCCACCCCCCCCCCCCCCCCCCCCCCCCCCCCCCCCCCCCCCCCCCCCCCCCCCCCCCCCCCCCCCCCCGCTCGACCGTAGAGTTGGGTGCATGCCGACGCTCGACCTGACCGCCTCCGCCGCCGACATCACCCGGGCGATCTGCGACATCCCGAGCGTGTCGGATGACGAGACGCTGCTCGCCGACGCGATCGAGGAGGCGCTCGCACCGCTCGCGCACCTGGAGGTGCACCGGGACGGCGACACGATCGTCGCGCGGACCTCGGGCGGGCGCGCCCAGCGCGTGGTGATCGCCGGGCACATCGACACCGTGCCGATCAGCGAGCGCGAGGACGGCCGCAACGTGCCGACCCGCGACATCGTGATCGACGGCGAACAGTACATCTGGGGTCGCGGCACGGTCGACATGAAGGCCGGCGTCGCCGTGCAGCTGAAGCTCGCCGCCGAGCTGACGGAGCCCGCGGTGGACATCACCTGGATCTGGTACGACCACGAGGAGGTCGCCGCGGAGCTGAGCGGGCTCACCCGGCTCGCCGCGAACCGTCCCGATCTGTTCGCGGGGGACTTCGCGATCCTGGGCGAGCCCACCGCCGGGCTCGTGGAGGGCGGCTGCAACGGAACCCTGCGGGCCGTCGTGCGGACGCACGGCGTGCGGGCCCACAGCGCGCGAGCCTGGATCGGGGAGAACGCGATCCACGCGGCCGCTCCGATCCTCGCGCGCCTGGCCGAGCACCGGCCGCGCACCCTCGCGGTCGACGGCCTCGACTACCGCGAGGGACTCAACGCCGTGCGCATCTCGGGCGGCGTCGCCGGCAACGTCATCCCCGACCTCTGCGAGGTCGAGGTGAACTTCCGCTTCGCGCCGAGCCGCAGCGATGACGAGGCGGTCGCACACGTCCGGCGCGTCTTCCAGGGGTTCGAGGTCGAGATCACCGACCTGTCGGGCGGCGCACGCCCCGGGCTGGACGCCCCGCTCGCGCAGGACTTCCTGCGCGCCGTCGGCGGCACGCCCCGGCCGAAGTACGGCTGGACCGACGTCGCGCGCTTCTCGCGCCTCGGCGTGCCCGCCGTGAACTACGGGCCGGGCGACCCGCTGCTCGCGCACCACGACGAGGAGCGGGTCCTGGTCTCGCAGATCGCCGAGGTCGAGCGAGGTCTGCGGGCGTGGCTGACCACTCCGTGATCGGCACCGTGCGCGCCGCGTGGCGCGCCTGGCCCGCGGTGGCGCGGATCGCCGCGATCTACGTGGCCGCCCGCGTGCTCACCACGCTGCTGATGCTGGCGGTGGGGGCCGGGGCAGGGAGCGACTCTCGGTTCGGCGCCGATGCGTCGCCCGCGACGTACGTGCTGGGCTGGGACGCACAGTGGTACTGGCTCGTGGCGGTCTCCGGGTATCCCACCGAGCTCCCTGTCGACGACAGCGGCGTCGTCTCCGAGAACGCGTGGGCCTTCATGCCGGTCTACGCGTACCTCGCGAAGGTCGTCGGGTTCGGCTCCTGGGGTCTCGGCGCGCTCCTGATCTCGCTCGTCTCCGGCTTCGCCGCCTGCCTGCTGCTGCACCGCCTGCTGCGCGCGCGCGTCGGCGATCGCGCGGCGACCTGGGCGGTCGTCCTGTTCGCGAACTCGCCGCTCGCCGTCCTGTTCCAGGTCGGTTACGCGGAGTCGCTGTTCCTCGCGCTTCTGCTCGGGGCGCTGCTGTGCCTGGCGCTGCGGCGCTGGTGGGCGCTGTACGCGCTGATCCCGCTGATGGGCTACACGCGGCCCGGCGTGCTCGCTTTCGCGTTGCTGCTGGGCCTCTACGGCATATGGCGGTGGATGCGTCGTGCGACGGATCCGCTGCCGGTGCGCGAGATCGTCCACGTCATCGCGCTCGGCGGACTCGCCGTCGTGGTCGGGTTCTCGTGGCAGCTGATCGCGGCGGTCGTCACCGGCCGGGCAGACGCCTACCTCGAGACCGAGCTGGCGTGGCGGCGCGGCTGGGTGCCCGGCATCGAGTCCTTCGTGCCGTTCGAGGGCTGGGTGCGCGCCGCAGAGCTCTGGATGCGGCTGTGGGGCCTGCCCGAGTGGCTGGGCTACGTCGCCCTCGCGGTGCTGGTGATCGGCGCGGCGGCCGGTCTGCTCTCGCGTTCCGTGCGCCGTCTGCCGGTCGAGGTGCGCCTGTGGTCGGCGAGCTACATCCTCTATCTCCTGGCCGTCTTCTTCCCGCAGTCGAGCACCTTCCGGCTGCTGCTGCCGTTGGCTCCGCTCTGGGGAGCCGCGCCGCGATCGCGGGCGGGCCGCTCCGCGACCCTGGTGCTGTGCCTCGTGGGCCAGTGGGCGTGGACCGCTGCCATGTACGGCTCGGGGAATACCTTCTGGCAGGTTCCCTGAACGTCTGGTTCCTCACCGCCGGACAACCGGGATATCGGCGCCATCCTGCGCACTCGAGTGGGCCGGTGCCCCGGCGCCCGGTAAACTGTACGAGGGAGACCACGACGAAAGGAAGCCACGATGGCAGCCATGAAGCCCAGAACCGGTGACGGACCGATGGAGGCCGTGAAGGAGGGGCGCCTCATCATCGTGCGCGTGCCGCTCGAGGGCGGCGGCCGTCTGGTCGTCTCTGTCAACGATGACGAGGCCAAGGAGCTCTACGGCGTCCTCGGCGAGGTCGTGAACGCCTGAGCCACACCGACTCGTGAAGAGAAGAGGTGCGGGCCCCGCGGGGGGCCGGCCGCGGAGCCGGCGGCGGGGCGGGGAGCAACCCGCAGCG
>NZ_JAIJZW010000001.1:656574-748259 GCF_019753765.1 Microbacterium marinilacus
GGCGGGGTTCACCCCCGCCCCCACCCCCCCGCGGCACTAGACGCGGCCCGCCCCCGGGGGGGCCCGCACCTCTTCTCCGTCTGCGAGGCGGTCTACTCCGCGACGGTGGTGAGCTGCAGCAGGCCCTCGCCGAACGTCGAGATCGCGGCGATGACCGCGGGGGAGGACTGCGTCTCCTGCAGCAGCGTGCGGTAGGCGGACGTCACGGCGTCCCGCTGCACGGGGTCGGCGACTCGTCCGCTGAGCACGCGGGGCACCAGCACGGTGCCCCCGGCGCGCGCCAGCCGGAGCCCGTGCTCGACGTAGTCGATGACGTTCTCGGGGTCGGCGTCGACCAGCACGACGTCGTACGAGGCCTCGTTCATGCGCGGCAGCACGTCGGACGCGCGGCCGGTGATGAGGCGCACGCGTGAGGAGGGCACCTTCGCGTGAGAGAAGGCCTGCCGAGCGGCGCCCAGGTGCTCCGGCTCGTTGTCGATGGTGGTCAGCACGGCCTTCGGGGCTCCCCGCAGCAGCCACAGACCGGACACGCCGGCGCCCGTGCCGATCTCGATGACGGAGCGCGCATCCGAGGCGGCGGCGATCACCGCGCACTGCGCGCCGACGCCCGCGCTGACCGGGGCGGCGCCCAGCTCGAGCGCGTGCAGCCGTGCCCGTGCGATGTGCTCCGGTTCCACGACCGTCTCGCGCGCGAATCGCGCGATCGCATCATGCTCGCTCATGCCGAACCTCCTGGATCCCCTCCAGAATACGGTCGTCGCCTGCGGAGACCGCGCAGGCACGGCCGGTAGGCTGGACGCCATGTTCTTCGGGCTCACCTTCGAGAAGGTGCTGGTGATCCTCGCGATCGCCGCCCTGCTCATCGGCCCGGAACGCCTGCCGCGCTACGCGGAGGTCCTGGCCCAGTTCGTCCGCCGTGCCCGCGACTTCGCGCAGGGCGCGCGCACGCGGGTGCGCGAGGAGATGGGCCCGGAGTTCGACGAGGTCGACTGGCGAAAGCTCGACCCCCGTCAGTACGACCCGCGCCGCATCATCCGCGAGGCGCTGCTCGATGACGACGCGCCACCTCCGGCCGCCGCCGCGGAGCCGCGGGTGATCGCCCCTCCGCGCGTCGACGGGCCGCTCACACGGCAGAGCTTCTCGGCTGCCTCGCCGCCGCCGTTCGACGCCGAGGCGACCTGAGCGGTCGCCCTCAGCGCACCGCCACCGGCAGCAGCCGGCCAGCCAGCCTGCGCGGCAGGGCGGCGACCCGCTCGGCGAGGCGGGTGATCTCGTCGGCCGCCGCATCGTCGGGGTGCGACACCACGACCGGATCGCCGGCGTCGCCGGAGGCGCGCAGCGCCGGGCTGAGCGGGATCGATGCGAGCACCGGCACCGACTCGCCGGAGGCCGACAGCGCCGCCGCGACCTCGGCCCCGCCGCCCGATCCGAACAGGTCCAGGGTCGTGCCGTCGGGGAGCGCCATGGCGGCCATGTTCTCGACCACGCCGATCACGCGCTGGCCTGTCTGCCGCGCGACCAGGCCGCTGCGCACCGCGACGTCGGAGGCGGCCGCCTGCGGCGTCGTCACGACCAGCACGTCGGCGTGGGGGAGCAGCTGACCGACCGAGATCGCCACGTCGCCCGTCCCCGGCGGCATGTCGAGCAGCAGCACGTCGAGGTCGCCGAAGTAGACGTCGGTCAGGAACTGCTGGACGGTGCGGTGCAGCATCGGGCCCCGCCAGGCCACCGCTCCCTGGCCGGACGCCCCGTCCTCGCCGGTCTGCAGGAACATCCCGATCGAGATCGCCTTCACGCCGTGGGCGACGGGAGGCAGCATCAGCTGGTCGACGCGCGTGGGCTGGGTGACCTCCCCGCCCTTCGAGAGCCCCAGCAGCCCGGGGATCGAGAAGCCGTGCACGTCGGCGTCCACGAGCCCCACGGCGAGACCTCGCCGTGCCAGCGCCACCGCGAGGTTGGCCGTGACCGTCGACTTGCCGACGCCGCCCTTGCCGCTGGTGACCGCGATCACGCGCGTCAGCGAGTCGGGCCCGAACGGCATGCCGCGCGCCGGTCGCAGCCGCGACGTCAGCGCCTGCCTCTCGGCGGGCGTCATCACGCCCACGTCGATCGCGACCGCCCCGACCCCGTCGACCGACTCGGCCGCGCGTCGGACGTCGGTCTCGATGCGATCCGCCGCAGGACAGCCGACGATGGTCAGCGCGATCGACACCCGCACGTCCACGCCGGTCGCCTCGACGCCCCGGACCATGTCGAGCTCCGACAGCGGACGACGCAGCTCCGGGTCCGCGACACGGCCCACCGCGTCGCGCACCCGCTCCGTGAGAGTCGTCACGCCTCGTCCGAGCGAGCGGCCGGCTCGTCCTTGGCGGCACGGGTGTCGAGCTCCTCCAGCAGCGCCCGAAGCTCCTCGCGCAGCACGTCCCGCGTGATCGCGCGCTCCTCCATGTCGCCGAGGGCGAGGCGCAACGCGACCATCTCGCGCGCCAGGTACTCGGTGTCGGCGAGGTTGCGCTCGGCGCGCTGGCGGTCCTGCTCGATCTGGACGCGGTCGCGGTCGTCCTGGCGGTTCTGCGCCAGCAGGATGAGCGGTGCGGCGTACGACGCCTGCAGAGAGAGGGCGAGCGTGAGGGCCGTGAAGCCCAGTGCCGCGGAGTCGAAGCGCCAGCCCTCCGGCGTCAGCGAGTTCCACAGCATCCAGACCACGCAGAACAGCGTCAGGCCGATCAGGAACGCCGGGGTGCCCATGGCGCGGGCGATCCACTCGGTGGCGCGTCCGAACCGGTCACGGTCGCGGCTCGGCGACGACGAGGCCAGGCGCGGCGTGCGGCCGCGCACGGTGTCGGGGCGGGAGATGTCGCGGGGGGCCATCAGGAGCGCCTCGTCGTCTGGATCGGGCCCGTCGCGGGGGCGGCCGGCAACGGCTCGTCGACGTCCTGCGAGCGCCAGTCGTCGGGCAGCAGGTAGTCGAGCATGTCGTCGACGCTGATCGCGCCCACGAGACGGCGGGCCTGGTCGACGACCGGCATCGACACGAGGTCGTAGCTGGCCAGGCGACGCGCCACCTCGGCGGCGGTCGCCGTCGCGGCGACCGGGTCGATCGTGTCGTCGAGGATCGCGCCGATCCGCTCGTGCGGCGGGTAGCGCAGCATGCGCTGGAAGTGCACGGCGCCCAGGAACCGCCCCGTGGGAGTCTCGTACGGCGGCAGCGTGACGAACACGCTCGCCGCGAGCGCGGGGTGCAGCTCGTGGCGCCGGATGGTCGCCAGCGCCTCCGCGATCGTCGCGTCGGCCGACATGATGATCGGCTCGGTGGTCATCAGGCCGCCCGCGGTGTCGGCGCCGTAGCGCAGCAGCATGCGGACGTCCTCGGCCTCCTCGGGCTCCATGAGCTGCAGCAGCTCCTCGGAGCGCTCGGGCTCGAGCTCGGCGAGCAGGTCGGCCGCGTCGTCGGGCTCCATGGCGTCGAGCACGTCGGCGGCGCGCTCGTCCCCGAGCTTCTCGAGGATGTGCACCTGCTCGTCCTCGGGCATCTCCTCCAGGGCGTCCGCGAGCCGCTCGTCGGAGAGCTCCTCGGCCACCTCGATCATCCGCTCCTCGGGCAGGTCGAGCAGCGTGTTGGCGAGATCCGCAGGGCGCAGCTCGGCGTAGCTCGCCGCCAGCGCCTCCGCCGACTGCGCCTCGCCGGGCGTGTGGTGCTCGCGCACCTCCGCCCACGTCGCGAACGTCGTGGGCCCCTTGGCGAACGGCGAGGCGCTCGTCTTCGGCTTGCGCAGGAACAGCTGGCCGATGGCCCACTCGCCGACGCGATTGGGCTCGATCCCGACGTCCTCGATGACCGCCGAGCCGCTGCCGTCGACGAAGTGCACGCGGCGACCGACGACCTCGGCCAGCACGCGCACCTCGTCGGCGCGCGGCTGGAACCGGCGCACGTTGATGAGCCCGGTGGTGATGACCTGCCCGGAAGAGATCGACGTGACGCGACCGATGGACACGAACACCTGACGGCGCCCGGGGATCTCGCAGACGAGGCCGATCACTCGGGGCGCGCCGCTACTTCGGTAGACGACGACGACGTCCCGGACCTTGCCGAGCCGGTCGCCCGCGGGGTCGAAGACGGGGCAGCCGGCCAGGCGCGCCGCGAAAACCCTCTGCGTGCTCATGCCCTCCAGCGTAGTCCGCGCCCCGCCCTCGCGAGCCCCCGCGCGAGCGCTCTCAGGGGTACAGGAGGCGGAAACGCTCGGTGATGACGGGCATGGACGGCGAGAAGCCCTGATCGTGCTCCGCGTGCTCGGTGAAGAAGCGCTCGTGCACGTCGCGCCAGTGGGCGAGAGACCGGTCGCCCTCGCCCTCGGCGCGGGCGTGGGCGGCGTCGACGTCGTCGAACGGCACGGTGTCGATCGAGGTGTTCAGGATGACCGCTCGGGGAGCGCCCGACCCGTCGAGGACCACGTCGAGCTGACCGGCGACGGGAACGGGCTCGCCGGTCGCCGGGTATCCTCGCGCGTCGCTCGACGTGCCCGTCTTCGTGCCGGTCAGCACCAGCGCCAGCAGGGCGTCCGCGTGAGCGGGCGTCGCACCGAATCCCCACGCCTGCGGCGGCGCGTCCGGGAGCGAGAGCTCGGGCTCCGCCACAGAGATCGCGGCGCGGGCACGGTCCCAGAAGGCGGCGACGGCGGCGGGATCGGGATCGGGGATGCTCATCCCGCCAGCGTAGGCGCGCGGGCGCCGCTCCGCGCACCGCGAACGCGGGCCGTGCCGGGCGAGGGCGCGTGGGAGAATGACGCGCATGAGCATGATGAGCGGGATGGGCCGGGCGTTCGAGGTCGGCGAGACCGTGGCGAGCTTCAAGGAGTACGACGCGGCGCAGAAGGCGGTGTCGCGCCTGATCGCCGCCGAGGTCCCCGCGGCGGACATCGCGATCGTCGGCACCGCGCTCCGCTCGATCGAGAAGGTGACCGGTCGGCTCGGGTACGCGCAGGCGGCCTGGTCGGGCGCGGTCAACGGCGTGCTGCTCGGACTGCTCTTCGCCGCCATGGTGGTCATCTGGTCGCCCGGTCTTCCGATCTCGACGTTCGCCGGCGTGCTGCTCGTCGGCATCGCCCTCGGGATGCTGTTCCGCCTCATCAGCTACGCGCTCCTGCGCCGCCGCCGCGACTTCGCGAGCGTCATGCAGGTCTCCGCCGACCACTACGAGGTCACCGTCCTGCCGCGCAGCCTCGGCAAGGCGCGTCAGGAGCTGGGCGCCGCGGCGCGACCGTCCGCTCCGGTGCCCGCTGCTTCTCTCGACGAGCCGCCGCGCTACGGCGTGCGGATCGATCCGTCCTCCGGCGCCGCACAGACCGGGGGAGCACAGCCGCCGGCGGCCCCTGCCGCATCGCCCGCCTACGTCCCGCCGGGGATGGAGCCGCGGCGCGACGAGGCGACGGGCGACGCGCAGCAGTCGGGTGACGGCGAGGCGCCCGAGAGCCGGGACACCGACCGCTCGTGACCGAGCAGGCCTCGGTGAAGGTCTCGCTGCCCGCCGGTCCGGTGGAGATCAGCGTCGCGGTCGACTCGGCGGCCGAGCCACGGGCGGCGGTGGTGCTCGCGCACGGCGCCGGCGCCGGCATGCGGCACGCGTTCCTCGAAGGGCTCGCGTCGGCTCTCGCCGCCGACGGCGTGACCGTGATCCGCTTCAACTTCCCGTACGTCGAGGCCGTGCGACGGATGCCCGGTCGCCCCGCCGACGCGATCTCCGCCTGGCGCGCGGTCGTGGCGCACGCGGCGGGAACGGGCCTTCCCGTGTGGGCCGCCGGCAAGTCGTACGGCGGACGGATGGCATCGATGGCGGCAGCGGAGGGCGACTTCCCGGTGCGGGGGCTCGCCTACCTCGGCTACCCGCTGCACGCGCCCGGGAAGCCCGAGCGGCCGCGCGCCGACCACCTGCCGCTCGTCGCCCAGCCCCAGCTGTTCGTCGAGGGCGAGAACGACCCCTTCATCCAGCCCCTCGAGCAGTTCCGCGAGGCCGTCGCGACGTGCCGCGACGCCGGCGTGGAGTGGGTCGAAGGAGCCAACCACTCGTTCGAGGTGAAGGGTCGCCGGCGCCCCGCCGACGAGATCGGCGCCTCGCTCGCCCCGTTCCTGTCCGCCTTCGTCCGCTGATCCCCCGCGGGACGGGCAGGGCGGGGCGTCAGGCGCGGAGCCGGGCGATCCAGGCCTCGACGTCGTCGGCGCTGCGGGGGATATCGGCCGACAGGTTGACGGGGCCGTCCTCCG
The DNA here is from genome assembly GCF_019753765.1 of Microbacterium marinilacus. Taxonomy (GTDB): domain Bacteria; phylum Actinomycetota; class Actinomycetes; order Actinomycetales; family Microbacteriaceae; genus Microbacterium; species Microbacterium marinilacus. The sequence goes on from NZ_JAIJZW010000001.1 coordinate 662,833, forward strand.
TCATGAGAATGTCGTCCTCGATGCGCACGCCGATGCCGCGGTACTCCTCGGGCACGGTGACGTCGTCGATCTGGAAGTACAAGCCGGGCTCGATCGTGAAGGCCATGCCCGGCTCCAGCACGCCGTCGTAGTACATCTCGCGGCGCGCCTGCGCGCAGTCGTGCACATCGAGCCCGAGGTGGTGACTCGTGCCGTGCACCATGTAGCGACGGTGGTGGCCGCCCTTGTCGGCGTCGAGCGCCTCCTCTGCGCTCACCGGGAGCAGGCCCCACTCGGCCGTGCGTGCCGCGAGCACCTCCATCGCGGCCTCATGCAGCGTGCGGAACTTCACTCCCGGCCTCGCCGCCGCGAACGCGGCGTCCGCCGCCTCTCGCACGGTCTCGTAGATCCTGCGCTGGATCGGCGTGAACGTGCCGCTGACCGGCAGCGTGCGCGTGATGTCGGCGGTGTAGAGGCTGTCGACCTCGGCTCCCGCATCGATCAGGATCAGGTCGCCCGGCAGGACCGCTCCGTCGTTGCGCGTCCAGTGCAGGTAGCACGCGTGCGGGCCGGACGCCGCGATCGTGTCGTAGCCTTCCCAGTTGCCGTCGCTGCGCGCGCGCTGGTGGAACACGCCCTCCACCACGCGCTCGCCCCGCGGGTGCTCGACGATGCGGGGCAGCTCGCGCACGATGTCGTCGAAGCCGGAGGCGGTCACCTGCACGGCCAGGCGCAGCTGCTCGACCTCGTAGTCGTCCTTGCGCAGGCGCAGCTCCGACACGAAGCACGTGAGCTCCTCGTCCTGGTCGACCACCAGGTCGCCGTCGGCAGCGCGGAACTCGTCGACGTGCGCCGTCGCCAGGCCCAGCTCGCCGCTGACCCCGGGCAGCGCCGGGCGCGGCCCGATCCAGAACTCGCCGATCGTGGCGTTCGAGTAGAACTCGGCCGTCGTGCGATCGGCCCGCTCACGGAAGTACAGCGTGACGTCGTGGCCGCCTTCGGCGGGGTCGAACACGAGCAGCGAGTCGGGCTCGGAATCGGCGGCCCAGCCCGTCAGGTGGGCGAACGCCGAGTGCACGCGGAACGGGTAGTCGGTGTCGTTGCTGCGCTGCTTGAGCGAGCCTGCCGGGATCACGAGGCGCTTTCCGGGGAACGCCCGCGACACGGCGGCACGGCGCGCGGCCGCATACGAGGCCTGCGCGCGGAGCGGCGGGAGCTGCTCGGGGCGGTCCGCCCATCCCTCCGAGATCGTGTGGAGGAAGCCCTGGGGGAACGGCTGCTTGCGGTTGGTCGTGCCCGCGGGCTGCTTCTCGGTCTCGGTGCTCTCGCCGGTCTCGCTCATGCCTCCAGTCTCTCACCGTGCACGCGTGCCGCCTACGCTGAGGGCATGGCCTCATCGAACGCGCGACGCGTCCATCCGGTGTTCGTGTTCGCAATCGACCTGCTGCTGGTTCTCGCGTTCTGCGCGATCGGGCGCGCATCGCACGAAGAGCCCGCACTCGGCGCGGGCTTCGTCGAGACCGCGTGGCCCTTCGTCGTCGGCCTCGCGGGCGGGTGGGCGCTGATCCTCGTCCGCCGGCTGCGACCCGACACGCTGGCCGCAGGCGGCGTGGCCTTCGCTGTCACGGTGACGGGCGGGATGCTGCTGCGGGCACTGTCCGGGCAGGGCACCGCCGTGGCGTTCGTGATCGTGGCGGTGCTGACCCTGCTGGTGCAGCTGGTCGGATGGCGGCTCGCCTGGCGCGCGGCGCGCGCACTGCGCGGCGGACGCCGGGTCTCCGCCCGCTGACCGTCGGAGCCCCGCGCGACGGGGTCAGCCGGCGGGCTCGAGCTGGACGACCAGCGGGCGGTGGTCGCTGCCCGCGTCGTCGAGGTTGGTGAGCACCACCGAGCCTGTGGTCTCCCAGTCCTCCGAGTGCATCACGTGATCGATCGGGGTCGAGAGGAGCGCCGGGACGTCCGTGGGCCACGTGCCCACCCCGCCGTTGCCGCTGGCAGCGGCCGAGTCGCGGCAGTAGCCGAAGTCGGCTCCGTCCACCGCCAGGGACGGCGTGTGGTCGAGGGTCGCATTGAAGTCGCCCGCGAGGATGACGTTCTCTCCGGCCGGGCACTGGTCGGCGAGCCAGCGCAGATCGCTGCTCCACGAGCTCATGTACTGCGGCCGCGGCGCCACGGCGTGCACGGCGACGATGGTGGGGCCGTCGCCGTTCACCGGCATGGCGACCGCGCTCGGCATGTTGCTCGTGCCCTCGCGGGACGAGTCGATCACGGCGTAGTCGCCGAGCTCCGGCGTGATCAGGATGGTCGTCACCCAGGACTGCGGGCCGTCGACGACGTCCTCGTTGTACTGCACGTGATGCACCCACATCGGTCGTCCGAGCTCGCGCATCTGCACCGCGACGTCCTCGCCCACGCTCTGTGCCGTCTCCGGCAGCGCGACCACGTCGGCGTTCATCGCCACCGCGGTCTGGGCGATCTGTTCGGCGCCCGTCGCATCGCCGGCGGTGTTCCAGGTCATCACGCGGACGCTGGACTCGGTCTCGGGCGGAAGCGTGTCGCCGTAGCCGCGCTGGGCCAGGATGAGGCCGCCGGCGATCGCCCCGATACCCGCCACGAGTGCCATGGACATCGCGAAGCCGCGCATCGGCCGCGCCAGCGCGAAGAGCAGGAAGACCAGCGTGATCAGGGCGAACGCGCCGACCATCACGCCCCGCATCGACACGATCTGGGCGAACGGCACGGTCTGCTCGAGGTGGAAGAACTGGGGCCAGGTCACGACGGCGGTCGCACACGCGAACACCACCGTCACGAGGACCCCCAGCACGCGCAGCACGCCCTCCAACCTAGGCCGCGCTCCTGGGAAACCGGCGAGCCGTGGCCGTGCGGCCGATGGGCGTCCGGCGCTCCGGACGCCCTAGGATCGCTCTGTGGCAGAAGTCGAGGGCGCGCGGTCCCGGGCACCGCGGTTCAGCGGCCCGAGCGACCTGCACCTCCACTCGGCACGCTCGGACGGGACGGAGCCGCCCGCCGAGGTGATCGCCTCGGCGCACCGCCACGGTCTGCGCACCGTGGCGCTCACCGACCACGACACGACTGCCGGATGGGCGGAGGCCGCGGAGGCGGCGGGATCCCTCGGCATGACGCTGCTGCCCGGCATGGAGTTCTCGGCGAAGCACGAGTGGCGCAGCGTCCACCTGCTGTCGTATCTGTTCGATCCCGACGACACGGCGCTGCGCGCGGAGACCGACCGGATCCGCGGCGACCGCGTCGGCAGGGCGGAGCGGATCGTCTCGAACATCTCGCGCGACTACGACCTGACGTGGGAGGACGTGCTCGCGCAGACGACGCGCGACGCCACGGTCGGTCGTCCGCACATCGCGGACGCGCTCGTCGCGCGCGGACTGGCGCGCGACAGGGGAGAGGCGTTCGACGGCATCCTGCATCCGCGCGAGGGCTACTACGAGCCGCATTACGCCCCCGACCCGTTCCGTGTCGTGGAGCTCGTGACGTCGGCCGGGGGCGTCGTGGTGGTCGCGCACCCCACGCCGTCGGGCCGCTCGCGGATGATGCCCGAACCCGTGCTGCACGCGCTGATCGACGCCGGGCTCGCCGGTTTCGAGATCGACCACCGCGAGAACACCGAGGCCGGCAAGCGGGTGCTGCGCCGCATCGCGGCCGACCGCGACCTGATCGTCACGGGCTCGAGCGACTATCACGGCCGGGGCAAGCCGAACATCCCCGGCGAGAACACGACGAGCGACGCGATGGTCGAGCGCATCATCGAGCGGGCGACGGGCACCTCTCCCGTCTACCCGGCGTAGGTCCCGGCGACAATACGACTTCGCGCCGAGAATGCGCGTGGTCGCTGCATTCTCGGCGCGAAGAGGGATTCTCGCGGAAGGGCGGTCAGGCGCCCTGCGCCGTGCTGCCCGACGAGCGGCGGCGACGCCGACGCCGACGGGCGGCCGCGGGCTTGCCGTCGTGGTGCTCCTTGCCCTCGCCGTCGTGCGTGCCCGCGCCCTCCGGCCGCTCGGCGCTCTGGTCGGCGGATGCCGGGGCATCGCCGCCCTCGCCCGAGCCGCGGCGACGGCGACGGGGCGTGCGGTCTCCCTGATCCGACCCGGCCTGCGCCGACCGGTTCTGGGCGGACCCGCCCTGCGAGCGACGCTCGTGGCGCTCGGCCTTGGGAGCGGTGGTGAGACGGCCCTTGGTGCCGGCCGGGATGTCCAGGTCCGTGTACAGGTGCGGGCTCGACGAGTAGGTCTCGGTCGGCTCCGGCTGACCGAACTCGAGCGCGCGGTTGATCAGCGCCCACTTGTGCAGGTCGTCCCAGTCGACGAACGTGATCGCGATGCCGGTCTTGCCGGCGCGCCCGGTGCGTCCGGCGCGGTGCAGATACGTCTTGTCGTCGTCGGGGATGGTGTGGTTGATGACGTGCGTGATGTCGTCGACGTCGATGCCTCGCGCCGCGACATCCGTCGCGACCAGAACCAGGACCTTGCCCGCCTTGAACGCCGCCATCGAGCGCTCGCGCTGCTCCTGGCCCATGTCGCCGTGCACCCCGCCGACGTTGAAGCCGCGGTCGCCGAGCTCGTCGACCAGGCGCTGCGCCGCGCGCTTGGTGCGGGTGAAGATCACGGTCTTGCCGGCGCCCTCGGCCTGCAGCACGCGGGCGATGATCTCGTCCTTGTCGAGCGAGTGCGCGCGGTAGATGACGTGCTTGATGTTCGCCTGCGTCAGGCCCTCGTCCGGATCCGTCGCGCGGATGTGGATCGGGTTCGACATGAAGCGACGCGCGAGCGCCACGATCGGGCCCGGCATGGTCGCGCTGAACAGCTGCGTGTGACGCACCTGGGCGACCTTCTGGAAGATCTTCTCGATGTCGGCGAGGAAGCCGAGGTCCAGCATCTTGTCGGCCTCGTCGAGGACGACCTCGGTCGCGTTCGACAGGTCGAGCAGGCGCTGTCCCGCGAGGTCGATCAGGCGGCCCGGGGTGCCGACGACGATTTGGGCGCCCGCCTTGAGCTGGTCGATCTGCCCCTCGTACGCCTTCCCGCCGTAGATCGCGACGACGCTGGTCGCGCGGTTCGACGTGAGCAGGTCGAGATCCTCGTACACCTGCACGGCTAGCTCGCGAGTCGGCACGACGATGAGCGCCTTCACTCCGGGCTCGGGGTTCTGGCCGAGACGCTGCACGACGGGGATCCCGAAGCCGAAGGTCTTGCCGGTGCCCGTCTTCGCCTGGCCGATGAGGTCCTGGCCCGGCAGTGCCAGCGGGATGGTCTGCTCCTGGATCGGGAACGCGTCCACGATCCCCTTCGATGCGAGCGACTCGACGATGTCCTGGTCGACGCCGAGTTCGGCGAAGGTCGTCACGATATTCCGAACCTGTCCGGCAGTCTGCGCTGCCTGTGATGAAGTGCGATCCACGCCCTTGTCAGCTCCAGGCGCGGGGCCCCGATCCGACGTCGGGGACCGCACCAGCCTACCGGAGCGCCCCGACCCGCTCCTGGGGGCGCCCGGGCGCGTCGGGTGAGCTCGTGCCACGCCGTAGTCTTGAGCACGTGGTGAACTGGAAGTTCTGGCGCCGACGCCCGCCTGCGCGCATCCTCAGGCTGCGTCCGCGCGGCGAGATGGGCGACGCGACGCGCGTCGACTTCGAGGAGCTCGCGCCGGACGCCTCCACGTTCCTCGGGCAGGCCGCGTACCTGCAGCTCGGATACTTCGAGACGCTCAGCCGACTGATCCGCGCGACGCCGCAGCTCGAGGAGAAGGAGGCCCTCTCGCTCGCCGCGGGGGCGGCCCTCGTCAAGCACCGCGCGATCATCGACGTCATCCGCGGCCGCGGTGAGGACCCGGCTGCGGTGATGGGGCCCTTCCAGGAGCAGCTGGACGTGTTCCGCCGCGCCACTATCGGCGCACGGCCGCGCGAGACCATGCTCTCGGTGCACATCACGGCCGGCATGCTCGACGACTTCTACCGGACGCTCGCAGCCAGCTACGGCGAGACGGGACGCCGCATCGCGCGCATTCTGAACGTCGACAGCGACAGGGAGCTGCTCGTCGAGCTCGTCCGCACCACCATCGAGGCGGACGACGAGATGCGCTCGCTGCTGTCGATGTGGGCGCGGCGGCTGGTCGGCGACACGCTTCTGGTGGCGCGCGCGGCACTGCGCCCTCAGCGTCTGGGCGTCGACGACGAGAAGAAGGTCGAGCCCGTCTTCACCGCGCTCATGGCGGCGCACGCCCGCCGCATGGACGCGCTCGGGCTCGCGTCGTAGACCGGATGCCTGCCTTCATCCCGACCCGCGCCGCCGGGGCGCTCGTGGTGGCCGGCACGGCGCTCGCCCTCAGCGCATGCGGGGCCGTCGCGCCGGCCGGACTCCCGGCTGAGGGAGGCGTGGACTATCAGCTCGGCGGGGCCTCGACACCGCCGGACGGCGTCACGGTCGTGGTGCGCGACGTGACCGCGCAGCCCGCGGCGGGTGTGTACTCCGTCTGTTACGTGAACGGCTTCCAGACACAGCCCGGCGAGCTGCCGGAATGGCGCGCCGACGCCCCGGCGGCGATCCTCGAGGTGGACGGCGGCCCGGTCGCCGACCCGGAATGGCCGGACGAGTACGCGCTCGACACTCGGACGGACGAGGCCCGTGCCGCGATCCTCGCCCGTCGCGGAGCGGAGATCGAGGAGTGCGCGCGCAAGGGGTTCGACGCGGTCGAGCTCGACAACCTCGACGCGCACACGCGGTTCGCGGCTCTCAGCGAGGAGGGCGGCCTGGCCCTCGCCGCGTCGTACATCGACCTCGCCCACGACAGCGGCCTGGCGGTCGCGCAGAAGAACTCGGCGGAGCTGGCCGAGCGCGGTCCGGATCTCGGCTTCGACTTCGCGGTCGTGGAGGAGTGCCTCGCCACGGAGGAGTGCGACGTGTACGCCGCGGCGTACGGCACTCAGGTCATCGACGTCGAGTACGAGCTGTCGGACGACGAGTTCGACACCCGCTGCGCCGAGGCGCCGAACCCGCGACTCACGATCCTGCGGGACCTCGACCTGCTGCCGGAGGGCGATCCGGATCGTCTCTACCGCGCGTGCGAGGGCTGAGCGGTCGCTCAGGCGACCACCGGCGGGCGCAGGGCGTCCTCCGAGCGGGCACGCGGGTGCGCCGGGTTAGGGTGAGCCCGCCCGCCCGCCCGCCCGCCCGCCCGCCCGCCCGCCCGCCCGAGAGGAGAGCCCGTGCTCGTCGTCGACTTCCTGATCGCGATCCTGCTGATCGCGGCGCTCGTCGCCGGGCTCCGCGCCGGACTGTTCTCGGCCCTCGGCGCGCTGTGCGGGCTCGTGGCGGGCGGGCTCATCGCGCCCTGGGCATTGCCGATGGTGTCGGAGGCGGTCACCGATTCCGCGTGGCGTCCGGTGGCGGTGGTCGCCGCCGCCGTCGCGCTGCTGGCGGTGGGAGCCGCTCTGGGATCGCTCGTCGGCGCGGTGATCCGGCGCGGTGCCGACCGCCTGCGCCTGAAGGCGATCGAGCGGCTGCTGGGAGGCGCCCTCGCCGTCGTGGCCGCGGGGCTCGCGATCGCGCTGGCCGGCTCGGGCATCGCGGCTGCGGGCATCCCCGTGGTGTCCGCCGCGGTGTCGTCGTCGACGGTGCTGAGGACGATCGATCGCCTGACACCGGCGCCCGCGGCGGAGGCCATGGCGCGCCTACACTCCGCCGTGCTCGGCGACACGGTCCTGCCGACCATCGACGGGCTGCTGGACGAGGGACTCGAAGGGACGGACGTCGCCGATCCCGGCACCGTGGACATCGAGGCCCCGGCGCTCCGGGAGGCCGCGGCGTCGGTCGCGCGCGTCCACGGCGTCGTGCCCTCGTGCGGCCGGGGAGCCACCGGCACGGGGTTCGTGGTGGCGGACGACCTGATCATGACCAACGCCCACGTGGTTGCCGGGATGGAGACGCCCATCGTCGAGCTGCCGGGGGAGCCGGCCCGCGACGGCACGGTGGTGTACTTCGACCCCGTCGACGACCTGGCGGTGATCGCCGCCGACGTGGACGCGGCGCCGCTGTCCGTGACGGAGCCGCTCGCCGCGGGCGCCGCAGCGGCGGTGCTCGGCTATCCCTACGGCGGCCCGTTCCGACTGGTCGACGCCGGCGTCACGATGGTGGGCTCCGCTCCGATCGACGACATCTACGGCGCTGCCGCCTCCTCGCGGGAGGTCTATGCGCTCGCCGCCGAGGTGCATCCCGGCAACTCGGGCGGACCGCTCCTCACCCCCGACGGCGCCGTGGCCGGGGTGGTGTTCGCTCGGGACGAGTTCCAGGCCGACGTGGGCTACGCGATGTCCACGGCCGAGGTGCTGCCTGTCCTGGCGCAGCTCGGGGACGCGGTCGAGCCGGTGTCCACCGGATCGTGCGTCGGCTGAGGCGGAACGCGTCTCGCCGGCCCGTGCGGGTCAGGCCAGGCCGAGTCTGCGGGCCTGAGCGGCGTCGCGCGCGGCGCGCACACGGCTGATCGCGTCAGCGCCCGCCCAGGACACCAGGGAGGCGGCCGCGAGGGACGCCAGCCAGGTCCACGGGCTGGCCTCGCCGAGGCCCGTCCACGTGCAGACCGCGTACACGATCGCGGCGGTGCCGCCCGCCAGCGAGGGGGCCAGTGTGATGCCTCGCAGCGCGCGCCGCGGCAGCGCGAAGTGCACGCCGACGCCGATGGCGACGGCGGCGATCAGCGCGAGGAGGATGTACACGCGCGTCAGGCGACGAAGCCGACGCGGCGGGTCTCCTCGCTGCCGACCTCGACGAACGCGAGGTTCGCGGTCGGCACGATGTAGGAGTTGCCCTTGACGTCGGTGAACGACAGGTGGCTGGCGCCCTGCTCGAGCGCTGTGGCGATCGTTCCCTTGACCGAATCGGCGCTCTCCGACGACTCGAAGCTGAGCTCGCGGCCGGTGTTCGTGATGCCGATGCGGATGTCCACGGGTGACTGCCTTTCGTCGCGCTGAGACCCGGAGCGGGCCCTGCGACAACTCTATGGCAGGCGGCGCCACGGGCCGGCCCGTGAACGCTGAGGGCGAACGCCCCGCCGTCGCGCACGGCCGATGTCCGGGCCGCCGATTAGCGTGGTGGGCATGACCGGACGGGCCTGGGACGCGGATCAGCTCACCGTGCTGGAGCTGCCGGCGTCGGCCTCCGGCACGGTCGGCGGCGCACCGGGCTCGGGCAAGACCGCCGTGCTGGTCGAGCGCGTCGCGCGGCTTCTCGACCGGGGCCTCGCCGCCGACCAGGTCGTGGTGCTGACACCGACGCGCGCGTCCGCCACGCGTCTCCGCGACGAGCTCGGGGTCCGCGTGAACGTCGCGACGCCGGGGCCGCTGGCGCGCTCGATCGGATCGTTCGCGTTCCAGGTGGTGCGCGCCGAGGCGGTGCGCCGTGGCGACGAGCCGCCGAAGCTGTTGACCGGAGCCGATCAGGACCGCATCCTCGCCGACATGCTCGCGGGCGTCGAGGAGGACGAGCGCGAGGGAACGTCCTCGTGGCCGCCGCACCTCGGCGCGCCGGTGCGCGCCTCGAAGGACTTCCGCTCCGAGCTGCGGGCGTTCCTCAGCGAGCTCGTCGAGCTCGGAGTCGAGCCTGCTGAGCTCGCCGCTCTGGGCGTCGACGCCTGGTCCGCGGTCGCGTCGTTCGTCACGGAGTACCGCGAGGTGCTCTCGGGCATGCGAGCGACGCATCGCGACGTCTCCCAGCTGTACGCGGAGGCAGCCGTCGCTCTTCGCCGAGGAGCGGCGATCGCCGGGCTGGAGCGGCTGGAGGTCGTGCTGATCGACGACGCCCAGGAGCTCACGCGCGGCGGGATCGCCGTGGTGGAAGCGCTGCGCGAGCGCGGCGTGGCAGTGGTGGGGTTCGGCGATCCCGACATCGGGTCGGGGGCGTTCCGCGGCGCGACGCCCGAGCTGTTCGCGCAGCTCACGGCCGCGCTCGGCGCTCGGCACGTCCTGCGCGAGGCGCACCGTGCTCACCCCGCTCTTACCCGGCTGGTGCGCGCGGCGACCCAGTCGATCGGAGCCGCCGGGGTCGTCGCGCACCGCCAGCCGCCCGGGCCGGAGACCGACGTGAGCGGGGTGATCGAGACACACGTCGCGCCGTCTCCCTACGAGGAGGCCGACCGCATCGCCTGGGTGCTGCGCGAGTGGCACCTGCTCGAGGGCGTGCCGTGGGAGCGTATGGCGGTGATCGCTCACGACACCCGACAGATCACCACCCTGGAGGCAGAGCTCGCCGCGCGCGAGGTGCCGACCCGCGCGGCGGGCGTGCAGCGGCCGCTCGGCAGCGAGAGCGCCGTGCGGGACCTGGTGGAGATCGTCGACCTCGGTCTCGCGGAGCACGACGACCGCGACGATGAACGGCTGCTCGCGGCGCTGCGGTCACCGTACGGCGGGCTGGACGGCGTGGGGCTGCGGCGGCTGAGGGCGAGCCTGCGCCACGGCGAGCTGGCGTCGGGCGGCAGCCGCCCGGCGAGGCAGCTGCTGCGCGAGGCGCTCGGGCTTCCAGCGACCTTCGACCTCATCGACTCGCCCGAGGCGCGGGTCGCGCGCCGATTCGCCGAGACGCTCCGCATGCTCCACGACGAGGGCGCGCGCGGCGCCACTGTCCACGAGCTGCTGTGGACGGTGTGGGATCGCGCCCGCGCCGCGGACGGGCGGCGGCTCGATGCGGCATGGCACGAGCAGGCGCAGTCGCAGGGAGCGCTCAGCGCGGAGACGGGGCGAGCCCTCGACGGGCTGGTCGCGTTGTTCGACGCGGCGAAGAGAGCCGTGGAGCGCAACCCTCAGGAGGGGCCGGGGCCCTTCGTCCGCGACATCCTGGGCAGCGACGTCCCCGAGGACACGCTGTCGTCCCCCGACCGCGGAGGGGCCGTGAGCCTCTTCACCCCGGCGAACGCGCTCGGCGTGGAGTTCGAGGCGGTCGTGATCGCCGGCGTGCAGGACGGCGTGTGGCCCAACACGAGGCTGCGCGGGGGACTGCTCGAAGGGTGGCGCCTGCCGGCGCTGATCGACGCGGCACGCGCCGGCACGGCGCCCCGCGACGACGGCGTGCTGGATCGTCGCCGCGCCGTCCTGCACGACGAGTTGCGGCTGTTCGTGCGAGCGGCGTCGCGCGCCCGGTCGCGGCTGGTCGTGACCGCGGTCGACGACGACGACACGGGGCCCAGCGCGCTGCTGTCCTTCCTGCCCGCGCCCGACCCGACCTCAGCGGCACGCGTCGAGCATCCGTTGACTCTCCGGGGTCTCGTGTCGCTGCACCGCCGCGCCCTCACCGCGTCGACCGACGAGGGGGAGCGTGCCGACGCGGCGGCTCAGCTGCGTCTGCTCGCGGATGCCGGCGTGCCCGGTGCCGATCCGCGTCACTGGTACGGGATCCTCCCGCCGTCGACGGACGGGCCGCTGCGCGACCTCCAGACCGGTGGCGCACGGGTGTCGCCGTCGCGCCTGGAGGCGTTCGAGCGGTGCGGGCTCGACTGGGCCGTCTCCGCGCTCGGCGGCGACACCGTCACCGCCCCGAGCGCCGGAATCGGCATCATCCTGCACGCGGCGCTCGAGCGGGTGCCCGACGGAGACCTCGCGGCGCTGCGAGCGGTGGTGGAGGAGCGGTGGGGAGAGCTCGACTTCGAGACCCCGTGGATCGCCGCCAAGGAGAGACGCCGCGCCGAGAGGCTCGTCGACCGCCTGCACGCCTACCTGCGGACGGTCGCCGCGGAGGGCGGAGAGCACGTGGTGTCGGAGGCGGAGTTCCGGTTCGCGGTCGACATCGACGGCGGCGACGACGCCGAGATGCTCGGCGTGCACGCGGGCGACGACGCGGCCGGTCCCGGCCGCGCGACGGTGAGCGGAGTGATCGACCGGGTCGAGACCTATCCGCCCGGCGGCGGTGAGCACGCGGCGGCGCGCGGCGCGGCGGCCGGGTGGACCCGGATGCGCAGCGTCGACGAGGGCGCCCCGCGCCGCGTGGCGGTCGTCGACCTGAAGAGCGGGAAGAACGAGCCGCTCACCGAGGCGAAGGTCGCGGACCACGCCCAGCTCGCGGCCTATCAGGTCGCGGTGCAGGAAGGGCTGGTGCCCGGTGCCGACGCGGCGGGGCTCGTCGGTGCGCGCCTCGTCGTGCTCGACGGGGCCATCGGCAAGAGCGACTACCGGGTCGCGCACCAGCACCGGCTGGACGACGAGACGCGCGCCGCGTTCCTGCGTCGTGTGGCGGAGGCCGCGCGAGGCATGTCGGCCAGCGCCTTCACGGCGCGGGTCGACGAGCACTGCACCGTGGAAGGGCCCTACGTGCCGAACTGCCGCATCCACACGGTCCCGGCGGTGAGCTCGTGAGCACCACGAACCCGCTGCACGACGCTGCGACCGCGACGTGGAGCGCCGGACACGGGCTGAGCGCGGCGCACCTGTCGGCGGCGCTCAGCCTGCCGACACCGACGCCCGCGCAGCAGCGCGTCATCGAGGCGCCCCCCGTTCCCGCGCTGGTGGTCGCCGGCGCGGGCAGCGGCAAGACCGAGACGATGTCAGGGCGCGTGGTCTGGCTCGTGGCGAACGGACACGTGGAACGCGATCAGATCCTCGGACTGACCTTCACGCGCAAGGCGGCGGGCGAGCTCGACGAGCGCATCTCGGCACGGCTCGCCCTGATCGACGAGTTCGGGCGACGTGGCCTCCTGCCGCACCTGGCCCGCATCGTCGAGCGTCACGAGCTCTCCGACATCGAGGCGGCGGCGACGCCCGCGCAGCGCAGCGCCGTGCGTCGACGCGTGCTGGACGAGCTGGCCCGGTCCTACGACACCGGCTGGGATCCCGCCGCGGCGACCAGCGTCGACTCCCTGATGATCCGGCCCCGCGTCGCCACCTACAACGCCTTCGCCGACACGATCGTGCGCGAGCACGCCGCGCGCATCGGCCGCGACCCCGAGGCCGGGATGCTCAACACGTCGGCCTCCTGGCTGATCGCCCGGCACGTCGTGCTGCGCGCCCAGCTGCCTGGGCTCGACGAGATCGAACGGTCGGTCGCCGGCGTCGTCGACGCGGTGCAGCGCCTCGCCGCCGACGTCCTCGACCACCGCGTCGACCTGGACGAGCTCGAGCGCCTCGCGCGGCGGGAGGCCGCCCGATTCGAGCCGTACGTCGCTCACGACAAGGCCAAGCGGCCGCACGCGAACCTCACCACGATGCCGATCCTGGTGCGGCTCGTGCGCGACTACATCGCCGAGAAGCAGCGACGGGGAGTGCTGGACTTCGCCGACCAGGTGGACGGCGCCTTCCAGATCGTCGAGGCGGCGTCGTCCGTGCGCGACGAGCTGCGCGCCCAGTACCGGGTGGTGCTGCTCGACGAGTACCAGGACACGTCCGTGATCCAGACGCGCTTCCTCGCCGCCGTGTTTCGCGGAGCCGCGGTGATGGCAGTCGGCGATCCCCACCAGTCGATCTACGGCTGGCGGGGAGCGAGCGCGGACAACCTCTACGCCTTCGGACGGGAGTTCGGCGACGAGCGGAAGGTCGACCAGTACGACCTCATGACCAGCTGGCGCAACGACCGCGCCATCCTCTCGGTCGCGAACCGCGTGCTGAGGCCCCTGCAGGCGGACCGCGGTTTCCGGGTCCCCGAGCTCGAGCCCCGGCCCGGAGCCGGAGACGGCCGCGTCGAGGTCACGTTCCCGCACACCGTCGACGAAGAGGCCGACGCCGTCGCCGAGTGGTTCGAGAGGCGGCGTGCGGAGCACGGCGCGAGCACGGCGCAGCCGCAGGGCGTGGAAACCGCGGCGAAGCCGCAAGGCGTGGAAACCGCGGCGAAGCCGCAAGGCGTACAAAGTGCGGCGAAGCCGCCAGGCGTACAAAGTGCGGCGAAGCCGCACACTGGCGCGATCCTCTTCCGCTCCAAGCGTCACATGAGCCTCTTCGCCGCGAAGCTCGGGGAGCGCGGCATCCCGCATCGCATCCTGGGGCTCGGCGGCCTGCTGTCCACGCCCGAGGTCGTCGACGTGCTGTCGGTGCTGCGGGTGCTGCACGACCCCACCTCCGGGTCTCCGCTGATCCGGCTGCTGGTCGGGCCGCGCTTCCGGGTCGGGGTGGCCGACATGGCGGCGCTGTACGACTTCGCCTCCGAGCTCGCCCGCCGCGACGCAGGGCTCGCGCCGCTGCCGGACGAGCTGCGGGCGCGCCTGCGCACCTCGAACGGCGCCGACGAGGCGGTGTCGATCGTGGACGCGGTCGACGTCGTGCGCACGATGCGCGACGACTACCGGCTGGTGCAGGGCATCACCCCGGAGGGCCGCTCTCGGATCCGCGAGGCCGGGGCGATGCTCGAGCGCCTGCGCCGACAGGTCGGTCAGCCGATCCCCGAGCTGATCCGCCTGATCGAGCTCGAGCTGCGTCTGGACATCGAGCTCGCCGCCAACGAGACCCGCGGGCCCGCACGAGTCGCTTCGACGCAGCTGCGGGCCTTCGTCGACGAGGTGCGGGGGTTCCTGTCCGCGGACGAGCGCGGGACGATCGGCAGTCTGCTGGCATGGCTCGATCGCGCCGAGCAGGCCGACGAGCTGATGCCGCGGACCGAGCCGCCGGAGCCAGGGGTCGTGCAGCTGCTGACCATCCACGGGTCCAAAGGGCTCGAGTGGGACGCCGTGGCCGTGGTGCGGCTGGTCGAGGGCGAGCTGCCGGGCACGGCGAAGGACACCGCGGGGTGGCTCGGGTTCGGCGTGCTTCCCTATGCGCTGCGCGGCGACAGGGCCGCGCTGCCCGCCTTCGATTGGGATCCACTCACCGCGGGCGCGGGAGTCGAGGACGAGGACAAGCGACGCAAGGCCGAGCTCGACTCGTTGATCAGCGAGTCGAAGGACCCGGACAAGCGCGGCGCGCTGGCGCGATTCGCGGATGCGAACCGCGCTCATCAGCGCGAGGAGGAACGACGGCTCGCGTACGTCGCCACGACCCGTGCCCGCGGCGACCTCCTGTTGACCGGATCGCACTGGGCGGGGCAGTCCCGCCCCCGCGTGCCCAGCGAGTTCCTCGTCGAGGTCATGGAGCGACTCGGCCTCGACGCCGTCGGCACGGTCGACCGCGACGACAACCCCTACACCGGCACCGCGACGACGCTGGAGTGGCCGATGGAGCCGCTCGGCAGGCGTCGAGACCGCGTGGTGGACGCGGCGCGGCGGGTGCGCGACGCGGAGAGCGCATCGCCGTCGCCGCGACTGAGCCGTCTGCTCGCCGAGCGCGAGGAGCGTGAGCGGGGCAGGGCGGCGGCCGCCCCCACCCGCATCCCCGCCTCGCGTTTCAAGGACTACGTCGCCGACTTCGCCGCGACGGTCTCCGAGGTGAGCCGTCCGATGCCCGAACGTCCCTACACGCAGACGCGCATCGGCACGCTGTTCCACCAGTGGGTCGAACAGCGATCCGGCGTCGCCGGCGCGGCGGCGTCCACCGATGACGCGCTGTGGGAGACCGACGAGGATCTCTGGGGCGGGGACGCGCCCGTCGGGACCGAGACCGAGGTGTCGGTCGAGGACGAGACGGCTCTGGCCGCTCTCCGCGAGACGTTCCTGCGCAGCGAATGGGCCCCGCTGAGGCCCATCGAGGTGGAGACCGAGATCGACTTCGCGATGCGGGGGGCCGAAGGCGGCCCGAGCCACATCGTCATCTGCAAGCTCGACGCCGTCTACGAGCGGGACGGGCGCATCGAGATCGTCGACTGGAAGACCGGGAAGGCGCCGCGCACCGCCGCCGAACGAGAGCAGCGGATGCTGCAGCTCGCGCTGTACCGGCTCGCCTATCACCGTCGGCACGGGGTGCCGCTGGAACGTATCGACGTCGCGCTGTACTACGTCGCCGACGACCTGGTGATCCGCGGCGACCGGGTCTATTCGGAGGAGGAGCTCGTCCAGCGCTGGGACGCGGCGCGGTCGGCGCGCGCCGGTCGGCCGGCGGACGGCTGATCGCCGTCGTCGACCGTGGGGATCGCATCGGTCGCCGTGTCGGCGAGGCCGACGAACTCGGACGGGTCGATCGGCTGGGTCTCCTGGGCCGCGGAGGCCGCGCGAGCGCGCTTGTCCGCGCTCCACGAGGCGTCCGGCGTGAGGGAGAGCTCGTCGGGGTCGTACGCGTCGGTCTGCATCGACGTGTCGGCCGCCGCCGAGGAGGTCGCCGGGAGGTTGGCGAGCACCGTCAGCGCGTCGTCGATGTCGGTGCGCCCCTCGTCGTCGATGTCGGCGAGCAGAACGTCGTCGCGCACGCCCTCCGCGAGGGACTCGAGCAGCGCGGCCGCGTCGTCGACCACATCGGTGCGGTGGGCCTCGAGCCCGTGCACGAGCCAACGGGCGAACTCGAGCTCGGCGTGCAGGCGCGCGCGCACATGCACGGCGGCATCGGGCGCGCGGTGGGCGGCCTCTCCGTAGGCCCGCGCGATGTCCCGCGCCGCGTCCGGCGCCGACGCGACCCACCGCAGATCGACCGCGGGGTCGTCGATCGACAGACCGTGCCAGTCGAGGACACCCGAGACCGCGGGCGCGCCGCGGTCGTCGTCGAGGAACAGGAACGACGTCGCCTGCGTGCCGCCGAGACAGATCGACGGCTCGAACGCCCACAGCCTGTCGTCGTCGACGGCGTCACGCCAGCGCACCGTGAGGCGGACCGGGAGGCGACCGCTGCGCCCGGCGGCGTCGACGACCCGACGCACGTCGTCGCGGGTCTGCTCGGGCGTGCGCTCGCGGAGACCCGCGGAGCGGACGACCGACGGGGGCAGGGCGTGGATCGCCGCGAGGGCGCGCCCGATCGACGTCGCCGCGCCCTCACCGGGCGGGAGCTCCTCGGCGTCGATGAGATAACCGGGGACGAAGGTGGTGATGACGGCGCGTGCGCCGGAGATACCGGCCGCGCCCACGTACTCGGGTGCCCGGAACGGCAGCATGCCGCGCACACCAGGCGTCAGAGCGCGCAGCGCGACCGTCTCGGCGGCGATCTCCTGATCGATGCCGTCCTCCGTCGCGACGCGTGCCACGAGCTCGCGTCCGTCGCGCAGCGTCGCGACTGCGGCGTCGAAGCGCCCGCCGCCCGCCGCCGTGAGCCGTCGGGCTCCGACGACCTCTGCGTCCGGGACGGCCGCGGACACCGCCGCCGCTAGAGTGAGAGGAGAGCGTGCCATGCCCCCAGGGTAGGTCGCACGCCCCGGCGTCTCCCGGCGCCACGCCCGCGAGAGAGGCAGTAGATGACCCGTTCCCCCGCCGTCGCAGTCAGCGATCTCGCGGCGTCGGAGCGAGACACGCCCGGGCTGATCGACGATCTGCGCGCTCAGCCGACGACCCTCGTCGTGGTGGTGCGCGGCGACCGTGCGCCTCGCGCGGCAGGAGCCGACACGCACCTGCATGCGATCCCGCCCGCGGACGTGCCGGACGGCGCCGAGTGGGGTCTGCTCGGCCGCGCCGCCGACGGTGCCGCGGTGCTGGTGGCGGCCTTCGCGCCGACCGAGCCCGAGCCTCTGGAGTCGCCCGGAGGCTGGGCGGCACTCCGCGAGGTCGGCGGCGAGCTGGCGCAGGACGAGGCGGACACGCTCGTCGCCGCCCTCAGCCTCGGTCGCTGGCTGACCGGTCACCGGTTCTGCCCCGTGTGCGGCGCGAGCGCTGAGCTGCGCCAGGCGGGCTGGTCACGACGGTGCACGTCGTGCGGGCGCGAGCACTTCCCGCGCAACGACCCGGCCGTGATCGTCGCCATCACAGACCCGCAGCGCCGCCGCCTGCTCCTCGGGGCGAACGCGAGCTGGGGCGGCCGCATGCACTCCTGCTTCGCCGGCTTCGTCGAGGCCGGGGAGTCTCTCGAACGGGCGATCCACCGCGAGATGCTCGAGGAGGCCGGCGTGCGCGTGAGCGCGTTGCGCTACCGCCGTTCGCAGTCCTGGCCGTACCCCCACTCCCTGATGCTCGGCTTCGATGCCGTCGCCGTCGACCCGGACGAGGCGCGGCCCGACGGCGAGGAGATCGTGGCCCTGCGGTGGTTCACCCGCGACGAGATCGGCGCGGCCCTGGCGGGACGCGGCGACACCGCTCTGCCGGGTCCCGCCTCGATCGCGCACCTCCTCATCAGGCAGTGGCACGACGAGGGCGATGCCTGATGCCCCGGTGGACCCGACGGCATCCGACGGGCAGCGCCGGACGATCGGGCGAGGCGAGGTGAGGACCGCGTGAGCGAAACGGGATCGCCGCTCGACGGCCTGGACGAGCACCAGCGCGAGGCCGCCGCGACGCTGCGTGGACCGGTCGTGGTGCTCGCCGGCGCCGGCGCCGGCAAGACACGCGTCATCACGCACCGGATCGCGCACGGCGTCGACACGGGCGCGTACTCGCCGCAGCGCGTGATGGCGGTGACCTTCACGGCGAAGGCCGCCGGCGAGCTCCGCGGTCGCCTGCGAGGGCTGGGCATCGAGGGCGTGTCGGCGAAGACGTTCCACGCGGCGGCCCTGTCGCAGCTGAACTACTTCTGGCCGCAGGTGGCCGGAGACGAGGCCCCGCGCATCGTCGACAACAAGGTCAAGCTGCTCGCCCACGCGGCCGACGCGGTGCGGCTGAGGCCGGACCGCGCGACGCTGCGCGACGTGGCGTCGCAGATCGAGTGGCGCAAGGTGACGATGCGCACGATCGAGCAGTACGCGCGTCTCGGACGGACGGTGGGCGCGCTGCGGAGCGACGCGCTCGTCGCCCTGATGACCGAGTACGAGCGTCTGAAGGACGAACGACGGCAGCTCGACTTCGAGGACGTCCTTCTGGCGTGCGCGGGGATGCTCGAGGCGGAGCCGCGGGTCGTGGGTGCCGTCCGAGAGCAGTACCGGCACTTCACCGTCGACGAGTTCCAGGACGTCTCGCCGCTGCAGAACCGTCTGCTCGAGCTCTGGCTGGGGGAGCGGCGCGACCTGTGCGTCGTGGGCGACGCGAGCCAGACGGTCTACTCGTTCACCGGGGCCGAGTCGCGCTTCCTGCTCGAGTTCGGGTCGCGGTATCCGGATGCGAAGGTGGTGCGCCTGGAGCGCAACTACCGCTCCGATCCGGCGGTGCTGGACGTCGCCAACGCCCTCATGCGCGGGCGGCCCGGCGCGCTGACGCTGGTCGCCGCGCGTTCCGACGGCGGCGCGCCGGCGCCCGTGGCGACGGCGTACGACGACGACCGTGACGAGGCGGACGGCGTGGCCGACTCCGTCGCGCGCCAGCTCGCCTCGGCGACCGCCGACGAGGTCGCGATCCTGTACCGGTCGCATGCGCAGTCGGCACTGATCCAGCAGTCGCTCGCCGCGCGAGGCATCCCGACGACGGTGCTCGGCGGCACCCGCTTCTTCGACATGCCGGAGGTGCGCCAGGCCGTGCTGGCGATCCGAGCCGCGGCGGTCGCGCCGCACGGCTCGGTGTTCCTCGATGACGTGCGCAGCGCGCTTCGGGGCCTCGGGCATCAGGACGAGCCCCCGGCGGCGGGCGGCGCGCTGCGCGACGCCTGGGAGGCGCGTGCGGCTCTGCTGCGGCTGGCGGAGGCGGCACCGGAGGGGACGACTCTGCGTGGCTTCGCGGACGACCTGATGGCGCGCGCGAAGGACCAGCACGAGCCGGCCATGCGCACCGTCACCCTCTCGACCCTGCACGCCGCGAAGGGCCTGGAGTGGCCGCACGTGCACATCCTGGGGTTCTCGGAGGGGCTGCTGCCGATCTCGTACGCCTCGTCGCTCGACGGCGTGGACGAGGAGCGCCGTCTGGCGTACGTCGGCATCACGCGGGCCGCGCGAAGCCTGTCGATCTCGTGGGCACGGATGTCGGATGCCCAACGGCCAGGGAGAGGCGAGCGGGCGCCGTCGCGCTTCCTCGCGGAGATCGGCCCGTCGCTTCGGCACTCGCAGCCGCGGCGCCACGGCACAGGCACGAGAGGTGCGGGCGGTGCGAGCGCCACGCCCGCCGGGCGTCAGAGCGGGAGCGCACCGAGGCCGTCACGCCCGTCGCGGGCGGGCTGAGCGCGTCCCGCAGCAGGCGTGCGGCGAGGGTGCCGGCCTCCATCGCGAGGGATCGCGGCACCGGAGAGGGCCGTCGGCCCAGCAGCTGGGATGCGATCGCGGGCCACGCCGGGTCGCGATCGCGCTCGTGCGCCGCCAGGCACGCCAGGCAGGCGGTCCGCCCCGGTCGCACGTAGGGGCCGACGGTGACACCGCCGCCGTCGAAGACGATCGGCACGTGCGGGGTGTCGCGCGCCATCAGGCGCGACGGGAGGTGCGGCGGCGTGAGGTGATGGGACACCAGCACCACGGCGTCGGCGTCGGCCGCGTCCGAGGGGGCGACCCAGTCGGCGGCGATGCCGGCGGCTCCGAGCGCCTCGGCCACGTCGCAGCAGATCGCCGCGGCGACGCCGTCCGCCGCCTGCAGCTGAACCCTGGTGGGAGCCGGGGGCGGCTGCAGGGCGGGGCGCAAGGTCGCGAGGAACGCCGCGAGATCGCGCGGCGTCGCGTCCGCCAGGGCGGCCAGCCGCTCGAGCGTCGCGGTGTCGGCGCCGTGCTCCAGCGCGTGCAGCACCCGCTGCTGCCAGGGAGCCGGGTCGTCGACCGTCACGACCGCGTGCGTGCCGAGCTGCAGCGTGCTCTCGTCGCGCCAGAGAGCGGGGAGGGCTGGGTCGAGCCGATAGAACGTCATGCGCCCATCGTCTTCGGCCGGAGGGCGCCGCAGGCTGCTTGTCCACAGGCGTCCCGGCCGCCGGCGCCGGACGGGACGCCTGGGGACGACGGTCAGACCGGGCGCGGCCCCGCGGGGCCGTCGTCCGGCCCGTCCTCGTCCTGCCGGTCGTCGTCGGGTCCGCCGGCGTCCGGCTCGGCGTCGCCGGATGCGCCGTCGGTGCCCGCCTCGGACAGCAGGCGCTCGAGGGCGTCGTCGAGCTCGTCGCGCTGCGGCGCCTCGCCGCGGGCAGTGGCCTCGAGTCGTGCGATCAGACCGGACGGGTCGTCGATGTCCGACGCCTCGGGCATGAAGTCGGGGGAGTCCCACAGGGCGTCGCGGGCCTCGATGCCCACGGCGTCCGTCACGGCGCGCCACATCGCGGCGGCCTCTCGGAGGCGGCGGGGGCGCAGCTTCAGGCCCACGAGGGCCCCGAGGGCGTCCTCGGCCGGCCCGCCCACCGCGCGCCGGCGTCGGATGGTCTCGGCGATCCGCTCGAGGCTGGGGATGCGCGAGGTCGCGTCGGCGGTCACCACATCCACCCACCCCTCGATGAGCGCGAGCATGTTCTCGAGACGGTCGAGGGCCAGCTTCTGAGGCTCGGTCTGCTGTGGCAGCAGGGCACCGCTCTCGAGCGCCTGCCGCAGCTCGTCCAGGTCGGACGGATCGAAGCGGGAGGCGAGCTCCTCGAGGCGCTCGGTGTCGATGTGCACGCCCCGCGCGTACTCGGTCACCTGCGACAGCACGTGCAGGCGCAGCCACTTCGCGTGACGGAACAGACGGGCGTGGGCGAGCTCGCGCGCTGCGACGTACAGCGCGAGCTGGTCGTCGGGGATCTCGAGGCCCTCGCCGAGGTCGGCGAAGTTCTGGGGCAGGATCGCGGCGCTGCCGGCGGGCAGGACCGGGATGCCGACGTCTCCGCCGCTGACGACCTCGAGCGACAGCCGGCCGACGACGTGTCCCAGCTGGGTCGCGAACAGCGAGCCGCCGAGGCTGCGCATCACCTGGCCCGCGTTCTTCACGAAGCCCTGCATCTCGTCGGGCACCTGTGAGCTGAGGCTCTCCGTGAGGGCATCGGCGACGCTCGTCGCCACGGGCTCGGCGAGCTCCTGCCACACGGGCAGGGTGCGCTCCACCCACTCGCCTCGCGTGATCGCGCGCGGGGCGTCGGCGAGGTCGGCGATCGACGTGGCCTCCGACAGCCAGAGGCCCGCCAGCTGGAAGGCCTGCTCGAGGTCGGCACGCTGGCCCTGCGTCACGCTCAGGCCGTCCTGGTTGGCGATGTGCAGCGCCTGCCGCTTGGTCGAGTCCCAGTCGATCCCTGCACCCGACGAGCGGAAGGCGCTCTGCAGGTTCTGCATCACCTGTGAGAGCGTCGCCGGGTCGATGGGCATGCCCGTGAGCCGCGCGAGCTGCTCGGGATCCATACGCGCGAACTGGCTCGGGTCGATCGAGTCCGGGTCGAGCTGGCTGCCCGAAGCGCCGAAGAGCTGGCGCATGAGCTCCTGGAACTCCTCCTCGGGGGAGCGGTCGTCATCTGGCACGTCAGCCGCCTTTCAGCCGGTCGATGCTCGGTGGTCCTACGCTAGTCTCACCCGTCTTCGCCCGCCTCGGCCCCCGCAGCGCCTGCCTTACGCCGCCCGCGAACGACGGCGCCGAAGGGGAAGATGTGACGCTGTTCGATGGATCGGAGCCGATCCGCGCGCGCTCGCTGCCGCGACGCACCGTGGCGGGCATGTGGGCGCTCGTGATCGCGGCGCTCGTGCTGGTCGTGCTGACGTTCCTGCCGACCGCGTACGTGATCCAGCGCCCCGGCCCGGTGTACGACACGATCGGGACCGCCGAGTCGGCCGACGGCGAGGCCGTCCCCCTGATCGAGGTCTCCGGAGCGGACACGTACGAGACGGAAGGCACGCTCGACCTGACGACGGTGCAGGTGGTCGGCAACCGCGACCGCACGCCGTCGTGGTTCGAGCTCGCCCTCGCGTGGCTCGACCCCTCCCGGGCCGTCGTCCCCATCGAGAGCGTGTTCCCCGCCGGGGTGACGACCGAGCAGCGCGAGGAGGAGAACGCCGTGCTGATGGTGGACTCCCAGGCCGAGGCCACGGCGGCGGCGCTCAGCGAGCTGGGCTACGACGTCGGCGCGCGGGTCGAGGTCGCCGACATCGCGGGCGACGACGCGCCCGCCGCGGGCCTCATCGAGCCCGGCGACCGGATCCTCTCGGCCGACGGCACGGCCGTGGCCGACGCGACCGAGCTGCGGGAGGCCATCCAGGCAGGCGGCGGCGCGCCCGTCGAGATCGAGTACGAGCGCGACGGCGAGCAGGGGTCGGTGAGCGTCACGCCGGAGGAGAGCACGATCGAGGGCGAGACGGCCTGGCTCGTCGGCATCACGCTGACCACCGCGTTCGACTTCCCGTTCGACGTCAAGATCCAGCTCGACAACGTCGGCGGCCCGAGCGCGGGGATGATGTTCGCGCTCGGCATCGTGGACGTCCTGACGCCCGGTGCGCTGAACGGCGGTGAGGCGGTCGCCGGAACCGGCACGATCGCCGCCGACGGCACCGTCGGGCCGATCGGCGGGATCCGCCAGAAGCTGTACGGCGCGCGCGACGCCGGCGCCGAATGGTTCCTCGCGCCCGCATCGAACTGCAACGAGGTCGTCGGGCACGTGCCGGACGGTCTGCAGGTGTTCTCGGTCGAGACCCTCGAGGACTCGCTCGCCGCGCTCGACGCGATCTCCGCCGGCGACACGGGGGAGCTGCCCGTCTGCACCGCGGGCTGAGGTCGGCACGGGGTCGAGGACGCCCTGCGCGCACCGCGGCCCCGTCCGCTCTCGCGTTCCCCGGGGTGCGGCAGCCAGGCGCTCCCGGCCGGTGCATAAGGTTCTCTGGTTAGGCTTGCAGGGTGACCACGACCTCCGCGCCCAGGGCGGCCGCGCCGTCCCCCTTCCGACGCATCGTCACGATCTCCCTTGCGGTGATCGTGGCTCTCGTCGTCGCCTTCTTCGCGTTCTCGAACCTTTACGCCGAGTTCCTCTGGTTCGACCAGCTCGGCTTCGCGAACGTGCTGACGACGCAGTGGCTGGCGAGGGTCGTGATGTTCGTCGTCGGCTTCGTCGGCATGGCCGGCCCCGTGTGGCTGGCGATCTTCCTCGCCTACCGGCTGCGGCCGGTGTACGCGCGGCTGAGCTCGCAGCTCGACCGGTATCAGGAGGTCGTCGAGCCGCTGCGTCGCCTCGCCATGTGGGGCATCCCCGTCTTCTTCGGCTTCTTCGCGGGCTTCGCGGCCTCCGCCCAGTGGGAGACCACGTGGCTGTGGCTCAACGGCGGGGCGACGGGTCAGACCGACCCCGAGTTCGGGCTCGACACGGGCTTCTACATGTTCGCGATGCCGTTCTACCAGTCGGTGGCGGGCTTCGCCTCGGCGGTCATCCTGATCAGCCTCCTGGTGACCGCGGCGGTGTCCTACCTCTACGGATCGGTGCGGATCGGGCAGGGGGAGATGCGCATCTCCAAGGCCGCCCGCATCCAGCTCGCCGTGCTGGCCGGCGTCTACCTCCTGGTGCAGGCGGGGAGCCTGTGGCTCGACCGCTACGCCAACCTGGTGGCGGCGGGCGACCGCATCACCGGCCCCGCCTACACGGAGGCGAACGCCGTCATCCCCGGCCAGACGATCCTCGCCGTGGTCGCCGCGCTCGTCGCGATCCTCTTCTTCGTGACGGCCGTGATCGGCCGCTGGCGCTACCCGCTGATCGCGACCGCGCTGCTGATCGTGACGTCCCTCGTGGTGAGCCTGGGCTACCCCTGGGCGGTCGAGACGTTCCAGGTGCGACCGAACCAGCGCGACTACGAGATGGACTACTACCAGCGCAACGTCGACGGCACGCGTGCCGCGTACGGGCTGGACGGCATCGAGAAGACCGAGTTCAACGCGGAGACCGAGGCCGAGGAGGGGCAGCTGCGCAACGACGCGGACACGACGGCCTCGCTGCGCCTGATGGACCCGGCGATCATCAGCCCCACCGTGCGGCAGCTGCAGCAGTACCGGCAGTACTACGGCTTCAACGAGCGGCTGGACGTCG
Source organism: Microbacterium marinilacus (assembly GCF_019753765.1). Lineage (GTDB taxonomy): Bacteria > Actinomycetota > Actinomycetes > Actinomycetales > Microbacteriaceae > Microbacterium > Microbacterium marinilacus. The sequence goes on from NZ_JAIJZW010000001.1 coordinate 687,596, forward strand.
ACCGCTACCAGATCGACGGCGAGACCCAGGATACGGTCGTCGCGGTGCGCGAGCTCGACCTCGGGCAGCTCGACCAGAGCGCGCAGACCTGGCAGAACACGACGATGGTCTACACGCACGGGTACGGTCTCGTCGCCGCCAAGGGCAACGAGCGCACGAACGAGGGCGAGCCGGTCTTCATCGAGAGCGACATCCCGTCGTCGGGCTTCCTGTCGGAGCTCGACTACGAGCCGCGCGTGTACTTCGGCGAGAACTCGCCCCTGTACTCGATCGTCGGCGCACCGGAGGGGTCGGAGCCCATGGAGCTCGACTACCCGCGCGGTCAGGAGGGCGCCAGCGAGACCCGCACGACCTTCGACGAGGAGGGCGGGCCGAGCGTCGGCAACTTCTTCCACAAGCTGCTGTACGCGATGAAGTTCCAGTCGGAGCAGATCCTCTTCTCCGACAACGTCAACGCCGACTCGCAGATCCTCTACGACCGCGATCCGGCCACGCGCGTGCAGAAGACCGCTCCGTACCTGACGATCGACAGCGACCCCTACCCGAGCGTGGTGGACGGCCGCATCGTCTGGATCGTGGACGCGTACACGACGAGCTCGACGTACCCGTACTCGACGGGTGTGAGCCTGTCGTCGGCGATCAGCGACTCGACGAACCCGCAGCCGAGCCTGCGGATCGATGACATCAACTACATCCGCAACTCGGTCAAGGCCACGGTCGACGCGTACAGCGGCGAGGTCAAGCTGTACGCGTGGGACGAGGAGGACCCGGTGCTGCAGGCGTGGCAGAAGGTCTATCCCTCGACCGTGCTCCCGATCGACGACATGTCGGGCGAGCTGATGAGCCACGTGCGCTATCCGACCGACCTGTTCAAGGTGCAGCGCGCGATGCTCGGCACCTACCATGTCGACACGGCGGGGCAGTTCTACCAGCGCGACAACGCCTGGGCGACGCCGAGCGACCCGGCCAACCAGGACGTGCTGCAGCCGCCGTACTACCTGTCGATGCGGATGCCGGGCCAGGACGAGCCGACGTTCTCGATGTTCACGACGTTCATCCCCGATGGCGGCCAGCGCAACGTGCTGATGGGCTACCTGTCGGTCGACTCGGATGCGGGCGACGAGGCGGGCCAGAAGCGCGACGACTACGGCAAGCTGCGCATGCTCGAGATCTCGGCGGACACCACCGTCCCGGGTCCCGGACAGGTGCAGAACATGTTCAACTCCGACGCGGACATCGCGTCGCAGATGAACGTGCTGCAGATCGGAAACTCGAACGTCCGTCTCGGCAACCTGCTGACCCTGCCGGTCGGCGGCGGCCTGCTTTACGTGCAGCCGGTCTATGTCCAGTCCACGGGCGGCACGACCTATCCGCTGCTGCGCAAGGTGCTGGTGGCGTTCGGCGACCAGCTGGCCTTCGAGGACACGCTGGCCGGGGCCCTCGACGAGCTGTTCGGCGGCGACTCGGGCGCCGCGACCGGCGACGACGACGTGACTCCGACGGATCCGACGGAGGAGCCCGCCGATCCGGACGCCGGTGACGGCGAGGACCAGGGTGAGCAGCCGGAGGAGACGACCCCGCCGGTCGCGGGCGACGAGTACGCGCAGGCGCTCTCCGATGCCCAGACGGCGCTGTCCGAGAAGCAGGCGGCGCTGGAGGACGGCGACATGGTCGCCTACGCCGAGGCGGACGAGCGTCTCACCGACGCCGTGAGCCGCCTGCTGGAGCTCGAGGAGTAGTACCGCAGGCCTTCGGCTCGCCACGGGCGAGGACGCATCCGCAGAGGATCGTCCTCGCCCGTGGCTGTTCTCATCCGCGACAATCCCTCTTCGCGCCGACAATGCAGCGACCACCCGCATTCTCGGCGCGGGAAGGGATTCTCGCGGTCGATGCCGTTCCGGGCAGCGCGCAGCATCCGGGCAAACCGTGGGTGACACGCCCGGGGCGCATCGGTGTCACCTCGGATTGGCCTGTGCCCCGATCCCGTGCTAATGTTTTCTCTTGTGCCGCGGGGTGGAGCAGCTCGGTAGCTCGCTGGGCTCATAACCCAGAGGTCGTAGGTTCAAATCCTGCCCCCGCAACAAAGAAGGCCCGGAATCCTCTCGGATTCCGGGCCTTTCCCTTTGGCTGGCGTGAGTAGTGCCTCCCGCTCTCGCCGTCAGCCGCGGTCGAGGAAGACGCCGATGCGGTCGCCGTCCTTCACGAACTGCAGTGCGCTGTCGGGGTAGGTCGCGCGGAGCTGCTCCGGGGCGTTGCTGTCGACGCGCATGCTGATCGTCGCCGGGAAGGTGCCGACCGCGCAGCCGGCGTACAGGCCGCCGCTGAGCGACCAGCTGCTGGTGTCGGCGTCCCGTTCCGGCAGCTCCTCGGCCGCGAGCGCCGTGAAGCAGCCGATGCCGCCGGAGTTCGAGAACCCCGACGTCGTCTCGAAGAGGACCAGATCGTGGAACTCCCACACCTTCGAGCTGGGGCCGGCGCCGACCCAGCCCGGAGGGACCTCGATCGACGACGTCGGCTCGAGCGTGGCGATCTGCGGCGCGCCGCTCGACACCGCCACGGGAGAGATCCTCGCGAGCCCGTAGGCCGCTCCCGCGGCCAGCGCGGCGGCCGCGACGACGGATCCGGCCCACAGCACGACGATGTGGCGGGGAAATCTCGCGCGGGTGGGGCGCGGCGCGTCGGGCTCTGCCGCGTCCTCCCGTGCGTCCGTCGGTGCCGGCGGTACGGCCTCCGCGAGCGGCGTCGACGACGGCGATTCCGCGGGCTCCGCGGCAGGGGCCGGCGTCTCCTCGGCCGGCTCCGGCTCCGGCTCATCCTCGACCGGCTCCGGCTTCTCCGGAGAGCCGACGGCGGACAGCGCCTCCAGCTCGCGCAGGCGACGCAGCGCGGCCGGATCGCGGTCGATGTCGGCCGCGGGGCCGAAGGCGCGAGCGCGCAGGAGGCGCAGCTCCTCGCGTATGTCGGTGTCCATCGTCTGCATGCTCTCACGTCGTGGCGGCTCGGGCGCCGCTCAACGCGGCCGGCGTCTGCCGACCTCGGAGACGATCCACGCGGCGCCGAAGAACACGAGGCTCCAGACCGTCGCCAGCGCCAGGGCGGTGAGGGGGAGGAGGACGACCGCGTACTGCACGTCGGCGACGAGACCTGCCGTCGCGAGGCACGCGCACACCACCAGCCCGGCGCTGGCCACGATCCGCAGGACTCCGGGCGCGCGCGGCAGGCCGCCTCCGCAGGGAGACGACGGCGACGACGATGCCGGCCACGCCGGCACCGAGGAGCAGCAGGGGCACCGCGAGGAACAGGACCAGCGCGACGGTCACGGCGACGTATCCGATGCGGTGTCCACGGGGCGGCGAGCCCGGAACCGCCTGGCCGGCCGCGCGCACCCCCTCGCACGCCCGATGGCCCGGGGGGAGAACGGGGCGGCCGTCATCCGGTCGTCCACCTCGTCGTCCGTCGGTCTGGCCATGATCCGCTCACCCTAGCGTCGGCCAGCCGCACGGCCGGGTTCGAGGGGTCGAACGCGAACGGCGCGCCCCGCTGCAGGCACGTCTCAGCGGAGCCGCGAGAAGACCGCGAACGTCGCTCCGAGGGGGATGAGCGCGAGAGTGACCAGCCCGGTCGCGGCGGCTGCGAGCACCGGCACCGCCGGCGCGTAGAGCAGCAGCACCGTCCCCACGAACCCGATGGGCACCGCGCCGAGGGCGAAGGTCGCGACACGCGAGGCGACGGCGCGATCCGGCCGTGTCACACCGAGGGCGTGTGCGACGCAGGCGGCACCGGTGATCCAGATCAGCGACGCCGCGGCGAACCCGGCGACGAGCATCGCGCTCGGGGCCGTGGTGGACGGGCCGACGGGGGCGGCGGCGCGCGCCCCCAGGACGTACACGGCGATGGCGAGGATGCCGAGCGCGATGCCGATCGAGAGCACGAGTCCCGCGCGTGTCCCTCTCGCCGCTCGTGTCCCTCGGTCCGCCTGAATGCCGGTCATGTGAAGTCCTCGCCTCAGCGCAGAGCGCCCCTGGTCTTGGACAGGTCCACGTGGATGGACGCGCGCCGGCCGGGGTGCTCGGGGTCGTAACGGACCTCGTAACGGTCGCCGACGCGCGGGGCGACGCGCTCCTGGAAGGCGATGGAGGAGCGATGCCAGCGGGTCTGTCCGGCCCGGTCGTCGTAGCGCAGCGTCACCCGCCAGCGATCGATCCCGGCGATCGTCTCGACGTCGACCTTCGTGACGACCGCTTGCGCGACCACTCCGTGCGCGCGAGTCCAGTCCTGGCGTGCCGCGCGTGCGGCGAGCACGCGTCGGGCCACGGGGTGGATGGCGAGCACCATCCCGCCGACCGCGGCGAGCAGCGCCGGGAGCGGCCACGCCACCGGGCCGGAGGCCACCGCGGCGAGCGAGCCCAGACCGAGGCCGAGCAGGGGCCAGCCGAACGCGAGCGGAAGACACCAGGCCTCCCCGCCGCCGCGCCGGTGCCGGGCGTAGCCGTCGACCACGGCCGCGATCAGCACGGGCCAGACGACGACGAGCGTGGAGGCCTCGGCGATCCGAGCGACGGGCTCGGTGACGCCTTCGACGCCGACCAGCCACTCCGCGCCCGCCCACTCGACCCATCGCCCGCCTGCGAGGTACAGGGCGTTCGACCAGCCGGTCACCAGCGACGTGGCGAACACCGCGCACCACAGCACGATCGCGACCACGCGCAACGTACGAGCGTTCCTCCACCAGCGCAGCTCCGGGTCCACCGTGCTCACGACGCGCTCCTTCCCGTCGGCGCCGGCGTCGCGCGCGGCGACGACGGTCGGGGCCATTCTGGCAGGAGCTGCCGGACCCCGTCACTCGACGGGGCGGGTGAGACGTCGGAGACGGCCTCCCCGGGCGAACGCCGTGAGTCAGTCGTCCGTGCGGAACCCGGCCGGCTTGTGCGTGCCGTCGCAGAACGGCTTGATCGACGACAGACCGCACCGGCACAGCGCCATCGTCCGCCGGTTGCGCGGGATGGGCTCGCCGTCAGCGTCGCGCAGGTCCACGTCGCCGCGGACGAGGATCGGCCCGTCCGGGTAAGGGGTGATCGACGGACGCTCGTCACGCATGGCCGACCGCCCGCAGCGAGGACTCGCCGGCCTGCCAGGCGTCGAGCATGTGAGCGCCGACCCAGCCGTCGACCGCCAGGCAGGCTGCGGCCCCGAACATGATGTCGGGCAGCAGGTCGGGACGATCCTCGGCCAGCGCGCCGGCGAGGTCTCGGCCGGCGATCTGCTCGTGCACGGCGTCGGCCTCGACGTGCTCGTCGAAGTAGTCGGTGACGTCCTCGCCGAACCCCAGACGGCGCAACCCGTCGCCGTAGAACCTGTTCGGGATCGACGACGTCATCTCGAACGCCGCCAGATGACCGACGATCGCCCCCACCAGCCTGCGGTTGACGCCGAACATCGACATCGTGTTGTGGGACGCCAGGGTCACGGCCGGGACGTCGTCGACGTAGGCGCCGTAGGTGTCGTCCAGCCCGGCGCCGCGCATGGCGGCGGCGAAGATGGTCGCGTGGACGCGGTCGGCCCGCCCGCCGCCGTACTCGTCGGACTGGATCTCGACCAGCGCGGCCTTCGCGCGGCCGTGCAGGCGGGGGATCGCCCAGGAGTGCGGGTCGGCCTCGCGCAGGGTGTAGATCGACCGCTGCATGAAGAACTCGTGCGCCTGCTCCGCCGTCGCCTTCTTCGCGAGATAGCGCGACAGGCTCGGTCCGCTGTCCGCCTCGGTGAGCGCGAACAGCGCGCGGGCCACCGCGTCGACGCTCGGCTCGGGCAGGTCGGGCATCGGCACCATGGCGCGCAGCCGCTGCTCGAACGCCTGCTCGAGGATGCGCCGCGTGGCGATGAGCCGCGGATCCCACTCGAGTTCCGGCGAGAGCTCGTCGAGCGAGCCGTAAGAGGAGGCGTACAGCGCGAACAGCGCGAGCTGGAGGTCATCGTCCTCGACGATGTCGGCGGTCGCGGTGACGGCGTCCTGCGCGAGCGCCTCGAGCCGCTCGTCGTCGGGTGCGCCCGTGAGGCGGGTGATCACGGCCTCGCTCACGGGGCCACGCGGGGTGAGGGAGGGGCGGTGGGAGTGCGGTGCGGTGGCGCGGGTGGTGCTGGTGACGGACACGAAGATGCTCCGATTCTGGGACGTGGGTGATCAGTCTCGCCGCGCGGTCGTCGCCGCAGCAGAGGCTTGACCCTGTTCCGACGGACGGCTAGCGCGCATCTCCCGCCCCGACGAGGGGACGACGCGGATCGACCGCAGCGAGGGGGCGCCGGGCACGCGGCGGCAGGTGGGGAGAACAACCCATGTCGGCATCGCGCGCGCGGTGGGACCCTGAACGGGTGCGATGGCGTCCGGGGGGATGCCACCGTGCCGGCTCATCGGCCGTCGGGACCCGCGCCTCCGGGGGGAGGACGCGACCCTGAGCCCGGGTCCGTGGCGGATCATCCGTCGCCGGACCCGGGCTTCGTCATCGACCGGAGCGGTTTGTCGGAACGCCGCCTCGGCGGCAGGATGGGCGCATGATCGGCGAACGCGGGCACGATGCCCAGCGCGACGAGACGCCGGCCGAGAGATCGGACCGCAACTGGATAGAGGTGCTGCAGGAGCTCCGCGTCCTGCAGACCGGCACCCAGATCCTCACCGGCTTCCTTCTCGCGCTGGCCTTCCAGCCTGCCTTCCTCGACCTCGACGGCGCGCAGCGCGCGCTCTACCTCGTGCTGGTGGTGCTGTCCGCCCTGAGCGCTGTGATCGCGCTGGCGCCCGTCGCGCTGCACCGGCTGATGTTCCGCGAGGGGGCGAAGCGCATGATCGTCGACTACGGGCATGCCGCGCTGCTGACGGCGCTGGTGATCGTCTCGCTGCTGCTGGTGGGAGTGGTGGCGTTCGTCTTCGACGTCGTCGTGGGTCCGACGTCCGCGTGGATCTCGGGCGGGCTGCTGGCGGCGTTCGTGGTCGTGGTGTGGGTCGTGGTGCCCGTGGCGCTGCGCGCTCGCCGCGGCGAGGAGTCGGCATGAGGCAGGTCTGCGGTCCAGGGGGCGGACGGATCGCTCGCGCGAACGAGAAAAGGGGAGAGAGATGACCGACACAGGGCCGGAAGCGGTGGGCATCGGAGTCGCGCAGTTCGCCCCGACGGCGGATGCGGCGTCGAACCGGGCGACCATCGCCGAGCTGGCGCGCCGAGGCGCCGACCGGGGAGCGGCGGTCGTGCTCTTCCCGGAGTACTCCAGCTTCTTCACCGATCCGTTCGACGCGTCGTTCGCCGAGAACGCCGAGGACCTCGACGGTCCCTTCGTGCGCCAGCTCACTGCGCTGGCCGGCGACCTGGGCGTTCATCTCGTCGCGGGCATGGCCGAGCGCGCCGAGGGCGACCGGGTGCGCAACACGGTCGTCGCGGTGGACGGCACGGGCATCGTCGCCCGCTATCGGAAGCAGCATCTCTACGACGCGTTCGGGCAGCGCGAGTCCGACTGGATCGAGCCGGGCGAGCTGACAGCGCCGGAGACGTTCAAGGCGGGCGGGCTGAGCTTCGGACTGATGACGTGCTACGACCTGCGCTTCCCCGAGGTGGGACGGATGCTCGCCGACGCGGGCGCCGACGTCGCGCTGGTGCCCGCGGAATGGGTGCGGGGCCCGCTGAAGGAGATGCACTGGACCACGCTGCTGTCGGCGCGGGCGATCGAGAACACGATGTATGTCGCGGCCGCCGACCATCCGCCCACGCTCGGCGTCGGCCGGTCGGTCGTCGTCGACCCGCAAGGCGTGACCGTGGCGGCGATCGGCACGGGAACCGACGTCGTGGTCGGCTGGGCGGACCGGGACGCGATCGACAACGTCCGTCGCGTCAACCCCGCGCTCGAGCTTCGACGCTATCGCGTCGCGCCGCGCTGACCGGGCTTCGTCAGCCCGACAGGGAAGCCAGGCGCGCCGCAGCCTCCTCGAGCACCTCGACGCGCTTGCACGCGGCGAAGCGCACCAGCGTCGCATACTCGCTGCGGCGACCGGGTGTGACGAACGCCGTGATGGGGATGGCGACGACGCCGGCGCGCTCGACCAGCTCGCCGCGACAGAACGCCTGCGCGTCGGTCGCGCCGAGCGGAGCCGCGTCGGCGACCGTGAAGTACGAGCCGCGGGGCTCGAAGACCTCGAAGCCCGCGGCGCGCAGCCCGGCGCCGAGCACGTCGCGCTTTCGCCGCATGTCCTGCGCGATGCCGTCGAAGAACGCGTCCGGCAGCCGCAGGCCCGCGGCGATCGCCGGCTGGAACGGCGAGCCGCTGGTGTAGGTGAGGAACTGCTTGACCGTCACCACCGCCGTCAGCAGCTCGGCCGGCCCCGTGATCCAGCCGATCTTCCACCCCGTCGTGCGGAACGTCTTGCCGCCCGAGGAGATCGTCAGCGTGCGCTCGCGCGCGCCGGGCAGCGAAGCCACCGGCACATGCGGGCCGTCGAAGGTCAGGTGCTCGTAGACCTCGTCGGTCACCACGATCGCGTCGCGGGCGTGCGCGAGCCGGACGACCTCCTCGAGCACCGCGCGATCGAACACCGCCCCGGTGGGGTTGTGCGGGTTGTTGACGAGGATCACGCGGGTGCGCTCGTTCACGACGTCGGCCAGCACGTCGAGGTCGGGCTGGAAGTCGGGCGCGCGCAGCGGGACGGTGCGCAGCGTCGCCCCGGACAGCGCGACGCACGCGGCGTAGGAGTCGTAGTAGGGCTCGAAGACCACCACCTCGTCCTCCGGCCCGTCGACCAGCGCCAGGAGCGCGCTCGCAAGCGCCTCCGTCGCGCCGGTCGTCACGACGACCTCGGTGTCCGGGTCCAGGGCGATGCCGTAGAAGCGCGACTGATGGTCGGCGATCGCCTCCCGCAGCGGCGCGATCCCGATCCCGGGCGCGTACTGGTTCGCGCCGCCCGCGATCGCCTCCCGAGCCGCGTCGAGCACCTCCGACGGACCGTCCTCGTCGGGGAAGCCCTGGCCGAGGTTGATCGCGCCCGTGCGCGCCGCCAGCGCCGTCATCTCTGCGAAGATGGTGCTCGCCACGGCGCCGTCGGGGCTCAGCAGCCCGGCACCGTCGGCAGTTCTTCTCCAGGCGCCCGCCACGTCTCGCATCACGCCAGGTTACCGGCGCGCCGGTGCCGCTCAGGATGTCGGAAGTCACACAGTCGACTTATCGTCGTCATAGGCATCGCAAAGGTTGCGGCGTGACCCTGTAAGGGCTTTGGAAGAAGGAGCACTCATGGACACGCATCGTTCCGACGAGAACCTGGACCCCCAGGAGCCCGCCGCCTCCACCCCCGAGACCCCGGCCGCCGAGACCTCGGCCGCCGAGACCTCCGTCCCGGAGGCGCCGACGACGGCGTCCCCGGCGAGCACTCCGCCGCAGGCACCCGCCGGCGACGTCCCGCCCGGCATGTACATCCCGCCGCGCCCCCCGATCCCCGGCGCCGCCTCGCAGGGCTTCGCCGCGCCCTCCGCGCCGCAGACGTCCGGGCATCCGTACGCGGGCGCCGCGCCGGGCCACGCGTTCGGACCCGCCGCGTACGGCGCCCAGCAGACGCAGGCGACCGAGCCCCTTCCGTACGACACGCGCATCGCGCCGGTCGAGGAGAAGCCCGAGCGCCGCAAGTCGGGTGCCGGGCGCGTCGCCGCGCTCCTCGTCGCGGCAGCCCTCGTCGGCGGAGCCGCCGGTCTCGGCGGATCGTTCGCCGGCACTCAGCTGTTCGGCTCCGGCACGACGACCAGCGCGGCGAGCGGCCCGTCCAGCATCACGGTGAACAACCCCGGCTCCGTCAACGAGGCGACGGCCGTGGCCACCCAGGTGCTGCCGAGCGTCGTGACCATCGACGTGAGCGGTGGTTCGGAGGCCGGCAGCGGCTCGGGCGTCGTGCTGAGCGAGGACGGGTACGTGGTGACGAACACGCACGTCGTCACCCTCGGCGGCGCGACCGCCGACCCCGAGATCCGCGTCACGACGTCGGACGGTCACATCTACCAGGCGGAGGTCGTCGGCACCGACCCGACCTACGACCTCGCCGTCATCAAGCTGGTGGACGCGGAGGGACTGACGCCCATCGAGTTCGCCGACTCGTCCCAGCTGAACGTGGGCGACACGACGGCCGCCGTGGGCGCGCCGCTCGGCCTGTCCAACACGGTCACGACCGGCATCGTCAGCGCGCTCAACCGCAGCATCGAGATCGCGTCCTCCGCGGCGCCCGAGTCGGGCGACGACGCCGAGCAGACCCCGGAGGAGGAGCAGCAGAGCCCGTTCCGCTTCGACAACGGTCAGGAGGAGCAGAGCGTGCCCAACGAGTCGATCTCGATCGCCGTGATCCAGACGGACGCCGCCATCAACCACGGCAACTCGGGCGGGGCGCTGGTCGACTCGCAGGGTCGGCTGATCGGCATCAACGTGGCGATCGCGTCCTCGGGCGACAGCGAGGAGTCCGGCTCCATCGGCGTGGGCTTCGCCATCCCCTCGAACGTGGTGCAGCGTGTCAGCGACGAGCTGATCAACGACGGGGAGGCCACACACGGCCTGCTCGGCGCCAGCGTGCAGCCGGCCAGCGTCGACAGCGACGCGACCACGGCCGGTGCCCTGATCGCCGAGGTCACCTCGGGCGGAGCCGCCGAGAAGGCCGGCCTGCGTGAGGGGGACATCGTGACGGAGTTCAACGGCGTGCGGATCGGATCCGCCGTCGACCTGACGGCGCAGGTGCGTGCCGCTGCCGGCGGAAGCGACGCGACGCTGACGTACGTGCGAGACGGCAGCGAGCAGACGATCGACGTGACCCTCGGGGACCTCGGTCAGTAGCGCCGCGACCGCGCCTTCGGGCACGCGCCCGCACAGCGTCATCGGTGATCGACGCCGCCCCGCGAGCCATGACATCCGCTGGATCGGATGTCATAGGCTCGCGGGGTGGCGTCTTTCTCCTTCGGCGCGGGCAACGCGCGGAAGATCGCGCGGCTGCCGCTGTATGCGCTCGGCCGGCTCGTCACCGCGGTGACGCCGCGCACCGACCGCTGGGCCTTCGGCTGCGGTGCGGGCCTGGGCGACGGGCCGCTCGAGCTGTGGCGGGTCGCCGTCGACCGCGGACGGGACGCGGTGTGGCTGTCGGACGACGAGGACGAGCTGCGCGACGCGCGGGCACGAGGCATGCGGGCCGTGCGCAAGTCCTCGTTCGCCGGATTCTGGGAGACGGCTCGAGCGGGGGTGCTCGTGGTGGCCTACGGGTTCGGCGACGTCAACCCCTACGCCGTGAGCGGGGGGTTCGTCGCCCAGCTGTGGCACGGCGTCCCGCTCAAGCGCATCGGGCTCGACGCCCCGGAGACGGTGCGCAGCCCGCTCGACGACACGCGCGGCCCGCTGCGGCTCCTCGCGCCGGCGCTCCGAGTGGCGCTGCGCGGGATGTACCGGACCGCCGCGCGCCGCATCGACCTCATGCCGGCGGCGTCCCACCTCGTGCGCGGGCGTCTCGAGTCGGCGTTCGGGCTGCCGGATGACCGGATCGTCGTCACCGGAGAGCCGCGGGCCGATGTGCTGTCCCGCGGGTCGGATGCCGAGCGGCGGGCGGAGGGCCGAGCCCTGATCCGTCGGCTGATCCCCGACCTGCCCGCTGACGGGCGGCTCGTGCTCTACGCGCCCACGTGGCGGGACGGCGAGCCCGATCCCGCTGTGCCCGGCGCGGAGGACTGGCGGGCGATCGAGGACGTGATGGCGCGGAACGACGCCGTGCTGCTCGTGCGCTCGCATCGTCTGGGGGCGGGGGAGTACCGCCCGCCCGCGGACGTGGGGCATGTGCGCGCGCTCGGAGCCGATCTGCTCGCCGACGTGACGCCGGCGTTGGCGGGTGTGGACGTGCTCGTCACCGACTACTCCTCGCTTGCGTACGACGTCGCGCTCGTGCCGCTGCCGGTGCTGTTCCTCGCGCCGGACGTCGCCGTCTACGCGCGGCGGCGAGGCTTCTACGGCCGGTTCGAGGACGTCGCCGGCGGCGACGCCGCCGAGAGCTGGGCCGCGCTCGCTCCGCGCCTCGACCGGCTGCTGGGCGATGCGGAGGCCGCTGCGGAGGCGACCGCGCGCTCGGCCGCTCTGAGCGAGCGCGTGCACGCTCACCGCGATGGACGCAGCGCCGAGCGCGTGTACGACGCGATCGTGCGGCGCACCGAGACCTCCCCACGGAAGGCGACCAGATGACCTCCCAGCCCACCGCCCGGTTCGAGCCGGACGACGCGCTGCTCGTGATCCGGGGAACCGGCGCCCGCCCGTCCTCCGCGGCGCTGGAGGGGCGCCGGGCTCACGTCGACGGCCGGATCACCGGCGGCGGCAAGACCTGGACGGTGCGGCTGCCGTTGCGCGCCTCGCGGTGGGGTGGGCCGGAGCTCCCCCTGCCGTCCGGCGAGTACGTCGTCCGCATCGACGTCGAGGGCGGCGCGGACCGAGCCCTCGACGTGCGGATCCCGCCCCGGGTCTTCGCGGGGGTGCGCGCGGAGCTGCGCGGCGACCGCCTCGTGATCGGCGCCCCCGTCGACCCGGTGTACGACGGGGCCGAGGCCCAGGGCGCCCTCGAACGGCGCTACGTCGATCGATCCGAGCCGCTCGAGAACGCCGTGTTCTTCGAGAGCTTCTACGGACGCGGGGCGGGGTGCAACCCGCTCGCGATCGACCGCGAGCTCGCGCGCGTCGCGCCGAGCGTGACCCGCTACTGGAGCGTCATCGACCTGTCGGTCCGCGTGCCCGAGGGGGCCATCGCCGTCGTCGAGGGCAGTCCCGACTGGTGGCGGGCGCGCAGCGCCGCCCGGCTGCTGGTCGTCAACGACTGGCTGCGCCGCCGGTTCGCGCGGCGCCGCGGGCAGAAGGTGCTGCAGACATGGCACGGGACGCCGCTGAAACGCCTCGCCCTCCACCGCCCCGGCTTCGACCCGCGGCGTGCGGGCGCCGTGATCAAGGAGTCGCTGCGCTGGAACGTGCTGCTTGCGCAGAACCCGTACGCCGCTCGGATCCTGCGCAAGGCGTACGCTTTCCTCGGCCGCCCGCTGTGGGTGGAGGGGTACCCCCGCAACGACGTCCTCGTGCACGGCGACCCCGCGGCCGTCCGGGCCGAGCTCGGCATCGCCTCGGACGAGCGGGTGCTGCTGTACGCGCCGACCTGGCGAGACGACCGCGCGGAGATCGTCGACTTCCTCGACCCCGCGGTGCTCGCCGAGGAGACCGGCGCCGTGGTGCTCGTGCGAGGCCACTCCCGCACGCTGCTGCCTGGCCAGGACCTCGCCGGCGCGCGCGTCGTCGACGTCACGGGGTACCCGGACACCGCGCCGCTGCTGCTCGCCGCCGACGCGCTGATCACGGACTACTCGTCGGTGATGTTCGACTTCGGGGTGACGGGCAAGCCCATGTACTTCCTCGTGCCCGACATGGAGCACTACCGGGGAGAGCTGCGCGGGTTCTACTTCGACCTGGTCGCCCACGCGCCGGGTCCGATCGTGCGCTCGCAGGATGAGCTGATCGCCGCTCTCCAGAGCGGCACGGCCGATCACGCCGGGCGGTACCGGGCCTGGACGGCCCGGTTCAACGCGCGCGACGACGGCCGGGCCTCCGAGCGCGTGGTCGCGCGGATCCTCGACCAGGGACTGATCGACCGCTGAGGCGCAGCGCGCTACGGGAGCGGGGTGTTGCGGCCGGCCAGGCGCGAGGTGTCGACGGTGTCGTGCGCGCCGCGCAGCAGGCCGGCGATGAAGCCTGCCCCCCACGCGAGGTGCATCGTCGGCAGGACCGCGAGCGTCCAGAGCTTGTCGCGCACTCCGGTCCCGCCGCCCGGCCCGACAGCGACCGCGGCGACCAGCAGGACGTATGCCAGCACCGGAACGTAGACGGCGGATGCGAGCACGGACAGGGCGCCCGCGATCACCCCCGTCACCTGCAGGAGACCGACCAGCAGGCTCAGGACGAGGGCGACCACCAGCGCCGGCGGAGCGAAGAAGCGCGCCGAGTTGCGCATCCCGTAGCGGCGGACCAGCTCGCCCCGCCAGGTCCCCGTGGCGACGAACTGGCGAGCCAGGCGATGCCAGCTCTCCCGCGGCCAGTAGGTGACCGACAGCGAGGGGTCGAACCAGACGCGGTAACCGGCCGAACGGATGCGCAGGTTCAGCTCCCAGTCCTCCCCACGCCGGATGGACTCGTCGAACAGCCCGACCTCGTCGAGCACGGCGCGGCGCATCACGCCGAGGTAGGCAGACTCCGCCTCGCCCGGCCGATCGCCGCCGTGGTACGCGCCTCCGCCGAGACCGATCCGCGAGTTGTAGGCGCGGGCGACGGCGCGCTGGAAGGGCGAACGGCCGTCGGCGCGCATGACCCCGCCGACGTTGCCCGCGCGCGTGCGGGCGAGGATCTCGAGGGCGCGCGACGCGTAGCCCGGCGCGATCTCCGAGTGCGCGTCGACCCGCACGACCGTGGGATGCGAGCTCGCACGTATCGCCGCGTTCAGGCCCACCGGGATGTCCGCGGCGGGGTTGTCGACCAGCACGATGCGCGGATCCTCCGCGGCGAGGGTCCGCGCCAGCTCGGTCGTGCCGTCGCTCGACGGGCCGAGGGCGAGGACCACCTCGACGGGGCCGTCGACGTCCTGATCCAGGACCGTCTCGACGGCGCGGCGCAGGTAGGCGCGCTCGTTCAGCACGGGCATGACGAACGAGACCCCGGATCCGTCCGGCACCGGGGGAGCGTCGCGCCGCCCGTCGTGCCGGGGCCGGTCCCGCGGAGACGACGGAGGCCGCTCGGCGGGATCGTTACGCATTCGACGATCATCCCACGAGGGGCGCCGAGAGCCCGCTGGCTAGGCTTGTCGGATGGGCATTGCGCGGGACGTGAAGAAGGCAGTCGAGCTCTTCCGGAAGGCCCTCGCAGCCCGTGACGCCAAGCGCGCGATCCGTGCGGCGGTCGCCGCGCGGCCGCCCCACACCCCGCGCAGCTACCGCGTCGCGGTGTACTTCGCCGACGGCGCGGTGAACATGTACCAGATGCGCCAGTGGTACCGGCCGCTGGCAGGACTGGCCGAGGCCCACCCCGTCGTGGTGATGTCGCGCAACGCCACGGGCGCCGCCGCGCTGCTGGCGGACGACGCGATCCCCGTGGCGTACGTGCCGTCCGTGCGCGACATGGAGCGCTTCCTCGCCTCGCAGGACATCCGCATCGTCCTGTACGTGAACCAGAACACGCGCAACTTCCAGATGTTCCGCTACGGCGAGCGGTGGCACGTGTTCATCAACCACGGCGAGTCGGACAAGATGTACATGACGACGAACCAGTACAAGGCCTACGACTACGCGCTGATCGCCGGGCAGGCCGCGCGCGAGCGCCTGACCCGCACACTGTGGGACTTCGACGTCGAGCGTCGCGCGATCGAGATCGGCAGGCCGCAGGCCGACCACTACTCGGGCGAGCTGCCGTACACACCTGACGAGCGCACCGTGGTGCTGTACGCGCCGACGTGGGAGGGCGACAGGCCGGCCGCGCTGTACGGATCCGTGAAGAGCCATGGCGAGGCCCTGGTCACGGCTCTCCTCGCCACCGGCCGTCATCGCGTGATCTACCGGCCGCATCCGCGCAGCGGGGTCGTCGACGCCGAGTTCGGCGCCGCGAACCAGCGGATCATCCAGGCGCTGAAGTCGGCGAACGACGCCGACCCGTCCGCGCACCACGTCTACGACGACGGGCCCGAGCTCGGCTGGCAGCTCGCCGCGGCCGATGTCGCCATCGCCGACATCTCGGCGATGGTGTACGACCGTCTCGCCGCCGACCGGCCGCTGCTCATCACCCGCCCGGTCGCCGCGGAGGCGGAGATCGACGAGGGCGGCTACCTCTCGGCGTGCGAGTGGCTGCGCGCCGAGGACGCCCCGCGGGTGGAGGACGCGATCGACCGCGTGCTGTCCGACCCCGGAGCCACCGAGCGCCTGCACCACTGGGTCGGCCACTACTTCGGCGACACCTCGCCGGGCGCGGCGACGGCACGCTTCCACGCGGCGATCGAGCAGCTCATGTCGAAGTGGGACGAGTGGAACGCGCGCTCCGCCCGGTGACCGGATCCGCTTCGTCCGTCGCCGCCACGGCAGAGGAGTCATCCACAGGGTAGGAGCCTGGAGGTCGAGCGGCTCCGACGCCGTGGATATCTCCTACGAGGCGGTTCCCGCGGGACCGGCGACCTCGACGGCGCCCGCCGCGCGGTCGGTGAACGCGTTCCGCGGCACCAGCACGAGCGCGGCCGCGGCGGCGAGGCCCGTGAGCCCGCAGACGATCCACACGGTCACATAGCCGGCGAACGAGCCTGCCGTGCCCTCGGCCGCCCCCTGGGCGCCGTTCAGGAGCGCGATGCCGAACACGCAGGACGCGATCGCGCCGCCGACGGTCTTCACGCCGTTGGTGAGGCCCGTGGCCTGGCCGGTGGCGCGCGCGGGCGCGGCGGCCGCCGCTGCGGCGGGCAGGGCGGCGACGAGCGCGCCCGAGCCGAGTCCGGCGATGGCCATGTTGGTGACGAGCTGTCCGTACGCGTCGTGGAACGGCAGGAACATCAGATACCCGACCCCCACGAGCATGCTGGCGCCGATCAACGCCCGCCGCGGTGTCCCGAGCCGCGCGGCGACGGGATAGGACAGGGCGCCCACGATCATCGCGACGAGATAGAGGCCGATGATGAGCGAGGTCGCGAAGCCGGTGGTGCCAAGCCCGTACCCGTAGACGGCCGGGTCCGTGCGCGCGAACGTCGACAGCGGCGCCTGTGCGCCGAGCACGCTCACGCCGAACAGCCCGGCGGTCAGGAACACGGGCCACAGCGCGGGGTCTGCGAACGTCCGCACATCGATCAGAGGATCGGGGGTGCGCCGCTCCCAGACCGCGAACGGCCAGAGCAGCGCGAGTCCGCCCGCGGTCAGGAGCCAGGCGAAGATGCCCGCATCCAGGCGGAGGACGCTCAGGCCGCCCGTGAAGGCGAGCAGGGCGAGGGTCAGCAGCACGACGCCGGTCGTGTCGAAGCGGCCTCCGTGCAGGTCGGGCGACTCGGTGACGCCGAGCAGGATGACGAAGAAACAGGCCACGACCGCGATCGCCGGGATCAGCAGAACGATCCACAGCGGCAGCGCGTCGATCAACGCCCCGCCGATGAGGGCGCCGGAGATCGCGCCGGCCTCGAGCGCCGCGACGAGCAGGCCGGCGGCGCGCGCTGTCAGCAGCGCGCCCGCGCCGGTCGCGCGGGACCGCGACCAGATCAGGGCGATCTCGAGCGGCAGCCAGACGACGTAGAAGCCCTGCAGCGCCCACGCCGCGAGGAAGACGGCGAACGAGTCGGTGAACGGCAGCGCGAGCGACGCGGCGGCGGTGAGCGCGGTGGACACCAGCAGCATGCGCTTGTGCCCGACCATGTCGCCGAGCTTCGCGAAGATCGGGACGACGAGCGCCGACAGCATCAGCTGCGAGCCCTCCAGCCAGTTCACGTCGGCGTCGTGGACGCCGAGGTTGCGCGCGATGTCGGTGAGCATGGGCGTGTAGTAGCCCTGCAGGACGCCGCTCGTGAACTCCACGAAAGCGAGGAAACCGACGACTCCGAGGAGCGCGCCCAGGCGCGCCCGGGGCGGGCGGACGGCCGCAGTCATGCCGAGGTCGCCGGCGAGAGGGAGGACAGCAGGGCCACGTGGAAGTCCCGGCCGCGCTCGAGCGACGAGATCTCGACGCGCTCGTCGACGCCGTGGATGCCGGCGCGCTGCGCCGCCGACATCTCCAGCGGGGCGAACCGGTACACGGCGGGCCAGAACCGGTGGAAGTGGCGGGCGTCGCTGGCCTGCATCATGATGTACGGCGCCGGCAGGGCATCGGGATAGGCGGCGAGCGAGGCTGCGGCGATGGCGGCGAACTGCGGTCCGTCGATGGGCGACTCGGGGGAGGGGTCGCTCCCCTCGAGCACCTCTACCGTCACCCCGCCGTCGGCGACGCGGCGGCGGATCCGTCGCAGCGTCCCGTCGACGGTCTCGCCCGGCAGGATCCGCACGTTGAGCGTCGCGGAGGCACGCGCCGGCAGCACGTTGGCCGCCGATCCGCCGTCCTGGACGGTCGCCGCGATCGTGGTGCGGACGAGCGCCGCCGGCTCTCCGCCCGCGGCCGCGAAAGCCCGCGCCGTGACGGGGCGCAACGCCGCGAGCGCGCGCAGCAGGAGGGAGGCCGGTCCGTTCGCGCGCTCGGACAGGACGCGGAGCATGCGCGAGATCGCGACGGGCGTGCGGGCGCGGAACGTGCCCGCACCGAGCCGCGCGACCGCGCGGGCCACGCGCGCCACCGCCGTGGGACCGTGCGGCGCGGACGCATGGCCGCCATCACCCTGGGCCGTGAGACGGAACGTGGCGACGCCCTTCTCGCCGACGCCGATCATCGCCGCGCGGCCCGACACGAACGGCAGGGGAGCGTCGACGACGGCGCCGCCCTCGTCGATGACCAGCCAGGGCTCGACGCCCCGGTCGTGCAGGGCCCGGGCGATCGCGGCGGCGGCGTGGCCGTAGGTCTCCTCGTTGCCCCCGAAAGACAGATAGACGTCGCGGAGGGGCCGGAACCCGGACGCGAGCAGGTCCTCGACGGCTTCGAGCACCACCAGCAGCGGCCCCTTGTCGTCGAGCGCACCGCGTCCGTGCACCCAGCCGTCGACGATCCGCCCGTCGAACGGCGGGTGCGTCCAGCCGTCCGTCTCGTCGGCGGGCACCACGTCGAAGTGCGCCATCAGCACCACGGGCGCGGCGTCGGATGCGCCGGGCCATCGATAGAGCAGACCGAGGTCGGTGATGCGCTCCAGTTCCAGCTCGCGGTGCGCGCGCGGATAGAGCTCGGCCAGCAAGGCGACGAAGTCCTCGAACGGCTGCGCGCCGCGGGTCTCTCGTTCGGCGCTGACGGTGGGGATGCGGATCATCCGTGAGAGACGCTCGCCGATGCCGTCGCGGCGCGGCGCCTCGCGCGGCCGCGCGGGGGAAGGGGAAGGGCACGGGTCTGCCATGCGCTCACATTAGGGCACGGCTGGGCCGGTGCGTGAGCGGGCGGCGCGTGAGACGGCACGCGCGCCGTGGGGCGGCCGGGAATGGCGTCGCCGGGGGATCCGTTGTAGTCTGTGAAGCTCGGCGCACGACGTCGAGACGGCCCGGCGTCAGCGTCGGGATGGCAACTCCACAGTGCGACAACGCCTCCTTCTTTCGAGGGAATCACGGGGCTGATCGGTTTCGACAGTGCTTGTGAATCTGCGAGAAGCGGGCCGAGGATGCAGGGTTATCTCGTTAACGCTCCCCGCAAACCAATAAGTGCCGAATCCAAGCGCACTGACTTCGCCCTCGCTGCGTAAGCGAGCTCGATAGTCCGTCAGACCGTGGTCGATCCCGACACGGATCCTGGCGTCATCTAGGGATCTCGCTGCGTGACGGTGTCGAGACGTCACGCGGGACTCGTCCTCGACTGGGCTCGTCGACTTAGGTGTCTGTGACAAAGGTCGGAGCCGAGCAGAACGCTCTCACAGACTGCGCCCGGAGAAGCCCCAGAGACTCGGCGCTGGACGGGGGTTCGATTCCCCCCAGCTCCACGGACGTTGTCGCATCGAGCGGAAGCCCCGCGATCCTTCACGACAGTGAGGATCGCGGGGCTTCTCGCGTTTTCGGGGCCGGACGTCAGTCGGTCGAGCGCACCGAGAGCAGCGCCCACCCGTCCGGCACCTGCGCCTCCAGTGCCGCGACGTCGGCGCCTTGGATCTCGCGCGTCTCGCCCCAGCGCGCCATGCGGCCGACCGCCGTCAGCATCGTCGATCCCTTCGGCATGGTCACCTTGGAGTCGGTGAGCTGCCACCCCTCCGGCACCTGCGTCCTGAGCGCGTCGCCGATGGCGGCGAGGGAGTCGCCCTCCGCGGTGAGGTCCTGGGATTCGGTGGGACGAATGACGCCGATCAGCACGGGAGTCGAGTCTACCGGCGGGGGCCGCGGCGTCAGCGCCAGGTGACCAGCGTGATGCCCTGCTTCGTGTCCGCGAGCAGCACGTGGTCCTCGCCGAAGGCGTAGGTCATGCCGTAGCCGTCGTCGTCGACGTGCATCGCGAGCTCGGGGTCCTCGCTGACGTAGACGTAGCCGTCCGCCTCCTCGCGCACCCAGCCCTGCTCCTCCAGGTAGGCCTGGAGCTCGGCGGCGCGCTGGGCGTCGATCGGCGCCCAGCCGTAGATCTGCACGTCGTCGGTCGCCACGTCGAGGTTGCCCCAGGTGCACTGGATGCCGCCCTCGAGCTCCTGGTCCGGGCCGACCAGGAACGGCTCCTCCTGCGACGACATCCCATAGCCCTCGAAATCGGACACGAGCGACTCGGGGATGATCGTGTCGCACGTGGGCTGGGCGTCGGGGTTCGCGGGCCCGGAGGTGGCGTCGGCGGAGGGCATGCCGGTCGGCGCCGCGTCGGGGTCGGCCGGGTCGGGGGAGCCGGCGCCGCACGATGCCAGCGCGAGCGACGCCACGGCCACCAGCAGGAGGCTCGCGGTCCGACCGCCGACGCGGCGCAGCGTCGTCATCGGGGGCCCGTGTCCGGAGAGGCCGGGCTGTGCAGCACGTCGAGGATCGCGTCGTGCAGCACGCCGTTCGTCGCGACCGCCGATCCCGCCGCGATCGTCGGCGTGCCGTCGAACGAGGAGAACCGGCCGCCGGCGGCGGTGACGATCGCCGCCGCCGCCGCGAGGTCGTACTCCTTCACGTCGAACTCGCCGACCATCTCGAGCCGCCCCTCGGCGAGCAGCATGTACGACCAGATGTCGCCGTACGCGCGGTCCCGCCAGACGCGCCGGGTCAGTGCGACGAGGGCGTCGAGCCGGCCCGCGCCGTCCCACTGCGCGATGCTCTGGAAGCTGACGCTCGCGTCGTCGAGCGTCGCGACGTCCGACACGCGGATCGGGCGGGGCTCGCCGCCCGGGGCGCTGGTCCAGGCGCCGAGGCCCTCCGCGCCCCACCAGCGCCGACCGAGCGCCGGCGAGCTGACCACGCCGAGACGCATCGTGCCGTCGATCTGCAGGCCGATCATCGTGCCCCACACCGGCACGCCGCGCAGGAAGTTGGCCGTCCCGTCGATCGGGTCGATGATCCACCGGCGCGACGACGCGTCGGCGGAGCCCGCCGCGTCGTCCGATCCGTACTCCTCGCCGAGCACGCCGTCCTCGGGACGCCGCTCGGCCAGGAGCCGGCGCACGGCGCGCTCCGCCGCGAGGTCGGAGTCGGTGACGTGCGTGCTGTCGGCCTTGCGGGACACGTCGAGGTCGGCCGCGTCGAAGCGCGGCAGGGTCTGGGCATCGGCGGCGTCCGCGAGGTCGAGCGCGAGGCGCAGGTCCGCGCCGAGATCGCCCTGGGAGACCGGGGACGTGGGCGCGGCGGGATTCACGGGATCAGGATACCGGCGGACCGTGCGGTGACCCGGCGGCGCTCGCGCGCATGTCGCGACCGGACACGCCCGAGTCGTGCGCCGGGCCGCGCCGATTGGCGCGACGGCGACCCGCCTGGTAACGTAGTCCCTCGGTTCGAGAGAGCGAGAAATCCTCTCCGCACCATGCACCTCTAGCTCAATCGGCAGAGCAACTGACTCTTAATCAGTGGGTTCTGGGTTCAAGTCCCAGGGGGTGCACCATCAGCCAGACGGCCCGTCCTCCTCGGAGGCGGGCCGTCTGGCGTTCGGGGACGAATGCGCCCACGGGACCGACATCGGCTGATAGACAGAGCGGGGCCGGCACTGCGTCGCCCGGAGGGGAGATCGGTCATGGGGTTCTGGGCGGAGGACGCGCCGTGGGGATCGCCGGTCGACCCGACCATCCCGCTGCCCCCGTTCGAGGACGAGGGCGCGCACGCGGCGTATGCGCGGAAGCTCCAGCTCCACCTGGCCCTCGTCGACGGCGGGGCCCCCTCGCTGTCCACCGTCGCGCTGTCGCTCGCGCTCGAACGCCCGAGACGGCGGCCCGACG
Source organism: Microbacterium marinilacus (assembly GCF_019753765.1). Lineage (GTDB taxonomy): Bacteria > Actinomycetota > Actinomycetes > Actinomycetales > Microbacteriaceae > Microbacterium > Microbacterium marinilacus. The sequence continues at coordinate 709,608 of NZ_JAIJZW010000001.1, forward strand.
ATCGGGACACGCAGTGGCTCACGCCGCTCGAGCTCTCGGTCAGCCTGACGAGCTGGTTCCCCGCGCCGTGGACGCCCGACGCTCTCGCACGGTCGCTGCGTCCTCGATCGGGTGCTCCGACGCGGGGCAGCGCCGGCGAGTGGCGCTGGCTCGACGACCCGGACTTCCTCGCCGCGCCGGACGGGGGCGCGGGCTGGCGCATCGTCCGCAGCGAGAGGGGCACGCGGACGCCGGAGGGACTCGTGGACGATCGCGACCTCGTCGTCCTCTGGATGGCCCACTTCCGCGGCAAGTTCGCCTTCCCGCTGGGGCACGGACGGGACGCCGACGAGGTCAGGCGGCTCGCGGTCGCCTCCGCGGCGGTCGTCGAGGCCGATGAGAAGGACGCGGCGTATCCGTACCGATCGTCGTGGCGGGACGAGCGCGACGCCGCCCTCACCGAGGCGCGCCGGTAGCGTTCCACCCGTCGCGGGGCGCGCGTTCGCTCGACCGGCAGTCTGCCGGTGGCGAGGGGATCCTCCGTCGCATCGCCTCCCGGAGACCGAGGTTTTCTCGTCCGATCAGCCGATCGTCGGACACAATGGCATCTCGGGCATCAGCCGGCGCCGGCCACGCGTGCCTTCGGACGAGAGATGTGGATCGCATGGCGCAGCAGGCGGAGGACCCGCGGGTCAGCGCGATCTTCCGCGCCCTCGCCGCCGGCGACCACGAGCGTGCCATCGCGCTCGCCGAGCGGCACTGGTCGTTCCTGTCCAGCTTCCGCGGAGAGGTGCGCCGCGCCGTCGCCGACGAGGTGCTGCGCGCGCACCCCTCCTGGGCGGTCGTCAGGCAGGGACTCAGGCACGCGGCGCTCGGGCGGCTGCGGCCGACGGTATGGGTCGCCCCCGACCTGCCGCTGCCACCGGGGTCCTCCGCCAACGAGCGGATCGTCGCGCTGACGGCGCGGGCGATGGCGGCACGGTCCCGCGGACGGCTCGACGAGGCCCTGGGCCTGACGGCCCAGGCGCGACAGCTGCTGCGGGCGGCCACGCCCCGCGACCTCGAGGGAGGGCGTTTCAATCTCGCGGAGGTCCACCAGGAATGGGCGCAGATCTCGGCGTTCGCGGGGCACGCCGACGACGCCGTCGTGCTGTTCGAGCGCGCGTTCTCCCTCGCGACGGAGCTCCGTCACCCGCGCGCGGCGATGGATGCCGCGGCGGAGCTCGCCTGGCTCGCCGCCGTGTCGGGCCGGCGGGGCGCGTCGCTCGGCTGGCTCCTGCGCCTCGAGCAGCTGAGAGCGGATCAGCCGGACGTGCGGGGCACCCGTGAGTCCGATCGCATCGCGCGAGCGCTGCTGCTGCTCGACGAGCTCGATCTGGCCGGGGCGCGGTCCGAGCTCGCGGCGATCGAGGACGCCCGTGAGCACGAGCTGCTGCGGCGCGCGCTGGGCGCGCTGGTGGACGCGCACGATCCGCTGTGCGACCCCGACACCGCTCTGGCGCACCTGAACGGGGAGATCGAGGCGGTCTACGACGGCTGGACGAGCGCTCGGCTCAACGCCGTCGTCCTCGGGGCGGCACGGTCGCGCCTTCTGCAGCGGTCGGGACAGCCGGAACGCGCGCTGCGGGCGCTTCCCGACGCTCAGCCGTCGCAGGAGCTGAGCTTCGAGGCGGGGCGCGCGGCCTCGCTCCTGCATCTGCTCGGGGAGCACGAGCGCGCGTCGTCGCTCACGTCCCGCATCCTCGCAGCGCCGACGCTGTCGCCGCGGGTGCGCGCCGACGCCCTGGTGGCCCGCGCGGCGATCGAGCTGCGGCGCGGGGACGACGGCCGCGCGGCCGAGACCTTCTCGCGCGCGCTGCGGGTGATCGACGAGCACCGCCTGCTCGTCGCGCTGACGATCGTGCCCGCCGACGAGCTGCGGGCGCTGGGCGCCGTGCTGCCTGCCGCCGACCCGGGGGCGAGGCTGGCGCGACACGTCGTGGACACCTCCGTGGCGTTCCCGTCGGCCGGCCTCGATCATCGGCTCACTGCGCGGGAACGGACGGTGCTCTCGCTTCTCGCGGGCGGCCTCACCGTGGTCGAGGCGGCTGCGCGGCTCACGGTGTCGGCGAACACCGTGAAGACGCAGGTGCGCTCGCTGTACCGCAAGCTGGGCGTGCACGACCGCCAGGGGCTGTCGGTCGTGGCGCGGACGCGAGGACTCCTGTGAACGGACCGGCAGCCGGGGTGCTCGGCGGCGTGTACCTCGCGCTGGCGGACTCCCAGTGGGACCGCGCGGTCGCGCTCGCGGAGGCCGACTGGGACGTCCTCCGAGCCGCCCACGTCGCGGTCCTGCGGGCGGTGGCGGAGGCCGTCCCCCCGCATCTCCTCTCCGGGCGGCCGCGGTGGGACGGGCTCCAGCTGCTCGGTCGCCGCCGTCTGTCCGCACCGCCCGGCGCGCTCGATGCCGCGGTCGACGACGCCGGCTGGCGGGAGATCGCGGAGCTCACCGCACGCAGCCGCTCCGCGCGCGTCGCGGGGGAGATCGCGGTCGCCGTCGAGAGCGCTTTCGCGGCGAGGGACGCGTTCCATCGGATCTCCGGCCGCGGGGAGGTGCCGTCGTTCGCGCCGCGGCTCATGTTCGAGTGGGCGCTCGCCTTCGTGGTGGGCGGCCCCATGCCGCACACGGGGTGGGACACGCAACCGGAGGAGCAGCTCGACGAGGCGTTCTCCTGGGCCCTCGCCCGCGACGACCATGAGACGGCCGCGCGGGCAGCGGCGGAGATGGCCTGGCTGCAGGCGTTCGCGGGGCGCTCCGGCGCCGCGGCGCAGTGGATCGAGCGCGCCAAGATCCTGGGGCGGATCGATGCGGAGCACGGCGCAGGAGCGTCCCCCATACGCATCGCGCAGTCGATGCGTCGCGGCGATCGACTCGACTTCGCCGGCGCGCTCGAGGCGCTCTCGTCGCTCTCGGGGGACCACCTGTTCGATCACCGGATCCTCGCGGCGAGTGCCGGTTCCATGTACGCGATCCACCTCGGCGGGGACGACGCGGAGCGCGCGGACGAGCGGCTGCGGCGCGTCTGCGAGGTGTCGCCGAGGGCGCTGCTGGGCGCTCCGCTCAATCGCGCCGCGCTGGCGTACGCGGAGTCGTATCGGCTGGTGCTCGACGGACGTCCCGCTCAGGCGCTGAGCGTCCTCGACGGGGAGCCGGGCCGGCGGCCGGCGTTCGTCGAGGCGCGTCGCGCGTCGGCTCTGCTGCATCGCGGCGACGGTCAGGCGGCCGAGCTCGCCGCGATCATGGCGTACGAAGCCGGCGCGGTGATGCCGCGATTCGCGGTCGAGGCGCTCGCGGTGCTCGCGGTCGTGAAGCTGCGCAGCGGATCGCGTGACGCCGCCCGGCAGGTGTTCGGGCGCGCGGTCGACCTCGCGGACCGTCATCGGCTGCCGGCCGCGCTAGGGCTCGTCTCACAAGACGAGCTGGCCGCGCTGGCGGCGCTGGTCGGGCGCGCCGACAGCCCGTCGCTCAACGCGATGCACAGCCCGCGCATGCGCCGCCCGACGCTCGCTCACGTGTTCGTGCCGTTGACGCCGCAGGAGCGGAGGGTCACGCAGACGATCGGCTCGGGGCTGTCCGTGCGCCAGGCGGCGGAGCGGCTCGCCGTCTCGGAGAACACCGTCAAGACGCAGCTGCAGGCCGTCTATCGGAAGCTCGGCGTCACGAGGCGCTCCGAGCTCGTCGCGGCCGCTCGCGAGCACGGCCTGCTCTGAGCCGCGGGCTCACGGGCCCGCGGTCACTCGTCGGCGATGTCGAACTGCGCGCGGATGATGCGCTCGCCGGCGTCCGCATCGCCCTCGAGCATCGCGTCGCGCAGCTCGCGGTAGCTCTCGGCGAGCTCGCCGGGGCCGTCGAACGGCAGCGGGATGACCCCGAGGTTGCGTTGGATCGCGATGCCGATGTCGCCCGACATCGTCGAGACGAAGGCGTTGTCGGCGAGGTCGACCAGCAGCGACTGCAGCTCCCGCCGGGCGGCGCCGGTGCCGCCGCCCGCGTCCAGGCGGGTGATGATCGCGTCGATCGCGTGCGACGACTCGAGACGCGCGGTGCGATCCATCCTGGCCAGCGCGATGCGCACGAGCGAGATCATGTAGTGGCCGGAGAACTGTCGCGTCGCGTGCGCGATCCTCGGCGACACCTCGGTCACGCGCGTGTAGCGGCTCGCCGCCGTCTCGATCAGCCCGACCCGCTGCAGTCGCTGCAGCGCCTCGCGCACCGGCATGCGCGACACGCCCAGCTGCTCGGCGAGGTCGTGGTCGCGCACTCGCGATCCGGCCGGCAGCCGGCCGTCCATGATGGCCGCCGCGATGCGCTCGGCGACCATGTCGCTCAGTCGTACGGGGGTGATCTCGAGCGTCTCGATCATCGTCTGCTCCTTGCAATCCTGTGTGGGGAGGACCCCGGAAGGCGACGCACGGTGGTGTCAGGGATCGAGGGCACCAGGGGGTGTGCCGACCGTGGTGGCCTTCGCCGGGGTGCGCACTGTCGGGCGGACGGGGGGAGGCGGGATCGGGTGTGCCTGGTCCGGACCTACGTGCGGTGAGGCAACGATATGCCGGGACGGCCGAATTCCGGCGACGAGGCGCGCGGTTGAGGTGCGTCGTCGCCGGATTTCACCCACCGCATCACCTGTTTGCCGGGGAGGCCGTCCAGGCGATCGCCCCGCGGGCGATCAAGCGGCGTCTCCGGCGCCGATCGCCGCCGCCTCCTCCAGCTCGTCGGCCACGCGCGCGTCGACCGTGCCGAGGGCGCGGCGTCCGAGCAGCAGGACGAGGGTCGCGACGAGGGCGGAGGACGCGGCGAAGAGGTAGGGCGCCGTGTCCCCGAGGGCATGGCCGAGGGCTGCAGCGATCGGGGGCGCCGCGGCGCCGCCGAGGAACCGCACCGCCGAGTACGAGGACGACGCCACCTGGCGGGGCAGGTCCGTCGCCTCCATCACGGACTCCGTCAGGACCGTGTTGCAGATGCCGAGCAGGAGCCCGCCGACCACGATGCACGTCACGAGGGCGGATGGCGTGGACACCACGACCCCCGCGACCGCGAGGTCGGCTGCGAGCAGCGGCAGCACGACCAGGAGCACGGTCGTTCGCCGCATGAAGCGGAGCAGCAGCGGTGCGCCCCAGATGCTCGTCACGGCCAGTGCGAGGCCCCAGCCGAAGAACGTCAGCCCGATGCCGATGGCGCCGAAGCCGAGCGGGAACGGCGAGTAGGCGAGCAGCACGAAGAAAGCGATGTTGTAGAACACCGCCGTCGCCGCGAGCACGCCGAGGGCCGGGCGGCGCAGGGCACGGATCGGCGCGGCCAGGGGGATGGGGCTCGGCCGCTCGGCGGGGGAGCGCAGCAGCACGAGGATCGCAACGAACGCGATGGCCATGAGCACCGCCACGCCGAAGAACGGCGCGCGCCAGCTCGCCTCGCCGAGGATGCCGCCCAGCAGGGGGCCGACGGCCATGCCGAGCCCCAGGGCGGCCTCGTAGAGCACGATCGCCGCCCCGCTGCCGCCGGTGGTCGCTCCCACGATGGTCGCCAGGGCGGTCGAGATGAACAGGGCGTTGCCGAGGCCCCAGCCCGCACGGAAGCCGATGACGACGTCGACGGCGACGCTGAGCGCGCACAGCAGCGAGAAGGCGACGATGAGCGCGAGGCCCCACAGCAGGGTCCGCTTGGCGCCGATCCGGCTCGAGATGAAGCTCGTGACGAGCATGGCCAGCCCCGTCACGACGAGATAGCTGGTGAAGAGCAGCTCGGTCTGCACCTCGGACGCGTCGAGGGCGTCGGCGATCACCGGCAGGATCGGGTCCACCAGGCCGATGCCCATGAAGGCCACGACGCAGGCGAAGGCCACCGCCCACACCGCCATCGGCTGCCGGGTGAGAGAGCCCCCGCTGTCGTGCTCGGCGCTCATCGTGCGGTCGTCCCCTCTGCGGGGTCCGCCTCGGCACGGCCCGCGACCGGACCGCCCGATCCCGGATCCGTCCGCTCGCCCAGCAGCCGTGCGACTGTGCGCACCGCGCCCCATTCGTCGTCGTCCAGGCCCGCGAACCGGGGCAGCAGCGCATCGACGAGCTGCAGCCGCCAGGCGGCGTAGGCCTCGTCGCCGCGCGGGGTGATGGCCGCCCGCACGGCTCTCGAGTCCTGCTCGTCGGCCGTTCGGGAGACGAGCCCGGCGTCCGCCATCGTGCCCACCAGCCTCGTCATGCCGGGCTGGGTGACGCGGCTCAGGTGCGCGAGCTCGCCGATGCGGAGGGGGCCGCGCTCGCGCAGGATGGCGAGCGTCCGCCACTGCGCCGACGGCGCCTCGTTCCGCGTCTCCAGTGCCGCGACGCGTGTCAGAGCGTGCGCGGCGACGATCAGTTCCTCGAGGTCGGCTCCATGGTCCATGGCAACTACATTACCTTGATATATATCTAAGGTATTCACATCTGGAGCGGACGACGTCTCAGCGGCCCGCGCGGGGGAGCAGAGGTCTCAGCGACGAGGCGATGCCGCAGAGTCGTCGATCACCGACGCCCGGAGCGCTCCGCCGCGCGCTCGGAGAAGTACTTGCCCTCCTTGCCGCTGATGGGCGAGTCGTCCGAGACCGTCCGGCCGCGGCTGGCGTTGCGGATGTCGATGATGGTGCCGATCGTGAGGGAGAGCGTGATCCCCCAGCTCACCCACGCGAGCGCGGTGCGCCAGGTGAAGCGCTGACCGTCAGCGCCCCGCAGCAGCGCGTAGCCGCTCGTCAGCGTTCCGATCAGTCCGGTGCCCGTCAGGTATTTGCGGATGGCCATGCCCCCCACGGTAGCGCTCGCTCGGCGCCGACGCAGGGGCTTGCGGGCGGTCGTGAGGCCGTGAGAAGGGGCGCCATAACCGCCGCGGCATGGGGCGTCAACCCCACGGTGCCCGCCCGGTCCCGCGAGGTGCGCGCTGATACTGTGGCCGAAGCCCCAAGGAGGAGCGTCATGTCTCGCGCGGATCTCGTCGTCGTCGCCAATCGTCTGCCCGTGGATCGCGTGGTGAGCCCCGACGGGCAGGAGAGCTGGCGGCGTTCCCCGGGCGGACTCGTCACCGCCCTCGAGCCGGTGATGCGCAAGCCGGACCGTGCCTGGGTGGGATGGGGCGGTCAGCCCGATCTCGACATCGCGCCGTTCGACTTCGAGGGGGCGCGACTGGTGCCGGTGCCGCTCAGCGGCGCCGAGATCGAGTCGTACTACGAGGGCTTCGCCAACGGCACGATCTGGCCGCTCTACCACGACGTCATCGCCGCTCCGGTCTACCGCCGCTCCTGGTGGGAGTCGTACGTGCAGGTGAACCGGCGCTTCGCGCAGGCGGCGGCCGACGCGGTCGAGCCTGGCGGCGTCGTATGGGTGCAGGACTATCAGCTGCAGCTCGTCCCGAAGCTGCTTCGCGAGCTCCGGCCGGACGTCACCATCGGCTACTTCCATCACATTCCGTTCCCCGCATACGGGCTGTACTCGCAGCTGCCCTGGCGTCGACAGGTGCTCGAGGGGCTCCTGGGCGCCGACGTCATCGGCTTCCAGCGTCAGGCCGACGCCGGCAACTTCCAGCGGTCGGTGCGGCGCGTGCTCCACCACACCACGCGCTCGAGCGAGATCGTCGTGCCCTCTGCCGAGGAGGGCGGCGAGTCGCGGATCGCCGTCGCGAAGGCCTATCCGATCTCCATCGACGCGCAGTCGTACATCGACCTCGCCCAGGACCCGAAGGTGCAGGCGCGCGCCGTCGAGATCCGGCAGCAGCTCGGCGATCCCCAGACGATCCTGCTGGGGGTCGACCGGCTCGACTACACCAAGGGCATCCGGCACCGTCTGAAGGCGTTCGGCGAGCTCCTGCAGGACGGCAGGCTGAAGGTGGGCGGTGCGACGCTCGTGCAGGTGGCCAGCCCGTCGCGCCAGCGCGTGGACGCCTACGCCGAGCTGCGCGACGAGATCGAGCTGACCGTCGGGCGCATCAACGGCGACTACGACACGATGCACCACACGGCGATCCGGTACCTGCACCAGGGGTTCCCGCGTGAGGAGATGGTCGCGCTGTACCTGGCGGCCGACGTCATGCTGGTGACGGCGCTTCGAGACGGCATGAACCTGGTGGCCAAGGAGTACGTGGCCTCGCGCATCGACCACAGCGGAGTGCTGCTGCTGAGCGAGTTCGCGGGCGCGGCCGACGAGCTGACGAGCGCGCTGCTGGTGAACCCGCATGACATCGACGGCATGAAGGACCTCATCCTGCGCGCTGTCGACATGTCGCCGGGCGAGCAGTCCCGGCGCATGAGGGCCCTGCGCCGGCGCGTGCTCGACCACGACGTCGAGGACTGGTCGCACGACTTCCTCAGCGACATCGACAAGGTGCGGAAGGCCCGCGCGTGACCGCGCAGTGGGCGGAGGTCGTGCGCTCCGTCGCGAAGACCGAGCGGCTTCTGGTGGCTCTCGACTTCGACGGCACGATGGCGCCGCTCGGGGACGAGCCGATGGCGGTGCGGGCTCTGCCTGAGACGGCCGCCGCGGTGGCGCGGCTCGCGGAGCTCCCGGACACGACGGTCGCGTTCGTCTCCGGCCGTCAGCTCGCCGATCTGCGGGTGATCGCGGCCCACGACGACCGATCGCCGATCTGGCTCACGGGGTCGCACGGCGTCGAGCACTGGCGGCCCGCGGCCGTCGCGCAGCCCGTCCCGGACCAGGCCGCCGCCGGCGAAGAGGTATCGGCCGCGGCGCTCGTCGAGGAGGCACAGCGGTCGGTGGAGGGCATCGACGGAGCGTGGGTCGAGCCCAAGGCGTACGGGTTCGCGTTGCACACGAGGCTCGCCTCGCCGGACGACGGCGCGCGGGCGCGGTCGGGCGTCGACGCGATGGTGGCCGAGCGTGCGCCGGAGTGGCGCAGGCGCACGGGCAAGGACATCGCGGAGTACACCTGGCGCCACGAGGGCAAGGACGCCGGCGTCGCGCGTCTGCGGGACGAGACGGCGGCGACGGCGGTGCTGTTCGCCGGCGACGACGTGACCGATGAGGACGCGCTGCGCAGCCTGCGCGAGGGCGACCTCGGCGTGCGTGTGGGCGACGGGGAGACGGCCGCCAGTGTGCGCGTGAGCGGCCCTCTCGAGCTCGCCGAGTTGCTCACCGCTCTGGCCGACGCGCGAGCATCCTGAGCCGATCCGCGAGCGCCGGCGGGGCGCTTTGCGAGGCGGACGAAGCACCCTTCGCGGCGGGCATAGACTTCCGAACATGGTCGACCTCGCAACACCGTCCGAAACGCCCGACATCAAGCCCCGCAGCCGCGTCGTCACGGACGGCATCGAGGCGACCACCTCGCGAGGCATGCTCCGGGCCGTCGGCATGGGCGACGCCGACTGGGACAAGCCGCAGATCGGCATCGCGTCCAGCTGGAACGAGATCACCCCCTGCAACCTGAGCCTCGACCGCCTCGCCCAGGGGGCGAAGGAAGGCGTCCACTCCGGCGGCGGGTATCCGCTGCAGTTCGGCACCATCTCCGTCTCCGACGGCATCTCGATGGGGCACGAGGGCATGCACTTCTCTCTGGTGTCCCGAGAGGTCATCGCCGACAGCGTCGAGACCGTGATCATGGCCGAGCGACTGGACGGCACGGTGCTGCTGGCCGGCTGCGACAAGTCGATCCCGGGCATGCTGATGGCGAGCGCGCGGCTGGGCCTGTCCAGCGTCTTCCTCTACGCCGGCTCGATCGCGCCCGGCTGGGTCAAGCTGTCGGACGGCACCGAGAAGGACATCACGATCATCGACTCGTTCGAGGGCGTGGGCGCGTGCCGCGCTGGCCTGATGAGCGAGGAGGACCTCAAGCGCATCGAGTGCGCCTTCGCCCCCGGCGAGGGCGCGTGCGGCGGCATGTACACCGCCAACACCATGGCCTCGGTCGCCGAGGCGCTCGGGCTGAGCCTTCCGGGCTCCGCGGCCCCGCCGTCCGCCGACCGGCGCCGCGACTACTTCGCGCACCGGTCGGGCGAGGCCGTCGTCAACCTGCTGCGCCAGGGCATCACGACGAAGGACATCCTGACGAAGGAGGCGTTCGAGAACGCGATCGCGCTGGCGATGGCGCTCGGCGGATCGACCAACGTCGTCCTCCACCTCCTCGCCATCGCGCGCGAGGCCGGCATCGACCTCACGCTGCACGACTTCAACCGCATCGGCGACAAGACGCCGCACGTGGCCGACATGAAGCCGTTCGGCAAGTACGTGATGAACGACGTCGACCGTCACGGCGGCATCCCGGTGATCATGAAGGCCATGCTCGACGAGGGACTGCTGCACGGCGACGCCCTCACGGTGACCGGCAAGACGCTGGCCGAGAACCTGGCCGACCTCGATCCCGACCCGATCGACGGCGAGGTCATCCACACCTTCGACAACCCGATCCACGCGTCCGGCGGCATCACGATCCTCCACGGCTCGCTGGCGCCGGAGGGCGCGGTGGTGAAGTCGGCCGGGTTCGACGCGGACGTGTTCGAGGGCCCCGCGCGCGTCTTCGAGCGGGAGCGCGCCGCGATGGACGCCCTCGCCGAGGGGAAGATCGACGCGGGAGACGTGGTCGTCATCCGCTACGAGGGCCCCAAGGGAGGCCCGGGGATGCGTGAGATGCTCGCGATCACGGCGGCCATCAAGGGCGCGGGGCTCGGCAAAGATGTACTACTCTTGACGGACGGTCGATTCTCAGGCGGCACAACCGGACTGTGCATCGGCCATGTTGCACCCGAGGCGGTGGACGGAGGTCCGATCGCCCTGGTGCGCGATGGTGATCTGATCAGGGTCGATATCGCGGCTCGCTCGCTCGACATACTCGTCGACGACGCTGAGCTCGAATCCCGCCGCAACGGCTGGGAGCCCCTGCCCCCGCGCTACACCCGAGGCGTCCTGGCGAAGTACTCGCGACTCGTGCGCTCCGCTGCGGAGGGCGCGACCACCGGCTAAGTCCCGACTTCAGCGGCCCGGGGCCGCAGACGTCGCCCTGTGCCGCGGACATCCCTCGACTCGACTCGACTCAAGGAAGCATCACCATGCCCTCCGATCCCGCGACGTTCCCCACCGCGACGCCGGATGCGTCGAAGGCGGTCCCGCGACCGCCCGCATCCCGCTCGTCCGCCTCAGCCGCTCCGGTGCTGACCGGGGCCGAGGCGGTCGTCCGCTCGCTCGAGCTGCTCGGCGTCACGGACGTCTTCGGGCTGCCCGGCGGCGCGATCCTGCCGGTGTACGACCCGCTGATGTCCGCCACGAAGCTGCGCCACATCCTGGTGCGGCACGAGCAGGGCGCCGGACACGCCGCCGAGGGCTATGCCTCGGCGAGCGGCAAGGTCGGCGTCGCCATCGCGACCTCCGGGCCGGGGGCGACGAACCTCGTGACGGCGATCGCCGACGCGTACATGGACTCCGTGCCGCTCGTGGCGATCACCGGGCAGGTCTTCTCGACCCTGATGGGGACCGACGCTTTCCAGGAGGCCGACATCGTGGGCATCACGATGCCGATCACCAAGCACTCGTTCCTCGTGAAGGACGCCGCCGAGATCCCGGCCGCCATCGCCGCCGCCTTCGAGATCGCCTCCACCGGCCGCCCCGGCCCGGTGCTGGTCGACATCACGAAGGACGCCCAGCAGAACGAGGCCCCGTTCGTGTGGCCGCCCAAGGTGGACCTGCCCGGCTACCGCCCGGTCACGAAGGCGCACGGCAAGCAGATCCAGGCCGCGGCGTCGCTCCTCGCCCGCGCACAGCGTCCCGTGCTCTACGTCGGCGGCGGAGTGATCCGCGCCCACGCGTCCGACGAGCTGAAGGTCCTGGCGGAGTCCAGCAACGCCCCCGTCGTCACCACGCTGATGGCCCGCGGGGCGTTCCCGGACTCTCACGTCCAGCACCTCGGCATGCCGGGCATGCACGGTTCGGTGCCCGCCGTGCTCGCGCTGCAGGAGGCCGACCTCATCGTCGCGCTCGGCGCGCGCTTCGACGACCGCGTCACCGGCAAGGCGGCGCTCTTCGCCCCGCACGCCAAGGTGGTGCACGTCGACATCGATCCCGCGGAGATCTCGAAGATCCGCACCGCAGACGTGCCGATCGTCGGCGACCTGAAGGACGTGCTCGTCGACCTCGAGGCCGCGCTCGCGGGCGCGGGCGATCGTGCCGACATCGACGAGTGGTGGGCGTACCTGAAGGGCCTGCAGGAGCAGTACCCGCTCGGTTACGCGCCGACCAGCGACGGGCTGCTCGCGCCGCAGCACGTGATCCAGCGGATCGGAGAGCTGACGGGCCCCGAGGCCGTGTACGTGGCGGGCGTCGGCCAGCACCAGATGTGGTCCGCCCAGTTCATCAGGTACGAGCGCCCGAACTCCTGGCTCAACTCCGGCGGCGCGGGCACCATGGGCTACTCCGTGCCCGCCGCCATGGGGGCCAAGGTCTCCCAGCCCGACCGCGTGGTGTGGGCGATCGACGGCGACGGATGCTTCCAGATGACGAACCAGGAGCTCGCGACCTGCGTCATCAACGACATCCCGATCAAGGTCGCGATCATCAACAACTCCTCGCTCGGCATGGTGCGGCAGTGGCAGACGCTGTTCTACGACGGCCGCTACTCGAACACCGATCTCAACACCGGGCACAACTCGATCCGCATCCCCGACTTCGTGAAGCTCGCCGAGGCCTACGGCTGCCTCGCGATCCGCGTGGAGAAAGAGGAGGAGATCGACGCGGCCATCGCCCTCGCGCTCGAGACGAACGACCGTCCCGTGGTGATCGACTTCGTGGTGAGCGCCGACGCGATGGTGTGGCCCATGGTCCCGCAGGGCGTGAGCAACAGCTATGTCCAGTACGCACGCGACCACGCGCCGGCGTTCAGCGAGGAGGACTGACATGACGACGCACGTGCTGAGCCTCCTCGTGGAGGACAAGCCGGGTCTGCTGACCCGCGTGGCGGGGCTGTTCGCCCGCCGCGGCTTCAACATCGAGTCGCTCGCCGTGGGCGTCACCGAGGTGCCGGGACTGTCCCGGATCACCGTGGTGGTCGACGTCGATGAGCTCCCTCTCGAGCAGGTCACCAAGCAGCTCAACAAGCTGGTCAACGTCATCAAGATCGTCGAGCTCGACCCGTCGTCGAGCGTGCAGCGCGAGCACATGCTCGTGAAGGTGCGCGCCGACAACGCGTCCCGATCGAACGTCCTCGAGGTCGTGAACCTGTTCCGGGCCAACGTCGTCGACTACGCGCCCGACTCGCTGGTCCTCGAGATCACCGGCGACAAGGGCAAGGTCGACGCGTTCCTGCGCGCGGTCGAGCCGTTCGGTATCCGCGAGCTGTCGCAGTCCGGTCTGCTCGCCCTCGGCCGCGGATCGAAGTCCATCACCGAGCGCGTCCTGCGCGGCTGATCCCCGACACGTCTCGCGAGGGCGCAACGCCCGCGTCGGGACACCGGCACACATCCCAGATCCCCAACCCAAGGAGAACCACCACCGTGAGCACCGAGATCTTCTACGACGCCGACGCCGACCTGTCGCTCATCCAGGGCAAGAAGGTCGCGATCGTCGGATACGGCTCGCAGGGCCACGCGCACGCCCAGAACCTGCGCGACTCGGGCGTCGAGGTCGTCATCGCGCTCAAGGACGGCTCGAAGTCGACCGCGAAGGCGCAGGAGGAGGGCTTCGAGGTCAAGAACGTCGCCGACGCCACGGCCTGGGCCGACCTCATCATGATCCTCGCGCCCGACCAGCACCAGCGCGGCATCTACTCGGAGTCGATCGCCCCGAACCTGGCCGAGGGCAAGACGCTCGCCTTCGCGCACGGCTTCAACATCCGCTTCGGCTACATCGACGCCCCCGACGGCGTCGACGTGATCCTCGTCGCGCCGAAGGCGCCCGGTCACACCGTGCGCCGCGAGTTCGTCGCCGGCCGCGGCATCCCCGACATCATCGCGGTGGAGCGCGACGCGTCCGGCCAGGCCTGGGACGTCGCGCTCTCGTACGCGAAGGCGATCGGCGGCACCCGCGCCGGCGTCATCAAGACGACCTTCACCGAGGAGACCGAGACCGACCTGTTCGGCGAGCAGGCCGTGCTCTGCGGCGGCATGAGCCACCTCGTGCAGACCGGCTTCGAGGTGCTCACCGAGGCGGGCTACCAGCCCCAGATCGCCTACTTCGAGGTACTGCACGAGCTCAAGCTCATCGTCGACCTGATGTGGGAGGGCGGCATCGCCAAGCAGCGCTGGTCGATCTCGGACACCGCCGAGTTCGGCGACTACGTCTCGGGCCCCCGCGTCATCGACGCCGGCACGAAGGAGCGCATGAAGGAGGTCCTCGCGGACATCCAGTCGGGCGCGTTCGCCAAGCGCTTCATCGACGACCAGGACAACGGCGCCGCGGAGTTCCTGGCCCTTCGCGAGAAGGAGCAGGGTCACCCGATCGAGGCGACCGGCAAGGAGCTGCGCGCCCTGTTCTCGTGGAAGAACTCCGACGACGACTACGTGGAGGGCTCGGCCGCTCGCTGACCTCGCTGATCTCCGCGACACAGACCGCTCTATCCGAGCCGGAACAAGGCCCCCGCACCCAGCAGGTGCGGGGGCCGCTTCCGTTCCCGCCCACGTAGCCTGGGGGCATGTCGACGGCACGCGGTGACGAGTTCCGGTTGCTGCTGTGGGGCGCCCGGCGCGACGCCGAGCGGAGGATCGCGGCGCGCGCCGAGGACCTCTCCGGCGTCGCGACCGCGCGCGGCGACGCCGCGGCCGACGACGAGCACGACCCCGAGGGGGCGACGCTCTCGGGCGAATGGTCCCGGCTCGCCGGTCTCAGCGACGCCGCGCGACGTGAGCTGGACGAGATCGATGCGGCGCTCGCACGTCTCGACGACGGGCGGCACGGCACGTGCGAGACCTGCGGCGCCCCGATCCCGGAGGCGCGCCTGCGCGCGCGTCCGACGGCGACGCGGTGCGTGCGGTGCGCGTCCTGACCGTCCGGCCACCGGCGTTCGCCTGTCGTCCACAGCGTCGGCGAGACCGCTGATCGCTCCACGGCACCGGCGCCGCTCCGCCGTCGCGCCGTCGCGGAAGGCAGGCTCTCCGCATGGACCCGTACGACACGCCCCCTCACCGAAAGGCGGCAGAGCGTCGCATCGCCCGGCTCCGCGACGAGCCGCTCGACGACGCGCGCCTGCATGAGCTGATCGGACTGATGCTCGCCGGAGCGGTCCGTCGCCAGGTGTGGCTGATGTTCCTCGACGACGCCGCACGGCTGAGCGACGTCGTGATGCCGCTGAGCGACTACCCGCGAGACCCGAGCGAGCCCGGGGTCGTGGAGGACCTGGGGCCGGTGACGGCGGCCGCGCTGCTCTCCGAGCGCATCCGAACGATCGCCGAGGCGGCCGGCTGCGGTCAGGCGGTGCTGGTGTGGGAGCGCGAGGGCGGCGAGGCGTTCCGGGCGGAGGAGCTGTCCTGGGCGTCGGCGATGGCGAAGGGGCTGCAGGGCGACGCCCCGCGACTGCGCGCGCAGTTCGTGCTGCACGACGACGGCCTTCGCGTGCTCGCCGCGGACGACCATGCGGGCGCGTGGTGAGACGGGCCCCTCCGCGAACGTCCGTCAGGGGAGCGGGACCTCGCCGGCGAAGACGTCGTCGAGCGCCTCGTCGTTGATCGTCAGGACGAACGGCGCGTCGGCATCGGAGATGTCGTAGGCGATCAGGCCGGCGACGACGTCGCCCGCCTGCACGTCCTCCGCAGCGAGCGCGTCGTCGAAGAAGATCACCGGCATGGCGGGCATCCCGTACTCGCCGTACAGCAGGGTGGTGTTGTAGTAGCCCTCGAGCGTCGCCAGGGAGCCCGACGTGACCTCCCACGTCGTGTCCAGCACGAGGTACTCGCCGTCGCCGCCCATCGGGTCGCCCGGGAGCGCCTCGGTGGTGGTGTCCACGCTGTCGATCGTGACGGCCACGACCGCGCCGTCCAGCTCGACCTCGAACGCCTCGCCCACGACGATGGCGTCCGCGGCGAGCTGGCCGGTCGAGGTGACGGGCGCGTCGCCCGAGCCTTCCGGCTCGGAGCCCTCGTCGGACGGCACGCCCCCGGGCTGCTGCATCTCCTCGCACTCGGCCTCCGTCAGGCCGGCGTCGTCGCAGATCTCCTGCATGATGCTGCCGGAGTCCTCCGCGAAACGGACGACCGCGGATGTGGTGAGGGTCGTGGTCAGAGCGCACAGGATCAGAGCCACGCCGCCGAGCACGGTGCCCGTGATCGCGAGGCCCTTGCCGGGCCTCTTGCGCACGAGCGCGATGAGGCCGACCACGATCGCCGCGAGCGGCACCAGCAGGGCGATGAAGCCGAAGAAGGGGATGAGGGCGACGACGATGCCGAGCATGCCGACGATGCCGAGCACGAGCGCGGTGATCGCGAGGCCCTTGCCGGGAGACGGCGGACCGGAGGGGGCGCCGCCGTAGGGTGCGCCGCCGTAAGGGGAACCGCCGTAGGGCGCTCCGCCATAGGGAGCGCTGCCGTACGGCGAAGCGGGGCCGCCCGGGTACCCCTGCTGCGTGCCGGGGTCCTGCGGCGTCGCCGCGTACGGCGGCAGGGGAGCGGCGGCGGGATAGCCCTCGGGCGAGGCGCCGGGGAACGAGGCCTGCGCGGGGTCTCCGGTCTGCGGGGCGGCGAAGTCGGGGGCCGGCGGCGGGGCGAACTCCGGTGCGGGCGGCACCGTGTACTCCGGCGCCGGGGGCACGCTGTACTCGGGGGCGGGCGGAGCCGGCAGATCCGGGGCCGGCTCGCTCGGCGGGACCTGTGCGGTGGGCGGCGCGAACTCCGGGGTGTCGTCGTCCGCGGGCGCCTGGCCGGTCAGCGGCGGCTCCGGCGGCAGCGGCGGCTGTCCCGATCCGTCCGGGGCAGGCGGGGGCGGCGGCGTGCCGTCGCCGTCGTGGGGAGGAAGAGACATGGGAACTCCTCGGTTCGGTGCCCGCGCTCCGTGTTGGCGGCGCGTCGCAGGGCGTGGTGCGGACGGACGGAAGGAGCGCCGGGCGAGTCGTGAACGACCGGTCGCCCGAGCGGTCCTGCGAGAACGATAGCGCGGAAGCGCGCCATGACGCGGGGAGGAGTGCCCTCACCGCGACCCGACGATCCTCACGCGGAGGCGGTTCTTGCGGCGCTCCGAGCCGCCACGGTCCGGCGTCAGCGCAGGACGAGCTGGGGCTCGACGAGGACGTGGCGCGACTCGCCGCCGTCGGGCGAGGAGGCATCCGAGGGGCTCAACAGCAGGTCCAGCGCCGCCGAGGCCACCTTCTCCGGGAGCTGCTCGACGCTGCTCAGACCGATCGCCTCCGCGGCGGGCGTGTTGTCGAAGCCGATGATCGGCAGCCCCGGGCGCCCGGCCGCCACCGCGGCGAGGTGGGCGCCCACGGCGAGCGAGTCGCTGGCGCACACGAGCGCGTCGATGTCGTCGCCGGAGGCGAGGACGCCGGCGACCACGTCGCGTGCGTCGCCGACGCTCTCCTCCGCCACCAGGCGCAGTCCGTCGGCGGCCGCCAGCGCCGAGCGCCAGCCGCTCTCGCGGTCGTCGCCGGTGTCCGATCCCGCGGGCCAGCCGAGGAACGCGACGTGCGCACCGGCATTCGCCAGCGCCCACCGCGTCGCCTCGCGCGTGCCTGCCGCACCGTCGACGTCGACCCAGGAATGGCGGGCGTCGTCGCCCCACGGCCGTCCGAAGGCGACGAAAGGCGTCTGCCGGGCCGCCAGCCAGCGCGTGCGCGGGTCGTCGTGGACGGTGCCCGTGATGACGACGGCGTCGGCCTCGCCGCCGTCCAGCAGCTCGCGCAGCCGGGCGATCTCGTTCTCGTGCCCGCGGGCGGTGTAGAGCAGCACCCGCATGCCGCGGGTGCCCGCGAGATCGGTGAGCGCATGCACGAAGCGGTCGAGCACGACTCCGGAGATCCCGCCGGCGTACGGGTCGAGATGGATGGCGATGGTCGAGCTGCGCCGGGTGCGCAGGCTGCGGGCCGCGGCGTGCGGGCGGTAGCCGAGGTCAGCGATCGCGCGGCTGACGCGCTCGCGGGTGTCGTCCCGGACGATGCCGGGCGAGTTGATCACGTTCGACACCGTCTGGCGCGACACCCCGGCGGCGGCGGCGACGTCCTCGAGTCGCGGCAGTCTGCCCACTCCGGCCCCTCTCCGAGCGCGCGGCCCGTGCGGCCGGCGGTGCGACTCATCTTAAGGGTCGACGACGCACCGTTGACACCGCGGTTGGAACGTTCATACACTGAACGCGCACGGTCGACTTGAACGTTCCAATCCTTGGGTCGACGCGTCGTCAGGCCTCATCAAAGGAGAAGAGACTCATGGCACGGCACAAGACATCGCGGGTGCTCGGCACCGTGGCGGTCGCGGCCTCCACCGCCCTGCTGGCGGCCGGTTGCGGATCGGGATTCGACGACACCGGCGCGACCCCGAGCGACGGATCGGGCGGGGAGGCGTCGACCGCCGGTCTCAACCTCCTCATCGGATCCTCGGGTGATGCCGAGACACGCGCGGTCGAGGACGCCGTGGCCGCCTGGTCGGCGGAGTCCGGCATCGAGGCGAACGTCCAGGTGGCCAACGACCTGCCGCAGCAGCTCTCGCAGGGCTTCGCGGCAGGCTCGCCGCCGGACCTGTTCTACCTCGCGACCGAGGCGCTGGCCGGGTACGCCGCGAACGGATCGCTCGCCCCCTACGGCGACCGGCTCGAGAACCGCGACGACTTCTATCCGTCCCTGGTCGAGAACTTCACGTACGACGGGGAGTTCTACTGCGCGCCCAAGGACTTCTCCACGCTCGCCCTCGTCATCGACACGACCGTGTGGTCGGAGGCGGGGCTGACCGACGAGGACGTCCCGACGACGTGGGACGAGCTGACCGAGATCGCGCAGCAGCTCACGACGGACGGCCGGGTCGGTCTCGCGTTCGGGGCCGAGTACCAGCGGGTCGGCGCCTTCATGGCGCAGGCGGGCGGCGGCCTCGTGAGCGACGGCGAGGCGATCGCCGACAGCGAGGAGAACGTCACGGCGCTTCAGTACGTCAAGGATCGGCTCGAGGACGGCTCGTTCGCGTTCGCGGCGGACATCGGTGCCGGATGGGGCGGCGAGGCGCTGGGCACGGGAGCGGCGGCCATGGTGATCGAGGGCAACTGGATCACCGGGGCGCTCACGAACGACTTCCCCGACGTCGAGTACACCGTCGCAGCCCTTCCGGAGGGCCCCGGCGGCCCCGGCACCCTGCAGTTCACGAACTGCTGGGGCATGGCCGCCGACAGCGCGAACCAGGACGCCGCGCTCGACCTCGTCGAGCACCTGACGAGCACGGAGCAGCAGCTCGCCTTCTCGGAGGCGTTCGGCCCCATGCCGTCCATCCAGTCGGCCGCCGCCGACTGGCAGGCGGCGAACCCCGAGCTCGCGGCGTTCCTCGAGGGCGCGGACAGCGCGCAGTTCCCGCCGAACATCGCCGGTGCGGCCGATGTGATCACCGACTTCAACTCCCAGCTCGAGGGGCTGCGGGGCGGCGATCCCGCCGCGATCCTGCAGACCGTGCAGGGCAACCTCGAAGCCGCCCTGGGATGACGTCCCGCGCATGACCGCCGCCACGCGCCCGTCCGCTCGTCGTCGCGCCGCCCGCTCGGGCCTCCGGCGCGGCGAGGGCGCGGCCGGATGGATCTTCACCCTGCCGGTGGTCCTCATCCTGGGGCTCTTCCTGCTCGTGCCGGTGCTGATGGCGCTGTGGGTCAGCTTCAGCGACTGGACCGGGCGCGGCAGCCCGTTCTCCTCCGCGGTGTCGTTCGTGGGAATGGACAACTACGCGGCGGTCACCAGCGGCGGCGGGCTCGCCGAACGCGACTTCGGCATAGCCCTGCGCAACAACGCCTGGTACGTGCTGCTCGTCGTGCCGCTGCAGACGGTGCTCGCGCTGCTGCTGGCGGTGCTGGTGAACGGCGCGGTCCTGCGGGGTAAGGGCGTGTTCCGGACGGCCTTCTACTTCCCGTCCGTCACCAGCTCGGTCGCCATCACGATGCTGTGGCTGTTCCTGTTCTCGACCAACGGGGTGGTGAACCGGGTGCTGTCCTACGTCGGTGCGACGGGGCCGAACTGGTTCAACGACCCCCGCGGCGTGATCCACAACGCCCTCGCCGCGCTCGGCGTGACCCAGCCGCCGCCCGCGCTGCAGGAGGGGCGGCTGCTGGGGGTGTCGTGGTGGGACTGGCTCGCGGGCCCGTCCGTCGCCATGAGCGCCTTCATCGCGATGGCGGTGTTCACGACGTCGGGCACGTTCATGCTGCTGTTCCTCGCCGCGCTGCAGAACCTCGGCGGCGACGTGCAGGAGGCGGCCATGGTGGACGGCGCGAGCGCGTGGCAGCGGTTCGCGCGCGTGACGCTCCCGCAGCTGCGCCCGACGCTGTTCACGGTGCTCACCCTCGGCCTCATCGGAACCTGGCAGGTGTTCGACCAGATCTACACCGGCACGCAGGGAGGCCCGGGCAAGACGACGCTCACGCCCGCGTACCTGAGCTACCGCTCCGCCTTCCTCTCGCAGGAGTGGGGCCAGGGTGCGGCGATCGCCTTCGTCCTTTTCGCGATCATCGTGGTGCTGACGCTCGTGCAGCGCTGGGTGCTGCGCGACCGCCCGGTGTCGCGGCGTCGCATGCGGATGTACGAGGGCGCCCGCGGCGCCGGATCCGGAGCGGGCGGATGAGCGTCGTGGCGCGCGCGGGGAGGCCCCGCGGGGTGATCGCCCGGCAGGCGCTGCTGTACGCGGTGCTCGTCACGCTCGCGCTGGTGTACATCTACCCGTTCCTCGTCCAGCTGGCCACGTCGGTGAAGTCGGACGCCGAGGCCGCCTCCTCCCCGGTGTCGCTCATCCCCGCCACGTTCACCTGGGCGGCGTACGAGCGGCTGTTCCTGTACTCCGACTTCCCCGTGTGGTTCGCCAACTCGGCGGTCGTCACCGTCCTCGTCACCGCGGGCCGCGTGTTCTTCAACTCCCTCGCGGGATACGCGCTGGCGCGCCTGCGGTTCCGGGGGCGCGGTGTCGTCTTCGCCGCGCTGGTCGCGGTGATGTCGGTGCCGGCCGTGGTGCTGCTGATCCCGAAGTTCCTCGTGATCAACCAGCTCGGGATGTACGACTCGTACGCGGGCATGGTGCTGCCGCTCCTCGTGGACGCGGCGGGCGTGTTCATCATGAAGAACTTCTTCGAGTCCATTCCGACGGCCGTGGAAGAGCAGGCCCGCATCGACGGGGCGGGTGTCTTCCGCACCTTCTGGTCCGTGGTGCTGCCGATGGCCCGCCCCGCGCTCATCACGATCGTGATCCTGTCGTTCCAGGGATCCTGGAACGAGCTGAGCCACTTCATCGTCGCGACGCAGTCGCCCGAGCTCACCACCTTGACCAAGGGCGTGGCCTCGCTCGCGAGCGGGCAGCTCAGCCAGGGCAGTCAGTTCCCGCTGAAGCTCGCCGCCGCCGCGATCATGACCATTCCCGTCGCGGTGCTGTTCTTCGTGTTCCAGCGCCGCATCATGAACGCCAGTGAGGGAGCCGTGAAGGAATGACCGAGCACGAGGTGCCGCAGCCGCCGTTGCAGCCGTTGCTGCATGACCGGGAGATCGTGCTGCGCGCGCCCACCCAGGTGTGGTCGGGCGCGGGAGGCGAGATCGGCGCGGCGCCGATCGACGGCGTCTACCACGGGGACGTGCGGCATGTCCGGGCCGTCGCGCTGACGTGCGACGAGTCTCCGATCGAGTGGATCTCGACGGCACGACACGGCGCCTCCCGCGTCGTGTTCTCGGGCCTGCTGCGCGGCGTCGACGACCCGATGCCCGATCCCCGGGTGCGGCTGACGCGGGAGCGGCGGGTGGAGGCCGGCGCGGTGCGGGAGCGGATCACCCTGCGAAACGGCCGCGACGTGCCGGTGCAGGCGACGCTTCGGGTCCGCGTGCTCCCCGAGTTCGCGTCGCTCCACGCGGTGAAGGCCGGAGAGGTCGGCGCCGCCGCCTTCGAGGCGCTCGCCGCGGCCGGGTCGGCGGTCGTCGCCGCCGGTGCGCAGCGCTTCACGCTCGTCGCGGCGACGGGGACCGTGCGGGCGGCCGACGATCTGGTCGAGGTCGAATGGGCGCTCGCGGCGGACGCGCGCGGCGAGGTCGGCGTGGAGTGGTCGATCGCCCTCGCCGACGACGCGCTCGTGGTGCGGCCGGCGTCGCGGCGGGCGCCCTGGGACGCCGCCGCGCTGGCGGCATCCGTCGCGGGGGCCGAGCCGCGGCTGGCGCGTTGGCTCGAGACCGCGCTCGACGATCTCGACGCGCTGCGGCTGGCCTTGCCGGATCATCCGTCCGACGAGTTCTATGCGGCGGGTGCGCCCTGGTTCCTCACGCTGTTCGGGCGCGACTCGATCTGGGCGGCACGGCTGATGCTGCCGGTCGACCGTGAGATCGCCGCCTCGACGTTGCGTGTGCTGGCGCGCCTCCAAAGCGCGGACGACGATCCGGAGGCCGCGCAGGAGCCGGGCAAGATCCTGCACGAGCTGCGCGCGACCGCCCTCGAGATCCCGGGGGAGGGGGTGACCCTGCCGCCGCGCTACTACGGCAGCGTCGACGCGACGCCGCTGTGGATCTGCCTGCTCGCCGACGCGTGGCGCGCCGGCATGCCGGACGACGAGGTGCGCGCGCTGCTGCCGGCGCTGCGGCGCGCCCTCACCTGGCTGACGGAGCACGGCGACAGCGACGGCGACGGATTCGTGGACTACCTCGACCGTTCGGGCCGCGGCCTGGCGAACCAGGGATGGAAGGACTCCGGCGACTCCATCCAGTGGCGGGACGGCAGCCTGGCGAGAGGGCCGATCGCGCTGTGCGAGGTGCAGGGCTACGCGTATGAGGCCGCCCTCTCGGGGGCGGAGCTGCTCGAGCGGTTCGGCGAGGGCGACGCCGCACCGCTGCGGGAGTGGGCGGCCACGCTGCGGGCGCGCTTCGCGGAGGCCTACTGGGTGGACACGCCCGAGGGGCGCTATCCGGCCGTCGCCCTCGACCGCGACAAGCGGGCCGTCGACACGCTGACGAGCAACATCGGCCACCTGCTCGGCACCGGCATCCTCGATGCGGAGGACGAGCGTCGCGTGGCGGCGCTGCTGCTGGGCCCCGGCCTGGCATCGGGCTTCGGCGTCCGCACGATGTCCACGGGGGCGCGGGCGTACTGGCCCCTGTCATACCACGGCGGCAGCGTCTGGACGCACGACACCGCGATCGCCGTGCACGGCATGATGCGCGCGGGCCTGCCCGACGCGGCGCGCGAGGCCGCGTCCGGCATGCTCGCGGCCGCCGAGGGCTTCGGCTATCGCGTGCCCGAGCTGCACGGCGGCGACGGCGCGTCGGAGACCGCGGTGCCCACGCCGTATCCGGCCGCCTGCCGTCCGCAGGCGTGGTCGGCGGCCGCCGCCGTCGTCGCATGGAGCGCCATCGCCAGGGAGTGAGACGGCTCAGTCGAGGAATCGCGAGAGGAACGCGCGCGTGCGCTCCTCCCGCGGTGAGACGAGGACGTCGGACGGCGCGCCCTGCTCGACGATGCGGCCGCCGTCGAGGAACACGACGCGGTCGGCGACGTCCCGGGCGAACGCCATCTCGTGCGTGGCCATGACGATCGTGGCGCCGTCGTCGGCGAGCGTGCGGACCAGGTCGAGCACTTCGCCGACGAGCTCGGGGTCGAGCGCCGAGGTGATCTCGTCGAGCAGCAGCAGCTCGGGCGCGCCGACGACGGCCCGCGCCAGGGCGACGCGCTGCTGCTGGCCGCCCGACAGCCGGTCGGGATGCGCGGAGGCCTTGTCGGACAGCCCGACGCGCGCGAGTGCGGCGACGGCCGCCGCGTCGGCGTCCCGCCGCCGCATCCCCCGAACATGGCGCAGCGCGAGGGCGATGTTCTGCTGCGCCGTGAGGTGGGGGAACAGGTTGTACTGCTGGAAGACGACTCCGATGCGGGCGCGCACGGCGTCGGCGTCCACGCGGGGATCGCTGATGTCGAGATCGTGCAGCAGGATCCGGCCGTCGTCGATCGGCTCCAGCAGGTTGACCGTGCGCAGCAGCGTGGACTTGCCCGATCCGCTCGCGCCGATCAGTGCGACCACCTCGCCGGGCGCGACGTCGAGATCGATGCCGCGCAGGACGTCGTGGCCGTCGAACGACTTCCAGACGTCGCGGATGCGGAGCACGGGCCCGCTCATACGATCCCCCCGATCTGCTCGCGTGCGCGCACGCGGGCCGTGTACCAGTCGGTGAGGCGGATCGTCGGGATGGCCAGCAGGACGAACAGCAGGCCCGCCAGCACGTACGGCGAGAAGTTGAAGAACGCCGCCGTCTCGATCTGCGCGGCGCGGACGGCGTCGACGGCACCGAGCACCGAGACCAGCCCGACGTCCTTCTGCAGCGCGACGAGGTCGTTCATCAGGGCGGGGGTCACCTTGCGGACCGCCTGCGGCACGACGACCAGGCGCATCGTCTTGGCGTGGCTGAGGCCGAGCGCGCGGGCGGCGTGGCGCTGCGACGGATGGACGGCATCGATCCCGGCGCGGAAGACCTCGGCGACGTAGGCCGAGTACGTCAGGGTCAGGGCGACGGTGCCCCAGAACTCGAACGGCAGCCGCGTCGGCAGGAGGCCCAGCCCGGGGATGCCGAAGCCGACGAGGTAGAGCACGATGATCAGCGGCGTCCCGCGGAAGAGGTCGGTGTAGCCGGCCGCCAGCGCCCGCAGCGGAAGCCAGATCGGGCCGCGCAGCGTGCGGACCCCGGCGATCACCAGCGCGACGACGAGGATGAGCACCGACGCCGTGGCCAGCACACGGAGATTGAGCAGGAACCCGTCCCAGACGCGCGGGAGCGCCGCGAGCATGACCTCGCCGTCGAAGAACGACGCCTGCACCTGCGCCCAGCCGGGCGTGCGCACGACGAACACCCAGACCACGACGGCCAACGCGAGCGTCGACGCGACGCTGATCAGCACCGATCGCGCGCCCTGCCGGCGCCGGTACGCTCGGCGCTCGAGCTCGACCGCGCTCGGAGCGCGCCCTCCCGAGCGCGTCATCCCCTCGGGCCGCGGCGCCGCGCGCCGCCCATCCGCCCGGGGGTCACTCGAGGACCGGGGCGGTGTCGTCGCCGCCGAGCCACTCGGCCTCCAGCGCGTCCAGCGTGCCGTCGGCGCGCAGCGCGTCCACGGCCGCGGTGACCTCGTCCGTCAGCGGCGAGTCCTTCGCCAGCACGATGCCGAACCGGTCGGCCTCTCCCTCGACGTCGGGCAGCTGTCCGACGATCACGCCGTCGCTCAGCTCCGCGCCCGTGACGTAGAAGGCCGTCGGAAGGTCCAGGACGATCGCGTCGACCTGGCCGCTCTCCAGCGCGAGCTTGGCGTCGTCGTTCGAGGTGAAGGCCTGTGCGCCCTGCGTGGGCGCGATCACCTGCTCGATCGCGGCGAAGCTGGTGGTGCCGGTCTGGCCCCCGATCAGCAGCTCCTTCAGATCGGCGATGGAGGACGCGTCGGCGGCGGGGGAGTCTCCGGTCGTCACCACGACCTGGGTCGTCTCGTAGTAGGGCGAGCTGAAGTCCACCGCCTCGCTGCGCTCGTCGGTGATCGAGAACTGCTGCAGGTTGATGTCGAAGTCCTTCGGCCCGGGGGCGATCGCCGCGTCGAACGTCGTGCGCACCCACGCGACGTCGTCGCGGGCGAAGCCGAGCTCCTCGGCCACGGCGTAGGCGACGGCCGCCTCGAAGCCCTCGCCGGATTCGGGCGCGTCGTCGATCACCCATGGGAAGTAGGCGGGCTCGGCGGTGCCGACGGTGAGCGTGCCCTCCGTGAGGTACCCGCTCCCGGTGTCGGGCTCCGTGGTTCCGGAGGGGCTGTCGCCGGCGGGGGCGCAGGCGGACAGGATCCCGGCGAGGGAGATCGCGGCGAGGGCCGCGAACGTGCGAGGCGGGCGACGTGACATCGTGGTCCTCCGAGACGACGAGGGGGCGGGACGGGTCCATCGTGGCGTGCCGCGGCCTCGGGCGCGAGCGCGTGCGACGGATTGTTTCGGCGCGGTGGCGGCCCGGCGGCCCGGCCCGCGAGGCGAGGGGCGGACGGCGTCTGGCCCTGGCGAGGGAGCCTGCCGGAGGAGGGTCGAATTCTGATACCCTGGAGTGTCACGCGTGTGCGCGTCGCCCGGGCTCTCCCGGGAAGGACCGCCGGGTGAAGAAAGAACACAATCCATCTGCCGCGGTTCGAACCGTGGTCTCGCGCGTCCGGCCATCCGGCTGCGCAGGCCGAGCCGTGGCCCGAGTAAACATCCAACAAGGACAACCCACTACATGACTAACGCAACGACCGCCCCGGCCACCAAGCAGGTCGCGATCAACGACATCGGCTCTGCTGAGGACTTCCTGGCCGCGGTCGAGAAGACCCTCAAGTCCTTCAACGACGGCGACATCATCGAGGGCACGATCGTCAAGATCGACCGCGACGAGGTTCTGCTGGACGTGAGCTTCAAGACCGAGGGCGTCATCCCCTCGCGCGAGCTCTCCATCAAGCACGACGTCGACCCCAACGAGGTCGTCAGCGTCGGCGACGTCGTCGAGGCCCTGGTCCTTCAGAAGGAGGACAAGGAAGGCCGTCTGATCCTGTCGAAGAAGCGCGCGCAGTACGAGCGCGCCTGGGGCGACGTGGAGAAGATCAAGGAGAACGACGGCGTCGTCACCGGCACCGTCATCGAGGTCGTCAAGGGTGGCCTCATCGTCGACATCGGCCTCCGCGGCTTCCTGCCGGCGTCGCTCATCGAGCTCCGCCGCGTCCGCGACCTGACGCCGTACCTCGGCCAGGAGATCGAGGCCAAGATCCTCGAGCTCGACAAGAACCGCAACAACGTCGTGCTGTCGCGTCGCGCGCTCCTGGAGGAGACGCAGTCGGCCACGCGCACGCAGTTCCTGAACAACCTGCACAAGGGTCAGGTCCGCAAGGGCGTCGTCTCGTCGATCGTCAACTTCGGCGCGTTCGTCGACCTGGGCGGCGTGGACGGCCTCGTGCACGTCTCCGAGCTGTCCTGGAAGCACATCGAGCACGCCTCCGAGGTCGTCGAGGTCGGCCAGGAGGTCACCGTCGAGATCCTCGAGGTCGACCTGGACCGCGAGCGCGTCTCGCTGTCGCTGAAGGCGACCCAGGAGGACCCGTGGCAGGTCTTCGCCCGTACCCACGCGATCGGTCAGATCACGCCGGGCAAGGTCACGAAGCTCGTCCCGTTCGGCGCCTTTGTCCGCGTCGCGGACGGCATCGAGGGCCTCGTGCACATCTCGGAGCTCTCGGCGAAGCACGTCGAGCTGGCCGAGCAGGTCGTGTCGGTGGGCGAGGAGGTCTTCGTCCGCGTGATCGACATCGACCTCGACCGTCGCCGGATCTCGCTCTCGCTCAAGCAGGCGAACGAGATGGTCGACCCCAACGGCACCGAGTTCGACCCGGCGCTGTACGGCATGGTCACCGAGTACGACGAGAACGGCGAGTACAAGTACCCCGAGGGCTTCGACCCGGAGACCAACCAGTGGCTCGAGGGCTTCGACGAGGCTCGCGAGAAGTGGGAGCAGGAGTACGCCGCCGCGCAGGCTCGCTGGGAGCAGCACAAGGCTCAGGTGGCGAAGGCCGCCGAGGCCGAGGCCGCTGCGGGCGAGGACTTCGCCGCCGGCCAGTCCTTCAGCTCGGAGTCGGCCGGCGCGGGCACCCTCGCCGACGACGAGGCTCTCGCCGCTCTGCGCGAGAAGCTCGCCGGCCGCTGAGGCACGCCAGCACGACGCACCGCAGACGGGGCCGGATCCTTCGGGGTCCGGCCCCGTCCGCGTGCGCGGCGAGGGTCAGCCCTCGTAGACCCCCTCGAACAGCCCGATCTCGTTGCCGTCGGGGTCGCGGAACAGCGCCCACCAGCTGGTGTCGGTCACGGGGCTGCGCGCGATGACGACCGCCGCCCCGCCAGCGACCGCCTTCGCGAGGTTGTCGTCGATCGAGTGCACCTCGACGATCGAGCGAGGCTGGGTGAAGCCCTCCTCGCGCGGCGTGAGCGCACCCCCGCTCGCCCCGTTCGGTGCGTGCCACATGGGGTAGTCCTCGTAGCCGGGCGGGGCGGATATCTCCCAGCCGAACAGCTC
The DNA here is from genome assembly GCF_019753765.1 of Microbacterium marinilacus. Classification (GTDB taxonomy): domain Bacteria; phylum Actinomycetota; class Actinomycetes; order Actinomycetales; family Microbacteriaceae; genus Microbacterium; species Microbacterium marinilacus. The sequence continues at coordinate 737,749 of NZ_JAIJZW010000001.1, forward strand.
CGAGTAGAACGCGGTCGCGCGCTCCAGGTCGGTGACGGGGATCTCCAGATGCGTGACGTCGCCGTGTGCCATGTCGCGTCCTCTCGTCGAGCGCTTGCGGATGCGCCCAAGGTAGGCCTCCGACCGCCGCGCGGCAAGACGTCCGGCGCGTGCGCGAACAGGCTCGTGAGCCGCGCTCTCGGCGAATTGTGACGCCGTGTGAATCGCGCCGCGCGGGTGCTCCGTCCGCCGTGGTGGACTCGCAGGACACAGCGTCGTTCCATCCCGAGGAGCACCCCATGTCCCGATCCCTTCGCGCCCGTCGCGCCGTCCGCGTGACCGCGACCATCGCCGCCGTCGCCGCCCTGCTGGCGGGCTGCGCGTCCGGTCCCACCGAGCAGGGCGGCGCCGAGTCCGGCGAGCCCGCGGCCGGCGGCACCCTCACGTATCTCGAGCCGCAGACGTGGACCACGCTCTACCCGCCGTCCGCAGGCTTCTACCCGAACGGCGGGGTGGTCAACAACATCACGGACCGCCTGCTGTTCCAGAACCCCGAGACGCTCGAGCTCGAGCCGTGGATCGCGGCCGAGCTGCCCGAGGTCAACGCCGACGCGACCGAGTACACGTTCACTCTGCGCGAGGGGGTCACGTACTCCGACGGGACGCCGGTAGACGCCGAGAACGTGGTGAAGAACCTCGATCTGTACGGCAAGGGCGACACCGAGCGCGCTCTGCCGGTGTCCGAGGCGATCAACAACTACGACCACGGCGAGGTGGTCGACGACCACACCGTGAAGTTCCACTTCTCGGCACCCGCGCCCGGCTTCGCGCAGGCGGTGTCGACCATCAACTCCGGGCTGCTCTCGAACGACACCCTCGACAAGACGAGCGAGGAGTTCGGACCGGGCAACGCCGCGACCGTCGTCGGCTCGGGCCCGTTCGTCGTCTCGGACGAGAAGATCGGCACCGAGATCTCGTTCGAGGCGCGTGGCGACTACGACTGGGCGCCGCCATCCCTCGAGCACCAGGGGCGGGCCCTCCTGGACGGGCTCACCTACTTCGTCGCCGCGGAGAGCAGCGTGCGCGTCGGCACCGTCGTCGCGGGCCAGGCCGACGTCACGCGCGACGTCAGCGCGCCGGACGAGCCGCAGTTCGCGGCCGAGGGCCTCACGATCCACGCGGCGACGACCAACGGCGTCAACAACGGCTTCAGCTTCCGATTCCGCGGCGAGATCCTGTCGGACATTCGGGTGCGCCAGGCGATCATCGCCGGCGTCGACCGGGAGGCCATCGTGAGCACGCTGTTCACCGACAGCTACCCCCTGGCCACCGGCGCCCTGGCGAAGACCGCGCTGGGGTACCTCGACACGTCCGAGTACTACGCCTACGACCCCGAGAAGGCCGCGGAGCTGCTGGACGAGGCCGGCTGGGAGGTCGGGTCGGACGGGATCCGCGAGAAGGACGGCGAGCGGCTGCAGCTGACGTTCAACGAGGCTCTCCCGCAGCCCCGCTCCAAGGATGTCGTCACGCTCGTCCAGGAGCAGCTGGCGCAGCTGGGCATCGAGGTCGAGCTGTTCCCGGGCGACCAGGCCGCGCAGACCGAGGCCTCGCTCTCGGAGGTCACGATCCCCGTCTACCACTCGATGGTCGGCCGCGCCGACTACGACGTCCTCAAGTCGCAGTTCCACAGCGAGAACCGCAACACGCTGCTGAACCGATCGAACGAGGACGACAGCGTCGGGGACCCCGAGCTCGACGAGCTGCTGGCCGCCATCGCCTCCGCTCCCACGACGGAGGAGCGCCAGGCGGCGTCCGAGGCGGCCCAGCTGCACATCGCCGAGAACGCCTACTTCCTGCCGCTCTTCGAGGAGCCGCAGGTGTTCGGCCTGCGCGCGGACGTGCAGGGCTTCGAGACCGAGTCGGTCGGCCGCCCGTGGTTCTACGCCACGTGGCTCGACCGCTGAGGACGACCCGCTGACCTCGCGTCACTGACGACTCCTCGACACCCGGGGCGGGCGGCATCGCCCGCCCCGGCCGGAAGGCGACCATGACCTACATCCTGCGTCGGGTGGGCCAGGCGGTTCTCGTGCTGGCCCTCACCTACACCGTCGCGTACCTGCTGCTGTCGGCGCTGCCGGGCGACGCCGTGCTCGCCCGCTACGGCAGCCCCGAGCTGGGCCTGTCCCAGGAACAGCTCGCCGAGATCCGGGCGACGTACGGCGCCGACCGCAGCCTCGTCGAGCGGTACCTCGACTCGACCCTCGGCGTGCTGCGCGGCGAGTTCGGGTACTCGGTCGCGAGCGGGGCGGCGGTGAGCGCGCTGATCGCCACGGCGCTTCCCTCGACCCTCGTCCTCGCATCCCTCGGGCTCGCGCTGGCGGTCTTCCTCGCCGTCACCATCGCGTTCACCGCCACCTACGGCGGTGCGACATGGCTGCGGCGGCTCTTCCGCGGGATCCCGCCGTTCCTCGTGTCGCTGCCGGTGTTCTGGATCGGCATCGTGCTGGTGCAGATCTTCTCGTTCCAGCTCGGGCTGGTGCCTGTCATCGGCGCCGACCCGGTCGAGTCGCTCATCCTGCCGGTCGCGACGCTCGCCATCCCCATCGCCGCGCCGCTCGCACAGGTGCTGATGCGCAGCATCGACGAGGTGCGCGAGCAGCCGTTCGTCACGGTCGTGCGCTCGCGGGGTGCGAGCACGCCGTGGCTGCTGTGGCGCAACGTGGCGCGGAACGCCCTCGTTCCCACCCTCACGATGGCCGGTCTGCTGTTCGGCGAGCTCGTGGGCGGCGCCGTCGTGACCGAGGCGGTGTTCGCGCGCGCCGGGCTCGGCCAGCTGACGGCTCAGGCCGTCGCCAACCGTGACACCCCGGTACTTCTCGCCGTCGTGATCCTGTCGACCGTGGCGTTCGTCGCGATCAACCTGGTGGTCGACCTGCTGTATCCCGTGCTCGATCCGCGGCTGCGCTCGTCGCGCGCCGCTCGGCGCCGGGCCGCGACGGCCGACGCCCCGCGCGAGGAGGTGCCGTCGTGACGATCGCCGTCGCCGTGCCGCGAGGTCTCGGCCGCATCGACTGGCGGGCGCTGCTGCGTCCGGGCACGCTCGTGCCGATCCTGATCATCCTGGCCGCCGTCGCGTGGGCGCTCGTGCCGGGACTGTTCGCGCCCGGCAGCCCCACCGAGTCGAGCGGGGCGGCGCTGCAGGCGCCGAACGCCGCGCACCTGTTCGGGACCGACGCCACCGGACGCGACCTCTACACGCGCGTCGTGCACGGCGCGTCGCAGTCGATCACGGGCGCCGTCGTGGCCGTCCTGGTCGGTCTGATCGCCGGAACGGCACTCGGCGTCACGGCGGGAGCCGTCGGGGGCGCCGTCGAGGAGGTGCTGATGCGCGTCGTCGACATGCTGCTGGCTATCCCGGCGCTGCTGCTGTCGCTCAGCGTCGTGATCCTCCTGGGGTTCGGCACGACGAACGCCGCGATCGCGGTGGGCGTGACGTCCATCGCCGTGTTCGCCCGGCTCGCGCGGTCGCAGGTCGTCAGCGTGCGCGCCTCGGAGTTCGTCGAGGCCGCGTACGGCTCGGGCGGCACGTTCTTCGGCGTCCTGTGGAGGCACATCCTGCCCAACTCCCTCACGCCCGTGATCGCGCTGGCGGCCCTGCAGCTCGGGTCGGCGATCCTGCAGATCTCGACGCTCGGCTTCCTCGGCTACGGCGCGCCGCCGCCGACCCCGGAGTGGGGTCTGCTGATCGCCGAGGGGCGCAGCTACGTGGCGACGGCGTGGTGGCTCACGGTGCTGCCGGGCGCCGTCGTCGCCCTGGTGGTGCTCGCCACCAACCGGCTCAGCCAGGCGATCGGAAGAGAGGACCGCTCATGACCGGCCCGTTGCTGGAGATCCGCGACCTGCGGGTCGCCTACCGCACCGCGCGCGGCGACGTCTCCGCCGTCGAGGGGGTGTCGTTCGACGTCGAGGCGGGCCGGACGACGGCGCTCGTCGGGGAGTCCGGCTCCGGCAAGTCGACCGTCGCGCAGTCGGCGATCGGGCTCCTCGCGCGGAACGGCCGGGTGGTGGGCGGCAGCATCGTGCTGAGCGAGCGCTCGGACGGGCCGACGCAGCTCGTGGGCCTGCCCGAGCGCCGCTGGCGACGCCTGCGCGGGCGGTGCGTCGCGCTGATCCCGCAGGACCCCGGCTCGTCGCTCAACCCCGTCGCCACGATCGGGGCGAGCGTCGGCGAGGCGCTGCGCATCCACGGCTGGAAGGACCGCCGGAAGATCGAGGCCCGGGTGCTCGAGCTGCTCGAGCGCGTCGACATCGACGATCCCGAACGGCGGGCGCGGCAGTTCCCGCACGAGCTGTCGGGCGGCATGCGGCAGCGTGTGCTGATCGCCGCCGCGCTCGCACTCGAGCCGGAGCTGGTGATCGCCGACGAGCCGACGAGCGCGCTCGACGTCACGGTGCAGCGACGCGTCCTGGACCTGCTCGACCGGTTGCGACGCGAGTCGGGAAGCGGGGTGCTGTTCATCACGCACGACCTCGCGGTCGCGGCCGACCACTCCGACTCGCTGGTCGTGATGCGCGCCGGCAGTGTCGAGGAGGCCGGTCCGTCCGCCCGGGTGCTCACCGCCCCCGCAGCGGACTACACCCGCAGCCTGCTGGCGGACGCGCCGTCGCTCGCGCGCGTCGTCGAGCGCGCACCGCACGCCCCGGCGCCGGACGAGCGCCCGCTGGTCGAGGTGCGCGGCCTGCGGCAGGAGTTCCGCGGGGCGGGCCGCACGCCGTTCGTCGCGGTGGACGACGTGTCCTTCAGCGTCGCGCGCGGTACCACTCACGCGCTCGTGGGCGAGTCCGGGTCGGGCAAGACCACGACCGGCCGCAGCATCGCGGGGCTGAACCGCCCGACCGCCGGCTCCATCCGCGTCGGCGAGACGGACGTCGCCGACCTGCGGTCGCCGCGCCCGTTCCGGCGGATCGCCCAGCTGGTGTACCAGAACCCGTACGGCTCGCTGGACCCGCGGCAGACGATCGGGCAGATCCTCGCCGAGCCGCTCGAGAACTTCGGTGTGGGATCACGGGCCGAGCGGACGGAGCGGGCCGCCCACCACCTCGATCTCGTGGCGCTCGCCCCCGAGATCGCGCACCGCCGTCCCAGCGAGCTGTCCGGCGGGCAGCGCCAGCGCGTCGCGATCGCCCGCGCGCTCATCCTGGAGCCGGAGCTCGTGGTCCTGGACGAGGCGGTCTCCGCGCTCGACGTGACCGTCCAGGCGCAGATCCTGCGACTGCTGGCGCGGCTGCAGGACGACCTCAGGCTCACGTACGTGTTCATCTCGCACGACCTCGCCGTGGTGCGCCAGATCGCCGATACAGTGTCGGTGCTGCAGCGCGGCCGCCAGGTCGAGCTCGGCCCGACGGCTCAGGTGTTCGAGGCCCCGCAGCACGACTACACGCGTCGGCTGCTCGACGCGATCCCTGGCGCTGCCCTGCGCCCCGCCCTCTCGTCCCCGGAGGACCCCGAATGACTTCCACCGGCCCGCGCATCGGCTTCTTCACCCGCCTGCTCGAGCAGGCCCCGGCGGCCGACCGCTACCGGTTCGCACTCGAGCAGATCGCGCAGGCCGAGCGCGTCGGCTTCGCATCGGCATGGGTCGCGCAGCACCACTTCGGCGAGCAGGAGGGCGGTCTGCCCTCTCCGTTCGTGCTGCTGGCAGCGGCGGCCGAGCGCACGTCGCACATCGCCCTCGCGACGGGAGTGGTGACGCTGCCGATCGACGACCCGCTGCGGGCGGCAGAGGACGCCAGCGTGCTCGACGCGCTGAGCGGCGGTCGGGTGCAGCTCGGCGTCGCCTCGGGCGGCACGCCCTCGTCGTTCCCGCCGTTCGGCCGCTCGTCCGAGGACCGGCGGGCGATCTTCGCCGAGCATTTCGGCGTGTTCCGCGATGCCCTCTCGGGGCGCGGTGTCCGCGGCACCGACGCGCGGATCTACCCGGCGGCGGACGGACTCGTCCGCCGCGTCTGGCAGGCCACCTTCTCGGTGGACGGCGGATCGCGGGCCGGTGCGGACGGCGACGGGCTGCTGCTGTCGCGCACCCAGCCTCGACCGGACGCCCAGGATCTGCCGCTGCACGACCTGCAGCTGCCGATCATCGACGCCTACCGCGACGCGCTGCCCGACGGAGCGCCGTTCCGCGTGCTCGCATCGCGCACCGCCGTCGTCGTCGACGAGGAGCACCGCACACGCGTCCTCGAGGCGGCACTCCCGCACCTGCGGCGCCTCGCGGAGGGGATGCTCGGCATCGACACGACGGGGCTCGCGATCGAGGAGATCGCCCGCCTGACCGACACCCACGTCGGCACGCCGGACGAGGTCGTCGCGTCGCTGGCGGGCGACCGCGCGATCTCGGCGGCGAGCGACGTGTCGTTCCAGGTGCACTCCGTCGAGCCCGACCACGACATCACGCTGCGCTCTCTCGAGCTGCTCGCGACCGAGGTCGCCCCGCGCCTCGGCTACGCCATCGGCGACGACGCCGTCAGCGCGCTCCAGCACGCCCACCTCACGTCCACTCCGAAGGGGAACGCATGACCACGGCGAACGCCGACATCATCGACCTGCTCGCAGGCATCGCGCCCGGCAGCCGGCTCGACGCCCTGCGCGATCAGCGCCCGCAGGCGCGAGAGAACGCGCAGCGCAGCTTCGAGGCGCTGCTGGAGCCGGCCGAACCCGGCACCTTCCCGCTCGGCGAGCGGTACGCGGTCGCCGCGTTCGTCGCGCGCCTGCACGGCTTCGCGCAGGCGGCGGACTTCTACGCCGACCTGCTGGGCGACGAGGACTCGGCGCTCGTCGCCGCGGTGGAGGCGGCGGCCGCAGACGGCGCGTCGTCCGGCCCGTACGGCGTGTATCGGGAGGAGGGGCTCGCGGCCGAGAGCTCGCCCGGCGCCGCGTGGGCCGCCGCCGAGCCCGGGCTCGGAGCGCGCCTCGTCGCCGCGCTGACGCACGCCCACCTGCTCGTGTTCCGTCCCCGCGAGTCGAGCGCGACCGCCATCCAGGCCCTCGTCGACGCCGGCTGGAGCGCCGACGACATCGTGAGGCTGTCCCAGCTCGTCGCCTTCCTGACCTTCCAGCTGCGTCTGGCCTGGGGACTGCGCGTGCTGGCCGACAATCCCGCCGAGACCGAAGGAGCCACGCGATGAGCGAGCTGGTGACCGAGTACCCCGACCTGGCCCGCCCCGAGCGCTTCACCCAGGAGGGCCTCGGCTGGGTGCCCTGGCTGGCCCCGGTGGCCGAGGCAGACCTCACGGAAGAGCAGCGGGACGCGCTGATCCAGCCGGCCCGGGCGAAGATGCCGTACTTCCGCCTGCTGGCCCGCGACCCCGGCGCCCTCAAGGCCCGCACACTGACCGACGTCGACATCTTCTTCAACACGGAGGGCGGTGCGGCCCGCGCCGAGCGCGAGCTGGCGGCCGCCGCGACCTCGCGCCACAACGGGTGCGTGTACTGCGCGTCGGTGCACGCCGCCGCCGCGACCCGCGAGTCGGGCCGCCGCGAGGACGTGCAGCGGCTGCTCGACGAGGGCGTCGAGGCCGACCTCGGCGATCCGCGCTGGAACGCGGTCTCGGCCGCGTCCGTCGCCCTGGCCGACACGCCCCTGGGCTTCGGCGCCGCCGACATCGCGCGGCTGCGAGAGGCGGGGCTGGACGACGCGGAGATCGTGGACGTGCTCAGCGGCGCGGCGTTCTTCAACTGGGCGAACCGGCTGATGCTGTCGCTCGGCGAGCCCGAGGTGCCGGCGCGGAGGGCCGCGTCGTGAGCGTCCCGGGCCTCCTCGACCACATCGTCATCGCAGGGCCGGACCTCGCGGGCGTCGTGTCGTGGTTCGCGGAGCGGACCGGTGTCACCGCGGCGCCCGGCGGCGCACACCCGACCGGCACCGCGAACGCGCTGGTGGCGCTCACCGTCGGCGACCGGCGCGCCCCCCACTACATCGAGCTGATCGGCCCGGATCCCGACGTCGAGCACGAGTCGCTGCCGGAGACGTTCGGCATCCGCGACCTCGCGGGGCCGGAGATCGTGACGTACGCGATCCATCCCGACGACATCGACGGCGTCGTGACGGGGGCTCGCGAGCGCGGCTTCGATCCGGGCGACGTCTGGGATCTCTCGCGTCGGCGCCCCGACGGCGTCCTCCTCGAGTGGCGGCTGACACGCGGCGGCTCGGGGTTCGCCGTGCCGTTCCTGATCGACTGGGGCGACACCGAGCAGCCGGGTCTCAGCGACGTGCCGACGCTCGAGATCGTGTCCTTCGAGCGGGTCGAGCGCGACCCCGGTCCCGTCCGCCGCGTCCACGACGCGCTCGCGCTGCCGGAGGGGTCGGTGGCGGAGGTCGTCGAGGGCGAGCCCGCGGGCTACCGGCTCACGGTGCGCCGACCGGACGGCGAGACGGTCACGCTGTGAGCGATCCGCTCGCGGCCGCCCTCGCCTGGCAGGCCCGCACGGCGGCTGGCGCGCCGCCGGCGCGGGTCGACGAACCGTCGCGCTTCGCGGGTGCGCCGGCGGCCCTGCGCGACGAGTCGGTGCGAGCGGTGGACGGGCTGCGTCCCGAGCTCGAGCGGCTCGCGATCGCGCTGCACGAGGACCCGGAGATCGGCTTCGAAGAGCATCGCTCCGCCGGTCGCCTCGCGGAGCTCCTCGAGCGGCACGGCCACGCCGCCGCGGTGGGGGCCTTCGGCCTGCCGACGGCGCTGCGCGTCACCGCGGGCGCCGCCGACGGGCCGCACTTCGCGATCATCGCGGAATACGACGCGCTGCCGGGGGTCGGCCACGCGTGCGGGCACAACATCATCGCGGGCGCCGCGGTCGGAGCCTTCCTGGCCGTCGCGCCGATCGCGGGGCGCCTGGGCGGTCGGGTCTCCCTCATCGGCACGCCCGCGGAGGAGAACGGCGCCGGCAAGGAGCTGATCCTCCGTGCGGGCGGCTTCGACGACGTCGACGCGGCGGGCATGGTGCATCCGGCCGCCGGGTCGGCAGCGTCCCCGCTCGTCGCGCAGAGGACGACGGGGGTGCGGCGCGTCGCGGTGACCTATCACGGGCGCGCGGCGCACGCGGCCGGAGCCCCCTGGCTCGGGCTGAACGCGCTCGACGCGGTCGTGACCGCCTACCAGGGCGTCGCGCAGCTGCGGCAGCACATCCTGCCGATCGACCGTGTGCACGGCATCATCACGGACGGAGGCGCGGCGCCGAACGTCGTGCCCGAGCGCGCGGCGGCCCTGTTCTACGTGCGCTCGGCCGAGATCGACACGCTCGTGGCGCTCACCGACCGCGTCGTCGCGGTGCTCGAGGGCGCCGCGCTGTCGACGGGCACTCGGGCCGAGATCGACGTCGATCCCGTGCCGCCGTACCTGCCGCTGCAGCCGAACCTCGAGCTGACGCGCCGCTGGGCCGCGGCGGTCGCCGGCCGCGGGCGCGAGGTGCCGCCGTCGCCTCCCGTCGCGGCGCAGGGCGGCGCGTCGACCGACATGGGCAACGTCACCCGCTATCTGCCGTCCATCCATCCCTCCATCGGGCTGGGCGGGCCGGACGACGTCACGCCTCACAACGCCGCCTTCGCCGCCTGGACCGTGCAGCCGCCGGCGTTCGACGCGCTCGCCGACGCCGCGGCGGGGCTCGCGGCCGCCGCCGTCGACTATCTCGCCGACCCGGAGCTGCGGGAGGCGGTCGCGGCGGAGTTCGCCGCGGAGGGCGGCCGGTTCCGCTGGGGCGATCCGCTCTGACCCCGACGGCGTCACGCCGCGCGGCGGGGCGCGTGGAAGACTGAGCGCATGCCTCTCGTCGCGCTCACGGGCGGAATCGCGTCCGGCAAGTCGACCGTCGCCCGTCGCCTGGCCGAGCACGGCGCCGTCGTCGTCGACGCCGACGCACTGGTGCGCGAGCTCCAGCGGCCGGGCGAGCCGGTGCTCTCCGCGATCGCGGCGGAGTTCGGGGAGGGCGTGCTGACGCCCGACGGCGCGCTCGACCGACCGGCGCTCGGCGCGCTCGTCTTCGGCGACCGCGAGCGACTCGCGGCGCTGAACGACATCGTGCATCCGGCGGTCAAGGAGGAGTCGCAGCGTCGCTTCCGTGCCGCCCTCGACGCGGACCCGGACGCCGTGGTCGTCTACGACGTGCCGTTGCTGGCCGAGGCGCGCGGCACGGGGGAGTGGGATCGCGTGGTGGTGGCGCACGCGCCGGCGGACGTGCGCGTGGCGCGGATGGTGGAGCATCGCGGCATGTCGGAGGCGGAGGCGCGCTCGCGCGTCGCCAACCAGGCGTCCGATGACGAGCGGCTGAGGCTGGCGGACGTCGTCATCGACACGTCCGGCGCCATCGAGGACACGCTCGCGCAGGCCGACGCGCTCTGGCGCTCCCTCCTGCCCTAGCTGTAGTGCCCAGCCAGGTTGTTTGAAATGCGGCTGATGGGTGGGAGCTTTCCGATGGCGGTGTGGGGTCTGTGGTGATTGTAGAAGTGCAGCCAGGCCGGGAGAGCTGCTCGCCGAGCTGACTCGGA
>NZ_JAIJZW010000010.1 GCF_019753765.1 Microbacterium marinilacus
TTTGACAAGTGCACGCTGTTGAGTTCTCAAGGATCGGATGCTCCCAGCCCTGCGACTCCCGCCGCAGCCCTCCGGGGCAACTTCTCTATCTTATCCAGCTCGTTCGGCCTGTCAAACCGACACGCCGTCTCGGTGACCGCCTGAGCGGGCCGACCCGACATCGTCGAGGCGAGCCCGAGAAGCTGGATCCCCCACGCTAGACCCGAAGGCCAGCATGCTCAAGAGCGTGATCTTCACGTGGGGTTGTCGTCGACCTGGGGTGGGAGCCTTCCGGCTCAACCTCACCGCTTGGCGGCGACAAGGGAATACATTACGCGGAGCCCGACCCTCGGGCAAACCGGAGCCGGTCCCGGGCGTGTCGCGGTCGGAGGACCGCGACCGTCACGAGACGAACAGGCCCGCCAGCGCCTTCTTGCCGCGCCGCAGCACGGACACTCCCCCGGGCAGCGAGCCCTCGACGGTCGCCTCGTCCGAGCCCACCTTCTCGCCGTCGATCGAGACGCCGCCCTGCGCGATCGCGCGGCGGGCCTCCGACGCCGACGACACCAGGCCGGTGTCCACCAGCGCCTGCACCACAGGGGTGCCGGACGCGAGCTCGGCGTGCGGCAGCTCGCGCAGCGCCGAGGCGAGAGTGCGCGCATCGAGCGCGGCCAGATCTCCCCTGCCGAACAGCGCCTCCGACGCCGCGACGGCGGCCGCGGTCGCGTCCTGGCCGTGCACGGTCGTCGTCACCTCCAGCGCGAGGCGCTTCTGCGCCGCGCGACGGAACGGCTCATCGGCCACGAGCCGTTCGTAGCCCTCGATCTCGGCGCGCGACAGGAACGTGAACACCTTCAGCCGCTCGACGACGTCGGCGTCGTCGGTGTTGAGCCAGAACTGGTAGAACGCGTACGGGCTGGTCAGCTCGCCGTCGATCCAGATCGCGTTGCCCTCGCTCTTGCCGAACTTGGTGCCGTCGCTGTTCGTGATCAGGGGCGTGCCGATGGCGTGCACCGAGGTGCCCTCGACCCGGTGGATCAGGTCGGTCCCGCTCGTCAGGTTGCCCCACTGGTCGCTGCCGCCCGTCTGCAGCATGCAGCCGTACTGGCGGTGCAGCTCGAGGTAGTCGAGGCCCTGCAGGATCTGGTAGCTGAACTCGGTGTAGCTGATGCCCGCATCGGAGTTCAGGCGCGCGCTCACCGCGTCCTTCTTGAGCATCGTGCCCACGCGGAAGTGCTTGCCGATCTCGCGCAGGAAGTCGATCGCGCTGAGCGGCGCGGTCCAGTCGAGGTTGTTGACCATCCGGGCGGCGCTGTCGCCCTCGAAGCTGAGGTACCGCTCCACCTGGGACCGGAGCTTCGCGACCCAGTCCGCGACCGTCTCTCTCGTGTTGAGGGTGCGCTCGGCCGTGGGCCGCGGGTCGCCGATGAGTCCGGTCGAGCCGCCCACGAGGCCGAGCGGCCGGTGACCGGCGAGCTGCAGCCGGCGCATCAGCAGCAGCTGGACGAGGTGGCCGAGGTGCAGGCTCGGGGCCGTCGGGTCGAAACCGCAGTAGTAGACGATCGGCGGTCCGGACAGCAGCTCGCGAAGCGCGTCGCGATCGGTCGACACGTGGATCAGCCCACGCCAGACGATCTCGTCCCAGACGTTGTCGAACGTCGGATCGATCGCCGGCACGGCAACGGTCTCAGCACTCACGGCATCTAGCCTATGGGCTCGGACCCGCCACGGACGTCAGGAGTTCAGCCCCCACCAGACGAGGAAAGCCGCGGCCAGCGCCTGCACCCAGCTGACCATGCTGCCGACGAGGAAGTACTCGGCCCGATCGCCGTCGTCGCGGTCGCGCGAGATCTCCGGGAAGCGCACGATCCCTTTCGCCGCGATGAACGCGGCCAGCAGCGGGTACGCCGCCGCGAGGGTCAGCCCGAAGACGATCGTGCGCTCGAGCGGACCGATCAGCCTGCCGCCCTTCATCACCTGCCCCGGCCCGGGCTTCGGAGTCGCCGCAGGCAGGGACGCGGCAACCGTCTGCTCCGCCGACGCCGGCGGGTCGTCCGGATCCGCGGCGGGCGCGATGTTCTCGCGCTCGAGGGCGGCGCGCACCACGACGTTCGCCGGCTCGAGCAGGTAGACCGCGGCCCCGATCATCAACAGCGCCACGGGCGCCGAGAGCGGACCGAGCGGCGAGGCGATCGCGCCCTGCGCGGTCAGGCCCGTGCCGTAATCGGCCGGGATCAGCAGCAGGCTCGCCGCCACGAGCACGCCGAGCCCCGCGGTCGGCCAGATCGACGCCGGGGAACGCCCGTGGTCGGGCATCAGCCATAGCCACAGCGCGGCCACGAGGACCGCCGCGAGGCCCGCGACGAACGCGTCGGTCAGCAGGCCGATGAGCAGCACGCCGACCGTCACCGCGCTCAGGCCGATGCGCACGGCGGTGCGACCCGCACGGCGGAACAGCGTGCGGACCAGTGCCGCCGCGCCGACCGCCAGCAGGAGGAGGCCGGCGACGATCATGAGCCCATGATGCCGGTCGCCTCCGACATCGTGTCGCGCGCGCCCGGCGGGTCGCCCCGCCCTAGGACGAGGCGCCGAGCACGCGCACCGCCGCCTGGGCGCGCTCGACCAGCTCGACGCGCTGCTCGGCGACCCGAGCGGGGGCCGTGCCGCCGGCACCCGTCCGGCTTGCGACCGAGCCCTCGATCGAGAGCACCTCGCGCACGTCCGGCGTCAGGTGCGAAGACACCTCGGCGAGCACCTCGTCCGACGCGTCCTCGAGGCCGATGCCGCGCTGCTCGCAGGCGCGCACGAGCGCACCCGAGATCTCGTGTGCCTCGCGGAACGGGACGCGGCGCTTCACCAGCCACTCCGCGACGTCGGTCGCGAGCGAGAAGCCCTGCGGCGCGAGCTCGGCCATGCGGTCGGCGTGGAAGCTCAGCGTCGCGACCATCCCGGTGAAGGCGGGCAGCACGACCTCGAGCGTCGCCACGGAGTCGAACACCGGCTCCTTGTCCTCCTGCAGGTCGCGGTTGTACGCGATCGGCAGTCCCTTGAGCGTCGTGAGGAGGCCGGACAGGTTGCCGACGAGGCGCCCCGCCTTCCCCCGAGCGAGCTCGGCGATGTCCGGGTTCTTCTTCTGGGGCATGATGCTCGAGCCCGTCGAGTAGCCGTCGTCGAGGGTGACGAAGCCGAACTCCCGCGTGTTCCAGAGGATGATCTCCTCCGCGAAGCGCGACAGGTCGATCCCAATCTGCGCCGCGATGAACGCGAACTCCGCCACCACGTCGCGCGCGGCCGTGCCGTCGAGCGAGTTCTCGGAGGGCCGGTCGAGCCCCAGCTCGGTCGCGACCAGCTGCGGGTCGAGCCCGAGCGTCGAGCCGGCCAGCGCGCCGCCGCCGTAGGGCGACACCGCCGCCCGCACGCGCCAGTCGCGCAGACGCTCGAGGTCGCGGACGAGGGGCCAGGCGTGCGCCTGCAGGTGGTGCGCCAGCAGCACGGGCTGCGCGTGCTGCAGGTGGGTGCGCCCGGGCAGGATGACGGCGGGGTGCGCGTCCGCCTGCGCCACGAGCGCGTCGATCAGCGCGAGCAGGTCTCGGGCGATGACCCTGGCGTGGTCCAGCAGGTACATGCGCACCAGGGTCGCGATCTGGTCGTTGCGGCTGCGACCGGCGCGCAGGCGCCCGCCGAGCTCGGCGCCGACCACCTCGATGAGAGCCGACTCGAGCGCGCCGTGCACGTCCTCGTCGCCCGGGCGGGGCTGCAGCGATCCGTCGCGGATGCCGGCCGCGAGGGCATCCAGGCCCTCGTGCATCCGCCGCTCCTCGTCCGCCTCGAGATACCCCGCGGCGGCCAGCGCCTTGGCGTGCGCGTGGGAGCCCGCGATGTCATAGAGCGCAAGCTGCCAGTCGAAGTGCGTGGAGCGGCTGAGCGCCTGCAGCTCCGGCGACGGCCCCGTCGCGAAACGCGCCCCCCAGAGGGCCCCTTCGTTCGTGACCTGGCCGGCCTGGTGCTGCTCGCTGCTCATGCGTCCAGCCTATCGATCCGAGCCGGCCCGCCCCGCCCGCTCCCGGGCCGCCCGGGGCCGGGAGCTCCGCGGCGCGGACTCCCGCCGCGTCCGTACCGCGCGGAAGACCGACCAGCCGACCGTCGCGAGGCTGAGAACAGCGAAGAACACGAAGATCGGCCGCTCCGCGAAGAAGGTCGGCGACATCGTGAACGACTGCCGCATCGTCTGCTGCAGCGACGGCCCGAGGATGAACCCCATGACGAGCGGCGCGAGCGGCAGTCTCGCGCGGTCGAGCAGCAGCGCGATGAAGCCGAACGCCGCGCAGACGCCGACGTCGAACGTGCTGTTGCGCTCGAGCAGCGCTCCGACGAGGCAGCAGACGATCACGATCGGCCCCATGATGCTGAACGGCACCCGCGCGATCTTCGCCCAGAGCCCCACGAGGGGCAGGTTCAGCACGAGCAGGATGACGTTGGCCACGAGGAAGCTCGCGATGATGCCGGCGGTGAAGTCGGACCGCTCGGTGAAGAGGGTGGGCCCAGGGACGAGCCCGTAGACCAGGAGGGCCGCCAGGATGAGGGCCATCGACGGCCCCGTGGGGATGCCCAGGCTGAACAGGGGCACGAAACCGCCCATCGCCGCGCCGTTGTTGGCCGCCTCCGGCCCGGCGATCCCCTCGATCGCGCCGCGGCCGAACCGCGAGTCGCCGCGGCGCTCGCCCCGTCGCCGCTCCCACGAGTAGTTCAGGAACGAGGTGACCGACGGCAGCATGCCGGGGATGAGACCGAGGAAGAACCCCTGGAAGGTGCCCCGCACGGTCGGTCCGACGCTCGCGCGACGCTCCTCCCGGGTGGGCATGAGACTGCCCACCTTCGCCACCGACGTGTCCGGGTCGCGCTGCAGCAGCGTCTTCAGGATCTCTCCGATACCGAACAGCCCGATCATCACCGGCACGACGCTGAAGCCCTGGGCGAGGGTCCACGACCCGAAGGTGAGCACCTGGGCGCCCGAGATGGCGTCGTAGCCGACCAGCGAGAGCAGCATCCCGAGCACCGCCATGGCGAGCCCCTTGACCATGGACCCCGAGACGAGCCCCGAGATCGCGGTGAGGCTGAACAGGATCAGGCCGAACTGCTCCGGGGGCCCGAAAGCCAGGGCGAAGTGCGCCAGCGACGGCCCGATCAGCATCACCCCGATCGTGCCGACGATCCCGGCGAAGAACGACGAGACGGCCGCGGTGGCGAGGGCGGCTCCCGCACGGCCTCGCTTGGTGAGGGGGTAGCCCTCCAGCGCCGAGGGCAGCGAGGACACCTCCCCCGGGATGTTCAGCAGGATGGCCGTGGTCGACCCGCCGTACATCCCGCCGTAGTAGACGGCCGCCAGCATGAGGATGCCGGAGACGGGATCGAGATAGGTCGTCAGCGGGAAGAGCACCGCGATCGCCGTGACGGGGCCGAGCCCGGGCAGGACGCCGAAGAACGTCCCGGCGAAACAGCCCAGGAACGCGACCAGCAGATGCTCGGGCGTCAGGATGGTCGCGAAGCCCTGGAGGATGGTGTCGAGGTCCATGCCCTCGCTCCTGTCGTTCGAAGGGTCAGATGAGGTACCAGAGAGCGCCCGTGGGCAGCAGCACGCCGGAGAGCGGGAAGAGCACGGCGAGTCCTGCGCCCACGCAGACGGCCGTGACGATCGCGACCCACCATCGCGATGCGCTGACGAGCCTCATGAACGCCAGGCAGAACAGCCCCGTGACGAGCCCGAAGCCCAGCCAGGGAAGCAGCACCATCCACGCGATCATGAGCACGGCGGACACCGCCAGGGTGCGGACGATGCGGCGGCGCGGCAGCAGCGGCGCGTCGGCCGAGAAGCGGTCCTCGACGTCGCGGCCCGCCGCCTCCTCCTCGGCGATGATGACGGTGGCGATCGCCGTGACGACCGACACCTGTCTGCCGCGCAGATCCTGTCCGACCCCGGCGACGACGAGGGCCAGCAGCACGACACCGACCGCCCCGACGAACCAGCCGGCTGCGGCCCGCTCGCCGGAGCCCCCCGCCTGGGCGACGAGGACGATGCCGTCGACGGCCGCCGCGAGCGCCGCCACGGCGAGCAGCGCGTAGGCCCAGCCGTCGGGCTCGCGCAGCAGCCGGAAGAGGGCCGCCGGCATCAGCCCACCAGCTCGCCGAGCTCGCGGAAGGTCTCCGCCTCCTCGTGCACGGCCGCGTCGAGCTCGTCGCCGGTGACGATGTCCACGGTCATCCCGAGCTTGGCGAACGTGTCGTCGAGCTGACCGCCCTCGGCGAGCTCGCCCAGCGCGTCGACGAGCGACTGCACCACCGGCTCGGGCAACCCGGCCGGGCCGGAAAGCCCGACCCAGTACTGCAGGTCGAGCTCCTCGTACCCCTCGTCCGATGCGAGCGGGATCTCCGGATAGTTCGGGTCCTCCGCCGTCAGCGCGAGAGGCACCAGGTCGCCCGAGCTGTACAGCGAGGCGATCGCGCTGGATCCTCCGCTGGCGAGGTCGACGTCTCCCGCCGCGGCGGCCTGCATCGCCTCGCCGGAGCCGTCGAACGGCACGCGCACCACGTCCGCCGGGTCGACGTCGATCTCGTCGAGCAGCTGGAGCGTGGCGTAGTCGCTGGTGGTCGTGCCGCCGAGCCAGGCGACGCGGAAGGAGGACGGATCGGCCTGTGCCTTCTCTTCGAGCTCACCGAGCGTCGTGACGCCGCTCGCCGCTCCGACGGCGTAGGCGTGTGCACCGCTGGCGACGTTGGCGATGAACGTGCGGTCGTCCCACTCATAGGGCAGATCCGGCAGCAGCGACTGGATCGACGAGGATCCCGCGCCGTCCGCGAGCAGCGTGTAGCCGTCGGCCGCAGCCCCCAGCACTCCGCTGACGGCGGGCACCTGCTGCGCGCCGGTCTGGTTCGTCGCGTTCAGCGGCTGTCCGAGCTGCTGTCCGAGCGCTTCCGCCATGGCGCGGGCGGCGATGTCGGTCGCGCCGCCGGAGCCGAAGGGCAGCACGAGCTCGACGGCCCGCGTCGGGTAGTCGGACTCGGCTGTGCCGGCGCCGGGCAGGTCGCCCGCGCAGCCGGTGAGGCCGACCGCCAGGGTCGCGGCGAGCGCCGCGCCGGTGAGCGTTCTGGTTCGCATGGTCCTGTCTCCTGTCTCGTTGTGGTGCCTGTGTGTGCTCGGGCGCGCCGTCACGGCCCGTCGATCAGCCGGCATGTCCGTCGTGCGCCCGCAGGGCGGCGGTCGCCTCGAGGTCGATCGCTCCGTCGGCGATCACGACGCCGTAGTCCGCGCGAGCCGACTCGGGCGTCACGCGTCCGTCCTGCACGTCGCGGAGCACGAGCAGCGGGTCGCGCCGGCGCGGCGGGCCGAACCCTCCGGCGCCCGGGCTCTGCACCCGCATGACGTCTCCGCGCCGCAGCACGACGCCGCTGACGCGCCCGCCCGGCAGCACGATCTCGTCCGACTCGCCCGGCCGCACGGTGAAGCGGCCGGGCGTGCCGTCGCCCCCGCCCGCGTACCCCGCCGGCGGCAGGGACTGGCGGTCGGCATGAGCGGAGAACTCGGCGCCGTCGCCCAGGATGCGGATGTCGCGACGGATGGCGAGCCCGCCGCGCTGCAGCCCCGGCCCGCCGGAGTCGGCGACGAGCTCGTACGCTTCGACCATCAGCGGGTACTCGGTCTCGAGCGACTCGATCGGCAGGTTCGACGAGTTGGTGATGTGCACCTGCACCGCGTCCAGCCCGTCGGCGTCCGGTCGGGCCCCGGCCCCTCCTGCGACGACCTCGGGATAGACGTAGAAGTCGTCGCCGAGGCCCGAGAAGTTCACGTAGGTGATGGACGAATGGCTGCCGGCGGGGATGCGGTCGGGCAGCGCCTGCGCGAGCGCGGCGAAGACCGCGTCGACGACGCGCTGACAGGTGTCGGTCCGCGCCGCGACCGGAGCCGGCGGGCGCGGGTTCAGGATGCTGCCCTCGGGCGCCGAGATCGCCACGGCGTCGAAGAAGCCGCCGTTGGCGGGGATCCCCGGATCGAGCGCGGCCTTGAGCGCGTAGAACACCGTCGCCTCCAGGGCGCTGCGCACCACGTTCACCGCCACGGTCGCCTCGCGGCCGGTGCCGGCGAAGTCCAGGGCGATGCGGTCGCCCTCGACGATCACCGTGGCGACGATAGGGATCCGGTCCTCCCCCGGCCGGTCTCGGTCCAGCCAGTCCGTCGCGGTGTAGCGGCCGTCCGGCACCGCGGAGACGGCGAGCGCGAGCCGGCGCTCGGCATAGTCGAGCAGCGCCTCGCTGCACGCCGTCACGACGGCGCCGCCGTACTTCTCGTGCAGCTCGAGCAGGCGCTGCGCTCCCACCGCCGCGGCCGACTGCTGTGCGAGCAGGTCGCCGTAGCGCTCTTCGGGGAGCCGGGAGTTGAGCAGCACGAACGCCAGCACGTCGTCGACGACGCGTCCGCGGCTGACGATCTTCACCAGCGGGATGCGCAGGCCCTCCATGAACAGCGAGTGGGAGTCGCCGGAGTTGCTTCCGGGCACGTGGCCCCCCACGTCGGAGTGGTGGGCGATGTTCGCGCTCCAGCCGACGATCCGCCGGCCGTCGTGCACCGGGGCGACCATCGTGATGTCCGGCAGGTGGGTGCCGCCCCCGGCGTACGGGTCGTTGGTGATGAAGACGTCGCCCGGCTCGACGACCACCTGCTCGTATCCCGCGATGCGGCCGCTGAGGCGTCCCACGGCGCCGGCCATCGAGCCCATGTGGATCGGGATGTGCTCGGCTTGGGCGATCAGTCGGCCCGCGGCGTCGAACAGCGCGGTCGAGCAGTCGGCGCGCTCCTTGATGTTGGTCGAGTAGCTCGCCCGCCGCAGCACCGTCCCCGCCTCCTCGGCGACCGACAGCAGCGCGTTTCCGATCACCTGCACGGTGACCGGGTCGACCTGGGCGGGCGTCTCCGCGGTGTGCTGGGCGCTCATGCTCCGACCTCCACGATCAGGGTTCCGAAACGATCGACCTCGCCGGTCGCTCCCGGCGGCAGCACCGTGGTGGAGTCCTCCTGCTCCACGACGGCCGGGCCGCGGACGACGTCGCCCGCGCGCAGCAGCTCCCGACGATGGATGTCGGCCTCCCGCTCGCCGTCGGGGAAGCGCAGCACGCGGCGGGCGACGACGGACGGCGTGTCCTCGGCCGTCCTCTCGGGCAGCGACGACGGCCGGGGCTCCTCGATCGGCTGCGCCGCGACCACCGTGACGTTGACCACGCGGACCGGGGCGTCGGGGTGGGCGAAGCCGTAGCTCTTGCGGTGGACCTCGTGGAACCGGTCGACGATGGCGGGCAGGTCGTCGTCGTCCAGACGGCCGTCGCCGATGTCGACCGGCAGCTCGAAGTTCTGCCGCTGGTAGCGCATGTCCAGCACGAAGCCGGTGCGCCGCTCGCCCGTGGGGATGCGCTCGCGCTCGAACCATTCGTCTGCCGCGTCCCTCAGCTCGGCGATCAGCGCCCGCAACGGCGCGACGTCGCCGTCCAGGTCGATGAGCCCCGACCGGCGGATCTCGGTGCGCACCTCGCTGACGAGCAGCCCCAGCGCGCACAGGGTGCCGGGGTTCGGGGGCACGATGACCGTCCGCATCCCCACCTCGCGAGCGACCTCCACGGCGTGTAGCGGCCCCGCGCCGCCGTAGGCGACGAGCGCGAGGTCGCGCGGGTCGTCGCCGTTGTCGACGCTCACGCCGCGCACCGCCCGTGCCATGTGCGAGTTCGCCACGCGGACGATGCCGAGGGCGGCGTCCGGCTCGTTCAGGCCGAGTCGCTCGCCCACGGCGCCCACGACGCTCCGTGCGGCGCGGACGTCGAGGCGCAGCCCCTCGCCGATCACCTGGTCGGGGTTCTGCCTGCCGAGCACCACGTTCGCGTCGGTCACCGTGGCGACCGTGCCTCCGTGCCCGTAGGCCGCGGGCCCAGGCACCGCGCCCGCGCTGCGCGGACCGACGTGCAGCGCTCCCGCGCCGTCGACCTGCGCGATCGAGCCGCCGCCGGCGCCGACGGTGTGCACGTTCGCGCTCGGCGTGCGCACGACGTAGCCGTCGATGCTGCGCTCCGACGCGACGAGGGCCCGTCCGTCCCGAACCAGGCACACATCGGTGCTCGTGCCTCCCATGTCGAAGGTCACGAGGTCGCCGTATCCCGACTGGCCCGCGATCCAGGCGGCTCCGAGCACGCCAGCGCTCGGTCCGGAGAGCAGCGTCGTGACGGGGCGTCGCACGATCGAGTCGGGTGAGACGATGCCGCCGTTGGACTGGATGATCTTCGGCGCCACGGGCACGCCGAGCTCGCGGGTGCGCTCCTCGAGACGAGAGACGTAGCGGTGCATGCGCGGGCCGACGAAGGCGTTGATGACGGTCGTGGAAAGGCGCTCGTACTCTCGGAACTCCGGCGCGACCTCGCTCGATCGGGTGACGTACCGGTCGGGGAAGCGCTCCGAGACCGCTGCTGCCACCTGCTCCTCGTGGCGCGGGTCTCGATAGCTGTGCAGGAAGCAGATGGCCACCGACTCGACGTCCACCGCCCCCAGCTCGTCCAGCAGCCGCGCGAGGTCGTCGTCCGCCACGGCTCGCAGCTCGGATCCGTCGCCCAGGATGCGCTCGTCCAGCTCGAACACGAGCCGTCGCGGCACGAGCACTCGGGGCTTGTCGGCGAAGAGGTCGTACAGGCTCGGCCGTTTCTGCCGGGCGATCTCCAGCACGTCGCGGAAGCCGCGGGTCACGACCAGCGCGGTGGACGATCCGTCGAGTTCGAGCAGCGTGTTCGTCGCCACCGTCGTGCCGTGCCCCAGATACGAGACCTGCTCCGGCCGGGCTCCGCTGCGCGCGAGGACGCCGCGCACCCCGTCCGCCAGTGCGATCGACTGGTCGCCCAGCGTGCTGGGGATCTTGCCGATGTGGAACACCCCGTCCCGGTCCACCGCCGTGATGTCGGTGAACGTGCCGCCGATGTCGACTCCTACGCGCATGTCCTGCCCCGGTCCTCTCTCATGCCGTCTTGCCCGATGTCGTCCTGTCTCATGCCGTCTCGCCCCGCCCGTCCGTCGTGGGGAGCCGCCCGGGCACCCTCACGGGCCGACCACCGCCGCGGCGGGTGCCTCCTCCAGGCCGCGGACGACGCCCCTCAGCGTCAGCGCGGGCTCGACATCGAGCAGCCGGTCGACGACGTGTTCGGCGAGGGCGGGCGCCAGCTTGAACGCCTGACCCGATCCCCCGGCGAGGAGCCATGTGTCCCGGATGCCCGCGACCCGTCCCAGCAGCACGCGATAGTCGGGCGTGTAGCTCTCGACGTACGCAGCCGTGCGACGGCGGGCGCCCAGGCCGGCGATCGTGTCGTGCAGTCTGGCCTCGAGCACGTCGATGTCGGGCGGCACGGCCGCGTCCCGCGCGCCCGCATCGGTGACGCGCGGCTTCGGCTGGTGGAAGTTGACCTTGATCCCCGCCTGGTCCACTCGGGGGAAGAACGAATATCGGGCGGCGCCCGAGCGGCGCAGCCCCACGGGGAAGCGCGCGGGCCCGTACGCCTCTTCGTCGGCGTCGTACCAGTGCAGCAGTGCCCGACGCAGCTCGACGGCCCGATCGAACGCCGGCACGAAACGGCCCGACCATGCCCCCGCGGCCACGACGACGGTACGTGCCCTCACCCGCCGGCCGGCGGCGGTGACGACCTCGCTGCCGTTCGAGGACGGCTCGACCCGCGCCGCCTCCGTGCCGTAGTGCAGAGAGGCGCCCGCCGCGCGGGCCTGCTCCGCCACTGCGGCGGTGACCGCGGGCGGCACGAGCAGCGCTCCCGCCGGGTCGTACAGCGCGAGATCGCCCGGCAGGAGCCTGTGCTGGGGCCAGCGCTCGGCGAGCAGTCCTGCGTCCTCGATCAGCTCGTGGGCGATGCCGTGGTCGGCGACGGCCTCCAGCGCCTTGCGGATCTCGGGGTCGTCCGGCGCGCCGATCAGCAGCGCGCCGGTGTCGTGCCGTGTGCCGGGAGCGGTCTCCGCCAGCGCGTCCCAGGCGGCCATCGACCTTCTCAGCGCGGGCACGTAGTCGCCCCCGAACGTGTACGCGAGACGGAAGATGCGGGTGCGCCCTCCGGTCGCCGCGTGCTCGTGGTCGCCGTTCCCGGAGTCGATCGCGACGACGTCGAGGCCACGACGCGCGGCCTCGGCGGCGACATGCACCCCGAGGGCGCCCAGGCCGATGACGGCGAGATCGTGCATTGCAGCTCCTAGCTTGTCGACGACGGCGGCGACGCTGTGTCGTGTTTACTACACACGAGTGAACTTGTGTAGTGTTTCGATCAGATTCCGGGGATGCAACGTCTCCGTGAAGCGGCGCGGCCGGCGACGGCGCGCGCCTAGCATGGCTGCGAGCGCAGCGAACGGAGGACGGCGCATGGACCAGCCGGCGGAGGGCGACACCCTCTACGCGCGCGCCATCCACATCGGCCCCACCCTCCGGGGAACGCTCGCGGACATCGCGGCCTACTTCGCGCTGCACCCCGACCGCGTCGCCGCGGCATCGGCGATGGAGATCGCGCGAGCGCTGGGCACCAGCGATGCCAGCGTCATCCGTGCCACCCGGGCGCTCGGATACCGCAGCATGAAGGAGGTGCGGCAGGCCGCCCTGGACACGATCGCGAAGCGCTCCGACCCCAGCGCGGTGCTGCAGCGTCGCATGCGCGCCACGACCGACGGCAGCCATCTGCGCACGGTCGTCGACGACACCGCTCGCGCCGTCGAGCAGTTCCGCGAGTCGCTGGCCGACGTCGACTGGGACGCTGTCGTCGACGACGTCGCCGGGGCGGAGCGCGTCTTCTGCTACGGCCTCGCGCCGACGGGCTACATCGCCGACTATCTCGCCTTCTTCCTCGCCCGCACGGGCGTCGACGCCCGCTCCTCCAAGGTCACCGGCGTCCTGCTCGCCGACGAGCTCGCGCTGCTGCGCCCCGGTGACGCCCTCATCGTGTTCGCGCCGATCCGCCAGTTCGACGAGGTCGCGGCGGCATGTCGGCGCGGGCGTCAGGTCGGCATCCCCGTCATCCTCATCACCGAGGCCATCGGCATGCCCATCCGCGGCGAGGTCGACCATGTGATCACGACCGCACCGACTTCTCTGTCGGCGGCGAGCGACGCGAGCATCCCCCTCATCGTCGCCCAGGCGCTGGTCAACGCGGTGGCCGCCCGGCACCCTGACCGCGCACTGGAGCGGATGCGGCGGCTCAATGAGCTGCGTGCCGAGGTGTCCAGCCAGGACGTGGAGCTGACAGCGGAGCGACTCGGCTTCCCTCCGTTCGACGGACAGGAGTCCCCGTGACCGGCGGCCACCCGCGCGTGATCGTCGTCGGCACCGGGATCATCGGGCTCTCCCTCGCCCATTCCCTCGTCCGCCGAGGCGCCCGTGTCACGCTCATCGACGCCGCCGGCACGACGTCCGGCACCACGGCCACCAGCTACGCCTGGATCAACAGCCACAAGAAGGAACCCCTCGGGTACCACCGGCTGAACGTCGAGGGCGTCGCCGCCTGGCGGGAGGTCGCCAGGACGGATCCCGCGGCGGTCACGTTCGCGGGGCACGTCGAGATCGCGGCGGCGGAAGCGCATCGCGCCGGCCTGCGAGCCCGCGTCGAGCGTCTGCAGCAGCGCGGGTACGGGGCCGCGTGGATCACGCCTGCCGAGGCCCGGTCACGCACCGTCGTGGACGTGCCCGACGACTCCCTGGCGGCGGCATTCGACGGCGAGGGCCACGCGTACCCGCTGCGGCGGATCGAGACGCTCCGCCGTGCGCTCGACGCGAGCGGCAAGGCGGAGACGGCCACGGCGACCGTCACCTCCGTCACCGCGCTGGAAGACGGCGTCGAGGTGGGCACCGACGCGGGGACGTTCGAGGCGGATGCCGCGGCGATCTGCGCCGGCAACGGCAGCTCACAGCTCGTGGCGACCGCCGGAGGACGGCTGCCGCTCGTCCCGGCGGTGCAGGACGGCCCCGCCTTCGGCTACCTCGCCGACGCGCACGTCCCGGGGCACGGCGTGACCGGTCTGGTGACTACCGACCTCCTGAGCCTCCGTCCTCACGGCCCCGACGACCTGCTGCTGCAGGCGCTCGACCTCGACCACGACGCACAGCCGGGGGTCGCCGCGCCTGCGGCCACCGTCCGCGAGTTCGCGCAGCGCCTCGGCGCGGTGCTTCCCAGCCGCGCCGGGCGCGTCGACGGAGTGCGCGTGGGCCACCGCGTCATCCCCGCCGACGGCGTGACCGCAGCGGGACCGGTCGTGGCCGGCTCACCCGTCTTCGCGGTCGTCACGCACAGCGGAGTGGTCCTCGCGCCCTGGCTCGCCGAGGTGATGGCGGACGAGATCCTCGGCGGCGACCCGCATCCGCTGCTGGACGGATTCCGCCCGGATCGCTTCCTCGCCGGTGCGCCCTCGGCGCCCCTCGCGGCGCCGAGGTCTCCCGGCGACCAGTAGCGCAGACGGCGTCAGGGCCGCGCGTCGACGTCAGGCCCGCGCGTCGACCTTCGGCGGCGGTCCCACCGACGCGACCCGGCCGATCAGCCACTCGAGCGGCCCGCGGCCGACCAGCAGCGTCCACAGGGTGCATCCGGCGATCGTCGCGAGGGTCATGGGCCAGAAGGGCTCGAGAGCCCGGAACGATGCCAGAGGCGAGCCGTACGCGCCTGCGGGCGGCTGCAGGGCCGCCCAGACGACGAGCTGCACGGTGTATGCCGTGAGCGCCATGGCGCCGACGGCGCGCAGCGGCAGCACGACCCAGCGCAGGGGCGTGACGCACAGCAGCGCACAGAGACCGATCGTCGCGAGCGCCGTCCCGCCCGACCCGATCGCCTCGCCGATGCCGCTGGAGTGCGCCCCGCTCGACAGCACCACGCCCCACAGCGAGTCGGCCTGCGACAGCTGCGCCCACTGTCCCACCACGCCGTAGCCGACGGCGGCCAGAGCCGCGCCGGCCGCGGCGAGCGCGCCGGCGACGGCCGGGCGGGAGAACGCGATGCGCCCGACCGCGATTCCCGCCACGACGAACGCCGCCCAGAGGAGGAACGGATAGTTCCAGCCGATCACCTGGGCGATGCCCTGCCCGAGCTCGTCGTCCCAGCCCGGCCACTCCCCGATCGCGTAGACCGCGAACGGCATCAGCACCGCGATCGTCGCGGCGATCGCGAACAGCCTCGACGGCGACAGCGCCAGCAGCGGCAGCGCCAGCAGGAACAGGATCGCGTAGGCGGGCAGGATCACCAGCACCGGAGTGCCCAGCAGCACCAGAGCGATGCCGAGCACCCAGATGCAGGCCGCGCGCAGGGCGATCCGGATGCGCGCGTACGTCATCCGCTCGCCGGAGAACGGTCGCGTGCCTCCCGTCACCAGCGCGAGCGAGACGCCCGCGAGAGTGGCGAACAGGATCGACGAGCGTCCGTTGACGACATCGGTCCACGTCGCCGGATGGGACCAGTCGAACGCCGTCGTCTCCAGCAGGTGCGCCGCGAACATGCCGATCACGGCCAGCCCGCGGGCGAGGTCGACGCCCGCCTCGCGTCGCGGTCCGTCCAGCCGTGACAGGCCGGCGGACACGCGGCGCGAGAGCGGGCCTCTCAGACCTGCCGCAGCAGCCACACCAGCAGCGCCTTCTGCGCGTGCAGCCGGTTCTCCGCCTCGTCCCAGATGACGCTCTGCGGGCCGTCGATCACCTCGGCGTCGACCTCGTAGCCGCGGTCAGCCGGGAGGCAGTGGATGAAGAGCGCACCCGGATCCGCCAGCGACATGATCTCCTGCGTCACCTTGTAGGCGCCGAGATCGCGCAGGCGCGCGAGCTTCTCCTCCTCCTTGCCCATCGAGACCCACGTGTCCGTCACGACGACGTCGGCGCCGGCCGCGGACTCGAGCGGATCGGTGTACAGCGTCACGGAGCCGCCCGTCTGCGCCGCGATGCGGTCGGCATCGGCGATCACGTCCTCCCGCGGCGCGTACGGCTCGGGCGAGGCGACGCGCACGTGCATGCCGGCCGTGACGCCGGCCAGCACGTACGAGTGCGCCATGTTGCTGCGGCCGTCGCCGAAGAACGACAGCGTCAGTCCCTTCAGCTCGCCCTTGTGCTCGCGGATCGTGAGCAGGTCCGCCAGCAGCTGGCACGGGTGGAAGTCGTCGCTCAGGGCGTTGACGACCGGGACGCGGGTGCCCTCCGCCATCTCCTCCAGGCCCGCCTGCGCGTAGGTGCGCCACACGATCGCGGCGACCTGACGCTCGAGCACGCGCGCCGTGTCCGCCGGCGTCTCCTTGCCGCCCAGCTGGCTGCTGGCGGTCGAGATGATCAGCGGCGACCCGCCGAGGTCGGCGATGCCGACCGCGAACGAGACGCGCGTGCGCGTGGAGGACTTGTCGAAGATGACGGCGACGGTCTGCGGGCCGGCGAGGCTCTTGTCCGCCCAGCGGTCCTTCTTGAGCTGTGCCGCGAGATCGAGGATCTCGGCCTGCTCGGCGGGCGTGATGTCGTCGTCGCGCAGGAAGTGGCGGGTCATGCGGAGGTCTCCTGGGTCGGGATGGGGGCGTGATGGGCGGACACGTCGGACAGCGCGGCGGCGAAGAGCTCGAGGAACTCCTCGACCTCGGCGTCGCCGATCGTGTAGGCGGGGGCGATGCGGATCGCGTCGTCCGTGGGGGCGTTGACGATGAGGCCGCGCGCCTGTGCGGCCTCGCGCACCTCGGCGGCGACGGGCGCCGTCAGAGGGATGCCGATCAGCAGACCGGCGCCGCGGGTGCCCCCGACCAGCGGCAGCGATGCGACGCCGGCGCGCAGCTGCGCGCTCCGCGCCGCGACGTTCGCGAGCAGGCCGCGATCCTGGATCTCCTGGATCACCGCGTTCGCGACCGCGCTCGCGAGCGGGTTGCCGCCGAACGTCGAATTGTGGGTACCGGGGTAGAACAGGTCGCTCGCCGCTCCGAACGTCACCATCGCCCCCAGGGGGAAGCCCGCGGCGATGCCCTTCGCGAGGGTGATCGCGTCCGGCAGGATGCCCTCCCGCTGGAAGGCGAACCACTCGCCCGTCCGGCCCATACCCGTCTGGACCTCGTCGAGGATCAGCAGCGCGTCGTTCGCGGTCGTGAGCTCGCGTGCGCGGCGCAGGTAGCCGTCCGGCAGGGGCAGCACTCCGGCCTCGCCCTGGATGGGCTCGACGACGAGCGCGGAGATCCGCTCGCCCGACGCGAACAGCTGCTCGAGCGCCTCGATCGTCGGGGCGAGGTGCACGACGCCGGGCAGCAGCGGGCGGAACGGATCCTGGTACGCGGCCTTCGGGGTGAGCGCGAGCGCCCCCGTCGAGCGGCCGTGGAAGGCGCCCTCCAGGCTGACGATCAGGCCGTCGCGGTCGTGGAGGCGGGCGAGCTTGATCGCGGTCTCGTTCGCCTCGGTGCCGGAGTTCGCGAGGAACACCCGCCCCTTCTCCCCCGTGCCGGCGAGCTGCTTGAGCCGCGCGGCGAGCTCGAGCTGCTGCGGCGTCGCGAAGTAGTTCGAGACGTGCGACAGCGTCGCCGCCTGGCGCGCGACCGTCTCGGCGAACACCGGGTGCGCGTGGCCCAGCGCGTTCACGGCGATCCCGCCGAGGAAGTCGAGGTAGCGGGTGCCGTCGGCGTCCCAGACGTGCGAGCCCTCGCCGCGCACCAGCAGCGCCAGCCGTCCGCCGAGGCTCATCAGGTCGCGAGACGCGACGTCCTGCCAGTCCTCGTTCGTCATGCCCGGCTCCGTCCCGCTCACTTCGACCCCCCGCTCGACTCGGTCGACGACGCGACCTGCGTTC
The DNA here is from genome assembly GCF_019753765.1 of Microbacterium marinilacus. Lineage (GTDB taxonomy): Bacteria > Actinomycetota > Actinomycetes > Actinomycetales > Microbacteriaceae > Microbacterium > Microbacterium marinilacus. The sequence goes on from NZ_JAIJZW010000010.1 coordinate 17,821, forward strand.
CGATTCCCTTGCTCGTGAAGAGCTCCACCAGCACCGAGTGCTGCACGCGCCCGTCGATGATCGCCGCGGCGTCGACCCCCTCCTCGACGGCGTCGAGGCATGCCTGCATCTTCGGGATCATCCCCGACTCCAGGCGTGGCATCATCTCCCGCAGCTCCGACGCCGTCAGGTGTGAGACCAGCGAATCGCGGTGGGGCCAGTCGGCGTACAGACCGGCGACGTCCGTGAGGACGACGAGCTTGCGCGCCTTCAATGCGATCGCCAGGGCGGCGGCCGCCGCATCGGCGTTCACGTTGAGCGACTGGCCCGGGTGGTCGAGGTCCGGCGCGATGCTCGAGACGACCGGGATGCGCCCGGCCTTGAGGTGGTCGAGCACGGCGGTCGGGTCGACGCGCACGACGTCGCCGACCCGGCCGAGGCTCTCCTCGACCCCGTCGATCACCACGCCGCGCTTGCGACCGCCGAACAGGCCCGCGTCCTCGCCGCTGAGCCCCGTGGCGAGCGGGCCGTATGAGTTGATCTTCGCGACGAGCTGGGGGTTGATGTGGCCCGTCAGCACCATGCGCACCACGCTGATCGCCTCGGTGCTCGTGACGCGATACCCGCCCTTGAACTCGCTCGGGATGGCGAGGCGGTCGAGCATGCTGGAGATCTGCGGTCCGCCGCCGTGCACCACGACGGGGCGCACGCCGACGTAGCGCAGGTAGGCGATGTCCTGCGCGAAGGCGTCCTGCAGCTCCTCGCTGATCATCGCGTTGCCGCCGTACTTCACCACGACGATCTGGTCGCGGTACTTCTTCACCCAGGGCAGCGACTCGATGAGGGTCGCCGCCTTCGCGGCGGCCTCCTCGGGGCTGGTGTCCTGCAGGTCGACGGGATGATCTGTCATGAGGAGTAGGCGCTGTTCTCGTGGACGTAGTCGTGGGTCAGGTCGTTGGTCAGGATCGTCGCCTCGGCGTCGCCCGTCCGCAGGTCGATCAGCACGTGCGTCGCGCGCGGCGTCAGGTCGACCTCCTCGCGCGGGCGATCGGGGCCGCCCTTCGTGCACACCCGCACGCCGTTCATCGATACGTCCACGTCGTACGGGTCGAACTCGGCATCGGTCGTGCCGATCGCCGCGAGCACGCGGCCCCAGTTCGCGTCGTTCCCGAAGATCGCGGCCTTGAAGAGATTGTTGCGGGCGACGGAGCGGCCGACCTCGACCGCGTCGTCCTCGCTCGCCGCGCCCCGCACCTCGATCGTGATCGCGTGGCTGGCGCCCTCGGCGTCGTCCTGCAGCTTCGCCGAGAGCTCGCGGCAGAGATCGACGAGCGCGTCGCGGAAGGCGGTCTCGTCGGGCACGACGCCGGACGCTCCGCTGGCCAGCAGCGTCACCTGGTCGTTCGTCGACATGCAGCCGTCCGAGTCGAGCCGGTCGAAGCTCACCCGCGTCGCGGCGCGCAGGTGCGCGTCCAGCTGCGCGGCGTCCAGCACGGCGTCGGTCGTGATCACGACGAGCATCGTGGCCAGCCCGGGCGCCAGCATGCCGGCGCCCTTGGCCATGCCGCCGATCGTCCAGCCGTCAGCCTGGCGGACGGCCGTCTTCGGCACGGTGTCGGTGGTCATGATCGCCGCCGCCGCGTCGTCCCCGCCGTCGGCCGACAGAGAGGCGACTCCCTGGGCGGTGCCGTCGAGCACCCGGGCGCGGAACTGCTCGTCGCCGGTGCCGATCAGGCCCGTCGAGCAGATCAGCACGTCGCCCGCGCTCACGCCGAGCAGCTCGGCGGCGCGCTCGGCCGTCTGGTGCGAGGTCTGGAAGCCGAACGAGCCGGTGAAGCAGTTGGCGCCGCCCGAGTTGAGGACGACAGCCTCCACCACGCCGTCCGAGACCGCCTGCTGCGACCACAGGATCGGATTGGCCTTGGCGCGGTTGCTGGTGAACACCGCGGCGCCCGCCTTGAGCGGCCCGCGGTTCACCACCACGGCGACGTCCTTCGCGCCGGTCGACTTGAGCCCGGCGGCCGTGCCGGCCGCCTCGAACCCCTGGGCTGCCGTCACACTCACGGGGCCACTCCATTCACGCTGAGCGCGCGGCCCTCCGGGAGGCCGAGCGCGATGTTCATCGACTGGATCGCCGCTCCCGCGGTGCCCTTGGTCAGGTTGTCGACCGCGGTGACCACCACCACGCGGCCCGCGGCCCGATCGATCGCGAGGCCCATGAGCGCCGTGTTCGCGCCGATCACGTCGGCGGTGCGCGGCACCTGACCCTCGGGCAGCAGCTGCACGAACGTCTCGTCGCCGTACGCCGCCTCCCACGCGTCGCGCACCTGCGCGTCCGTCGCGCCGTCCGCGATCCGGGCGGTGCTCGTGGCGAGGATGCCGCGCGCCATCGGCACGATCACCGGCGTGAACGACAGGCGGACGTCGCCGGACGCGCCCGCGGCGCGCAGCGCCTGACGGATCTCCGGGATGTGCCGGTGAGTGCCGCCCACCGCATACGGGTTCGCCGATCCGAGGATCTCGCTGCCCAGCAGGTGGGTCTTCAGGCTCTTTCCCGCGCCCGACGGGCCGACGGCGAGAACGCTGACCAGGTCGGAGGGGTCGATCACCCCCGCCGCCACGCCCGGCGCCAGGCTCAGGCTCACGGTCGACGCGTTGCAGCCGGGGGCGGCGATGCGCGTGGCGCCGACCAGGTTCTCGCGCTGCTTTCCGGCGGCGGTGACGAGCTCCGGCACGCCGTACGCCCAGGGCTCGTGGAACGCGCCGCCGTAGAAGGCGTCCCAGTCCTCCCGGCCGGTGAGGCGATGGTCGGCGCCGCAGTCCACGACGAGCGAGACGTCCGTCAGCGCGTCCGTGTACTGCCCCGACTGGCCGTGCGGCAGCGCGAGGAACACGATGTCGTGGCCGGAGAGGATCTCGGGGGTCGTCTCCTGCAGGGTGAGGTGCGCGAGAGAGCGCAGGTGCGGCTGATGGGCGACCAGCGGCTGGCCCGCGTTCGAGTGCGCGGTGACGGTGCGGATCTCGATGTCGGGATGGTCGGCGAGCAGACGAAGGAGCTCGCCGCCCGCATAGCCAGAAGCGCCGGATACGGCGACCGAATAGGTCATGATTCCACCTTATTGTCCGTGGGGATGGGCCGGAGACGGCGACACCACGAGACCTTCGGGAGGCTGCTCGACCGGGTTCCGAGTGCAGGACTCAGGCGCGGGAGCTTCGCGGCGTCGCCGGGATTCGGCGGCCACGCGGACGTCGGCGCACGTCGACGCTCGGAGCGAGCATCGGGGAGGCGGACATGCGGCGAGCGTAGCAGAGTCCGCACGCCGCGACCTACCGCGGCCCCTCCGCCCCGCTCCACCCCCGCACGAGAATCCGTCCCTGCGCCGAGAATGCGTGTGGTCGCTGCATTCCCGGCGCGCGGAGGGATTGTCGGGGGTTGCGGACGCCGCGGGCGGCTCTGTCGCTCCCAGGGCGGCAGGATGCCGCGGTTGTGCCGTCCCGGGCTCCGGTGCGCGGAGGGACGAGGACGGGGCGCGCAGCCTGGGCGGCATGGACGCCACACGCGCACTGCAGCCCTCCCCCGTCCCCCTCCTGCGGCAGGCCGAGTCGATCGAGCGCCTCGACCTCGCCCACCGCCGTGGCGAGGTGCGACGCGTGGCCCACGGGGTCTACGCGCCGTCGGCCATGTGGGACGCGCTGGCGCCCTGGGATCGCTACCTCGCCCGGGTCCACGCCCACGCCCTGAAGCATCCGGACGCGGTGTTCTGCCTCGAGTCGGCGGCCGCGCTGCTCGGCATCCCCGTGATCGGATCGCCGAGCGAGGTGCACGTGGTGAGCGCTCAGACCGCCGGGCGGCGGATCGGGGACGTCCGCTTCCACGTGACGAGCGACCGGCGGGAGGTCGTCAGCGCGTCCGGCCTCCTCCTGCTCTCCCCGGAGGACACGGCTGTCGACCTCGCTCGCGCGCGTCATCCCGCCGTCGGCCTGGCCGCCGTGGACGGCACGTTGCGGATGCTCGGCCTCGACGATCCCGGAGTCCTGGTCGAGCTCAACGAGTCGCGCGCGAGCGGCCGAGGCCGCGCCGCCGCACGCTGGTCGCTCGGTCGCGCGACCGCCCTCGCCGAGACGGCCCTCGAGTCACTGAGTCGCGCCGTCATCGAGTGGCTCGGCTATCCGGACCCCGAGCTGCAGGTGACGTTCCCCTCGCGCCACGGACGCGAGCATCGAGCCGACCTCTACTGGCGCGCGCGCCGCATCATCGGCGAGACGGACGGGCGGATAAAGTACGACGGGACGTTCGGTCACGACACCCGCCGCCTGTGGCGCGAGAAGCGCCGCGAGGACGAGCTGCGCCGGGCGTCGGACGGCTTCGCCCGCTGGGGGTGGCCGGAGGCGTCCGACCCGCCGGTCCTCGACGACCTGCTGCTGCAGGCGGGCCTGCGACACGTACGACCGCCCGTGTCCGCTCCGCTGCGCTCGCTGTCCGCGGCGCTGCGCGGCCGTTGACGCCGACAATACGACTCCGCGCCGAGAATGCGTGTGGTCGCTGCATTCTCGGCGCGAAGAGGGATTGTCGCGGTTACTCGCGGAGGGAGGCGCCGTGCCGCGAGGATGCGAGCGCGACGCCGGCCAGCTTGGCCTCGGTCGCCTCGGCCGCCGTCAGCGTGCGGTCGGGAGCGCGGAAGCGGAGTGCGAACGTCAGGCTCTTCGACCCCTCGGGGACGCCGCGGCCGCGGTAGTCGTCGACGAGGCGGACGGACTCCAGCAGCTCGCCGGCCCCCTCGACCAGGGCGCGGCGCAGCTCCGAGGCCGGGAGCGCGGCGTCGACCACGAGGGAGACGTCCTGCGTCGCCGCCGGGAACGTCGACAGCGAGGCGACCGTCACACGGTCGCCCGCCAGCGACAGGACCACGTCGAGGTCGAGCTCGGCGACGGTCACGCGCCCGGGCAGGTCGGCGTCGTCCGCCACCGCCGGCAGCAGCTCGCCGACGTAGCCGACCACCGTGGACGTCCCGGATGCGCCGACGACCGAGAGCACGCCCGTGCGCCCCGGATGCAGCGCTGCGCGCTCGCCCTGTGCGACCTCGATCTCGACGCCCGCGGCCGCCGCGACGACGCGGACCGCGTCGAGGGCGACCTCGATGCCCGCCGGCTCTGCCTCTCGCCCCGGCTGCTTCGGTGCGACGGAGCCCGTGAGCAGCAGCGCCACGTGACGCGGCTGCGGCGCGATGGACGCGTCGAGCCGCGCGAGCGTCTCCGCATCGGGACGCACGGCGCCCGGCGGGATGGTCGCCGTGCCGTAGTCGACGCCCGGCAGGGGACGGAACACCGTTCCGACCTCGAACAGAGCGAGGTCGGTGGCGCCGCGCGCGACGTTCCGGTGCGCGGTCTGCAGCAGGCCGGGCACCAGCGAACGGCGAAGGAACGGCGCCTGCCCGTCGAGCGGGTTCGCCAGGCGGACGCTCGGCAGGTGCTCGCCGCTCGCCGAGCCGTGGAGGTCGTTCTGCTGCTCGGTCGTGAACGGGAACGAGGGGGTCTCCACGAAGCCGGCGGCCGCGAGGCCGTTCGCGACGCGGCGTCGGCCCTGCTGCGCGGGCGTCAGGCCTCGGCCGGACGGCGGGGTCGGCAGCACCGACGGGATGCGGTCCACCCCGTCGATGCGGGCGACCTCCTCGGCCAACGTCCACTTGTCGGTGAGGTCCGGGCGCCACGACGGCGGTGCGACCCGCCAGCCGTCGGCGGTCTCCTCTACGTCGCAGCCGATGGTCGTGAGCGTCTCGGCGATGCGCGCCGCCGTGTAGTCGACGCCGATGAGCCCCTGCACGAAGCCCGCGGGCAGGGCGATAGAGCGACGCTCGAAGGTCGCGCCGAGGGCGCTGCCGAGGTCGTCCGCGACGCCGCCGGCGAGCTCGACCATCAGGTCGACCACGCGCTGCGCGGCCGCCGGCGGCAGCAGCGGGTCGACCCCGCGCTCGAAGCGACGCGACGCCTCGCTCGGCAGCTTGTGACGGCGGGCGGTGCGGGCGATCGAGACCGTGTCGAACACGGCCGCCTCGACCAGGACGTCCGTCGTCGTCTCGCCCATCTCGGTCTGCGCGCCGCCCATCACGCCGGCCAGGCCGATGGGGCCGGACTCGTCCGTGATGAGCAGGTCCTCCGCGTTCAGCGTGCGGACCTGGCCGTCGAGGGTCTCGAGCTTCTCCCCCGCCGCCGCGCGGCGCACGGTGATGCCGCCGCGGAGCCTGCCCAGGTCGTAGCCGTGGATCGGCCCGCCGAGCTCGATCATCGCGTAGTTGGTGATGTCGACCAGCAGCGAGATCGAGCGGATGCCCGCCAGCGCCAGGCGCGCGATCATCCACGGCGGCGTAGGACGGGAGGCGTCCACCCCGCGCACGACGCGGGTGACGAACTCGGCCACGCCGGCGCGACCGCGGATCGGCGACGCGTCGTCCACGACCACCGGGAAGCCGGACGCGGCGACCGGCGACACGGCCAGCGCCGGGTCACGGAAGGCGGCGCCGGTCGCGTGCGCGTACTCGCGGGCGAGCCCGCGGATCGACAGCGCGTAGCCGCGGTCCGGCGTCACGTTGACGTCGACCGCCACGTCGTCGAGGCCGAGGAGGGCGATCGCGTCGGTGCCGGGCTCCGCCTCGATGCCGAGCTCGACGAGGCGGAGGATGCCGTTGTGCTCATCGCCGAGGCCCAGCTCACGCGCCGAGGCGATCATGCCGTCCGACACGTGTCCGTAGGTCTTGCGCGCCGAGATGGGGAACGGCCCGGGCAGAACGGCGCCCGGCAGGGAGACGACGACCTCGTCGCCGGTCTCGAAGTTGCCCGCGCCGCACACGATGCCGCGGGGCTCGCCGTCCGGTCCGTTGTGGGGGCCGACGTCGACCTGGCACCAGCGGATGGTCTTGCCGTTCTTCTGCGGCTCGGCCTCGAACGACAGCACGCGGCCCACCACGACGGGGCCGCTCAACTCGAAGCCGACGACCTCCTCCTCCTCGAAACCGACCGAGACGAACGCCGCCAGGACGTCCTCGGGCGTCGCCGAGGCCGGCACGTCCACGTACTCACGCAGCCACGAAAGCGGGACGCGCATCACACCACCATCCCGAACTGCTCGCTGAAGCGGACATCGCCCTCGGCCATGTCGCGCATGTCCTGCACGTCGGAGCGGAACATCAGCGCCCGCTCGATCCCGATCCCGAACGCGAAGCCCGAGTACACCTCGGGGTCGATGCCCGCGGCGCGCAGCACGTTGGGGTTGACCATGCCGCATCCGCCCCACTCGATCCAGCGCGCGCCGCCCTTGAAGGTCGGGTGCCACAGGTCGAACTCGGCGGAGGGCTCGGTGAAGGGGAAGTAGTTGGTGCGCAGGCGCGTCTTGGCCTCCTCGCCGAACAGGGCCTTGGCGATGTGGTCGAGGGTGCCCTTGAGGTGGGCCATCGTGATGCCCTTGTCGATCACGAGCCCCTCCGCCTGCGTGAACACCGGCAGATGGGTCGCGTCGAACTCGTCGGTGCGGTACACCCGCCCGGGGCACAGCACGTAGATCGGCAGGTCGCGCTCGAGCATCGAGCGCACCTGGACGGGGCTGGTGTGCGTGCGCATCACCAGGTGACGCGCCACCGGGTCGACGAAGAACGTGTCCTGCATCTGGCGTGCGGGGTGGTCCTCGTCGAAGTTGAGCGCGTCGAAGTTGTACCACTCGTGCTCGAGCTCGGGGCCCTCCGCGATCTCCCACCCCATGCCGACGAAGATGTCGCTGATCTGCTCCTGCAGCACGCTCATCGGATGACGGGCGCCGACCCGCGTGCGCGAAGCGACCGCCGTGATGTCGATGCGCTCGGCCTCGAGCCGCGCGGCCGTCTCGGCCTCGGCGAGCTCGGCCTCGCGGGCCGCGAGGGCCTGCGTGACACGCCCGCGCGCCTGGCCGACGAGCTTGCCGAACTCGGCCTTGCGCTCGTTCGGCACGTGCCGCATCTGCGCGTTGAGGGCGGCGAGGGGCGAGCCCTCTCCCGCATGGGCGGACCTGGCGGCCTTCAGGGCCGCGGTGTCGGGGGCGCCGGCGATGGCCGCCAGCGCATCCGCGACCGCCGCCTCCACCGCCTCGGCACTGATCGAAGGCGGGGTGATCTCGGGTACGTCGGACACGATCACCGAGTCTAGCCGGGCGGTCGGATGCCGCCCGCCCGGCTAGAGGGACGCGCCCGGGGTGCCGCCGGGATCGTGCTTGCCGAGCTGTCGACGGCTCGCGGCCGCGTCGCCGCGCTCCACGTCGTCGAGGTGCGCGAGGTCCTGCACGCCGATGAGCTCGGTGTTCGTGCCCTCGTGCAGCCTGGGGGCGATCGCCGCCTGCGTGGCGCGCACGCGGGGCGACTTCTGCATGCGCTTCTCGACCAGCCGCGCGACGCCCGAGAGGAGGAGGCACACGGCCACGTAGATCGAGCCGCCGATGATCGCCGACGGGATGAGCGGCGACCCGTAGGGCGCCTGGTTGCCGAGCTGGTTGATCACGTAGAGGAGCTCCTGGTACGTGATGATGAAGCCCAGCGCGGTGTCCTTCAACGCCACCACCAGCTGCGCGATGATCACCGGCATCATCGCCCGCACGGCCTGCGGCAGCAGGACGAGCCACATCACTCCGGTCTTGCGGAGGCCGATCGCGTAGCCGGCCTCCTTCTGTCCGCGCGGCAGCGACTCCACGCCCGCGCGCACCACCTCGGCGAGGACCGATCCGTTGTACGCGATCAACGCCACCACGACCGCGGTGTACGGGCTCAGCTTGATGCCGAGCACCGGGAGCCCGTAGTACAGCAGCATCATGAAGATCAGGACGGGGACCGCGCGCAGCACCTCGACGATCCAGGCGACCGGCACGCGCACCCAGGCGTGCTCCGACAGCCGGCCGACGCCCAGGACGAACCCGACGACGAGCGAGCCGATCGCGGCGACGATGAAGGCCGACAGCGTGCTGACCAGACCGTCTGCGAAGCGACCCCAGACGGCGGTGTAGGTGAAGATGTTCCACTTCGCCGCGGCGAACTGGCCCGTCGCGGCGAGACGCCACACGACCCAGGCGAGGACCGCCAGCACCACCAGGACCGTGACGACACCGATGAGACGGTTTCGGACGATGGCCTTCGGGCCGGGGACGTCGAACAGCACCGAGCTCATCGCGCGATCCTCCAGGTCTCCTCGAGCTTGCTCTGCAGCCTGCCGAGCACCAGCACCAGGACCACGAAGATGGCCATGACCCACAGCAGCACGACGAGCTGGTTCTCGCCCTGCTCGCTCAGCCAGGATCGGATCGAACCGAGGTTCAGCACCGAGAAGCCCGCCGCGACGGTCGTGTTCTTCAGCAGGGCGATGAGAACGCTCATCAGCGGGGGGATCACGGACCGCGCCGCCTGCGGCAGCACGACGTACCGCATCACCTGGGTGAAGCTGAGCCCGATGGCGCGGGCGGCCTCGGCCTGCCCGACCGGCACGGTGTTGATGCCGGACCGCAGCGTCTCCGCGACGTACGTGGCGGTGTAGACGCCGAGGGCGCAGACCGCCAGCGTCAGGGCGTTCACGCGCTCGCCGAGGATGATCGGCAGGCAGAACGCGAAGAAGAACATCACCAGCGTGAGCGGGGTGTTCCGGATCCAGTTGACGTACACGGTGCCCACCGCGCGCGCGATCGGCACGGGCGAGACACGTGCGGCGCCGACGATGAAGCCGAGGACGACGGCGATGAGGCCACCGCCGAAGAACAGCACGAGCGTCCCGCTCAGGGCCTGGCCCCAGAGGTCGAGATGATCTGTGATGACGCCCACGTATGCTCCTGTCCGCGTGGTGGGATGTCCAACTTGCCGGAGGGATGGGCAGCCGGTGCGGTCACCGGCTGCCCATCAGGGTCACTCGACCGCGTCGACCTCGGGCTGCGTGGCCGTGACGCCCGAGGCGCCGAGGTTGTCGTCGAAGATCTGCTGCCAGATGTCGCCGCCCTCGGTGAGCTGCTCGTTGAAGTACTCGGCGAGCACCGTGTCGTCCTTGGCGAGGCCGATGCCGTAGCGCTCCTCGCTGAAGGGCTCACCGACGACCTGGAGGTTGTCCGGGTCCTGGGCGGCGTAGCCGATGAGGATCGCCTCGTCGGTGGTGACCGCGTCGACCTGGCCGTTCTTCAGGTCCTCGACGCACTTCGAGTACGTGTCGTACTCCTTGGTCGGCACGTCGGGGTAGTTGTCCTTGATGTTCTGGATCGGCGTGGACCCCGTGGCCGAGCAGACCGTCGTGTCGGAGGTCAGATCGTCGACGCTCGTGATGTCGCTGTCCGCGGCGACCAGCAGGCCCTGACCCGTCACGAAGTACGGGCCGGCGAAGTTGATCTGCTCCTTGCGGGCGTCGGTGATCGAGTAGGTGCCGACGTAGAAGTCGATGTCGCCGTTCACGATCGCCTGCTCGCGGTTGGCCGAGGCGATCGCCTCGAACTCGAGCTGGTCCTCGTCGTAGCCGAGGGACGCGGCCATCCAGCGCGCGATGTCCACGTCGAAGCCCGTGCGCTCGTTGGTCACCGGGTCGAGGTAGCCCAGGTTCGGCTGGTCTTCCTTCACGCCGATCTTGACGACGCCGTCTTCCGTGATCCGCTCGAACGTGGGGCTGCCGTCGAGCTCGACGTCGGTGGCGACCGTCCACGCGGCGCCCGATGCCTCGCCGTCGCCGTCACCGGATCCCGGATCGGTCGGCGAGCCGCTGTTGCACGCCGTGAGCGCGAGAAGGGCCGTCAGGCCGATGCCGGCGCCCGCGAGCGCCCGCGCCTTCTTGTGCTGAGTGAACATGTGATTCCTCCTTGGTGGGGTGGTCCGTCCGCCCCGCGCCTCGTCGCGCGGGGTGCGTGTCGTTCGGGGCGCCGACGGCGTCCCGGCAGGGTCAGTGCGTGATGAGCTTGGAGAGGAAGTCCTTGGCGCGATCGCTCTTCGGGGACGTGAAGAACTCGTCGGGCGTCGCCTGCTCGACGATCTGGCCGTCGGCCATGAACACCACGCGGTTGGCGGCCTTGCGGGCGAAGCCCATCTCGTGGGTCACGACGATCATCGTCATGCCCTCCTTGGCGAGGGAGACCATGACGTCGAGCACCTCGTTGATCATCTCGGGGTCGAGCGCGCTGGTGGGCTCGTCGAAGAGCATGACCTTCGGCTTCATGGCCAGCGCCCTCGCGATCGCGACGCGCTGCTGCTGGCCGCCCGAGAGCTGGGCGGGTAGCTTCGACGCCTGGTGGCCGACGCCCACCCGGTCGAGCAGCGCCTGCGCCTCCTTCTCGGCCTCGGCCTTCTTCAGGCCGCGCACCTTGATCGGACCGAGCGTGACGTTCTCGAGGATCGTCAGGTGGGCGAACAGGTTGAACGACTGGAAGACCATGCCGACCTCCGCACGGAGCTCGGCGAGGCCCTTGCCCTCCTTGGGCAGCTCCTTGCCGTCGATCGTGATCGATCCGCTCGTGATCGTCTCGAGGCGGTTGATCGTGCGGCACAGGGTGGACTTGCCCGAGCCGGAGGGTCCGATGACGACGACGACCTCGCCCTTGTCGACCGTGAGGTTCACGTCCTTGAGTGCGTGGAAGTCGCCATAGTGCTTCTGCACGTCCGTGACGACGACGAGGGGCTCTGCCATGCGTTTCACCCTAGGGGGTGGGTCGGGGGCGGACCAGCGCGCCGGACCCCGCTTTACCGACTTGTAACAGGCGCCGCGCGGAGGCGGAACGCTCCCGCCAGCCGAGAGGACCGGGCGTGTCGAGCGCCGCCGAGAGGTCAGGCGCGCTGCGCGAACGCGCTCTCGTACAGGCAGACGCTCGCGGCGGTCGCCAGGTTGAGCGACTCCGCGCGCCCGAAGATCGGCAGTCTCAGCACGCGGTCGGCCAGGCCGAGGGCGTGATCCTCCAGGCCGTGCGCCTCGTTGCCGAACAGCCAGCCCGTCGGTCTCGCGAGGACCCCGTCGGCCCGCGCCGTCAGCAGGTCGTCGCCCTTCACGTCCGCCGCCAGCACCGTGATCCCCGCGGCGTGGGCGCGCTCGACGACGTCGGCGAGCTCTCCCCCGACCGCGATCGGCAGGTGGAAGAGCGACCCGGTGGTGGAGCGGACCACCTTCGGGTTGTAGGGGTCGACCGTGCGCCCGGTCAGGACGACCGCGTCGGCACCGGCGGCGTCGGCGGCGCGGATGATGGTGCCGAGGTTGCCCGGGTCGCGCACCTCCTCGCAGATCGCGACCAGCCGGGGGCCCGCGGCGAAGATCTCCTTGAGCGCCGTCGGGTTCTGACGCGCGACCGCGACGAACCCCTGGGGCGTCACGGTGTCGGCCATCGCCTCGAGCACGGCCTCCGAGACGAACTCGGCCTCGACGCCCTCGTCGTGCAGCAGCGTGCGGATGTCCTGGTGCCGTTCGAGGGCCGTCGGCGTCGCGAACAGCTCGACGATGGTGCCGGGACCGAACCGCAGCGCCTCGCGGACCGCCTGGGGCCCCTCGAGCAGGAACAGCCCCGTCTCCTTGCGCGCGTTGCGCTTCGCCAGCTTGGCGACGGCTCTCACACGCGGCGACCGCGGATTCTCCAGCACGCAGTCAGTCTATGGCCGCCCGGGCATACAGCCGTGAAGGCGGGATGAATGACGCGCGGATGACCGGCGCACGCCCGGCGAACGAACAGGTCCCACCGGCGCCGGCTGCCCGCACGTACGCGAAAGGAGGGCGCCCGCTCGGGACGCCCTCCTTCGGAAGCTGATGCTTACGCGGCCGACTTCGGCGCGTTCACGTCGGCGGGCAGCGCGGCCTTCGCCGTCGCCACGAGCGCGGCGAACGTGGCGGGCTCGTTCACGGCGAGCTCGGCCAGGATGCGCCGGTCGACCTGCACGCCCGCCAGGCCGAGGCCCTGGATGAAGCGGTTGTAGGTCATGCCGTTGGCACGCGAGGCGGCGTTGATGCGCTGGATCCACAGGCGGCGGAAGTCGCCCTTGCGCTTGCGGCGGTCGCGGTACGCGTAGACGAGCGAGTGGGTGACCTGCTCCTTCGCCTTCCGGTACAGGCGCGAACGCTGTCCGCGGTAGCCCGAGGCCCGCTCGAGGATGACGCGACGCTTCTTGTGGGCGTTTACTGCCCGCTTGACTCTAGCCATTTCTTATCTTCCTAACCCGGAAGCGCCGGTCGGCCCGGCACCTCCACGAATATTCTTCGGCGCTCAGCGACCGAGGAGCTTCTTGACCTGCTTGAGGTCGTTGCCCGAGATGACCTGGTCCTGGTTCAGACGGCGCGTGCGACGGCTCGACTTGTGCTCGAGGTTGTGGCGCATACCAGCCTGCTGCTTCTTGATCTTGCCGCTGCCGGTGATCTTGAAGCGCTTCTTGCTGCCCGAGTGGGTCTTCTGCTTCGGCATCTTCTCTTCCTTCGTGAGTGCGCCCCTCGGGGCGACGTTGTGTGCACCCGGTTCTTCGGGAGTGCCGCCGGGCGGCGCTCCGTGGGAGGCGGGAGTCTGTGGGGCGGATTACTCCGCGGCGGTGGCCTCGGCGACCGGGGCGTCGGGCGACTGGCCCTTGGCCTCGCGCGCGGCCTGCTTGTTGGCGGCGCGCTGGGCGTTCTGCTCGGTCTTGACCTCGGACTTGTTCTTGTGCGGCGCGATGACCATCACCATGTTGCGGCCGTCCACCTTCGGGTTCGACTCGACGGTCCCGAACTCGGCCACGTCGTCCGCGAACTTCTTCAGCAGGCGGACGCCCTGCTCGGGTCGCGACTGCTCGCGACCGCGGAACAGGATCATGGCCTTGACCTTGTCGCCCGTCTTGAGGAAGCCCTCTGCGCGCTTGCGCTTGGTCTCGTAGTCGTGCTCGTCGATCTTCAAGCGGAAGCGGACCTCCTTGAGGACCGTGTTCGCCTGGTTGCGACGGGCTTCCTTGGCCTTCTGCGCGGCCTCGTACTTGAACTTTCCGTAGTCCATGATCTTGACGACGGGAGGCTTCGAGTTGGGGGCGACCTCGACCAGGTCGAGATCGGCCTCCTGCGCCAGACGCAGGGCGGCCTCGATGCGGACGACGCCGATCTGCTCGCCGGCGGGGCCGACGAGTCGGACCTCCGGAACGCGGATTCGGTCGTTGGTACGGGGATCGCTGATGCGGACTCCTTGGGTGGGGTGATGACGGCCACCGTGACGCGATGTCGTGCCACGGGCGGGAGAGAGACTCAGCATCCACCCGGCAGACGTCACGCGTCGGCCTCACCCTGTCGACCACGCGCAAGCGCGTGCCCGGAACACCCGCGTGGAACGCGAGGGAGTGCATGACCCGGTAGCCTTGTAACGGCAAGCGCGGGTGGGAAGTGAATCCTCTTTCGTCCGGTCTCTCAGTGCGAGAAGGCCGGAGCCCGGGAAAGTCTAGCAGAAGGCGGCTCATGAGCACCAACCCGGCCCACACCCATTCCTTCGACGCCTCGCGCGAGGCGCGCTGGGAGGAGCAGGAGCGCGCCGGCGCCGACACCTCCGCCGTCCGCGACATCGCAGACGTCGCCGCCGTCGAGGTCATCGGCACGGCGTGCGTCCACCTGATGAGCGCGGCCGCGGTCAAGCTCGGGCTGGCCGACGCCCCCGGGGCAGAGGCCGACATCGACCTCGACGAGGCCCGCAAGCTCATCAACGCCCTCGCCGGGCTGGTCACCGCCGCCGCCCCCGAGATCAGCGATATGCACGCACGTCCCATCCGCGACGGCCTGCGTTCGCTGCAGCTGCGGTTCCGGGAGATCTCGACCATCCCGGACGCCCCGGGCAAGGGGCCGGGCGAGAAGTACACGGGTCCCGTCAGCTGACGGAACCCGTGTACGCGGGTCACGGGAAGACCGAATGGCGGCTCAGTAGAAGAAGAAGGGCAGCCCGCCACCACCGCCGATCTCGGTGTAGCCCGTTCCCCCGGACGGGCATGTGTCGCATCCCGCTCCGCCCGCGTTCGCGGCCGTCGCACCACCCAGCACCAGCACCGCGGCCAGGGCCGCCGTCACGATCGGTCTCGTGAGCTTCTTCATCAGACTCCTCCTCCGGATCGGTTGAACCATCCGTTCTAGCGGAGAGGCAACACCAAACCCAGGGGTATATCTGCCCAGGTCCAGGGCAGATGGAGCGCCCTCGCCCGTCGTTCGGCGCTGTCGTGACGCCATCGCGGCGCGGTGGGCGACGGGCGTGCTCAGCCGGCGCGGTCGAGCTTGACCGACAGCGAGTCGACGAGGGTCGCGACGCGGTCGTCGGTCGACCACCGCCGAGCGAGACGCGCCAGCACGGCGTCGAGCTCGGTGCGGTCCAGGCCCGACATGAGGGTCAGGCGCACGACCAGCTCGGGGCCACGCAGCCGCGCCTGCGGGTCGCCCGGCTCGAGCCGGAGGTCGATCACCGCCAGTTCGCCGGAGATGCTCTCCTGCAGCCCCAGATAGACGTCGGGGTTCGCGAAGCTCGGGTGCCAGGGCTCCCCCTGGGCGATGGCCCAGACCGCGGGGCGACGCACGACGAACTCGGTGTCCGACGTCGGGTCGAGGACGATGAGGTCGGTCTGCTCAGCGGACGCCGCGAGGGCGGCGCGCACGGCGTCGACCGGGATCGGCCGCGCGCCGGCGTCCCAGCGCGAGAGCGCCTGCACCGAGCTGAACACCGGCAGCACCTTGCGGCCGTCCGGCGCCGCGACCGTCACGATCGACAGCTCCTGGGTCTTGTCGACGGGCAGACCGTGCGCCCCGATCCCCTCGTCGCCCTTCTCCGCCACGAGCGGGATGAGCACCCGCGCGTGACGCAGCGCATCGATCACCGCCGTCTGGTCCCCGTCCCCCGCGTGGAACGCGGTCAGGGCGGCCAGCAGCGCGGGATCGGCGGATCCATCGTCGCCTGAGTGCGGGTTCGCCTCGAAGTGGCGCCCCTCCCACGGCACACCCGCCGAGTCGGCGGCCGCGTCGCCGCCGCTCTCGTGCGGAGCGTCGGCGTCGTCAGTCGCCCGCGACATCCAGTGCCTCGGCGAGCGTGAACGCTCCCGCATACAGCGCCTTGCCGACGATCGCTCCCTCGACGCCGTTCGGCACGAGCTCCCGCAACGCCGCGATGTCGTCGAGGCTCGAGACGCCGCCGGAGGCGACGACGGGCTTCGGCGTGCGCGACGTCAGCTCGCGCAGGAGGTCGAGGTTGGGGCCGCGCAGCGTGCCGTCCTTCGTCACGTCGGTGACCACGTAGCGGCTGCACCCGGCCTCCTCGAGACGCTCGAGCACGTCCCAGAGGTCGCCGCCGTCCTGCGTCCACCCGCGCGCGGCGAGGGTGGTGCCGCGCACGTCGAGACCCACGGCGATCGCCTCTCCGTAGCGGCCGATCACCGAAGCGGTCCACTCGGGGTTCTCGAGCGCCGCCGTGCCGAGGTTGATCCTCTGCGCACCGCTCTCGAGCGCCGCCTCGAGCGATGCGTCGTCGCGGATGCCGCCCGAGAGCTCGATGTTGGTGCCGCGCAGGTGCTTGATGACCTTACGCAGGACACCCGCGTTGCTTCCGCGGCCGAAGGCGGCGTCGAGGTCGACGAGGTGGATCCACTCGGCACCCTGCTCGGCCCAGTTCTCCGCGGCCTCGAACGGGTCGCCGTAGTCGGTCTCCGAGCCGGCGGCGCCCTGCGTCAGGCGCACGGCCTTCCCGCCCTGCACGTCGACGGCCGGAAGCAGGGTGAGTGCAGGGGTGGACGCGAAATCGTTCATGGCTCCCTCAGTGCGTCGGGTTCGACTGGGCCGTGGCGGCTCTTCCGCCCGGGCACGATCTCAGAGAGTAGCCCCGGGGAGCGTCCCGATCCAATTCCGCAGCAGGCGGATGCCCGCCTCTCCCGACTTCTCCGGGTGGAACTGCGTCGCAGACAGGGGGCCGTTCTCGACCGCGGCGATGAACCGGCCGCCGTGCTGCGCCCACGTCACCACCGGCTGCGCGAACGGCCCGTGGGCGTCCAGCGCCCACTCCTGGGCGGCGAACGAGTGGACGAAGTAGAAGCGCTCGTCCTCGAGGCCCCGGAAGAGGCGCGTCCCCTCCCCTGCCTCGACGGTGTTCCAGCCCATGTGCGGCACGACGGGCGCCGTGAGCTCCTCGACCACGCCGGGCCACTCGCCGAGCCCCTCGGTGTCCACGCCGCGCTCGATGCCTCGCTCGAACATGACCTGCATGCCCACGCAGATGCCGAGCACCGGCAGGCCGCCCGCCAGGCGACGCTCGATGAGCTCGGGACCGCGCACGGCGTGCAGCTGCTCCATGACGGCCTGAAACGCCCCCACGCCCGGCACCAGCAGACCGTCGGCGTCCATCACGAGGCCGCGGTCGCGCGTGAGACGCACATCGGCGCCTGCCTCCTCGAGAGCCTTGACCGCCGAGTGGATGTTCCCGGAACCGTAGTCGAGGACCGCGACGATCGGCCGGCGCTCGCCGCCGTTGCCGGCCTCGCTCACAGGGCGCCCTTGGTGGAGGGCACGCCCTCGACCAGCGGGTCGAGCGCCTTGGCCTGACGGAACGCGCGGGCGAGCGCCTTGTACTCCGCCTCGGCGATGTGGTGCGGGTCGCGACCCGAGATCACGCGCACGTGCACGGTCAGCCCCGCGTTGAACGCGATCGCCTCCAGCGTGTGCCGCACCAGCGATCCGGTGAAGTGCCCGCCGATCAGGTGGTGCTCGAAGCCCTCGGGCTCGCCCTCGTGGACGAGGTACGGGCGACCCGAGATGTCCACGACCGCCTGCGCGAGGGCCTCGTCCAGCGGGACGAGCGCGTCGCCGTACCGGGAGATCCCGGCCTTGTCGCCGAGCGCCTCGCGGATCGCCTGACCGAGCACGATGGAGACGTCCTCGACCGAGTGGTGCGCATCGATGTGGGTGTCGCCGGTCGCGGTCACCGTGAGGTCGGTCAGCGAGTGCTTCGCGAACGCCGTGAGCATGTGGTCGAAGAACGGCACGCCCGTCGAGATCGAGCTCTTGCCGGTGCCGTCGAGGTTCAGCTCCAGCTCCACGCTCGACTCACTGGTGGAGCGGGTGCGGCGCGCGATACGGGCAGTCGTCATGCTCCGAGTCTAATGACGTCGGCCGCCGCCCCACTCGCGCGGCCGAGCGGGCGCCGCACCGCAGGCTCAGCGCGAGCCGACGTCGGCGAGCGCCTCGAGGAACGCGGTGGTCTCGTCCTCGGTGCCCGCGGTCACCCTCAGGTGCCCCGGGATGCCGATGTCGCGGATCAGCACGCCGCGGTCGTACAGCGCCTGCCACGTCGCCGCGGGATCCGCGACTCCGCCGAACAGCACGAAGTTCGTCCACGACTCGTGCACCTGGTAGCCCAGCGCCTCGAGGGTCGCGGACATGCGATCGCGCTGCGCGACGATCTCGTCGACCATCTTCAGCATCGTGTCGGCGTGGCGAAGGGCTGCCACCGCCGCCGCCTGTGTGAGGGCGCTGAGGTGGTACGGCAGGCGGACGAGCCGGAGCGCGTCGATGAGCGCCGGGTCCGCGGCGAGATAGCCGACGCGCGCGCCGGCGAAGGCGAACGCCTTGCTCATGGTGCGGGACACGGCGAGCCGGGGCCTGCCGCCGAGGAGGGTCACCGCGGACGGCGCGTCGCGGGGCGCGAACTCCTCGTAGGCCTCGTCGACGATGACGATGCCGTCGGTCGCGTCGTACACCGCCTCGACCACGTCGAGCGGGAGCGGCGTGCCCGTCGGGTTGTTCGGGGCGCAGAGGAAGACCACGTCCGGGCGGGCACGCGCCACCTGATCGGCGGCGTCCTGGGCGGAGACCGTGTAGTCGTGCCCGCGGGTGCCGCCGATCCACTGCGAGCCGACGCCCCGCGTGAGCAGGCGGTACATCGAATACGTCGGCTCGAAGCCGAAGACCGTCCGACCGGGGCCCGCGAAGGCCTGCAGCAGGTGCTGCAGCACCTCGTTCGATCCGTTGCCCGCCCAGATCTGCGCGGGCTCGAGGCCGTGGCCGAGGTACTGGGCGAACCCCTCTCGGAGCGACAGGAACTCCCGGTCCGGGTACCGGTTCACGCCGCGCAGCGCCTGCGCGATGGCGTCGGCGATGTCGTCGGCGACCTCCGTCGGCACGGGGTGCGTGTTCTCGTTGACGTTGAGCGCTACCGGCAGCGGCGCCTGAGGCGCTCCGTAGGGAGTCTGCCCGCGGAGATCGTCGCGAATCGGCAGCTCGTCGAGGGTGACCGTCACCCCTCCATGCTAGAGCCGAACGGCTCCGGACCGTCCCGGCCCGGCGGCGGCCGCTCAGCCCGCGGAGTACTCCGCGGGGATGGCGATCTGCTGACCCGCGTCGACGGAGGACCCGGACAGCTGGTTGAGAGCGATGATCGCGTCGACCACGTCGCGCGGGTCGGCGGTCGGAGCGACGTCCTCGGCGATCGCCCAGAGAGTGCCGCCCGGCATCACGGTCACGGTGTCGAACGTGCCGGCAGGAGCGCCGTCCTCGCGCGAGGCGAGCGCGCTGCCGCCGCTCATGATGGCGAGGCCGAGACCGAAGGCGACGGGTGCCGCGGCGAGCGTGGCCAGCACCCGGCGCCCCCGGCGCGTGAGCCGCAGGCGCGTCGCAGCCGGGCGGACCGAGTGGGCCTCGTAGGCGGTGATGCTCATCGTGCTCATGGGTGGCTCCTTCTGTCAGGGAGAGGCTTCGCATCCGGCTCCTCGGCCGGGAGGGCCGAATGCGAAGCTCTGTTCCGAACCTATCTTCGAATTTTCGAATCTGTCAACGTCTTCTTCGAAATCCGATCCGGCGATCGGTGCGACACGCTCGAACGGATCTTCCGATTCCGCGCTTGTTTCGGATACGGTTTCGACAGAGCACAGCCCACCACGGACCACCGACATTGCCGGCCGGCCCAGAAGGAGAACCGCAGATGAGCGCCGTAGAGACGCCTGCCGACCTCGAGGAGAAGCGCCGTACCCGGCGCCGCAAGAACCTGAGCGAGAAGCAGCTGGCGATCCTCGAGGTGATCCAGCGCTCCATCCAGTCGAAGGGCTACCCGCCCACGATGCGCGAGATCGGCGACGCGGTCGGGCTCAAGTCGCTGTCGAGCGTCACCCATCAGCTCGGGCAGCTCGAGCTGAGCGGCTACCTCCGACGCGACCCGGGCAAGACCCGCGCGATGGAGGTGCTGATCGATCTGCCCGGCCAGGCGGCGGAGAACCTCGACGCCGGCGTGCCCTCGGTGGGCGACGCGGCGATGGTCCCGCTCGTCGGCCGGATCGCCGCCGGCGTGCCGATCACGGCCGACCAGCAGGTCGAGGAGATCTTCCCGCTGCCCCGTCAGCTCGTCGGCAAGGGCGAGCTGTTCATGCTCAAGGTCAGCGGCGACTCGATGATCGACGCCGCCATCTGCGACGGCGACTGGGTGGTCGTGCGGGTGCAGAACACCGCCGAGAACGGCGACATCGTCGCGGCCATGCTCGATGGCGAGGCCACCGTGAAGGTCTTCCGGCAGCGTGACGGCCACACCTGGCTGCTGCCCCGCAACTCGGCGTTCGAGCCGATCCTGGGCGACGAGGCAGTGGTGCTCGGCAAGATCGTCGCGGTGATGCGCGCCGTCTGACGTCGGGTCGGCGCCCGGCCGCCGGTGCGCGGCGTGTGCCCTAGCGTGGGGCACATGCCCCATACCCTCCCCTACGGCTCCTGGCCGTCGCCGATCTCCGCCGCCGACATCGCGGGCGGCTCGCCGCGCATCGACGGCGCCCGCTTCGTCGGGGCGGATGCGGAGATCTGGTGGAGCGAGAGCGTGCCGGCCGAGCGCGGTCGCACCGCCGTCCGGCGGCGGCGCGGCGAGGACGACGACGTCGTGCTGCCGGCCCCGTGGAGCGCCCGCTCCCGCGTGCACGAGTACGGCGGCGGCGCCTGGACGACCACGGACGACGGCGAGCTGCTCTTCGTCGAGGGCTCAGACCAGCGCGTCCATCGCCTGACGCCCGGCGGAGAGCCTGTCCCGCTCACCCCCGCGGCCCGGGGGATGGCCTTCGGCGACCTGACGTTCGCCGAAGGGCCGTCCGGCGCGCTGCTGTTCGCCGTGCGGGAGACGCAGGGCGACTCTCGTGTGCCGGCGCGGGACATCGTGACGATCCCCCTCGACGGCTCGGCCGCCGACGACCCCTCCGCGATCGTCAGCGTCGTCGCGGGATCCGACTTCCTCGCCGCGCCCGCCCCGCGCGGCGATCGCCTCGCCTGGATCGCCTGGCAGCACCCCGACATGCCCTGGGACGCCGCGGAGCTGCGCGTCGGCCGACTCGGCGCCGACGGGACGATCGCCGAGCACGTCGTCCTCGCGGGCGGGCACACCCCGGCCGGCCCGGTCGCCGCCCTGCAACCGGAGTGGACGTCGGACGACGAGCTCGTCTTCAGCGCCGACCCGCCCGCACCGCACGGCACGGGGCGCTGGAACCTGCACCGCGTGCGGCTCGACGGCCTGCAGGCGACGCCACCCGAGCCGATCCTCGCCGACGACGCGGACACGGGCGGCCCGCTGTGGAACCTCGGCGCTCGCTGGTTCGCGCCCCTGGAGGACGGGCGCATCGTCGCCGTCCGCACGCACGGCAGCGACGAGCTCGTGGTGGTGGATCCCGAGAGCGGCGCCGCGGAGCCGCTGGAGACGCCTCTGTCCGGCGGTGTGCTGGTCCGCGACGCACGTGGTCCGCGCGTGCTGCTCTCCGGTGCGGGCAGGCTCGTCCCGAGCGGCCTGTGGCTGCTCGACGCCGACGCCCGCACCCTCTCGGCCGTGCGCGGCGGAGTGCCGCCGGTGGACCCCTCGTGGCTGCCCGGCTCCCGCGCCCTCACCTTCCAAGGCCCCGAGGGCGACGTGCATGCCTTCGCCTACCCCCCGACGAACCCGGACGTCTCCGCCCCCGAGGACGAGCTGCCGCCCTACCTGGTGCTCGTGCACGGCGGACCCACCGCGCACGTCTCCGGGGAGCTGTCGCTCGCCGTCGCGTACTTCACGAGCCGCGGGATCGGCGTGCTCGACGTCAACTACGGCGGGTCCACCGGATACGGTCGCGCGTATCGCGAGCGCCTCCTGGGCCGCTGGGGCATCGTGGACGTCGCCGACACGGCGACGGCTGCCCGAGGCCTCGCGGCGGCCGGCCTGGCAGACCCGTCACGCATCGCCATCAAGGGCGGATCGGCGGGGGGCTGGACCGTCCTGTGCGCGGTCGCCGACACCGACGCCTTCGCCGCCGGCATCAGCCGCTACGGCGTCGCGGACCTGCGGCGGCTGGCAGCCGACACGCACGACTTCGAGGCGCGATACATCGACGGCCTGGTGGGCCCGCTGCCGCAGGCGGAGCCGCTGTACGTCAGCCGCTCCCCCCTCTCGCGCCCCGAGACGCTGCGCACTCCGCTGCTGATCCTGCAGGGCTCGGAGGACCCGGTCGTGCCCCCGTCCCAGTCCGAGGCGCTGCGCGACGCGCTCGCGATGAACGGCGTGCCTCACGCGTATCTGCTCTTCGAGGGCGAGTCGCACGGCTTCCGCGGGGCCGAGACGCTCGTGCGCGCCTTCGAGGCCGAGCTCGCGTTCCTCGGCGGCGTGCTCGGCTTCGACACCCCCGGCGTCCCGGCGCTGCCGCTCGACTGACCGGCGGCCCTCGACCGGTCAGCCGGTTTCGTCGGCGACGTGACGCGCGGCGTCCCGCACCGTCAGGCCGACGGCGTCGGCATACGCGCCGTCGGCGAGCAGGGCTCGGATGCCCGCTGCCTCCGCGCCGGCGACGTCGGCGATCGGGTTGTCGCCGATCATCCACACGTCGTCGCCCGCGTCCGCGACACGCAGCGCGTGCTCGAAGATCAGCCGATTGGGCTTGTCGGCGCCGGCATCGGCGCTCGTGACGACGAGCTCGATCAACGGCGCCAGCCCGAGAGCGGTCACGAGACCGCCGAGCTCGGGAGGGTGATTGCCCAGCACGACGTTGCGGTAGCCCGCCTCCTGCGTGATCGCGAGCGCCTCCCGTGCTCCGTCGAGGACCGCCCAGGCGTCGGGGCGGTAGTACTCGAGCGCGACGAACTCGGCCGCGTGAGCGGCATCCGGCTCCGTCAGCCCTGCACGCGCGTAAGCCGCCTGCAGCACCAGCCGCATCCGTCCCCACCACTCGGAAGCGGGGAGCGGACCCCACGGGGCCTCAGGCGTGTGCCAGGGGAAGCCGCTGACGAGCTGCGGACGCAGGAGCTCGGCGCGCAGCGACGAGCCCACGCCGGCGCGGGCCGCCGCGTCGAGCATCGCTCCCGCCCAGAGACCGTCGCGGCGGGCCAGCGTGCCGTCGAAGTCCCACAGGACGACGCGGGCGCCGGCGGGCTCCGGCTCGCTCACGCCTCGTCGTCCGCGGAGCCGTCCAGCCGGATGCCGAACGCCTGCACGCCCGGGTGGGAGTCGAGTCGCCGGAATCCCAGGCGATCGTAGAAGGCGAGGGCACCCGCGTTGCGCTCCGCCGCGACGAGGTGCAGCCCGGCGACCCCGCGGGCGCGCAGATCGTCGAGGAGAGCGCCGATCAGGCGGCGCCCCCACCCGCTGCCCTGCGCCTCGGGCAGCAGGTCGATGTGCAGATGCGCGGGGTAGCCGAGCGCCGCATAGGGCTCCGCGCCGGCGCGGCGTCCGTACGCGTAGATCAGGGTGCCGTCCTGCCGGCTGCGCTCCACGGGCGGGAAGGGGTGGCGCTCGGCGATCGACGGCCACCACTCGTCGTGGAACCAGTCCTCGAACGCGTCGGTGTCGTCCGTCGCCACCACATAGCCGACCGCCCGGCCGTCCTCCCCCTCCACGACGCGCGCGAGCTCCGGGTGCCGGGTGACGTACGGGAGGGCGAACACCTGCGCCCACAGGCCGTCGTCCTCGAACACCCCTGTGGCGTCCGCCCCGGCGTCGGCGGTGCGCAGACAGACGTCCGCCACCGCATCGCGGTCGGCCGGAAGGTAGGGACGGATCCGCACCTCAGGCGACCCGGTACGGCTCGAGCGCGGCCGCCAGTCGCTCGGACACGTGCGCGTGGACGAGCGTGCCACCCTCCTCGTGCGATCGAACCAGCAGGTGCCCGTGCTCGTGGATCTGCGAGATCAGCTCTCCGCGGTCGTACGGCACCAGTGCTCGGATCTCGACCTCGGGCAGCGGCAGCGCATCCTCGATGACGGCTCGCAGCTCATCGACGCCCTCTCCGGTGCGCGACGAGACGAAGACGGCCGACGGTGCGAGCCCGCGCAGGACGAGACGGGTGTCCTCGTCCACGAGGTCCGCCTTGTTGAACACGACGATCTCGTGGATCTCCCGCGCACCGACGTCCCCCATCACGTCGCGGACCGTCTGGATCTGCCCGGCCGGATCGGGGTGGTGTGCGTCGACGACGTGCAGGATGACGTCCGCGTCGGCGACCTCCTCGAGCGTCGAGCGGAACGCCTCGACCAGCTGATGCGGCAGGTTGCGGACGAACCCGACGGTGTCGGCGATCGTGTAGACGCGGCCGTCCGAGGTCTCGGAGCGCCGCACGGTGGCGTCGAGGGTCGCGAACAGCGCGTTCTCGACCAGCACGCCCGCACTGGTGAGACGGTTCAGCAGGCTCGACTTGCCGGCGTTGGTGTAGCCGGCGATGGCGACCGAGGGGATCGTGTTGCGCTTGCGCTCCCCCCGCTTCGCCTCGCGGGCGGGGGCGAACTCGCGGATCTGCCGACGCAGCTGCGCCATCTTGGTCCGGATGCGCCGCCGGTCGAGCTCGATCTTCGTCTCACCCGGTCCTCGGGAGCCCATGCCGGCGCCGCCGGCGCCGACCTGTCCACCGGCCTGACGGCTCATCGAGTCGCCCCAGCCGCGCAGGCGCGGCAGCAGGTACTCGAGCTGCGCGAGCTCGACCTGCGCCTTGCCCTCTCGGCTCTTGGCGTGCTGGCTGAAGATGTCGAGGATCACGGTGGTGCGGTCGATCACCTTCACCTTCACGACGTCCTCCAGCGCGCGCCGCTGACTGGGCGCCAGCTCGGTGTCGGCGATGACGGTGTCCGCGCCGACCGCGGCCACGATGTCCTTGAGCTCGTCGGCCTTCCCTCGACCGATGTAGGTCGCGGGGTCCGGATGCGGACGGCGCTGCAGCACCCCGTCGAGGACGACGGCGCCGGCGGTCTCGGCAAGCGCCGACAGCTCGCGCAACGAGTTCTCCGCGTCGCCCAGCGAGCCCTGCGAGTACACGCCGACCAGGACGACGTTCTCCAGGCGGAGCTGGCGGTACTCGACCTCGGTGACGTCCTCGAGCTCGGTCGACAGCCCGGCCACGCGCCGCAGAGCGGCGCGCTCCTCGCGATCCCACTGCTCGCCGTCCGCCTGGCCGTCGCCCGTGGTGCCGCGCTCCTGCAGGGCCTGCGCCGCACCGAAGAGGCGCGCGCCCGTGCGCGCGTCGGCGCGCGAGATCACGCGATCGATCAGGTCGTTCGCCACCGGGTCGGTTCCGCCCTGGACCGCGTCGGTCCGCTCGACGGTCGGGTCGGGGGTCGTGTCAGTCATCCATGCCTTTCGTTCCGGCTCGCCGCCACCGGGGCGGCGATGCCGAGCTCTCCAGCCTATTCTCCCGCGACACGCGCGGCTAGGGTGCGTTCGGGGAGCGCCGGCGGGCTCCCCGTCGCGGCCCCGTGCCCCTCCCGGCGGGAGGGGTCCTCCGGTACGCTGGCCACCTATGGTGGACCACTACTTCTCCGCGAGTCCCACCAGTGCCGAGAACCTGCGACGCATCCGGGTCCCGATCGTCGGACGCACCGTGGAGCTCACCACGGCGGGCGGGGTGTTCAGCCCCGAACGCCTCGATGTGGGAACCTCGGTGCTGCTCGCGAACACTCCCGAGCCGCCGGCGGGCGGAGACTTCCTCGACCTCGGCTGCGGCTGGGGGCCGATCGCCCTCAGCCTGGCCACGCTGTCGCCGCACGCCCGTGTCTGGGCGGTCGACGTCAACGAGAGGGCCTTGGACCTCGTGCGTCGCAACGCCGCCTCCCTCGGACTCTCCAACGTCAACGCCGTCCTGCCCGCGGATGTTCCCACCGAGATCGCGTTCCGCGCCATCTGGTCGAACCCGCCGATCCGCGTCGGCAAGTCCGTGCTGCACGAGCTGATGGAGACCTGGATCCCGCGCCTGGCCGAGCGCAGCGACGCGCACCTGGTCGTGAAGCGGGACCTCGGCTCCGACTCGCTGCAGCGATGGCTGGCGTCCACTTTCGACGCCGGTTTCAGCGTCTACCGCACCGCCACGGGCAAGGGCTACCGGGTCCTGAAGGTGCGCCGCCACGGCTCGCCGCCCACGGAGCCGGTGGAGCTGCCCGCGTTCTGAGACGTCACGGCTCGTCGCCGCGGGCCGCCTGCAGGTCGTCGGGGGTGTCCACGTCGAACAGCACCTCGTCCGGCAACGGCAGCCGGACGATCCGCTCCTCGCCCTGGAGCAGAGCCCGCAGAGGACGGTCACGGGGGTCGCCGATCGCCGCCAGGCGCTCCCGCAGGGCTTCCTCCTCCCACGCCGCGCACAGGGGCTGATCCCGCCCCGAGCCGTCGACGGCCAGGGCGACGGGGCCCGTGCGCGCGCGCAGCAGCGAGCGCAGGGCCGCGGCGGTCACGAACGGCATGTCCCCGCCCAGCAGCAGCACCGTCCCGGACCGTGGGGGCAGCGCCCGCATCCCCGCGGACACGGCCGACACCGGGCCCGAGTAGGGCGGGTCCTCACGCACGACCGGCACGCCATCCGGCACGCCCTCGTGCTCGCCGACCACCAGCGGCTCGGCGCCGACCTGACGCAACGCGCCGACGACCCGGGCGACCATCGGCTCGCCCGCGATCGGGATGCCCGGCTTGTGGAGCCCACCGAGACGAGACGCTCGGCCGCCCGCGAGCACGATGCCCCGCAGCACGCCGCCCTCGCCCATGGTCCGATTCAGGCGAGCGTGACGGTGCCCGAGTAGACGAGCGCCGCAGGCCCGGAGAGCGCCACGTGCTCGCCGTCCTCCGCCGCGAACATCCGCACACCGAGGGTGCCGCCGGGGACATCGACCCGCCAGTGATCGGGGGCGGTCCGCCCCGCCCAGTCTCGGACCGCCAGGGCCGTCGCGGCGACGCCGGTGCCGCAGCTGAGGGTCTCGCCCACGCCGCGCTCGAACACGCGCATCCGGACGCGCCCGACGCCGTCCTTCACGAGCGGCTCCCGCGGCACCACGAACTCGACGTTCGCGCCGTGCGGCGGCGAGGGCTCGATCTCGGGCTTCGCCGTCAGCTCGAGGCCGTCGAGCTCGTCATCCGAGGCCAGGGCCACCACGACGTGCGGGTTGCCGACGTCGATCCCGAGGCCCGGACGCGGCACCCCGAGTCCCCTGGCGCGCACGGTGGGCTCGCCCTCCTCCGCGCGCCAGCGACCGAGGTCCACCTGATAGCCGGTCTCCGACCGCATCACGTCGCGCACGCCGGCTCGCGTCCCGACAGGCAGCGTGGACCCCGCCGGCAGGTCGGCAAGGCCCGACTCCAGCAGGTAGTGGACGAAGACGCGCACGCCGTTGCCGCACATCTCGGCCTTGGAGCCGTCGGCGTTCCGGTAGTCCATGAACCACTCGGCGTCGGGCTCCTCGGCGAGCGACGCCGCCCCCTCGGGGATGCGGGACGAGCGGACCACGCGCAGCAGCCCGTCCGCTCCGATGCCGAAGCGGCGATCGCACAGGGCGGCGACCTGCGCGTCGCCGAGATCGAGCTCACCGTCCGGGTCCGCGACGATCACGAAGTCGTTTCCCGTGCCGTGGCCCTTGGTGAACGCGATCTCTGCCATGCCCTCGAGTCTATTTCGCCCGCCGGTCGGCGCGCCCCGCCGCCCCTCACACGTCGGGGATCAGCCGGCGTCCGGTCAGCCGCGTGGTCTCGCGCTGGTAGTCGAGCGCGTCGTAGTACTCCAGGACGGGCTCGTTGTCGGCGCGCACCATCAGCATCACCTTGGGGCAGCCGAGTGCCTCGAGCCGCCGCTCCGCCTCGGCCACGAGGGCGCGGCCGATGCCTTCGCCGCGGCGGTGGGGCGCGCTCGCCAGGTAGTACAGCCAGCCGCGGTGGCCGTCGTAGCCGGCCATGACCGTGCCCACGACCTCGTCGCCGTCGGCGGCGGCGAGCAGCAGGTCGGGCCAGACGGCACGCGCTCGTGACAGGTCGCGGTGCGGGTCGTTCCAGGGCTTGACGAGCCCCACGGTGTTCCAGAGGGCGACGGCCTGGTCGTCGTCTGCGGCGTGGAGGGGGCGGATGGTGATCGTCACCCGAGCGATTCTGCCAGGGCGGCGGATCGGGCCCGCACCGCAGCGCCTCGTCGTGACGGGCGCCGAGGCTCCCGTCGTTCTGCACGCGCCCCGCCGTCAGCGCAGCACGTAGAGCACGTGGCGCTGGGCGCCGTGCAGGACGACGCCCTCGTCCGCGAACCCGACGCGTTCCAGCACCCGACGCGAGGCGGTGTTCCCCTCGTGCGGGTCGGCATGGAGGGGACGGCTCCGGTCGATGCCGAGGAAGGCACGAAGGGCTGCCGTGCCGATGCCTCGGCCCCAGAACGCCCGCCCGAGCCAGTACCCGAGGAAGCGTCGTCCGTCGTCCTCGTCCCACGTGACGAGGCTTCCCGCGACCGTGCCGTCGACCACCACGGCCCGCACGAGGACGCCGTCGCCCCGCATCACGTTCGCGCGCCAGTGGGCCATGAAGCGGTCGTGATCGCGCGGCGGGAACCGCGAACGGGAGACGGCCTCCGGCTCCTGCTCGAACGCGAACAGCACCTCGAGGTCGTCTTCTCCCACCTCGCGCAATCGGATGTCCATGTCTCGAGCGTGGCACGGGCCTCCGACGTGGGTCAGGCCCCCGCCGCCAGCTCCTGGACGTCGACCGCCCCCGCCTCGGCCCACCGCACCCGCACCGTCGCGGATGAGGAGTATCGGCGGAACCACGACACCTGCCTCCGCGCGTAGCGGCGGGTCAACGCCTGCGTCTGCGCGATCGCCTCCGCCTGCGTGCTCTCGCCGCGCAGCTGTGCCAGCGCCTGCGCGTAGCCGATCGCGCGCCCCGCGGTCGCACCGCGGTCGAGTCCCTGCTCGCGTAGGCGCGCGGTCTCGTCGACCATTCCCTCCGCCCACATCCGCTCGACTCGGCGGTCGAGACGCTCGACCAGCGTCGCGCGGTCCTCGTGCAGGCCGAGGACCGTCGCAGGGCGCCAGGCCTCGGGCGCCTCCGGCAGAGCAGCGCCGTGGGTGCGCTCCCCCTGCGCCAGGATCTCCAGGGCTCGCAC
This sequence comes from Microbacterium marinilacus, assembly GCF_019753765.1. Lineage (GTDB taxonomy): Bacteria > Actinomycetota > Actinomycetes > Actinomycetales > Microbacteriaceae > Microbacterium > Microbacterium marinilacus. The sequence goes on from NZ_JAIJZW010000010.1 coordinate 47,079, forward strand.
CACGCGCCTGCCGTTGCGCGGATCGACTCGCTCGGCGGTGGCGGGGTCGGCCCGGCGCAGCCGCTCGTACAGGGCTCCCGACCCCTCGCTCTCGAGCTCGGCCTCCAGCCGAGCCCGCAGCGCCTCGTCACGAGGCGGGAAGCGGAAGTCGAACAGCACGCTGGAGACGTAGAGCCCCGACCCGCCCACGAGGATGGCGTGACGGCCGCGGGCGAGGATGTCCTCGATCGCCGCGCGCGCGTCGGCCTGGTACCGGGCGACGGCGGCGTCCTCCACGACGTCGAGCACGTCGAGGAGGTGGTGCGGCACCCCGCGCCGCGCGTCGACGGGCAGCTTGGCCGTTCCGATGTCCATGCCGCGATAAAGCTGCATGGCGTCGGCATTGACGACCTCGGCCCCGGTGCCGCGGGCCTCGAGATACTCGGCGAGGTCCAGCGAGAGATCGCTCTTGCCGGTGCCGGTGGCCCCGACGATCGCGATCAGACGCGCCGCCGCGCCTCCCGTGTCATCGTGGTCGTCCGCCTCGGCCGCGCGCAGCGGCACCTCACACGCCCACGCGCAGCGTCGGCAGCCCGAGCCGCACCGCTCCGTCGGCCGTCGTCGGTGCCGCCGGCACGGCGCACGACTCGGCCTGCGAGCGGTCCCAGGCGTCGCCGGCGCGCGTTCGGCGGATGCGCAGCGGCGCGCCGTCCGTCGAGTCCGCGAGCAGGTGGGAGGGCGCGGCGTGGGTGACCACGACCGTGACGACGTCTCCTGGGCGCGGCGCCTCGGAGCCGGCGGGCACCTCGAAGTGGACCAGGCGGTTGTCCTCGGCCCGGCCCGTGAGGCGGTGGGTGCTCTGGTCCTTCTTGCCCTCGCCGGTCGACACCAGCACCTCAAGCGAACGCCCGAGCTGTCGCTGGTTCTCCTCCAACGTGATGCGCTGCTGCAGCGCGACCAGGCGCTCGTAGCGCTCCTGCACGATCTCCTTCGGGACCTGGTCGGGCATGGTCGCCGCCGGCGTGCCCTCACGGATCGAGTACTGGAAGGTGAACGCGCTCGCGAAACGGGCCTGCTCGACCACGCGCATCGTGTCCTGGAAGTCCTCCTCGGTCTCGCCGGGGAAGCCGACGATGATGTCGGTCGAGATGGCCGCGTTCGGGATGCGCTCTCGCACCTTGTCGAGGATCCCGAGGAACTTCGCGCTGCGGTACGAGCGACGCATCTGTCGCAGGATGCGGTCGCTGCCCGACTGCAGCGGCATGTGCAGCTGCGGCATCACCGCAGGCGTCTCTGCCATCGCGTCGATCACGTCGTCGGTGAACGCGGCGGGGTGCGGGCTGGTGAAGCGGATGCGCTCGAGCCCGTCGATCTCGCCCGCTGCGCGGAGCAGCTTGCCGAAGGCCTGCCGGTCTCCGAACTCCACCCCGTAGGAGTTCACGTTCTGGCCGAGGAGGGTGACCTCGATCGCGCCGTCGTCGACCAGCAGGCGGATCTCGTTCAGGATGTCGCCGGGGCGGCGGTCCTTCTCCCTGCCGCGCAGGCTCGGCACGATGCAGAACGTGCAGGTGTTGTTGCAGCCGACCGAGATCGAGACCCAGCCGCTGTAGACCGAGTCGCGCTTCGTCGGCAGCGTCGACGGGAACGTCTCCAGCGACTCGAGGATCTCCAGCTCGGCCTCGCCGTTGTGCCGGGCACGCTCCAGCAGGCTCGGAAGCGACCCCATGTTGTGGGTGCCGAAGACCACGTCGACCCAGGGCGCCTTCGTCTGGACGGCGTCCTTGTCCATCTGCGCGAGGCATCCGCCGACGGCGATCTGCATTCCCTCGTGCTTGTCCTTACGCGACTTGAGATGGCCGAGCGTGCCGTACAGCTTGCCCGCCGCGTTGTCGCGCACGGCGCAGGTGTTGATGATGACGACGTCGGCGTCGGTGCCGGCCTCGGCCCGGACGTATCCGGCGCTCTCCAGCGACCCCGAGAGCCGCTCGGAGTCGTGGACGTTCATCTGGCACCCGAAGGTGCGCACCTCGTACGAGCGCGGCCGGCCGTCCAGGGCGAGGGCTGCGGAGGAGGGCTCGATGAGCGTGGGGGCGTTCGAAGGAGCGCTGGCTGAAGTGGTCATGGCGAGGCCATTCTACGATTCGCACCCGAGAAGCGGACGTGCACGGCCCGCGTCGTGCGATGAGTCGAACGGAGCCTGCGGGTCAGTCGAAGCGGACGCCGGAGCTCGGACGCCGTGCCTCATCCAGGGCCGCCCGCGCGGCGGTCAGCGCCAGTCCGCCGCCGTATCCGCGACGGGCCAGCTGGCCCGATAGCCGGCGAAGGGCGGTGTCGTCGTCGAAGCGCAGCAGCTGCCGGGCCTTGCCCCGCGCGTACTCGAGGGCGCGCTCGAAGTCGTCGTCCGGCAGCTCGGCGAGCGCCCGGTCGATGACCGCTCGGTCGATGCCGCGCGCGGAGAGCGACTGCGCGATCGCGCGGCGTCCCTGATTCTTCCGCTCCACGCCCGCATAGACGAGCTGGTCGGCGAGCGCCGCGTCGTCGAGTGCCCCCAAGCGGATCAGCTGCTCGACGATCTCGTCGATGGACTCGGCATCGAGCTCGCTCTCGCGCAGCTTCGCCCGAGCCTCGGACACCGACAGCGAACGTCGCCGAAGGGCCTTGACGAGCCGTTCCTGCGCTTCCGCGCGCACCTCGTCGAGGTCCGGCTCGGCAGAGTCGTCCTCTTCGGGCATCTCGACGAAGTGGACGCCGCCGCTGTTCCTCACCGCGAGCGGCTTGACCGCCCGTGGGCGGCGCTCCCCCGGTCTCGAGCCGAGGTCACGCCAGGTCGTGTGCCAGCTCGGTGCATCGTCCCCGGCCTGCTCGGCCGCCGCCTCTGCGGGCTCGGTCTCCGGTGCCGTCGGTTCGGCGGTGGCGCCGGAGACCGTCTGACCACCGCCGAACAGCGGGATCACGGGGGCGAGACGATCGTCCTCGTCAGTCATCGCTCTCCCCCGTCGACCGTGCCGCGCCGAGACGCTTGCGTCGAGCTGCGTCGACGATCGTCATCACGCCGTGCGACGAGCGGCCACCTCGTCAGAGGGCGCGGTCTCGGTGGCGGCGGCGCGCTGACCGATCCCCAGCTTGTCCTTGATCTTGTTCTCGATCTCGAGCGCGATGTCCGCGTTCTCGATCAAGAAGTTGCGGGCGTTCTCCTTGCCCTGACCGAGCTGGTCGCCGTCGTAGGTGTACCAGGAGCCGGACTTCTTCACGATGCCGTGCTCGACACCGAAGTCGATCAGGCTGCCCTCGCGGGAGATGCCCGTGCCGTACAGGATGTCGAACTCGGCCTGCTTGAAGGGCGGCGCCATCTTGTTCTTGACGACCTTGACACGGGTGCGGTTTCCCACCGCGTCGGCGCCGTCCTTCAGCGTCTCGATGCGACGGATGTCGAGGCGCACCGACGCGTAGAACTTCAGCGCCTTGCCGCCGGCGGTCGTCTCGGGCGAGCCGAAGAAGACGCCGATCTTCTCGCGCAGCTGGTTGATGAAGATCGCCGTGGTCTTGGTCTGGTTCAGGCCACCGGTGAGCTTGCGGAGAGCCTGCGACATCAGGCGAGCCTGCAGGCCCACGTGCGAGTCGCCCATCTCGCCCTCGATCTCGGCGCGAGGCACGAGCGCGGCGACGGAGTCGATGACCACGAGGTCGATGGCGCCCGAGCGGATCAGCATGTCGGCGATCTCCAGCGCCTGCTCACCCGTGTCGGGCTGGGAGACGAGCAGCTGGTCGATGTCGACGCCGAGCTTCTTGGCGTACTCGGGGTCGAGTGCGTGCTCCGCGTCGACGAACGCCGCGATGCCGCCGGCACGCTGCACGTTGGCGATCGCGTGGAGGGTGAGCGTCGTCTTACCCGACGACTCCGGCCCGTAGATCTCGATGATGCGCCCGCGCGGCAGGCCGCCGACGCCGAGTGCCACGTCGAGGGCGATCGAGCCGGTCGGGATCACCTCGACGGGTGCCCGCTCGTCGCTGCCCAGCCGCATGACCGAGCCCTTGCCGAACTGCTTGTCGATCTGCGCGAGTGCCGCGTCCAACGCCTTCTCGCGATCGGCTGCTGCTGCCATGACCTGCTCCTTCTGCTCGTGTGTCCGTCGCCTGTAGGCTGTCGCGCCCGGCCTCGGTGACCGGATCCAGCGACAAGGCGCGTGGCTCATGTGCCACCTGCAACGCTAGGGAGGACCACCGACATCACATCGCTGAGCCCTGCCCTGGAGAGCAGATGAGCGGCACTCACCACCTGTGGACGACACTACGCCGCCTTCGAACACATCTTCGATGACACGCCGAAAGAAGACGCGCGTGTTTCGAATTCCGCGCGGGACCGGGTCAGCGGCGCGGCTCGAGCCGGCCGGCGCCGTAGCGGCGCGACGGCGGCACGTCGGTCTCGACGCACAGCGCGAGCCAGATGTCGCGAGGGGGCACGCCGACGTCCAGCGCCTCAGACGCCGTTCGTCCGATCCCCGGCAGCACCAGATCGTTCAACAGGGACGATGCGCGCGCGCCGAACTCGTCGTCCACGGCGCGCAGGAACTCGCTGCGCCTCATGCCGGGCTCAGCGCAGCGACAGTTCCGGGCCGACCTCGGCCACGAGGTCGTCGGGGACGACGTCCGGGAAAGGCTGCACGCCTTCGAGCACGGCGATCCGATCGCCGACCTCTCGCATGATCGACGAGATGGGCACGTCGAGGGCCTCGGCCACCGATGCCAGGATCTCGCTCGACGCCTCCTTCTGGCCGCGCTCCACCTCGCTGAGGTAGCCGAGCGCGACGCTCGCCTTGCCGGCGACCTGTCGGAGGGTCTGACCCTTCTGCTGGCGCATGCTACGCAGAACATCGCCGATCTCTTGACGAACCAGGATCATCTCGGGCCCCCTCCTCACTGCGTCCCATCCGGGTGCACAACAGTACAACACCGTTGCGGCCAATCTAATCCCGCGTGATTATGCGCGGGGTGGGAATCGTCCAAGTTTTCACGCGGAGGAAACACACGCGCGCGGCGCCGGCTCATCCGCCGAGGCCCACGGCGCGCGCGAGGTCGACGATGGCCTGCGTGCGCGCGGCCTCCCGCACCGCCGCGCGACCGCCCGCGAACACCCACGACGTCGCCGACACCCCGTCGGGCGTCGCCACGCCGATGTGGACGGTGCCGACCCGCTGTCCGTCCGGCGACTCCGGGCCCGCGATGCCCGTGGTCGCGATGCCGACGTCCGCCGGCCGACCGTCGACGGCCATCGCGCGACGCACACCGTCCGCCATCTGCCGAGCCACCTCGGGGTGCACCGGGCCGTGCTCCGCGAGCAGCGCCGCATCGACACCCAGCAGCGACGCCTTCACGGCCGTGTCGTAGGCGACGACGCCGCCGCGAACGCTCGCCGAAGCGCCCGGAACGTCCACCAGCGTCGCCACGACGAGGCCTCCCGTCAGCGACTCGGCGACACCCACCGTCCATCCGCGGTCGCGGAGCGCGGCGAGCAGGGCGACGGGGTCGACCGTCGGGCTCATCGAACCGTCCGCGCGCCGCGCACCTGCGCCGCGATGTAGTCGATGCCGCTCGCGACCGTGAGGATCAGCACCGCCCACATCAGCACCGCGGTGCCGAGCGCCCACGGGAACAGGCCGATGATCCCCTGCAGCGGCAGGAGGGCCCAGCCGAGCGCCACACCCTGCACGGCGGTCTTGAGCTTGCCCATCCAGGCGGCGGCGACGTCGTGCTGCTTCACGATCGTGAAGCGATGGATCGTGATGCCCCACTCGCGGATCAGGATGATCACCACCATCCACCACGGCACCTCGTCCAGGATGGCCAGGCCCACGAACGCCGAGCCGGTGAGCAGCTTGTCGGCGATCGGATCCCAGAGCTTGCCGAAATCGCTGACGAGGTCGTACCGCCGCGCGAGGTAGCCGTCCACCCAGTCGGTCGAGATGCCGACGATGAAGATCACCGCCGCGGCGATGCGCAGGCCGAGGTCGGCGGACCCCAACCAGCCGCCCAGGAGCAGGAGGACGAAGAAGACGACGGCGAGCGGGATGCGGGCGATCGTGATCGCGTTCGGCAGCTGCCTCGGGATGGCCATCGCGGTCAGTCCCGGCCGGTCAGCTGCCAGGCGTCTTCGTCGCCCTCGTCGTCCTCGACCGGCCGGCCCTGGAACTGCGCCTCGATCGGGTCGTCGCCGTAACGGTCGTCGTCGCCGTAGCCGTCGTCGTCCGACGGCGCCGCGGCGGGCGCCTCGGATCCGGCGGCGGGAGCGGGAGCTGCGGCGGGAGCGGCGCCCGCCGGAGGCTCCTCGCCCTTGATCCGTGCGAGGACCCGCGGCAGCTGCTCGGGCGTGACCAGCACGTCACGGGCCTTGGAGCCCTCCGACGGCCCGACGACCTCGCGCGACTCGAGGAGGTCCATGAGGCGGCCCGCCTTCGCGAACCCCACACGCAGCTTGCGCTGCAGCATCGAGGTCGACCCGAACTGGCTCGTGACGACCAGCTCGGCGGCCGCGAGCAGCACCTCGAGGTCGTCGCCGATGTCCTCGTCGATCTCCTTCTTCTTGGACTCGATCGCCTCGGCGACGTCGGAGCGGTACTCCGGGCGCGCCTGCCCCGTGACGTGCCCCACGACGCGGTCGATCTCGTCCTCGGTGACCCAGGCGCCCTGCACGCGCAACGGCTTGGACGACCCCATGGGCGAGAACAGCGCGTCGCCCTGGCCGATCAGCTTGTCGGCACCGCCCTCGTCGAGGATCACGCGGCTGTCGGTGACGCTCGTCACCGCGAACGCGAGACGCGACGGGACGTTCGCCTTGATGAGGCCGGTGACGACGTTGACGGACGGGCGCTGTGTCGCGAGCACCAGATGGATGCCCGCGGCGCGCGCCAGCTGGGTGATGCGGACGATCGAGTCCTCGACGTCGCGCGGAGCGACCATCATCAGGTCGGCGAGCTCGTCGACCACGACCAGCAGATACGGGTACGGCTTGAGCACGCGCTCGCTGCCGACGGGCACCTCGACCTCGCCCTTGGCGAGCGCCGCGTTGAAGTCGTCGACATGGCGGAAGCCGAACGACGCCAGGTCGTCGTACCGCATGTCCATCTCCTTCACGACCCACTGCAGCGCCTCGGCGGCCTTCTTGGGGTTCGTGATGATGGGCGTGATCAGGTGCGGCACCCCGGCGTAGTTCGTCAGCTCCACGCGCTTCGGGTCGACCAGCACCATGCGCACCTCGCTGGGCTTCGCGCGCATCAGGATGCTCGTGATCATCGAGTTGATGAAGCTCGACTTTCCGGAGCCCGTGGAGCCCGCGACGAGAAGGTGCGGCATCTTGGCGAGGTTGGCGACGACGAACCCGCCGCCGACGTCCTTGCCCACGCCGACCGTGAGCGGATGGCTCGACTTCTGCGCGGCGGCCGAGCGCAGCACGTCGCCGAGCGCGACGGTCTCGCGGTCGGTGTTCGGGATCTCGATGCCGATCGCGCTCTTGCCCGGGATCGGCGCGAGGATGCGCACGTCGTTCGAGGCCACCGCGTACGAGATGTTGCTCTGCAGCTGCGTGATCCGCTCGACGCGGACGCCGGGGGCGAGCTCGATCTCGTACTGGGTCACCGTCGGGCCGCGCGAGAAGCCGGTCACCTTGGCCTCGACCTTGAACTCGGCCAGCACGCGCGTGAGCTGCTCGACGACGCGGTCGTTCGCCTCGCTGCGCGCCACCGAGGGCGGGCCGGCCGACAGCGATGCCGGCGACGGCAGCACGTACGGTGCCGACGGCGGCTGGGGGCCGCGCGCGCCGGGGCCGTCCGTGCCGAAGCCCAGCAGTCCGGGCAGCTCACCCGTGTCCGAGTCGTCGCCGTCCCCCACGAGGCCGGTCGAGCCGCCCTCGGCGAGCGAGCCCGTGACGCCGCTGATCGAGCTGAGCACCTGGGTCGCGGCGTCGCGCGGGTCCGGCTCGGGCTCGGCCACGACGATGGCCTTGTCGTATCCGCCGTCCGACTGCTCGGTCAGCAGCTCGGTGAGGTCCTGCGGCGAGTCGACGACGTCCGGATCCTCCTCGCGCCCCGACTTGTTGCGGCGCCACCACGGCACGTGGTCGTCCTGCTCGTCGGCGTCGAGCACCTCGGTGGGCGCCGTCTGGCCCTTCGCGGTCCCGTTCTCGCCCTCCTCCGCACGCTCGGCGCCGAACATCCAGGCGTAGAGCTCGCCCAGGCGACGGCCGATGCGGTTCGGCGGGGTCTTGGTGATGATCAGCACGCTGAGGGCCGCGACGAGCGACAGCAGCACGTACGCGCCGACGTCGCTGAGCAGCAGCGCCGTCGGCTCGCCGACCATCCAGCCGAGCAGGCCGCCCGCCTGGCTCAGCGCGGGCATCCCCTGATACGGCTCGGGGCGGAGACCGGCGATGTGGCAGAAGCCGGCGACCGTGATCGTGAGCAGCGCGAAGCCGATGCCGATGCGGCCGTTGTCGTGCACGGAGGACGGGTGACGGAACAGCCACCCCGCCAGCAGCAGCAGCGCCACCGGGAAGACGAAGGCCACGCGGCCGATCATGAGGCCGAACGAGTACGCGCTGATGTTCGCGGCGACCTCGTTGCCGATGAAGAACCACTCGGTGACGGCGCCGGCGACCGCCAGCAGCACGAGCAGCAGCGGGAAGCCGTCGCGGCGCTGATCCTTCTCGAGCGCCTCGGGCCCGAAGGCTCGGAAGAGCCCGCCGACGGCGTGCCCGAGACCGTTCCAGGCGCGCACCATCACCGGCGGGCGATCGGACTCCTCGAAGTAGGGCTTCGCGGCCGGCTCGGGCTTCTTGCGCGCGCGCGAGCTGCTCGCGGGCTCGGCCTTCGCGGCCGCGCGGCCCTTCCCGCCGGCGGGCTTGGCGCCGGAGGCCTTGGACGCGGTGGACGTGCGTGGCATGCCTCCACGGTACGTCCCCGCGCCGACATCGCGCGGGAGCGACGCCGGTGATCCCGCGGATCGACGGCCGGCCGCGCGCTCAGCCGAGCCGGAACCCGCCGTCGGAGGACAGCGTCTCGCCGACGACCCAGCGGCCTTCGTCGCTCGCCAGCCAGCCGATCAGCCGCGCGGGGTCGTCCGGGTGACCGAACCGGCCCAGCGGCATCGCCTCGCGCAGGGTGTCGAGCGCGTCGGGCCGATCCGAGGTCTCGGGATCGAGATAGCCGGTGTTGACGGGGCCGGGGTTGACCGTGTTCAGGAGGATGCCGCGGCGGACCAGTTCCGCGGCCACCGTCTGGGTGACGCCCGCGAGCGCCGCCTTGCGCGCGGCGTACGCGACCTCCCCGGGCATCGGGCCGTGCAGCTGACCGCTCGTCATCCAGATCGCTCGTCCTGTGGAGTGCTCGTCGCCGTCCCAGACGAACTGCTCGGCGAAGCGCCGCGTCATCAGCAGCGTCGCACGCGTGTTGACCCGCCAGTGACCGTCGAGCACGTCCGCCGACGCGTCCAGCAGCGATGCGTCGTGGCCCGCACGCGCGTGGTTGCACACCAGCACGTCGAGGCGACCCGTCAGGCGGCGCGCCTCGTCGACGACGTGCTCGGCCGCGCCGTCCTCGACGAGGTCGGCCGCGATGTCCGTCGAGCGCGCGCCGGGCACGAGGGCCTGCCCCAGCCCGCGGCGCACGGCGTCGACATCCGCGCCGCCCCACGGGAAGTCGGCGTCGTGCGGCGCGTGATGATGCACCACGACGTCGGCGCCGAGCAACGCGAGCCGCCGCGCCACCGCGAAGCCGATGCCCCGGGGCCGCGAGACGCCCGTCACCAGCGCGGTGCGCCCGCGGAGCGGCAGCGACGCCTCCTCCGACGCGGGGCGGACGGCCTCGTGATCCGGCATGGCGGCTCCTTCGCTGCGTTCGCGGCTCGCGCCCGGCGGCGCGGCGTGCGGGTCAGGCCTCGATGACGAGCGGGACGATCATCGGCCGGCGACGCAGCGACTGGTTCACCCAGCGACCGATCGTGCGGCGCACGGCCTGCGACAGCGCGTGGTTGTCGCGGACGCCCGACGCCGCGGCCTCTTCGAGCGCCCGGGCGATCTTCGGCTTGACCGCCTCGAACACCGAGTCGTCCTCGGCGATGCCGCGGGCGTGGATCTCCGGCCCCGTGATGACGCGACCCGTGGCCGCGTCCACCACGACGATGACGGACACGAAGCCCTCCTCGCCCAGCACACGACGGTCCTTGAGGTCGGCATCCGTGATCTCTCCGACGGTCGACCCGTCGACGTAGACGAAGCCGAGGTCGAGCTGACCGACGACCCGCGCGATGCCGTCCTTCAGGTCGACCACGCTGCCGTTCTCGCCGAGGATCGTGCGCTCCTCGGAGATCCCGGTGTTCTGCGCCAGCTTGGCGTTCGCCATCAGGTGGCGGTACTCGCCATGGACCGGCAGCACGTTGCGCGGCTGCAGGATGTTGTAGCAGTACAGCAGCTCGCCCGCGGCAGCGTGGCCCGAGACGTGCACCTTGGCGTTGGACTTGTGCACGACGTTGGCGCCGAGCTTCGTGAGACCGTCGATCACGCGGTAGATCGCGTTCTCGTTGCCCGGGATCTGGCTCGACGCCAGGATCACGGTGTCGCCCTCTCCGGGCTCGATCGCGTGGTCGAGGTTCGCCATGCGGCTGAGCACGGCCATCGGCTCGCCCTGCGATCCCGTCGACATGTAGACGATCTTGTCGTCCGGGATGTCCCGCGCCTTCTTGTAGTCGATCAGCACGTCGTTCGGGACGTTCAGATAGCCCAGGTCGGCGGCGATCGTCATGTTCCTGACCATGCTCCGGCCGAGCAGCGCCACGCGCCGCCCGTTGGCCGCCGCCGCGTCGAGCACCTGCTGCACGCGGTGCACGTGGCTGGAGAAGCTCGCCACGATGACGCGCCCCGTGGTCTTGGAGATCACCTGGTCGATGACGGGGCCGATCGCCCGCTCGGTCGGGGTGAAGCCGGGCACGTCCGCGTTGGTCGAGTCCGGCAGGAACAGGTCCACGCCCTCCTCGCCGAGCCGGGCGAACGCGCGCAGGTCGGTGATGCGGCCGTCGAGCGGCAGCTGGTCCATCTTGAAGTCGCCCGTGTGCAGCACCAGGCCGGCGGACGTGCGGATCGCGACGGCGAGAGCGTCCGGGATCGAGTGGTTGACCGCGACGAACTCGAGGTCGAACGGGCCGATGTCCCAGCTCTCGTCCTCCTTGACGACCGTCAGCACCGGCTTGATCCGGTGCTCCTTGAGCTTGGCCTCCACCAGGGCGAGGGTCAGCGCCGAGCCGATCAGGGGGATGTCCTGACGAAGCTTGAGCAGGTACGGGACGGCGCCGATGTGATCCTCGTGGCCGTGGGTCAGCACGACGCCCACGATGTCGTCGAGGCGTCCCTTGAGCGGCTCGAAGTCGGGCAGGATCAGGTCGACGCCCGGCTGGTGCTCCTCGGGGAAGAGCACGCCGCAGTCGACGATCAGGATCTGGCCGTCGAACTCGTACGTGGTCATGTTGCGGCCGACCTCGCCGAGACCGCCGAGCGGGGTGACGCGCAGGGCGCCCTTCTCGAGCGCGGGAGGGTCGTAGACCGGAGTGGACATGGTCCGCCTTTCGCGGGGCCTCTTGCGGCACCCGTGTTCGCCGGAGGCCCTCGGGCATCCGGCTGTCGTGTGTTGTTGTGCGGTGCGGCCTTCTCGGCCGCGGGAGAACGGTGGAGCGCGTCAGCGCGTGGTGCCGGGCACCTTGGGCAGGGCGCCGCCGGCGGCGGCGTTGCGGTCGGGACGGAAGTTCGAGAAGTCGACGCCCTCGACGTCCTTCACGAGCGCGAGCTCGTCCTCGATGATCGCGGCCTCCCACTCCTCCGGCCCCACGAGCGGCAGGCGCACGCGCGGGCTGGAGATGCGGCCGAGGCCGTGCAGCACGTACTTCGCCGACACCGTGCCGGGGACGTGCGTCATGACGGCGCGCACCAGCGGCTCGAGCTTCTTGTGCTGCGCGGTCGCGGCGGCGAGGTCGCCGCGGTTCACCGCGTCGACGATCAGCCGGTACGGCGCGGCCGCGATGTTCGCGGTGACGCCGATGAGCCCCGAGGCGCCGATCGCGAGGTGCGGCAGCACGTTCGCGTCGTCGCCCGAGAAGTACATCAGGTCGGTCTGGTTGAGCACGCGGCTCACCTCGCTGAAGTCGCCCTTGGCGTCCTTGATCGCCAGGATGTTCGGGTGCTTGGCGAGACGGAGGATGGTCTCGTACTTGATGGGCACGCCGGTGCGGCCGGGGATGTCGTACAGGATCACCGGCAGATCGGTGGAGTCGGCGACGAGCCGGAAGTGCGTCAGGATGCCGGCCTGGGTCGGCTTGTTGTAGTACGGCGTGACGATCATGATGCCGTCGGCGCCGGCCTTCTCGCTCTTCTGGTAGAGCTCGATCGCGTGCGCGGTCTCGTTCGATCCGCCGCCGGTGATGATCTTGGCGCGCCCCGCGGCGACGTCCTTGCCGACCTCGACGAGACGCAGCTTCTCGGGGTCGGTCAGCGTCGACGTCTCGCCCGTGGTGCCGGTGACGACGATGCCGTCGGCGCCGGAGGAGATGACGTCGTCGATGTGCTTCTCGACGGCGGGCCAGTCGACCTCGCCGTCGGCCGTCATCGGGGTGACGAGCGCGACGAGCACCTGTCCGAAGGGGTTGCCCGAGTGCGTCATGCCCCCAGGCTATCGCCCCGCGCGCCCCCCTCTCACCCGGGCGGGCGTCCACGACCAGCGAACACGCGCGCGTGGTCGTCGGACGGCGCGCTCGGTCGTCGGATCCGTGGTGCGGGCGTGACGGAGGTGCGGTGCAGCCGCTACAGCTGTCCCCTTCGTCCGGCGACAGGGCGCAGACTCCGACGACCGAGCGTCTCTCGGGCGCCGAGGATCGCCGCCTCGACCAAGTGCCACTCGTACATGACCTGCGCGTAGTCGAAGCGAAGCGGCAGGTAGCCGAGGGCGAGGGCCCGCGCGTCGCGCCCGAGGTCCTTGTGACGCGAGGAGCCGCCGTCGTGGTTCTCGCGGCCGTCGACCTCGAGGATGATCCGGCCGTCCAGGACGAAGTCGACCACGCCGACTCCGCGGATGGACACCTGGCTCTGCAGGACGATGCCGAGCTTGGCCAGTCGCAACCGCACGAGCGACTCGAGGCCGCTGTCGGCGTCGGGCCGTGCGAAGTCGACCAGGTACCGCATGCCGGCATCGAGGTTCTGTCGGATCCAGGTGCGAGCCGTTGCCGTCAGCTTGCCGAGCCGCCATGCCGACTCGTACGCGACGAAGAACGCCTCCGATCCTCGGCAGCGGGCGACCTGCACGAGGGCACGAGCGACCGAGACCACACCGGGCCTCGCGCGCCCCGTCTCCCAGTGCGCCACGCAGCGGCAGCCCGGATGCGCGTGCGCGCGCCCTCCCCGGCCGAGCCAGACATGGACCCCGGGGGCGTCGAGTACCCATATGCCGTGATGGCGCAGGGCGGAGACGCAGGCCAGCGCGCCCCCGTGCGTCGCGGCGGTGCGCACGTCGGCGCGGGCGGACGGCAGGGCGTACAGGCCCTCGCGCAGGCGCTCGATGTCGCGCTCGGCGCAGCAGCGGCGCAGGTCCGCCCGCGTCGCACCGGCTCGGATCAGCTCCGCTGCGCGCATGACGCCGCCTCGTCCGGCCATCCTGGCCGCGATCTCGTCGATGTACATGCCCCGAGCGTCGCCGCGCCGATGCCGGGGCGACGGTCCGATCCCCTGAGATGTGGGCGCCCTGCGCACGTCCCCGCGTTGTGGACGAGGAACGACGAGCGGACTCATCCGCGCAGTCGTCGGCCCACGCGCTCAGTCGTCGGATCCCTGGTGCGGACGCGACGGGAGAGGGCGCCTCAGGCTCAGTCGCACCGCGCGACCGACGACCGGGCGGAGCGTCCGACGGGGGTGACGGGCGACGGGCGCCCGGCGGCGCGGGTCAGGAGCGGCGCAGCACCTCGAAGCGGTACCGCGTGCCCGTGCGGCTGGTGTGCCACTCGTCGGGCGCCGCGGGGTCGGACCGCACGACGTGCCACGCGTCGTCGATCTCCGGCGCGTAGGCGTCGCCGTCCAGGTCGAGGTCGATGCGGGTCACCCACAGCTCGTCGAGCCGCGGCATCGCCTGCCGGTAGATCTCCGCGCCGCCGATCACCCAGGCCTCGTCGTCGAGCCGCGCGGCCTCGTCCAGCGCGGCGTCCAGAGAGTGGACGACCGTGGCGCCCGGCGCGTCGAAGGACGCGTCGCGCGTGACGACGATGTTCGGTCGGTCCGGCAGCGGCCGGAAGCGGTCGGGGAAGGACTGCCACGTGCGCCGCCCCATCAGCACCGGCGTCCCGGAGGTCGCGCGCTTGAAGAACGCCATGTCCTCCGGCACGTCCCACGGCATGCCGCCATCGGCGCCGATGACCCCCGTCCTCGCCTGCGCCCAGATCGCGCGGACCGGCATCAGACGGCCACGGCCGCGCGGATCGGCGGGTGGTGCTGGTAGTCATGCACCGCGAAGTCGTCGTACTCGTAGTCGAAGATCGACGCCGGCCTCCGGACGATCTCGAGGGTCGGGTACGGGTACGGGTCGCGGGTGAGCTGCTCGGCGACCTGATCGCGATGGTTGTCGTAGATGTGGCAGTCGCCGCCCGTCCACACGAACTCGCCCGGCTCCAGCCCGGCCTGCTGCGCCATCATGAGCGTCAGCAGCGAGTACGACGCGATGTTGAACGGCACACCGAGGAAGAGGTCGGCACTGCGCTGGTACAGCTGGCAGGAGAGCCGTCCGTCGGCGACGTAGAACTGGAACATCGCGTGGCACGGGGGCAGCGCCATGTTCGGGATGTCCGCGGGATTCCAGGCCGAGACGAGGATGCGACGCGAGTCGGGGTTCGTCCGCAGCAGGTCGACGGCCTGCTGGATCTGGTCGATCTGCCCGCCGTCGGGGGTCGGCCAGGAACGCCACTGCACGCCGTAGACCGGGCCCAGGTCGCCGTCCTCGTCGGCCCACTCGTCCCAGATCGTGACGCCGCGCTCCTGCAGCCAGGAGGCGTTCCCGTCCCCGCGGAGGAACCAGAGCAGCTCCAGCGCCACGGACTTGAAGTGCACCCGCTTGGTCGTGACCAGGGGGAAGCCCTGCGCGAGGTCGTACCGCAGCTGGCGGCCGAAGACGCTCGTCGTGCCGGTGCCCGTGCGGTCGTCCTTGTGGACGCCGGTCACGAGGACGTCGCGCAGCAGGTCCTCGTACGGGGTCGGAATCGTCTCGGTCACGGCATCCCCTTGCTCAAGATCCTGTCGCATGCTCGCGGCGTCCGCCGCCGCACCGGGCGGACGGGCGATCGCCTCGCGATCCAGGGTAGCCGCGCAGCCGCCCGTCAGGGCTCAGGCACGCGACGCACGCCGCGCCCGCCCACGGCAGGCGGCATCCGTGCCGCCGGGCAGTTCTGCCCCCGTTCACCGCATCGTCGGCATCCGGTGCGGCGGAGGTCACCGCCACGAACGACAGCGGGTCCAGCGTCGGGCGGGTGACGAACCTCCTCCGCCCGCGCCGCCGCCCCTCGCCGCCGGCCGCGCTCATCGCCCTCTCCGCCGCATCCGCACTGGTCGCGACCCTCGTGCCCGCCTCGGCGTCCGCCGACGTCGGGCGCGACTCCCACGACGGCCGAGACTCACGCGGCGAGCGCCCCGTGCGCACCGTCGTCCCGACGCTGGACGCCCGCGCGACGCTCTCGGCGGATCACCTGGCGCCCGGGCCGGCATCCGGCGCGGCCGCGACGCCCGCCAACGGCCGCACGGGTCCGTGGTGCGGGCAGGTGATCCCCGGGTTCTCCGCGATGGTCGAAGGCGGCGACGGCACGTTCTGGGCGCAGCCCGACAACGGCTTCGGCTCGCAGGAGAACTCGGCCGACTTCCTGCTGCGCAACTACCTGATCCGGCCGGACTGGGACACCGGGGAGGGCGGATCCGGTCGTATCGAGATCGAGTCGTACATCGAGTACAACGACCGCGACGGCGTCCTCGACTTCCCGATCGTGAACGAGGACACCGAGGAGCGCCTGCTGACGGGGGCCGACTTCGACATCGAGTCGATCGCCCGCGCGAAGGACGGCACGTTCTGGGTCGGCGAGGAGTTCGGGCCGTTCCTGCTGCACTTCGACGCCGACGGCACGCTGCTCGACGAGCCGTACCCACTGCCCGGCGCCACATCGCCGCAGAGCCCCTACCTGGAGGACGGCGAGCAGCCCACGGTCGCCTCGAGCCGCGGCTTCGAGGCCATGTCGGCGTCGGCGAACGGGCACTACCTCTACCCGGTGCTCGAGGGCGCCTTCGTCGACGATCCGGATCAGCGCCGGCGCGTGATCAACGAGTTCGACACCCGTTCGGGGCGCTACACCGGGCGCACGTGGTCGTATCAGACCGACCAGCCCGGCGACGTGATCGGCGACGCGTTCACGACGCGCGACGGCTCGATGCTGCTGATCGAGCGGGACGACCACGAGGGCGACCAGTCGGTGATCAAGCGCGTCTACCGGGTCGATCTCGACCGCCGGGCCGACGGCGAGGGCTTCCTGCACAAGGAGCTCGTGCTCGACGCCCTGCGGATCGACAACCCGCGCGGCATCGACGTCGGCGAGGGCTACGGTCTCGGCGAGACCTACTCGCTGCCGGTGCAGTCGTTCGAGACGGTGCTGCAGCTGAAGGACGGCCGGCTGCTCATCGGCAACGACAACAACTATCCCGCGGGCGACGCACGCGTCGCGGGCACCCCGGACGACACCGAGCTCGCGATCGTGGACCTGGAGCGCACGACGGCGCGGCCCGACGCCATCACGGTCGTGAGCCACCGCGGCGCGAGCGGCTACCGCCCCGAGCACACGCTCGCCGCGTACGAGACGGCGATCGCGCAGTGCGCGGAGTACATCGAGCCCGACGTCGTCTCGACCAAGGACGGCGTCCTCGTCGCGCGCCACGAGAACGAGATCGGCGGCACGACCGACGTGTCGGAGCGCCCCGAGTTCGCCGACCGGCGCACGACGAAGACGATCGACGGGGTGCAGGTCAGCGGATGGTTCACCGAGGACTTGACGCTCGCCGAGCTGCGGACGCTGCGGGCGAAGGAGCGGCTGCCGCAGGTGCGCCCGCAGAGCGCGGCGTTCGACGGCCTCTACCAGGTGCCGACGCTCGACGAGGTGCTGGACCTCGCCCGCCACTCGCGCACGTGCGACGGGCTGCCCGTCGGGGTGTACCCGGAGACCAAGCACCCGACGTACTTCGACGGCATCGGCCTGTCGCTCGAGCAGCCGCTGGTCGCCGAGCTGCGCCGCAACGGGCTCGACCGAGCCGACGCCCCGGTGATCCTGCAGAGCTTCGAGACGGGCAACCTGCGCGAACTGGACCGGCTGACGCGGGTGCGTCTGGCACAGCTCGTGAACGGCACGGGAGCCCCGTACGACCTCGTCGCCGCGGGCGATGACCGCACCTACGCCGACCTCGTCACGCCCGCGGGGCTGCGCGACATCGCGCGCTACGCGGACGGCCTCGGCGCCGAGAAGAACGTGATCATCCCCCGCGAGGCAGACGGCACGCTCGGCACGCCGACGAACGTGGTGCGCGACGCCCACCGCGCCGGCCTCGACGTGCACGCCTGGACGTTCCGCGTCGAGAACCAGTTCCTCGCCGCCGACTTCCGCTCGAGCGCGGATCCGAACGCGCCCGGCGACCTCTCCGGAGAGCTGCGCGCGTTCCTCGCGACCGGCATCGACGGCGTCTTCACCGACAACCCCGACATCGCCGTGGCGACGATCGAGGCGGACGCCCGCTGATCCCGCAGACCGGAGGGCCGCACCGGGACGACGGTGCGGCCCTCCGGCGCGTCAGCCTGTTACGCACGGTGTCGGCCGCGGCCCGGGGTGCTCCCGGCAGGGCTAACCTGCCCTCATGGATCCGCTCGTCGCGCTCGCGGCGGTCGTCGCCGTGCTGCTCGGCGCGGTCGCGATCGGCGTGGTCGCGCGCCGTCGCGACGGTCGCGTGCGCGCGACCCGCGACGACGAGTCGGCCGTGACGGCCGAGGCGCTCGGACTGGAGGACGCGGCCTTCGGCGAGCGCGCCACGCTGGTGCAGTTCAGCACGGAGCACTGCACGCGCTGCCCCGCGACCCGCCGCGTCCTCGGCGGGATCGCGGACACACGTCACGGGGTCGCGCACGTCGACGTCGATCTGACCCAACGCCCGGACATCGCACGCCGCTTCGGCGTGCTGCAGACCCCGACGACGCTCATCGTGGATGCCGACCGCGCGGTCCACGCCCGCATCGGCGGCGCCCCGCGGGCGCAGGACGTCGACGATCAGCTCGACCGCCTCCTGGAGGAGACCCATGCCTGACGCCCCCGCGGGGATCGACCCGCGCGGCCCGCGCTTCGCGGCCGCGATCACCACCCTGCTGCTGGTCATCGCGACGTACCTGTCGTTCGTCGGCATCTCCACCGCGAGCGGTCCGGCCTCCTTCGGATGGTTCGCCTACCAGCCGTTGGCCGACTCGGTCTTCTTCCCGGGCTCGGTTCTCGCCGAGTCCCCCGTGGGGGCCCGCGCCTCCGACCCCGGCTTCATCGCGGTCGCCGTCGTGGCCGCGCTGTTCGTGTGGGGCGTCGCCTCTCCCCGCACCGCGCCGTGGGGCGTCGTCTTCCGACGCCTGGTGCGCCCGCGTCTTGCCCCGCCCACCGAGCTCGAGGACCCCCGCCCGCCCCGCTTCGCGCAGGGCGTCGGGCTGTTCGTCACGGCGGTGGGGCTCGTCCTGCACCTCGTCGGCGTGCCGTGGGCGCTGCCCGTCGCGGCGGCCGCCGCCCTGATCGCGGCCTTCCTCAACGCGGTGTTCGGCCTGTGCCTCGGCTGCCAGCTCTACCTGCTGCTGCAGCGGGCGGGCGTGGTCGGTCGCACGCGGGTCGCCTGAGCGGATGCCGCCCGGCCCCCTCCCCCGGTGACTCGCGGGGCGTCGGCGGTTAGGCTGGCGGCGACACCGCTCGACGCCGATACGGAGGACGACATGACCGTCACCAGCGAAGCCACGACCGCCTGGACCGGAAGCCTCGCGGAGGGGTCGGGAACCGTCTCGTTCGCCTCCGGCATCGGAGCGTTCCCGGTCGATTGGAAAGCCCGCAGCGAGGGCTCGGACTCGACGACGACGCCCGAGGAGCTCATCGCCGCGGCGCACGCCTCGTGCTTCAGCATGGCGCTCTCCCACGCGCTGAGCGAGAACGGCACTCCCCCGGAGAAGCTCGACACCACCGCCTCCGTCACGTTCAAGCCGGGCACCGGCATCACGGGCAGCCACCTGAACGTCAGCGCCGTCGTGCCGGGCATCGACGCCGCCGCGTTCCAGGAGATCGCCGAGGGCGCGAAGGCGGGCTGCCCCGTCTCGCAGGCGCTTGCCGGCGTGGACATCACCATGGAGGCGCAGCTTGCGTGACGTCGCGTCGCGCTCCGGCGCGGGGCAGCCGTGACGGGGCCGCTGCACGTCGTCGTCGGGGGTGCGTCCGGGCTGATCGGACGCACCCTCGTCTCCTCGCTGCGCGAGCGTGGCGACCGCGTCACCCGTCTCGTGCGGCACGAGCCGGCCGCTACCGACGAGGTGCGCTGGCTCGACGGCTCGCCGCTGGATCCGGAGGTGCTCGCGGGCGCCGACGCCGTCGTCGGGCTCAACGGCGCGAGCATCGGCCGCCTGCCGTGGACGCGCGCGTACCGCAGCCGGCTGCTGTGGTCGCGGCTCACGCCCACCCGCGCGCTGGCTCGCGCTCTCGACGCGCTGCCGGACGGTGAGCGCCCGCTGTTCGTCTCGGGAAGCGCCAGCGGGTACTACGGCTCCGTCCACGGCCGCGAGCTGGCGGAGGACGCTCCTCCCGGCAGCTCGTTCCTGGCGGGCGTGTGCGTCGAATGGGAGAACGCCGCGCGCGTCGCCGGCGACCGCGTCGCGTTCGTCCGCACGGCGGTCGTCCTGCATCCCAAGGGCGTCCTGAAGCCCCTGATGGCGCTGACGCGCGCCGGGGTCTCCGGGCCCCTGGGTTCGGGCGCTCAGGCCTGGCCCTGGATCTCGCTCGAGGACGAGGTGCGGGGCATCCTGCACGTGATCGACAACGACATCACGGGCCCGGTCAATCTCGCGGGGCCCACGCGGGCGACGGCGAACGACATCGGCTTCGCGCTCGCGAGGCGGTTGAACCGCCCCTACGCCCTGCGCGCCCCCGCGTTCGCGCTGCGCACGGTGCTCGGCCGCACGTTCGCCGACGACGTGCTGCTGTCGGACGCGCATGTCGTGCCGGGCACGCTGGCCGCTTCGGGCTTCGAGTTCCGCCATGCGACGGCCGAGGAGGCGATCGCGGCGGCGGTGACCGCCTGATCCGGGGTCGTCCGCCGGCTCAGCGCTCGCGCCTGATGGCCTCTCGCACGGCTCCGCGCGCGCGGCGGCGGTCTCCGGCGGCGTCGTAGGCGAGGCTCAGCCGGAACCACGCCCGCCAGTCGTCGGGATGCCTCTCGACCTCCTCGCGATAGCGGGGGAACACGGCGTCGCCGTCGGCACGGGAGACGCGGCCGCTCGGGCTGGTCGTCACCACGTCGTCGGGCAGGCCGCCCTCGGCCTCGAGGCGGCGACCCAGCCGCTCGGCGCGCACGCCGAACCACAGCTCGCGACCGAGCCCCCACACCGCCAGCAGCGGCAGGACGATCAGCGCCACGCCCATGGCGATCGCGACGGGCTCACCGGTCTGCACCATCACCACGGCACGCCAGCCGACGAGCGCGATGTAGCCGAGGAGCAGCACGGCCATCACGGCCACGCCGATGCGAACGCTCACGTGCTGGTCGCCTGCGCGACCTGTCCCGGGGCGGTGCCGGCGTCGACCGGGCTGTCGTCGGCGGGACGGGGCGTGCCCATCCCGATGTCGATGAAGCTCTCGAGGCCGACGACGACGCCACGGGCCTCGACCGACCGCTCCAGCGCGATGCGGATGCCCGGCGCGTACGCCGCGGCGGAGTCGGTGGTGTCGTGGACGATCGTCAGCGCCTCGCCGGGACCCGAGAGGATCGTCTCCTGGCGCGCGACCACGCCGGGACGTCGCAGCGAGTGCACCGGCACGCTGGCGACCTGCTGCCCCCGGGCGCGCTGGTCGACGTGGGGCGCCTCGACGGGCGTGCCTCGGGCCGCGGTGATGAGCTCGGCGGTGCGGACGGCCGTGCCGCTCGGCGAGTCGATCTTCGACTCGCGGTGCGTCTCGACGATCTCGGCGAACGGGAAGAACCGTGCGGAGGCGGCGGCGATCGCGCTGCCGATCACCGAGCCGAGCGAGAAGTTCGGGATGAACACCGCGCCGGTGCCGGCCGCGTCGACCAGGGGGCGCACGAGAGCGATGCGCTCGGCCGACCAGCCGCTGGTGCCGACGAGCACGTTGAGGCCGCGCTCGATCGCGGCGCGGACCACGTCGATGCTGACGGCGGGGGTGGACGCGTCGACCACGAGGTCGGCGCCGTCGAGCTCTGCCAGGTCGCTGCGTGAGGTCAGGACGGCCACGACCTCGAAGCCGTCGAGCGCGTCGACGACCTCGTGGATGATGCCGCCGAGCTTTCCCGTGCCGCCGACGAGCGCGATCCGTGTCGTCATGCGACCATCCTATTCGCCGGGCGCGGCGCCGAGCGCGCGTGGGAGCCCCGGGCGCGCGGGCGTACGCTCGATATCCGTGATCACGTTCCGCGCCGCCTCCCCCGCCGACCCAGACGCCCGCGAGCTGATCGTGGAGTACTTCGCGGAGCGCGCCGCCGGTTTCCCCGGCGAGTACCGGCCCACGCTCCCGGGACCCGACGCCTTCCGGGCCCCCGACGGCGTGCTGCTGCTGGCCGAGCACGCCGAGCGCGGGCTGATCGGATGCGGCGCGATCCGCCGGATCGCCGACGGCCCGCACGGCGTGCGGTTCGAGGTCAAGCACGTCTATACCCGCCCGACGGCCCGCGGCCTCGGCGCCGGCCGTCTGCTCGTCGAGGAGCTCGAGAGCCGTGCCCGTGCCTGGGGCGCCCGCGAGCTCGTGCTCGACACGCATCACACGCTCGAGGCGGCCGCGGCGCTCTACGCCCGCGCGGGCTTCGGGCCGATCGACGCCTACAACGACAACCCCAACGCCGACCGCTGGTACGGCAAGACGCTGGACTGATCCCTCGTGCCGTGACCGCGGGTACGCGGTCACGGAGGTGACCGGAACAGTCGTCGGATCAGCCGGCCGCTCGTCGGACAGCAACCCGCTGTCGCGTCCCTCATGCATCGCCACGCGACATCTGCACCACAGCTCCGACGACCGGGCTATGGATCCGACGGGCGGGCGTTAGCGTGGCGGGATGGGATCACACGATCCGCGCGCGGCGGACGAGCGGACGGCGGAGACCCGGCGGCTGTACGCGACGGTCGCCGACACGTACGCGTCGGCGCTGCGCGACGCGAGCGCCGAGAGCCCGCGGGACCTCGCGCTCATCGACGAGTTCATCGCGGCGATCCCGGCGGGGGCGGCCCCGGTGCTCGACGCCGGCTGCGGCACAGGACGCATGCTGGGCCATCTCGCGGCGCGCGGCGTGGCCCCGCTCGTCGGCGTCGACCTGTCGCCCGAGATGCTGGCGCACGCGGGCCGGGCCCGCCCCGAGGTGCCGCTGGCCGTCGCGGACCTGCGGCGGCTGCCGTTCGCGGACGGGTCCGTGCGGGCAGCGCTCTGCTGGTACGCGATCATCCACGCCCCCGAGGACGACGTCGAGACGATCGCCGCCGAGCTGGCGCGCGTGCTGCTGCCCGGTGCCCCGACGCTGCTGGGCTTCCAGGCGGGCACCGGCGAACGCGTCTCCGAGCGCGCCTACGGCCACGATGTGACGCTGCGCGGGGTGCTGCACGAGCCGGCGCGCATCGCCGACCTGCTGCGCGGCGCCGGCCTCGAGGTGCTCGCCGTCGAGCGACGCGACCCGGTCGGGCACGAGAGACAGCCCCAGGGGTTCGTGCTCGCCCGGCGCTGAGCGCCCGGTGGGGATGCCGTCCGGAGGGACGGCGCCGGGCTCCGCCGTCAGAACGTGATGGCGTCGGGCAGGCCCGTGCGCAGCTCGACCGGGAGGTGCGACAGGTCGTTGTGGGTCAGCAGGCTCCACGGGCGTCCCTGGCGCTGCGCGATGACCGTGAGGCCGCAGTTGGCCTGGTTGAGCGTCATCCAGCGCCACTCCGGCGCTCCGAGCACCTCGCGCACGAACCATGAGATGACGAAGTTGTGGGTGATCAGCAGCTCGTGGACGTCGCCGGGCTTGCGCACGAGGAACTCGCCCACCGCATCCGCCATCTGAGCGGTGCCCGCCTCGATCTGCGCCTCGGTGATGCCGCCGAAGAACGGCTCGAACACCGCCGGGGTCTCGTCGGTGATGCCGGTCGGCACGCAGTCGAACAGCAGCGCGTGCGGCTGCGGCGTGACGGACGGGAGACGCTCGGCGATGATCCGCGCGGTGTCGGTGGCGCGCACCAGCGGCGAGTGCCAGACGGCGTCGAGCGGGATGCCCGACATCCGGTCGGCGATCAGCTCGGCCTGCCGCCGCCCTCGGGGAGACAGCGGGCCGTCCTCCATGCCGTGCTCGGCGTCCTGCTGCTCGCCGTGACGGACGAGATAGATGTAGTGCGCCACCGTCTCACCCCGTCCCCACGCGTGTCCGTCGTCTCTCGGATCGGCCGCCGTGGCCGATGGACCGGGCGGGGCACGGTCGGAAGGTGATCCGGGGCGCACCGCGTGAGGTCCTCCCCCACACTACGTGACGCCACCGACGCGCGACCCGGAAGTCTCACCCGCCGGGGCGGCGAGCGTCAGTCGGCGGCCCTGCTCAGCTCCGACAGGTGCGCGCGGGTGAGACGCACGCCGACGCCCTGCACGAGCTCGTCGAGCTGCGCCGCCGAGTCGACGTTCACGATCGGCGCCACCACGCCGCGCTGCGCCAGCAGCCAGGCCACGGCGACGGCCGCGTGCGGCGCCGCCAGCTCGGCGGCGATCGCGTCCATCGCCTTCAGCACGCGCAGCCCGCGTTTGTTCAGGCTGCCGGCGAGCTGCTGCCCCCGGGTCGAGGCCGCGACGTCCTGCCGCGAGCGATGCCGACCCGATAGGAAGCCGTGCTCGAGCGCATGCGACGGCGTCACCGCGAGGCTCTGCGCACCCGCCACCAGCCGCAGGTCACCCGCGAACGCCTCGCGGCGCAGCACGTTGTAGGGCACGTCGACGGCGGCGATCCGCGGATAGCCGGCGGACGCCAGGATGCGCGCCTCGACCAGCTGCTCCGCGCCGAGGCCGTACGAGCCGACGTGACGCACCTTGCCCGCCTCGATCAGCCACTCGGCGGTGGCGAGGGTGTCCTCGATCACACCGGCGGGCTCGGCGGTGGCGTCGAGGTACAGCACGTCGATGCGATCGGTGCCGAGCCGGGTGAGCGACGCCTCGACCGCGCGCACGAGATTGACCGAACCGAGGCCGGGGTTGTCGGGGTGGTCGCCCACCCGGACGGCGAGCACCATGTCGTCGCGCACGCCGCGCGCACGGAGCCATCGCCCGATGATGTACTCGCTGCGCCCGGCCGAGAAGCTGTCGGCCGTGTGCACCGCGTTGCCGCCGTACGCGGCGAACCTGTCGAGGAGCGCATCGGCGCCGTCCTGGTCGACCGTCCAGCCGAACTCGGCGCCGCCCAGCATGAGCGGGAAGACCTGCAGCCCCGTGTCTCCGAGCGGCGCGCGGACCAGGGCGCCCACTGCGGGACCCTGGACGGGGATCGGGGCGGAGGGATGCGCGGCGGGAGCCGCCTGCGTCTCGGCGATCGTCTCGTCCATCGGTGCACCCCCTCACGGCTCACCTCCCCCGAGGGACCCGCCCGGCACCGCTCGCGCGATGCGTTGCTCCGAGCGTATTGCAGCCCCGCGACACCGCCGCGCGCCGCGCCGGTAACGCTTTCGTCACGGCGTCGCCGTCTTCCCGGTGAGCGGATCGGCGCGGACGCCGAACGGCCCGCCCATCCGGAGATGAGCGGGCCGTTCGCGCGCCCGCGGGGACGCCGCGGACAGGGCGTGATCACGCCTCGACGGGTGCCTCCACCGGCGGCACGTCGCCAGCCGGGGCCTCGTCGACGACGGGCTCGAGGGCCATCTTGCCGCGGTCGTCGATCTCGGCGATGCGGACCAGGATCTTCTGGCCCACCGACACGACGTCCTCGATGTTCTCGACGCGCTTGCCGCCGTTGAGCTTGCGGATCTGCGTCACGTGCATGCGACCGTCCTTGCCCGGCAGCAGCGAGATGAACGCGCCCGAGGGGATGATCTTCACGACCGTGCCGAGGAACTGCTCGCCGATCTCCGGGTTGGTGGGGTTGGCGATCGCGTTCACCTGGGCGCGGGCGGCCTCGGCCGAGGGGCCGTCGGTCGCGCCGATGTAGACGGTGCCGTCCTCCTCGATGGAGATCTGCGCACCGGTCTCGTCCTGGATCGCGTTGATCGTCTTGCCCTTGGGGCCGATCAGCTCGCCGATCTTGTCCACCGGGATCTGCACGCTGATGACGCGCGGCGCGGTCGGCGCCATCTCGTCGGGAGCGTCGATCGCGGCGTTCAGCACCTCGAGGATGCGCGTGCGCGCGTCCTTCGCCTGCGTCAGCGCGCCGGCGAGCACCTCGGACGGGATGCCGTCGAGCTTCGTGTCGAGCTGGATCGCGGTGATGAACTCCGACGTGCCGGCGACCTTGAAGTCCATGTCGCCGAGGGCGTCCTCGGCGCCGAGGATGTCGGTCAGCGCGGCGTAGCGCGTCTGGCCGTCCACCTGGTCGGTGACCAGGCCCATGGCGATGCCGGCGACGGGGGCGCGCAGCGGCACACCCGCGTTCAGCAGCGACAGGGTCGAGGCGCAGACCGAGCCCATCGACGTGGAGCCGTTCGAGCCCAGGGCCTCGGACACCTGACGGATCGCGTAGGGGAACTCCTCGCGCGACGGCAGGACGGGCACGAGGGCGCGCTCGGCCAGGAAGCCGTGCCCGATCTCGCGGCGCTTCGGGCTGCCCACGCGGCCGGTCTCGCCGGTCGAGTAGGGCGGGAAGTTGTAGTGGTGCATGTAGCGCTTGCTCGTGGTGGGCGACAGCGAGTCGATCTGCTGCTCCATCTTGAGCATGTTCAGCGTGGTGACGCCCATGATCTGGGTCTCGCCGCGCTGGAAGATCGCCGACCCGTGGACGCGCGGGATGACCTGCACCTCGGCGTCGAGCGGACGGATGTCGGCGAGGCCGCGGCCGTCCATGCGGACGCCCTCGGCGAGGATGCGGCCGCGCACGATCTTCTTCGTCACCGACTTGTAGGCGGCGGAGAACTCGAGCGGGGCGGCGGCCGGCAGCTCGCCGGCCTCGACCTTCTCGACCAGCTCGGCCTTGACGCGGGCCTTGACCTCGTCGTCGGCGTTCTGGCGCTCCTGCTTGTCGGCGATCTGGTACACCTTCACCAGGTCGTCGTAGGCCTTCTCGTTGACGAACGCGAAGGTCTCGTCGCTGTAGGCCGGGAACACCGGGAACTCCAGCGGCGCCTTCGTCGAGGCGGCGGCCATCTCGGCCTGCGCCGCGACGAGCTGCTTGATGAACGGCTTGGCGGCCTCGAGGCCACCGGCGACGATCTCCTCGTTGGGCTTGGTCGCGCCGGCCTTGATGAGGTTCCAGCTGTTCTCGGTGGCCTCGGCCTCGACCATCATGATCGCGACGTCGCCGTTGTCCAGCACGCGACCGGCGACCATCAGGTCGAACACGGCCGACTCGACCTGCTCGACGTTCGGGAACGCGACCCACTGGTCGTCGTTCTCGCCGTGGCCGGGGATGAGCGCCAGGCGCACGCCGGCGATCGGGCCGGAGAACGGCAGGCCGGAGATCTGCGTCGATGCCGAGGCGGCGTTGATCGCGAGCGCGTCGTAGTACTCGCCCGGCGCGATCGACAGCACGGTGACGACGATCTGGACCTCGTTGCGCAGGCCGTCGACGAACGACGGGCGCAGCGGGCGGTCGATCAGACGGCACACCAGGATCGCCTCGGTCGAGGGACGACCCTCACGACGGAAGAACGAACCAGGGATCTTGCCGGCGGCGTACGAGCGCTCCTCGACGTCGACGGTCAGCGGGAAGAAGTCGAAGCCCTCGCGAGGGTGCTTGCCCGCGCTCGTGGCCGAGAGGAGCATCGTCTCCTCGTCGAGGTATGCGGCGACGGCGCCCTGCGCCTGCTGCGCGAGACGACCGGTCTCGAAGCGGATCGTGCGGGTGCCGAAGCGGCCGTTGTCGAGAACGGCCTCGGCGGCGGTGATTTCAGGACCTTCCAAGAGGTCTGTCTCCTTCTGTATGCCCCGCGGATCGCGGGGGCTCACGTCAGGAGCAGGGGAACAGGCAGATATAGACGCATGGCGTATCTGTCACGCTCGCCTGCGCTGGCCACCAGGAGAAATCCACCAGACCGGGTCCGTCGGGACCGACGCCTGGGAGACCACTTCAGGGGACCAGCTTCCTGCCAGCCTGCTCCGTGTGCGTATGGAATTTTCGGGCGAGGGCCGCGATGCGGGTCCGACGCTCCCTCACACCCTATCAGCGGCGACGCCCGTCGGTCAGGGGCTGTCGCCACCCGGAGCGGCGTGGCACCGTGGAACGCATGGCTGACTTCCCCGAGCAGAGCACCCCGGACGCGGAGCGCGAGGTCGATCTCGCCGACGACGCCGAGCTGGAGCTGCCGCCGCCCACCCTCGACCCCGACGAGGCGATCGAGGCGGACGCGGATCCGGTCGTCGACGACGAGAGGGACGAGGCCCGCGGCGCGGGTGCGCTCGACGAGTAGCTCGTCACCCCTCCGCGAAGCGCTCCGCCCCGGTCAGCCCAGTTTGCTGCGCCGGGGGGCGTCGCGGCCCGGGATGACGACGTAGCCGGCGTGCTTCGGCACCAGGCCGTCGCCCGCCGTGCGTCCGCGCAGGCGCCGCCACACCCACGGCAGGGCGTGCACCCGCAGCCAGTCGCCCTGCGGCGCCGGGTCGTCGTCGGGCTCGAAGCCGTGCAGCGAGTCGTCGAGCCGGCCGAGCGCCTCGGCGTCGGGCACGCCCAGCGCCTCGGCGGCCCGATACGCGAGGTAACGGTGCCCGCGCGAGCTGAGGTGCACCTTGTCGTCGGCGTACATCGTCGGATCGCCGAGGGCGGTGAGGGCGGCGGCGTCCAGCAGGTACGAGTCGGTCTCCGCGGCGATGCGGCGCAGCTGCGCCGCATAGACCGCGAAGCGTCGCGCGAACAGTCGCGCCGGCTGCCGGTCCGGCAGGAACGGGGTCACCAGCAGGACGTCCGCACCCGTCGCCCGCACGCCCCGCACCACCGTCTCGACCTGCGCCGCCAGCCGCAGCGGGTCGGCGCTGTGGCGGACGAGGTCGTTCGCGCCCATGAAGACGGAAACGAGATCGGGTGACATCCCGACCGCCCGCGGCGCCTGCTCGTCCGCGAGATCGCGCACCCGCCGGCTGCGGACGGCGAGGTTGGCGTACTGGAACCCGCCTCGCCCCTGCGCCAGCAGCGTCGCCAGGCGGTCGGCCCAGCCCCGGTACTCGCCGGCGGCCATGCGCGACGTGTCGCACAGCCCCTCGGTGATCGAGTCACCGAGGGCGACGTACCGCCGCCAGGCACGGCGGCGCGGCGGCTCGACCGTCTCGGGCCGCGACATCCCGCGCCCGCGGCGGGCGTCGTCGATCGGCCGCAGGCGCTGCGCCTCGCGGTAGTAGTCGATGAGCTGGTCGCCCAGCGCCTCCCAGGTGCGGGCGGCCACGCCCTCGCGCGCGGCGCGGCCGAACGATCTCCGCTTCGCGTCGTCGCCGGTGAGGTCGAGCACCCGCCCGCGCAGGTCGCCGAGGTCGCCCGGCCGGTACAGCCAGCCGTCGACGCTCGAGCGCACGAGGTCCACCGGTCCGCCCCGGCCGGTCGCGACGACGGGCACGCCGCTCGACAGCGCCTCCTGCACCGTCTGGCAGAACGTCTCGCTCTCGCCGGGATGCACGAACACGTCGAGGCTGGCGAGCGCGCGAGCGAGCTCGTCTCCGCCGAGGAATCCCGTGAAGACGGCGCCCGGCAGCTCGCGCTCGAGACGCGCGCGCTCGGGACCGTCGCCGATGACGACCAGGCGCACGCCGGGCAGGCCGCACAGCACGCGCAGGTCGGCGACCTGCTTCTCCGCCGCGAGGCGCCCCACGTAGCCGACGAGCAGCTCCCCCGGCGCGACCCGCGCGCGCCATGCCTCGCTCCGCCGGTCGGGACGGAAGCGCTCCGCGTCGACGCCTCGGCCCCAGCGGCGCAGCCGATCGATGCGCAGCGCCGCGAGCTGCGACTCGGAGGCCGACGACGGCGCCAGCGTCAGGGTCGCGCGCCGATGCAGCCGGGCGACGTGGGCCGAGGCCAGCGGCGCCGCTCCCGGCACGCCGTAACGCTCGGCGTAGGCGATGACGTCGGTCTGGTAGACCGCGACGCTCGGCAGCCGGAGAGCGTCGGCCGCGGCCTGCCCCTTCCAGCCGAGTGCGAACGGCGAGGCCAGGTGGACGACGTCGGCGTGGAAGCCGCGCAGCACCCGCGCCACGCGCGCGGTGGCGGGATACGCGACCCGGACGTCCGGGTACGACGGCATCGGCATCGACGGCAGGAGCACCGTGTTGGAGGAGGCGCGGGCGGCGGCCCCGCGCTGCGCCGACGCGCCGGCGTCGGGGGCGATCACGAGCGTGTCGTGACCGCGGCGTTCGAGGTGACGGACCATCTGCAGAACGGAGTGCGTGACCCCGTTCATGTGCGGCAGGAAGGACTCTGCGACCAGCGCGACTCTCACGCCTCCAGCGTGGCGCGACGCGCGGCGGCGGCAGGCCGGCCCGCACGCCGCTTCGCCGACCGTTCACCCGGCGTTGGCCGGGTTTCACCCTCCGCACCCCGCCGCGTCACCCTCCGCTCCCCCGCCCGACACCGGACATCCCGACGGCGTCGTTCGCCGGCCGTTCACCGGGGGCGGGTACACACGTGTCGTGGACGAGGTGATCTCCGGCCTGGCCGCGAACCCCTGGGCGCTGGTGGTGCTTGCGGGCATCGTGTTCGCCGACGCGTTCCTGGTGGTCGTGCCGGGCGAGGTCGCCGTCACCGCCCTGGGCACGGTCGCCGTGACGCAGGGGCTGCCGCCGCTCTGGGCCGTCATCCTCATCGGCGGGCTGGCGGCCTTCGCCGGCGACGTGTGCTGCTACGCCGTCGGCAGGCTGCTGCACCCGCGCACCTGGCGCGTGATGCGGCACGCCCGCCTGCAGCGCGCACTCGACTGGGGAGCCTCGCGCCTGCGCACGCACGCCGCGACCGCGGTCTTCACCGCCCGCTTCATCCCGTTCGGACGTCTCGCCGTCAACCTCTCGGCCGGCGCGGCGAGCGTCCCGGCAGGCCGATACCTGCCGATCGCGGCCGTCGCAGCGGTGGCCTGGGCGGCGTTCCAGGCCATGGTCGGCGCCGCGATCGGATCGGTCGTCCCAGGCGGCACCGTGGTGGCGGTGCTCGTCTCCATCGCGGCCGCGCTCGTCGTGGGCTGGACGGTGGACTTCGTGATCGGCCGCCTCCGACCCGCCTGAGCGCGGTCCGGTCCGGTCCGGTCCGGTCCAGCTCGAACGATTAGGGTAGGCATACCTATGCCCGAGGTCCGTCGCGTCCGCTCCGACGGCCTTCCCCCGACCCAGAGAGGCACTTTCCGCATGCGCACCTCCCCTTCCCGTCGAGGCCTCGGCCTCACCTCCGCCACCCTGGCTGCCGCCCTGCTGCTCGCGGGATGCGCGGCGCAGCCCGCCGACGGCGAGGAGGCCCGCGAGGCGTCGGCGGCGGACGGCACGCGCAGCGTCGAGCACGCGCGGGGGACGGCCGAGGTGCCGGAGGACCCGCAGCGCGTGGTCGTCCTCGAGCCGGTCGAGCTCGACACCGCCGTGGCCCTCGGCGTGACGCCCGTCGGCGCCGCGGTGGCGAGCAACGTCGCCGGCATCCCGGAGTACCTGGGCGTGGAGGGCGTCGAGCCGGTCGGCACCGTGCCCGAGCCCGACCTGGAGGCGATCGCCGCGCTCGAGCCCGACCTCATCCTCGGCACCGAGTCGCGCCACTCCGAGCTCTACGACCAGCTCGAGGCGATCGCCCCGACCGTGTTCATGGCGACCCAGGCCGACCCGTGGCAGGACAACGTGCTGCTCATCGGCGACGCGCTCGGCCAGCGCGACGAGGCGCAGGAGCTGCTCGACGGCTTCAACGAGCGCTGCGCCCAGATCGGGGAGGACCACGACGTCTCGGGCGAGACGGCGAACCTCATCCGGCCCCGCGACGAGACCACGCTGAGCCTGTACGGCCCGGTGTCGTTCGGCGGCGGCGCACTGGAGTGCGTCGGACTGACGATCCCCGACCAGGAGTGGGAGGACGGCCTGCAGGCGGACATCTCGCCCGAGAACATCCTGAATGCGAAGGCCGACTACGTCTTCGTCACGACGGCGGACGTGGACGACGAGTCCACCGTCCCCGCAGCGATCGCGGAGAACAGCGCCGAGTTCCCCTCGGTGACCCTCGTCGACACCAGCTACTGGGTGTCGGGGGTCGGCCCGAAGGGCGGCGAGAAGGTGCTCGACGACATCGAGCAGTTCCTCGAAGCGCAGCGGTGACCACGGCCCGCATCGCGAGCGGGGACGTCGGGCGCCGGGGTGTGGCCGGGGCGGCGGGCGTCGCCTCCTCGGCATCGCCGGCCTCCTCGCCCTGCTCGCGACCGCGGCCGTGCTGTCCCTCACGGTGGGCTCCAACCCGCTGCCGCCGGGCGTCGTCCTGGAGGTGCTGCGCGGCGGGGGCTCGCCGGAGGCGCAGTACGTCGTGAACACCCTGCGCGTGCCCCGCACCGTGACGGGCGTGGTGGTCGGTGCCGCGCTGGGGGCCGCGGGAGCGCTCATCCAGGCGTTCACGCGGAACCCGCTCGCGGACCCCGGGATCCTCGGGGTGAACGCGGGGGCCGCCTTCGCCGTCGCGATCGGGGTCGCCTTCTTCGGGCTTCGGGACATCTCGTCGTTCGTGTGGCTCGCGTTCCTCGGCGCGCTGGCCGTCACGATCGCGGTCTACCTGATCGGCTCGTCCGGGCGGGGCACCGCCGACCCGATCCGGCTGACGCTCGCCGGTGTGGCGCTCGGCGCGGTGTTCGCCGGGATGACCACGGGCATGACCCTCAGCAACCCGGACGCCTTCGACCAGATGCGCTCGTGGAACGCCGGCTCGCTGCTCGGGCGCGGGTTCGAGGTGCTCGGCCCGGTCGTGCCGTTCATCGCCGTCGCCCTCGTCGGCGCGCTGCTGCTGGCGCCCGGCCTCAACGCGCTGGCGCTCGGCGAGGACGTCGCACGGTCGCAGGGCGCGAACGTCGCCGGCATCCGCGTGGGGGTCATCGCGGCCGTGACGGTGCTCGCGGGAACGGCCACGGCGCTCGCCGGGCCGATCTCGTTCATCGGGCTCATGGTCCCGCACGTCGCCCGATGGGTGTTCGGCGTCGACCAGCGCGTGATCCTCTCGGTGTCGGTCATCCTGGCGCCCGTCGTCGTGCTGCTCTCGGACGTGCTGGGCCGGGTGCTGATCGCTCCCGCGGAGGTCCCCGTCGGGATCGTCACCGCGTTCGTCGGGGCGCCCGTGCTGATCGCCCTGGCACGCCGGCGCAGAGCGAGCACCCTGTCATGACCGCCGCGCCCGACACGCGCACCGTGGACGTGGGCTACGAACGGATCGTGCTGCGCCGGGGAGGCCTCGCGCTGCCTCTGAGGACGCGGAGCCTGGTGGTGGCCGCATGCTTCGTCGTCGTGCTCCTCCTGCTCGGCATCGCCTCGCTCGGGCTCGGCACCTACCCGCTGCCGCCGGACGCGGTCGTCTCCGTGCTCCTGGGGGGCGGAGACGCGCTGGACCGCACGGTGGTGCTGGACTGGCGCCTGCCGCGCACGCTCGCGGCGATCGTGCTGGGCGCGTTCCTCGCCTTCGCGGGCGCGCTGTTCCAGACCGTGACGCGCAATCCCCTCGCGAGCCCCGACATCCTGGGGCTCTCGAACGGCGCGTTCACCGGCATGCTCCTCACCGTCGTGTTCCTCTCGGCGAGCTGGCCGCTCATGACCGCCGGCGCGATCGTCGGCGGGCTCGTCACGGCGATCGTGATCTGGGGGCTGGCGCACCGCGGCGGCGTCCAGGGGTTCCGGCTGATCGTGATCGGCATCGGCATCGCCGCGATCCTCGCCTCCGCGAACACCTGGATGCTGCTGGAGGTCGAGCTGGAGACGGCGATGTTCGCCTCCGCATGGGGAACCGGCAGCCTCAACGGCGTCACCGGTGCGCCGCTCGCCGGCGCCGTCGCGTGCGGCCTGCCCCTGCTCGTCGCCCTCGTCGTCCTCACCCCGCGGCTGCGCCAGCTCGACCTCGGCGACGACGTCGCGACCGCGACCGGCGCGCGGCCGGCGCCGATGCGGACCGCGGCGCTCCTCATCGCGGTCGGCCTGGTCTCCATCGCCACGGCCGTGGTCGGCCCGGTGGCGTTCGTCGCCCTCGCGGCGCCGCAGGTCGCCCGCCGCCTGGCGCGCACCCCCTACCTCTCGCTGACGCTGTCGAGCCTCGTCGGCGCGTTCCTCCTGCTGGCGTCCGATCTGGTCGCGCAGCACGTCCTGCCGGTCACGCTGCCGGTCGGGGTCGTCACCGTCTCGGTGGGAGGCATCTACCTCGTCGTCACCCTCATCCAGGAGATCCGCCGCCGTGCCTGACTCGCCCCTCCCCCCGCAGCCCTCCGACGGCGCCCGCCTCCGCGCCGAGCACGTGACGCTCGGCTACGACTCCGCACCGATCGTCGACGACCTGAGCGCGGCGATCCCGGACCGGTCCTTCACCGTCATCATCGGGCCGAACGCGTGCGGCAAGTCGACGCTGCTGCGCGGCCTGTCTCGTCTCCTCACCCCTGAGAGCGGCCAGGTCGTCCTCGACGGCAAGGCGATCACGAGCCTGCCCGCCAAGGACGTCGCCCGCAGGCTCGGGCTGCTGCCGCAGTCGGCGATCGCGCCGGACGGCATCACCGTCGCCGACCTCGTCGCCCGAGGCCGCTATCCGCACCAGGGGCTGCTGCGCCAGTGGTCGGACGCCGACGAGGCGGCCGTGGGCGATGCGCTCGACGCGACCGGCACGCGCTCGCTCGCGCCGCGACGCGTCGACGAGCTGTCCGGCGGCCAGCGCCAGCGCGTGTGGGTCGCCATGGTGCTGGCCCAGCAGACCGACCTGCTGCTGCTCGACGAGCCGACGACGTTCCTCGACATCGCCCACCAGGTCGAGCTCATGGAGCTGTTTGCGCATCTCAACCGACGCGGCCGCACGATCGTCGCGGTGCTCCACGACCTCAACCACGCCGCGCGCTACGCCGATCACATCATCGCCATGCGCGACGGTCGCATCGTCGCGGCGGGCAGCCCGGCCGAGGTCGTCACGAGCGAGCGGGTCGAGCAGATCTACGGGCTGCCGAACGTCGTGATCGAGGATCCCGTCACCGGGGGCCCGCTCGTCGTTCCGCTCGGGATGCCCGTCGATGAGACGGAGGCCGGTCGATGACCGGGGCCGGCGGGCACGCGACCGGCCCACGACCGTGGGAGTACAGCGCCTTCCGCGTCTCCGTGTCGGCCACGCAGCGTCTGAGCCCCGGATTTATCCGGGTGACGCTCGCGGGCGAGGACCTGCGGCACTTCGCGACGTGGGGCCTCGACCAGCGCATCAAGCTGGTGCTGCCGATGCCCGACGGCAGCCGGCCCGACTTCGGCCTGCTGGACGAGCCGACGCCCCACCCGCGCGACTGGTACGCGCGGTGGAAGGCGCTGCCGATCGGCGAGCGGAACGTCCTTCGCACCTACACGCCGGCGGGGATCCGCCCCGACCGGGGCGAGATCGACGTGGACCTCTTCATCCACGAGCCCGCGGGGCCGGCATCGGCCTGGGCGCTCTCGTGTCGCGTCGGCGACGAGCTGGTCGTGACCGGCCCCGACTCCCGCGTCGGACGCACGGGCTACGGCATCCACTACACGCCGCCCGAGCCGCCGAGCGCGGTGCTGCTCGTCGGCGACGAGTCGGCGCTGCCCGCGATCGCGAACATCCTTACGGGCCTCGCCCCGGGCACGCCCGCAGACGTCCTGCTCGAGCTCGCGGACCCCGCCGACGACACGTTGTCCGGGCGGGTCGCACCGGTGCGTCCCCAGATCGTCGCGCGCACGGGGGCGGCCGGCGACGCGCTCGAACGGGCGGTGCACGGGTGGGGCGAGCGCGACGGCGACACGGCGGCGACCGACCCCGGCCTGTACGCCTGGATCGCAGGCGAGGCGGCCGCGACCATCCGCATCCGGCGCCACCTGACCGCGACGCTCGGGATCCCGAAGGAGCGCGTCGCATTCCTGGGGTACTGGAAGCTCGGCGGACCTCTGGTCGAATGACGCCGCTTCCACGATGTGCCCTGGGTGCGTTTCGGAGCCGGGCGCGCCGCGAGCACGCGCCGGGTTCCGCGACGTGCCCTAGGGTCTCCGTGTGAACGGCGAAGGTCTGACCCGGCGAGCGCTGCCCGTCCGGCACGTGCGCATGCATCCGCTGGCCCCCGCGGACATGACCGTCTGGCCGGCGACGCTCGCCCCCGTCCGGCAGGTGCTCGCCGAGGGGCTCGACCTCGGCCCCGTCACGGTGCTGACAGGCGAGAACGGCGTCGGCAAGTCGACCCTCGTCGAGGCGATCGCCGCAGCCTACGGGCTCAACCCGGAGGGCGGCTCCACGGGCGCGATGCACGAGACCCGCAGGTCGGAGTCGCCTCTGGACGAGAACCTCCAGCTGGTCCGCGACGCGGGAGCTCCCCGACGCGGCTTCTTCCTGCGAGCCGAGACGATGCACGGCTTCTACAGCTATCTCGAGGACGTCGGGTTCGCCACGGAGCTGCATCGCCGCAGCCACGGGGAGTCGTTCCTCGAGCTCGTGGAGGAGCGGCTCCGCATCCAGGGGCTCTGGGTGCTGGACGAGCCGGAGTCGGCGCTGTCCCTGTCCGGCTGTCTCGCGCTGCTCGGTCTGCTCCGCAGCCTCGTGGCCGAAGGTTCCCAGGTGATCCTCTCGACGCACTCCCCCGTGCTCGCGGCGTTCCCGGGGGCGGAGGTGTTCGAGCTCGGCGAGTGGGGCATCCGGCGGTCGACGTACGACGACCTCGACCTGGTGCGCACGTGGCGACTCTTCCTGGACGCGCCGGAGCGCTTCCTCCGTCACCTCGACTGACGTCACAGGTCGGTAACGATGCCGCGAGCGACGTCACGATCCGGCGGTCCGCGGACATATCCAGATGGGACGCTTCGCGCGAAGACGAGGAATCATCCTCGCGATGGATGCCCCGGCCGGACCGCTGCCGACAGACTCGGCCTGTCACCCCTTGTCCGTCCGGCCCGTGACGCTGCACAACGATCCGAAGGAACCGCACATGCCTCTTCCCCGCCGTCTCGCCCTCGTCGCCACCACCGCGGCGCTGGGGCTCGCGCTGACGTCCTGCTCCGGCGGTGACGACGGGCTCGACTACGAGGACTCGCCGCTGAACGCGTACCTCTCCGCGGGCACGGACACCGACGTCGACGAGGACGCCTGGATCGAGCAGGCCCAGGCGGACGACCTGAAGCGCGAGGAGGCCATCGCCGTCTGCATGACGGAGCTCGGCTTCGAGTACACGCCCTTCACGGGCAACTACGGCTACAGCTCGAGCTCCGACGGCGAGGAGTGGAAGCCGGACGACCGCGACTGGGTTTCGCAGTACGGCTACGGCGCGATCAACTACCCCGGCAAGGACGAGGACATGGCCGTCGTCCCCGAGGACGAGGTCGAGACCAACCCCAACGACGAGTACGTCTCGAGCCTGTCCGAGTCGGAGTCGACCGCGTACTACGAGGCCCTGAACGGCCCCCAGCCGCCGGAGGAGGCGTACGAGGACGAGAACTACGACTGGGACGCCTGGTACGAGGACAACGGCCAGGGCTGCTGGGGAGACGCGCAGGAGTCGCTGGACGAGGTCGCCGAGGACCCGTGGTCGCAGGAGGAGTTCCAGCCGCTCGTCGAGGCGATGACGGAGTTCTACGACGGCGTCTACTCGTCGCCCGAGGTCGCCGAGCTCGACGCGGAGTGGGCGTCCTGCATGGCCGACGGCGGCCACGCCGGCTTCGCCAAGCGCGAGGAGGCGCAGAACTCGATCTACGACGAGCAGAACGCCTTCTGGGAGGAGCAGAACGCCGAGTACGGCGACGAGATGGGCTCCTGGACCGAGGAGGAGTGGGCCGACTTCGAGAAGGAGACCGAGTCGGCGCGGAAGGCCTTCGAGGACGAGCTCGCCGAGAAGGAGATCGCTCTCGCGCTCGTCGACCTCGACTGCCGGGAGAAGGTCGACTACGACGACGAGCTGCTGCGGATCCAGTTCGAGAAGGAAGAGCAGTTCGTGCAGGACCACAAGGCCGAGCTCGAGGCGTACAAGGCCGCCGCCGAGCAGGCGAGCTGACGCATGCGGCGACGCAAGGGCGGCGCGGAGGAGCCGCGCGACGACGAGACCGCCGCGACGTCGGATGCGGCGGCGACCGACCCCGCGGCGACGGATCCTGGCGAGGCGGCGTCCGCCGGCACCGTCGCCGCCTCGCCGGCGGCCGGCTCCGCCGAGACGCAGATCCTGCCCCTCGGGGACGAACCGCCCGCTGACGACGAGGTCGCCACGACGAGGGGCGCGTCCCGTGCCGGCGGCTGGGGACGGGTGTTCCGGGGAAACCGTGTGCTGTGGACGATCGCCGGCGTGGCCGTGCTGAGCCTCGCGGCCGGCCTGGTGCTGGGGCGGTTCGTCGTCTCTCCCGCCGACGCCGCGGAGGAGGTCCCCGCGCCCGGCCTCGTGACCGTGCCGGTCGAGTACGGCGCCCTGAGCAACGACGTCACCGTGCGCGGCGACGTCGGCTACGTCGACGCGACCGAGCTGACGCTCGACACGTCGTCCTTCGACGGCCCGGCCGTGGTGACCGGACAGGTGCCCGAGGCGGGCGCCGAGCTGAAGCCGCTGTCGATCGCGCTGGAGGTCGCCGGCCGTCCCGTGCTCGTGCTCCCCGGAGAGCTGCCCGCCTACCGCACCCTGCGGATCGGCGTCGCAGGCCCCGACGTCATCCAGCTGAAGGAGGCGCTCGCGGCCGTCGGCATCGAGCCGGGCGACCGCGGATCGAACGTCTTCGACCAGGCGACCGCGGACGCGGTGGGACGGCTGTACACCGACGCCGGCTACCCCGCCCCGCCGGCGCCGGAGGGCGCGAACGAGGCGCTGCGCTCGGCGGAGGACGGCGTGCGCGCCGCCGACAGCGCGGTCGCCGACGCCGAGAAGACGCTCGCCCAGGCCGGCTCCGGGGTGTCGGAGG
Organism: Microbacterium marinilacus; assembly: GCF_019753765.1. GTDB lineage: Bacteria > Actinomycetota > Actinomycetes > Actinomycetales > Microbacteriaceae > Microbacterium > Microbacterium marinilacus. The sequence continues at coordinate 85,563 of NZ_JAIJZW010000010.1, forward strand.
TCGAGGTCAAGGAGCTCGACAACGCGGTCGCGGCGGCACAGCGCGAGCTCGACGCCGCGAAGGCCGCCAAGCCGCGCGACGGACTGCGCATCGGCGCGGCGGGCGACGCCCTCGCCCTCGCCCAGCTGCAGCGGAAGGCGCTCGACGCGCCGCGGGACACGAGCGCCGAGCAGGCCGCCCTGACCTCGGCCCAGGAGCAGCGCACCGCGGCGCAGGAGCAGCTCGAGTCGGCTCGCATCGAGGTGCAGCCGTACCTCCCGGCGAGCGAGGTGCTGTACCTCGCCGAGCTGCCGCGACGCGTCGACGCGATCAACGTCAAGCGCGGCGACACGCTCGGCGGCGCCGCGATGACGGTGTCCGGCGCGACGGTGAGCGTGAAGGGCAGCATCGCGGAGACCGACGCCGACCTGATCGAGCCCGACGCCGCGGCGGTCTTCGACCTGCCCGACGGCTCGCAGCACCCCGCCAAGGTCACCTCGGTGGAGAAGGGCGAGGACGGCGGCCGCTGGTCGGTCACGCTCGAGCCCGAGCCGCTGACGCCCGAGCAGATCGCCGAGGTGCAGGGGACGAACGTGCGCATCACGATCCCGGTCGGGTCGACCGAGGGCGAGGTGCTGTCGGTGCCGTACGCCGCGCTCACGGCCGGGCCCGGCGGCGAGTCGCGCGTGGAGGTCGTCACGGGCGACCCTCGCGACGGCGAGGACGCGCAGACGCGTCTGGTCACGGTCGAGACCGGGCTGGCGGCGGACGGCTACGTCGAGGTGAAGCCGACGTCGGACGAGCTCGCCGAGGGCGACCTCGTGGTGGTCGGCTCGTGACGGTCGCCGACGCCGATCCGCTCACCTTCGACACCTCGCCCCGTTCCCTGGTCGAGCTGCGCGACGTCACCCGGTCGTTCCCGGGCCCGCCGGAGGTGCAGGCGCTGAAGGGGGTCAACCTGGCGCTCGCGCCCGGCGAGTACCTCTCGATCGTGGGGCCGAGCGGTTCCGGCAAGTCGATCATGCTGAACATCCTGGGCCTGCTCGACCGCCCCACCGTCGGAAGCTATCTGATCGACGGGACGGAGACCGGCCGCCTGAGCGAGGACGAGCGCGCCGCGGTGCGGGCGCGGTTCATCGGCTTCGTGTTCCAGGCCTTCCATCTCATGCCCCGCCGGTCGGTGCTCGACAACGTGCTCATGCCGATGCTGTACAGCGGTGTCCCCCGAGACGAGCGGGAGTCCCGCGCCCGCGAGGCGCTCGAACGGGTCGGACTCGGCCACCGCCTGTCGTTCCTTCCCGCCTCGCTGTCCGGCGGCGAGCGCCAGCGCGTCGCCGTGGCACGAGCCGTCGTGAGCGGCCCCCGGCTGCTGCTGGCGGACGAGCCCACGGGAAACCTCGACCAGGCCACCTCGCGCGAGGTGATGGGGCTCTTCGAGGAGCTCAACGCGGACGGGCTCACGCTCGTGGTCATCACCCATGACCAGGCCATCGCCGAGCGCGCCCCGCGCTGCATCCGGATCTCCGACGGCCGTCTGAGCGAGGTCGCATGAAGCGCCTCCTCCGCCGCCGCGAGAAGCGGACGAGCGCCGAAGACCGCCCGGGCTTCGCGGGCGGCCTGGTCTCGCCGGTGCCGCGCCGCGACCGGTTCACGTTCCAGGACCTCGTGGTCGAGGCGACGACCGACATCGGGGCGCGACCGGGCCGGCTGGTGATGACAGTCCTCGGCACGGTCCTCGGCATCGGGTCGCTGGTCGCCACGTTCGGATTCGCGCAGACCGCCGCCGGGCAGATCGCGAGCCAGTTCAACGCCGCCGCCGCGACCCAGGTGCTCGTCTCGCCCGCCGAGGCCCGCGCCACCAGCGAGCGCTCCGTCACCACGGGGCGGCTGCCGTGGGACGCGCCGGATCGCGTCGCCAGGCTGGTCGGGGTCGAGGGCGCCGCGCTGGTGTCGGACGTGTCCATCGGCGAGGAGACCATCTCGGCGGTGCCGCTGAACGATCCGTCCGCACCGCAGACGGCGCCGCCGCCCGTGGTCGCCGCCTCCGCCGGCATCCTCGAGACGGTGGACGGGAAGATCGCGACCGGCCGGATGTTCGACGAGGGCCATGATCGACGCGGCGACCGGGTCGCGGTGCTCGGAGCACGGGCCGCCGAGCGTCTCGGCGTGCAGCGCGTCGACCGCCAGCCATCGATCTTCATCGCCGGCGTGGCCTACGCCGTGATCGGCATCGTCGACGACCTGCAGTCCCGCGCCGAGCTGCTCGACGCCGTCATCGTGCCCACCGGGGCGGCGCGCGACGACTTCTCCCTGAACGCACCGAGCGAGCTGCAGGTGCGGATCATGGTGGGAGCAGGCCCTCAGGTCGCCTCGCAGGTGCCGACCGCGCTCGCCCCCGACGATCCGGAGTCGATCGAGGTGAAGGCGCCGCGCGCCCGATCCGACCTGAGCCAGAACGTGCAGGCCGACGTCAACGTCGTCTTCCTGATCCTCGGCGCGGTCGCGCTGCTGGCGGGCGGCGTCGGCATCGCGAACGTCACGCTGCTGTCGGTGATGGAGCGGATCGGCGAGATCGGCCTGCGCCGCGCCCTCGGCGCCACGCGCCGGCAGATCTCCGCCCAGTTCGTGGTCGAGTCGGTCGTGATCGGCCTGCTGGGCGGTCTCATCGGGGCGTCCCTGGGGGTGCTCGGTGTCGTCGTCGTCGCGCTCGTCCAGCAGTGGACACCCGTGGTCGATCCGCTGATCAGCGTCGGCGGCGCCCTGCTCGGAGCGCTCGTCGGCCTCGCGTCCGGCTGGTATCCGGCCCGCCGGGCCTCCCGCATCGAGCCCGTCACCGCCCTGCGCGGCGCATGAGCTCCGCGGGCCGATGTAACGAACGCGGCGCGTCCGGACACGTACCCGGTGAGGGGCGACGCAAGACGACGGGAGATCGCTGGTGACGGAGGAGACGACCTCGGCGGTGCGGGGGCAGCGCGTCGTGCGGTTCCGGCAGTGGGCGCTGTCGACGTACATCGGCGAGGACGGGGAGATCGCCTCGTCGCGCATCGAGCCGGAGTGGCGCGAGACGGTGTTCCGCGACGACGGCGGCATCCGCTCGCGCGCGCTGGTCGCGGAGCCGTTCGACGGCGACGGCTCGGAGGGCGCGGCGGAGCCCGGCACCGTGATCTTCGACGAGACCCTCGAACCGGGCGCCTCGGCAATCCGCGACTTCTTCGTCTACCCCGACCCGCCCACTGATCCGGCCGAGGTGGGCGGGTATCTCGCGGGCACGATGGGAGCCGAGTCCGAGCCCACACTCGGGCAGTACTTCGCCGAGACCGGCGGCCTCCTCGCCAACCGCGTCATCAGCGCGGAGCAGGAGGCGGCGCTGCTCGCCTTCCTGAGCGAGCAGCCCGGGTTGCGGGTCGACGGCAGCACGACCGATCGTCTCGGTCGTCAGGGGGTCGTGCTCCGGGCCACCGACTGGCGTCCCGGGCAGTACGAGAACATCCTCATCGTGTCGCCGTCGGACGGCGCGTTCCTCGCCGCCGAGACGATCTACATCGGTCACGACCGCGACGACATCGCCTCGCCGTCGGTCGTGGAGTACACCGCCTGGGAGCGCGCGCGATGACGGTGAGACGGAGAGCCCGGGACGGACACCGTCAGGCATGAGCAGTCACCACGCCCTTCGCACGCTCGTCGTCGTCCTCGCCGCCGCGGCGCTGACCGCCTGCGCACCGTCCGGGTCGGGAGAGGGACAGGGCACGCCGCCCGCGGATTCCTCCGCCACGTCCACGCCCTACGCGTGCGGTGGCGAGCGGATCGATGCCGACGCCTACGCGGCAGGACTGCGCGGACTCCGCGGACGACGACACCCGCGCCGCGATCCTCTTCGTGGTCGACGACCTCGGCGACTCGGCGAGGCCTGCCGATCTCGGCGCGTGGATCGTCGTCGAGTCGACCTCGACGCGCATCTCGCTGCTGCGTCCGTACGACGAGCCGGTCGACGGCCGCGGCATGGGAGTGATGGACGACCACGACTCGCGCGTGTTCGAGCTTCTCGATGCGCTCCCGTCCAGCGGAGAGGCCGGCTGGATGGTCACGCGCAGCGGCCCCTGCGCCCTCTCGCTCGATCCGGCTCCGCTGTCACCCGCGATCGTCCAGCTCGACGGATCCGCCCCGCCCGACGCCGGCTCCCCCTCCCTGTCGCTTCTCGTCACCGAGTGGGCGTGCAACAGCGGGCGGGACGCGGCGGGCAGAGTGCGCCTGATATCGCTCGACGAGACGGACGACACGGTGAGCATCCGCGTCGGCGTCGAGCCCGAGGACGGCGCGCAGACCTGCCCGAGCAACCCGACGACGTCGTTCGTGGTCGATCTCGCGTCGCCGCTGGGCGACCGCGAGATCGTCGACGGATCTCTCGTGACCCCGCGGCCGCTCCCGACGGGCTCTCCCGTCGTCATCGACTGACCCGGGCCACGCCGATCCCGGCGGATCTGCTAACGATCCGGTCTCGGCGGTGACGATTGGCCCCGCTCGGGACATGTATGCGGTGAAGGCCTTTCCGTCCGAGGAGGAGACATCATGCCCGCATCGCTCATCGACCCGGCGTCGCTGCTGCTGCCGCCGACGTTCTCCGTGCCGATCGACGTGCCCGACGCGGGCATGGATCCGTCGCACGGGGCGGCCTGAGGCCGCCCGGCGTCACTCCCCCGCGAGGCCGCCCAGCAGGTGGCCGAAGCCCCTTCCCTGGCCGAGGTAGGTGTCGGGGTCGAACGGGTCGGCCTGGCTCAGCGACGGCTTCGCGGCGATCGCCTCGGCCAGCTCCCGTGCGCCGCGCTCGATGCGGGCGCTGAGCGGCGCGACGTCGTCCTCCTTGCCGCCCCAGTCGCCGGAGGCCGCGAAGACGCCGGTCGACACGGGCTCGGCGTGCAGGTAGGCGAACAGCGGGCGGATCGCGTAGTCGATCGCCAGCGAGTGCCGGGCGGTGCCGGCGTTCGCGCCGATCAGCACCGGCTTTTCGCTCAGCGCATCCCGGTCGAGGACGTCGACGAACGACTTGAAGAGCCCCGAGTAGCCGGCCTGGAAGATCGGCGTGACCGCGATGAGCGCGTCGGCGGTCGCGACCTGCGTCAGCACGGTCTCGAGCGCGGGCGGCGCGAAGCCGGCGAGCAGGTTGTTCATGATGTCGTGCGCGTGGTCGCGCAGCTCGAACGTCTCGGCCGTCGCCTCGATGCCGCGCTCTCCGAGCTCCGCGACCGCGGCGGCGGCGAGGCGGTCGGCGAGCATGCGGGTCGAGGACGGCGTGGACAGCCCCGCGGAGATCACCGCGATGCGGCGGGTGTCGGTCATGTCGTGCTCCTCTCGTCCCGGCGTCAACGGGTCGCCGCGGCGCCGAACGCCGAGCCGGCCCGGGCTGCTGCCCCCGCGCCGGTCGACGCGGGCGCGGCGACCGTGTCCTGGTACGGGCCGCCGACGGTGAGGTTGTTGCCGCCGGCCGCCGTGGGCCGTGCCTCGCGCGGCGCCCTGTCGCCGTAGACGGCCTCGACCCGCGCGGCGTGCGTGGGCGCGTCGGGCACGTCCGCCGGACGGTCCTTCGCGAGCTCCGCGCGCAGGACCGGCACGACCTCGCCGCCGAGCAGGTCGAGCTGCTCGAGCACGGTCTTCAGCGGCAGGCCCGCGTGGTCCATCAGGAACAACTGGCGCTGGTAGTCGCCGTAGTGGTCGCGCATCGCGGCGTAGCGGTCGATGACCTGCTGCGGCGATCCCACCGTGAGCGGCGTCATCTCGGTGAAGTCCTCCAGCGAGGGGCCGTGACCGTACACCGGGGCGTTGTCGAAGTACGGCCGGAACGCGTTCACCGCGTCCTGCGAGCTCTTCGCGACGAACGCCTGGCCGCCGAGGCCGACGATCGCCTGCTCAGGCGTGCCGTGGCCGTAGTGCGCGTAGCGCTGGCGGTAGAGCTGGATGAGCCGCTGGTAGTGCTCCTTGGGCCAGAAGATGTTGTTCGCGAAGAAGCCGTCGCCGTAGTAGGCGGCCTGCTCGGCGATCTCGGGCGTGCGGATCGATCCGTGCCAGACGAACGGCGCGACGCCGCCGAGGGGGCGCGGGGTGGCCGTGAAGCCCTGCAACGGCGAGCGGAACCTGCCCTCCCAGTCGACGACGTCCTGGTCCCAGAGCTGGCGCAGCAGGGCGTAGTTCTCGATCGCGAGGGGCAGCCCCTGGCGGATGTCCTGCCCGAACCAGGGGTAGACGGGGCCGGTGTTGCCGCGCCCCATCACGAGGTCGACGCGGCCGCCCGTCAGGTGCTGCAGCATCGCGTAGTCCTCGGCGATCTTCACCGGGTCGTTCGTGGTGATGAGCGTCGTGGCGGTCGAGAGGATGAGGTCGGTCGTCTGCGCGCCGATGTACGCGAGCGTCGTGGTGGGAGACGACGAGAAGAAGGGCGGATTGTGGTGCTCGCCCAGGGCGAAGACGTCGAGGCCGACCTCCTCCGCGTGCTTCGCGATCGTGACGATGTCCTGGATCCGCTCGGCCTCGCTGGGCGTGCGCCCGGTGGTCGGGTCGGTCGTGATGTCGCTGACCGAGAAGATGCCGAACTGCATCTGCGACGTGGTGGTCTCGCTCATTGCCTCTTCTTCCGATCCGTGCCCGCGAGGGACACGCTGTGGGCGACCGCACATTTGTATGCGATTGAATATACCGCGTGCAACGCACCGTCGCCACATCTATTCCCGCGGCGGCCGGTGCGGGCGAGAACGTCACGGTAGCGTGGTCGGGATGAGCTCCGCACCGGCACCCCCGACGACAGGGACGGCCCCTCGCTCCCGAAGGCGCGTGCCGTACTGGGACAACGCCCGCTTCGCGTGCATCGTCCTGGTTGTCCTCGGCCACGCCATCCAGAGGCTCACCTACGACTCCGACATCGCGTACGCGCTGTATCTGCTGGTCTACGCCTTCCACATGCCGGCCTTCGCGATCATCTCCGGCTACTTCTCGAAGTCCGACCCGCCCTCGCGCCGGCAGATGGCGCGCATCATCACCGACATCCTGGTGCCCTACATCGTCTTCGAGCTGCTGTGGTGGGTGACGAAGAGCGTCGTCGAGGGCGACGTCGAGCCGAACCTCACCCAGCCGTCGTGGACGCTGTGGTTCCTGCTCGCCCTCGGAATCTTCCGCCTGGTGCTGCCGTATCTGGCGCTGCTGCGCTGGCCGCTCGCCTGGACCGTCGTCATCTCGGTCGGAGCGGGCTACCTGCCCAACGTCGACAGCACCTTCTCGCTGTCGCGCACACTCGGCTTCCTGCCGTTCTTCGCGCTCGGATGGTGGCTGCGCGAGCGCGACGTCGTCGATCGCCTGCGCCTGCTGGAGCGGAAGGCCTGGTGGGCGCGCGTCGCGGCGGTGGCCGTGTTCGCGCTCGCCGCCTGGGCCGCCTGGGGCGGGCTGGCGGGCTGGCACGAGATGGACATGCGCAACTGGCTCTTCTACGACCAGGACTACGCGGCGCTCATCGGCGAGGCACCGTGGTGGGCCGGTGGGGTGCGACTGGCGCTCATGGCCGTCGCGGTCGTCCTGTGCGCGGCGTTCTTCGTGCTGGTGCCGCGTGGGCGCTTCGCGTTCACCCCGCTCGGCACGTACACGATGTACGTCTACCTGCTGCACTCGTTCGTGCTCTACCCGCTGCGGGAGTCCGGCGTGCTGCGCGGGCTCGACCCGACGTGGCTGTGGCTGCCCGTGATGTGCGCGCTGTCGGTCGCCATCGCGGTGCTGCTCGCATCCCGCCCGGTGCGCTGGCTCTTCCGACCTCTGATCGAGCCCCGGTCCCGGTGGCTCTTCGCCGACCCCGGCGTGCTGCCGCGGGCCGGCGCCAGCGATCCGACGGGATCCCGACGACCCCCGTCGACGGCCCGACACCGTCCCTGAGATCGGCGACGGAGATCCGCGACGATGCAACCGCCGCGGCCCGACAGCCGCCCGGGCTCACGTCGGGGCGGCCTCCATCCCCCGCCAGATCACGTCGAAGGCCGCGCGGCAGCGCGCGACCGCCGACGGCTGCGACAGCGGCTCGCCCCGCACCACGATCTGGTAGTAGATCACCCCGCTGAGGAGGTCGGCGCACGCCTCCGGGTCGAGGTCGCCGCGCAGCACGCCGCGTTCCATGCCGACCCGCAGCGCGCCGACGGTGGCCACGCGTCGCCGGGCGACATGCGCCTCCCAGTACGCGCGCTGCAGCGCGCGGTCCTCGAGGCCGAGCACGAGACGCCGGCGCATGCGTGCCTCGGGGTACCCCGGCACCGCACGCTCGAGCCCCTCGACGAACGCGCCGAACAGCGCGACGCGCAGGTCGCCGTCCGTCGGGATGACGAGCGGCTCCCGTCCCCGGTCGAGCGCCGTCGCCACGAGGTCCGCGAGCGATGGCCAGCGGCGGTAGATGGCGGCTCGGCTCACTCCGCTGCGCTCGACCAGACGACCGGCGGTGACGTGCTCGCCGGCGTCGATGAGCGCCAGCGCCGCATCGATCAGGCGCTCGTCGTGCCCCTCGGCGCGAGGACGACCGGGGCCGCGACGTCCCTGAGCCGCCGCGGCCCCGGCGGCGGCGCCGGCGCCCCCACGATCAGGCGAGGGCACGGCCCCGCAGCATCTCGACGAGGGAGTCGTCCAGGCCCGCCGCACGGACGGGTGCGAGCGCGTCGCCGTCGTGGCGCTCGCGCAGCGCCCGCAGCGTGCCCCGCATGGCCTCGGCGTCGAACGCCCGCTCGCTCGCGGCCAGGACGGCCGCGTCCAGCTCCACCCCCATCGCGCGCAGCATCGGCGTCACCACGGCCCGCGTGCGGGCCATGATCGCATCGACGTTGGGACCGGTGCGGGCGTAGTCGTCGACGATCGTGTCGTCGTCAGCGCCGAGCGCCAGCAGCAGTGACGCGGCGAGCACCCCCGTGCGGTCCTTGCCCGCCGCGCAGTGGAACGCCACGGTGCCCGGTGCGGTCGCCATCACCGCGAGCGCGTTCACGAGCAGTGGTGCCGAGCGCTCGAACAGCGACACGTACATGGGCACGTAGACCTCGCGGTAGTCGCCCGACAGCAGGTCGTCCGACGAGACGGCCGAACGCAGGTCGGACATCAGCGACACGTGGTGGTACGTCACCGCGTGATCCGCGAGCGGACCGCGCCCCGTGATGCGGGTCTCGACGTTCGAGCGCAGGTCGATGACGGTCGACAGGCCTGCCTCGACCAAGGCGACGGCCACCTCGTCCGTCACGTACGACAGGTCGTCGGCGCGGATGGCGAACCCGGGGCGGATCTCGCCGTCGCGGACCGGGGTGCCGCCCAGGTCGCGCAGGTTGACGGGCGCGCTGAGTTCGACGGCGAGAGCCTCGAGGCGGTCGGACGACGCCGGGGTGTCTGCGATGGTCATGTGATCCTCTTCCGGATGATGGCGCTGGCCTGATCGATGAGCGTGACGAGCACGATGATGCAGATGACGATGGCGCTCAGGTGGCCGTAGTCGTACATGCGCATGGCGGTGGTCAGCTCGAGGCCGATGCCGCCGGCGCCGACCATGCCGAGGATGGTAGCGCCGCGCACGTTGCCCTCGAACAGCAGCAGCGTGTAAGACACGAGCAACGGCGCCGCCTGGGGCAGGACGCCGTACTGCACCACCTGGCGCCGGGACGCGCCGACCGACTGCATGGCGACGATCGGCCCGCGGTCGACCGACTCCATGGCCTCGGCGAACACCTTGCCGATCGATCCGATCGAGCCGAGCGTCATGGCGAGGATGCCGGCGAAGGGGCCGAGCCCCACGGCCGAGACGAACATCAGCGCGAAGACGAGCTCGGGCAGCGCGCGGATCACGTTCATGAGCCACCGGCACGGGTAGTACAGCCACGGCGGCGCGATGTTCGACGCGGCGCCGAACGCGACGACGAGCGACAGCACCGTGCCGAGCACGGTGCCGACGATCGCCATCTGCAGCGTCTCGATCAGCAGCTCGACGATCGTCCCGAACTTGTCCCAGGACGGCGGGAAGAGCCGGCCCAGGAACGTGCCCATGTTGGTCGCGCCGTCGCCGAGCTTCAGGAAGTCGAACTCGGCGCCGTCGAACGACCACACGAGGACGAGCAGCACCAGCGGGATGCCGATGAGCGTGCGGGTGCGGGGCATCCGGATCGCGCTCTCGAGCCGTCGGCGCTCGCGGGCGTCGAGCACCGGCGCGGACGGCCCGCGCCGGGCGCCGTCCGCGGCACCGTCCGTGCGGTCAGGCGACGTGGTCGACATCGTCGGCCTCCCCATCGTGGTCGTAGATCGACTGCAGAACGGCGGCGTCGAGCGCGGCGGTCTGCCCCGAGACCACCATGCGGCCGTGGCGCAGCCCGACGATCCGGTCGGAGTGCGTGAGCGCGAGCGGCAGCACGTGGAGGCTCACCAGCACCGGGATGCCGTCCTCCCGCGCGATGCGCTGCAGCAGCTCCAGCACGGTGTGGGACAGGCGCGGGTCGAGCGAGGCCACCGGCTCGTCGGCGAGGATGAGCGCGGGCCGCTGCATCAGCGCCCGCGCGATCGCCACGCGCTGCTGCTGCCCGCCGGAGAGCGACCGCGCCTGCTCGTCCGCCTTGTGGGCGATGCCGACGCGGTCGAGCAGCTGGAGGGCGCGCCGGCGGTGCGCGCCGGTGAAGCCGCCGACCAGGTTGAGGGGGCCCGCGTCGTGGAGCGCGCCCGTCAGCACGTTCGTGAGCACGCTGAGCCGGCCGATCAGGTTGAACTGCTGGAAGACCTGACCCACCGATGCCCGCAGGTGCCGCAGCTGGCCGCGCTGCAGGTTGGCGACGTCGTATCCCGCGACCCGGACGGCGCCGCTCGTCACGGGGGCGAAGCCGGTGAGCGACCTCATGAGCGTCGACTTGCCGGATCCGCTGGATCCGAGCAGCGCGACGACCTCGCCCGGGCGCAGGTCCAGGTCCACGCCGTCGAGGACGAGGGGCCCGTCGCCGTACGCGACCCGCAGATCGCGCACGGTGACGAGGGGCAGGCTCTGCCGCAGCTCGGCCGTGGTCGGCACGGGCTCGGTCAGACCGTCGGGCACGGGGCTCATCAGCCGAGGTCCGAGATGTCCACGTCGGCGATCGCCGCGATGTCCACGAAGGGCTGGAAGAGCTCCTCGGAGGGGTCGACGATGGCGGCGCCGCCCTCGATGGCCGAGAACATCGCGCCGAGCCGCTCGGCGTTCTCCTCGACGAAGACCTTCGGCAGCACCTCCTTCAGCAGCTCGGCCTTGTCGGCGGCGATCTGCTGGTCGGCCAGCACCGTGACCGACAGCGGCATGGCTGCGCTCACGCCGATGGAGCGCGTGTCGCCCTCCTCGAACGGGAACATGTCGGTGCCGGCCATCCCCGGGAAGATCGTCGAGGTGCAAGACACGTCGGCCTGCCCCTGCTTGAGCGCCTCGAAGCCCATGAAGTGGTCCCCGGCGAAGAGGGCCGTGTAGTCGACGTCCTTCTCCAGACCGGCCTCGTGCAGCGCGGCGACGGGCATGAAGTAGCCCGAGCTCGAGGCCGGGTCGGCGAAGGCGACGACCGTGTCGGGGGTGATGTCGTCGAACGACTGCAGCTCGGACTCGTCCAGGACGATGCACGTGGAGACCGGCTCGCCGTTGCCCTCCCAGGCGACGATCGAGTCGATCTCGCCGGTGTTCACGGCGAGGGCCGAGGGGAAGCCGCTCATGAAACCGATGTCGACGTGGTGGTTGCGGAGGGCCTCGAGCACGGCGGTGTAGTCCGGCACGTCGACGACCTCGACCTCGCGGCCGGTCTCCTCGCGGAGCAGTTCCGCGAAGGCCGTCACGGGGTTGGCGGCGGGGTCGTCGCCCAGCGGCGTGGTGGCGAAGGTGATGGGGGCATCGGGGTCGGACGACGCGGCGGGGGCCGCCTCGGCCGAGCCGCCGGCGCAGCCGGTCAGCGTGACGAGGGCCGACAGACCCAGGATGCCCGCGGCGGTGAGAGTGTGACGACGCATGGGGTGTGTTCCTTTCGGGAGGAGGGACGTCACACATGGAACGCCCGACGGGTGTCCGGGAAATACGAGAACGTCGTACTTGAAAAGGAACGGGACGTGAACAGTCGGTGTGTGCCCTAGCGGGCGGCGACCCCCGCCGCAAGGGGATGCCGCCGCCCTGTCGCGCCTCGTAACGTGGCCGGATGGACGTCACGATCTTCGCTCCGTCGCCCTCCCTCACGGTCACCATCGAGGAGCACGGGGCGGGACCCGACATCCATGTGCACGCGGGCGGGCAGGGGGTCTGGCAGGCCCGCATGCTGCGCAGGCTGGGCGCCGAGGTCACGCTGTGCTGCACCCTCACCGGCGAGACCGGTCAGGTCGCGCAGCACCTGCTGGAGGGAGAGGGCTTCCGCGTCGTGCCGATCGCGCGTGCCGGTCGGGGCGCCGCATACGTGCACGACCGGCGCGAGGGCGAGCGCACCGCCGTCGCCGAGTCGGAGGGCGAGCCGCTCGGCCGGCACGAGCTCGACGAGCTGTACGGCGTCACGCTGCGGGAGGGCATCGCGTCTGGGCTCGCGATCCTGAGCGGGCCGGACGGTGAGAGCACCCTTCCCGCCGACACGTACCGGCGCCTCGCCGCCGACCTCCGCACGAACGACGTGCGCGTCGTGGTCGATCTCGCCGGCGACCGGATGCTGGCGGCGCTCGAGGGCGGCATCGACCTGCTGAAGGTCAGCGACGAGGAGCTGCACGCCGACGGTCTGCTCGACGACGTCGACGCGGGCGACGACGCGGTCATCGAGGCGATGGACGAGCTGCGCCGCCGCGGGGCGAAGGACGTCATCGTGACGAGGTCCAGCAGCCCCTTCCTCGTCCTCGACGGACGCACGGTGCTGGAGGTGACGCCGCCCGAGCTGCAGACGGCCGACACGCGCGGCGCGGGCGACTCGCTCACCGCGGGCGTCAGCGCGTCGCTGGCGGCGGGCGCCCCGCTGCGGGAGGCGGTCGCGATGGGCGCGGCGGCCGGAGCGCTGAACGTCACCCGGCACGGGCTCGGCACCGGCGACACGGAGACCATCGAGAGGCTGCGACAGGCGGTCCGGATCCGCACGGTGCGCGGCGCGCCCCAGGAGCACGACGACAGCCAAGGCAGGGTGAGCCCGGAGGGTCTCGCGGCGCTCGCCGAGACCGCGGCGGATGCCGGGCGGGACGAGGAGGGCCAGGCATGACGCGGGTGCTGGTGACGAACGACGACGGCATCGACGCCCCCGGGCTCCACGCGTTGGCGCGCGCGGCGGTCGTTCACGGGCTCGACGTCACCGTCGCGGCTCCGGAACGCCAGTCGAGCGGTGCGAGCGCGTCGATCGTGGCCGGCGAGGAGGAGGGGCGCATCGCCGTCGAGCGGCGCACGCTCGACGGACTGGAGGATCAGCCGGCCTTCGCGGTGCGGGGCGGGCCCGGGCTCATCGCGCTCATCGCCGCGCACGGCGCCTTCGGCGAGAGATTCGACGTCGTCCTCTCCGGCGTCAACCACGGCGCCAACGTGGGACGCGCGATCCTCCACTCCGGCACCGTGGGCGCGGCGCTCACCGGGGGCCTCAACGGCGCGTGGGGCCTCGCCGTCTCTCTCGACGTCGGCATGCGGCCGGATGCGTTCGAATGGGACGCGGCCGCCGACACGGCGATCGGCACGCTGTCGTTCCTGACCACGCTCGAGCGGGGCTCGGTGATCAACCTCAACGTGCCGAACGCCCCTCGCCACCGCGGGGTGCGCGAGGCGCCGCTCGCCCCGTTCGGCATCGTGCAGACGACCCTCAGCGAGCGCGGCGAGAAGCACATCCGCCTCGCGGTCGAGGACCTTCCGAACGTTCCGGACCCGGGCACGGATGCCGCCCTTCTCGCCGAGGGGTGGGCGACGCTCACCGGCATCGAGCCGGTGTCCCACCGCGAGCTCGGCTACCGGGCCTGACGACCCGGGGCGTGGGCGGCGCCGGTGTCGGCGGAGCCCGTCAGAACAGGCCCGCGCCGACGAACGACCCCTCCGAGGCGCCCGGCGGGATCGCGAACAGGGCCGACCCGGTGTGCCGCAGGTACTCGTTCATCAGGTCCGTGGACAGCGAGCGCTGGAGGGCGACGAACCGATCCGGAGAGCGCTGGTAGGAGAGGAAGAACAGACCGGCGTCCAGACGTCCGAGGTCGTTGTTGCCGTCGACGTAGTTGTAGCCGCGGCGCAGGATCCTCGTGCCGCCGTTGTGATCCGGGTGGGCGAGGCTCACATGGCTCGCGGCGTCGATCCCGCCGGTCGCGAACTCGGGCGCCGAGAACTCGTCCCCTCCGGACAGCGGCGCCCCCTCCCCCTTGTCGCGCCCGACGATGCGGTTCTGCTCCGCCAGCCGCACCCGGTCCCAGGTCTCGATGAGCATCGCGATCCTGCGCACGACGAGGTAGGAGCCGCCCGCGAGCCATGACGGCCCATCGCCGCTCGGCACCCAGACATGCTCGCGGAGGGCGCTCTCGTCGTCCGCGAGGATGTTCGCGGTGCCGTCCTTGAACCCGAACAGGTTGCGCGGCGTCGCCTGATCGGCCACGGTCCGCGAGGTCCGTCCGAACCCGAGCTGCGACCAGCGCAGCCGTGCCCGGCCGAAGGCGATGCGCGTGAGGTTGCGGATCGCGTGGAAGGCGACCTGTGGGTCGTCCGCGCACGCCTGGACGCACAGGTCGCCGTCTCCGGAGGCGGGGTCGAGGTCGTCGCCGAGGAACGCCGGGAGGCGCTCGAGCGCGGGCGGACGGTGCGCGGCGAGCCCGAAGGGATCTTCTCCGTCGCGCTCGAACAGCGTCGGGCCGAAGCCGAACGTGATGGTGAGCGACGATGCCGGCAGCCCGAGCGCCTCGCCGGTGTCGTCCGGCGGCGCCTCCGGAGAGCCGCCGACCGCTCCGGTCGCGCTGACGTCGAGGCCCCGCGTCATCCGGGACGCGGCATACGACCAGTCCTGCAGCAGCGTCACCAGGTCGTCGCGGCCCGTTCCGGCGGCCATGTCGAAGGCCGCGAACTGGAGGTGATCCTGCACGGGCGTCGTGATGCCGGCCTGGTGGGCGCCGAAGAACGGGTGCACGGTGCCGTCGCCGCGTGCGGGCGCAGCGGCGGTGATGGCGGCAGTGGCCCCCGCGCCGATCGCCGCGCCCGCGGCTCCCGCCCCGGCGACGAGGCCCAGCAGCCCCCGGCGGCTGAGGCCGCCGGGGGCGTCCGAGGCGGAGGCGCGCGGGTGCTGCGTCATGTCACTCCAGGACGGCGACGGTCAGCTGCGACAGCGGCTCGGCCAGCGCGTTGATGAGGTCGCTCAGCTCGCGCTTTTCGTCATCGGTCAGCTCTCCGTACGACACGAACCCGCTGTCGATCGAGCCGTGCTGGGCGAGCGCCGTCTCCAGGTCGGCGTAGCCGTCGTCGATCGCGGCGACCAGGTCGTCGTCCTTGGTCTGCGCGAAGTCGCGCACGATCTCGAAGGCGTTCTTCGATCCCTCGACGTTCGCCTGGAAGTCGTACAGGTCGGTGCCGGACCACCAGTCCTCCTCGCCCGAGATCTTGCCCGTCGCCACCTCGTCGAGCAGGCCGATGGCGCCGTTGGAGATCGTCGCGATGCCGCCGTCGGCGAGGGCCGCGGTGAAGTCGTCCGAGTGCACGTAGTCGTTGAGCTCGGCGACGTCGGCGACCAGCTGCTCTCCGTATGCCGCGCGCTGCGCGTCGTCGGAGGGCTCCCAGTCCTGCCACGCGGGCGTCTCGCCGTCGGCGTTGAGGGCGTCCTCCGCAGGCACCCAGAGATCCTTCTCGATGCGGTGGAAGCCCGTCCAGTCCAGCCCCTCCGCCACGGCGTCGACCTCGCGGTAGTCGATGCGCGGGTCGAGGTCTCCGAGCGACTCGGCCACGGGCTCGATGCGCTCGTAGAACGCCCGTGTCAGCGGGAACAGCTCGCGCGCCGTGTCGTCGTCGCCGTCCGTGTACGCGGCCACGAACTCGTCGACGGCGGGCACCAGCTGCTCGACCTGGTCCTTGACGAACGCGGCGTACAGGGCGACCGACTGCTCCTTCACCTCGGCGTCCTCGCCGCTGATCGCGACGGCGTCTCCCGTCACCGAGAAGGCCGCACGGCCGACGCCCTCGCCGACCATCCCGGGCTTGCACAGAGTGAAGTAGTCGCCCGGCTGCGCGACGACGGTGAGGCTGCGCGAGGCTCCCGGGGCGATGTTCTCGACCTCGCCGACGATCCGCAGGCCGTCCTCGGCGAGCAGATAGAACTCGGTGACCTGCGAACCGCCGTTCGTGACGTCGAAGGCGACCGTGCCGCTCGTGGCGGTCGCGGTGTCCACGGCGCAGGACGTGTCGTCGGCGGAGACCGCAAGGGCGTCGCCGGCGGCGCCGTCGGGGGTGTTCGCCACGCAGCCGGCCAGGAGGAGGGCCGAGCCCGCCGCCGCGCCGAGCGCGAGAAGGGCGCGCTGAGGGTTCATGATGCTCCTTGTTCTGAGGGGTCGGGGACGGCGGACGCGGGTACGCGGGCCGGCCGCTGTCGGACGCGGCGGACGTACAGGCCGCCGACGATCAGGAGGTAGGCGCCCCACGCCAGCACCTGCAGCCAGGTCATCTGCGGGGTGAACCCGATGGTCGCCTGAAGCACCGCGGCCAGCGGGCCTCCCGGCGCGATCGCGGCGCTGACGTCGAACGCGTAGCCGAAGGGCACGCCTCCGACCCCGACGGCCACCGCGCCCGTCACGGGGTCGACGGGAGCGAGCGCGCCGAAGGGGCCCGGCAGCGCCCCGGCCTCCTGCAGGTCGTGCACACCGTAGGCGAGCACCCCCGCCGCCACGACGACGAGGGCCGCGCCCGTCCAGGCGAAGAAGCGGCGCAGATCCAGGCGCACGAAGCCTCGCTGCAGCAGCCAGCCGAGCAGCGCGGCCGCGACGATCCCCAGGACGGCGCCGATCAGGGCCTCGGGAGCGTTGCCGAAAGACCGGACCATCGACCACAGCAGCAGGGTGGTCTCGATCCCCTCGCGCGCCACGGAGACGAATCCGATCGCGACGATGGACCACAGCGACCCGCTGAGCAGGGCGCGCTCCGCGCTCCGCTCGAGATCGGCCTTCATGGAGCGGGCGGCCCGCTGCATCCAGAAGACCATCCACGTGACCATGCCGACGGCCAGCAGCGACAGTCCGCCGCCGATGAGCTCCTGCGCCTCGAAGCTGAGCGTGTAGGCGCCGAACGTCATCACGGCGCCGACGGCGACCGCGAGGAGGATCGCGAGCAGCACCCCCGCCAGCAGGCGGGGCACCACGTCGCGGCGCCCCGAGCGCACGAGGTACGCCACGAGGATGCCGACGACGAGGGCGGCCTCGAGGCCCTCGCGCAGGCCGATCAGGAACGTCGGGAACACGCCGCAGACTCGCATTCAGGGATGCCGTGCGCGGCCATCCGGTCGCGTAATCAGGTAAGGCTAACCTAACGGTGCGACGCTACTCCCGCCCTGCGGTTCTCGCAAACCCGACGGGGAACGGCGAAGGCCCGCCCCACACCTGGGACGGGCCTTCGAGAAGACGATTGAACGCTGGCGCGCTGCTGCTTCGTCGACGTCTGCTGCGCTCAGCGGCGCAGGCCGAGGCGCTCGATGAGCGAGCGGTAACGGCTGATGTCGATGTCCTGCAGGTAACCCAGCAGGCGGCGGCGCTGACCGACGAGCAGGAACAGACCACGACGCGAGTGGTGGTCGTGCTTGTGCTCCTTGAGGTGCTCGGTGAGGTCCTTGATGCGCTGCGTCAGCATCGCGACCTGCACCTCGGGGGATCCGGTGTCACCGGGGTGCGTCGCGTACTCTTCGATGATCGCCTTCTTGACGTCTGCTTCCAGTGCCATAGAACCGATCCCCTTCCTCTTCGTTGCGCGGCGCCCGACGCCTGATGCGCGAGCTCTCTTTATCCGCGGCCGATCGAACGGCAACCACGAAAGTCTACCAGCGTTCGCCGGCCGTCGGGACCCGTCGGCGCCCCACGCGCGCAGCGTGCCCTAGCCTCGTTCCGTGCCGAACACGATCCACCCCCTGCCGGAAGAGGCGCCGTGAGCGGCGCCGGCTCGCGCCGCAGCCACGTCATCGACATCCGCCCGCTGACCCAGAGCCCGCCGTTCGCCCGGCTCTGGGTCGGCACGCTGCTCGGCGGCCTCGGCGCGCAGCTGACCCTGACCGCCGTGATGCTGCACATGTTCGCGCTCACGCACGACACGTTCGCCGTGTCGATGATCGCTGTGGCCGGGCTCGTGCCGATGGTCGTCGCGGGCCTCTACGGCGGCATGCTCGCCGACCACTTCGACCGGCGCACGGTCGCCCTCGTGGCCGCGTCCATCGGCTGGTCGGCGACCGTGGCGCTGGCGACGCTGGCGTGGACGGGCCTCGTGAACGAGTGGTGGCTGTACGGCCTGTCCATCGTCAACTCGGCGGCGAGCACCGTCGCATCGGCCACGAAGGCGGCGATGACGCCGAAGCTCGTCGGCACCCACCTGATCCCCGCGGCCGCCGCGCTGACCGGCATCACGACCGGCGTCATGGTGATGGCGGGCCCCGCCCTGGGCGGCCTGCTCGTCGCGGCGTTCGGGTACCCGATCACCTACACGATCGACGCGGTGCTCACCCTGTCGCTCTTCCTGGGGCTCGCCACGCTCCCCCGGCTGACCCCGGAGGGTGAGACGAACCGGCCGGGCCTGCGATCGATCGTCGACGGCCTCGCGTTCCTGAAGGTCGCGCCGAACATCCGCATGCAGTTCGTCCTCGACGTCATCGCGATGACGTTCGGCCAGCCGATCGCGCTCTTCCCCGCGCTCGGCGTCGTGCTCCTCGGCGGCGGCGAGGTGACCTCGGGCATCCTGATGGCGGCGATCGCCGTGGGCGTGCTGGCGTCGAGCCTGTTCTCGGGCCGGATCGGCACCGTCCGGCGGCAGGGCGTCGGCATCGCTCGAGCGATCCAGGCCTTCGGCCTCGCCACGGGGCTGTTCGGCCTCGTGCTGTTCGCCGCCTCGATGGGCTGGTCGGCGGACGACGTCGACGCGGCACATCCCGACGTCCCCCTGATCGTCCTCGCCTGCCTCTGCCTGGCGCTCACCGGCGCGGCGGACAACATCAGCGCGATCTTCCGGCAGACGATGCTGCAGGCCGCCGTGCCCGACGCCGTGCGGGGCCGCCTGCAGGGCATCTTCATGGTCGTGGTCGCGGGCGGGCCGCGGATCGGCGCGCTGTTCACCGGCACGCTGGCGGGGATCGCCCTGTGGTTCCCGCCGCTCGCCGGCGGCGTCGTCATCGTCGTGCTGGTGGGGGTCATCCTGCGCCTCGCGACGCGCTTCCGCGCCTACGACGCCGAGAACCCCGTGCCGTAGACGACGATCGCCCCGGGCGTCGCGACGAGGCGACGGCCGGGGCGACCGGAGACGGGCTCAGGCCTGCAGTGCGCCCTGCAGGTCGACCGTGATGGTGACGTCCTTGCCGACCAGCACGCCGCCGGTCTCGAGGGCGGCGTTCCAGGTCAGGCCGAACTCCTCGCGGTCGATCTTGGTCGAGCCGGTCACGGCCGCCTTGTAGTTGCCCCACGGGTCGGTGCCGAAGCCGCCGAACTCGAGCTCGAACGTGACGTTCTTCGTCACGCCGTGGATGGTGAGGTCGCCGTCGACGTGGAACTCGTCGCCCTCGTGGCGCACGCCGGTCGAGACGAAGGTGATCTCGGGGAACTGCTCGGCGTCGAAGAAGTCGGCCGAGCGGAGGTGCTGGTCGCGCCCCTCGTCCTTCGTGTTGATCGACGCCGTCTCGGCCTTCGCCGACACCTTCGCGTCCAGCGGGTTCTCGGGCGCCTCGATGACGCCCTCGATGACGTGGAAGGTGCCCTTCACCTTGGAGATCATCATGTGGCGGACGCTGAAGCCCACCTCGCTGTGGGACGGGTCGATGACGTAGGTGCCGGGGCGGTAGCCGGGGATGTCGATGGTCATTGGTTCTCTCCTGGAAGTTGTTCCGTGACGGTCAAGGAAGACAATACTCATGCGTCTGCATGTATTCCAGACACGCCGGACGAATCTCGCGGGAACGACGACGGGCGCCCTCCCCGTCTCCGGGGCGGGCGCCCGATGGGTGCTCCGCGACTGGCGTCAGGCGACGTCGATCAGGTCGATGATGAAGATGAGGGTCTTGCCGCTGAGGAAGTGTCCCGCCCCGGCCGGGCCGTAGGCCAGGTGCGGCGGGATGACCAGCTCGCGGCGCCCGCCGGCCTTCATGCCGGGGATGCCGTCCTGCCAGCCCTGGATCAGGCCGCGCAGCGGGAACTGGATGCTCTCGCCGCGGTTCCACGACGAGTCGAACTCCTCGCCGGTCTCGTACTCGACGCCCGCGTAGTGCACGGTGACGGTGTCGCCGGGCTTCGCCTCGGCGCCGTCACCGGTGACGATGTCGCGGATGACGAGCTCCGACGGGGCCGGGCCCTGGGGGGCGTCGAACTCGGGCTTGCTGCGATCTTCGCTCATGTCCCCATGCAACCACGAACGCCTCGACGACGGCACGGGGTTACGCCGAGAGCGTCACGCGGCACCGCCGCGGGAGCACGCCCGGGCAAAGACTCAGCGCCCGGGCTGCGGCGATGCCTGCGAGTCCTCCGGGCGCTGAGCTGATCTGGGATCAGGATGCTCCCGCCCGGCGCGGGTGTCAAGACCCCCGGCCCGCTCGCGGGGGCCGGGACCTCGACCCTCAGTGCGCGAGCAGGGCCTGCCGTGTGGCGGTCAGACGGGCCAGCAGCACCTGCTCGTCCTGGGCCGCCTGGCGGTCGCGCCCCGACACGGCTCGCTGCCGTGCCGCGGCGAGCGCGGCGGAGTCTCGGATGAAGGTCGACATCAGCCTGCTGCGGTCCCCCGGAAGCCGCGCGGCCCACGCCCGCCCCGTGCGCCGGCCGGCCGGCGTGGCGAGCATGTCGACCTCCTGAGCCGTGAACCAGCCCGCCGCGGCGTACTCGCCGAGGCGCTCGCGGGTGAGACGCGCCTCCTCCCGGCGCAGCAGCACCACGCCCCACACGAACAGGCCGAAGATCGGCATCTGCAGCACGACGTAGTAGGCGAGGAACTGGACGACGTCGGCCACGACGAAGGTCGCGCCGTTCCACAGCGCATGGAGCAGCACCGCGGCCACGTACCCCACCGCCCCCAGCGCGAGCGTCGGCCCGGCCGCCCGGCCCCGCCGCACGGCGAGCCCCAGGGCGAAGCCGGTGCACGCCGTGAACATCGCGTGCGCGAACGGCGACATCACCGCGCGCACGAAGAAGGTCATGCCCAGCTGGAGCCCTCCGCCCTCGATGATCGAGACCGCGAAGTACTGGATGTTCTCGGTGAAGGCGAAGCCGGCGCCCACCAGCGCGCCGTAGACGACGCCGTCGACCGGTCCGTCGAACGCGCGGCGGCCGATCCACAGGATCAGCAGCAGGCCGAGCCCCTTGAACGCCTCCTCGACGAGGGGCGCCTGGATCACGGCCCCGAAGAAGTCGCTGCCCGACAGCTCCGGCACGACGATCGTCAGCGCGAGGGCGAACAGCAGCGTGAAGGCGATCGATGCGATGCCTCCCCAGGCCACCGCGAACACCGCGAGCGTCTTCGGCTCGGGCTCCCACCTGTCGATCAGCACGACGGTCCACACCACGACCGCGCACGGGATCAGCGCCAGCACGAAGCTGACGATGGAGGCCGCCGGTCCGAGGAAGGTCAGGAGGTACGCGCCGACGAGCAGCATCAGGAGGATCAGCACGATCCACAGCCACACCGGCGTCCCGCGCCCCTTCGTCGTCAGCGACGGCAGCGGAGCGACGGCGGGCGGGGCCGGGGCGATCGGGGCTCCCACCCCGTGCGGGGGCTGCGCGAACGCGGTCGGGAACTGCTGATGCGGCGGGTTCAGGCCGGTGCCGTGGCTCAAGGAGTGCCCCCTGTCGTTCCGGGTGGGATGTGCCGGGCCAGGTCGGATGCGCCGATCCCGGGCGGGACCCGCGCCGGTGCGCACGTGGTCGCGGGCGGCGCGGGTCACGGTCATCCTATGGCCGGGCCCGATCGCACCTGCGGCGTGCCCTGGGGTGCGTTGGGCAACCGGGGGCCGTCGCGAGCAGGAGCGATGCGTGCGTGTCGCAAGGCCGAGGAGGAAGGCGATGCCGACGCATCGTCGACCGACGAGAACGCGGCGAGACGGTGCGCAGCGCCCCGCGCAGCACGCACCAGGTTCGCGGCGTGCCCTAGCCTGGAAGGCATGCGTTTCGCCCACGTCGTGCTCCCCGGGGGCGACTCCCCCACCCTCGTTCTCGTAGACGGCGACGAGGCGACCCCCGTCGTCGCCCTCGTGCCCGACGGCCCGCGTACGCTCGAGCAGCTGATCGCAGGCGGGGACACACTGCGGAACGCGGTGAGCGCCGCCGCCGCGGGCGGCGCGGGCGCGGACGCGCGCGTCCGGATCGCCGACGTCTCGTTCGCGCCGGCGGTGCTGACGCCCCCGAGCATCATGGCGATCGGCCTGAACTACTCGGCGCACGCCGGCGAGCTCAACCTCAAGACCGACGACACCCCCACGGTGTTCACCCTCTGGCCGAACTCGCTGGCCGGCCACGAGGGGACGACCACGTGGTCTCGGACCCTCAGCGAAGCCGTGGACTACGAGGCCGAGCTGGGCGTCATCATCGGCCGTGCCGCGCGCGACGTGTCCGAGGAGGACGCGCTCGACTACGTGTTCGGGTACACCGTGGTCAACGACATCACCGCCCGCAACGTGCAGTACTCCGAGGCCCAGTGGTGCCGGGCGAAGTCGTTCGACGGCTTCACCCCCGCCGGCCCCTATGTCGTGACGGCCGACGAGGTGCCCGACCCGCAGGACCTGCACATCTGGACGGTGCTCGACGGCCACACCATGCAGGACTCCACCACGGCCACGATGGTCCGCTCGGTCGCGAAGCTGATCGCCCACCTGTCGCACGGCATCACGCTGCTCCCCGGCACGCTGATCTCGACCGGCAGCCCCGGCGGATCCGGGTACTCCCGCACGCCGCAGGTGCTCATGCGCGACCGCTCCACCGTCACCGTCGGCATCGACGGCATCGGGGAGCTGACGACCCACTGCCGCGTGGTCGGCTGACCGCCTCCGCCCGGCCTCAGGGCGTCGGCAGGTCCTCCGGCGAGATGATCGGGATGGCCGCCGTGACGGCCTCGATGCCGGACAGCCGCGCGGGGCGCAGCTGCTTCTCGACCTCGGCGCGTTCCATCAGCCCGGCCTCGACGACCAGGTCGGCGACGCTGCGGTTCGTCAGCAGCGCGGCCTTCGCCAGCGCCGCGGCGGCGGCATAGCCGATGAACGGGGTGAGCGCGGTCACGACGCCGACGGACGATCCGACCATGGCGCCCAGCCGCTCGCGGTTCGCGGTGATCCCGTCGACGCAGTTGACGCGCAGCGTGCGCATCCCCTGCCGCATCCACGTGATGGACTGCAGGATCGAGTGCGCGATCACCGGCTCGAACGCGTTCAGCTGCAGCTGACCGGCCTCGACGGCCATGGTGACGGTCATGTCCGCGCCGGCGACGGCGAACGCGATCTGGTTCACGGCCTCCGGGATGACCGGGTTCACCTTGCCGGGCATGATGCTCGACCCGGCCTGCCGGGCGGGCAGGTTGATCTCGCCGAAGCCCGCCTGCGGCCCCGACGACAGCAGCCGCAGGTCGTTGCAGATCTTCGAGAGCTTGATGGCGTTGCGCTTCAGCGACCCGGAGAACGACATGAAGGCGCCGGTGTCGCTGGTCGCCTCGATCAGGTCGGTGGCCGTCGACAGCGGCAGGCCGGAGATGTCGGCGAGGTGCCGGCGAGCCGCCTCGGCGTAGCCGTGGGGCGCGGTCACCCCCGTGCCGATCGCGGTGGCGCCGAGGTTGATCTCCGTCAGCAGCGACGAGTTCTCGGCGAGGCGGTGGTGGTCCTCCCCCAGCGTCGTCGCGAAGCCGTGGAACTCCTGACCGAGCGTCATCGGCACGGCGTCCTGCAGCTGCGTGCGGCCGACCTTGAGCACGTCGTGGAACTCGCGCGCCTTCGCCAGGAACGCCCGCCGCAGCAGATCGAGCTCGTCCAGCAGCGACACGTGCGCGAGCGAGATGCCGATCTTGATCGCCGTCGGGTAGACGTCGTTGGTCGACTGACTGCGATTGGTGTGGTCGATGGGCGACAGGAAGGCGTAGTCGCCCTTCTCGCGCCCGGCCAGCTCGAGCGCGATGTTCGTGATCACCTCGTTGGCGTTCATGTTGGTCGACGTGCCGGCGCCGCCCTGGATCACCCCGACGGCGAACTGCTCGTGGAACTCGCCGTCGATCACCCGCTGCGCGGCGCGGTCGATCAGCTCCGCCTTCGCGGGATCCAGCACGCCGATGTCGCGGTTCGCGCGGGCAGCGGCCTGCTTCACCATGGCGAGCGCGACCACGAGCTCCGGATAGATCGAGACCGGGCGCTTCGTGATGTCGAAGTTCTCACGCGCGCGGGCCGTGTGGATTCCCCAGTACACCTCCCCCGGGATCTCGAGGGAACCGAGCGAGTCGGTCTCGGTGCGGGTCGTCGCATCGTCAGCCATCGTTCTCCTTTTGGGCGTCCGGCCGTGCCCGTCGCCGTCGAGGGGCACCCCCACGAGCCTATGCCCGGCTTCGCTCAGGGCCGCGGCGGCTTGCGGGAGAACTCCTCGAGGCGCTGCTGCGGCGTGAGACGCGCCATGCGCTCGTACCAATCGGGGGTGAAAAAGGCTGCGGGATCGTCGGCGTCGACCGGGACGACGGTGTGCGTGACGGTGTCGTCGTACACGTGCACCAGCTGGAAGGTCTGGCCGGCGTCCATGCCGTTGACCCGCAGGGGCGGCCGGGCGACGTCCATCGTGTAGCAGGACGCCGCCGCCACGCTCACAGGCACCCCCGCGAAGACGCCGTTCATCGAGTAGTGCAGGTGGCCGGCGAGGATGGCCCGCACGTCCGACCCCGCGATCGCGTCGGCGAGGGCCGGCTGATCGCGCAGCTCGAGGATGTCGAAGAGCGGGACGTGGCTCGGCAGCGGTGGGTGGTGCAACGCGAGGATCGTGCCCAGAGGGGCGGGCGTCGCCAGCAGGTCGCGCAGCCACTGCCGCTGCTCCTCGTCGATCTCGCCGTGATGCCAGCCCGGCACGGAGCTGTCGAGCGCGACCAGACGCAGCCCGCCCAGGTCCCACACGCCCGTGACCGGCTGCTCGTCCGCCGACAGGCCCAGCAGGTCGCGCCGCAGCTCGGGACGCTCGTCGTGGTTGCCGGCCACCCAGACGACGGGTGCGTCGAGCCGCGCCGCGACCGGCTCCACGAGCTCGCGCAGCCGCAGGTACGCCCCCGGCTCGCCGAGGTCGGTGAGGTCTCCCGTGAAGACGAGCGCGTCGATGCGGACGGCCCCGTCCTCCGCCATCCGCTCGAGGCGGCCGAGCGTGCGCACGAGGTTCGCCTCCGCGTCGTAGAGGCCGCCGAGCGGCGCGTTTCCGGCCAGGAGGTGCGTGTCACTGAGGTGGACGATCGTCCGGCGGGCGGGAGCGTGCTGGCCGAGCTGCATGAGGCCAGGCTAGGCGCTCCCTCTCCCACGGGCGACACGCCACCCGGCCTTGAAGCTTAGGTAAGCCTTGCCTACTCTCGATCGGACGTGCTCACGACCTGAAGGAGAGATCTCATATGGGACGACCCCAGCCGGACGACACCACCGCACCCGCACAGGAGGCCGAGCGACTCGAAGACGCGGCCCTGCTCCGCGCCGACACCGCGGAACGCTACGAGGAGATCGTCACCGACGTGGTGGACCGCATCGCCGCCCGGCTGAGGCGCACCTCGGCCCCGTCGTCCGGCGCCTCCCATCGCGACCTCCAGGCGCTCGTCGACGCCGTCGACCTCGACGCCTCGGGGATCGGGGAGGCCGCCGCGCTGAGCGAGGCCGACGACCTCTACGCCCAGCACGCGGTCTGGTTCCACCACCCGTTCTACGCGGCCCATCTGAACTGCCCGGTCGCCATCTCGGCGGTCGCGGCCGAGAGCATGATGGCGGCGATCAACACCTCGGTCGACACCTACGACCAGTCGACCGTCGCCACCCTCATGGAGCGACGCCTGATCGCCTGGACCTGCGAACGCCTCGGGTTCGCGGCCGGCGACGGGGTGTTCACGTCCGGCGGCACGCAGTCCAACCTGCAGGCGCTGTTCCTCGCCCGGGAGGGCGCGATCGCCGCGACCGGCCGAGATCGCTCGGCGGTCCTCCCGCGGCTGCGCGTGCTCACCAGCGCCGAGAGCCACTTCTCCGTCGCGCGATCGGCGCTCCTGCTCGGGCTCGCCGACGACGCGGTGGTCCCGGTGGCGACGGACGGCGACGGGCGCGTGCTCGCCGACGCGCTGCGCGAGGCGGTGGCGGACGTCCGCGCGTCCGGCGACGTGCCGATGGCCGTCGTCGCGACGGCCGGCACCACGGATCGCGGCGTGATCGACCCGCTCGTCGCGATGGCGGACGCCTGCGACGACGCCGACGTGTGGCTGCACGTCGACGCCGCCTACGGCGGCGGGCTGCTGGTCTCGCCCACCCGCCGCCACCTGCTGGACGGCATCGAACGGGCTCGATCCGTCACTGTCGACTTCCACAAGACGTTCTTCCAGCCGGTCTCGTCGAGCGCCCTGCTGGTGCAAGAGCCCGCCGACCTCGCGACGGTCGCCTGGCATGCCGACTACCTCAACCCGGCCTCGGAGGCGGCGTCCGAGCCCAACCAGGTGGACCGCTCGCTGCAGACCACCCGCCGCTTCGACGCGCTGAAGCTGTGGACCACCCTCCGCGCCGTCGGAGCGGACGGGCTCGGGCGGATGGTCGACACGGTGTGCGACCTCGCGGCTCGCGTGCGCGAGCGTCTGGACGACGACGGCGATCTGCGGCCCATCGGACGCACCGACCTCAGCACCGTGCTGTTCCGCTACCAGCCGGCAGGCCTGGACGACGCCACCGCCGACCGCCTCGTGCCGCACGTGCGTCGCGTGCTGTTCGAGTCGGGCCGGGCGATGGTGGCGCGCACCGTGATCGACGGCCGGCCGTGCCTCAAGCTCACCCTGCTGAACCCGGACGCGACGGACTCCGACATCGACGGGGTCCTCGGGCTCGTGCGCGCCACCGCGCGCGGCGTGCTCGCCGGTGAGCGGCTTGCGGGACGCGCAGCCCCGGACGCCGAAGCGAGCGCCGAGGAGACCGCCCGATGACCCGCGACCCGCAGACCGTCCACGACCTCGTCGGCATCGGCATAGGGCCCTTCGGGCTCGGGCTCGCGGCCCTCGCCGAGCCGCTGCCCGACGTCGACGCCGTGTTCCTCGACCGCGCACCGGGCTTCCAGTGGCACCCCGGGATGATGCTCGAGGGCGCGACGATCCAGGTGCCGTTCCTCGCGGACCTCGTGACGATGGCCGACCCGACCTCGCGGTACTCGTTCCTCGCGTACCTGAAGGACGTCGGCCGTCTCTATCCCTTCTACATCCGCGAGTCGTTCTATCCGCTGCGCAGCGAGTACGACGACTACTGCCGCTGGGTCGCGCACCGGCTTCCGTCCCTGCGATGGGGACGGCGCGTGGTGTCGGTCTCCCACGACCCGGACGAGGACGCGTTCGTGGTGCGGGCGGAGCGCCTCGCCGCCGACGGGTCGGTGACGGGCGAGGAGGTGCACCGCGGCCGTCACGTCGTGCTCGGCGTCGGCAGCGCCCCGGCGATGCCCCCGACCCTGCAGGGACTCGCCGAGCAGGCGGCCGAGTCGCCCGAGGCCGCGCCCGTCCTGCACAGCGCCCAGTACCTCCCGAACCGCGAGAGGCTCGTGAGCTCCCGGTCCATCACCGTGCTCGGCAGCGGGCAGTCGGCCGCAGAGATCTACCGCGACCTTCTCGACGACATCCACGAGCGCGGCTTCCGGCTCGACTGGATCACGCGATCGCCGCGGTTCTTCCCCATGGAGTACACCAAGCTGAGCCTCGAGCTGACCTCCCCGGAGTACACGGACCATCACCGGGCGCTGCCGGCCGAGCTGCGCGACCGGCTGGCGCGCGAACAGCGCGCCCTGCACAAGGGCATCAGCGCCGCGCTCGTCGACGACATCCACGAGGCCCTGTACCGGCGCTCCAGCGGCGGCCGGCACCTGCCGACGACCCTCCGCGCCTCCACCGAGGTGATCGACGCCCGCCACGACGCGTCGACGGGCGAGCACGTGCTCGCCCTGCGGCACACGCAGTCGGGCGCCGTCACCGAGCACCGCACGCACGCGGTCGTCGCGGCGCTGGGCTACCGGCCTCGCACGCCGCGGTTCCTCGATCCTCTCGGAGACATGGTGCGCCGGGACAGCCGCGGCAGGCTGGACGTGGCGCGCGACTACACGCTGGACGACGCGGGGCGTCTCCACGCCATGAACGCCGAGGAGCACACCCACGGCGTGACCGCGCCGGACCTCGGATTCGGCCCCTGGCGGGCGTCCGTCGTGCTCGCCAACGTGACCGGCCGGGAGCCCTATCCGATCGAGCCCCGCATCGCGTTCCAGACGTTCGGGACGCCTGAGCCCGGCTCTCCCGATGCCCCCACCGAGACCGTCCTCCCCCGGACGACGGGCACCCGCACGACCGCGACGACAGGAGCGCACCGATGACCATCGACACCGTCACCCCCGCCATCGCGATCGCGCGTGTCGACCCGGACCGCGACGCGGCGCTCGTGCACGCCTGGCTGACCCATCCGCGGGCGCGGTTCTGGGAGATGACAGGGATCGACGCCGACGAGGCGCGCGCCTACCTGACGCGTGTGACGGACGACCCGCACCAGGACGCCTGGCTCGGCCGCGTCGACGGGAAGCCGCTGTTCTACGTCGAGACCTACGACCCGGCGCGCGTGCTGCCCGCGGACGTCCTGACGCCGGCGGCGGGCGACGTCGGCATGCACCTGCTGGTGGCTCCGCCCGACGGCGCCGCGCGACGCGGGCTCACGTCGGAGATCATGGCGGCGGTGATGCGGCATTGCCTCGACCCGCTCGGCGGCCTCGGAGCGGACAGGGTGGTGGTCGAGCCCGACGTCCGCAACGCCGCCATCCTCTCCAAGAACGCCGCCGCCGGGTTCCGCGTGGTGAACGAGGCCGACGTCGTGATCGACGGCATCGCCAAGCGCGCCGCCGTGAGCGTCTGCACCCGCCAGGACTTCGCGGCGAGCCCGCTCGGGGACGGGCCGGCAGCGGCCGAGTCGGCCCATCTGGACGGCGACCTCGGGCGGCGGGCCCACCGGCACCTCGTCGCCAAGGCGATCGCCGAGTTCGCGCACGAGCGCATGATCGCCCCGGAGCCGGACGGCGCGGGAGGATGGGCGCTGCGCGTCCCCGACCATGACGTCGCCTACGCCTTCAGCGCGCGCGTGCTCCCGCTCGAGCACTGGGCCATCGACGAGGCGTCGATCGTCCGTCGCATCGGGGGCGCCGAGACGCCGCTCGACGTGCTCGAGCTGATCCTCGAGCTGCAGACGCGGCTCGGTCTGTCGGACGAGCTGCTTCCCGTCTACCTCGAGGAGCTGTCGTCGACGCTGGCGAGCGCGATGTCCAAGCTGCAGGGCGCGCGCGACGGCGACGCCCCCACGGCGGCGGCGCTCCTGAGCGCCGACCTGCAGCAGACCGAGGCCGCGATGACGGAGGGCCATCCCGGCTTCGTCGCGAACAACGGCCGCATCGGCTTCTCGCTGTCGGACTACCGCGCGTACGCCCCGGAGCGAGGCGGGCGCGTGCGGCTGCAGTGGGTGGCGGCGCGGCGCGAGCTGTCGCACCTGTCGCTCGGGCGCGGGCTCGACGAGGCCCGTCATCTCGAGGCTGCGCTCGCCCCCGATGAGCGCACCGCGTTCGCTTCGCGCCTGGCCGACCGTGGCCTGGACCCGGCGGACTACCACCTGCTGCCGGTGCACCCCTGGCAGGCAGAGCACCGTCTGCCGATCACGTTCGCGGCCGACGTCGCCCGAGGCGACCTCGTGCCCGTCGGGACCGGGGCCGACGAGCATCAGCCTCAGCAGTCGATCCGCACCTTCTACAACCTGACCCGGCACGGCGCGCCGTACGTGAAGGTGGCGCTGGCGATCCAGAACATGGGGTTCCTCAGGGGCCTGTCGCCGAAGTACATGCGCGACACCCCCGCGATCAACGACTGGGTGTCCGACGTGGTGGCGGGCGACGACGCGTTCGCGCAGGCGGGCTTCGGTCTGCTGCGCGAGCGGGCCGCCCTGGGCTACACCGGCGACGTGTACCACCGCTCGCACGTCGACAGCGCTCACCGCAGGATGCTCGCCGCCCTGTGGCGGGAGAGCCCCGCGACGATGACCGCGCCCGGCGAGAGACTCGCCACCATGGCCTCCCTGCTGCACCGCGACCACGAGGGCGCCGCCGTCGCGAGCGCGCTCGTCAGGGAGTCGGGCATCGGCGCGGAGGCGTGGCTGGGCCGGTACATCGACGCGTACCTCCTGCCGCTCGTGCACGGCGTGCTCGCGCACGACCTGGCGTTCATGCCGCACGGCGAGAACCTGATCCTCGTGCTGCGCGACCACGTCGTCGAGCGGGTGCTCATGAAGGACATCGGCGAGGAGGTCGCCGTGCTCGGCGACCGCGGGCTGCCGCCCGGCGTCGAGCGGATCCGCGCGGTCGTGTCGGGGCGGGAGAAGGCCCTCGCGATCTTCACCGACGTGTTCGACGGAGTGCTGCGCCACCTCTCGGCGATCCTCGAGACCGACGGCGTCCTGACCGCGGAGCGGTTCTGGCGGGTGGTGGCCGGGCGTCTCGACCGCTACGAGTCGGCGCACCCCGAGCACGCGCGCGGGCTCACGGGCGACGTCGACCTGAGAGCGGCGCGCTTCCCGCACTCGTGCCTCAACCGGCTGCAGCTGCGCAACACGCTGCAGATGGTCGACCTGGGCAATCAGGCCGAGTCGCTGCTGTACGCCGGGGAGATGGACAACCCCGTGCGGCGCTGAGCCGCCGGTGGCGGGCGCTCCGCGCGGACTCGCGTCGCGGGGCGCCCGCGGTCAGCCGAGGACGATGAGGAGGATGCCGGCGACCACCGCGAGAGCGCAGACGACGAAGCAGACGTACGCCGCCACCATGGAGGCGGTCTTCTGCGCCTCCGTCAGCGGGCTCTTCGACGCGGCCTTCGCCGCCGCCTTCTCGGCGCGCTTGATCTGCTTGGGCGAGAGCACGGTGATGGCGTCGGTGAAGGTCACGGGTGCGACCACGGGGATCCGGCCGCTGCGCGCGAGCAGCCGCAGGCCCAGCGCGTAGAAGCCGACCACGAGGACCGCGCCGACGAGCGCCGCGGCGAACACCTGCAGGAAGGCGATCCAGTCGATGGTCACTTCTGCTCCCCCTTGGCCGCCGCCTTCTCCTTCTGCGCCTTCCGCCGGGCCTTCTCGGCCAGG
Source organism: Microbacterium marinilacus (assembly GCF_019753765.1). Lineage (GTDB taxonomy): Bacteria > Actinomycetota > Actinomycetes > Actinomycetales > Microbacteriaceae > Microbacterium > Microbacterium marinilacus. The sequence goes on from NZ_JAIJZW010000010.1 coordinate 117,023, forward strand.
GCGCGCTGCTGCCGGCGGGTGGGCGGCGGGTTCTCGTCGACCTTGACCGCGTGGCCCGACTCGGCGACCTCGCTCATGGCGTTGCCGGCATGGACCTCGTCGCGACGCGAGCGCAGGAACAGGGCGACGATGATGATCGCGGCGATCACGGCGTCGATCGCGACGCCGAGCATGCCGAGGCCGAGGTTCTGCGTCCACACGACGAGCAGCGCGGCCAGCGCTCCCACCAGGCCGGCGGCCGGCAGGGTCAGCAGCCAGCCGACCGCGATCCGGCCCACCGTCCGCCAGCGCACCTCGGAGCCGCGACGACCGAGGCCCGAGCCGATGACCGAGCCGGAGGCGACCTGGGTGGTCGACAGCGCGAAGCCCAGGTGGCTCGACGCCAGGATCGTCGCGGCGGTCGAGGTCTCGGCGGCGAAGCCCTGCGCCGGCTTGACGTCCGTGAGCCCCTTGCCGAGCGTGCGGATGATCCGCCAGCCGCCCACGTAGGTGCCGAGGGCGATGGCCGTCGCCGCGGAGAAGACGACCCACAGCTGGGGCTCGTGATGCTCGGACGACTGCCACCCCGCCGCGATCAGGGCCAGGGTGATCACGCCCATCGTCTTCTGCGCGTCGTTCGTGCCGTGTGCGAGCGCCACGAGCGACGACGTGAAGATCTGGCCCCAGCGGAAGCCGTCGCGGCCGTCCGGCTTGCCGTCGTACCGGCGCGTGACCGCGTAGGCGATCTTGGTGACCGCGAACGCGATGATGCCCGCGGTGAGCGGTGCGAGCAGCGCAGGCAGCACCACCTTCGACACCACGATGCCGAAGTCGATGCCCGCGGCCCCGAAGCCGACGAGGGTCGCGCCGATGAGGCCGCCGAACAGGGCGTGCGACGAGCTCGACGGCAGTCCCAGCAGCCAGGTGAGCATGTTCCACGTGATCGCGCCGATGAGGCCGGCGAAGATCAGCGACGGGAACACGTCCCCGGAGATCTGGTCCTCCCGGATCATGCCGCCCGAGATGGTCTTTGCGACCTCCGTCGAGAGGAACGCGCCGACGAGGTTCAGCACGGCGGCGAGCGCGACCGCGGTCTTGGGCTTCAGCGCACCGGTCGCGATGGGGGTCGCCATCGCGTTGGCGGTGTCGTGGAAGCCGTTCGTGAAGTCGAAGAAGAGCGCGAGTGCGATGACCAGCGCGACGATGAGGGCTGCGGTTTCCACCGTCCGCCTTCCAGGATGCGGGTGACGTCCGCCGCGGCTCGATGCGGGGAGCGCGACGAGGGGCGAACGAAGAGTTCACCGGCTGTTCGAGGTCTGGCAACCAGACAGTCACCAATCGTCGCACCGCCCGCCCGGGGCGGTCAAACCGGATGGAGCGCGTCGCGCGGCGCGAGGGACGTCGAGCGCGTTCGACCGGGCGGCGGACGCGGCGTCCGGCGGGGCACGGGGCCGGTTAGCGTTGTCGGATGACCGCGAACGCGCCGCACGCCGCCTCCGCCCCGATCCCCGCCCGTCGTCCCGCCCCGCGCACCCACCACGGGGACACGTTCGAGGACCCGTACGAGTGGCTGCGCGAGAAGGACTCCCCGGAGGTGATCGCGCACCTCGAGGCCGAGAACGCGCACACCGACGCGGCGCTCGCGCACCTCGAGCCGTTGCGTGAGCGCATCTTCCAGGAGATCAAGACGCGGGTGCGCGAGACCGACCTCAGCCTGCCCAGCCGCCGCGGCGCCTGGTGGTACTACGGCCGCACGGTCGCCGGGAAGCAGTACGGCATCCAGTGCCGCGCCCCCATCTCGGGCCCGGACGACTGGACCCCGCCGACCCTGAGCCCCGACGTCGAGGTGCCCGGCGAGCAGGTGCTGCTGGACGCCAACGCCGAGGCGGAGGGCCAGGAGTTCTTCTCGCTCGGCTCGTTCGACGTCTCCGACGACGGCACGCGCATGCTGTGGGGCGTGGACGTGTCGGGCGACGAGCGCTACACCGTCCGCGTCAAGGACCTGGCGACCGGGCAGACGCTGCCGGACGTGCTGGAGGGCACGTTCTCGGGCGCGCACTTCCTGCCGGACGGCACGCACGTCGTCTACACCACCGTCGACGACGCCTGGCGTCCCGACCGCGCATGGCTGCATCCCGTCGGGAGGGCAGGCCGCGACGACGACCGCGAGATCTACCGCGACGACGACGAGCGGTTCTGGGTCGGCGCCGGCGTCACGCGCAGCAACCGGTTCCTCGTCGTGGAGTCGGGGTCGAGCGTGACGAGCGAGGTCGCGCTGCTCGACGCCGCGACGGTGGCTGCGGACGCGGAGGCGACGCCCCGCGTCGTCTGGCCGCGCCGCGAGGGCGTGGAGTACGGCGTGGACCACGCGGTCGTGGACGGCGACGACTGGCTGTACATCCTGCACAACGACGGCGCGCTGGACTTCGAGCTGGTGCGTGCGCGCCCCGAGGCTCCCGAAGAGCTCGAGACGGTGCTGGCGCACGAGCCGGGGCGCCGCCTGCTCGACATCGACTGCTTCCGCGACTTCGCCGTCGTCGAGTACCGGCGCGAGGGACTGCCGCGCCTCGCGCTGCTCGACTACCGCACCCACGAGCTGACCGAGATCGAGTTCGACGAGCCCCTCTACGCCGCGGGCCTCAGCGGCAACCCCGAGTGGGCTCCGCCGGTGCTGCGCATCGGCTACGGCTCGTTCACGACGCCCGGCTCGGTGTTCGAGTACGTGCTGCCCGGTTCGAACGGAGTGAGCGACGGCGCACCGGGCGACCTGATCCTCCGCCGCCAGGTCGAGGTGCTGGGCGGCTACGACGCCGCCGAGTACGGCCAGGCCCGCCTGTGGGCGCCGGCCGCGGACGGCACGCGCGTCCCGGTGTCGCTGGTGTGGAAGCGTTCGTTCGGCGAGCCGGGGACGTCCGTCCGGCCGGTGCACCTGTACGGCTACGGGTCGTACGAGCACTCGATCGACCCGTCGTTCTCGGTCGCGCGGCTCTCCGAGCTCGACCGCGGGGTGGTGTTCGCCGTCGCCCACGTGCGCGGCGGCGGCGAGATGGGCCGGCAGTGGTACGAGGACGGCAAGCTGCAGGCGAAGCGCAACACGTTCACGGACTTCGTGGACGTCGCCCGCCACCTCGTCTCCGAGGGCTACACGACGCCGGACCGGCTGGTCGCCGAGGGCGGCTCGGCCGGCGGCCTGCTGATGGGCGCGATCGCGAACCTCGCGCCGGAGCTCTTCGCCGGAGTACTGGCGGACGTGCCCTTCGTCGACGCGCTGACGACGATCCTCGACCCGTCGCTTCCGCTGACGGTGATCGAGTGGGACGAGTGGGGAGATCCGCTGCACCACGCGGAGGTCTACGAGTACATGAGGTCGTACACGCCCTACGAGAACGTGCGCGAGGGCGTCGCCTACCCGCGCATCCTCGCGATGACGTCGCTCAACGACACGCGCGTGCTGTACGTCGAACCCGCGAAGTGGGTCGCCCGCCTGCGCGAGGTCGGCGCGGACGCCCTGTTCAAGATCGAGATGGTCGCGGGGCACGGCGGGGTCAGCGGGCGCTACAACGCCTGGCGCGAGCGCTCGTTCCAGCTGGCGTGGCTGCTCGACGTGCTCGGCGTCGCCGACTCCTGACGCCCCACGTCGGCCCCGGGCCGGCGCCGTGTCCCACTTGGTGCCCGCCCGACCGGAGCCGTGTCCCACTTCGTGCCCGTCCACCCGGGCGTGTGTCCCACTTGACGCCGGTCTGCGTAAGCAATCGGGCCACAACTGGGACATGCCGCGGGGCGGGGTGGGTGGGGCCGGGAGCTGAAGGCAGGCGGGGTCTCGTCCACAACGGCCGATCCGATGATCGGCGATCCCCATCGTCATGGGTGCGGCACACCGTCCTCCGCTGCTCGCCACACTCGGTGCATGCGCACTCCCGCACCGCTGCCGCCCGGCGCACCCGGCCGGTTCCTCGTCTCGGAGGCACTCGCGAACGGTGTCAGCGCGAAACGACTGCGCGCCGCCGACCTCGCCACGCCCCACCGCGGCGTCCGGATCGCGACAGAGCCACCCGCCTTCTTCACCGGCCGCGACCAGGACCGGCGGCAGGCGGTCGCGGCCGCCGGCTGGAAGTACGCGCCGCGCCTCAAGGACTGGCAGTTCTTCAGCCACGAGACCGCTCTCGCCCTGCTCGGAGCTCCCCTGCCAGAGCCGCCGCACGAGGTCGGCCTGCACGTGTCGGCGCATCGCCCCCGTCGCGAGCCGCGCATCGCCGGCGTCGGAGGCCACCGGCTCCAGACCCGCGATCCCGCCTGGTTCGTCACACGCACGGGGTTCCGCGTGGAGGACGCGGCGCGCGCATGGCGCCAGGCCGGCACCCTGTGGGGACTGGACGATCTCATCGCGGCCGCCGACTTCCTCGTGCTGCCTCGCACCCGTCTCGCGACGATCGACGAGCTGGAGACCGAGGTCGAGCTCATGGGCGATACGGGCGACGGACGCCTGACGCGCGCGCTGCGGGAGGTGCGCGTCGGGGCCGAGTCGGCAGGCGAGACGCGCTCACGCCTGCTGGTCACCCGATCCGGCCTTCCCGAGCCCGTGCTGCAGTACGAGCTCTTCGACGCGCACGGGCTCTTCGTCGCCCGGCTCGACGCCGCCTATCCGGAGTACCGCCTGGCGTTCGAGTACGACGGCCGTCACCATGCCGATCCCCAGCAGTTCGCCAAGGACGCCGATCGGTGGGAGGCGATCCGCAAGACAGGATGGCGCCTCGTCCGGATCCTCAGCCATCACGTCCGGGGAGGCTCGCCCGCCGCGGTCTCCATGGTCCGGGAAGCGCTGCGCGAGTGCGGCTGGCACGGCTGATCCCCCGGTCCGTATCGGTATCCCCGGCGCGGAGCCGCGCGTCTGACGGTGTCCCCATAGGTGCCGGAATCGGAATGTGGATCGGGCGGAAACTGGGACACGGACGGGCACAAACCGGGCGGAAACTGGGACACGGACGGGCACAAACCGGGCGGGGCCTTCTCTCCGCCGCGGGCCCACGCGGACGATGCCCCGGTGAGACGGGAGAGGCTCCCGAGCGCCGCACGCGCCGGGGAGCCTCTCCATAGGTCTCGTGGATCAGCCGAACAGGGCCGCCGCCTCCTCGTAGCGGGACAGCGGGACGGTGTGCAGCTCGCCGAGCGCGTCGGCGAACGGCACGCGCACGATGTCGGTGCCCCGCAGGGCGACCATCGAGCCCCAGTCGCCGTCGACCACCGCGTCGGCCGTATGGAGGCCGAGACGCGTGGCGAGCACCCGGTCGAAGCCCGAGGGCGACCCGCCGCGCTGGATGTGCCCCAGCACCGTGGCGCGCGTCTCGATGCCGGTGAGGCGCTCGATCTCCGGCGCGAGGATCTCGCTGATGCCGCCCAGGCGAGGACGGTTGAAGGCGTCGAGCCCCTTGTCGCTGTACGCCTCCTCCTGCCCCTTGAGCTTGAACCCCTCGGACACGACGACGAGGGGAGCGCGGCCGCGCTCGAACGCCGACGTCACCTGCGCGGTGATCTCGTCGATCGACAGCGGCACCTCGGGGATGCAGATGACGTGCGCGCCGGCGGCCATCCCGGCGTGCAGCGCGATCCAGCCCACGTGGCGGCCCATGACCTCGGCGACCATGCACCGCTGGTGGGAGTCGCCCGTGGTGCGCAGGCGGTCCATCGCCTCGGTGGCGATGTTCACCGCCGTGTCGAAGCCGAACGAGTAGTCGGTGGCGCCGAGGTCGTTGTCGATCGTCTTCGGGACGCCGAAGACGTTCACGCCGTCCTTCGCCAGGCGGTCCGCAGCCGCCAGGGTGCCCTCGCCGCCGATCGCGACGATGCCGTCGATGCCGTGCTCGGCGAGCGTGGCCTTGATGTTCTCCGCGCCGCCGCGGTCGCCCTCGTACGGGTTCGTGCGACTCGTGCCGAGGATGGTGCCGCCCACCTTCGCGAGGCCCTTGACCTCGTGCCGGGTGAGGGGGAAGAAGTCCGCGTCGACGACGCCGCGCCAACCGTCGCGGATGCCGACGAACTCCAGGTCGTAGCTGGTGGTGCCCTTGAGGACGATGCCTCGGATGACCGCATTCAGTCCGGGGCAATCACCCCCGGACGTGAGGATTCCGATCTTCATGAGATCGACGCTAGCCGATACGACGAGGGCCGGCGGACCCGATGTCCGCCGGCCCTCGTGGAACCGGTCGCGAGTGCGCCCGCGGGGGTCTAACGACCGCCCAGCGCGTCCCGCAGCACGCCCATGAGCGCGGCCAGCTGCACCGAGTCGCTCGAGGTCGCGTCGACGGCCTCGCCGTCCAGCGCACGCGCCGCGAGGCCCTGCTTCTGGTCGATCAGCTCGGCGATCTTCGTGTCGATGGTGTGCGCGGCGATGATGCGCCACGCGGTGACGGGCTCGTCCTGGCCGATGCGGTGGACGCGGTCGATCGCCTGGGTCTGCTCGGCCGCGGTCCAGCTCAGCTCGGCGAGGACGACGTTCGAGGCGACCTGCAGGTTGACGCCGACGCCCGCCGCGGTGAGCGAGCAGACGATGATGCCGACCTCGGGGTCGTTGTTGAACGCGTCGATCGCCTCCTGCCGCGCCGTGCCGGTCTGCTCGCCGCGGATCGAGACCGCCTTGATGCCGACCGCCGCGAAGTGCGCCTCGGCCTGGTCCATCACGTCGATGTGCTTGGCGAAGAAGACGACCTTGCCCACCGAGCGCTGCAGCTGCGCCGCGTAGTCGGCGGCGAGCGATGCCTTGGCCTGACCGATCCGGCGCACCATCGTGAACACGTTGTCGCCCTCGGCGCCGGCCGCCTTCGACTCGTCGAGCTCGCCCTGCGCCACCAGGCGCACGATGTCCTCGTCGACCTCGCCGGCCGCGAGGCCGCGGTCGCCGCGCGCGTCGATGATGCGGCGGTAGCGCGCCGCGAGCCGCGCGCCGAGCTCGCGCTCGGCCTCGCAGATGCCGCGGCCGAACTCGTCGTCCAGCTGCACGGGCAGGTCGGCCACGAGCTTGTCGGGCAGGTCCTTCGCGACGTCCTTCTTGCGGCGCCGCACGATACCCATCGAGATGACGGCCTCGCGGGCCTCCGGGTAGAACGACTTGTCGGCCGGGGTGAGGCCGGTGCCGTCGAGCTTCTGCATCAGCTCGGGCCCGGGCTTGTCGCCCGTCGTCCAGCCGAGGAAGCGCCAGATCGCGTCGAAGTCCTCGACGTCGTTGATCAGCGGCGTGCCGGTGAGCGCCAGCAGCAGCGGGTCGCCGCCCGGCGTGGTCTCGCGGATGCGCGAGGCCAGCGCGAGCACGTTCTGCGAGCGCTGCGAGGACAGGTTCTTGATGAAGTGCGCCTCGTCGACGACCATGCCGCGCAGACCGACCTTGGCCAGCCAGCCCAGGTGACGGTCGAGGATCTCGTAGTTGACGATGAACACGTCGGCGAACGCGTCGATGTCGCGGCCGTCGCCGTTGATGACGGTCGCGCGACGGTGCGGGGTCCACCGCTCCACCTCGCGCGCCCAGTTCATCTTGACGACGTTCGGCACGACCGCGACCAGCGGGTAGGCGTCGGCCACGGAGGCGGCGAGCACCGACTCCGCCGTCTTGCCGAGGCCGGGCTCGTCCGCCAGCAGGAACGTGCGGTGGCCGGCCCGCACGGCCTCGAGGAACCGCGACTGGTGCGCCATGACCTCGAGCCCCTTGGGCGACAGGCGGTCGAACTCGGGCACCTCGGGGAGGTCCATGGTCGCGGCCCCACCGCCGGCGCCCTGCTCGAACGCCTTGTACAGCGGGCCCATGAGCTCCCAGCCGTCCAGGCGACGACGCGGCGTCGGTCCGCCGGTGCGGTGCGTGAGGTCGGGCGCGAGGAACGGGTTCGACTCGATGCGCGCCTCCACCCGGGGAGGCACGACCCCACGCTCGAGCGCCACGGGCGGCACGAGCGTGGCCTGGACGATCGGCTTCGCGTCGGCGATCACCAGCTCCTCGGGCGGCAGCTCGGCGCCCGACTCGAGCAGCCAGTCGCGGCGCATCCGCCGGGCGACCGGCGACGTGGCCTGGTCGACCTCGAGCAGCTGGATCAGCGACGTGTCGCGCGCGGCGGTCTTCGCAAGGATCGTCGCCACGCCGTCGAGGCGCTTGAGCAGCTCGGCGCGGGCGGCGTCGGTGACGTCGCCGTCGGCCTTGACCCGGGCGCGCTCCTCGCGCACGAGGAACGCGATCACCTGGAACTTGGTGCGGTTGGTGGGCCCCAGCTTGCCTCGCTGGGCCTTCGCCTCGACCTCCCGGACCTTGCGCGCAAGGATCGGGATGAGGGGGGCCTCGTCGTCGCGGCGCGAGGACGAGGACTTCTTGCGCTGTCGCGCGGGTGCCGTGGTCGGCATGCTCCTCCTGAGCTCTGTGATCGCCCGGTCGATGCGCCTAGGGGGCAGCGGCCGGCGGTCGGAGTCGTGCGGGCGTCCTCTGGCCTGCGACGCGGCGACGTCGCGAGCCGCGGATGCCGGTCGCTTCCGCGAGCGGCGGTGAGGACGCGGTGTCCGCCCGGCACGTGCGCCACCGTTGAGAGGATCTCCCTGACGGCGACGTCGCGTCTATGGGCGAGGCACCTGTTCGCCCAGTTTACGGCATCGGACGGCGTGATTCCCGCACGAATCGCGGGACGGCCCACGCGGGCCGCGGGTGGGCCCCCGCCCGGGCGTCGTGCGTCAGCCGCCGACGACCGCGAGCAGGTCGGAGGTCGCCTCGTCGACCAGCTCGCTGCCGGCGTTGAGGCCGAGCGTCGCGACCAGGAGATCGCCCTGCAGCACCACGGTCTCGGTCTCGACGGCGCCCTGCGTCTGCTCGCGCTCCCGCGTGCAGGAGAACCGCTCGGCGGACTCGTCGCAGCCCGGGAAGTTCTCCGGCAGCGACTCGCGCAGCAGGGCGGCGTGGGCCTCGCTGATGAGCGAGGCGGTCGTCTTCATGGCGACGGCGGAGTCCTCCGGCGAGATCCACAGGCACGCCAGCGTCGGCGAGCCCTGGATGACGTCGTTGACGTCGCCGACGTTGGAGCTGAAGTACGTCACGTCCGGGTTCAGCTCGCCGAACGCGAGCAGCCGTTCGTACATGTCGGCGGAGTACGCCTGTGCGCAGTCGTCGGGCAGGGAGTCGCCTCCCGGCGTCGCCGTGGGGTCCGGCTCACCCGTCGGCGTCGCGGCGGAGGGCTCCGACGACGGCTGGGCGTCGGGGGTCTCGACCGCGGACGGCGCGGCGCTCGTCTCACCGGGACCGGGCTCCGGCTGGCACCCCGTCAGCGCGAGCGCCGCCAGGACGAGGACGGGGACGGCGAGGCGGACGGAGCGCATGGCCCCATCCTGCCCCACCGCCCGTCGGCGAGGCGGTGGCCTCGCCGGGCTGCGGCGTGACGGGAGCCGGTCAGCGGAAGGTGCGCAGCCGGAGGCTGTTGAGCACTACGAACACGCTCGAGAACGCCATCGCCGCGCCCGCGATCATGGGGGTCAGCAGGCCGAACGCGGCCAGCGGGATCGCCGCCACGTTGTAGCCGAACGCCCAGAACAGGTTGCCGCGGATGATGCCGAGCACGCGACGGGACAGCCGCACGGCGTCCGCGGCCGCCGTCAGAGAGTCGCGCACGAGCGTGACGTCGCTGGCGTGCATGGCGGCGTCGGTGCCGCCGCCCATGGCGATGCCGAGCTCGGCGGTGGCGAGGGCGGCCGCGTCGTTGACGCCGTCGCCGACCATCGCCACGCGCCGCCCGCCCGACTGCAGCCGGCGGATCTCGTCGACCTTGCCCTCCGGGGACACCCCCGCGATCACGGTGTCGATGCCGACCTCGTCCGCGACCTTCCGGGCGATGCCCTCGCCGTCGCCCGTGAGCAGGACGACGTCCAGCCCCAGGCCGCGCAGCTGGGCGATCGCCGCCGCGCTGTCGTCGCGGACCGTGTCCCCGACGAGGATCGCCGCGCGTGCCGTGGGACTCATCCCCGCGGCCGACGACCATCCGACGATCACGACGGTGGACGCCGCCTCCGTCGCGGCCCGTTCGATCTCCTCCGGCACGCGCGCGCCGCGGTCCGCGGCGAACGACAGGCTGCCGGCGAACGCCTCGCGGCCAGCGACCTCGCCCGACACTCCCCTGCCGGCGTGGTTGCGGAAGCCGGTCAGCGCGGGGACCCCGGCGCCCGCCTCCGCGACGATCGCGCGAGCGATCGGGTGCTCCGAGCCGGACTCGAGCGCGCCCGCCACGCGAAGCACCTCGTCGCGCTCGACGCCGCGGCCGAGCACCACGCCGTGCACCGACATGCGCCCGCTCGTCACCGTGCCCGTCTTGTCGAGCACCAGGGTGTCGATCCGGCCGGCGGTCTCGATCGCCTCGGGACCGGTGACCAGCACGCCGAGCTGAGCGCCGCGGCCCGTGCCGACGAGCACCGCGACGGGCGTCGCGAGCCCGAGGGCACACGGGCAGGCGATGATGAGCACCGCCACCGCGGCGACGAATCCCGACTCCACGCCCTGCCCCGCGACGACCCAGCCGACCAGGGTGAGCACCGCGAGACCGATCACGATCGGCACGAAGACGCCCGAGATCCGGTCCGCCAGCCGCTGGATGCGGGACTTGCCCGCCTGCGCGTCCTCGACGAGCGACGCGATCCGCGCCAGTCGCGTGTCGGAGCCGACCGCGGTGGCGCGGACGATCAGGCGCCCGTCGACGGCGATAGTGCCACCGGTGACCGTTCCGCCGGGGACGACCGTGACGGGCGCGGACTCGCCGGTGAGCATGCTGGCGTCGATGGCGGCCTCGCCGTCCTCCACGACACCGTCGGTCGCGATGGTGCCGCCGGGGCGCACGACGAAGCGGTCGCCGCGGCGCAGCCGCTCGATGGGGACGGTGTCGCCGTCGCGCCCGTCGGGGCCTGCGAGCACGACGTCGCGCGCGCCGAGCTCCATGAGCGAGCGCAGCGCGGCGCCCGCGCGGCGCTTCGACCTCTGCTCGATGAAGCGCCCGAGCAGCAGGAACGTCGTGACGACGGCCGCGACCTCGAAGTACACGTGCATGCCGCCGGTGACGGTCACCCAGATGCTCCACAGCAGCGCGGCGATCGTGCCGAGGGTGATGAGCGTGTCCATGGTCGCCGCGCCGTGGCGGGCGTTGCGCAGCGTGGCCCGGTGGAAGGGCCATCCCGCCCACACGACGACCGGCAGGGTGAGGACCAGCATCACCCACTGCCATCCGGGGAAGTGCAGGGGCATCACCATCGAGATCAGCAGGATCGGCGCGCTCAGCACCGCCGAGACGAGCAGCCGCGTGCGCAGCGTCGTCTCTCCGGGCACATCCTCGATGTCGTGGTCGTGGCCGCCGTGGTCGTGGCCGTCGGGCCCGTGCTCGTCGTGCTCCTGGACGCCGTGGTCGTGCGCGGCGTGGTCGTGCGCGGCGCCGCCGGCGGCAGCCGACCCGCGGACGACGGCGTCGTAGCCCGCAGCCTTCACGGCGTCGACGAGGGCGTCGTCGGGGACGCCTGCGGGCGCCTGCACCTTCGCCGACTCGGTCGCGAGGTTCACCGACGCCTCCACGCCGGGCACGAGCTGCAGCCTCTTCTCGACCCGGGCGACGCAGCTCGCGCAGGTCATGCCCTCGATGTCGAGCACCACGCCGCGGCGCTCGCCCGCGTCCTGCACCGGGGCGGTCATGCGCGGCCGCCATACTCGTACCCGGCCTCGGCGACCGCGGCGGCGATCGCCTGGTCCGGCACCGGGGCGACGGCCTCGACGGTCACGGCGCCGGCGTCCAGGTCGACGACCGCGCGCCGGACGCCGTCGATCCCCTCGATGCCGCCTCCCACGGAGCGTGCGCAGTGCGCGCAGGTCATGCCCTGGACCAGGTGGATGGTGGTCGCCATGATGTCGTCCTCTCGTCGGTGCCGAGTACAACCATGATACCCCCCTGGGGTATTTCCGTCACAAGGGGCGACATAGGCTGGTGGCATGTCTATCGAGCTGACCGAGGCGGCCGTCGCCGCGACCATCGACCACGCGATCCTGAAGCCCGACTTCACGCGCGCCGACGTGGATCGCGAGCTCGACATCGCCGCGGAGTGGGGCGTGTTCAGCGTGTGCGTCCGACCGTCGGACATCGCCTACGCGGTGCGTCGTCTCGATGGGACGGGCGTCGCCGTGGGAACGGTGATCGGCTTCCCCCATGGCACGACCTCCACGGCGGCGAAGGTGGCCGAGCTGCGGCGCGCGAGGGAGGACGGCGCGACGGAGTTCGACATGGTCGTCCACATCGGCGGGCTGCGCTCGGGCGAGGACGACCTGGTGACGGCCGACATCACCGCGGTCGTCGCCGCCGCCGAGGGCGCGGTCACCAAGGTCATCCTCGAGACCAGCTACCTGGATCTCGAGCAGATCGCCCGCGGCAGCCGTCTCACCGAGGCGGGCGGGGCGACGTTCGTGAAGACCTCGACCGGGTTCGCCGGCGGCGGCGCCACGGTCGAGCACGTCACGCTCATGCGCGAGAGCGTCTCCCCCGCCGTGCAGGTGAAGGCCTCCGGCGGCGTGCGCGGCCTCGACGCGGCGATCGCGATGCTCGACGCCGGCGCCACGCGTCTGGGCACGAGCGCCAGCGCGACGATCCTCGGCGAGCTGCGCGCCCGTGCCGAGGGCGGGACGACCGGCGGCGCGGAGGACGCCTCGTCCTACTGATCGGCGGCCGGCTCCCCCTCGGGCCGCACGAGCGCAGGACGCGCGCGTCGTTCGGTGGTCGGACTCGCCGCTCAGCCGTCGGATCGGTGTGGCCGGTGAGCAGGATGAGAGACGGCTGCCGACGCCCGGCCCACAGCTCCTGCAGGTGAGCGAGCGATCCGACGGATGCCCGTGGGAGCCTGCGACGGGGCAGCGGATCGCGCGGCCGAGAGCCGGCCACCGCCGACGGGTCAGCGCCCGGACGTCGCCTCGGTCAGCGCGGCGCGCGACCGCACCACGTCGTCGGCCATCTGCACGATGAGCCTGTCGACGCCCTCGAACGCGACCATGCCGCGGATGCGGGCGACGAACTCGATCTCGACGCGGCGACCGTACAGGTCGAGGCCGGTCTCGTCGATCACGTAGGCCTCCACCTGCCGCAGCTCGACGTCGTCGAACGTCGGGTTCGTGCCGATCGAGATCGCCGCGGGGTACCTCACCCCCGAGCGCAGCACGCCCTCGGGCGAGTGCTCGATGAGCCAGCCGGCGTAGACGCCGTCGGCGGGGACATACCCCTCGGCCTCCGAGGACAGATTGGCGGTGGGATAGCCGAGCTCGCGCCCGCGCTTGACGCCGTGGACGACCTCCCCGATGACGGACGGGCTGCGGCCCATGAGCTTCGCGGCGCGCTCCACGTCACCCGCGTCCAGCAGCTCCCGGATCCAGGTGGAGGAGACCCGACGGCCGTCCTCGGCGCTCGCGACGTCGGCGACCTCCTCGACCGCGAAGCCGAGCTGCTCGCCCATGGTGCGCAGCAGCTCGACGGTGCCCTCGCCGCCGCGTCCGAACCGGAAGTCGCTGCCGACCAGCACCCGCGTAGCGTTCAGCCCCGCGACGATGACGCGACGCACGAACGCCTCGGCCTCCTCCGAGGCGAGGGCCTCGTCGAAGCGCAGCAGAAGCGTCGCGTCGATGCCCGTCCTGCCGAGCAGCTCGACCTTCTGCGCGACGCCGACCAGAGCGCGGGGCGTGCGCTCCGGCGCGAGGACGGCGAGCGGGTTGCGGTCGAACGTCACGGCGACCGTGCGGGCGTCGGTGGATGCCGCGTCGACGAGCATCTTCTCGATCAGCGCACGGTGCCCCGCGTGCACGCCGTCGAACTTTCCGATCGCGATGACCGTGGGTCCGAAGCCGGCGGGGATGTCCGCCACGTCCTCGAAGAGGATCATCGCCCCGCCCCGGCCGGCACGGCCTCGTCCGGGACGGCCACGGCGCGGTGGGTGATCAGCCACCAGAGCCCGAAGAACGGCAGCAGCAGCGGGATGAACACGTACCCGTAGCCGTACAGCGACCAGACGGTCGGATGCTGGAAGAGCTCGGGCAGCGCCACCGACAGCGTGCCGACGACGAGCACTCCGACCAGCTCGAACGCGATCGCGACCCAGGCCACCACGTACCAGCCGGGGCGCCGAGAGAACACGAGCGCGAGCGTGGCGAGGATATAGACGACCGCCGACGCCGCCGACAGCGAGTACGCCAGGGGCGCCTCATCGAACCGCTCGGCGATCTGCACGAACGACCGGCCGGTGGCGGCCAGGGCCATCACGGCGTAGACGATGACGAGGACCCGGCCGATGCCGGTCATGCGGCGCGAGGGCGCGGAATCAGTCATAGCCCGTCCATTCTACCGGCGGCGGGCAGACCGACCGAGGCCGCGGGTCAGGCGACCTGGATGGTCCAGATCACCTGCATGCGCCACACCATCACGGCGACCGACAGCGCCACCACGCCCATGATGACGGTGCTCCACCGGCTGCGCTCCACCAGCGCCCATGCGACGCCGGCCGCCGGCAGCAGCGCCGCGGAGACGAGGTACGTCCAGAACTCCAGCACGCTGCCCGTGGGCCCGTTGCCGACGAACGGCGCGACGACGGCGACGACGATCTGCGCCACCAGCAGCAGCTCGACCAGCGCCAGCCCGCCGACCGTGAGGTCGCTCGGCCGTCGCCCCGCGAGTCCGAGCACGACGCACACGACGCCCGCCGCGATCGCCACGACCAGCTGCAGGATGGTGAACCACAGGATCATGCGGGCTCCTCCGGCATGTTCATCGCGCTCTTGAGCGCGTCGCCGCGACGCTCGACGATGCCGATCAGACGGCCGTCCGGGTCGATCGCGGCGGCGTTCTCGCCGGAGAGCCGGGATGCCGCGGCGGCCAGCCGCTTGCCGTGCCGCAGGTCGCGAGCCTCGTCGGCGGTGACGTCGAGGCGGCCCAGCACGCGCGCGGCGACCTCGGCGGGGTCGAGGAGTGCCGGCTGACGCCCGTCCTCGAGCTCCGCCGCATTGCCGAGCGGGAACGGCCCGATGCGCGTTCGCCGCAGCATCGTCAGGTGTCCGCCCGTGCCGAGCGCGTCGCCCAGATCGCGTGCGAGCGCGCGGATGTAGGTGCCGGACGAGCAGTCGACCGTCGCGTCGACGTCGACCCACCCGTCGCCGCGCCGTACGCCGTGCACGGCGAACCGGGAGATCGTCACCTCCCGCGCCTTCAACGCGACCTCCTGACCGGAGCGGGCGAGGTCGTAGGCGCGCTTGCCGTCCACCTTGATCGCCGAGAACGTGCTGGGCACCTGGGAGATCCGGCCGGTGAGCGCGGCGACGCCGTCGGCGATCCGCTCGTCGCTCGCCGCCGCGAGCGCCTCCTCCGACGCGGTCGACACCACGTCGCCCTCGGCATCGTCGGTCGTGGTCGCCTGTCCCAGCCGGATCGTCGTCTCGTAGGTCTTGTCGAGCCCGACGATGTAGGTGAGCAGCCGGGTCGCGTCCTCGACGCCCAGCACGAGAAGCCCGGTCGCCATCGGATCGAGCGTGCCCGCGTGACCGATCTTGCGGGTCCCGAACGCCCGGCGGGTTCGCGCGACGACGTCGTGGCTGGTGATGCCGCCCGGCTTGTCGACGAGGAGGATGCCGGAGGCGGGACGCATGCCATCCAGGGTACGCGTCCCGCGCTCGGCCGCGGGAGCGGGGCCGCCTACGCTGGGCGGGTGACCTCGATCCATGCCGCTCCGGTCTCGGAGATCCCGCCGCTGACCCTCTACGAGATCCTGCGCCTGCGCGTCGACGTCTTCGTGGTCGAGCAGGAGTGCCCCTACCCCGAGCTCGACGGGCGCGACGTCGAGCCGACGGCGCTGCACCTCTGGGCGACGGACGGCGACCGGGTGGTCGCGACCGTGCGGCTGCTGCACGATCCCGAGGGACGGGGCGAGGACCGCAGGATCGGCCGGGTCGCCACGGCACCCGACGCCCGCGGTCGGGGCGTGGCCGGGGAGTTGATGCGCCGCGCGCTGGAGCTGTGCGCCGACCGCCCGGCCGACGACACGGCCGCTCCCGCCGCGCGGACGGTGCGCCTGGACGCGCAGTCGCACCTCTCCGGGTGGTACGGGCGATTCGGATTCACGACGGACGGGCCCGAGTTCCTCGAGGACGGCATCCCTCACGTGCCCATGGTGCGCACCGTCTAGCTGTAGTGCCCAGGGTCGTTGTTTGATCTGATTGCCGTGATGTGACGAGAACCTCCCGGCAGAGTGGAGCTGCTACCGCTTCCGCTCTGAACCAGGAGGTTCTCGTGTCTCATGCTAATGCG
>NZ_JAIJZW010000011.1:0-9751 GCF_019753765.1 Microbacterium marinilacus
CCCGCCCGTCCTAGAATCGACGCCGTGCATGAGGATCTGCATCCCCGGAACGTCCGCGTGGCGGAGAGTCTCGTCGAGGCGGGCATCTCGTCGAAGATCGTGTTCCTCCCGGAGTCGGCGGCGACGGCCGTGCAGGCTGCCGCCGCCCTCGGCACGGACGTGGGGGCCATCGCGAACAGCCTCGTCTTCTGGTGCGACGGACGCCCGCTGCTCGTCATGACGAGCGGGGCCCATCGCGTCGACACCGCGGCCCTCGCGGCGCGGCGCGGCCGCGCGGCGATCGTCCGGGCGACCCCCGAGCAGGTGCGGCAGGCCTCCGGACAGGTGATCGGCGGCGTCGCGCCGTCCGGCCATCCGAGGCCGCTCGAGACGATCGTGGACGAGCAGCTGGCCGCGCATCCCGTCCTGTGGGCGGCTGCGGGCACGGCGCACTCGGTGTTCCCGCTCACCTTCGACGAGCTCGTGCGGCTGACGCGCGGCCGCATCGCGCGCGTGGACTGATCAGCCGAGGAACGCGTGGGCGATCGTGAAGATCACGAGGCCCGCGAGCGCGCCGACGACGGTGCCGTTGAGGCGGATGTACTGCAGATCGCGCCCGACCATGAGCTCGATCTTCTCGGTCGTCTCCTGCGGGTCCCAGCGCTCGACCGTGTCGGTGATCAGCGACGCGATGTCGTGCCGGTACCGCTCGACGACGAACACCGCGGCGTCGGTGACCCAGGCGTCGACCCTGCGGCGCAGCGCCGGCTCGTCCTCGAGCCGTGCCCCCACCTCGGCGAGGGCGTCGCGCAACCGCGCGCGCAGGGCGCTGTCGGCGTCGGCGAGCTCGCGCAGCAGACCCTGCTTGGCCGCGCCCCACGCCTCGGCCGCGAGCCGGCGGACCCGGGGGCTGTCGAAGAGCGCGGACTTGGCCTGCTCGAGCCGGTCGCGCGTCTCGGCGTCGTGCTGGAGGTTGTCGGCGAGACGCACCAGGTAGTCGTCGATGGCGCGCCGCGCAGGATGGGCCTGGTCCGTCTGCACGGCGCGGACGAAGGCGACGGCCTCGTTGTAGACGGTGTGGTCGACCAGGCGATGCGCGAGCGACGGGACCCAGGACGGCAGGCGACGCGAGACGAGACCCTGGAACGCCTCCGGGTTCGCGTCGAGCCAGGCAGCGACCGAGTCGGCTGCGAGGTCGACGGCGCCGCGGTGCGCGCCGGAGCCGATGACCCGCTCCAACCACCCGCCGACGGGCTCGCCCCAACCCGGGTCGATGAGGTGCCGGCGCGCCAGCGACTCGATCACGTCCTGCACGTCCTCGTCGCTCAGCGCCCGAAGCACGCCCTGTGCGACTTCGGCGCCCTCCGAGGCGACGCGTTCCGCGTGCTCCGGCGTGCGCAGCCACGCGCCGAGGCGGGCCGCGATCGGCGTGGACGCGAGCTTGGTGCGGACGACCTCCGCCTCCAGGAAGTTCGTCTCGACGAACTCGCCGAGGTTGCGTCCGATCTCGTCCTTGCGGGTGGGGATGATCGCGGTGTGGGGGATCGGCAGGCCGAGGGGACGACGGAAGAGGGCGGTGACCGCGAACCAGTCGGCGAGGGCGCCGACCATGCCGCCCTCCGCGGCGGCACGGAGATACGCGAGCGGCGGCACGCTCTCCTGCAGGGCGAACCCGATCACGAACAGTCCCGCCATGAGGATCAGGGCGCCGAGGGCGACGGCCTTCATCCGCCGCAGGGCGCGGAGCCGTTCCTGGTCTGCGGGGGAGAGCAGCCGGGCGGACGTTCCCGGTGCGGTCAGGGACGGCGGGACGGACGCGAGGCGAGCCATGCTCGTCATCCTCGCACGGCCGACCCCCGCCCCAGCGGGGTACCCTCACGATGTGATCGAAGACATCCAGAAGCGTGCGCTGCACCGCACCCGCATCCTCGAGGGCCAGTTGCGCGGCCTCGGCCGGATGATCGAGAACGAGGACTACTGCATGGACATCATCACGCAGTCCCGGGCCATCCAGAGGTCGCTCGAGTCGCTCAACCGGCTGCTGCTGGAGAACCACCTGCGCACGCACGTGACGCACATGTTCGAGCAGGGCGGCGACGACCGCGAGCAGGCCGTCGCCGAACTGCTGCGCGCCTTCGACTTCGACGGGCGGTGACGCGGCGGGCCTCCCGCGCAGGGTCGTCCCGAGCGCGGTCCGCTCGGGATCAGGGTTCGATCGGGCCCAGCCAGGCGCTCGCGACGGTGGAGTGGGCCGACTCCGGGTCTGACGGGTGGAAGGCGCCGGCGAGCACGTCGCGGTAGAGGCGGGACAGCTCGTTCGAGGCGAAGAAGGAGGACCCGCCCGCCACGAGCATCGCCTCGTCGACGACACGCTTGGCCGTCGCCGTGGCGCGGTGCTTCACCCCGGAGAGCAGGGAGAACCAGCGCGCTCCGTGATCGGCGCCCTCGTCGACGTCGCGTGCCAGCGCGGCGAGCTGCGGCGGGAGCGCGTCGTAGGCCAGCGCCATCTCGGCGATGCGCCAGCGGATGTCCGGGTCCTGCGCGTACGCGCGTCCCGTCCGCTTCGACCGCCGCGCCTGCGCGGAGGCCGCCGCGAGGTCGAGCGCCCGCCGCGCGACGCCCGTGTACACGGAGCCCAGGAGGATCTCGAAGACGCTGAAGATGCCGAAGACGATCGGATCCGGGTTCCGCCCCGGCGGCACGCGCCGCACCACCCGGTCCGCCGGCGCGACCGCGCCGTGGAGCTCGGTCGTGCGGCTCTGCGTGCCCCGCATGCCGAGCGTGTCCCAGTCGTCCCGCGTGACGACGCGCTCGTCCCTGCCCACGAACGCGTAGACCATCCGCGGCCCGTCGGGCGATGCGGTGTCGAGGCCGTGCAGGCCGAGCTGGGTCCACACCGGGGCGAGGGAGGTGAAGATCTTCGTGCCGGTGAAGGAGTACGAGCCGTCGTCGTGGGGCGTGGCCTCGGTGTCGCTGCCGAACAGCACGAGGTCGTTGCCGGCCTCGCTGATCCCGAACGCGAAGACCTCGCCGGCTGCGGCGCCCTCCTGGACGAATCGCAGGTCGTCGATGCCGCGGTCGCGCATCACCTTCGCCACACCTGTCCACACCAGGTGCATGTTGATCGCGAGCGCGGTCGCGGGCGACGCCTCGGCGAGGCGCTGCTGCAGCCGGGAGACGTCGGCGAGCGACAGCCCCAGTCCGCCGCGGTCCTCGGGCACGAGCACGCGCAGGTAGCCCGCGTCGCGCAGCTCGGCGAGGTCCTGCTCGGGGAACACGTTGTCGGCGTCCACCGCCGCGGCGCGGGAGCGGATCCGCTCGATCAGCGCGTCGGTCAGGATGACGTCGGGGTCGAAAGCGGTCATCGGTCGATCACCTCCAGCAGCCGGCGCACGGTCGGCTCGGGCTCGTCTCGGTGGGGGGAATGGCCCGCCCCGGCGATGATCGACATCGTCACGGCGGGGTTGGCGAGCACCTCGTCGGCGAGGGCGCCGGTGAACAGGCTGTAGACCTTCGGGTCGGCGCCGATCACGTGCGTCGGCACGCGCAGCCGGGCCGCCGCGGCGCGCACGTCCCACTCGGAGTTCTGGGCGCTGGTCTGCTCGACCGCCCAGCGGCTCGCGCGCGCGACGGCGTCGACCTTGAGCTCGAGGTCGTGGGGGTGCCAGTGCGGGTGCTCGGCGCGCACCGCCTCGATGCGGTTGTCGTCGAACGCGCGCTCCTGGCTGCGACGGATGATGCCGCTGTCGCGCCCCGTCACGAGGATCGCCGGGTCGATCAGCACCAGACGGCGCGTCCACTCCCCGTTCTCCGCGGCCGCGGTCGTCGACGCTGCGCCTCCCAGCGAGTGGGCGACCACGAGGTCCCACGCGCCGCCGCCGTCGGGCAGGGTCGCCACGACATCGGCGGCGTAGGCCTCGACGGAGTAGTCGAGCGCGCGCGGTGCATCCCCGTGGCCGCGCAGGTCGACGGCCGTCGCGTGCCAGCCCGCGTCGGCCAGGGCGACCGCGAGGCGCCACATGAGCGCTCCCGACGACCCGAGCCCGTGCACCAGGAGCGCACGGCGCTCGGCCCCGGCGTCGCCCCAGCACAGGCGCGGCAGCGTGACGGGGTGCGGTGCGCGGGACGTCATGCAGCCAGCTTATTGACGCGGCTCAGGTGATGGTCTGCACGGGCTCGGTGTCGGGGATCGGCGAGGCGTCGCGGTGCCGCAGGTCGGGGAAGCCGCGATGGAACACGGCGGCCACCAGCGCGGCCCCGACGATCATCGTCAGGCTCACGACGTAGGCGCCGATCGAGCCGATCCCGTCGATCGCGAAGCCCGCCGCCATGGAGCCGAGTGCCGCGCCGAGGAGCTGGCCCGTGTTGATCCAGCCGTACGCCTCGGCGGTCTCGCTGAACTTCACGCTGGCCGAGGTGGACGACAGCATCACCGCCAGGGCCGGCGCGAAGCCCACGCCGGCGACGAACAGCGCGCCGCCGAGCCACCACGGGTTGTCGACCCACAGCAGGGTGAGCGCGGTGCCCACCGCGACGATCCCGAGCCTCCGCGCGGTCGACCACGGGCTCATCGGGATCGATCCCGAGCCGAGCCCCCCGACCAGGCTGCCGAGGGCGAACACAGCGAGCACGAGGCCCGACTCGACGCCGCCCTCGCCGAAGGTCGCGACGATGCCGGCCTCGATCGCCGCGGCCGCACCGATGAACAACAGGCCGATCGCCGTCGCGAGCAGCACGGTCGGCTTGCGCAGCACGCGTCCGAGCGCGCTGCGGCTCGGCGGGATGCGCACGCGGCCGGTCTCGGGGGAGAGGATGAACCACGCGCCGCCGCCGATCGCGATGACGACGACCGCGAGCAGGCCGAGCACGGTCGACACCTGCAGCGCCAGGAAGGTGATGAGCACCGGCGCGAGCACCCAGATCATCTCCTGCAGGGAGGCGTCGAGGGAGTACAGCGCGGTGAGCTGGCGGGCGTTGACCAGCTTGGGGTAGATCGTGCGCACGGCCGACTGCACCGGCGGCGTCGCGAGGCCGGCCACCAGGCCCAGCGCGACGAGCGCCGGCACGGGTAGCGGAGCGACCGCGATCGTGGCGATGGCGGCGGCGTAGATCGCGGTGAGGATGGTCAGGACGCGCCGCATGCCCCAGCGCCCCATCCAGCGGCTCGTGACCGGGCCGGCGACGGCCTGGCCGATGGACACCGCCGCGAGCACGACGCCCGCCGCCGCGTAGGAGTGCGTCAGATGCTCCACGTGGATGAGCAGGCCGAGGCTGATCATCCCGGACGGGAAACGCGCCGTCAGCTGCGCGGCGATGATCCGGGCGACGCCCGGCGTGCGAGCGAGTTCACGGTACGACGACACCCCCTCACGCTACTGCCTGGCACCGACGCGGAAGGCCCGCCGACGGAGCCGCGGACGGTCCGCCGACGGAGCTGCGGACGGACTCCGCGCGACACGCCGCGACACGCCGGATCGGCCCGATCCACACCCTGTGCGATGTCGGTGGCCGCCCGTAGCGTGCGGTCTGTGGAGAAGTCGGCGCCGCCGGCTCGCGACCCGCGATTTGGTGCCGGTCTCGGGGGCTCGCAGAGCCGTCCCGCCTGTGGACGAAACGGTGGACAAAGCTGTGATGAGCCGGTGGAGAGCGGTGGAAAATGACATCCGTGTAACTACTACCCCTTGTGGTGCCCCCGAATGTCCGTACCCATATGTAGTATTGAGGTCCCGGCGGAGGTACGCCGGAAATCACAAGGTTTTGAGGGGAAGAAGCGCCATGGCGATCACGGTCTACACCAAGCCTTCCTGCGTCCAGTGCACGGCGACGTACCGCGCGCTCGACTCGAAGGGAATCGAATACGAGGTCGTCGACCTCTCGCAGGACCCGAACGCTCTCGAGCAGGTCAAGGCCCTCGGCTACATGCAGGCTCCGGTCGTCGTGACCGAGGAGGACCACTGGTCCGGCTTCCGTCCCGACATGATCGACGAGCTCGCCTCGCGCCTCGCCTGATCGGCCCTTCGGCCTCGATCGACTCGACGGATTGAGCACAGGAGGAGCAGGATGACCGCGGCACTCGCGCCGGCGCCCACCCAGGCGCCGCTCCTGGTCTACTTCTCGAGCGTGTCGGGCAACACCGCGCGTTTCATCGAGAAGCTCGGGATGCGGGCCGAGCGGATCCCCCTCCACCGCGGCGACGACGAGCTCGTCGTCGCCGAGCCCTACGTGCTCGTCACCCCCACCTATGGCGGGGGTGACGGGCGAGGGGCGGTCCCCAAGCAGGTGATCCGCTTCCTCAACGACGAACGCAACCGCCGAGGGATCCACGGGGTCATCTCGGCAGGCAACACCAACTTCGGCGACGGCTTCTGCATCGCCGGCGACATCATCAGCGGCAAGTGCAACGTGCCCCACTTGTACCGGTTGGAACTCTTCGGCACACCCGACGACGTCGATCGCGTCAGCGACGGATTGGAACGATGGTGGAAGCAGCAGCCTTGACCACGGACGTGGACTTCAAGCACAACGACAAGTTCGATGGGCTCGACTATCACGCCCTCAACGCGATGCTCAACCTGTACGACGAGAACGGGAAGATCCAGTTCGACGCCGACAAGCGCGCCGCACGCGAGTACTTCCTGCAGCACGTCAACCAGAACACGGTGTTCTTCCACTCGCTCAAGGAGCGTCTCGACTATCTGGTCGAGAAGGAGTACTACGAGGGCGCCGTCATCGAGAAGTACCCGTTCGAGTTCGTCGAGCGGCTGAACGACTTCGCCTACGGCAAGAAGTTCCGCTTCGAGACGTTCCTCGGCGCGTTCAAGTACTACACGAGCTACACGCTCAAGACGTTCGACGGCAAGCGCTACCTCGAGCGCTTCGAGGACCGCGTCGTGATGACGGCCCTCGCGCTCGCCGACGGCGACCAGGACCTCGCGTGGAACCTCGTCGAGGAGATCATCACGGGCCGCTTCCAGCCCGCGACCCCGACGTTCCTCAACGCCGGGAAGGCCCAGCGCGGCGAGCTCGTCAGCTGCTTCCTGCTGCGCATCGAGGACAACATGGAATCGATCTCGCGCGGCATCAATTCGTCGCTGCAGCTGTCCAAGCGCGGCGGCGGCGTGGCGCTCCTTCTGTCGAACATCCGCGAGGCAGGCGCCCCGATCAAGCAGATCGAGAACCAGTCGAGCGGCATCATCCCCGTCATGAAGCTGCTCGAGGACTCGTTCAGCTACGCCAACCAGCTGGGCGCGCGTCAGGGCGCCGGCGCGGTGTACCTCTCGGCGCACCACCCTGACATCATGAAGTTCCTCGACACGAAGCGCGAGAACGCCGACGAGAAGATCCGCATCAAGACGCTGTCGCTCGGCGTCGTGGTGCCGGACATCACGTTCGAGCTCGCCAAGAACGACGAGGACATGTACCTCTTCTCGCCCTACGACGTCGAGCGCGTCTACGGCGTGCCCTTCGGCGACATCTCCGTCTCCGAGAAGTACCGCGAGATGGTCGACGACCCGCGCATCAAGAAGACGAAGATCAACGCGCGCAAGTTCTTCCAGACCCTCGCGGAGATCCAGTTCGAGTCGGGCTACCCGTACATCATGTTCGAGGACACGGTGAACAAGGCGAACCCGATCAAGGGCCGCATCAACATGTCGAACCTCTGCAGCGAGATCCTGCAGGTGAACACGCCGACGACGCTCAGCGAGGACCTCTCGTATGACCAGATCGGCAAGGACATCTCCTGCAACCTGGGCTCGCTGAACATCGCGCTCGCGATGGACTCGCCGAACCTCGGCCAGACCGTCGAGACGTCCATCCGCGCGCTGACCGCGGTCAGCGACCAGAGCCACATCCGCTCCGTGCGCTCGATCGAGGACGGCAACGACAAGTCGCACGCGATCGGCCTCGGCCAGATGAACCTGCACGGCTACCTCGCCCGCGAGCGCGTGTACTACGGCTCGGAGGAGGGTGTCGACTTCACGAACATCTACTTCTACACCGTGCTGTTCCACGCGCTGCGCGCCTCGAACCGCCTCGCGATCGAGCGCGGCCAGGTGTTCGACGGGTTCTGGGACTCCAAGTACGCCTCGGGCGAGTTCTTCGACAAGTACGTCGAGCAGCCCTGGGTGCCGAGCACCCCGAGGGTGGCCGAGCTGTTCGCGGCCCACCACATCCCGACGCAGGACGACTGGCGCGAGCTGAGGGCCTCCATCCAGGAGCACGGCATCTACAACCAGAACCTGCAGGCGGTGCCGCCGACCGGCTCGATCTCGTACATCAACAACTCGACGTCGTCGATCCACCCGATCGCGTCGAAGGTGGAGATCCGCAAGGAGGGCAAGCTCGGCCGCGTCTACTACCCGGCGCCGTTCATGACGAACGACAACCTGGACTACTACCAGGACGCGTACGAGATCGGCTACGAGAAGGTCATCGACACCTACGCCGCGGCCACGCAGCACGTCGACCAGGGCCTGTCGCTGACGCTGTTCTTCAAGGACACCGCCACCACCCGCGACATCAACAAGGCGCAGATCTACGCCTGGCGCAAGGGGATCAAGACGATCTACTACATCCGCCTGCGCCAGATGGCCCTCGAGGGCACGGACATCGACCAGTGCGTCAGCTGCACGCTGTGACGCTCGGGATTGCTGCGAGAGAGAACGAGAGATGACTGAAGCGGTCAAGCTGCTGGACCACGTCCAGGCGATCAACTGGAACCGGATCCAGGACGAGAAGGACGTCGAGGTGTGGAACCGCCTCACGGGCAACTTCTGGCTGCCCGAGAAGGTGCCGCTGTCCAACGACATCCAGTCGTGGAACACGCTCACCTCGGAGGAGCAGCAGCTCACCATGCGGGTGTTCACCGGCCTCACGCTGCTGGACACCATCCAGGGCACGGTCGGTGCCGTCTCGCTGATCCCGGACGCGCTCACCCCGCACGAGGAGGCCGTCTACACGAACATCGCGTTCATGGAGTCGGTGCACGCGAAGAGCTACTCGTCGGTGTTCTCCACGCTGTGCTCGACGCAGGAGATCGACGAGGCCTTCCGGTGGTCGGTTGAGAACCCGAACCTTCAGAAGAAGGCTCAGATCGTCATGGAGTACTACCGGGGCGACGAGCCGCTCAAGCGCAAGGTCGCCTCGACCCTGCTCGAGAGCTTCCTGTTCTACTCGGGCTTCTACCTGCCGCTGCACTGGTCGAGCCGCGCGAAGCTGACGAACACGGCCGACCTGATCCGCCTCATCATCCGCGACGAGGCCGTGCACGGGTACTACATCGGCTACAAGTTCCAGAAGGGGCTCGAGCTCGTCGACCAGGCGCAGCGCGACGAGATCAAGGACTACACGTTCTCGCTGCTCTACGAGCTCTACGACAACGAGGTGCAGTACACGCAGGACCTCTACGACCAGGTCGGCCTGACCGAGGACGTCAAGAAGTTCCTGCACTACAACGCCAACAAGGCCCTCATGAACCTCGGCTACGAGGCGATGTTCCCGGCCAGCGTCACCAACGTGAACCCGACGATCCTGTCGTCGCTCTCGCCGAACTCGGACGAGAACCACGACTTCTTCTCCGGCTCCGGCTCGTCGTACGTCATCGGCAAGCACGAGTCCACCGAGGACGACGACTGGGACTTCTGACGTCCTCGATCTAGCTCGAGCCCGAGAGGCCAGCTGAGAGGCCCGGACCTGCAGATCGCTGCAGGTCCGGGCCTCTTCTCGCGCCCCCCAACAGCCCCACGCGAGCGCCGACCCGTAGGGAGGGGCC
>NZ_JAIJZW010000011.1:9761-65068 GCF_019753765.1 Microbacterium marinilacus
CCCCCCCGCCCCCCCCCGCCCCGCTGCGCGCCCCGCACTCCCCTCGCGCTGCCGCCCCGGGCCTCTTCTCGCGCCGACCTCCAGCCGCTCGTGAGCGCGTACCGTTCTGGAGGCTCCGCTGCGGGAAGCAGAGTGGTCGCGCGAGCCTCTCGTCAGCGGCGATGGGACGAACGTCGCCGTGCTCGCGGGAGGCAGAGGATCACCCCGACGGCGAGGAGCGCGACGAGCCCTCCCGCCGCGAGGGCGAGCTGGAAGCCCTGCAAGCTCGGCACGGTCGCGCCAGCGGACGTGGTGGTCAGTGCCGCGAGGATCACGCCGCTGACCGCGGATGCGGAGCTGCTGCCGACGGACCGGATGAGCGTGTTGAAGCTCGTGGCCGATGCCGTCTCGTTGCCGGGGACGGCGCTCATGATCAGCATCGGGATCGCTCCGTACGCCAGCCCGACGCCGACGTTGATGACCACTATCGCCCCCATGACGCCCCAGGTGGAGCCGAGGAGCAGCAGGCTCGCGCCGTACCCGAGGGCGATCGCCAGGGCCCCGAGGGCCAGCGTGGTCCTCGGGCCGCGTGCCGCCGTCAGGCGCGCGCCGAACGGCGAGACGAACATCATCACGACGCCGCCCGGGGCGAGCCAGAGCGCCATCTGCAACATCGACTGCCCGAGCCCGTAACCGGTCTCGGCGGGCAGCTGCAGGATCTGGGGCAGGATGAGCGACTGCCCGTACATCGCGAAGCCGACCAGCAGCGATGCGAGGTTCGTGAGCGACACCTGGGGGTCGTGCAGGCTGCGCAGGTTCACGAGGGGCTGGGGCGCCTGGAGCTGCTGAAGCACCCAGTAGCCCAGCAGGAAGACGGCCGCCGCGAAGAGGCCGAGCGTGAGGGGGCTCGACCATCCCCACGCCGCGCCCTTCGAGACGGGCAGCAGCAGCGCGGCGAGGGCACCGGAGAGCAGAAGGGCGCCCGGCAGGTCGAAACGCGCACCGCGGACACGACCGGAGCCCGCTGGCACCAGCCACAGGACCAGGACGAACACGACGGCGCTGAGAGCCGCGAACGCCGCGAACATGATGCGCCAGCTCGCGTACTCGGCGATCGCCGCGGCGAAGGGCAGCGCGACCGCACCGCCGATGCCCATCGAGGCGCTCATCGTCGCCACGGCCGAGCCGATGCGCTCCGCGGGCACGACCTCGCGCAGCAGGCTGATGCCGAGAGGCACGACGCCCATGCCCAGCCCCTGCAGTGCCCGTCCGGCGATCATCGGCCCGAGGGACGTCGCCAAGGCGCACAGCACGGAGCCGGCGATGAGCGGGATCAGGCTCGCGAGCAGCACACGCCTCTTGCCGAGCATGTCTCCCACCCGACCGGCGATGGGCACGGCGGCGGCGGACGCGAGAAGGGTCGCGGTGACAGCCCAGGCGGTGTCGTCGGCAGCGGCACCCAGCAGCGCCGGCAACCGGCCGATGAGCGGGACGATCAGGGGCTGAGTGCCGGCGGCGATGATTCCGGCGAGAGCCAACACCGCGACGATCGCCGACGGGGTCTTGGCGGGACTCCTCTCTTCGGTGGACGGAGCGGGCGGGGCGAGAGCGGTCATGGGGATTCCTTGGATCTGCGGAAGGATCGGTCGCTGGTGGTCCTGCCGCCGCTCAGCGAAGGAGACGTGCAGCCTGCCCCGTGGTCTCGTACAGCGCATCGAACTCGCGGTCGATGAGGGGAGCCACCGTCGCGGCCCGTCGGCTCTTCACCGCCAGGTAGGCGAGGAACCCGCCCACCCAGCCGACCAGCCCGACGACTCCGAGAAGGATCGACAGCACGAGCAGCCCCCCGTTCATCAGGAAGATCGACCCGGCGAGCAGGGCGGCGCCGACGATGCCGAGCGTGACGGCCACGGCGATCGCGCGGGTGGTCTTCGACTTCTCGAGCCGGCTGATCGTCGCCAGCGACCCCTCCGCCTTGCGCTGGAGCGACTGCACCATCTGCCGGCTGCGGATGTTCCGGTCGCGCTTGAGCTTGAGGGTGATCGTCGTCGGCTGGATCGCCGGCGTCAGCGGCAGGGGGCGCACCGGGTCGGCGAGCTCGGTGGACTCGACGATCCAGCCGAAGCCGCGGTATGTGTCCTGGTAGAGCGACTCGAGGTCGCGAGGCGCCCGCACCGAGGCGTACTCGAAGGCGGTGAAGCCGCTGGTCTGCTCGGTGGTGGCGGGCTGCGGGGTCATGATGGTGATCTCCTTATGTGGGTCGGAAGTCGGCGCCGTCGGTGGCACACATCGATCGTCAGCGAGCAGACCGCCGCGCGAATCGTCCCCGCGGAGCGACGTCCCTACTGCGTGCGCAGTACGCGAGGACGGTAGGTACGCGAGAGGATGAGCCCATGGGCACAGCCGGCGACCTTCGGGCGGGACCACGGGGTGCCGTCTGGAAGGTCCTTCCTCGCGCGCTGGAGTCCGCGGTTCTGGTGATCCTGGTCCTGGCGGCGGGCACGGAGATCGTCACGGCCGCCGTCGGGGCGGCGACGGTCGTGCAGTACGCGCCCGTGGCGGTGATCGTGGCGGCGGTGATCGCCGGCTATAGATACCCGTACATCGGCCTCGTTCTCGCATGTGCGGCTCCTCTCCTGGCCGTGTGGGTCGGGCGCGCCCCCACGACGGGGATCTGGTCGATGGCGTGCTTCCTCGCGTTCCTGTTCACGCTCCGCGGGCTGCCGGCGCTGCTGACCGGCGCGGCGATAGCCCTCGCCAACTTCGGCGCGGTGGCGTGGGAGCTGGGCACCATCGACGTCAACACCGATGCCACCGCGTCGATCGCGGCCTTCGCGGCGGTCGTGTGCGCGGCGATCGGTAGTGCCGTGCGTGGGAACCATCGCTACCGGCTCGAGTCCGAGAGACGCGTTCTCGAGGCGGAGACGACGCGGCGGACCGCCGTCGAACGCGGCGTCGCACAGGAGCGACTGCGCATCGCCCGCGACCTGCACGACTCCGTCGGTCATCAGATCGCCGTGGTCAACATGCGTCTCGGGGCGGCGGAGGTGCACCTGCCGGACGGCGCGGAGGAGGCGAGGGCAGATCTGGCGGACGCCCGCGAGGGGGTGCAGGCGGTCCTGCGCGAGACCCAGCAGATCCTCGCCGTGCTGCGGGTGGGGGAGGGCGACGAGCGCTCCCGGCCCGCCCCGGGCCACGCGACGCTGCGGCAGCTCGTGGAGACGTTCCGGAACGCGGGGATGTCGATCGAGGCGAGCGTCGAAGACGTCACGAACGCGCTGTCCGCGTCGGCGAACGTCGCCGTCTACCGCATCCTGCAGGAAGCGCTGACGAACGCACAGAAGCACGGCACGGGCACGATCTCCGCTGCGGTGAGGCGACGCGACGACAGCGTCGAGATCGAGGTCGTCAACATCCGCGGCGCGCGTGACCTATCGACGAGCGGAGGCGGCAACGGCCTGGTCGGCATGGGCGAACGGGCGGGCTCCGTGGGCGGTACGCTGACCACCCGCGCGGATGAAAGGCTCTTCTGGGCGACCGCGTCGATTCCCGTGGAGAAGTCGATTCCCGTGGAGAAAGAGAGTCGTCGATGATCACCGTGATGCTGGTGGACGACCAGGAGATGCTGCGGACGGGGCTGAAGGTCATCATCAATGCGCAGCCCGACCTCGAGGTCGTGGCGGAGGCGGGCGAGGGCATCACCGCCGTCCATCTGCTCGAGTCGACGACCGTCGACGTCGTTCTGATGGACCTGAACATGCCCGGGATCGACGGCGTGGAGACGATCCGACGGATACGGGCTGCCCACGGGAGCCGGTCGCCGCGCATCCTCGTGCTGACGACCTTCGACCAGGACGACAATGTGCTGGCTGCGCTGCGTGCTGGAGCGGAGGGCTTCTTCAGCAAGGGTGCGTCGCCGGCAGAGCTCGCGGACGGGATCCGGCGCGTCGCATCGGGCGAGCACGCTCTGTCTCCGACCGCCATCGATGCGCTCGTGGTGCATGTCTCGGAGGATCCGGTGTCGCCCGCCGACCCCGAGAAGGAGGCGCTGTTCGCGGCGCTCACGCCGCGCGAGCACGAGGTGGTCGAGCTCATCGTCGCGGGCCTCGACAACGCCGAGATCAGTCGGCGTATCTTCATCTCCCCGTTCACCGTGAAGACCCACGCCAACCGCGCGATGATGAAGGTGGGCGCGCGTGACCGCGCGCAGCTCGTCTCCCTCGCCATCCAGGCGGGCGTTCGGGGATGACGACCCGGTGGCGTACTGCACGTGCAGTACGCGCGCCGCTTCTGCGAGACGACGTGAGCATCCCGGGTCGTTGAGACGGTGGACATGTCGCCGCCGGGCGGCCGAGAGATCAGCAGGGAGCAGACATGTCCACGAAGGCCAAGGTCCTCAACATCGGGATCGTCGTGGCCGTTGCCGCGATCGACGGTGCGATCGTCGCCGTCACGCGTCGGTCTCGGTGACGGCGGTGCCGCTCGCCGCGCGCGGTCCGTCGGCGCCCGGCGCCGCCGAGGCGGCGCCGGGCGAGCCGTCCGCTCGCAGTGGACCTCTCGCACGCGGCACGCAGCGGCTTTCGGCCCTGTTGCCCGCGTCCGGCCGCGCGGGACGCGTCGTCGCCGCGATGCGCGACACGGGACGGCGCAACATCTACTTCTCCCTCGCGGCGATTCCCTCCCACCTGCTGATGGCGGCGTGGAAGGGTGCCCTGACGATCGCCAGCCCGTCCCTGTTCATGTTCGCCAACGTCCTGTTCACGCTGGGGCTGGCCGCGGTCAAGCTACTGGTCGTGCTCGCCGACCGGCAGTCGCGTCGACGGGGTGACGGGGCCGTGCTCGCGCGCGCGTATCGCTGGAGCGGACTGGTCCTGGTGGTCTGCTCCCTCGGCTACGCGGCGCTGTGCCTTCCACTGGTGTTCGGCGAGGGCAGCACCGAGCGCTACTCGTACGAGGTCGCGATCGCGATCGCGACGGTGACCTTCGTCGAGCTGGGTTTCTCGATCCACGGCTTCATGTCGTCACGTCGTCGCCACGACCTGCTCATGGAGGCGGTGAAGCTCAGCAACGTCGCGGCTTCTCTGATCCTCTTGGTGCTCACCCAGACGGCGCTGCTGTCGATGACGTCCGAGACGGATCACTCCCGCTACAACGGCGTGTGCGGCATCGTCATGGCGGCCATCGCGCTGCTGATCGGCCTCCGGATGTGCCTGCGCAGGCTGCCGTCGCGCACCGACGCGCCGAGCTGAGGCGCCTCTCCGTTCTCTCGCGGGCCTGTGCGCAGCGGAGTGGGCGGCTGGCGTCGAGCCCACGGCGCTCGATCGGGCCGCCTCCGTGCGCACGCGCTCCACGCGTGCGCACCTACCGCCGGACCGAGAACGCCCGCGTGCTCGCGATCCGCCGCCGGCGGCTCCAGCGGCGCACGTGCTCGATCCGATCCAGTGCGGCGACGCCCAGCACCACGAGGCCGACTGCGCCGACGCTGCCGATGAGCGTCGCCACGTACATCTGCGCCAGTACCGGCATCTGTCCGTTCCCTTGTGAGCAGTCTCCATGGGTTCCTCCGTGTGCTTCCAGCCTCGTCGGCGCGCGCCTCGCGCGCGTCGTGCGGATGAAGCGCCACGCATACTCCGATGGATGTACACAAGGGGGCGCCGGGTGGTCCCGGCGCCCCCTCGTGGCGGTCGTGAGCGGTTCAGTCCTCTTCGCCGGAGTCCTTCTTGACGCCGGGGAGGTCGTCGAAGCGGCTCTTCGCCCCGGAGACGTGCTTCTCGAGGCGCTCGGTCTGCGCCTCGACGTGAGCGTCGATCTTGCGCTTCGCCGACGCCGCGGTGTCGCGGGCGAGGTTCTCCAGCTTGTCGGTGAGGCGGGCGTCCTTCTCGGTCATCGTCTTTGTCTCTCTCTTCCGCGGTGCCCTCGTGGGCTCCGTCATGTCTTCATCGTGGACGCCGGGTGCTTCGAGCGCGTCGTCCCGACGAAGCGTGCCGACTACTGCGATCGCAGCAGTCGGGACGCGCCTCGGGATCGCGAGGCAAGGCCTACCGCGCGGGCCGAGAAGACGGAATCGACCCGTGCGGATCGGGAAGTGGCGCGGCCCCTCACCTGCCCGCCGCGATCGTCGGTGCGATCAGCGCGCCGGTGCAGCGGCGGTCGACGCCCTCGGGTGCAGCTGCGGGCGGGGATCGTCGACGAGGATCTCGGTGCCGCCGGGGGAGTCGGCGAGCAGCTGACGCACCGCCAGGGCTCCCATCTCGTACAGCGGCAGACTGACCGTGGTGAGCGGCGGCACCAGATGCTCCGAGATCCAGGTGTCGTGGACGGCGGCGACCGACAGGTCGGTCGGGACCGACAGACCGCATCCGGGCGCCGCGCCGAGGATGCCCACGCCGATGAGGGAGTTGCCGGCGATCACCGCGGTAGGCCGGTCGGCTGAGCCCTGCCAGCGAGCGGCGAGCTCGATCATCGCCGCCCGGCCACCGGCGGACGACCAGTCGGTGTGCACGCGGTCCTCCTCGCGCAGTGAGAGCCCCGCGTCGGCCAGCGCGGAGGAGAACCCCTCTTCGCGCAGCATCCCGGTGGTCGAGTCGCGCGGGCCGGACACCAGGCCGATCCGGGTGTGCCCGAGGGCGAGCAGGTGCTCGGTGAGCAGCCGCGTGCCCCCGGGCTCGTCCGGGAACACGCTCGTCACCCGGTCGCGGGCGACCCGGCTCGGCGCGTTCACGATCACCGTCGGCAGCGCCTGCGCGATGTCGGCGATGCGCTCGTCGAAGCCGCCGTGGCCGCCCTGCACGATCAGGCCGTCGACGCGATTGCCGCTCACGAAGGTGCGGAAGCTCGTGTCGTCCTGCAGCAGCTCGTCGACGTCGCCCAGCACGAGGAAGTGCGCGTGCGCGGCGGCCTCCGCCCGGGCGCCCCGCATCAGCTCGAGATGGATCGGGCTCGACAGGTCGTGCACGACCAGGCCGATGAGCCCGTTGCGCCGCAGCCGCAGGCTCTTGGCGGCCACGTTCGGCACGTAGCCGAGCTCCGCCGCCGCCTCGAGGACGCGCGTCCGCGTCGCCTCGGTCGCGCGTGCCGCCGGGTCGCGGTTCAGGATGCGGGACGCGAGCGGGACGGACACGCCCGCCGCTGCCGCGACGTCCGAGAGGCGCACCTTCGGGCGCCGGCCCGGGCTCTTCGCGTTCGCGTGCGGCGACGTGTCCATCCCCCCACTATGCCCGCTCGCGTCAGGGCGTCGCGTCCTCGGCGACGGCTCGCGCGCCCGAGGCGCGACGCGTCTCCGGCAGGAAGAACATCCCCACGGCGGCGAGCAGCATCAGCACCAGGCAGTAGAGCGCGACGAGCCAGGAGCCCCCGCCGACCGCCCCGGTGAGGGCCGCGGCCACGAAGGGCAGCGTGCCGCCCACGATCGCGCCGGTGATCTCACGGCTGAAGGTGACGCCGGTGTAGCGGTAGCGGACGTCGAACAGCTCCGACATGAAGCCCGACTGCGCGGCGAGCATCGCGTCGTTGCAGAGCGTGAAGATCATCACCAACGCGATCCAGACGAGCAGCGGCGTGCCCGTGTCCAGCAGGAAGAAGAACGGGTAGACGAGGACCACCGCCCCGATCGCGCCCGCCAGGAACACCGGGCGGCGGCCGATGCGATCGCTCAGCCACCCCGCGGTCGGGATCGTGACGAACTTCAGCAGGTTGCCGATCAGGATGCCCGTGAGGCCGATCCAGGCCGGCGCCCCCACCACCGTCGTGAGGTAGGTGATGGCGTAGACCGAGGGGAGGTAGCTCGCGACGTTCGGGCCGATCGAGGCGAGCATGGCCAGCGGGATCCGGCGCCCTGCCGACCGGAACAGGTCGCGGATGGCAGCGCGCGGCACGCCGCCCTCCGCCTGCGTCCGCACGAACTCGGGGCTCTCCGGCACGCGCAGACGGATCACGATGCCGACCACGCAGACGGCGATGCTGAGGAGGAACGCGATGCGCCACCCCCAGGAGAGGAACGCCTCCTCGGGCAGCACGGTGTTCAGCAGGGTGAGCACGCCGGTGGCGAGCAGCGCGCCGGCCGCGTTGCCGGCTCCCGGGATCGCCGCGTTCAGCCCTCGGGACGAGTCGTTCGCGTGCTCCGCGGCGAGCAGGGTGGCGCCGGCGTACTCCCCGCCGGCGCCGAACCCCTGGAGGATGCGCAGGATGATCAGGATGACGGGCGCGGCCATCCCGATCGCCGCGGTGCTCGGCACGAGGCCGATGAGCGTCGACGATGCGCCCATCAGGATCAGGGTGAGGAAGAGCATCTGGCGACGGCCGAACCGGTCTCCCAGGTTACCGATCACGACGCCGCCGATGGGGCGGGCGAAGAAGCCGACGGCGAACGTGGCGAAAGAGGACAGCGTCGCCACGAGCGGGTCGCCGGACGGGAAGAAGACCGCCGGGAACACGAGCGCGCTCGCGGTCGCGTAGAGCGAGAAGTCATACCACTCGAGGGCCGTTCCCACGGTGGCGCCGATCGTGGCCTTGTTGATGCGAAACGTCATTGTTCTCTCCGTCATCCTTTCAGGGCGAGCCGGACGGAGACCGTGGCCCGCGTGGGGCGCCCGTCCTGCCCGGTCGCGGTGCCGGCGAGCCTGAGGAAGCCGCCGAAGTGTGAGACGCGGGCGAAGGCAGCACCGAGCGTGTCGACGACCGTCCCCTCGTCCAGCCAGCGGATGCCGTCCGCGCTCAGCTGCGTCTGGAGCACGAGACGGGTGCCCGGCTCGGGGTCGTGGAGCTCGACGAAGAACACCGCCTCGTCGGCCCAGCCGCACTCGTAGGGGTGGGTCTCGATCGTGCCGTCGAACTGCTGCCGCAGCTCGACCACGGACGTGTAGAAGGTCTTCACGCGTCGTCCCCCGTCTCTGTCGAGATGACCACCGAGTCCAGATAGAGGCTGACCCGTCGATCCGTGTCCGCCTCGACGAAGAAGACCGGGTTCAACAGACCCTCGATGTCGTCGTAGGCCGGCGCCCAGGTGGGGTGCGCGTCCTCGGGGAAGCGCAGGGTGCGGCCGCCGACGCGGAACTCCTCGTATCGGCGGGTGCGCAGGTCGATCGTGAGGGACAGCGGCGTCCAGTTCAGCTTGTCGTCCGACTCGTTGTAGATGAGGTGCTGCCGCCCCTCGTCGAACCACGTCGTCGCCGCCGTCGAGCCGTCGGGCTGCCGCGCCCCGAACCACTGCGGGTCGATGCCGGCCTTGTGCCAGCCGTCGACCCCGTAGCTCCACTCCGCGTCGGTCGCGTCGGTGGCGCTGTAGAACTGCCAGGCGCGCACCGGCCTGCCGGCCACGGCGTTCACGTAACGCACCCCGGGCATGTACCGGAACTCGCGGTCCTGCAGGTCGACGAACATGCCGAAAGCGCGCACGTCGTCGATTCCGAGACCCGGCCGGTCCTGCTCCGCCTTATACGTGAGGAGCGCCTCGACCCGCAGGCGCCGCGTCCGTGGCGGCACCGCGAGGCGCTTGATGGACAGGCCCATGGATCCCGGGGCAGGCGGCTGGTCCGGCGGCGCGGCGGCGGCGCGACTGGAGATCTTGAGCGAGTAGGTGCCCTGCGCCGAGCCATGGGTGCCCCCGAAGGTGAACGTCGCAGAGCTGAGCATCGTCGGCCCCCAGTGGATGAGGTCGATGTCCTCCGAATGCTCTCGGAAGCCGGGGGCCACGAAGTTGGGACGCAGATCGAGCCAGCCGCTCATGCCGCGGTCGAAGTCGTCGGCGACCAGCACCCGCGGGAGCGGATCGAAGTATCCGGAGAGCGCCATGCTCCTCCTTGAGCGATCGGTGAACAAACGATTTACCAGACGGTATCACTCGTCCTCGGGAGGGTCAACGGGAGGTGCGGGAGTGGGTCGGTGGTCGGAGTTCTAGCGCGCGCCGGCGTGCGCGAGCAGGGTCTCAGCGGCGCTGCGGGCTTGGCCTGCCACCGTGGGGTCGCGCAGGATCGCCGCCGTGGTCTGTGCGCCCTCGGCCAGGAGTGCGATCTGGACGGCGACGTCGTCCGTGGCGCCGTGCTCTCTCACGAGGCCGAGCACGTGCGCCCGGAACGCCGCCTTCTGCGCGCGGATGGCGCTCGCGACCTTCGGGGATCTCGCGCCGAGCTCCCCGAAGGAGTTGATGAAGGCGCAGCCGCGGAAGTCGTCCTCGCGGAACCAGTCGGACAGGAAGTCGAAGACCGACAGCAGCTTGCCCTCGGGAGACGCCTCTGCGGCGGCGGCCCGTGTGACGCCCTCGTTCCAGATCTCCGTCCGGTGCGCGAGCACCGCGACCACCAGGTCGTCCTTCGAGGGGAACAGGCCGTAGATCCTCTTGAGGGAGACGCCGGCCTCCGCCCGCACGGCGTCCATGCCGACCGACTGGATGCCGTGCGCGTAAAACAGGCGGTCGGCGGCCGCCACGAGCCGCGCCCGTGCTGCCTCGTCGTCGGTCGTCATCTCTTCCCCTTGCGCTGAGAACGTTCGTTCTCTAGTGTAGGGGACATCGCGGAGAACGATCGTTCTCCACTGGGTGCAAGGAGACATCATGGCCACCATCGCTGTCGGGCAGCAGAACGGCACGGACATCGAGCTCTACTACGAGGACCACGGCGCGGGGCAGCCCGTCGTCCTCATCCACGGCTACCCGCTGGACGGGAACAGCTGGGAACACCAGGCACGCGAGCTGCTCGCGGCGGGCTTCCGGGTGATCACCTACGACCGCCGCGGATTCGGCGGCTCCAGCAAGGTGTCGACCGGGTACGACTACGACACCTTCGCGGCCGACCTCGACACCGTGCTCGAGACGCTCGACCTCCGCGACGTCATCCTCGTGGGCTTCTCGATGGGGACGGGAGAGCTGGCGCGGTACGTCAAGAACCACGGCCACGACCGCGTCGCCAAGCTGGCGTTCCTGGCGTCGCTCGAGCCGTTCCTGCTGCACACCGAGGACAACGCGGAGGGCGTGCCGCAGCAGGTCTTCGACGAGATCGTCAACGCCGCCCGCACGGACCGCTACGCGTGGTTCACGCAGTTCTTCAACGACTTCTACGGCCTCGACGACAACCGCGGCTCGCGCATCAGCGACGAGGCGGTGACGGCGTCGTGGAACACCGCGACGCGATCGGCCCCGGTCGCGGCGTACGCCGTGGTGCCGACGTGGCTCGAGGACTTCCGTCCCGACGTCGCCGCCGTGCGCGAGGCGGGCAAGCCGACCCTGATCCTGCACGGCACGAAGGACGACATCCTGCCCATCGACGCCACCGGCCGCCGGTTCCGCGACCTGGTGCCCGACGCGGGGTACGTCGAGATCGACGGCGCGCCCCATGGGCTGCTGTGGACGCACTCCACCGAGGTGAACGAGGCGCTCTTGGCGTTCGTGAAGGCCTGACGGCCGACCCGTCGGTCCGGGTGCCCTCCCGCCATGCGCGGGAGGGCACTCCTGCAGCCAGACCCGGTCCGTGTCAAGCTCCTGGGGCCGCGGATCGAGGATGCGTAGCGTGGCCTGCACCACGAACCACAGGAGGAAGCGACATGGAGAACCTGCCCCACGCCACGGACGACGACCGCGCGACGATCGCGAAGATCGTGAAGGCCGCCAAGGTCGGGCTTCTGACCACCGTCAGCCCCGACGGGCAGCTGCACAGCCGGCCGCTCGTGGCCCAGGACGTGGAGTTCGACGGCGACCTGTGGTTCTTCGCCCAGGACGACAGCGCCAAGGTCCGCGACATCGCCGCCCACGGGCAGGTGAACGTCGCGTTCGAGTCCGGAAAGGGCTACCTGTCGCTCGCCGGCACCGCCACGGTGGTGCGCGACGAGCAGAAGATCGAGGAGTACTGGTCGCCCGGGGTGGAGGCCTGGTTCCCCGAGGGACGCGAGGACCCGACCGTGGCGCTCATCCGCGTGCACGCCGAGACGGCGGAGTACTGGGCCAACGACGAGCCGCGGATCGTGTCCGCCTTCAAGATCGCGAAGGCCGCGGTCGGCGGGGGCCAGCCGGACGTGGGCGAGAACCGCACCGTCGACCTCAGCTGACCTGAGCCGGCCGGCGCAGGGAGCGCGGCTCAGTCGATGCCGAGCTCCTTGCGCAGCCGCGCGACGTGTCCCGTCGCCTTGACGCTGTAGAGCGCCTTGACGACCGTGCCCTGCTCGTCGATGACGAAGGTCGAGCGGATGACGCCCTCGACGACCTTGCCGTAGTTCATCTTCTCGCCCCAGGTGCCGTAGGCGCGGTGGACCGCGGCGTCGGGATCGCTCAGCAGCTCGAAGGTGAGCCCGTCCCGCTCGCGGAACTTCGCGAGCTTGGCGGGCTCGTCTCGTGAGACGCCCAGCACGGTGTAGCCGGCGCCGGCGAGCGAGGCGATGCTGTCGCGGAAGTCGCAGGCCTGCGTCGTGCAGCCGGGAGTCATCGCCGCGGGATAGAAGTACAGCACGACCTTGCCGCCCCGCAGATCGCCGAGTGAGACCTGCTCGCCGTCCTGATCCTGCAGGGTGAAGTCGGGGGCGGGGCTTCCGGGTTCCAGGCGCGTGTCGGTCACGCCTCCAGCCTAGGCCGTGTCTCCCGGCCGCGGGATGGCCCGCGGCCGGGCGCGCATCAGCCGACGGGCACGGAGCCGACGACCACGCCGACGGCGAGCATCGCCAGCGACACGAGCAGCGCGCGCCACAGCACCTTGCGGTGGTGATCGCCGAGGTTCACGCCGGCGAGCGAGACGAGCAGCAGGATGGCCGGCACGAGGGGGCTCTGCAGGTGGACGGGCTGGCCGATAATCGACGCCCGCGCCATCTCCGCGGGGGAGATGCCGTACGAGGCGGCGCTCTCGGCCAGCACCGGCAGGATGCCGTAGTAGAACGCGTCGTTCGACATGAAGAACGTCATCGGGATCGAGAGCAGGCCGGTGATGACGGCGAAGAACGGGCCGAGCGACGGGGGCACGATGTCGACGACCCAGTCGGCCATCGCCGTGACCATCCCGGTGCCGTCCAGCACGCCGACGAGCACGCCCGCCGCCAGCACCATCGAGACCACGCCGACGATGCTCGGCGCGTGCGCGACGATCTCGGCGCTCTGCTGCTTCAGCCGGGGGAAGTTCACCACGAGGGCGAGCGCCGATCCGATCATGAAGACAAACGGCAGCGGCAGCACGTCGAGCACCAGCAGCGTCATCACCGCGAGGGTGAGGACGAGGTTGAACCAGACCAGCTTCGGCCGCAGCGTCTCGCGCTCCGGGTTCAGCATGGTGTCGGCCATCGCCGTGTCGCGCTCGTCCTCGGCGATCCGTGCCGGTCCTGCGGCCCCGGCGCCCTTCACGGTGAGGATGTTCCGCGTGCCGAGCGTGGCACGCGCCCCGGGGGTGCCGGCCGCGCCGACGCCGCCCGGCACCCGCATCGCGAAGCGGCCGGCGCGCTCGCCGACGCCGTCGCGGCGCAGCTCGAGCCGGCCGATGCGGTTGCGCTCCGAGACGCCCAGCAGCCAGCTCAGCCCGAAGGCGAGCAGGAGGCCGACCCCCAGCGAGGGCAGCATCGGGACGAACACCTCGGTGGGGGAGACGCCCAGGGCGGTCGCCGCGCGGACGGTGGGGCCGCCCCACGGGACGATGTTCAGGGTGCCGTTGACGAGGCCCGCCACGCAGGTGAGCACGACGGGGCTCATGCCCAGCCGCAGGTAGACGGGCAGCAGCGCGGAGGTGGTGATGATGAACGTCGTCGATCCGTCGCCGTCGAGCGAGACCGCACCGGCGAGCAGCGCGGTGCCCAGCACGACCTTCGCCGGGTCGTCGCCGACCAGGCGGGTGATCAGCCGGATCAGCGGGTCGAACAGCCCGACGTCGATCATGATGCCGAAGAACATGATCGCGAACATCAGCAGGGCGGCCGTGGGCGCCATGTCGGAGATCGCGTCGATCACCATGTCGCCCATGCCGAGTCCGGCGCCGGCGAACAGGCCGAAGATCGTCGGGACGAGGATGAGGGCGACCATCGGCGTGAGGCGCTTGGTCATGATCAGCACCATGAACGCGAGGATCATGGTGAAGCCGAGTGCGACGAGCATGTTTTCGACGTCCTTGTCTGTTCCGGCGACGTTGCGGTACCGAAGGAATCTAGGGCGATGCCCGCGGAGCCCCCGAGGTAGCGCGCATTGCGCGGGAACTGCGCGTTGCGCCAGTTGTGCGCATTCTGCGCACCGCGTCGGCGAGCGATACTCGGGAGATGCGGTTCGCGACGAGGGTGCTGGCGATGCAGCTGGCGGCAGCGGTCGTCGTCGTCGCGGTCTGCGCGCTCGCCTTCGGCGCCGTGGGGGTGCGCCAGCTGCGCGCGGAGACCGAGAGCACGGCGCTGGGCATCGCGCGCACGGCGGCGTCGGACCCGCAGGTGCGCGCCGAGGTCGCGGCGTACGCGGGGCCGGGCGGATACGACACCGCCGCCCTGGCCGACGGACCGCTGCAGCAGTACGCGCTCGCGGTGGCCGAGCGGACCGGTGCGCTGTTCGTCGTGATCGCCGACGACGACGGCATCCGTCTCGCGCACCCGGAGGACGCGCGGCTCGGCCAGCGGGTGAGCACCGGCTACGAGGCGGTGCTGGCAGGGCACGAGGTCGTCGAATGGGAGAGCGGAACGCTCGGGTCGTCGGTGCGGGCGAAGGTGCCCGTCCCAGGCCCGGACGGCGACGGCATCGTCGGAGAGGTGAGCGTCGGGTTCGCGACCGACCGGGCGTTCGCCGACGCGCCGGCGCTCGCCGGGGCCGTCGCGGCGATCGCGCTCGTGGCGCTCGCCCTGGCGCTCCTCGTCGCCCTCGTGATCCGCCGCCGGCTCGAACGCCTCACCCGGGGCGTCCAGCCCGACGAGCTCGCCGCCCTCCTGCAGAGCCGCGCGGCCGTGCTCGAGGGCGTGCACGACGGCGTGATCGCCGTCTCGGCCGACCGCGTCGTCCGCGCCTGCAACCCCGCCGCGGCCGAGGCCCTGTCGCTGGACGGCCACGAGGCCACCGGGCGTCCGATCGACGACCTGGACCTGCCGCCCCGGTTGCGGCGCACCCTCGACGCCGCCCTCGCCGGGGAGAGCACGGTGCACGGCGAGCTCGTGCTGACCGATCGGGTCGTCTTCCTCGAGGTGCACGGCGTGCGGCACGACGGCGACGACCTGGGCGTCGTGGCGGTGCTGCGCGATCGAACGGACGTCGTGGCCCTCGCGGAGCGCCTCGACGCCGTCCGGGCCGCGACGAACGCGATGCGCGCACAGCGCCACGAGTTCGCGAACCGCATGCACGTCGCGTCCGGCATGCTCGCGGCCGGCCGCGTCGAGGAGACGCGGGCGCTTCTCGCCGAGTTCGCCGACCGCGGCGCGCTTCCCGAAGAGGGACAGGTGGGCGTCGCCGAGCCCTTCCTGCGCTCCTTCCTCGCCGCGAAGGCCGTGGAGGCGGGCGAACGCGGCGTCGATCTGCGCCTCGGCGACGACACGCTCGTGCTCGGCACCGTGCACGAGCCGGAGGACGCCGCCGCAGTGCTCGGCAACCTGATCGACAACGCCGTCACCGCCGCCGTCGCGGCCGGCGCCCCGCGATGGGTGGAGGTCACGCTGCTCGACGACGGCGACCAGCTGGCGCTCACCGTCGCGGACTCCGGGCGGGGTGTCGACGCGCCCGAGAGCGTCTTCGAGCGCGCCCGCGCGCGCGAGGACGAGGCCGAGGCCGGCGAGGTGCACGGGCGCGGCATCGGACTGCCGCTCGCGCGGCGGTTCAGCCGACGGCGGGGCGGTGAGCTGTGGGTCGTCTCACCGGGCGGCGAGGGGCACGGGGCCGTGTTCGGCGCGCGGCTGCCCGGTGTGATGCTCCCGGCCGCCATCGCGACGGAGCCGGACCGGACGGGATCCGAAGACGATGGAGGACAGCGATGACGGTGCACGTGCTGATCGTGGACGACGACTTCCGGGTGAGCGGCATCCACCGTGACCTCGTCGAGGCGCGGCCCGGCTTCGTCGCGCTGCCTCCGGTGCGCGACGCCGCGTCCGCGCGGCGCGCGATCTCGGAGGACCGGCCCGATCTGCTGCTGCTGGACGTGTACCTGCCGGACGGCGACGGCATCGAGCTCGGTCGCGAGTCCGGGATCGACAGGTTCGTGCTGAGCGCGGCGGGCGACGGTGCGACGGTGCGGCGCGCGCTCGCCTCCGGCGCGCTGCACTACCTGATCAAGCCCTTCGACCCGGCGGCGCTGCACGACCGCCTCGACCGCTACGCGCGCTACCGCAACCTGCTGGCGGCGGGCGAGCTCACGCAGCACGCGATCGATCGTGCCGGGGCCGTGCTCCACGGCGGGCAGTCGACGTCCCCGGTGCGCGAAGGGACGCAGCAGCTGCTCCTGGGCGCGCTCGCCGAGGGCGAGGCGTCGAGCGCGGAGGTCGCCGAGCGCATCGGGGTGTCGCGGGCGACCGCGCAGCGCCACCTCTCGGATCTCGCTGCGCGCGGCGTCGTCGCCGTGACGCTGCGCTACGGAACGGCCGGGCGCCCGGAGCACCGCTACCGCGCGAAGTGACGAACGCGTCGCGAGTGCCATCTGGCACTCGCGCACCGCCGCCGAGCGCCATGTGGCACTCGCAGCCCGCAGCGGGCAGCCTCAGTAGTCCGTGCGGTCCTTGAACGTCTCGAGCAGGCGCTGCAGCGAGTCGACGCGGGAGGCGGACAGCCGGCCCTCCTCGACCGCCTCGTTGAGCGCGCAGTCGGGTGCGTCCGGCAGATGCGTGCAGCCGCGGGGGCACTCGTCCGCGACGGCGCCGAGATCCCGATACGCCCGCAGGATGTTCGTCGGGTCCACGTGGCCGAGCCCGAAGGAGCGCACCCCCGGGGTGTCGATCACCCATCCCGACCCGCCGGGGCCCTGATAGCGCAGCGAGACGGTCGACGAGGACGTGTGCCGTCCCCGGCCGGTCACCTCGTTGACGTGTCCGGTGGCACGGCCGGCGCTCGGGACGAGGGCGTTGACGAGCGTCGACTTGCCGACGCCCGAGTGCCCGACGAACACCGTGCTGTGGCCGACCAGCGCCTCGCCGATGGCCTCCAGCGGGGGCTCGTCGCGCGCGCTGGTGAACACGCGCAGGTCGTCCAGGCCGTCGAAGTGGGCGAGGAACGGGCCGGGATCGGCCAGGTCGGTCTTGGTGACCACCATGAGCGGCCGGACGCCCGCGTCCAGCGCGGCGACGAGGTACCGGTCGACGAGCCGCGGGCGCGGCTCGGGGTCTGCCGCCGCGACGACCACGAGCATCTGGTCGGCGTTCGCCACGATCACGCGCTCGACCTGGTCGGTGTCGTCGGCGCTGCGGCGCAGCAGCGACGTGCGCTCCTCGATGCCGACGATCCGCGCGAGCGTGCCCTCCTGGCCCGTCGTGTCGCCGACCACGCGCGCGCGATCGCCGGTGACGATCGGCGTGCGACGCAGCTCGCGGGCGCGCGTCGCCGTCACCTGCCGCTCGTCCGGCGCGTCCTCGTCCACCAGCACCGCGTACCGGCCGCGGTCCACGCCGAGCACCCGCGCGATGGTCGCGTCCTCGTGCGCCGGGCGCCGCTTCGTG
Organism: Microbacterium marinilacus; assembly: GCF_019753765.1. Classification (GTDB taxonomy): domain Bacteria; phylum Actinomycetota; class Actinomycetes; order Actinomycetales; family Microbacteriaceae; genus Microbacterium; species Microbacterium marinilacus. The sequence continues at coordinate 27,300 of NZ_JAIJZW010000011.1, forward strand.
CGGGGCCGGTTCGCCTTCGGGTTCGGACGGACGCGCACGTCGGTCTCGTCGAAGCCGAGGTCGTCGTCCTCGTCGTCGTCGGGCAGCCAGCTCACGAGCCCGACCGCCTCATGCGCCCAGCATCTCGTCCCACAGCTGCGTGAACTGCGGCAGCGTCTTGGCGGTGGTGCCGATGTCGTCGACGACCACGCCGGGCACCCGCAGGCCGACGAGGGCGCCGGTGGTGGCCATGCGGTGGTCGTGGTGCGCGCGCCACGACCCGGCCCGCAGCGGCACCGGGCTGATGCGGATGCCGTCGGCCATCTCCTCCGCCGCGCCGCCGAGCGCGTTCACGTTCGCCGCGAGCGCCGCGATCCGGTCGGTCTCGTGGCCGCGGATGTGGCCGATGCCGTGGAAAGTCGTGGGAGCGTCGGCGAACGCCGCGAGACCGACGAGGGTGGGGGTCAGCTCGCTCACCGCCGACAGGTCGAGGTCGACGCCGTGGATGGCCCGGCCGCCCGACACCGTCAGCGCGCCGCCCCGGCGGCTCACCCGCGCTCCCATCAGCTGCAGGATGTCCACGAGCTGCCCGCCCGGCTGCGTCGAGTGCGGAGGCCACCCGGCGACCGTCACCGAGCCGCCCGCGATCATGGCCGCCGCGAGGAAGGGGGCGGCGTTCGACAGGTCGGGCTCGATCGCGATGTCCTTCGCCCGCAGGGGTCCGGCCGGCACGATCCACTCGCCGGGCGCGGGGCGCTCGACGTGCACGCCGCGCCGGGCGAGCGCCTCGACGGTCATGTCGATGTGCGGCACGCTCGGCAGCCGGGCGCCCGTGTGGCGCAGATGCAGGCCCACGTCGAAGCGCGGCGCCGCCAGCAGCAGGCCGGACACGAACTGGCTGGACGCGGACGCGTCGATCGAGATCTCGCCGCCGCGGATGTGACCGTGACCGCGGACGGTGAACGGCAGCGACCAGTGCCCGCCGTCGTCGATGTCGACGCCGAGGTCGCGCAGCGCGCGGATCATCTCCGCCATCGGGCGGTGCAGCGCGCTCTCGTGCGCGGTGACGAGCACGTCGCCCGAGGCGAAGCCCGCCAGCGGCGCCAGGAAGCGCATCACCGTGCCGGCCTGCCCGCAGTCGACGGTGGCGCCGCCCGTGAGCGGGGAGGCGGGGTGCACGAGCAGGTCGGGACCGAAGGCCCCGTCGCCCGCGACCTCCTCGACCTCGACCCCCAGCGCGCGCAGGCCGTCGACCATGCGGCGGGAGTCGTCCGACTGCAGCGGCGACAGCAGGCGGCTGGGGCCTTCGGCCAGCGCGGCGAGGATCAGCTCGCGGTTCGTGAGCGACTTCGAGCCCGGAATCGTGAGGGTCGCCTCGATGGCGCCGCTCGCCGCGGGCGCGGCGTACTCGCCTTGCGGGGCCTCGGGGGAATACTCGCGCGTGCTCATCGGTTTCAACACTACTGAAGGTGCGCGCTCTCGCCGCGGGAAAGGAGACGGATGACCGCCACGATCGACGCCCCCGTCGGCGCACTGTCCGTCGACCTAGACTGGCTCGCGATGGATGACGTGCCAGGATCGGCGGACGAGTGGGCGGCTGACGGCCGAGACCGGTCCGAGGCGAGCCCCCGCGACCAGTTCGAGCAGCAGGCGCTGCCCTTCATGGACCAGCTCTACGGCGCGGCGATGCGGATGACCCGCAACCCCAACGACGCCGCCGACCTGGTGCAGGAGACGTTCGTCAAGGCGTTCGCGTCGTGGTCGTCGTTCACGCAGGGGACCAACCTCAAAGCGTGGCTGTACCGCATCCTGACGAACACGTACATCAACACGTACCGCAAGAAGCAGCGCGAGCCGTACCAGGGCACCATCGACGACCTCGAGGACTGGCAGCTCGGCGGGGCCGAGTCCACGACGGCCACGAGCAGCCGCTCCGCCGAGGCGGAGGCGATCGACCGGATGCCCGCGTCCGTCGTCAAGGACGCGCTGCAGTCCATCCCCGACGACTTCCGGATGGCGGTGTACCTCGCGGATGTCGAGGGCTTCGCGTACCAGGAGATCGCCGACATCATGAAGACCCCCATCGGCACGGTCATGAGCCGTCTGCACCGCGGCAGGCGTCTGCTGCGCGACCTGCTGAAGGACTACGCGGCCGAGCGAGGCATCCAGGCCGCCCCCACGAAGCGCCGAGCCTCTACCAGGAGCGAGAAATGACCGACTGCGGTTGCGAGAAAGCGCGGCAGGACCTCGAGGAGTACCTCCGCGACGAGGTCTGCAAGACCGAGCACTCCGACATCAAGGAGCATCTCGCCACGTGCGACGCGTGCCGTGATGAGGCGCTGGTGGCGCGCACGCTGACCGACGTGGTGGCACGCGCCTGCAGGGAGACCGCTCCCGAGGAGCTGAAGAACCTGGTGCTGGCGCGTCTGCGCGACGCGCAGGCCGCGCACTGAGGCGTCGGCGGCCCTGGGTACGCTCGGGGAATGGCCGACACCCTCGACGCCCGCACCCTCCCACTGGACGAGACCTCGCGCTCCGCGCTCGATGAGCGCGGTCTCGCCTACCGGCTGATCGACCACGCCGACGGGCTCGTGCTCGACGCGTGGTCGCGCGCCGTCCACCGCGGCTTCACGCACGGCGAGATGCCGGCGGAGGAGGTCGCCGAGTGGCGCGAGCCGATGTCGTGGCGCCGCCTGCTCGGCGTCTACGACCCGACCGTGCCGCAGGCGGATCTGCCGGTCGCGACGCTGAGCTCGTGGGTCGCGCCGATGTCGGTGCCCGGCGGCGAGCTGCCGATGTGGGCGATCAGCACGGTGACCGTGGCGGGCACGCACCGCCGGCGCGGGATCGCCCGGTCGCTGCTCGAGGCCGAGCTGCGCGATGCGCGTGCGGCCGGCGTCCCCATCGCGGGCCTCACCGCGAGCGAGGCGACGATCTACGGGCGCTACGGCTTCGCGCCCGCCACGACGATCGCGACCTGGAGGGTCGACACCGGGCGGGCGGCGTGGCGCGCGCCCGACGCGCCCGGTCGCGTGCAGTACCTCGACCGCGAGGCGGCGGCCGCGCTGATGGGCGAGGTGCACGAGCGCACCCGCACGGCGCGGCTGGGAGAGATCCCCGGCTGGCCGCGGCGGTGGCGTGGTCGCGTCGCGCTGGCGGAGAAGAAGGACGAAGAGGTGGTGACCGTCCGCTACGTGGACGAGTCCGGCGAGCCGCGAGGCGTGATGGCCTACCGCATCGAGGGGCACGCCGAGGAGGACGGGCGCGGCGTGCTGACCATCCGCTACCTCGTCGCCGACGATGACGTGGCGCTCGCCGCACTGTGGCGCTTCGCGCTGGAGCACGACCTCGTCGGCGAGGTCGTCGCGCCGATGCGCCCGGTCGACGAGCCGCTGCCCTGGCTGCTGGACGACCCCCGGGTGCCGGTCTCGTCGGTGACCGATCACGGCTGGCTGCGCATCCTCGACGTGCCGGCGGCGCTCGAGGGCCGCGCGTACGCGGCGTCCGCCTCGCTGGTGCTCCGGGTGACCGATCCGCTCGGCTACGCCGACGGCACGTGGCGCGTCGAGATCGCCGACGGTCGCGCGTCGGTCGCATCGACGGAGGACGAGCCCGACGTCGAGCTGTCCGTACTCGAGCTCGGCTCGGCCTACCTCGGCGGGTTCTCGCTGGCGGCGCTGAGCGCGGCCGGCCGGGTGGCCGGCACCGCCGACGCGATCGGCGCGCTGGACGCGGCGCTGCGGGTGCCGCGCGCGCCGTTCCTCAGCATCGTGTACTGATCCGGGACGGCCCGAGCGCGTGGCCGCCGCACTCGGGCGTTCTCCTGAGAGGATCCGAGTATGACGAGTTCCACGGTCGATGCGCTGTTCGCTGATCGGATCCCGGTTCTAAACGCCCCGATGGGCGGTGTCGCGGGAGGCGCGCTCGCCTCGGCGGTGTCGCGTGCCGGCGGCCTCGGCATGATCGGGATGGGAAGCTCCGGCAGCACGACGTCGCTGCGGCGCCAGCTCGCGGCCGTGACCGACGGCGTCGAGGTCGGCATCGGCCTCGTCGACTGGGTGGTGCAGCGCGACCCGGAGATGCTCGAGACCGCCCTCGACGCGTCGCCGCTGCTGCTCTCGGTGAGCTTCGGCGAGACGTACGAGTGGATCGGTCGCGCGCACGAGCGCGGTGTGCCGGCGGTGGCGCAGGTCTCCGACGCTCCGACCGCGGAGCGCGCGCTCGCCGCGGGGGCCGATGCGCTCGTCGCGCGAGGGAGCGAGGGCGGCGGGCACGGTCGGCCGCTGCACGATCGCGACACCCTGCTCGACGCGTTGCTGGCGCTCACGGACCGCCCGGTGTTCGCGGCGGGGGCGATCGCCACGGCGGAGGACGTGCGGCGGGTGCTCGGCCGCGGCGCCCGCGCCGCCTGGGTCGGCACCGCGTTCACGGCGTGCCACGAGGCGCTCTCGAGCCCCGGATCGAGGCGCGCGCTGCTGGCGGCGGGCCCCGAGGACACGGTGCTGACGTCGGCCTTCGACCAGGCCTCGGGATACGGCTGGCCGTCGGACATCCCGGAGCGCGTGATCGCCAACGACGCCACCCGTCGCTGGGGCGCCGCGCTCGACGACGGGGACGTCGACGTCGCGGGCCGCGAGCTGCGCGCCGCGACGGAGGCCGACGACCCGAGCGGCATGTCGGTGAACGCCGGGCTGGGAGTGGGCGAGCTGCGGGCGGAGCGCAGCGCCGCGGAGGTCGTCGCCGCGCTCGACCCGCGCTGACGTTCGGTTCGGCGAGTGCGTTTCCTTCGCCGAGCAGCGCCGGAGAGCGGGATCCCACGCCGAGCACGGCGCAGCGGCGGGGACGATGAGTCAATCCTGTCGGACCGCCGCCCAGGCGCCCGTCGGCACAGGGGTGCTGAGCTGGCTGCTCGTGAAGCGATCCGCGCGGAACGTGCGCAGCGCAGGGGGCACGCCGCCGGTGAGGATCTCCTCAGTGAGCAGCTCGCCCAGGATGAGGCCCAGTGTTGCGCCGGAGTGCGTGAACAGCACGTACAGGCCGGGGACCTGCGGCACGGCGCCCGCGACGGGGTTGCCGTCGCCCGGGATCGGCTTCCAGCCCGCACCGATCCGCGCGACCTTCAGCTCGGGTGAGCCGAGAAGCACGCGGGAGGCTTCCTGCAGCAGGCCCTCCACCGACGTCTCCGGGACCGAGAACGTCCTGTCCCCGGCCACGACTACGGTCTGCTCCGCCCAGTCGGCGTCCAGCACCAGTCCGCCGTCGGCTGCCGGCCTGACGGCGACGCGCGGCGTATTGAGCACTGTGCGGATGGGAACGTCGGTCGGCTCTGTGAAGAGCACGAACGCAGCGGGCGACGAGTTCGGCACGTTTACCCCGAGCCGAGCGAGCTCGGCGGGCGCAGCCGGACCGGTGGCGAGAACGACACTGTCGGCTCCCAGGATGTCGCCGTTCCCGAGGATCACCCCCGTTACTCGACCGTGCTCGGTCGCCACGTGCGTTTCGCCCGCATGCTCGAGGACTCGTGCGCCGGCACGCCTGGCTTGCTCTGCCAGCGCTGCCACGATCGCCGGGAGATCGACCCAGCCTTCGCCCGCGTTGAAGATCGCGCCCTCGTCTGCCACCGCCTCCGGATTCACATGGGGCGCCACGCGTGCGATGTCGGAGCGATCGACCCAGACCGCGTCGTAGCCCGCTGCCCTCTCGAACGCGAAGGTGTCACGCAGCGTCTCGCCGGGAGCGGCCCACTTCACCGCGCCGTCAAAGCGCAGATACGCGCGCCCGTCGGGGTGCTGTGACGCCCATGTTCGGTAGCGGTCGATGCCCATGAGCCGCAGGTGGTGATACTCGCGCGAGCGGTCACCGGACGAGTTCAGCCACGCGATCGATCGCCCGGAGGCGCCGTCGGCGAGGGCTCCCGCGGTGACGAGCGTCACGGTCGCGCCGGCACGGGCGAGGTGGGCGGCGGTCGATGCGCCAAGGATGCCGCCTCCGACGACGACGACCTTCTTCGCTGCGGACTCAGGCATGTCTCTCTCCTACTTCCTCTGTGTTGCTGTCTGTATTGCGGTGCGCCGTGCCATGGGGCGTTGCATCGTCGCGTTCTGGGTTGTGGTGCCGCGTGCCGGGCCGCTGTGTGGCCCGGCGTCTGGCGGCCGCGATGATCCGGAGGCCCGCCACGGCGTCTCGTGGATCGACCGGCGGTGCGGCGCCGCGAATGGCTTCGGCGAGCCTCGCGTAGAAGGCACCGTAGCCGCCGCTCCGCATCGGAACGGGCTCCGATCGGTCACCTCGGGTGAGCGTGCCCCACCGTTCGGGCGGCGTCTCGCCGAAGCCGGGATCGCCCGGTCGCGCGCCGGCGAGGAGCGCGGCCTCCTGGCCGTCCAGCCCCCAGGAGGTGAACGTGGCGTCCGAGCCCACCGCGCGGAAGCGCGGACCGGGAGCCGACGCGACGGCGCTCATCCACAGGTGCGAGATCACACCGGAGTCGTGCTCGAGCGCGACGAACGCGTCATCGTCGGCCGCGGCGCCCGCGCGGCGCGTGGCGAGCTCCGCGTGCGCACAGCGCGCGGGGCCGAACAGCCGCAGGGCCTGGTCGATGACGTGCGGTCCGAGGTCGAACAGGATGCCTCCGCCGTCAGCGGCGGCAGTCTGCGACTTCCATCCCTCCGGTGCCTCGGGCTGCCACCATTCGAAGCGCGACTCAAAGCGTCGCACCTCGCCGAGTCGTCCACCATCGATCAGCTCCTGCACGGTGAGGAAGTCGCCGTCCCAGCGACGGTTGTGGAACACCGTCAGCACGCGGCCGTGCTCATGCGCCCGCGCGATCAGCGCCTCGCCGTCGGCAGGGTCGGCGACGAGCGGCTTGTCGACCACGACGTGCAGACCGTGGTCCAGCGCGCGCTCGGCCAGCGCGCGATGACGGTGGCTGGGCGCTGCGACGACGACGAGATCGAGGTCGTCGGCGCGACGCCACAGCTCGTCGAGATCGGCGAACACGCTCGCGCCCGGGTGCTCGGCGTGCGCCGCGGCGGCGCGCTCGGCGTCGCTGCTGACGATCGCATCGAGCCGATAGGCCGGGTCGGTGGCGAGAAACGCGGCATGGAACCAGCGGCCCGCGACGCCGAAGCCGACGACCGCGGTCCGGATCGGGGCGTTCACAGCACCTCGGACAGGAACAGTCGCAGCCGCTCGCTCTGGGGGTCGTCGAATATTCGCGAAGGCGTTCCCGACTCGACGACGCGCCCCTCGTCCATGAAGACGACCTGGTCGGCCACCTTGCGTGCGAAGTTCATCTCGTGTGTCACGACGAGCATGGTCATGCCGCGCCGGGCCAGGCCGGCCATCAGCGTGAGCACTCCCTTGACAAGTTCCGGATCGAGAGCGCTCGTGGCCTCGTCGAAGAGCATGACCTCCGGCTCCATGGCAAGGGCCCGCGCGATCGCGACGCGCTGCTGCTGGCCGCCGGACAGGTCGCGGGGCCGGTGGCCCTCCCGTTCGGCGAGCCCCACCTCGGTCAGCCGCGCGAGCGCGATCCGCTCGGCCTCGCGCTTCGGCAGCCGCTTCACGTCGTGCAGCGCTAGCGCGACGTTCTGCAGCGCCGTGTGGTCCGGAAACAGGTTGAAGTGCTGGAAGACCAGTCCGACCCGACGGCGCAGCTCATCCGGGCGCAGGCTGAGCGCATCGTCGTCCGCAATGCGGACCGACCCTGCTTTCGGCTCGTGCAGGCGGTTGACACCACGGAGCAGCGTCGACTTCCCGGATCCGGATGGACCGATCACGCACGTCGTGGTGCCGGGGGCGACGGACAGCGAGACGTCGCGGAGCACCTCGACATCGCCGTAGGCCATCACGAGGCCGGAGATCTCGAGCGCCGAGCCCTCGTAGAAGCGGCCGTCCGTCACCGGAACGGGTGAGGTGTACGTCATGTGTTCTCTCCTCGGGTGAGTGCCGGGCTCAGGGTCTGCTCCTCGACCTCTTCCAAGCCGCTCTTCGGAGGCGCCGCCTTGCGGTGTCCGACGCGGAAGCGATTGTCGAAGTGATTGACGAGATGCGTCAGCGGCACGGTGATGACGAGATAGAAGACGCCCGCGAGCACGAGCGGCGAGAGGTTGCCCGTCAACACCGCGGCGTCCTGCCCGACGCGGAACAGCTCGCGCTCGCTGACGAGGAGGCCGAGGAAGTAGACCAGGCTCGAGTCCTTCACGATCGCGATGAACTGGTTCACGAGAGCGGGCAGCACGCGGCGGACGCCCTGAGGGACGACGACGAGGCGCATCGCGCTGCCGTAGCTCATACCGAGCGCCCGGCACGCCTCCAGCTGCCCGCGATCCACGCTCTGGATGCCGGCGCGGAAGATCTCGCCGATGTAGGCGCTCGCGATCAGGCTGAGCGCCAGGATCCCGAGCGGGTAGGGCGAGGGGCCGAACAGCTGCTGACTGAACCGTGCGAAGCCCTGGCCGATGAGCAGGATGGTGAGGATGGCGGGCAGGCCTCGGAACACGTCTGTGTAGACGCGCGCCGGGATCCGTAGCCAGGGGGTCTTGGCGATGCCCATGATGGCGAGGATCATGCCCATGACCGTGCCCAAGAGGGTCGCCCAGACCGAGATGACGAGGGTGTTGAGGAGCCCCGTTCCGAGCAGTTGCGGCAGTACCTGCAGCATCGAGTCGAAGTTCAGGAACGTCCTGATGACGTTGTCGAGCCAATCCATGTCGGTCTCCGCTTGTCGCGCCGCTGGGTGCCCGATCACTCGCCGTTCTGCTCGTCGCTGGGCAGGTACTGCTCGGGCATGGGGGAGCCCGGGAACCACTTCTCGTACAGCTCCTTCCAGGTGCCGTCCTCCATCGCCGCGTTCAGCGCCTCGTTGAGCGCCGCCTGGAACTCGGGCTTTCCCTTCGCGATCGCGAAGCCCGCCGGGGCGTCGAACGAGGGGATGTCGATCGCGTTCACCAATCCGTACTGCTGCGCATACTCCTTCGCCGCCTCGTAGTCGAGGAAGTGCGCATCGATGGTGCCGCTGTTCAGGCCCGAGACGGCCGCGTTGTTGTCGGGGAAGCGGACAAGCTCGGTCTCGGTGAAGTTCTTCTCGGCGTAGGCGTCCTGAAGCGTGCCCTGCACGACACCCAGGCGCTTGCCGGCGAGATCCTCCGCGTCGGAGACGCCCGCGTCGGGAGAGGCCATCACGGTGAGGTAGCCGGCGAGGTATCCGTCGGAGAAGTCGACTGTCTGCTCGCGCTCCTCGGTGATGCCGATCGCGGCGACGCCGACATCGAACTGTCCGTTGGCGACCGCGGCCAGCAGGCCCGAGAAGTCCTGCCCGGTGAAGACGACGTCGTCGATGCCGATGCGCTCCGCCACGTCGGTGAACAGCTCGACATCGAAGCCGGTGAACTCGCCGGACTCGTCGGTGAATGCGTAGGGCTTGGCATCTCCGAGCGTGGCCACGCGGATCTGGCCGGGGGCGATCAGGCCGTAGGGGTTCGCATCTGCCGTGTCCTCGGTCGAGTCCGAGGCGGCGGGTGCGCACGCGGTGAGCGCCAGCAGGCCTGCGAAAGCAACGGACCCGGCGATGCGGGTAAGACGGGTGCTCTTCATGATCGGGTGGGTCCTCTCGGTGGTGTGGCTCTGGGGGCCGCTGGTGGGGTGGGGAGGTGCCATGCAAGTGAGACCGGTCTCAATTGACTGTTTGAACAGTACATGCATAAATGCCATGGCGTCAATGCCCGGTCCGCCTCGGTAGAGTACGCAAGAACGGCCGAAGGGGGTCATCGTGATGCGGGAGCCGGGGCGGCGTGCGGCGACGGTGGCCGATGTCGCCGCAGCCGCCGGTGTCTCCAAAGCCACTGCCGCACGTGCTCTCGGCGCCTATGGCGCCGTCAGCGAGCGGGTTCGAGAGCGTGTGCGAGGAGCCGCTGACGACCTCGGCTACCGCCGCAACGAGGTCGCGCGAAGCATGAGCACGGGCCGTTCTCGAACGATCGGAATGATCGTCGGGGACATCGAGAACCCCGCGTTCGCACAAGCGACCCGAGGTGCAGCCGATGTCGCCGACGAGGCGGGGTTCGATCTCATCCTCTCCAACTCGGGGGAACGCGTGGACAGCGAGCGGAAGGCGATCGACGTGCAGCTGGCCAAGCGCGTGGACGGACTGGTGGTCGCGCCGGCCTCTTCCTCCACACTCGCCAATTACGCTCCGATCATCGAGTCAGGTCGACCAGTGGCGTTCTTCGATCGCCTCGTGCACGGCTTCGAGGCCGACGCGGTGATCGCCGCAAACCGCGATGGGGCGGCTCGTCTGGCCCGGCTTCTGCTCGGCTTCGGGCACCGACGTATTGCCTTCATCTCGACGCTCAGCGAGCTCGGTGACCTGGAGAGGCGGATCGTCATCGGCCGGGCGGGCGAGATCTTCTTCGAACCGCGCCTGGAGTCGTCTGCGATCGAGGATCGCGTCGCCGGATTCGCTGCCGCGCTTCGAGCGGCCGGCGTCGTCCGGCCTCTCGAGCACGTGCGCCTGGATGCGAGGACCCAGGGCATCGCGTACATCGTCCGGCAGCTGACCCGCGGCCCCGCTCCCGTCACTGCGATCGTTGCCTCCGACAGTATCGTGGCGATCGAGGCCTTCCGGGCTCTTCGAGAGTCGGGGCTGTCTGTGCCGGGAGACGTCTCACTGGTCGGATTCGACAATGCCGACTGGACGGCCGTGAGCGAGCCCGGCATCACCGTCATGTCACAACCATTGCGCGAACTCGGTGCGACCGCTGCACGGATGCTGATCGAACGGATCCAGGGCGTGCAGCGTCCGGCCACGGTGCGGGTGCTGCCGCAGGAACTCATCGAACGGGCGTCGGTCGGTCCCGCGTCTGTTGGCTGAACCTCGGAAGACATGAGCCCCGGTGGTGATGCCGATGCCGGTCCCTTCGGGAGCGCAGCGCCGCCGCGGTCGTCCTTTCCTCACCCTCATCCCGCCCTCGTAGCCGAGGAGCTCTCGCGCAGGGGAGCGGGCATGTGCAGGATCTAGGGCCGCTCGTGCCAGGCAGTCCTCGATCCCGCGCTTGTCCGCTTCCGCGCGGGCGCTCTCCTCGATCGTGTGCGCCGCGGAACGAGAGACGGGCGGCCCCCGGGGGCCGGCCGGCGCGCGGGGGGGGGGGGGGGGGCGCGCGCGCGGCGCCACAGGGGGCCGCCGCCGCTGGGGGGCCCCCGCCGCCCCGCCCGCGGCCGCCCGCGGGGGGCCCCCCCGTCTCTCGTCGGGCGTGGGTCAGGCGAGCGCGCGTCGCATCAGGTCGGCGTGCTCGTTGGCGTGCACCTTCGACGAGCCGGACGCCGGCGACGCCGACGCGGAGCGCGAGGCGACGCTGATCGAGCGTCCCTTGAGGCTCTTCGCGACCTCGAGGGCGATGAACGGCCAGGCGCCCTGGTTCTCCGGCTCGTCCTGCACCCACACCAGCTCGGCGTTCGGGTACGTGTCGAGCACCGCGTTCAGCTCGTCGACGGGCGCCGGGTAGAACTGCTCGAGGCGCACCAGGGCGATCGCATCGTTCGGGCGCTTGTCGAGCTCGCCGCGCAGGTCCCAGTGGATCTTGCCGGAGTGCAGCAGAACCTTCTTCACGCCCGCCTCGTCGAGGCCCCGGTTGTCGTCGAGCACCGGCTCGAAGCGACCCGAGGTGAAGTCCGCGACCTCGCTCGTGGCACCCCGCAGGCGCAGCATCGCCTTCGGGGTGAAGACGATCAGCGGCCTGCGCGGGCGGGCGTACGCCTGACGACGCAGCAGGTGGAAGTACGACGCGGGCGTCGAGGGACGCGCCACCGTCATGTTGTCCTGCGCGCACATCTGCAGAAAGCGCTCGATGCGGGCCGACGAGTGGTCGGGTCCCTGCCCCTCATAGCCGTGGGGGAGCAGCAGCACGACGCTCGACTGCTGGCCCCACTTCTGCTCGGCCGCCGAGATGTACTCGTCGATGATCGACTGGGCGCCGTTGACGAAGTCGCCGAACTGCGCCTCCCACAGCACCAGAGCCTCGGGGTTCTCGACGGAGTAGCCGTACTCGAAGCCCAGCGCCGCGTACTCGCTCAGCAGCGAGTCGTAGACCCAGAAGCGGGCCTGGCTGTCGGACAGGTTCACGAGCGGCAGCCATTCCTGGCCGTTCACGCGGTCGTGGAACGTCGCGTGACGCTGCACGAACGTGCCGCGGCGGGCGTCTTGGCCGGCGAGGCGCACCGGCTTGCCCTCGAGCAGCAGGGAGCCGAACGCGAGCAGCTCGCCGTAGCCCCAGTCGACCTGGCCGTTGCGGCTCATCTGCACGCGCTTGTCGAGCAGCTGCTGCAGCTTGCTGTGCACGGTGAAGCCGTCGGGCTTGTTGGCGTGCGCGTCGCCGATCTGGTGGATCACCTCGGTCGGGACGCCGGTGGTCTCCGGCGCGCCGACGGGCTCGGTCGAGACCGGGCCCGACGCGTCGACGATGGGGATCGAGCCGGTCTCGGCGGCGTGCGTCTCGGCGAAGGCGACCTCCAGGCGGTCCTGGAAGTCGCGCTTGGCCTGGTCGTACTCCTCCTCGGTGATGTCGCCGCGGCCGACGAGCGCCTCGGTGTACAGGCGGCGGGTGGAGCGCTTGGCCTCGATGAGGTTGGTCATCAGCGGCTGCGTCATCGACGGGTCGTCGCCCTCGTTGTGCCCGCGGCGGCGGTAGCAGACCAGGTCGATCACGACGTCGCGGTGGAACCGCTCGCGGTACTCGAACGCGAGCTCCGCGACGCGCACGACGGCCTCGGGGTCGTCGCCGTTCACGTGGAAGATGGGGGCCTGGATCGTCTTGGCCACGTCCGTGGCGTACACCGACGTGCGGCCGTCCTGCGGCAGCGTCGTGAAGCCGACCTGGTTGTTGACGACGACGTGGACGGTGCCGCCGGTGCGGTAGCCGCGCAGCTGCGACATCTGCATCGTCTCGACGACGACGCCCTGGCCCGCGAAGGCCGCGTCGCCGTGCACCAGGATCGGCAGCCACGTGAACGAGCCGACCGGCTTGCGGTCCTGCTTGGCGCGGACGATGCCCTCGAGCACTCCGTCGACGGTCTCGAGGTGCGACGGGTTCGCGGCGAGGTAGACGTCGAGCTTCTCGCCCTGCTCGGTCACGAACGTGCCCTCGGTGCCGAGGTGGTACTTCACGTCCCCCGAGCCGCGCTTGTTGCCGGGCAGCGCGCCCTCGAACTCCTGGAAGACCTGTCCGTAGGTCTTGCCCGCGATGTTGGTGAGCACGTTGAGACGGCCGCGGTGCGCCATGCCGATCGCGGCGCCCTCCAGGCCGGCCCCGGCCGCGCCCTCCAGGATGCGATCGAGCAGCGGGATGAGCGATTCGCCGCCCTCGAGCGAGAAGCGCTTCTGGCCGACGTACTTCGTCTGCAGGAACGTCTCGAACGCCTCGGCCTCGTTCAGCTTGCGCAGGATGCGCAGCTGGTCGTCGTGGTCGGGCTTGGTGTACTTGACCTCGAGCTTCTGCTGGAACCACTCCCGCTGCTCGTAGTCGTGGATGTGCATGTACTCGTAGCCGGTCGTGCGGCAGTACGAGTCGCGCAGCACGCCGAGGATGTCGCGGAGCTTCATCGTGCGGCGTCCGCCGAAGCCGCCGGTGACGAACTCGCGCTCCAGGTCCCAGAAGGTCAGGCCGTGCGACTCGATCTCGAGGTCGTGGTGCAGGCGCTGCACGTACTCGAGCGGGTCGATGTCGGCCATAAGGTGGCCGCGCACGCGGTACGAGTTGATGAGCTCCTGCACGCGCGACTGCTTGTCGACGCGCTCGGCGAGGTCGACGGCGACGTCGTTGTTCCAGGCGATCGGCGCGTACGGGATGCGGAGCGCGGCGAAGATCTCCTCGTAGAAGCGGCGCTGGCCGAGCAGCAGCTCGTGCACCTTCTTGAGGAACTCGCCCGATCCGGCGCCCTGGATCACGCGGTGGTCGTACGTGCTCGTCAGGGTGATCGTCTTGCCGATCGCGAGCTCGTTGAGCGTCTTCGCGCTCGCGCCCTGGAACTCGGCGGGGTACTCGAGGGCGCCGGCTCCGATGATGCAGCCCTGGCCCTTCATCAGGCGCGGGACGGAGTGGACCGTGCCGATGCCGCCGGGGTTCGTGAGCGACACCGTCGTGCCGGCGAAGTCGCCGGCCGTGAGCTTGTTGCCGCGGGCGCGCTTGACGAGGTCCTCGTACGCGGAGAGGTACTCGGTGAACGAGAGCGTGTCGGCGTTCTTGATGCTCGGCACCATCAGCGCACGCGTGCCGTCGGGCTTGGGCAGGTCGATCGCGATGCCGAGGTTCACGTGCGCGGGGGCCACGACGGAGGGCTTGCCGTCGACCTCGGCGTAGAACACGTTCTGGCTGGGGAACTCCTTCAGCGCCTGGATCAGCGCCCAGCCGATCAGGTGCGTGAAGCTGACCTTGCCGCCGCGGGTGCGCGACATGTGGTTGTTGATGACGATGCGGTTGTCGATCATCAGCTTCGCCGGGATGGTGCGCACGCTCGTGGCCGTGGGGACCGTGAGCGACTCGTCCATGTTCTTGGCGAGCGTCTTCGGCATGCCCCTGAGCGGCGTGACGACGTCCTCGGCGGGCTTCGGCTCGGCCGACTCGGCGGGAGCCGAGGCCTTCTGCGGCGCGTCGGCGGGGATCGGCGCGGGCGCGGCCGGCTTCGCCGTCGTGCGCGCGACCGGCTGCTGGCCCGTGCTCGGCGTCGGCGCGGCGGCCTGGGCCGGGGCGGCGGCCGGCGCCTGTGCCTGCGCGGAGGCCGGCTGCGTGCTCTGAGCGGCGGCGGACGGAGCCGCCGGCTGCGGGGCGGCGGCTTCTCCCTGAGAGGCGTCGTAGGCCTCGAGGACCGGCCACCACTCCTTGTCCACGGAGTTCCTGTCCGCCTTGAACTGCTGGTAGAGCTCATCGACGAGCCATTGATTGGCCCCGAACTCCCCTTCGTTCGAAGTCCCGGTGCCCGTTACCTGGCTCGACACGGCCGATTCGCCTTCTTTCATCGATGAAGTCATGTCCGAATGCACGCCTGTGCGCGCCTCGCGTACGCCTTGAAAGCCTAGCCCAGATCGCGGATCGGCCCACCCGCCGGGGCGTCATGAGGAGACCCCTCACAGGCGGGCGACGGGCCTGGTGCCGCTGGGCGGGAGCGGCGTCGGCGAGCGCATCGTGTGACGGGATGTCCCGGCGCGTCCTCGGCACCCGATAGGTTGAGCGGCAGAAGCGGGCGCAGGGCAGACGCTCGCCGTATCGAACGGAGAGACCCGGTGGATCCCTTCTCGCTGTTGTTCACGGTCGGACCGATCGCGGTCGGCGCGGTCATCCTGGCGCTGATCATCCTGTTGCTGTTCCGCGCCTGGTATCGCATCGCGAAGGCCGACGAGGCGCTGGTGATCGTCGGAAAGAACCAGCGCGGCGCCGACGGCGAGACCTCGCGGATCACCGTCGTCACCGGTGGCGGCGCGATCGTCAACCCGATCACGCAGCGCGCCGAGCTCATCTCGCTGCGCGCCCGCCAGATCAACGTCGAGCCGACCGCGCAGTCGTCGAACGGCGTCACGGTCGACGTCACGGGCGTCGCGCTGTTCAAGATCGGCTCCGACGCCGACCAGGTGCGCCGTGCCGCCGAGCGCTTCGCCTCGCAGGACGGCGCGATCGAGCAGTTCACGCGCGAGCAGCTCGAGGGATCGCTGCGCGGAGTGGTCGCGATGCTGACCGTCGAGCAGCTCATGCGCGAT
The DNA here is from genome assembly GCF_019753765.1 of Microbacterium marinilacus. Taxonomy (GTDB): domain Bacteria; phylum Actinomycetota; class Actinomycetes; order Actinomycetales; family Microbacteriaceae; genus Microbacterium; species Microbacterium marinilacus. The sequence continues at coordinate 43,021 of NZ_JAIJZW010000011.1, forward strand.
CGCCAGCAGCTCTCCGACCAGATCGCCGAGAACATCAAGGGCGACCTCGAGGCGCAGGGACTCATCCTCGACTCGTTCCAGATCCAGGGGATCACCGACAAGAACGGCTACATCGAGGCTCTGGGAGCCAGCGAGATCGAGCGCGTCAAGCGCGACGCGCAGGTCGCGAGCATCACCGCGCAGCGTGAGGTGCAGCGCAACAAGATCGCGACCGACGAGCAGAACCTCGTCGAGTACACGGCGTACCAGAAGAACACGGCCAACGCGAAGGCCGAGATCGGACGGGCGAACGCCGAGGCCGAGGCCGCCGAGAAGCTCGCCCGCGAGAAGCTCGAGCAGGGCGTCCTCGAGCAGGCCGCGATGAACCAGGCGGCGAAGCTCGACGCCGAGGTGCGCCGCGTGGCGGAGGCGGCGGCCTACGAGCGCCAGCAGAGGGCGGACGCCGAGGCGTACGAGCAGCAGAAGGCGGCCGACGCGGAGGCGTACTCGCGCATCAAGGAGGCCGAGGCCCAGGCGAAGATCGCCGAGCAGAAGGCGCTCGAGGTCAAGACCCGCGCCGCCGCGGACGCCGAGACCGTGCGTCTCTCCGCCGAGGCGGACGCGGGCGCCCAGCGCGCCGCCGGTGAGGCGGCCGCGTTCGTGGCCCAGCAGGACGCGCAGGGAACGAAGTTCCGCGCCGAGGCCGACGCCGAGGCGATCCGGCTTGCGGGTGACGCCAAGGCGTCGGCGATCAAGGCCGAGGCCGCGGCGATCGCCGAGCACGAGGAGGCGCTGATGGCGCAGCGCGCGATCGAGGCCGTGGTGCCGATGATGGCCGAGTTCGCCAAGGGCTACCAGCGCGTCGGGTCGATCACGGTGCTCGGCGGCGAGGGCGGCGCCTCCGCCCACCTCGCGAGCGAGCAGGCGGTCGGGATGCGGGCGACGTTCGACGCCGTCAAGGCGGCGACCGGCGTCGACCTGGGCGCGATCATCTCGGGCCGCGCGGTCGGCGAGGGCATCGGGGAGGGCATCCGCGCGGCGGGAGGCGCGGACGCCGCCGCTCCCGCCGCGAAGGCTCCGGCACGGCGGCCCGCGGCCGCTCCCGCCGACGGCCCGGAGGCCTGATCGCGCATCCTGCGACGGGGGGGGGGGGGGGGGGGGGGGGGGGGCGGGCGGGGGGGGGGGGGGGGGGGCGCCGCCAAGCAACACGCCCCGGCGCCGCGCGGCCCTCCCGCCCCCGCCCCCCGGGGCGGCCCCCCCGCCCGCCCCCCCCCCCCCCCCCCCCCCCCCCCCCACGCCCCTAGACTGCTGAGCACGATGGACGACCCTCCCAGTTGCAGTAGTTCGCCCCACAGCCGCACCTCGCCCCTTCGGGGAGGTGATTCTTGATGGACGTCATCCTGATCGGCGTGGGGCTCCTCCTGACGGTGGGCACCGGCCTCTTCGTCGCCAGCGAGTTCGCGCTCGTCAACCTCGACCGTGCTGAGCTCGAGGCCCGGCAGCAGCGCGGCGAGCCGCGCCTGACCATGACGATCTCCGCGCTGCGACGCACGTCGACCCACCTCTCCAGCGCGCAGCTCGGCATCACGCTGACCACTCTTCTGACCGGATACACGCTCGAGCCGGCGTTCTCGCACCTGATCGCGCCCGTCCTGCTCTCGTGGGGGATCGCGGAGGGCGCCGTCGCGCCGATCGCGACCGTCGTGGCGATGACGGTCGCGACGATCCTGTCGATGATCCTCGGCGAGCTGGTCCCGAAGAACTTCGCGCTCGCGGTGCCGCTCGCCACGGCGAAGATCGTCGCTCCCTTCCAGATCGCGTTCACCGCCGTGTTCCGGCCCGCGATCGCGCTGCTCAACGGCAGCGCCAACGCGGTGCTGCGCTCGATGGGCATCGAGCCGAAGGAGGAGCTCTCGGGGGCCCGCACTGCCGAGGAGCTCTCCTCGCTCGTGCGGCGTTCGGCGGTCGCCGGCGTGCTCGAGGAGGACACGGCCACGCTGCTCGACCGCACCCTGAACTTCTCGCGGCTGTCCGCCGGTGACGTGATGACGCCGCGCCCGCGCGTGCACGCCGTCGCCGCCGGCGACTCGACGGACGACGTGATCGAGCTCGCACGCCAGACCGGCCACAGCCGGTTCCCGGTGTTCGACGAGTCGATGGACGACATCGTCGGGATCGTGCACCTCAAGGCCGCCGTGTCGGTGCCGCGCGGTCGGCGGGCCGACGTGCCGGCCGCCGCGCTCGCGACGGAGCCGCTGCGCGTGCCCGAGACCGTCCACCTCGACCAGCTCGTGTCGGAGCTGCGCTCGCGCGGCTACCAGATGGCGATCGTCGTCGACGAGTACGGCGGCACCGCGGGCGTCGTCACGCTCGAGGACCTCGTGGAGGAGATCGTGGGCGAGGTCGCCGACGAGCACGACCGGCGCCTCGCCGGCGTCGTGCGCCACCGCGACTCGCTGACCTTCCCGGGTCAGCTGCGCCCCGACGAGCTGCGCGACCGCGCCGAGATCGTGGTGCCCGAGGACGACGCCTACGACACGGTCGGCGGCTACATCATGAGCGTGCTCGAGCGGATCCCCGTGGTCGGCGACGCGGTGCGCGTCGAGGACGGCGTGCTGGCCGTCGAGCGGATGGACGGGCGACGCGTCGATCGCGTGCGGTACACCCCCGACCCGCTGCCGAGCGACGGGAACGACGACCTGCCCGGCATGGTCTCGGAGAAGGGGGGCGAGGCATGAGCGACTGGATGGGAATCGTCTGGCTGGTGGTGCTGCTGCTCGCGAACGCGTTCTTCGTGGGCGCCGAGTTCGCGGTGATCTCCGCGCGCCGCTCGCAGATCGAGCCGCTCGCCGAGCGCGGCTCGCGCGCGGCGAAGACCGCGCTCTACGCGATGGAGCATGCGACGCTGATGCTCGCGACGTCGCAGCTGGGCATCACGATCTGCTCGCTGCTGATCCTGAACGTGTCGGAGCCCGCGATCCACCACCTCTTCGCGGTGCCGATCGGCCTGCTCGGCCTGCCGGAGGCACTGGTGGACACGGTCGCGTTCGTGATCGCGCTGCTGCTGGTGTCGTACCTGCACGTGGTGTTCGGCGAGATGGTCGCCAAGAACATCGCGTTCTCGGTGCCGGACAGGGCGGTGCTGATCCTCGCCACGCCTCTGGTGTGGGTGTCGAAGGTCTTCCACCTGGTCATCTGGGCGCTGAACTGGGTCGCCAACGCGGTGCTGCGGCTGTTCCGGGTGGAGCCCAAGAACGAGGCCGCGTCGACGTTCACGCTCGACGAGGTCGCCACGATCGTCACCCAGTCGCGCCGAGAGGGCGTGCTGGACGACGTGTCGGGCGCCGTCGCCGCCGCCGTGGAGTTCACGGACAAGAAGGCCGCGGACGTCGCGGTGCCGCTGGGCGACATCGTCGCCCTGCCCGAGACGACCACGCCCGAGCAGATCGAGCGCGCCGTCGCGAAGCACGGCTACTCGCGGTACGTGATCGTCGACCCCGAGGGCGAGCCGATCGGGTACGTGCACCTGAAGGACGTGCTGCGCGCGGCCGGCGACGGGGACGTGCCCGAGAAGGCGCTGCGCCCGATCCCGGCCAAGCGGATCCACCACATGGTGCCGGTGCAGGAGACGACCGACCTCGAGGACGCGCTGGCGCTCATGCGCCGCGCGGGTCGTCACCTCGCTCGCGTGCGCGACTCCGAGGGCCGCACCACGGCCGTGCTGTTCCTCGAGGACATCCTGGAGGAGCTGATCGGCGAGATCCACGACGCCACCCGGCGCACCCGATGACGCACCGGTGAGAGACGGCCCCTGCCCGACCGGGTGGGGGCCGTCTCTCGTACGGGGTCAGCGCGTCGGGCGGAAGGCCCTGATGTACTGCGGTGGCCAGATGCTCTCCGGCGCCTCGCCCAGCTCCCCGGCGGCGCGCAGGCCGAAGTGCGGGTCGCGCAGCCACTCTCGCGCCGCGAAGATCGCGTCGGCATCGCCGTCCCGGAGGATCTGCTCGGCCTGGACCCCCGACGTGATGATGCCCACCGCGGCGACGGGAGCGTCCGAGAGCTCGCGCACCCGCGCGGCGAACGGCACCTGGTACCCCGGGCCCACCGCGAGCTGCTGGTGGGCGACGAGCCCGGCGCTCGAGACGTCGATGAGGTCGGCGCCGGCGTCGACCGCCCAGCGCGACACCTGCGCGACGTCGTCGGGCTCCAGGCCGCCGGGCGCGGCGTCGGACGCCGAGAAGCGCACGAGCACCGGCACGCCCTCGCCGGCCTCGGCGCGCACCGCGCGGACGACGTCGACGACGACGCGCGCACGGTTCTCGAGCGTGCCGCCCCATTCGTCGGAGCGACGGTTGCTGAGCGGCGAGAGGAACTCGTGCAGCAGGTATCCGTGCGCGGCGTGCACCTCCAGCACGTCGAACCCGGCGTCGAGCGCGCGGCGCGTCGCGGCGCGGAACGCCTCGACGAGCGCCTCGATCCCGGACGCGTCCAGGGCGACCGGCTCGGCGAAGCCCTCGTAGGCGACCGCCGAGGGGGCGACGGCGGTCCAGCCGCCGTCTGCGGCCGGCACGCTGCCGTGGAGCGCGAGGCCGTCGCGCGTGGCGAACGGCCACCACGTCGACCCCTTGCGGCCGGCGTGCGCCAGCTGGATGCCCGCGAGCGACCCGCGCGCGTGGATCGCGTCGACGACCGGGCGCCAGGCGTCGCGCTGGTCGTCGTTCCAGATGCCGGTGTCGCGCGGGGAGATCCGCCCCTCGGGAACCACGGCGGTGGCCTCCGCCACGACGAGTCCCGCGCCGCCCGACGCGAACTGCGCCAGGTGCACGTGGTGCCAGTCGTTCGGCACTCCCTCCTCGGCGGAGTACTGACACATCGGCGCCACCCACAGGCGGTTGCGGAAGGTCGTCTCGCGCAGGGTCAGGGGGCTGAACAACAGGCTCATGTATCTCCGATCGCACCGGACCCCCGGCGGGGGACGTCGCGGTGGGCGTTATCGTGGCGGGCATGACGGCACGCGAGTGGACCGCGCGGGACGCGGCAGGCGTCCTGCAGGTGCCAACGGCGACCTCCCACAAGTATTCCCGGGGAGTGGTGGGCCTGCGCACCGGCTCGCCCGCCTACCCGGGGGCCGCGGTGCTGACGGTCGAGGGGGCGGCGCGCGCCGGGGCCGGGATGGTGCGCTGGCTCGGGGAACCGGAGGTGGCGCGGCTCGTGCTGCACCGCCGGCCCGAGACCGTGACCGGCGAGGGGCGCACCGACGCGTGGGTGCTCGGGTCGGGTGTGGACGCGCGGTCGCGGCCGGACGAGGTGCGCGCGGCGATGCTCGGAGCCCTGCGGTCGGGCGCGCCCACGGTCGTCGACGCCGGCGCGCTCGACCTCGCCGCGGAGGCGCGGGGTCCGATCGTCGTCACGCCGCACGACGGCGAGCTGCGCGAGGTGCGCATCCCCCTCGGCCTCGGCGTCGACGACCTCGAGGGGGAGGACCCGCTGCAGGACCGCCTGCGGCGCGGCTTCGACGAGCGGCTGCTGGTGGCGCGCGAGACCGCCGTCGCGCTCGGCGGCGTCGTGCTGCTGAAGGGCGCGGTGACGATCGTCGCCGCGCCGACCGGGTGGTGGACGGCCGTGCGCGCGGGCACGCCCTGGCTCGCGACCGCGGGCACCGGCGACGTCCTCGCCGGCGCCATCGGGGCGCTGGCCGCCGCCGCGGCGGCGAACGGCCCGATCGACGCCGACGCCCTGGGGCCGGTGGCGGCGACGGGCGCGTGGCTGCACGGCCACGCGGGGCGTCTGGCCTCGGGGGTCGCCGGCGGTGAGGCCGGTCACCCCGTCACGGCTCTGGACGTCGCCGCGCACCTGCCGGCCGCGTACGCGGCGGCGCTCGCCGCTTCCTAGGATGGTCGCGTGCAGACACGTCGGTTCGGTGCGGCGCGCGCCGGCGGGGGACGCGGCGTGAGGGCCTGGCTGTGGGCCGGCTTCCTCGTCGTGCACGCTCTCGTGGCCTGGCTGGGCTGGGCGCTGCCGAACCAGCCGATGGGCGACGTGTACCTCGTGTACGAGCCCTGGTCGACGTCTGCGCTGCAGGGCGCCGGCGTCGTGGGGATCACCGAGGACTGGGTGTACCCGCATCTCGCGCTCGCGCCCATGATCCTCGCGCACGCCTTCGCGTGGCTCGGCGGCTACACGGTGGCGTGGGCGGTCCTGGTGACCCTGCTCGACGCCGTGGGCTTCTGGCTGCTGCTGGGCGACGGCCGTTCCCGTGGCCGACGGGCGGCGGCGCGGTTCTGGCTCGCTTTCGCGCTGCTCCTCGGCCCGGTCGGGATGTACCGCATCGACGCCGTCACGGTGCCGCTCGCCGTCGTCGGGCTGCTGCTGCTCGCGCGGAGGCCCCTCGTCGCGTCGGCGCTTCTGGCAGCGGGGGCGTGGATCAAGGTGTGGCCCGCGGCGCTGCTCGCTGCGGCCGTCGTCGCCGTCCGCCGCCGCGGGGAGGTGCTCTCCGGCGCGCTCGTGACGACGGCGGTCATCGTCGTCGTCGTGCTGCTGTCGGGCGGGGCCGCGCATCTGCTCGGCTTCGTCACGGCCCAGACCGGCCGGGGGCTGCAGCTCGAGGCGCCCGTGAGCACGGCGTACGTGTGGGGGGATGCGCTCGGAGTGGAGGGCTGGTGGCTGTTCTACGACGACCAGATCCTGACGTTCCAGGTGACCGGCCCCAACGTCGACGTCGTGATCGCGCTGATGACGCCGCTGCTCGCGGCCGTGGCGCTCGCGCTCATGCTGATGGGCGCGGTGAAGGTGCGCCGCGGCGCCTCGGTCCTCCGGCTGCTCCCGCCTCTCGCCCTCGCGCTGGTCGCCGCGCTGATCGCCCTGAACAAGGTGGGCTCGCCGCAGTTCCACGACTGGCTGATCGCCCCGCTCGTGCTCTGGATCGTCCTCGACCGGCGACGGGCCCGGCCGCTCGCGGCGCTCGCCCTCGTGGCGGCGGCGCTGACGCAGGCCGTGTACCCGGTTCTGTACGGTGGCCTGCTCGCCGCCGAGCCTGTCGCCGTGTCGGTGCTGACCGCTCGCAACGTCGTCGTCGTCGCGCTCATGGTGTGGGCGATCGTCCGGCTCGCACGGGTGCCCGTCCCCGATCGCGTCCGCGTGCCCCGCGGGACCGTGCCGGCCGTGGGGCGCACCATCGGAGGGGGTGCGCCGGCCCGTCCGGCCATCGCCGCGCCGGACGGCGAGAGTCCGGGAAGCCCGTAGGCCGGAAGACCACGCGCCGAGAGGCGCCAGACCGAGGAAGAGGACCACCGCCATGCTCGTCGCCTTCTCCGTCGCCCCCTCCGGGGCGGCCGCCGACAACCCGGACGGCTCCGTCCATGACGCCGTCGCCGCCGCGGTCAAGGTCGTGCGCGATTCCGGCCTGCCTCATCGCACGACGTCGATGTTCACCGAGATCGAGGGCGAGACCTGGGACGAGGTGATGGACGTCGTCAAGCGCGCGACCGAGGCCGTCCTGCCGTTCGGCAGCCGCGTCTCGCTGGTGCTGAAGGCCGATATCCGTCCCGGCCGTTCCGGGGAGATCGACGGCAAGATCGAGCGTCTCGAGGCCGCGATCTCCGATCTGGAGTGACGCGCGGACGGGCGCTCAGGCGTTCTGGATGCGCGCCAGGGAGCGCCGAGCGAGCGCCATGAACTCGGCCGTCGCGGGCGAGATCGATCCGCGGCGGCGGGTGATGAACGCGTAGCTCTCCTCGACGGCCGGCTCCAGGCGGGTCCACGACAGCCCGCGGTCCGCCATCACCGACCGCCCGACGTGGTACGACACCAGCGAGTCGCCCACGCCCTGCGCGGCCAGCTCGAGGGCGTGCGTCTGGAACTCGACCTCGATGATCGGCTCGAGGACGATGCCGGCTGACTGGGCACGTTCCAGCAGGGATACGCGGAGGGGATCGCTCGTCGACCAGCGAGCCTCCGAGAGGATGAGCTTCCGCGTCGCCAGGGTCGCGATGTCGATCGGGGCCGCGGTGTTCGCCTTCTCCCGGGAGACGTAGACGACCTGGTCGACGAACGCCGTGCGGGAGACCTGCAGCTCGCGGGCGTCTATCGGCAGCTGGACCAGCCCGGCCTCGATGCGTCCGGCGCGCACGGCATCGGCGACCTCGGCGGAGTTGAGGCCGGTGACCTGGATCTGGACCCCGGGATGCAGGGAGTGGAACTCGCGGATCAGGTCCGTGAGCAGGTACAGGTGCGCGCTGTTGAACGTGCCGAACGACACGGTGCCCTCCTCCAGGGCGCGCACGCTCCGGCCGAGCTTCGTGATCTCCACGACGTCACCGATCGCCTTCTCGGCGAGCGGCAGCAGCTGCTTGCCCGCGTCGGTGAGCAGCACGCGGCGCGACGTCCGCGTGAACAGCCGCACGTCGAGGGTCCGCTCCAGCACGGTGATCTGCTCGGAGAGGCTCGGCTGCGCGATCCGCAGCTCGAGGGCGGCGGCCGCGAAGGTGCCGAGCCGCGCGGCGGTGACGAAGTACTCGAGCTGGCGGATCGTCGGGAGCGGCATGGCGCACCTTCCTCAAGGTTTTACCTATCGCGAACATACAACAATCAGGCTTGTCCTAGTTCGCGGATCCCGATTCGATGAACGGGTGCCACATCTGAACGAGGGACAGGACCTGACCACGGCGACCGGCGTCGCCCTCATCACGGGCGCCGCCAGCGGCATGGGGCTGAGCACCGCCGAGCTTTTCCTGAGCCGCGGGTGGACCGTGCTGGCGCTCGACATCACCGCGGCCGCGATCGAGCCGACGGGGTCGGGCCGGCTGATCGCCCTCGCCGCCGACGTCCGCTCCCGCGACGCGGTGTCGGCGGCGATCGGCGCGGCGTTGCCGGAGGGCGAGCGGATCGACGTCGTCGCCAACATCGCCGGCGTCTATCCTCCGACCACGCTCGACACCTACACCGACGAGCTCTACCGCCGGGTCTTCGACATCAACGTGCTCGGCGTGCTGAACGTCATCGCCGCGGCCCGCCCCTGGCTGCGCGAGGGAGCCAGCGTCGTCAACTTCGCCTCGGTGGACGCCTACGAGGTGTCGCGGGGCCAGCTGCTCTACGGCGCCTCGAAGGCCGCGGTGGTCATGCTGACGAAGTCGCTGGCACTCGAGCTCGCGCCGGCTCGCATCCGCGTGAACGGGATCGCGCCGGGCTGGGTGGCGACGCCGGGGAACGCCGCCACGGGCCGGATGGAGGCCGCCGCGGCGTCGATCCCGCTGGGGCGCGTGGCCCAGCCTGCCGAGATCGCCGCCTGGGTGTGGCTCATCTCCCACGGCGAGCACGCGGGCTTCCTGACGGGCGAGACGATCGTCCTCGCCGGCGGCGACGTGATGCGATGAGCGCCGTCGTGATCACCGGGGCCGCGAGCGGGCAGGGCGCCGCCCACGCCGCCGTGCTGAGCGCCGCCGGTCATCGCGTCGTCATCGCCGACGTCCAGGACGAGGCGGGCGAGACCCTCGCCGCCGGGCTGCGGGCGACCGGTGGGGACGCTGTGTACCGCCGCCTCGACGTCGGCGACGAGGGCGGCTGGGCCGCGCTCGCGGACGAGCTGCGCGAGCGGCCCGAGCCGGTGCACGGTCTGGTGAACAACGCGGGCATCCTGCGCCACGCCCTCATCGCCGACACCTCGGTGGACGCGTGGGCGCGGCAGGAGCGGGTGAACTCGCTCGGGGCGTTCCTCGGCATCCGGACGATCGCCCCGCTGATCGTCGACGGCGGGGCCATCGTGAACGTCTCCTCGACCGCCGCGCTCGTGGGGTCGACCGGATACGCCGCCTACTCCGCCTCCAAGGCCGCCCTGCTCGCGCTGACACGCGTCGCCGCCGTCGAGCTCGCGCCTCGGATCCGTGTGAACGCGATCTGTCCCGGAGGCGTGGCCACGCCGATGAACGACGACGAGCCGCCGGGAGGCAGCAGCTCGGGCACCCCGCTCGGGCGCAGAGCCCGACCGGAGGAGGTGACCCCGTTGATCCGCTACCTGCTCTCGGACGCCGCGTCGTTCGTGACGGGCTCCGTGTTCACGATCGACGGCGGCCTCACCGCGACCTGACCAGTCCCACCCCACCCGATACAGCGGAAGGACCCCACCCATGCACCGAGACACCCCCCTCCCTGGCGCGCGAAGGCTCGCCCTGCGAGCCGGCGCCGCCGCGTCCGTCGCCCTCGGCCTGGCCCTGGCCGGCTGCTCCAGCGCCGGACCCGCCACGTCGTCCGTCGCCGCCGACTGCACGCCCGCACACGACGACCTCACCACCTTCACCGAGGGGACCCTCACGGTCGGGGTGCCCGAGAACCTGCCCTACTCCGGCACCAGCGGCACCGACGCCACCGGCGCCGACGTCGACCTGCTGAAGCTCGTCGCGGAGACCGAGTGCCTCGAGATCGCCTACGTGCCGATCACCTACGCGAACGGCATCGCGATGATCACCGAGCAGCACAAGGCCGACGTCATCACCGGCGGCTGGTACGTGACGGAGGATCGCGCGAAGCAGGTCGGCTTCACGAGCCCCACCCAGTACGACGCGATGGCGATCGTCTCGGCGGACGGCATCAGCACGGTCGACGAGCTGCTGGAGGTCGGCGACGTCGGCTCGGGCGCCGGATTCTCCTGGGAGGCGGACTCGTCCGCCCTGCTGGGCGACAGCTACAAGAGCTATCCCGGCACGGTCGAGATGAAGCAGGACCTGGTCAACGGCCGGATCCAGGCGTCCCTCGACGGCTACGCCGTCGCGCTGATCGCCTACGAGGGCACCGACTTCGAGGTCGAGGCCGTCGAGCCGGACTCCCGGATCGCGGTCACCGAGGACCCGCCGATCATCTCGTACCCGATCGACCCCGACAACCAGGCGCTCTCGGATGCCGTCAGCGAGCTGATCGACGGCTGGCGCGAGGACGGCACGCTCGCCGACGTCCTCGGCGAGTACGACCTGGCCGACCTCATCGTCCCGGCCGACGTGGCCGCGACCTCCCTCCGCTGACCCCTCGACGGGGTCGGCCGGCGGCCGGCCCCGTCCCTACCCAGAGAGGAGCTGCTGTGCCCAGCCCCCTTCTCACCCAGCAGAACGAGCTGGCCATGGCCGGGGTCGAGATCGAGCACCTGTCGAAGAGCTTCGGCAGCAACCTCGTCCTCGACGACATCTCGATGTCGGTCCGCCCCGGCAGCGTCACGGCCCTGATCGGGCCCTCCGGCTCCGGCAAGAGCACCCTGCTGCGGTGCGTGAACCTGCTGGAGACCCCCGACGCCGGTCGCGTCACGGTCGGCAGCCAGTCGATCGACGCCGGGACCCCGCTGCCCGCCAAGGACCTCCTGGCGCTGCGTCGCCAGATCGGCATGGTCTTCCAGTCCTTCAACCTGTTCCCGCACCTCACCGTGCTGCGCAACATCGCCTTCCCGCAGGAGAGGATCCTCGGACGCAGCCGCGAGGAGGCCGAGGCCCGCGCGCTCACGCTCCTCGAGCGCGTGGGTCTGCGCGACAAGGCGGGCGCCCACCCCGCCCGGTGCTCAGGCGGGCAGCAGCAGCGCATCGCGATCGTCCGTGCCCTGGCGCTCGGACCGCGCGCCATGCTGTTCGACGAGCCCACGAGCGCGCTCGACCCCGAGGTGGGCGTCGAGGTGCTCGCCGTGATGCGGGAGCTCGCGGACACGGGGATGACGATGATCGTCGTCACCCACGAGATGCAGTTCGCGCGCGACGTCTCCGACCACCTGGTCGTCATGGCGGACGGTCGGATCATCGAGGAGGGCGAGCCGGGACGGATCATGTCCGATCCGCGCGAGGAGCGCACGCGCCGCTTCCTGTCCGCCGTGATGGGGCGCTGATCCGCATGCCGGAGGTCGTCTCGATCGTCCTGCTGGGCCTGCCCCTGACTCTCCTCGTCACGGCGCTGTCGTTCGCGATCGGACTGGTCGGAGGGGTGCCCATCATGCTCGGGCTGCGGTCGCGCTTCGCGCCCGTGCGCCTGTCGCTGCGCCTCGTCGTGGACCTCGTCCGCGGCGTGCCGCCGCTCGTGTGGCTGTTCCTGCTCTACTTCGGCGTGTCCGTCGGCTCGGTCCGGCTCGACTCGCTCACCGCGGCGGTGCTGGCGCTCGGCGTGATCTCGTCCGCCTATCTCGCGGAGATCTACCGGGGCGGCTTCGCGACGCTGCCCGGCGGGCAGGCCGAGGCGGCCGCCGCGCTCGGGCTCAGCCGGGCGACGTCGTTCGGCCGGATCCTGGCCCCGCAGGCGCTGCGCACCGCGCTGCCCTCCATGACCGCGTTCCTGCTGTCGCTCATCAAGGACTCGTCCCTGGCCTCCACGATCGGCGTCGCCGACATGGTCTTCCAGGCGAACCTCTTCACCCGGCAGAACACCGCCGAGGGCGGCTTCACGGCGTTCTTCGTCGCCGCGGCCGTCTACCTCGTCATCAGCGTCCCCATCGCGATCCTCGCGAGACGCCTCGACACCCGGATGCAGAGGAGCCGCTGATGGGCGCCCTGGAACACCTGCCGGTGCTCGGCCGGGGTCTGGTCGTCAGCCTCGAGCTGACCGCCATCTCCGTCGTCTTCGGCTACGCGCTCGGGCTGCTGCTGGCGCTGGGGGTCGCGTCCCGCAGGCCGTGGCTGAAGTGGCCGACGCTGGTGGTCGTCGAGATCGGCCGGGGCATCTCCGCGCTCGTCGTGCTCTACATCGTCTACTTCGGGCTGCCGTCGCTCGACATCGTGTTCGACTCGTTCTGGTCGGCCGCGGTGGGCCTGACCTTCACGGCCGGCGCCTATTCGTCGGAGATGATCCGCGCCGGCATCCAGTCGGTGCCCCGGGGCCAGACCGAGGCGGCGTCCGCGCTCGGCCTGACCGGCATGACGTCGTTCCTCCGGATCGTCCTGCCGCAGGGGCTGCGATCGGCCATCCCCGCGCTCATGGGGCTCGCCATCATGTCGTTCCAGGCCACCTCGCTGGCCTACTCGATCTCGGTCGGCGAGCTCATGGGCGAGTCCTATCGCGCCGCGGCCGTCACGTTCGAGTACCTGCAGGTGTACGCGATCACGGGCCTGATCTACGCCGTGATCTCCGTGCCGGCGACGTGGCTGTCCGTGATGGTCGAGCGGCGGCTCGCGCGGGGGCACGCGTGACGGCGGCGGACGGGGGACGGACGGTCACCTGGCTGGAGGCGACCGTCGGCGACCCGGCGCTCGGCGAGCTCTGGGACTTCCTGGCCGACCAGGTCGCGCTTCTCGCCGACGGGCGCGTCCGCACACGCATCCGGCACGTCGGCGTCGACGCGGGCGGCATCCGCACGCCCGCCAACCGGCTGCTCAGCGACGCCGCGATCCTGGCCACCGCGCTCGACGTGCAGGAGCAGTCGGACGCGATCGTGATTGGCTGCTGGGGAGCGCCGACGGAGCCCGTGCGCGCCGCGAGCACGGTGCCCGTCACCAGCCTGCCCGACGGAGCGAGCCGCGCCGTCGGCAGCCTGGCGCGCCGCGCGGTCGTGGTGACCGTGTCGCCGGCGCTCGTGCCGATCTTCCGCGACGACCTCACCCGGCTGGGCCCCGCCGGATTCCTGGCCGAGAGGCCCGTGCGGTCGTACGATCCGGAGTCGAGCCATGCCGACGTGGTGCGCGCCATCCACGACCCGGAGCCGCTCATCGAGCGCTTCGACGAGGTCGCGCGTGCGGCCGTCGAAGACGGCGCCGACGCGGTCGTCGTCGGCTGCGGCTATCTCGCCCCGTTGTTCACGCATCACGGCTACACGTCCGTCGGCGGTCACCCGGACGTGCCGGTGCTCGACTGCAACCGGCTCGCGTTCAGCCACGCCCTCCAGCTGCTCGACCTGGCCGCGGCCGGCATCGGTCCCACGGCGCGCGGGTACGTGCGGCCGTCCGGGGCGCGCGGGGTCGCCCTCGCCGCGGCGGCGATGCGCATGTCCTCGACGGCCGACGAGCCGTCCCCGCGCCCATGAGAAAGGAACACCATCCATGACCAGGTATTGCGTGATCGGAGCCGGCGCGGCCGGCCTGTCGACGCTCGATCAGCTGCGTCGCGCCGGCTACGAGGCCGACTGCTTCGAGCAGACCGATCGCGTCGGCGGGCACTGGCACACCGACTACGAGGCGCTGCATCTCATCACCGCCCGCGACCAGACCGTGTTCGAGGGCTTCCCGATGCCGGCCGAGTACCCGCACTTCCCGCGCCGAGACGAGGTGCGCGACTACATCGAGTCGTTCGCCCGCGAACGGGGGCTCTACGAGGCCATCCGGTTCGGCGCCCGGGTCGCGTCCGTCGTGCCGCTGCCGACCGACGGCACCCCGGGCGCGGGCGGGTGGCGGGTCACGCTGAGCGACGGCGAGGCGAGGGACTACGACGGCGTGTTCGTCGCCAACGGCCACCTCTGGGACGCGAAGGTGCCTGCCGTGTCGCAGGGCTTCAGCGGCACTCAGCTGCACTCGAGCGCGTACCGCAACACGGACGACCTGGGGGAGGGGCGCGTGCTCGTCGTGGGCGCCGGCAACTCGGGATGCGATCTCGCGGTGGACGCCGCGCAGCACCGGCACGAGGTCGACGTCGTGGTGCGGCACGGCGTGTTCTTCCAGCCCAAGTCGTACTTCGGCGTCCCGCGGCAGCAGCTCCCCTGGATGGAGCAGTTCTCGCCGGAGGAGCAGGACTTCATCGCCCGCATGCTCTCGCGGGTCTCGCTCGGCGACCCGGAGGTCTACGGGCTGCCGGCTCCGGCCGAGAAGACGCTCGCCGAGGGGCGGGCCGTCGTCAACAGCCTGCTGCTGTACTGGCTGCAGCACGGTCGCATCCACGTCGTGCCCGGCATCGACCGGATCGAGGGACGCACCGTCCGCTTCGCCGACGGCACGTCCCGCGACTACGGCACCATCCTGTGGGCGACGGGCTTCCATGCGTCGCTGCCCTTCCTGGACGACGCGCTCGTCCCGCGACGCGACGGGGTCCCGCTGCGCTACGCGGGTGGCCTGGTGCCGCAGGGGCTGGAGAAGCTCTACTACATCGGGCTGACGGCGCCCCGGGGCCCGCAGATCCCCGTGTACGGGATGCAGGCGAGGCTCGCCCTGCGTCTGCTCGCTCTGCACGAGGCGGCACCGGGCGGCACCGCGGACGTGCAGGCCTATCTCGCCGGGCTGCAGACGGCAGACGACCGCATCGACATCGTCCGGGTGGAGTGGTACGACCAGCTCGCCGACACCGAGCGACTGCTCGACGCGTACGCGGCGGCACGCGCGGCGGTCCCCGCCGTCTGAGCCGCCTCATCCGTCCCTGGGGCGGGGCACAGCCGCCCCAGGGACCCCGTCCCGTGCCGCTCTGCGGGCCACCCGGCGTCGACCGGCGCGCGGCGGCCGTAGGCTGTCATCCATGACCTCCTCGACCCCGTCGAGGGGGGCGGCGATGTGGGCGCTCCTCTCCCTCGCCCTCGGTTCCTTCGGCATCGGCATGACCGAGTTCGTCTCGATGGGCCTGCTCCCGGGCATCGCCCGTGACCTGCTGTCCGATGCGTGGACGACCGGGCAGGAGGGCGCGATCGCCCAGGCCGGCCTGCTGATCAGCGTCTATGCCCTCGGCGTCGTGATCGGCGCCCCGCTCATCGCGGGGTACGCGGCGCGGTTCGCCCGGCATCGCGTGCTGATCGTGCTCGCGTCCGGGCTGCTCCTCGGCAACCTGCTGACGGTGCTCGCGCCGACGTTCGAGACGGTCGCGGTGGCCCGCCTCATCGCGGGGCTCCCGCACGGCGCGTACTTCGGCATCGCGGCGATCGTGGCCGCCGACCTGCTCGGACCGGGAAAGCGTGCGCAGGGCGTGTCGATCGTGATGAGCGGTCTCACGGTGGCGAACGTGGTCGGCGTGCCCGTGGGCACCTGGCTCGGCCAGCTCGCCGGCTGGCGCGTCGCCTACGGCGTCGTGGTGGGGCTGTTCGCGCTCGCCGCGGTGATGATCGCGCTCGTGGTGCCCGCGTCTCCGGGGGACGGGTCGAGGTCGCTGCGCCACGAGCTGGGCGTGTTCCGACTCGGGCAGGTGTGGCTGACGCTCGGCATCGGCGCGATCGGCTTCGGATCGTTCTTCGCCATCTACAGCTACATCTCGCCGCTGATGACCGAGGTCGCCGGCGCCCCGGAGTGGACGGTGCCGATCGTGCTGGTCTCGACCGGGCTCGGCATGACCGTCGGCAACCTGGTCGGCGGCGTCGTCGCGGACCGGAACCTGCCGCGCGCGCTGGTCGTCGCCTTCGTGCTGCTCGCGATCGGGTCGGCGGTCGTCGGCGTCGCGGCGGCGAACCCCGTGACGCTCGTGGGCGCCATGTTCCTCTTCGGCGCGATCAGCGCGCTCGCCGGCCCCGCGGTTCAGACGCGGCTCATGGACGTCTCGGGCGACCGTCCCACGATCGCGGCGGCGCTCAACCACTCGGGCATGAACGTGGGCAACAGCCTCGGCGCCGCGCTCGGGGGCGCGGTGATCGCGCTCGGCTGGGGCTACGTGGCGCCGGCGTGGCTCGGCATCGTGCTGGCGGTGCTGGGGGTGGGGATCGTGATGACGAGCCTCGCGGTCGAGCGGCGAGCGGTGGTGCTCGCCGCCTGAGCGCGAGGTCCCGGGTCGTGGTGCGCGGCGGGCGGCGTCAGATCGTCGACGCGCGCACCACCAGCTCGGGCGGCAGCAGCTGCGATGCGGGCTCGCCCCCGGCGATCAGGTCGGCCAGCGCGACGAGGGCCCGGCGCCCCATCTCATGCATGGGGGACCGGATCGTCGTGAGCGGGATGCTGACCGACGCCGCGAGCGGCGTGTCGTTGTAGCCGACGAGCGCCACGTCGTCGGGCACGCTCAGGCCGTGCTCGCGCAACGCGCCGAGGCAGCCGATCGCGGCGAAGTCGTTGGTCGCGAACACGGCGTCGGGGCGCGCACCCGCGGCCAGGATCTCCCGCATCGCCTCCGCGCCGGCGGGCGCGTCGAAGCCCCGGTAGACGATCCGCTCCGGCGGCACGTCGACCCCGGCCTCGGCGAACCGGTCGAGCAGGCCCTGGGTGCGGTCCATCGCCGTGGAGGCGAACTCGAGGCCGGCGAGCACGGCGACGTCGACGCGGCCGATCTCGAGGAGGTGCTCGGCGACCAGGCGCCCGCCGAGGTAGTCGTCGCACGTGACGGAAACATGCGGCGGCTTGCGCCGCGAGGTCAGCACGAACCGCACCCCCTGTTCCGCCAGCTCGTCGAGGAAGGGGTCGTTCAGGTGCGCGTCGCCGAAGATCAGCCCGTCGACCCGGCGGTCGAGCATCTCCTGCGTGCGGGTGCGCTGCTGGTCGACGCGGTCCAGCGAGTTGGTGACGAACGTCGAGAACCCGCGCTCGGCCGCGGCCTCGTCCACTCCCTCGTAGATGGTCGCGAGCACGAAGTCCTGCAGGCGCGGCACGATCATCGCGACGGTGTTCGACCGGGCCGTCCGCAGGCTCGCCGCATGCGGGTTGCGCCGGTAGCCGTGCGCGGCCGCGATGCGCAGGATCTCCTCGACCTTCGCGGGGGAGGCCCAGCGGGAGGCCTGGTCGGCGTCGGCGGCGAGCACTCGCGAGACCGTCGTGATCGAGACGCCGGCGAGCTGGGCGATCGCGCGCTGCGTGATGGGGCGGCGCGGGGGGAGGTGGGGCATCGACGTCCGTTCGGTGGGAGCTGTTGACGCAATATTGCCGCAAATCCTCGCAACACGGAATTTACATAATCGTTCACGTCAAACGTTTGCGGAAATCGGTTGACGTCGCCAAGGTGGACCCAGGAGAGCCGCCGCGACGAGGCGGCGGCGGAAGGAGCGAGATGTCGCACGTCGTACTGCTCGGCACCGGCGGGACGATCGCCTCGCGCGATCAGGCCGGGGGCGGCGCGCGCGCGACAGACGGCAGCGCGACCCTGATCGCCCAGCTCGAGGGCGCTGCCGACGGCTCGCCGGAGGTCCGCACCGTCGACGTGCTCAGCGTGAACTCCTTCAACCTCACGCTCGGCCACCTCCGCTCGATCGGAGACGCGGTGCGGGCGGCCCTCGCCGAGCCCGATGCGCTCGGCGTCGTCGTCACGCACGGCACCGACACCCTCGAGGAGACGGCGGCGTACCTGGCGGCGGTGCACGCCGACCCGCGGCCGGTCGTCCTGACCGGAGCCCAGCGAGCCGCCGACCGGCGGGACAGCGACGGGCCCGCCAACCTCGCCGACGCGATCCGCGTCGCGGGGGCGGAGGAGAGCCGGTCGCGGGGTGTGCTGGTCTCGTTCTCCGGCGAGATCCACGCCGCGCTCGGCATCCGCAAGACCCACACGATCGCACCGCGTCCCTTCTCGAACACCCTCGGCGGCCCCCTCGGCCGCATGGCCGACGACGGCCCCGCGTTCCACCTCAGCCCCGCTGCGGGCATCCGCGTGGCACAGCCCGGTCCCGCGTTCGACGGGATGCGCGTTGACATCGTCCTTGCGTATCCCGGTGCCGACGGCGGGCTGATCGACGCCGCGATCGCGCAGGGCGCCGCGGGCGTGGTCGTGCTCGGCGGAGGCTCGGGCAATCCGGGCCGGGAGATGACCGACGCGATCGCGCGCGCCACGGCGGGCGGCGTCGTCGTCGCACTCGGCACCCGCACCGGGGCGGGACCGGTGCAGCCCGTCTACGGCGGCGGCGGAGCCGTGGACGCCGTCGAGGCGGGTGCCGTGCCCCTCGGCCCGTTGCCCGCCACGCAGGCCCGGGTGCTCCTGGCGATGCTGCTCTCGGCCCACCCCGCCCCCGAGGCGGCGGAGCGGCTCCGCGCTCTCGTCAGCACCCTCTGACCGTACGAATCCACCCACAGAAAGGCACCATGATGGCAAAAGAGATCTTCGTGGCATTCGGCATCGACGTCGATGCCGTCGGCGGCTGGCTCGGGTCCTACGGCGGCGAGGACTCGCCCGGGGACATCTCGCGCGGCGTCTTCGCGGGCGAGGTGGGCGTGCCCCGCCTCAACCGGCTGCTGGCGAAGTACGACCTGCCGAGCACCTGGTTCTGGCCGGGCCACTCGATCGAGACGTTCCCGGAGCAGTTCGACCAGGTCGTCGCCGCGGGGCACGAGATCGGCGTCCACGGCTACAGCCACGAGAACCCGATCGCGATGACCCGCGAGCAGGAGACCGAGATCCTGACCTACTGCATCGACCTCATCGAGAAGCGGTCGGGACGGCGCCCCACCGGGTACGTCGCCCCGTGGTGGGAGTTCTCGCCGGTGACGAACGAGCTGCTGATCGAGCAGGGCATCACGTACGACCACTCGCTGATGCACCGCGACTTCGAGCCGTACTACGTCCGCGTCGGCGACACCTGGGACAAGATCGACTACGGCCGTCCCGCGAGCACCTGGATGAAGCCCCTCGTGCGCGGCCGCGAGACCGACCTCGTCGAGATCCCCGCGAGCTGGTACCTCGACGACCTCCCCCCGATGATGTTCATCAAGTCGAGCCCGAACAGCCACGGCTTCGTCAACCCGCGCGACATCGAGCAGATGTGGAAGGACCAGTTCGACTGGGTCTACCGCGAGCAGGACTACGGCGTGGTCACGTTCACGATCCACCCGGACGTCTCGGGACGCCCGCAGGTGCTGCTGATGCTCGAACGGCTCATCGAGCACATCAACGCCCACGAGGGCGTGCGCTGGGCGACGTTCGACGAGATCGCCGGCGACTTCCTCGTGCGCTCGCCCCGCGCCTGACCGGCGCCCGCAGACGCCCCACCCGCGCCGATCCCCGTCGGCGCGCCCGTCCCCACCCCTCACCCCACTCACCCCAGAAAGAAGACTGATCATGGCGACCCCCACGCTGCGCAGGGTCGGTGTCAAAGAGACCCGGCGCGCCACCGGCATCGCGTTCTTCGCATGGACCATCGCGGTCTACGACTTCATCCTCTTCGGCACACTGCTGCCGCGGATCGAGGAGGGCTTCGGCTGGGACACCAGCTTCGCGCTGCTCGTGTCCACGCTCGTCAGCATCGGCACCTTCGTGGTCGTGATGCTCGTCGGCCCCCTCGTCGACCGGCTCGGCCGCCGAAAGGGCATGGTGATCTCCGTCGGCGGCACCGCGGCCTCCTCCGCGGCGACCGCCCTCAGCCAGGGCGCCGTCTCCCTCGTCGGCGTCCGCTCGATCTCGGGCCTCGGACTCGCCGAGCAGTCGGTGAACGCGACCTACCTCAACGAGCTCTACGCCCTCACCGAGGACACCAAGATCAAGCGGAACCAGGGTTTCGTCTACTCGATGGTGCAGACCGGGTGGCCGATCGGCGCGCTGCTCGCCGCCGGCTTCGTCGCGATCGTCACCGCGGTCTTCGGGGCCGAGAACTGGCGCATCGCCTTCCTGCTCGCCACCATCCCGGCCGTCGTCGTGGCGCTCGTCTGCCTCGTCCTCAAGGAGAGCCCCCAGTTCGTCGCCATGCGGCACATCCGCAAGCTGCGCGCCGACGGCCAGGCGGCCGAGGCGGAGGAGTTCGCCCGCGCCGTCGGCCTCACGGCCCACAAGGGCGCGCCCTTCCGCCGCATCTTCGAGAAGAAGCACCTGCGCAACACGATCGTGCTGTCGCTCGCCTGGCTGTTCAACTGGTTCGGCATCCAGACCTTCTCGGTGCTCGGCACGACCGTGCTCGAGACCGGCAAGGGCATCGACGCGTCCAACGCGCTGCTGATGATCGTGGTGTCGAACCTCGTCGGCGCCGCCGGCTACCTGACGCACGGCTGGCTCGGCGACCGCCTCGGCCGCAAGAACGTCATCGTGGGCGGCTGGCTGCTCGGCGGCGTCATGTTCGCCCTGATGCTGCTGGGGCCGAGCGACACGGGGTTCGTCCTCGTGACCTACATGCTGGGGCTGTTCTTCCTGCTCGGCCCGTACGCGGCGATCATGTTCTACCAGGCCGAGTGCTTCGACGCCGACTGCCGTGCGACCGGCTCGACGTTCATCGGGGCGATGAGCCAGCCGGGTGCCGTGATCGGCGGCTTCATCCTGACCGGACTCGTCTCGGCCGCCGTGCCGTTCTCGCTGGCGGCGCTCGTGGTCGGGGCGGCGGGCACGTTCGTCTCCGGCCTGGTGATGATGTTCGCCAAGCACGTGGTGCCCGACCGCGGCGAGCCGGCCGAGATCCCGGCGCCCGCCGAGGTGCCCGCATGAGCGCCGGCGCGGTCACCCTGATCTCGGGCGGCGCGTCGGGCATCGGCCGCGCCAGCGCCGCGCGGCTGGCCGCCGACGGGCACCGGGTCGTCATCGGGCACTACGCCGCCGACCCGCACGACCCCGAGGAGACCCTTGCGCTGGTGCGCCAGGCCGGCGGGGAGGCGATCGTCGCCGACCTGGACGTGTCGAGCACGGCGTCGACCGACGCGTTCGCGCAGGCGGCGCTGTCGGCCTACGGGCGGATCGACCACATCGTCGCGAACGCCGGCATCCTGCGCCGCGCCGCGTTCGCGGAGATGACCGACGAGGCGTGGGACGCCATGCTGCAGGTCGACCTGCACGGCGTGATGCGTCTCGCCCGCGCCGCCGTGCCGCACCTCGGTGTGGGCGGCTCGATCGTGGCGGTGTCGTCCATCGCGGGCGGCGTCTACGGCTGGGAGGAGCACGCGCACTACGCGGCCGCGAAGGCGGGCGTGCTGGGTCTCGTCCGCAGCCTCGCCGTCGAGCTCGGGCCGCGCGGCATCCGCGCGAACTCGATCATCCCCGGCCTGATCGAGTCGCCGCAGTCGCTCGACGAGGTCAACTCCCTCGGGCCCGACGGGCTGCGGGCAGCCGGCGAGTACATCCCCTGGGGGAGGGTCGGACGCCCCGAAGAGGTGGCGAGCGTGGTCGCGTTCCTCCTCTCCGCGGACGCCGCCTACGTCAGCGGGCAGGCGATCGTCGTCGACGGCGCCCTGACCGTCGCGATGAGGAGCTGAGCCGTGATCGGCTACGCAGGCCTGCTGGCGGGGCGCACCGCTCTGGTGACCGGCGCCGCCAGCGGCATCGGTCGCGCGGGCGGCGAGCACCGGCGCCGCGCCGGGGCCCGCGGCGTGCGCGCCGAGCGCCGCCCCCGGGT
>NZ_JAIJZW010000011.1:65078-132711 GCF_019753765.1 Microbacterium marinilacus
CCCCCCCGCCGGCCGGGGGGGGGGGGCGCGCCCCCCCCCCGCGCCGCCCCCCCCCCCCCGCCCCCCGCCCCCCCCCCCACCCGCGGGTGGTCGAGGTCGCACGCGGTCTCGCCGCCGCGTCCGGCTCCGACGACGCGGCGCACGGCCTCGTCTTCGACGCCGCGGACGAGCAGAGCATCGTCGAGCTCGTGCGCGACGCGACGCGTGTCCTCGGCCGGATCGACACGCTCGTGACGTCGCACGGCATCCTCACCGAGTCGCCGCTGCAGGACATGGCGCTGACCCAGTGGGACGAGACCCTGCGGATCGATCTGACGAGCGTCTTCCTCCTGTGCCGCGAGGTGCTGCCGGGCATGCGCGCCCGCGGGGACGGCCGGATCGTCAACGTGGCCTCGCAGCTCGGTCAGAAGGGCGGCGACGGGATGGCGCACTACGCGGCGGCGAAGTCGGGCGTGATCGCCATGACGAAGTCGCTCGCGCTCGAGGTGTCCCGCGACGGCGTGCTGGCCAACTGCATCGCGCCCGGCCCGATCAACACCCCCCTCGTGGAGGCGATCAGCGACGACTGGAAGACGGCGAAGCGCGAGGAGCTGCCCCTCGGTCGCTTCGGCGAGGTCGACGAGGTCGCGCCGACGGCGGTGATGCTCGCCTCGAGCCCGTTCGGCGACCTCTACGTCGGGCAGACGCTCGGGCCCAACAGCGGCGATGTGATGCCCTGATGTGCGGCGCGTGCGGCGGCGCGGTGCTGAGCGGAGCCGACAGGCTGCTCAACAGCGCCTACGGGCGCACCGTCGCCGCCGCGCTCGCCAACGAGCTGGCACCGCGCCTGGCCGTGCGGCCATGGGCGATCGGCTGGGTCGTCCGGACGCCGAGCGGAGGCGCAGGCAGCCCCGCCACGTCGGCCGAGCTGTTCGCGCGGCTCGCGGCGGGGCTGTCCGAGCGCCCCGGTGGCGAGGCATCGAGCCCGGTCGGCCTCCTCGCCCGCCTGCGGCAGCCGGCCCACAGGCCGGTCGAGACGGACCGCGCGACGTTCCCGGCGGCGGAGGTGCTCACTGCCGGAGGCGCGTCGCCCGCGCCTGCCGACCGAGTGCTCCATCACGTCTTCGCCGCGGGGCTCTCCGCGGCCCTCCGGGGCGTCGAGGAGCAGGTCGTGCTGGCCGATGCGGAAGGGGCATGGCGGCTGCGCTGCACGCCGCGTCATTGACTCCGCGGCCGGAGCCGCGGCGCGAGCGCGGTCAGCGGGTTCCCCAGTTGTACAGCTGCTTGTGCAGCTTCAGGTAGACGAGCGTCTCGGTCGACGTGATCCCCGGGAGCGTGCGGATCCGCGAGTTCAGCAGCTCGATGAGCTCCTCGTCGTCCTCGCACACCACCTCGGCGATGAGGTCGAAGGATCCGGCGGTGAGCACGACGTAGATCACGAAGGGCATGGCGCTGAGCGCCTCGGCGACGGTGCGGGTGTCGCCGGACACCCGGATGCCGACCATGGCCTGGCGTGCGAAGCCCATCTGCACCGGGTCGGTCACCGCGACGATCTGCATCACGCCCGACTCGGTGAGGCGCTGCACGCGCTGGCGGACGGCGGCCTCGCTGAGTCCCACGGCCTTGCCGATCTCCGAGTACGGGCGCCGCCCGTCCTCCTGGAGCAGCTCGATGATCGCCTTCGAGGTGTCGTCCAGCACGGGGGTCGCTCGTCGTGAGGCCATGCGACGAGTATCCCATTCGACGCGCGCCGGTGAAGATTCCTTACTCAAAGGCGTCGTTGGCTTCGAAATCAGTAGCTCAGATAAGTATCTGCAACGGATTTCGTTGTGCGGGGCGAGGCCGGTGGCCTATGCTCGCCCCCATGACGCAAGAGATCATCCGTGACGTCGCGATCGTGGGCGCCGGCCCCGCTGGTCTGACCGCCGCGACGCGGCTCAAGGCAGCGGGGCTCAGCGTGGCCGTGCTCGAGGCCCGCGACCGCGTCGGCGGTCGCACGTGGACAGACGACATCGACGGCGCGACCCTCGAGATCGGCGGCCAATGGGTGTCGCCCGACCAGGACGCGCTGCTCGAGACGCTCGACGAGCTCGGGCTCGAGACCTTCCCGCGGTACCGCGAGGGCGACAGCCTGTACATCTCGAGGACGGGAGAGCTCACCCGGTTCACGGGCGACATCTTCCCGGTGCCGCCCGAGACCGAGGCGGAGCTCGTGCGTCTCATCGGCACGCTCGACGCGCTGGCGGCCGAGGTCGACCCCGACCGCCCGTGGGAGCACCCACGTGCTGCCGAGCTGGACAGCGTCTCCTTCGAGGCGTGGCTCGAGGCCGAGACGACCGATCAGGAGGCACGCGACAACATCGCGCTCTTCATCGGACCGGCCATGCTCACGAAGCCCGCTCACGCGTTCTCGACCCTGCAGGCGCTGCTGATGGCGGCGAGCGCCGGCAGCTTCACGAACCTCGTCGACGCCGACTTCATCCTCGACCGGCGGATCGTCGGCGGCATGCAGGAGGTATCGGTCCGCCTCGCCGCGCAGCTGGGCGACGACGTGCTGCTGGGGCAGCCCGTGCGGCGCATCCAGCACGGGCCCGACGGCGTCGTGGTCACCAGCGACCACGCCGTGGTGCGGGCGCAGCGCGTCGTGCTCGCCCACGCCCCGGTGCTGTACAGCCGCATCACCTTCGACCCGCCGCTGCCTCGCCGCCAGCACCAGCTGCACCAGCATCTGTCCATGGGCCTCGTCATCAAGGTCCACGCCGTCTACGACCGGCCGTTCTGGCGCGAGGACGGCCTGTCCGGCACCGTCTTCAGCCCGTATGAGCTGTGCCACGAGGCGTACGACAACACCAACCACGGCGACGACCGCGGCACGCTCGTGGGCTTCGTCTCCGACCAGAGGGCCGACGGGGTGTTCGAGCTGTCCGAGGCCGACCGCCGCGAGCGGATCCTCGAGTCGCTGGCCGCGTACTACGGGCCCCAGGCGAAGAGTCCGGTCGTCTATTACGAGAGCGACTGGGGCGCCGAGGAATGGACGCGCGGCGCCTACGCCGCCAGCTTCGACCTCGGCGGCCTGCACCGCTACGGCGCCGACCTGCACACCCCGGTCGGCCCCATCCGCTTCGCCTGCAGCGACATCGCCGGCGCGGGCTATCAGCACGTCGACGGCGCCATCCGCATGGGCCGCCGCGTCGCGCAGGACCTCATCACCGAGCTCGGCACCTGACTCCCCACCCGGGACCGAGCGCACCCGACCCCAGAGGAAACCGATACATGACTCAGAGCACCCAGACCGGCGAACCCGGTCTCATCACGCAGGTGATCTCGAACAAGGGACTGGCGGTCGGCGCCGTCGGCCTGTTCGGAGCGACCGTGATCGGCGTCTCCACCGTCGCCCCGGCCTACACGTCCACGGCCTCGATCGGCCTCGCCGCGGCGGAGGTCGGGGAGCACGCGCCGGCCGTGATCCTGCTCGGCCTCATCCCCATGCTGCTGGTCGCGCTCGGCTACCGCGAGCTCAACCGGGTGATGCCCGACTCCGGCACCACCTTCACCTGGGCCACGCGCGCGTTCGGGCCGTGGGTAGGCTGGATGGCCTCCTGGGGCCTCGTGATCGCGACGATCCTGGTGCTCTCCAACCTCGCGGCCGTAGCCGTCGACTTCCTCTTCCTGCTCATCTCGCAGCTCACCGGCAACGCCGAGATCGCGAACCTCACGAGGAACCCCTTCGTCAACGTGGCCGTGTGCCTGCTGTTCATGCTCGGCGCGACCTACCTGTCGTACCGGGACATGAAGGAGTCGAAGGTCTTCCAGGTCGTGCTCGTGGTCTTCCAGGTCGCGGTGCTGCTGCTGTTCGCGGGGCTCGCGATCGGCGAGGCAGCGGCGGGCGACGCGCCGCACGCGATCCCGTTCGACATCGGCTGGTTCAACCCTCTCGGCGTCTCCGACCTCGGCGCCATCGTCGCCGGCCTGTCGGTGTCGATCTTCATCTTCTGGGGGTGGGACGTCACGCTCACCATGAACGAGGAGACGACCGACCCCGAGCGCACGCCCGGCCGCGCCGCCGCCCTCACGGTCGTCATCGTCGGCGCGCTGTACCTGCTGCTCACCGTCGCCTCGGTGATGTTCGCGGGCGTCGGCGACGAGCCAGGGGGCCTGCTGCACGAGGACGTCGTCGAGAACGTGTTCTTCGGCCTCGCCGACTCGGTGATGGGGCCCTGGGCGTTCCTGATCTCCCTCGCCGTCCTCGTCAGCTCGGTCGCCTCGCTGCAGTCGACGATCATCGGGCCCGCCCGCACCCTGCTGGCGATGGGCCACTACGGCGCGCTGCCCGCTGCCTTCGACTCGGTGAACCCCCGGCACAAGACCCCGGTGTTCGCGATCATCGTCTCGACCACGGTCGCGAGCGCGTTCTACGTGGTCATGCGCTTCGTCAGCGAGAACGTGCTGTGGGACACCATCCTCACGCTGGGCATGATGATCTGCTTCTACTACGGGCTCACGGCGTTCGCGTGCGTGTGGTTCTTCCGGCACCAGTGGCTCGACTCCGCCGGAGCGTTCCTGACCCGCTTCCTGGCGCCGCTCATCGGCGGCGTCACGCTGCTGGCGATGTTCGTGATGACGCTGCGCGACTCCTTCGACCCCGACTACGGCTCCGGCGCCAACATCGGCGGCGTGGGCATCGTGGGCATCCTCGGCGTCGTCATCCTGTTGCTCGGCGGGATCATCATGGCGATCATGGCTGTGCGCCGCCCGGCCTTCTTCCGGGGCGAGATCCTGCCGATGCAGTCGCCGGCGAGCCAGAGGACCACGAACGAGAGGACGAACCGATGACGTACGCCGTCGTGAACCCCGCCACGGGCGAGACCCTGGCCGAGTACCCCTCCGCGACCGACGCGGAGATCCAGGACGCGCTCGCCCGCGCGCACGCCGGCTTCGCCGCCTGGCGCGCGACGCCGGTCAGCGAGCGGGCCGCCACGGTCCGCCGCGTCGCCGAGCTGCACCGGGAGCGCCGCGACGAGCTGGCCCGCGCGATCGTGCGCGAGATGGGCAAGCCGCTCGCCGCGGCCGAGGGCGAGGTCGACTTCGCCGCGGACATCGTGGAGTTCTACGCGGACAACGCCGAGCGGATCACGGCCGACCAGCCGCTGGACATCCTGGGGGAGGGCTCGGCCGTCGTCCGCCGGTCGCCGCTCGGGGTGCTGCTGGGCATCATGCCGTGGAACTTCCCCGCCTACCAGGTGGCGCGCTTCGCCGCGCCGAACCTGGTGATCGGCAACACGATCGTGCTGAAGCACGCGCCGCAGTGCCCGGAGTCGTCGGCGATCCTCGCGGCGATCTACGCCGATGCCGGCCTGCCGGACGGCGGATACGTCAACGTGTACGCGAGCAACGAGCAGGCGGCGACGATGATCGCCGACCCGCGCGTGCAGGGTGTGTCGGTGACGGGATCGGAGCGCGCCGGCTCGGCCGTGGCCGCGCTGGCGGGACAGCACCTCAAGAAGGTCGCGCTCGAGCTGGGCGGCTCGGACCCGTTCGTGCTGCTGTCGACCGACGACCTCGACACCGTCGTGCAGAACGCGGTCGACGCCCGCCTCGACAACAACGGCCAGTCGTGCAACGGCGCCAAGCGCTTCGTCGTCGTGGACGACCTGTACGACGCGTTCCTCGAGAGGTTCGCGGCCGCGATGGCGGCGGCGCCCCTCGGGGATCCGCTCGCCGAGGACACGGTGCTCGGCCCGCTGTCGTCGTTCGCCGCGGCCGAGCGCCTGCAGGCGCAGGTCGATGGCGCCGTGGCGCAGGGCGCGCGCGTCGTCGTGGGCGGTGAGCGCTCCGGCGCCTACTTCCCGGCGACGGTGCTCGCCGACGTCACCCCCGACATGGACGTCTACCGCGAGGAGCTGTTCGGCCCCGTCGGCGTCGTCTACCGCGCAGCCGATGAGGCGGACGCGATCCGGATCGCGAACGACACCCCGTTCGGGCTCGGGTCGTACGTCTACACGACCGACCCGGCGCAGGCCGGACGCGTGGCGGACGCGATCGAGGCGGGCATGGTCTACGTCAACTGCGTGCTCGCCGACAGCCCCGAGCTGCCGTTCGGCGGCGTCAAGCGCAGCGGCACGTCGCGCGAGCTCGGGCTGCTCGCCGCCGAGGAGTTCGTGAACAAGAAGCTGATCCGCGTGGCGTGAGCCGTTCGTCTTCGCACGACGCAGGATCCACGTCGCATGACGCAGGATCCGGAGCGGCGGGCTCGGCACGCCGCCGGACGCCGTGTCCGTCCCCTCGGATCCTGCGTCGTGCGGAACGCGGCGTCACAGCGTGACGCGGGCGTAGGTCTCCTTCTTGACGTCGAGGTGCACCCAGGCCTCGGCGGTGCGCACGCCCGACCAGCCCCGCAGCTGCTCGACGACCGCCAGCAGCCGCGCCGCGCCCTCGGCGCGCACGGTGACGATGACGTCGAACGCCCCGAGCGACTCGGCCGCGAAGATGACCGAGTCGTGCGTCTGCAGCCGAGCGACGACGTCCGCGCCGGCGCCGTCGAGCACGATGCCGATGCCGAGCGCGGGCGTCCCGGTCGCCGAGCGATGCCGCACGACCGCTCCGATCCGCAGCGCCCGGGACGCGAGCAGGCGCACCACCCGGTGGCGCACCGCGGTGGGCGAACCTCCCACGCGGCGGGCGATCGCCGCGAACGGCAGCCGCCCGTCCTGCTCCAGCTCGGCGATGATGCGGCGGTCGCGCGCATCGACGGCGCCGTCGAACGGCCCGACCGGGCCGAGCACGTCCCGGACCACGGTGAGGTAGCGGGTCACGTCCGCGCGCCGGACGCCCGGCACCTCGCGGATCCGGGCGACGGCGCTCGCGATCGCGGCGTCGTCGCGCGCACGCAGCTCCAGCACGACCGGGGCGTCGCCCGTCACGAGCGACACGAACGTCGCGTCGTCCTCGGCGGCGACCGCATCGGCCACCGGCGCCGCGGGGCCGTCGACAGCGAGGCGCAGATACGCCATCGCGCCGAGGCCCAGCACGGCGGGATGAGCCGCCCCTCGCACCTCGAGCCGCCGCTCCGCGATCAGGCGGCGCACATGCTCGGCAGCCGTGGTGCGCGCCGTGTGCGTGGCCGCACCGAGCTGCGCGAACGACAGCCGGCCGTCGGCCTCGAGCAGGTGCACGATGCGCTCATCGAGGTCGTCCATGCGTATCCGCCTCTCCGTGGGCGCCGATCCCGATTCGCGGAAGTTCGGGCGCTGATCGATCGCATCGACCCGACATCCATCGGGATGAACGTCAGATTAGCGCTCATCCGACGTCGAATCGGGCAATGTTTCCGGCGCGTGACGCTCGACGTGATGTCGGCGCGACGTGCATCCCCTACAGTCGGGCCACGCTCGGCACACGCCGGCGCCCCGACGAAAGGCCCGCCATGGTCAGCACCGTCTCCGCCGCCGCGGGGCTCAACGCTCCGCCCTCGACCACCGTCATCGAGCAGTACGGCACCGGTACGATCCCCGACGCGGATCGCACGGCACGCCCGCTCGACCTGTTCCGCCTCGTCTTCGGCGGCGCGAACACGATCGCGACCGTCGTGCTCGGCACGTATCCGATCCTGTTCGGGCTCTCGTTCCGGGACGGCGTGATCGCGATCGTTCTCGGCCTCGTGGCCGGCGCCCTGATCCTCGCCCCCCTGTCGCTGTTCGGCCCGCGCAACGGAACGAGCAACTCCGTCGCCTCGTCCGCCCACCTCGGCGTCCACGGTCGTGTCGTCGGCTCGTTCCTGTCGCTGCTGACCGCGGTCGCCTTCTTCTCGATCTCGGTCTGGTCCTCCGGCGACGTGCTCGTGGGCGGGGCCGAGCTCGCGTTCGGACTGCCCGCGAGCGAAGGCAGCTACGCGGTCGCGTATGCGCTGTTCGCGGTGCTGGTGCTGGTCGTCTGCATCTACGGCTTCCGGTTCATGCTGCTGGTGAACAAGATCGCCGTGATCGCCGCGACCGCGCTGTTCCTGCTCGGCATCGTGGCCTTCGCCGGCACGTTCGACCCCGGCTACGCCGGCATCTTCGGGCCGGGGGCCGACGCCGCCACGCAGGCGCTCTACTGGCCGTCGTTCCTCGGTGCCGCGCTCGTGGTGATGTCCAATCCCGTCTCGTTCGGCGCGTTCCTCGGCGACTGGGCGCGCTACATCCCGCGCGACACCCCCAAGCGCCGGGTGATGGCCGCAACGTTCCTCGCGCAGGCCGCCACGATCGTGCCCTTCCTGTTCGGGCTGGTCACCGCCTCGATCGTCGCGACCGCGATCCCCGACGCGCTCGCATCGGGCGACTACGTCGGCGGCCTGCTGCAGATCTCGCCGTCGTGGTACTTCGTCCCCGTCTGCCTGATCGCGCTGATCGGCGGCATGTCGACCGGCACCACCGCGCTGTACGGCACCGGGCTCGACTTCTCGAGCGTGTTCCCGCGCTTCAGCCGCGTGCAGTCGACCGTGCTGATCGGCGTCATCGCCATCGCCATCATCTTCGCGGGCCGCTTCCTCTTCGACGTCGTCACCTCGATCTCGACCTTCGCCGTGCTGATCGTCACGTGCACCGTGCCGTGGATGGTTGTCATGATCGTCGGCTGGGTGACCCGTCGCGGCTGGTACGACCCCGACGCTCTGCAGGTGTTCAACCGCCGCCAGCGCGGCGGACGGTACTGGTTCGCGCACGGCTGGAACTGGCGTGGGCTCGCCGCGTGGCTCGTCTCCGCGCTGGTCGGGCTGCTGGCGGTGAACCTGCCGGGTCAGTTCGAGGGGCCGCTCGCTGCGCTCACCGGTGGAGTCGACCTCAGCATCCCGCTCGGGATCGGCCTCGCCCTGGTGCTGTACCTCGGCCTGCTGTGGCTGTTCCCGGAGCCTCGCGACGCGTTCGGCCCGGACGGGCCGCGGTTCGTGCCCGCCGGCCCCGCCGCCGGGATCCCCGTCACGGACGCGCGCTGATCGCGCCCACCCCCGCCGGCGCGACCTCGTCGGCATCCGCCCCACCTCGCAAGGAGAGCACCATGCCTGCTGCCCACGTCGTCGACCGGCCCGACCCGCTCGAGGAGATGAGCGACGGGCTGTTCCACGAGATCCTCGGCCCCGTCCCCTTCCCCGCGTTCTCCGAGCCCGATCAGCTCGAGCGCGTGTGGGGTCGGCGATGGGGAGCGGCCGACGAGGTCGGTCGGCTGCGCTCCGTGCTGGTGCGTCGCCCCAGCGCCGGTCTCGAGGCCATCGCTCGTGCCGGCCAGGCGGCGTACCGACCCGACCTCGGCGCCTTCCTCGACCCCGATCGGCGCTGGTACTGGGCCGGGCGCGAGCTGCCCGACCTCGAGACGCTGCACCGGGAGTACGACGGGTTCCTCACCGCGCTGCGCGCCGAGGACGTCGAGATCGTCGAAGCTCCCGCCCTGGAGGATCGCTTCACGAAGGCCGTGTTCACCCGCGACCCGCTCGTGACCATCCCCGGCGGCGCGATCATCGGACGGCTCGCCCCGGACATGCGCCGCGGGGAGGAGCTGTCGATCACGCAGACCGTCGCCGCGCACGGTCTGCCGATCCTCGGCACGATCACGGGATCCGGCCTCGTGGAGGGCGGTAGCTTCGTGAAGGTGCGGCGGGACCGCGCGTTCTTCGGGACGTCGGTGCGCTGCAACCCCGAGGGCTATCGTCAGCTCGCGCGCATGCTCGACCAGCACGGGATCGCGCTCGAGCGCGTGCAGATGCCCGGCTTCCAGATCCATCTCGACCTGTGCTGTCTGATGCTCGACGACGACCTCGCGCTGATCAACCCGCGCATCGCGCCGTACGACTTCCAGGTGCGGCTCCACGAGCTGGGCATCGAGACCGTCGCGGTCGAGCCGAGGGAGGACTGGGCGTGCAACGCGCTCGTGCTCGACCGGCGCCGGGTGCTGTTCCCGTCGCACCTGCCGCGCACGGCCGAGCTGCTCTCCCGGCACGGGGTCGAGGTCGTCCCGGTCGACTACCGGGAGATCAACAAGAACGGCGGCGGCCTGCACTGCTCGTCGATGGAGCTGCGTCGTGACTGGTGAGCGGATGACGACGGACGAGCGCGAGTACCTCGACGCCTTCGAGGCGGTGTCGCGGTTCGGCGCGACGCCGCGCCGAGGGGTGGACCGCGAGGCGGGCACGCCCGCGGACGGCGAGATGCGCCGCTGGCTGCGGGGCTGGCTGGCCGAGCGCGGCTTCCGGGTCGGCACCGATGCGATCGGCAACGTCTTCGGGCTGATCGAGTGGACGCCCGGCGCACCCTTCGTGCTCACCGGGTCGCACCTCGACAGCCAGCCGCTCGGAGGCCGCTACGACGGCGCCTACGGCGTGATCGCGTCGGCGTGCGCCGCGGCGCGGCTCGCGCGTCGAGTGGCGGCCGGGCAGGCCCCGCCGCCGTACAACGTCGCCGTCGTCGACTGGTTCAACGAGGAGGGGTCGCGCTTCCCGCCGTCGATGATGGGGTCGAGCGTGTTCACCGGCAAGCTGCCGCTCGAGGCGGCGCTCGCGGTGACCGATGCCCGGGGGATCAGCGTCGCCGACGCGCTCGACGCGCTGGGGGAGCGAGGCGATGCGCCCGCGCCCGCCGTGCGCGCGTACGCGGAGGTGCACGTCGAACAGGGGCGTGTGCTCGAGGACGAGGGCACGACGATCGGGCTGGTGACCTCCACCTGGGCGGCCCGCAAGTTCGACGTCACGGTCG
Organism: Microbacterium marinilacus; assembly: GCF_019753765.1. Taxonomy (GTDB): domain Bacteria; phylum Actinomycetota; class Actinomycetes; order Actinomycetales; family Microbacteriaceae; genus Microbacterium; species Microbacterium marinilacus. The sequence goes on from NZ_JAIJZW010000011.1 coordinate 75,776, forward strand.
ACGGCGAGCAGTCGCACACCGGATCGACGGTGATGGCCGATCGTTGCGATGCGCTGGTCGGCGCGGCGCACCTGGTGCTCGCGGTGCGGGAGCTGGCGCAGCGGCATGCGGACGGCCCGCTGCACACCTCGGTCGCCCGTTTCGACGTCGAGCCGAACTCGCCCGTTGTCGTGCCGCGACGAGTCCGGATGAACATCGACCTGCGCAGCCCCGATCCTGCCGTGCTGGACGCCGCGGAGCGCGAGCTCGACGCAGCCGTGGTCGCCGCGCAGGCCGCCGCGCAGGTCGAGATCCACCGCGTGCCGACGCACGCCTGGGACCGGCAGCCGTATCAGGCGGCCGGCGTCGGGCTCGCGCGCGAGGCGGCCGCGGCGGCGGGGCTCAGCCACCGCGAGATCATGACGATCGCCGGGCACGACTCGACGAACATGAAGGATGTCGCCCCCACGGTGATGCTGTTCGTGCCGTCCGTCGACGGCGTGGCGCACAACGAGGGCGAGCTCACGCCCGACGGCGACTGCCTGGCGGGGGTCGAGCTGCTCACCGAGGTACTCGCGCGGCTGTGCGCCGGCGCCGAGATCGGCTGAGCCGGCAGGCCACCGCCTGCACGACGCAGGATCGCGAGCCCCGTCGCGGCGCGCGCGCCGTCAGGGGCGCCGCCCGTCCCATCCGGTCCTGCGTCGTGCGGCTCCCGGCGGGGCGGGGCGGCCGCGCGGTCAGGGCAGCGGCGGGGCGAGAGGCGGCGGGGTGCGCCGGGCGCCGGTGGCCTCGAACGCCGCGGCGAGCCGCAGCAGCGCGGAGTCGTCGTAGGCGCGGCCGGCGAACGTGAGGCCCACGGGCATCCGGGTGTCCGGCATCGTGCCCATCGGCACGGTCACGGTGGGGACGCCGAGGTGACGGATCGCGAGGTTGCCGTTCGCCACCCACACGCCGTTGCGCCAGCCGAGGTCTGCGGACGCCGGGTTCACGTCCATATCGGCGGGGGCGACGTCCGCCATCGCCGGGAACACCGCGGCGTCGAGCCCGAGGTCGTCCATCCAGCGCTCGAGGTCGGTGCGGCGCGACTCCTCCAGGCCGGCGAGGCCGGGCGCGAGGTCGGCGAAGTCGTCGAGCGTCGTGCCCGGGTGCCGGCGCACCCACTCGGGGTAGGCGGCGATTTCGTCGTCGAAGCCGGCGTACCGGTCGGGCAGGGCGCCGGCTGCCGGCGGGAAGACCGTCGCACCGTCGACGCCGGCGAGCCCCGGCAGCGCCGGGTCGCCGTTGGCGGCGAGGAAGTCGTCCCAGGCCCATGCCGACAGGTCGAGGATCTCTCGATCGAGGAACTCCGGAGAGACCAGCCCGCGGGTGCGGATGGTCGGGGCGCCCGGCCGGTCGCCCTCGTAATCGGTCACGAGCGGGAAGCCGATCTCGACGACCTCCGCCCCCGCGGCCTCCAGGGTCGCGCGGGCCTGCCTCCAGAGCTCCAGCACGGACGGCCGCGTCTTGATCGGCCGCCCGGTCGACCCGCCGATGCCGCCGTCCGGCGCGGTGCCGGCATCCGGGTCGGCGCCGATGTACATCCGTGGCACCCCGATCCGGGCGCCGAGGAGACGGGCGCCGTCTGCCAGCGCCGGATAGGACGCGGGGCGGACGTCCGATGCCCGGGGGATCGGCACCCAGGGCTGCGTGCGCCAGAAGTCGCCGCGCGGGGTCGGGTCGTCGGCGACGACCACGTCGAGGACCTCCAGGAGGTCGGCCATGGTGCGCGTGTGCGGCACGACGACGTCCATGGTGGGAACGAGCGGCCAGTTGCCGCGCACCGAGATGACCCCGCGCGACGGCGTGTACGCGCACAGCGCGTTGCACGACGCGGGCGCGCGGCCGCTCGACCAGGTCTCCTCGCCGAGCCCGAACGCCGCGAGGCTCGCGGCCGTCGCCGTCCCCGAGCCGTTCGACGAGCCGGATCCGAAGGCGCTCGTCAGGTAGTCGGCGCTGTACGGGCTCTCCGCGCGCCCGTAGAGGCCGCGCTGCATGCCGCCGTTGGCCATCGGCGGCATGTTCGTGAGCCCGAGGCAGATCGCCCCGCCGTCCCGCAGGCGCTCGATCGTGAAGGCGTCGCGCTGCGCGACCAGATCGGCGAACGCGGGGCTGCCCGCCGCCGCGGTGAGCCCGCGCACCAGGTAGCTGTCCTTCGCGGTGTACGGGATGCCGTCGAGCGGGCCGAGCGTGTCCCCGGCGGCGCGGCGCGCGTCCGAGGCGGCCGCCTCCTGCAGGGCGGCGGGGTTGCGCACGACGACCGCGTTGAGGGCGGCGTAGGCGTCGATGCGGGCGAGGTACGCCCCGACCAGCTCGACGGCGCTCGCGCGGCCGTCGTCGAGCGCCGCGCGCAGCTCGGCGATGGACGCCTCGTGCACCTCGATCACGGTCGGCCTCCCGCGGTGGCCGCCGGCTGCGCACCCGCCGCGCGGTTCGGCGCGACGGCCGGCTGCTGCTGGGTGATGCAGTGGATGCCGCCGCCGCGCGCGAAGATCTCGCGGGCGTCGACCGTGACGACGTCGCGCCCCGGGTACTCCTCGGCCAGGATCGCCGCGGCGCGCGAGTCGGCCTCGCGCTCGCCGAACCCGCACGCGATGACCGCGCCGTTCGCGGCGAGGTGGTTGACGTAGCTCCAGTCGACGGGGCCGTGGTCGTCGGTCAGCGTGGCGGGGGCGGGCAGGTCGACGATCTCGAACCGCCGTCCCGCCGCGTCCGTCTGCTCGGACAGCAGCGCCCGCAGCTCGCGGGTGACGGCGTGGTCGGGATGAGCGGGGTCGGGCTGGCTGTGCAGCAGCATCCGCCCTGGCGAGGGGAGGGCGGCGACGATGTCGACGTGTCCGTTCGTGCCGAAGTCGTCGTAGTCGCGGGTCAGGCCGCGGGGGAGCCAGATCGCGCGGCTCGCGCCGAGGGTGCGGGTCATCTCGGCCTCGACGCCGGCGCGGTCGGCGCCGGGGTTGCGACGCGGGTCCAGCTGCACCGTCTCGGTGAGCAGCACGGTGCCCTCGCCGTCGACGTGGATGCCGCCGCCCTCGTTCACGAGGTCGGAGGGGATGAGCGCGGCCCCCGTCAGCGCGGCGATCAGCCGGGCGTGGCCGGCCGACCGCTCCCACTCGGCCCAGGCGGGCGATCCCCAGCCGTTGAAGACCCAGTCGACCGCGCCGAGGCGCTCGCCGTCGGTGACGAACGTGGGGCCGTGGTCGCGCATCCAGAACTCGTCGACGGGCGCCTCGATCAGCTCGATCGCGGACGAGAGCATGCGCCGGGCGCGCGTCGTCTCGGACGGGTCCACGAGCATCGAGACGGGTTCGTGCTCGGCGATCGCGTGGGCCACAGCGGCCCACGCGGCGTAGCCGGCCTCGCGTTCCGCGGCACCGGCGCCGAGAGTGGTGCCCTCGCGCGGGAAGGCCATCCAAGTGCGTTCGTGGGGAGCGGTCTCCGCGGGCATCCGCCAGGTCATGCGCATCCTTCGTGATCGTATTGATCTAGCGATCAATATAAGCACGGTACCGACTACGCTGAAGGCGTGTCAACCGATTCGCGTCCGGCCCGACGCCCGCGCGCCCCGCGCCTCGCGCCCGAGGCCCGACGCGCGCTGATCGCCGACGCCGCCTGCGCGATCGCGGCGGAGGACGGCCTCGCGGCGATCACCATGCGCGCCGTCGCCGCGCGCGCGGGCGTCGCGCCGGCGCTCGTCGCCCACTACGCGGAGTCGGGGATGGACGGCCTGGTCGCCCTCGCGTTCGAGCGCATCGTCTCGCGCGAGCTCGTCGACGTCGCGGCGATCGTGGCCGCCCAGCCCGCCCCGCGCGCGGCGATGGCCGCGATGATCCGCACCCTCGCCGGCGGGGAGCGCGACGAGGTCACCGGCGTCTGGGTCGAGGCCTGGGCCCTCGGTCGACGCAACGAGGCGCTCGCCACGACCGTGCGCGCGCAGATGGACGCCTGGCAGCGGCTCGTGCAGGACGTCGTCGACGCGGGCGTCGCGACCGGTGACTTCCGCGTGACCGATCCGGCGCTCGCCGCCTGGCAGGTGCTCGGCATGATCGACGGCACCGGCGCGCAGTCGCTGGTGCGCTGGGGCGAGACCGGCGACCGCTCGGCGCTGCTGCTGCGGGCCGTCGAGGCCGTGCTGGGCGCGACGACCTGAGCGGGCCGGCCCTCCGACCGGGCGGGGCCGACGTCCTCGATACGCTGAGAGCATGCCCGACACGGACGCCGTCCCGCCCGCATCCCGCGACGCCTGGGTGCGCGACGCGATCCGGCTGATCGAGGCCGACGCCAACCGCAGCGCCGACACGCATCTGCACGTGTTCCCGCTGCCGCCCGAGTGGGGCATCGACCTGTACCTGAAGGACGAGTCGGTGCATCCGACGGGCTCGCTCAAGCATCGGCTGGCGCGCTCGCTGATCCTCTACGGACTCGTGAACGGTCGCATCGGACCGGCGACGGTGCTCGTGGAGGCGTCCAGCGGGTCGACGGCCGTGTCGGAGGCGTACTTCGCCCGGATGCTCGGGCTCGACTTCGTGACCGTCGTGCCCCGCTCGACCAGCCGCGAGAAGATCGAGCTGATCGAGTTCTACGGCGGCCGCTGCCACTACGTCGACGAGCCGGGCGCGATGTACGACGAGGCCGAGCGGCTCGCCGCCGAGAGCGGCGGGCACTACCTCGACCAGTTCACCTACGCCGAGCGCGCCACCGACTGGCGCGGCAACAACAACATCGCCGAGAGCGTGTTCGAGCAGCTCTCGGCCGAGCGCTACCCGGTGCCCGCCTGGATCGTCGTCGGCGCCGGCACCGGGGGGACGAGCGCCACGTTCGGCCGGTACGTGCGATACCGCCGGCATCCCACGCGCATCGCCGTCGTCGACCCGGAGAACTCGGCGTTCGCCGACGGCTGGCGCGCCGCGATGCGGGGAGAGGACACCGCCGCGGTCGTCGGTCGCCCCTCGCGCATCGAGGGCATCGGCCGCCCCCGGGTCGAGCCGTCCTTCGTGCCGGGCGTGATCGACGAGATGATCACGGTGCCCGACGCCGCGTCCCTCGCCGCGATCCGCCTGCTGCACGCGCGCACCCTGCACTGGGCGGGCGGCTCCACGGGCACCAACCTGTTCGGCGCCTTCCAGCTGATCGCCCGCATGCGCGAAGAGGGGCGGACCGGCAGCGTCGTCACGCTCATCTGCGACGGCGGCGCGCGCTACGCGCACACCTATTACGACGACACGTGGGTCGCGGCGCAGGGACTCGACCCGGCCCCGCACCTCGCCCGCATGGAGCGCTTCCTCGACGCGGGGGAGTGGGGCGACCCCGCGTGAGCGATCGTGGCGCCTTCCTCGACGATCTGGCGTCCACCGTCCCCCTGCCCGAGAGGGGCGGCGCCAGCGTCCTGGTGGGGATCGACGGCGTCGACGGAGCGGGCAAGACGGTGCTGGCGGACGACCTCGCCGCCCATCTGGCGCGCTCGGCGAACGTCGTGCGCATCTCGATCGACGGATTCCACCGCCGCCGGGAAGAGCGTCACCGCAGGGGGTCGCGCTCGCCGGAGGGGTTCTGGCGCGACTCCTACGACTACGACGCGTTCCGCGCCGAGGTCGTCGCGCCGTTCCGATCCGGCACCGGCACGTATCTCCCGGCGTCTCACGACCTGTCCAGCGACGCGATCCTGACCGGGCCGCGTCTGCCGGTCGTCGCCGGATCCCTGGTGCTGGTCGACGGCATCTTCCTCCACCGTCCGGAACTGCGCGACGCCTGGGACCACTCGGTGTTCCTCGACGTGCCGTTCGAGGAGTCCGCTCGACGCATGGGACTGCGGGACGGGCTGCCCGTCGACCCGGAGGCGAGCGAGAACGCGCGGTACGTCGGCGGTCAGCGGATGTACCTCGCGGAGTGTCGACCCGCGTCCCGCGCGACCGTGGTCGTCGACTACTCGGATCTCACGGCCCCGCGCATCCTGCCCCGGGGCTGATCCGGCGGGGCGCGTCAGGCGGGGGCGTCGAGCAGGCGGCGAAGATGCGCGCCGACGACGGTCGTCTCGATGAGGAAGCCGTCGTGGCCGAAGTCGCTCGCCAGGACGACCGCGTCGTCGCCGTCGAGCGTGCGGGCGATGCCGCGCGCGATCCGGTGCTGGCCGTCGACGGGGAACAGGCGGTCGGTGTCGATGCCCAGCACGAGGGAGGTCGCCGTGACGCGGCGCAGCGCCTCCTCGACCCCTCCGCGGTCACGGCCCACATCGTGCGAGTCCATCGCCTCGACCAGGCGGATGTAGCTGTTGGCGTCGAACCGCCGCGTGAACTTGTTGCCGTGGAAGTCGAGGTACGACTCCACCGCGAAGCGCCCGCCGTGACCCAGCGGGCTGACGCCCGACTGCCACGACCGCTGGAAGCGCTGGTTGAGCTCGGTGGGGCTGCGGTAGTTGAGCAGCGCCATCCGCCGCGCGAGGGCGAGACCGCGATGGGGCCCCTCGCCGTCCGCGGCGTCGTAGTACTCGCCGCCGCGGAAGCGGGGGTCGATGTGGATGGCCTCGAGCTGCACCGAGTTCAGCGCGATCTGGTCCGCGGTGTTGACCGGCGGCGCCGACAGTACGGCGAGCCGCGCCACCCGGTCTGGCTGCCCCACGGCCCACTCGAGGGCGTGCATCCCGCCCATCGAACCGCCGATCACGGCGGCCCAGACGTCGATGCCGAGCGCGTCCGCGAGGCGCACCTGCGCGGCCACCTGATCCCGGACGGTCAGGTAGGGGAAGCGCGACGCCCACTCCTCGCCGTCGGGGTGGATGCTCGCGGGGCCCGTCGAGCCCTGGCAGCCGCCGAGCATGTTCGGTGCGATGACGAACCAGCGGTCGGTGTCGATCGGGGCGCCGGGGCCCACGATGTCCTGCCACCATCCCGCGGTCGGATGTCCCGGTCCCGCGCCGCCGCTGACGTGGCTGTCGCCCGTCAGGGCGTGCAGGATCAGCACCGCGTTGTCCCGCGCGGGGCTGAGCTCGCCCCACGTCTCGTAGGCGAGGCGGAACGACGGCAGCGACCCGCCGCCCTCGAGCGCCAGCGCTCCGAACCCGGCGAACCGGCGGTCTCCGGCGGGGTCGCCGTCGCGCCACGCCCCGGAGGCGCGGGGACGGCCGACCATCGAACGGGCGTCCGCCTCGGTCACGAGGCTCGACGGCACCGTGTCCTCGGAGATCTGCCAGTCCATGCGCTTCATTCTGCCGTGCCCGCGCAAGGCGGCCGGACAGTGTTACGCGGGGCCCGGTCGAGGGGACCCGCGGGCTCAGACAGCGAGAATCCGTCCCCGCGCCGAGAATGCGTGTGATGCCTGCATTCTCGGCGCAGGGACGGATTGTCGGGGATCAGGCGCGTGCGGCGGCCGAGACGGCCCGCGCGGCGGCGAGCGCCTGGTCGAGGTCGGCGATCAGGTCGTCGACGTTCTCGAGGCCGACCGAGAGGCGCACGAGGCCGGGCGTGACGCCCGCCGTGAGCTGCTGCTCGGGCGAGAGCTGCGAGTGCGTCGTCGACGCCGGGTGGATGACCAGCGAGCGCACGTCGCCGATGTTCGCCAGGTGGCTGAACAGCTCCAGCGCGTCGACGAACGCGCGGCCGGCGTCCACGCCTCCCTTGAGCTCGAACGACAGCACGGCGCCGACGCCGTTCGGCGCGTAGCGGTTGGCGGCGGCGTACCAGGGCGAGGTCGGCAGTCCCGAGTAGTTCACGGTCGCGACATCGGCGTGGCCCTCCAGCCACTCGGCCACCTGCTGCGCGTTGTGCACGTGGCGCTCGACGCGCAGCGACAGGGTCTCGATGCCCTGGATCAGCTGCCACGCGCTCTGCGGCGCGATCGACGACCCCAGGTCGCGCAGCAGCTGCACGCGGGCCTTGATGATGTACGCCAGCTGGTCGCCGACGGCGTCGGTGTACACCGCGCCGTGGTACGAGGGGTCGGGGGTGGTCAGCCCCGGGAAGCGCTCCCCGTTCTCCGACCACCGGAACCGGCCGCCGTCGACGATCACTCCGCCGATGACCGTGCCGTGGCCGCCGAGGAACTTCGTCGCCGAGTGCACGACGATGTCGGCGCCGTGCTCGAAGGGACGGATCAGATACGGCGTCGCGATGGTGTTGTCGACGATCAGCGGCACGCCGCTCTCGTGGGCGATGTCGGCGACCGTGCGGATGTCGAGGACGTTGATCTGCGGGTTGCCGATGGTCTCGGCGAAGAACAGCTTGGTGTTCGGGCGGACCGCTGCGCGCCAGGCGCCCGGGTCGTCCTGGTTCTCGACGAACGTCACGTCGATGCCGAGCTTCGCGAGCGTGTACTTGAACAGGTTGTACGTGCCGCCGTAGATGGACGACGACGAGACGATGTGGTCGCCGGCCTGCGCGATGTTCAGCACCGCGAAGGTCTCGGCGGCCTGGCCGCTCGCGACCAGCAGGGCGCCGGGGCCGCCCTCGAGCGCGGCGAGGCGCTGCTCGACGACGTCCTGCGTCGGGTTCTGGATGCGCGTGTAGATGTTGCCGAACTCCGCCAGTGCGAAGAGGTTCTTGGCGTGGTCCGAGTCGCGGAAGACGTACGAGGTCGTCTGGTAGATGGGCGTCGCCCGGGCGCCGGTGACGGGGTCGGGCGCGGCTCCCGCGTGGATCTGCAGGGTCTCGAAGCGCAGCGACTGCGGCGTCTGGTCGTCGGTCATGGAAACCTCCGGTGTCGGGGTGAAGCTGGGGGCGCCCTCCTTCGGGCACGACACGACGCTAGGGGGCGCCGTGACATAGCACAATCGCCCGGACACGCGTCGTCACATAGCCGTCGCCGGGCGTCACATTCCGCCGCCGTCGTCGCGCCGCCGGCCCCGGTACGGTTGTCGTATGGCGAACAGGCGTGCGGTCGTGACCGGTGCGAGCTCGGGGATCGGCGCCGCCGCGGTGCGCGCGCTGCGGCAGTCGGGATGGGACGTCGTGGGCGTCGCGCGGCGCGCCGACCGGCTCGAGCGGCTCGCGGCCGAGACCGGGGCATCGGTGTTCGCGGCCGACCTGACGTCGCAGGCCGACGTCGACGCGCTCGCCGCGCACCTCGCGCAGTCCGGCGACCTGCACGCGCTCGTGCACGTGGCGGGCGGCGCGCGCGGCGCCGACCGCGTCGAGGACGGCGACCCCGCCGACTGGACCTGGATGTACGAGGTCAACGTGCTCTCGGCCCAGCGCCTGGTGAGCGCGCTGCTGCCGCAGCTGCGGTCGTCGATCCGCGAGGGCGCCGGCCACGCCGACACCCTCTTCGTCACCTCGACGGCCGCCCAGACGGCGTACCCCGGCGGCTCCGGCTACAACGCGGCGAAGGCCGGCGAGTCGATGCTCGTGAACGCGCTGCGCCAGGAGCTCAACGGCGAGCCGATCCGCGTCGTCGAGATCGCCCCCGGCCTCGTCCACACCGAGGAGTTCAGCCTCAACCGCCTCGGCAGCAAGGAGGCCGCCGACCGCGTGTACGCGGACGTGGAGGCGCCGCTCGTGGCGGCCGACGTCGCCGATGTGATCGCCTACGCGCTGAACGCGCCGGGGCACGTCAACCTGGATCTCGTGACGATGCGCCCGGTCGCGCAGTCGGCGCAGCACCTCCTCGCGCGCGGACCGCTGACGCCGCGCGGCTGACGCCTAGACACACGAAAGGACGCATGTGACAGACATCCGGGAGACCCTGACCTGGGACGGTTTCGGGGAGGCGACGCGCGACCTCGCGCGGCGGATCCTCGACGACGGCTTCGAGCCGGAGGTGGTCGTGGCGATCGCCCGGGGCGGTCTGCTGCCCGCCGGCGCGATCGCCTACGGGCTGGGCGCGAAGAACTGCGGCGCGCTGAACGTCGAGTTCTACACCGGGATCGGCACGGTGCTGGACGCCCCCGAGGTGCTGCCGCCCGAGCTCGACATGGCGTACCTCGACGGGCGCCGCGTGCTGCTCGTGGACGACGTCGCCGACTCGGGGCGGACGCTCGCCCTCGCGGTCGACCTGCTGACGGCGCAGGGGGCCGACGTGCGCTCGGTGACGATCTACACGAAGCCGTCGACGATCATCACGCCCGACTACGCCTGGAAGGACACCGGCCTCTGGATCGACTTCCCGTGGTCGGCCAAGGGCACGGTGCGGGAAGAGGACGCCGGCGCCGAGGCGTCGGCCTGAGCGGGACGGCGGGCGACGACATGGCCATGACGCTGCCGCAGCTCGCCGAGGCGGGGCTGATGGACGCCGGCTGGGCGGACGCGCTCGCGCCCGTCGCGGGAGACATCGCCGCCCTCGGCGACCGGCTCCGCGCGGAGGTCGCCGAGGGGCGGGGCTACCTGCCGGCCGGCGACAACGTGCTGCGCGCGTTCCAGCGGCCGCTGGCGGACGTGCGGGTGCTGATCGTCGGCCAGGACCCGTACCCGACCCCCGGTCATCCGATCGGGCTGTCGTTCGCGGTCGAGAGGCACGTGCGCCCGCTGCCGCGCAGCCTGTCGAACATCTACCGCGAGCTGCAGGACGACCTCGGCATCGAGCCGGCGGCGCACGGCGACCTGTCGGCATGGAGCGACCAGGGTGTGATGCTGCTCAACCGCGTGCTCACGGTGCGCCCCGGTACGCCCGCCTCGCACCGCGGCTGGGGCTGGGAGAAGGTGACCGAGCTGGCGATCCGCGCGCTCGTGGAGCGCGATGCGCCGCTCGTGGCGATCCTGTGGGGCAGGGACGCCTCGAGCCTCAAGCCCCTGCTCGCGCCGCAGGGCCGTGCCGGGTTGCCCTGGGTCGAGTCGCCGCACCCGTCGCCGCTGTCCGCGAGTCGCGGCTTCTTCGGCTCGCGTCCGTTCTCGCGGGCGAACGCCCTGCTGGAGCAGCAGGGGGCCGAACCCGTCGACTGGCGGATCCCGCCCGCGCCGTAGGCTGAGCCCATGCTGGAGGAGGAGTACCAGAAGCGCCGCGTGCTGCCGCGTCATCTGCGCAAGCAGACCGAGCCGGAGCGCCCTTTCTCGTATGAGATCCGTCCCGCGACGCTCGAGGACATCCCCGACATCCGCGAGATCTACAACTACTACGTGCGCAACTCGGTGGTGACGTTCGACGAGAAGGCCTGGTCGCACAAGCGGTGGCGCGAGAAGTTCGAGCACCTGCAGAAGCTCGGCCTGCCGTTCCTGGTCGCCGTCGCGCCCACGGGGCAGGTGCTGGGCTATGCGCTGGTGTCGCCGTGGGCCAGCAAGTCGGCGTACCGCTACACGGTGGAGAACTCCGTCTACCTCGGTCAGGCGGCGACGGGGAAGGGCCTCGGCCGCGCCCTGCTCGAGGCGCTCATCGAGGCGTCCGAGCAGATCGGCCTGCGCCAGCTCGTCGCCGTGATCAGCGACAAGGGCGCGGAGGCGTCCATCGCCCTGCACGAGAAGCTCGGCTTCGAGGAGGTCGGCCGGATGGGCAAGGTCGGCTACAAGTTCGACCGGTGGCTCGGCACGATCTACCTGCAGAAGCAGCTGAACCCCAGGAAGAAGCCGGGCATCCTGAAGCGGATGCTCGGGGCGGGCGCCTCGGAGGAGTGAGGCCCGCGGGGCCTCGTCAGAACAGCTCGGCCACGACGGCGTCGGCGAGCCCGAGCCCCGTGGTCATGCCGATGCCGGTCGTGACCGACACGACGCGGACGCCGTCCATCGGCGCCGCGCGCAGGAAGTCCTGCGGAGCCGAGGCGTACACGCCCTGCCAGCGCTGCCGGATCCGCAGCTCGCGGCCGAACATGCGGCCGGCCAGGCGGGAGAGCAGCTCGAACGCCGCCTCGTCCTGGAACGGCGAGACCGACAGACCTCGCGCATGCGTGTCGCCGACGAGCAGCGAGCCGTCGGGGCGCTCGGCGTACATCTGGTTCACGTCGCGCGCCAGCAGCTCGGGCTCCTCGGCCTCGATGCGCCGGCGCAGCGCCCCGGCCGCCGTCGTGCCGGCGAACGCCGAGTAGCGCAGCATCGACGACCCGGTCAGCACCGGCACCCCGAGCCCCACGCCGTCGGCCAGCATCATGTCGAGGGCGCAGCGCTCGATGCCGTGCCGATCGGCGACGTCCGGCAGCAGCTGGTCCACGTCGTGGTTGACCGCGACGACGATCGCCGACGCCGAGATCTCGCCCCGGGTCGTGTGGAGCGCGCCCGGCTCGACGCCGAGGGCGCCGGTACGCCAGCGGAACTCGACGCCTCGCCGCGCGAGGTGGCGGGCGAGCGCGGGGCCCGCCTCCCGCGGATCGACCTGCAGGTCGCGAGGCAGGTAGGCCCCGCCGAGCGCTCCCACGACCGGGACGCGGCGCATCACGTCGTTGCCGGAGAGCGCCGTGCCCTCGCCCGCCTCCGCCAGGACGGCGAGCTCCTCGTCGCTGCGCGCCACGACCAGCGTGCCCGGCGCGCGCAGCCAGAAGCCCGCCCGAGGCGCGTGGCGCAGCCAGAGCTCGCGCGTGCGCTCCGCGTGCTCCCGCGCCTCGCCGCGGTGGGCGGAGGTGCCGATGTGCCCGAAGTTGCGCACGGTCGCACCGGCGACGCCCGCTGCCCGGTCGACGACGACGACCCTCAGCCCGCGTTCCACGGCGGCCGCCGCGTGGCCCAGGCCGACGATGCCGGCCCCGACCACGGCGAGGTCGTAGGACTCCCGGGCGGTCACCTCAGCGCGCGCCGGATCAGCAGGGAGGCCGACTCGACCACGACGACCATCGCGACGATCACCAGCAGGAACGCGAGCATCTGGTCGAAGTGCCGGCCGTTCATCGCGTTGAGCAGCAGGAAGCCGATCCCCCCGCCGCCGACGATGCCGAGCACGGTCGCCGAGCGGATGTTCTGCTCGAGCAGGTACAGCACGTGGCTGACCAGCGACGGCACCGACATGGGCACGGTCGACGAGAAGAACACCTGCGGCCTGCTCGCCCCGCCCGCCATCAGCGCGCGCTCCGGCCCCGGCGGCACCTCCTCCATCGAGTCGCCGATCAGCTTCGCGAGCAGGCCGACGCCGCCGATGCCGAGCGCGAGCGCCGCCGCCTGGGGGCCGAAGCCGGTCGCGATGATGAACAGGATCGCGACCACGAGGTCGGGGATGGCCCGGATGACGAGCGCCACGCCGCGGAAGAAGTTGCGGACGCCGCCGTTCGGGGCGACGTTGCGCGCCGACAGGGGGCCGATGACGGCGGAGAGGATCGCGCCCATCAGCGTCGCGGCGAAGGCCACCTCGAGCGTCACGAGCGCGGCCGCGAGGACGCTCTCGAACGTCCTGTCGCCGAAGGTGATGGGCCAGACGGCGCGGTCGAGCTGCGCGTTGTGCACCTGGTCGATGCGCCAGTCGGAGAACAACCGGGTCAGGTCGGGCTGCACGTACACGAAGGACGCCACCACGACGGCGATGCCGCCCCAGACCCACACGGCGGTGCCGACGCGGCCCCGGTCCCAGGGGCGCCGCAGCGCGGCCTCCACGCGCGTCGCGCGGTCGTCGGGCCGCCGCTCGGCCGCCTTCGCCGCGAGCCCCATGGCTCCTCGCACGACCGTGTCGCCGACCCCGCGGCCGCGGGGCCGCACGCCGAGCAGCTTCGCGCGGATCGAGGACGACACGATCTCGAACACGATGCAGAGCGCGATGATGATGACCACGAGCGGGATCACGCGACGCATGCCCGCGGGGCCCGCGTGCATGGCGCCGCTCAGCTCGGCGCCGATGCCCGCCACGCCGACATAGCCGAGGATGACGGTGCCGCGCAGATTGATGTCGGCGCGGTGCAGCGCCACGGCGATCCAGGCGGGGAGCGCCTGCGGGAAGATCCCGGCCCAGAACTGCTGCGTGCCCGATCCGCCCGCCGAGCGTATGGCCTGCCGCGGCCCCTCGTCCGTCTGCTCGATCGCGTCGGCGAACATCTTCGAGATCATGCCGACCGAGTGGATGCCGACCGCGACGATCGCGGGCAGGATGCCGGACCCGAACCACAGGAAGATCAGGAACACCGCGATGGCGGCGTCGGGGATCGCGCGGCACACGACGCCGATGCCTCGGCACACGAGGCGCACGACGGGATGCGGCGAGGTGTTGGCGGCGGCGCCGTAGGCGACCGGCACGGAGAGGACGACCGCGACGGCGGTGCCGGCGATCGTGAGCGCGAGCGTCGTCAGGATGACGCCGACCATGTGCCAGATCGGCTCGAAGCCGACCCAGGTGATCGTGTAGACGGTGCCCTCCGAGCCGCGCACGCCCGACACGTCCCAGCCGGGCCACTGCATCGGCGTGGCCATCCCCAGGAACCGCGAGATGTTGCCCCACGTCGCGTCGAGGGTCTTGAAGCTGTAGTCGAGGCCGATGAACGACACCACGCCGAGCACCGCGATGGCGATCAGGGTCGCCGCGCTGACGATGGTGGACAAGCGGGGTCGGGGGCGGGGGACGCCCGCGATCCGCTCCGCCAGCGTGGAGGCGGGCGCCTCGGCGACCGCGGTCACGCCGGCTCTCCGTTCGCCGCGTCCTCGGCGGAGCGCTGCGCGGCGGCGCGGCGCATCTCCGCCGTGAGCACCTGCTCGCGCGCCTCGGCGAGCTCCGCCTCGACCGCGAGGATCTCGCTCGTCGACGTGGCGACCCGGCCGTAGATCTCCATGACCTGGTCCTTGCTGAGCCCCTCGGTGGGGGTGTCGAGCACGACCTCCCCGCTGCGCAGGCCCACGATGCGGTCGCCCCAGCCGAGCGCCAGATCGACCTGGTGCAGCGAGCAGACCACGGTGAGGCCGCGCTCGGCGGCGATCTCGCGGATGAGCCCCATGACCTGGTCGCTCGACTCGGGGTCGAGCGAGGCGACCGGCTCGTCGGCGAGCAGGATCTCGGGGTCCTGCATCAGCGCCCGAGCGATGGCCACGCGCTGCTGCTGGCCGCCGGAGAGCGTGTCCGCGCGCTGGTAGGCGCGGTCCAGCAGACCGACGCGGTCGAGGTGCTCAAGGGCCTTGCGGCGCAGGTGAGCCGGGTACGTCCAGATGCCGATGCGCGGGCCGCGGAGCGTGGAGAGGGAGCCGGTGAGCACGTTCTCGAGCACGGTGAGCGGCCCCACCAGCTCGAACTGCTGGAAGATGAAGCCGATCTTGCCGCGCAGCTCGCGCAGCGCGGTGCCCGTCAGCGCGGCGACCTTCTCGCCGAGGGAGACGACCGAGCCCGCCGTCGGGGTCTCGAGGCCGTCGATGTGGCGGAGCAGCGTCGACTTGCCCGATCCGGACAGGCCCAGCAGCACGACGATCTCGCCGCGGGCGACGGACAGCGACACCCCCGTCAGGGCGGCGCTCGACGCGCCGGGATAGGTCTTCCCCAGGCCGGTGATCTCGACGGCGGGGGCGGCGGTGTTCGTCATGTCACTTCAATCCGTGTCGGGGCGCGGGCCGGGCGTCGGCCGGGAGGGACGGCGGGGGCCGCTGTGGAGCGGCCCCCGCCGGATGGGATCAGGCCTGGCAGGCCTCGACCTTGTCGGCCACCTCGGTGCACAGGTCGCGGATCAGGTCGTAGTACGCGTCGTCGACCGCGCCGAATCCGAACCAGCCCTCGCTCAGGAAGTCGTTCAGCTCGATGCCGGCGTCGGTGAGCGACTCCTGCGTGCTGTCGGCGAGCTCCGCCGTGAGCTGGTCCTTGACGTCCTGCGGGAGCGCTGCCTGCATCACGATCGGCGCGGCCGGGGCGAGCACGCGCTCGACCTCTACCAGGTCGCCCGACTCGATCAGCGGGTCGGCGTCGATGTCCTGCGCGAAGCCGACCTGGCACTCGGCGCCCTCGGCGACCTTCGCGGCGTTGAGGTCGTGCGACCCGCCCTCGGGCGCGATGATGTTCTCGTCCGCCACCTCGACGCCGGCGCCGATGAGGCCGCCCATGGGGACGGCGAAGCCGGAGGTCGACGTGGGGTTGACGAAGCAGATCGGCTCGTCGGCGAAGTCGGCGAGGGTCTGGCCGTCCCACTCGGGGTTGGCGATCGCCACGGAGTAGTAGCCGGGCTCGGCGCCCTCCTCGGTGATCTGCGCGCCGATCGGCTCGATCTCCGCGCCGGCCGCCTGCGACTGGTAGTAGGTGAAGGCGGAGATCTGGGCGACGTCGATCTGGCCGGAGGCGAGGCCCTGCACGACGGCGGTGTAGTCGGTGGCGGGGAAGAAGTCGACCTCCTTGCCGGTGATCTCGCCGATCCACTCGGCGATCGGCTCGGCGTCCTGGTCGGCGCCCTCGTGGTCGGGGAGGACCGCGAAGACGAGCGTGTTCTCGTCCTTCGCGAACGTGCCCTCGGACGACGCCTCGGCGGGCGCCTCGCTGCCGCCGGCGGCGGGCTCCTCCGCCGGAGACGAGCACGCCGCCAGGCCGAAGGCGAGTGTGAGACCTGCGGTGAGCGCGAGACCGCGCTTGATGGTGGACTGCATGGGGACCTTCCGAGTGAGGGGTGCAGGAGACGTCGGCGCGACGGACAGGGTGAAGTGCGCCCGACGCAGGAACCATAGGAAGGCGCGGATGCGCCGGGGTGGCGGCGGTCTTTCCCGCGGGTGAACGCCCGGTGACGGGTCGGTGCCCCCACCCGGTTCTGCGCACCGACGTCCGACTCGGTGCCCGCCATCCGGCTCTGTGCACGACGAAGGAGGTGATGGGGCTGGTGCAGCTCGGTATCGCCGTTCGGGCGGGGCGGGGCGTCGGCTACTCGGAGGTGGGGTCGATCACGGGGATCGACGCCAGCAGTCGCCGAGTGTAGGCGTGCTGCGGCCGCAGCAGCACGTCGTCGGTCGGCCCATGCTCGACCAGCGACCCGTCCTTCATCACCGCGACCGCGTCGCACAGGCTCTGCACGACGCCGACGTCGTGCGAGACCAGCACCAGGGTGAGGCCGTCGCGGCGGCGCAGGTCCGCCAGCAGCCGGAGGATCTGCGCGCGCACCGTCACGTCGAGCGCCGACAGCGGCTCGTCCCCGACCAGCACGCGCGGCCGGTGGGCGATGGCACGCGCGAGCGCGATGCGCTGCCGCTGGCCCCCGGAGAACTCGTGCGGGTGCCGGGACGCCATCGCGGGCTCGAGCCCCACGTCCTCGAGAACCTCGCGCACCCGCGCCGAGCGGTCGCCCTCGATGCCGAGCGCCCACAGCGGCTCCGCGACGATCTGCTCGACGCTCATCCGCGGATCGAGAGACGCGTACGGATCCTGGAACACGACGCCGGTCTGCCGCCGCAGCCAGTGCAGCGACCGCGCCCGGGCGCCGGCGTCCACCGGCCTCCCGGCGAACTCGACCGTGCCCTCGGTCGGGCGGTCGAGGCCCAGCAGCAGACGGATCAGCGTCGACTTGCCCGAACCGGACTCGCCGATCACGCCGAGCGCCGACCCTTCGGCGACGTCGAGGTCGGTGGGGGCGAGCGCGACGTTCTCGCGGCGCGGCGAGAAGGGCGTCTCGCGCGGCAGCGCGTACCGGCGGCTCAGGCCGCGGGCGCGGATGATCGGCGAGCTCTTCTCGGTCATGTCGTCGCCCCGCTCTCCGGACCGGCCGTAGGCGCCGGGGGAGACCACAGCGTCGCGGTCGCGTCGCGCAGCAGCCCCTGCGTCACGGGATGGGCGGGCGCGGTGAGCAGGCGGGACACGGGCCCGTCCTCGACCACCCGTCCGTGCTCGAGCACCACGCCGTGCGTGGCGACCTGCGACAGCACCGCGAGGTCGTGGGTGATGAACACCAGCGACATCCCCGCGTCGGACACGAGCCCCCGCAGCAGCTCCAGGATCTCGGCCTGGATCGTCACGTCGAGCGCGGTCGTCGGCTCGTCGGCGATGAGGAGGCGCGGCTCACAGGCGAGCGCCATCGCGATGGCGACCCGCTGCCGCTGGCCGCCGGAGAGCTGGTGCGGATAGCGGCGCACGAGGGACTCCGGGTCGGGGAGGCGCACCCGGCGGGCCTCGGACACCGCGACGCGGCGCGCCTCCGCGCGGCCGACGTCGTGATGGATGCGCACCGACTCGGCGATCTGCCGCCCGACCGTACGGATCGGGTTGAGAGCCGTCTGCGGCTCCTGGAACACCATGCCGATCTCGTCGCCGCGCAGCCTCGCGAGCTCCCGGTCGGGCAGGCCGATCAGCTCCCGGCCGTTCCAGCGGATGCTGCCGTGCGCGGTCGCGCCGTCCGGCAGCAGCCCCAGGACCGCCAGGGCCGTCAGCGACTTCCCCGAGCCCGACTCGCCGATGAGGCCGAGCCGAGCGCCGTCGGGCACGGCGAACGACACCCCGTCGACGAGCGTCCGCCCGTCGATGCGCACGACCAGCCCCTCCACCTCGAGCGTCATGCGATTACTCCGGGGGCGGTGTGCGGGATCCCCCGGCGGCCCCGCCCCTGCAGCGTGGGGTCGGTCGCCTCGCGCAGCGCGTCGCCCAGCAGGTTCAGCGCGAGCACCGTCAGCGTGATCGCCAGGCCCGGCCACACCACCGACAGGGGGTGCACCTGCAGGTACGGCTGCAGGTCGGCCAGCAGCAGGCCCCACGAGGGCTCGGTGACCGAGGCGCCGAAGCCCAGGTACGACAGGCCGGCCTCGGCGAGCACCGCCACCGCCATCGACCAGGACAGCTGCACGATGAACACGGGAGCGACGTTCGGCAGCAGGTGGCGCCGCAGGCTCTGCACGGCCGTCAGCCCCGACGCGCGCGCGGCCAGCACGTAGTCGCTGGCGTTCACCCGGCGCAGCTCCGGGCGCGTCACGCGCGCGATGCTCACGCCGAAGCCGATGCCCACCGCCCAGACGACGACCCACAGGGACCCGCCCCAGACCGACGAGATCATCATCGCGATCAGCAGCACGGGGAAGGCGACCAGGATGTCGATCGCGACGGCCACCGACTCGCGCGTCCATCGCGGGGTGAGCGCCCCGAGCGCGGCGAGCAGCACGCCCACGGCCGTGGCGACGATCCCCGCGCCCACGGCGACGAACACGGTCGTCTGCGCCCCCGCCATCAGCAGGCTGAGGATGTCGCGCCCCGTGCCGTCGGTGCCGAGCAGGTGCGGCCATCCCGGCATGCCCCAGCGTCCCGCGAGGTCGGTCGTCCGCGGGTCGAACGGCGTCCACGCGAGCGAGACCAGCGCCGTCACCGCGATGACGGCGGCGACGGCCAGGCCGAAGCGCCCGGCGGCGATGCGCCACAGCCGGGCGAGCGGGCCCGCCGGCTCGCCGACGTCTTCCGCCCTCGTCGCTGTCGCGTCGGCCATGTCAGCCCGCCTCCCGCTGCCGGGGATCGATGGCGTGATGCACCAGGTCGACGGCGAAGCCGATCAGCAGCACGAAGCCGGTCAGCACCAGGAGCTCGCCCTGCACCATCGCCAGATCGCGCGAGCCGACGTCGGACGCCAGCATCCGGCCGATGCCGGGCAGGTTGAAGACCCGCTCGATGACGACGGCTCCCACCACGGTGCCCGCGACCTGCAGCCCGAGGACGGTGACGATCGACAGGCCGACCGAGGGCAGTCCGTGCCGGATCAGCGCCTGCGTGCGCGTGAGCCCCTTCGCGGCGCCGGTGCGCACGAAGTCCTGTCCGATCGCCTGGAGCGTCGCGCTGCGGACGAACCGCAGCAGCATCGCGCCCTCGACCACGCCGATCGTGAGCGCCGGCAGCACCAGTGCGCGCAGCGCCTGATCGGGGGACGCCCACCCCGAGCGCGGGAACCCCTGCGCGGGCAGCCACCCCAGCACGACGGCGAAGACGACGACGAGCATCATGCCGGCCCACACGACCGGGACCGCAGCGAGCCCTTGGGCGAGCCCGCTGATCAGGGTGCCCGAGGCCCGGCCGCGCCGCAGGGCGGACAGCACGCCGAACGGCATGGCGATCAGCAGGGCGACGAGCATCGACAGCACGCCGAGGGGCACCGTCACCTGCGCCTTCTCCCACAGCTGGTCGGCGACCGGCGAGCCGGTGAGCAGCGACGAGCCGAGGTCGCCGCGCACGATGCCCCCGAGCCAGCCCAGGTACTGCTGCCAGAGCGGAAGGTCCAGTCCCAGCTGCTCGCGGATCCGCGCCACCTGCGCGGCCGATCCCTGCGTGCCCGCGATCAGCTGCGCCACGTCGCCGGGCATGACCCGCAGCACCGCGAAGATGAGCGCGCTCGCCGCGAGCAGCCCCACCACGAGGAGGGCGAGCCGCGTCAGCAGGTACTTGGCCACGGGCGGACCGGGGTCAGGGGATCGCCGGGGTCACTCGCCCGCGAGGGTCACGGACGACAGATCGATGCGCGACGTCGTCGAGTCGACGGGGAAGCCCGACACGCCCTCGTACACCGCGGTGAGCTCGCCGGCCGAGTACAGCCAGTCGGCCGCATGGTCCTCCGACACGATGCGCGCCGCCTCGGCGAGCAGGGCGCTCGACTCGGCCTCGTCGATGGTCGTCATCGCCTCGGCGTACAGGTCCTGCACCTCGGCGTTGTCGTAGTCGAAGTAGTAGTCGGGGTTCGCCCAGTTCGAGAAGTCGCGCGGCTCGGCGTGCTCCACGAAGCTCAGCTCGTAGTCCTTGTTCTCGTACACGTCGTTCAGCCAGGTCGAGAACTCCACCGGGTTGACGCGCAGGTCGACGCCCACGTCGTGGAACGCCGAGACGAGGTACGCGGGCACCGTGGTGCCGTAGTGGTTCGAGATCGTGAGCGTGATCTTCAGGTCCTCCTGGCCGGCCTCGGCGAGCAGCTCCTTCGCGCGCTCGGGATCGAACGGGGCCACGTCCGACAGGTCCTCGTACCCCGGGTCGAGCTCGGGGATCGGGCCGTAGAGCGTCGAGCCGGTGCCGAGCGCCTGCACGAGGGCGTCGTGGTCGATCGCCAGTCGCAGCGCCTCGCGGACGCGGACGTCGTCGAGCGGCGGTGCCGCGTTGTTGAAGGCGAGCGTGCCCTCGGAGGTCGAGCGGCCGTCGGTGAGCGCGAAGCCGTTCACGCCGTCGAGCTGGGGGGCGAGGTCGGGCTCGACGCGGGTGAGGACGTCGAGGTCGCCGTCGAGCGCCGCGTTGACGGCGGCGGTGCGGTCGGGGATGTAGGAGAACTCGACGGCGGCGACACCCGCCGCGTCGCCCCAGTAGTCCGCGAAGCGGGACAGCGAGATGGCGCTGCCCTGCGACCAGCTGTCGAGGGTGAACGGGCCGGTGCCGTTCGCGGCGGTCTTCAGATCGGTCTGGTCGCCCTCGTCGAAGACGAGTCCGGCGGGCCCGGTGAGCCAGAACAGCAGGTTCTGGTCGGGCTGGTCGAGCGTGAGCACGACCGTGCGGTCGTCGGGCGCCTCCACCGCCGTCACGTGCGCGAGGTCGCGGTGGCCGTTGAGGCTCTCGTCGTCGCGGACGGCGTCGAACGAGCTGACGACGTCCGACGCCGTGAGCTCGCCGCCGCCGTGGAACGTGACGCCCTCGGCGAGCGTGAAGGTGTAGGTGAGGCCGTCCTCGGAGATGTCGTACTCGGTGGCGAGGGAGGGCACGATCTCGTTGTCGGTCGTGCGGGTGACGAGTCCCTCGTAGACGTTGTCGATCAGCACCTGCTCGAGCGCGACGCCCGAGGTGCGGCGGATGTCGAGGTTCTCGGGCTCGAGCACCAGGCCCACACGCAGCGTGGCGTCGGGGTCGGCCTCGCCGGCGGACTCCGCCGGGGCGGGGGACGCGGCGCAGCCGGCGAGAGCCAGCAGGGCGACGGCCCCGATGCCGACCGCGACGGTTCGGGGCGACCGCGCACGGCGTGAGGTGAAGATCTGCATGGGTGTCCTCTCGGAGGGGCGGCGCAAAGCGCGCCGGCGGGATCGGCCGTCAGCGGCCTTCCGCGGTCGGGGAGATGAGCGCGGCCAGGGCGACCGGTGCCGCCTCCTGGACGTTGTGGGGTGCGTCGATCGAGACGATCTCGGCGCGGGGCACCCGGCGCGCGAACTCGGCGGCGGCCTGCTCGTCGACGAAACCGCGCGCCGCGCGCACCAGCGTGATCGGCGCGGCGACCGCGGCGAGGTCCTCCCAGCCGGATCCATCGACCACGGGCGGGGCCGCGTCCGCCGCCGACAGACCCTGCTGCGCGATGCGGGCGAAGTGATGCTTCCACTCGACGGTGCCGGGCCCGTAGTCGCCGTCGTCGAGCACGCGGGTGTTGTGGAAGACGCCCCGACGAGCGTCCTCGAGCGCGCCGCCGAGCCCGAACGACAGGGCGCGTTGCACGGCGTCCTCGCGCGACGGGAAGGACGTCTGCTCGTAGAACCGCCGCAGCTGCGCCGAGCCGGCCCCGCCCGCGACCCCCGGCGTGATGTCGACGATCGTCAGCGACGCGACGAGGTCGGGACGACGGGCGGCGAGGGCGGCGGCGGTGAGACCGCCGAGGGAGTGGCCGACGAGGTGCACGGGCGCCTGCGCCCACTTCTCGAGGGCTTGGGCGGCGTCGGGGGCGAGGATGCGAGGCCGGTAGTCGGCGTCGCTGCGCCAGGAGGAGTCGCCGTGTCCCGGCAGGTCGACCGCGAGGGTGTCGGCGCCGATCGCGATCGCGGTGTTGTCCCAGGTGTGGGCGTTGAGGCCGGCGCCGTGCAGCAGCACGATGCCCGGCCGAGATCCGCCGCCGAATCGAAGCGCGCTGAGCGTCCGCCCGTCGTCGAGCGCGAGCGAGACCCTGGCGACCGGAGGCACGGGACGGCCGAGCCGCGCCGCCTGTCCGGGCAGGTACGAGAACTCGTCGCCGTGCGGCGATGGCGGGGTGTTCTCTGTCACGGGATCGGGTGCTTCCTGGTCGGGGCCCGACGGCGCGGGCGGATCTGGGACCATTGTGCCGCTGCGCGTCCCAGCCGAGGAAATCGCGGGACAAATAGCTCAGCTTAACTCTGAAATATCCAGCTATATGTAAGTAATATCGCGTGCTAGCTGTGCACATTGATTTTCGCCCCTTCCTCGATCGGTGCGGACCCCGGCTGGGTAGGGTGGCTGCATGGGCCAGTCGAGGGTGCATCTGTCGAAGTCCGAGCCGACCGCGTACAAGGCGCTCGACGCGTTCTCGAGGGAGGTCGGCTCCATCGCCCACGCCAACGGCGTCGACGAGCGGCTGAAGGAGCTCGTCCTGCTGCACTGCTCGCAGCTCAACGGGTGCGCGTACTGCGCGCGCATCCACTCCGATCGCGCGCTCGCCGCGGGTGTCGGCGTCGACGACCTCACCCAGCTGCCGGCGTGGCGGGAGTCCGGCGTCTTCTCCGAGCGCGAGCGCGCCGCGCTCGAGCTCGCCGAGGCGTTCACCTTCATCCATCGGGGCGGCCTCCCGGACGACGTGTACGACCGCGTGGGTGCCGTGCTGACCGAGAAGGAGTACCTGGGGGTCAGCTGGCTGAGCGTGTCGATCAACGCCTTCAACCGCGTGGTGATCGCCGGGCGTTACGCGGTGCCGCCGCGCGAGGCGGCCGCGGAGGCCACCGGCGCGGCCTCGGCGGGGGTGTGATGCGGGCATGAGCATCGTGCCGGGCGCGGTCAACTTCCGCGACGTGGGAGGCCTGCCCGCGGGGGCCGGCGTGACGCGGTCCGGCGTGCTCTACCGCTCCGGCAGCCTGGCGGGCATCGAGTCCACCGGCGCGGAGGCGTTCCGCGCACTCGGCGTGCGTCGCGTCGTCGATCTGCGCTCCGACGACGAGGTGTCGCGCGCGCCGAGCGGCGTGGAGGGCGTCGAGACGCTGCACGTGCCGCTGTTCCTCGGTTCGCTCGCCTCGTTCTTCCTCGAGGACCTCTCGCTCGCGCAGCTCTACGCCGCGCTGCTGGAGCGGTCGGGGGATCGGATCGTGACCGCGGTGCGCGGCATCCTGGGTGCTCAGCCGGTGGTGGTCCACTGCACCGTGGGCAAGGACCGCACCGGGATGACCGTCGCGCTCGCGCTTGCGGCGGCGGGGGTCGAGGAGGACGCCGTCGTGGACGACTACGCCCGCACGGAGTCGCTCCTGCCCGCGTGGCGCAACGAGAGCACGCTCGCTCGGATCCGATCGGCGTACCCGGGAGCGCGCCATCTCGAGGAGCTCGCCACCCGGTCGCCCGCCCCGGTCATGCGCGAGGTGCTGACGCTCGTCCGCGACGAGCACGGCTCGGCTGCCGGGTATCTGAGGTCCCACGGCCTGGGGGAGGACGAGCTCGCGCTGCTGCGCCGGAACCTGGTCGTCGAGGCGGCCGGCTGAAAGCCTCCTCCGTATTCTCGGGTGAGGTAAGGCAACCCTTCGGTGGGCGTATGATGGGGGCATCATGACCTCCACCGAGCAGCGAGCCCCCGAGCACGCGACGCCGCACAGCGCCGCGACCTGCCGTGCGCAGCGCCACACGCGCGTGCAGCATCTGGTGACGGCCGACGAGCACTCGCTCGTCGATCTCGAGGTCCTGCTCTCGACGCTGCCGATCTGCGCGACCGGCCGGGTGTTCGTGGAGGTGCCCGACGCCGCCTGGATCTCGGACATCGCCGCGCCGCCCCGCATGGTCGTGACCTGGCTCGACCGATCCGCCCGCTCGGGCGAGCCCGGCTCGGGCCGCTCCTGCGCGCCCGGTGCGGCCATCGCGCGAGCCGTCACCGCCTGGGCCGACGAGATGCTCTGCATCGACGACGACGAGACGCGCTTCGACCTGCTGGGCGGCTACCTCGGTACGGCGGACATCGTCGACCACCTCACGGACCGCCTCGGCGTGGGTGCCGAGCGCATCCACGCGCCCGAGCGCTTCGGTCTCTTCAGCGGCCGCCGCTGATTCAGGCGGTCGCGCGCCGTCAGTCCTGCGCTCTTGCCGTACGGCGACGCGCGCGAACGTAGCCGCCCGCGCGGAGGCCGGCGGCGATCTCGAAGCGGTTGCGCAGCGGGTCACGCCCGGCGAGCAGGTACAGCAGCGGCATCAGGAACCCGTAGCGGCGCCATTGCTCGCGGTGGACGCCCTCGTGGCGCAGCAGCTCGTCGCGGAGCGGCCGGTCGCCGGTGAGGAAGCAGCCGCCGACGCAGACGCCGCCGCGCGGGAACGCCCAGGCCGGCATGCCCCGGAAGACCCAGAGGCCCGCGTGCCGCTCGACGACGCCGGTGCTCCAGAGGGATCCCCATGCCCAGCCGACCGCGGTGCCCCACCGGTAGCCGACGAGGCTCACGGGTGAGTCGAGCAGGAACCCGGGGATCAGGCGGTCGAGGCGGTCTCCCGCGCGCAGCGCGCGCTCGGCGTGCGCGCGCACCGGCTCCGTCAGGGCATCGAGCTCCGCGTGCGGGTGCGCGTCGGCACCGGGCTCCCGTGACGCGGCCGTCACGCCAGCGCTCCGACGACGCGCAGGATCGTGCCCAGGTCGTCCACCGCTGCCTCCGGACTGCGGGGAGTGAACCCCGCGATCGTCGCGCCGGCGAGGGGAAGGCGGGCACGCACCGCGCCGATGGCCGCCACGAGCGCCGCGGGGGTCACGCCGAACGGCTCGGGGGACGAGACGCCGTCGATGTCGGCCGGGTCCAGCACGTCCAGGTCGACGTGCACGTAGACACGGCGCGCGCCCGTCGCCGCGACGGCATCCGCCAGTGCCTCCGGGGCGTCCAGGTCGGACGGGGCGAGCGAGGTCATCTCGGAGTCGGCGAGCTGCTCGTCCTCCTCCGGGTCGAGCATCCGCACTCCCGCCAGGACCACGTGCGCGGGCGACACCGCGCCCTCGGGCAGGGCCAGGCCGGCGGCGCCGTCGCCCAGCACCGCGCGCAGCGACATGCCCGCGAAGGCGCCGCTCGGAGAGGTGGCGGGGGTGTGCAGGTCGGCGTGCGCGTCGAACCACACGACCGCGAGCGGACCCTCGCCCTGCCCGGCGGCGTGGCCGATCGCGGGAACGGAGACCGAGCAGTCCCCGCCGATGACGATCGCGGGGGTGGGGACGTCGGCGAGCGCCGTGGCGAGCGCGTCGCGGGTGCGCAGGAGCGCGCTCGCGCGCAGCACGCCGGTGCCGAGCGGCTCGCCCGCCTCGAGCGGCACCTCGACCGCGGTGCAGGCGGCGCGCGGCAGATCGCCGGCGATGGCCTCCGTGCCGTCGACGTGCGCCATCGCACGGGAGGAGGGGGATCCCTGCCACTGGGGCACCACGACGAAGCGAGCCATGCTCTCATCCTGCCTCGAACGGCCCGCGGTCGTGTGCACGACGCAGGATGAGCCGGGGGACACGCCCGGGACACGCGCCGCCGGGCCGGGTGGTCCTGCGTCATGCACGACGCCGCCCGCCCCCGAGCGGGGACGGGCGGCGTCGAAGGGGTCAGGAGCCGAGCTGGCCCTGGGGCGTGCCGCCCGACTTGAGCTGGGCGAGGCGCGCCTCGACCTCGGTCAGCTCGCCGAGGTCGTCGAGGCTCTCGAACTGGGCGTCCAGGCTCGACGCGGCGAGCTCGGCGCGGCCCGTGGCCTGGGCCTCGACGCGGCGCACCTTCTCCTCGAAGCGACCGAGGTCGCTCGTCGGGTCGAGCACGTCGATCGACTTCACGGCGTCGTGCACCTTGGTCTGCGCCTCGGCGGTCTTCTGGCGGGCCAGGAGCTCCGCGCGCTTGCCGCGAAGCTGCTCGAGCTTCACCTTCATGCCGTTGAGGCCGGCCTTGAGCTTCTCGACCACCTCGCTCTGCGACTCGAGCTGCGGCGCGGTCGCCTTGACCTCGTTCTCGGCCGTGATCTGGCGCTGCAGGGCGACCTTCGCGAGGGCGTCGAACTTGTCGGCGTCGACCGTGTCGCCCGACGTGCGCAGCTCGTCGGCCTTGCGGCTGGCGGCGAGCGCCTTGTTTCCCCACTCGACCGCCGCCTGCTTGTCCTCGGCGTGGTCGCGCTCGAGCAGGCGCAGGTTGCCGATGGTCTCGGCGATCGCGGCCTCAGCGTCGGCGATGTTGTTCGTGTAGTCGCGCACGAGCTGGTCGAGCATCTTCTCCGGGTCCTCGGCCTGGTCGAGGAGAGCGTTGATGTTCGCCTTCACGAGCGTCGAGATGCGCCCGAAGATGGACTGCTTTGCCATGATGTGCCTTTCGTGTGGCCTTGCGGTGGAGAGGGTGGGCTCGAGGCGGGGTGTGTCGACTCATCGCGACGCTCCTCCCTCAACGACCCTAGGCGGTTCGCGGCGAGCCGCGAACGACGTTTTCAAAAGCGACGACCGCCGGATCTGCCGGAAGATCTGCTGCTGGAGAAGGAGCGGGACGAGCGCCCCGACGAGCGCGAGGAGAAGCCCCCGCCCCGCGAGCCGCGCGACGACGAGCGCGACCACGAGCCGGAGGAGGAGCCGCCCCACCCGGACGAGGAGCCGCCTCCCTCGCCGCCGAACAGGCCCGACAGCGCGCCGAGCGCCGCTCCGCCGAGGGTGAACAGGACGAGCAGGCCGATACCCGCTCCCGGCTCGTCCGCGTCGCCCAGCACGCCGAGTCCGCCGAAGAAGCCGACGGCGCCGCCGCCAAGCGCCCCGACGCCCGCCTTGGCGCCCGTGTCGTCGTCATCGGCCGCGGCGGCGACGTACGAGGGCCGCGCCGCGCGCTCGGTCGCCGACCGATCCGACGGGGACGTCGCGGCGGTCGTGCCGGGGCCGGCCGCCTGCCGGGCCTGCTCGGCGAACGACGACGCGGCGCGGGCGTGCACGGCCTGCTTCTCCGGGTCGTCGACCGCGGCGCGGGCGAGAGCGAGCTCCTGCTGCGCGCGGTGCAGCGCGGTCAGGCCCTGCGCCGCCACGCGACCCGGTCGCGCGGCGATCGCGCTCTCCGCGACGCGCACCGAGGCGGCGGCGCGGTCGAGCTCGCGGTTGCCGGTGATGTCGTCGTTCGTGCGCGCGAACAGCGGCAGCACGCCCGGGCCGTCCGCACCGGGCGCGCCGGCGGGAGGCACGGTAACCCCGGTCTCGGCGACGAGCTGCGCGGCGCGCGCGGCCACGGCGGCGTGCAGCTGCGAGACCTCCGCCAGGTCGCGCTCGATCTCGTGCACCGCCGTGCCGATCGCCGTCGCCCGACCACGTGCCGCGGCGTCGCGCAGCCTGCCGAGCCATTCGTCCGCGTGGCGCAGGTGCTCGCGCATCTCCTCCGGGTCGTCGTCGATGCCCGCGAGCTGGTCGGGCGTCTGCTGGGCGCGCAGCGCGGTCAGCTGGGCGTCCGCGGCCGCGACCAGCTCGTCGGCCTCGGCGCGAGCCCGGGTGAGTCGCTCGACCGTGGCGGTCGCGTCCTTGGCGAGCCCTCGCAGGTCCTTCAGGGCGCGGGTGCGCTCGTCCAGGGAACGGTCCACCGCGCCGCACAGCGACAGGATCTCCTCGGTCCACGACCGGGTCTCGGCGTCGGTGTCGGGGATCGCGTCCTCGAGCTTGCGCTGCAGCTCGAACGCGCGGTCGAGCTGGGTGCGCCCTTCCGCGAGCACCTGGGCGAACTCGTGCGTCGCCTCGTCGCCGAACTCCGCCGTGACGAAGCCGAGCTCCTGCTCGCTGGTGCGCAGCGCCTCGTCGGTGCGCACCAGCGTCACCGAGGCGCGCCGCTTCTGCCCCTCCAGCGTCCGCAGCTCCAGGGCGCGGGCCGCGCGCCGCCGCCCGTGCAGCACGAGCTGCACGATGACGAACACCAGCAGCGCGAGGCCGAGCGCCCCGAGGACCCAGACCCACCACGGCGGCGGCACCTTGTCGAACTCGTCGGCGACGTACTCGACCCCGCCGGCCCAGTCGTCCTGGGCCAGGTAGGCGGACCCGAGCCGATCCTCGATCTCGAGCACGCGCGACTCCGAGAGCGGCCCGCCGCCCTCGTACTCCGCCGAGATCGCCAGGGCGCGTCCCTCCGTGGCGATCGCGAGCAGGTACTGGTCCGCGCCCAGGTTGTTCTCGAGGGACATGCGATCGGCCCAGCGCAGGGCGTTGGACGGATCGGCGAACTCGTCGACGAACACCACGTACAGCTCGGGGCGGTCGTCGGTCTGGGCGAGCCGTTCGAGCCGCTGCTCGAGCCGGCGTTCCTCGGCGTCCGAGAGCACGCCCGACCAGTCGGACACGTAGCCCGCGTCGAGATCCCCGGGCGGCGTCGCGGCGACCGCGGGCGGCGTGACGGCCAGGGCGCCGATCGCGACCGCGCCGGCGACCGCCGCCAGGGCGAGGCGCCGGACCGTGGCCGTGAGGCGGTGCGCGCGACGCATCAGAAGCGTCCGCCCCCGCGCCGCCCGCCGCGCCCGCCGCCCGAGCTGCGTCCTCCGCTGCGCCCCGAGCTGCGTCCTCCGAAGGACCCGCTGTGCCGGGACGATCCGCCGCGCCCGCCGTACGATCCGCCGCCGAGCATGCCGCCCATCCCGCCGCCCCATCCGCTCGGTCCGCGCGAGCGCGAACCGCCCACGCTGCCGCTGATCAGGCCGCCGATGAGGCCGCCCACGATGCCGTCGACCATCCCGCCGCCGCCGACCACGCCGCCGCCGAGCCCGCCGCCCCAGTCGGCCGACTGCGCGTCCGACTGGGCGAGCCTGCTCGCCTCCGCGGCCAGCTGCAGCGCTCGCTGAGCCCGCTGCAGCGCCTGAGCCGGGTCGCCGACCTGCAGGGCCTCCGCGCGCGTCAGCTCGGCGCCCGCCTCCGCGAGCCGCGTGCGCGCGTCAGCGCCGACCGAGCCGCGCCGGGCCGCGATGAACTCCTCCGCCCCCGTGACCTGGCTGCGCGCCTGCAGCAGCGTCTGCCCGAGCAGCTGCTGGGCGCGCTGCGCTCCCGCCACGACGCCGTCGATCTGCGTGTTCGCGTTCTGCAGGGCCTGCAGCAGCGCCTGCGGGCTGCGGGACGTGCCCTCGAGGTTCTGCCGCGCGGTGGCGACGGCCTGCTCGGCGGCCGCGATCGCCGCGGCGACCTCGCTCGTCGAACCGAGGGTGCGCGCCCGGGCGAGGTCCTGCTCCAGCTCGGCGACGAGCGCGACCGCCTGCTGCTCCGCCGCGGTAAGCGTCCCGTCGAGGTCCGCGACCGCCTGCTCGAGCTGGGCGGCCTGAGCGAGCGCCTGCTCGGCGCCGCGGATCGCGACGGCTGCCTCCCCGCCGTCGCCGGCGTCGATCAGCCGCTGCGCCTCGGCGAGCTGCTCGTCGGCGAACGCGAGGCGCGCGCCCACCTGGACCGGGTTGTCGGAGACGATCGCGACGGCATCCGGCGCGTAACGCCCGCCCAGCTGTGCCACGGCCGCCTCGACGCGCTCAGCGGTGCCCTGCGCCTGTGTGCGCCGCCGCTGCGCCTCGGCGAGCGCCGCCGGAGCGTCCTGCTCGATGCGGCGCAGCTCGGCGAACGCCGACTGCTTGTCGCTGAGCGCCGCCGACGCGGTCTCGCACAGGCGCACGATCTCGGCGTTCCAGTCCCGTACCTCCTGCTCGGTGTCCTTCTCGCCGTCGTCGAGCTTCTGCTTCAGCTCGAACGCCTGCGCGAGGGCCGCCTTCGCGTCCTTCAGCGCCTGCTCGAACTCGCCCGTCGCGTCCGAGCCGAACTGCGCCACGGCGAAGCCGAGCTCCTGCTCGCTCGCGCGCACCGCGTCGTCGGTCGCGACGAGGGCCGTCGCGGCACGCCGCTGCAGCTCCTCGGTCGGCACCTGCGGCTCGGCGCCGTCCTGGCCCGTGCCGCCCGCGCCCTTGCGGCGTCGCGACACGAACCAGACCGTGCCGCCGACGGCGGCGACGCCCACGACGCCGCCGATCACCCACGGGACGGCGGACCCGGACCCGCCGGTCAGCCCGTCCGCCGCCGCGTCGATCGCGCCGGACCAGTCCTCCGCGCTGAGGAACGGCTGGATCTCGTTCTCGATCTGGCCCAGGCGGTCGTCGCTGACCGGGCCGTCGGAGTCGCCGGAGAGGTAGAAGGTGCGCCCGGAGGTCGACGCCGCGAGCAGATACTGGTCGATGCCGAGCCCGTTGGCGATCGCGGTGTCGTCCGCCCACTCGCGCGCGTCGGAGGGGTCCTCGAAGTCGTCGACGTACACGACCCACAGGTCCAGCCCCGACTCCGCGCTCAGCTGCTCGAGGCGCTGCTGCGCAGCCGCCTCCTCGGCGTCCGACAGCACGTCGGAGCCGTCGTAGACATAGCCGCTGCCCAGCTCGACCGGCTCCTCCGCCGCGGCCGGCAGCGCCGCGAAGGCGGTGGCTCCGACGACTCCCAGAACCGCGATCGCCCGAAGCATCCTGGCTGCCCTCGCTCGCATCGCGCACCCTCTCCGTGCCGGCGTCCCCGAGACGCATGGCCTCGCGTCGATCCTATGCACGCACGGCATGCGAGAAAGGCGTCCTGGGCATCTTCACAAGACGCCTCCCGGGACGCCGCGCGTCGGAGCTCGTCGTGCGGCGGGCGGCGCGGCGCGCGTCGCACCGCCTCCCGGTGCGTGGCGACAATAGGCTGGTGCGTCGCCGCTGGACCCGAGGAGGACGTCGCCATGGACGATCGATACGGCACCGACGTGCTGGCCGCCGGATGGCGCGAGCGCGGTGCGAAGAAGGTCAAGACCGTCCCCGCCGAGGTGGATCTGGTGGTCGAGGTCGGCGTCGACGGCTTCTGCGGGGCGATCACGCGCCTCGAGGCGGGCAACGTCGAGCTGGAGGACGGGAAGGGGCGCCGCCGGATCTTCCCGCTCGGCCGCGGGTTCATGATCGACGGCGAGCCCGTCGAGCTCGTCGTCCCCGTCTCCGCGCCGCAGGGCCGACGGCGCACCGCCTCCGGCTCGTTCGTGGCGGAGGAGCAGCGCGCCCGCGTGGCGCTGCCGCACCGCATCCTCGTGGAGGGCAAGCACGACGCGGAGCTCGTGGAGAAGGTGTGGGGCGCCGATCTGAGGGTGGAGGGGGTCGCCGTCGAGTTCCTCGAGGGGGTCGACCGCCTGCCGGACCTGCTGCGCGATGAGCCGCCGGGGCCCGACCGGCGCTACGGGGTGCTCGTCGACCATCTCGTGCCGGGCTCGAAGGAGTCGCGGATCGCCCAGACCATCGAGCGCGGCCCGCACGGGGCGCACCTGCTGATCGTGGGCCACCCCTTCATCGACGTCTGGCAGTGCGTGAAGCCCGCGTCCGTCGGCATCCGTGCCTGGCCCGAGGTTCCCCGCGGTGAAGAGTGGAAGGCGGGCGTGTGCCGCCGCCTCGGCTGGCCGCACGCCGAGCACGCGGACATCGCTCGCGCCTGGCAGCACATCCTGTCGCGGGTCACGACGTTCCGCGACATCGAGCCCACGCTGCTCGGCCGGGTCGAGGAGCTCATCGACTTCGTGACGTCTCCCTAGGGCGCGGTCCCTACGGAGACGTTCCGGAGGGGCCGCTCCGGAGGCGCCGTCGCTGACGGGACCGTGCCGCGGATCCGCAGGCACGCCGAATACGCTGGGGGGATGCCCGATGAGCCCTCCGACGCCGCGCCGGACGCCCCGCGCTTCCGCGACAAGCCCGTCTCGTTCGTGCGCCGCAGCGGCCGGATGTCCGAGGCGCAGGAGCGCGCGTGGGCCGAGCTCGCGCCGTTCTACGCGCTCGACGTGCCCCGCGACGTCGCCTCGACCTCGGTGCACCCCGACGCCCGCCTCGTGCCCGCCGAGACCTACGGGCGCACCGCGCCGCTGATCGTCGAGATCGGATCGGGCCAGGGGCACGCGATCGTCTCCGCGGCCTCGTCCCGCCCCGATGACGACTTCCTGGCGGTCGAGGTCTTCCGCGCGGGGCTGGCACGGACGATGCTCGACGCCGACCGCGCCGGAGCCCGCAACCTGCGCCTGGTCGAGGCGAACGCGCCCGAGGTGCTCGAGACCCTGCTGCCGGAGGGCTCCGCCGACGAGGTGTGGGTGTTCTTCCCCGACCCCTGGCACAAGAGCCGCCACAACAAGCGTCGCCTGGTGAAGGACGGGTTCGGCGCCGTCGCCGGGCGCGCGCTCCGGGACGGCGGCGTGCTGCGCCTCGCCACCGACTGGGAGGACTACGCGCTGCAGATGCGCGACGTGCTCGACGCCGCCTCCGAGCTCGAGCGGGCGTTCGACGCCGACGGCGACGCCTGGGCGCCGCGCTTCGACGGCCGCGTCATGACCGCGTTCGAGCGCAAGGGGCTGAACAAGGGCCGCGACATCCGCGACCTGGCCTACCGCCGGGTCGCGCGAGGCTGACCCGCACCGGCCGAACAGCCCGGCCGAACAGCCCCGCCGAGCGGCCCTGTTGCGCGCTCTGCGCGACGCGGCCCGGTCGCCGACCGGCAGAATCGAAGGATGGCAGCCGAGGGAGCGCACGCACCGGAACCCGCCGATGCGGCATCGTCCGGTGTGCGCCGACTCGACCCGCTCGTCCTGATCGCCGGCCTGCTGGTGTGCCTGGCGGCGCCGGCGTTCTTCGTCCTGCTGTGGTGGTGGCTCGGCGCGACGCTGCTGGCCGCCGGGCTCGCCGTCGCCGTCGTCGTCGACCGCCGCGACCCCGCGGGGCTGCGACGGGCGCCCGGCCTGACCCGTGACCTCTCGCTGATCGCGGTCGGACTGCTGATCGTCGCGTCGATGTCGATGAAGGCCGAGCTCGACGACCTGTCGATGCTCCGCTTCACGGCCGTCCTCGGGGGAGCGGTCGCCGTTCCCTACCTGCTGTCGCGGTTCGTCTACCGGGACCGGGCGATCCGGTTCCCCTGGCGGGGCGGCGGGCGCTGGGGCCGGCTGCAGTGGGGCTGGCTCGTCGCCGTGCTCGTGCTGGGGTGGCTGATCCTGCCCTTCTACTTCATCTCGAGCGGCGTCTACCTGAACTGGCCGGTCGTCGACACGCCCTCCCTCATCGGGCGGCTGTTCGTCGGCGTCGGGGCCGTCGGCATCTGGGACGAGCTGTTCTTCATCTGCACCGTCTTCGCGCTGCTGCGGCGCCATCTGCCGGACGGGGCGGCCAACCTGCTGCAGGCCATCGTGTTCGTGTCGTTCCTGTGGGAGCTCGGCTACCGCGAGTGGGGTCCGGTGCTGACGATCCCGTTCGCCCTCCTGCAGGGCATGATCTTCCTGCGCACCCGCTCGCTGGCGTACGTCGTCACCGTGCACCTGCTGTTCGACGCCGTCGTCTTCCTGGTGCTCGTCCACGCGCACAACCCCGGGGTGCTCGACGCGCTGTTCCTCGTCTGAGCCCGGCGCCGTCGCCCGACCAGCTGATTGACTGGCCGCATGAGCTTCACGGCGCCGCCTCCGCACCTCACCCGGCCCGATCTGCGCGGGAGCTTCGGGATGGTCGCCTCCACGCACTGGATCGCCAGCGCGAGCGCGCAGGCGGTGCTGGAGCGCGGCGGCAACGCGTTCGACGCGGCGGTCGCCGGGGCGTTCGTGCTGCACGTCGTCGAACCGCACCTGAACGGGCCCGGCGGCGACATGACCGCGGTGTTCGCGACCGCCGCCGACCCCGCCTCGCCGATCGTGCTGGCGGGGCAGGGGCCGGCCCCTGCCGGCGCGACGATCGAGCGCTATCGCGCGGAGGGACTCGAGCTCGTGCCGGGATCGGGGGCGCTCGCCGCAGCCGTGCCCGGCGCCGTGGACGCCTGGCTGATGCTGCTGCGGGACCACGGCACGTGGCGCCTCGGGGAGGTGCTCG
Source organism: Microbacterium marinilacus (assembly GCF_019753765.1). Taxonomy (GTDB): domain Bacteria; phylum Actinomycetota; class Actinomycetes; order Actinomycetales; family Microbacteriaceae; genus Microbacterium; species Microbacterium marinilacus. The sequence continues at coordinate 110,213 of NZ_JAIJZW010000011.1, forward strand.
CCTTCGCGATCGGGTACGCCCTCGACGGCCACCCGGTGCTCGACCGCGTGTGCGCGACGATCTCGGGCGTCGCCGACCTGTTCCGCGACCACTGGCCGACGTCTGCCGAGCGCTGGATGCCCGGCGGGCGTCCGCCGGCGCCGGGCCAGATGGTCCGCTCGACCGTCTACGGCTCGATGCTGCAGGAGCTGGCGTCCGCCGGCGAGACCGGCACGCGCGAGGAGGGCATCGACGCCGCGCGGGCACGGTGGCGCGAGCGCGTGGGAGCCGCAGCCTCGGAGTTCGTGGGGGATCCGCATCGGCACTCGGACGGCGCCGACCACGCGGGCGTGATCACGGCGGCCGACGTGCAGGCGTTCAGCGCCTCGTACGAACCCGCCATGACCGTGCGGTTCCGGGGCCACACGATCGCCAAGACCGGCGCCTGGGGGCAGGGGCCCGTGCTGCTGCAGGCGCTCGCCATCCTGGACGGCCTCGAGGACGACCGCCTCGACCCCTCCACGGAGCTCGGCGCGCACACCGTGCTGGAGGCTCTGAAGCTCGCGCTGGCCGACCGCGACGTCTGGTACGGCGAGGACGCCGATCCTGCCGTCCTCGCGCACCTGCTCTCGCCCGGCTACGCGGCCGAGCGCCGGTCGCTGATCGGCGAGAGCGCGTCCCGGGAGGTGCGTCCGGGCGAGGTGCCCGGTCACGTCCGACCCTCCCTCCCGCCGCTGCGCGAGGCCTACGCAGGGCCGGCGGCGGGCTCCGTCGGGGAGCCGACCGTGCCGGCTGACGCGGCGGAGGACGGGCTCGAGACCGACGCTCTCGGCCGCACGCGCGGCGACACCTGCCACATCGACGTCGTGGACCGCTGGGGCAACATCGTCTCGGCGACGCCGTCGGGCGGCTGGCTGCAGTCGTCACCGGAGATCCCGGCCCTGGGCTTCTGCCTCGGCACGCGGCTGCAGATGACCTGGCTCGACGAGGCCTCTCCGTCGCGCCTGCGACCGGGGGCCCGGCCCCGCACGACCCTCACCCCCACGCTCGTGCTGCGCGACGGCGAGCCGGTGATGGCCCTCGGATCGCCCGGCGGAGACCAGCAGGACCAGTGGCAGCTGCTGATGCTGCTGCGCGTCCTCGTCGGCGGTCACACGCCGCAGCAGGCGATCGACGCCCCCGCTCTGCACACGACGTCGATGCCCGGCTCGTTCTGGCCGCGCACCTGGACGCCCGCGGGCGCCGTCGTCGAGGGGCGGCTGGGCGACGACGTCATCGCGGGGCTCGTCGCGCGCGGACACGCGGTCACCCGATCCGGCGACTGGTCTCTGGGGCGCCTGTCCGCCGTCACGCGCGACCCGTCGAGCGGATGGCTGGGCGCCGCCGCCAATCCGCGCGGCGCGCAGGGGTACGCCGTCGGCCGCTGAGCGGCGTTTTGCACACCCGGGCGCCGTCGTCAAGCCTGAGCGGCGAAACGGTCGGTCGCGGCATGCTGGCTGCATGGCATCGGCGAGCGTCTGCGAGGCGGGCCCGGACATCCGGACCCCGCTCGCCGACGCGCGGACGGGGACGGTGCTCGACGGCCGGTACCGGCTGGAGGAGCTGGTCGGCGAGGGCGGCATGGGGCGGGTCTACCGCGCGTGCGACGAGGTGCTCGAGCGCACCGTCGCCGTGAAGATCTTCCCGTCCGCCGCCGTCGACGACGCGGACCGCGGGCGCCGCGCCGCGGAGGCCCGGCTGCTCGCGGCGCTCAGCCACCCCTCGCTCGTCACGCTGTACGACGCGCAGGCCAGCCGCGACGGCACGGGCTATCTCGTGATGGAGTACGTCGGCGGCGGGGCGCTGTCCGACAGGATCCAGCGCGGCCCGCTCACCACGCGTCTCGTGTCCGAGATCGCCGCCGACATGGGGGAGGCGCTGCACGCCGTGCACTCCGCCGGGGCCGTGCACCGAGACGTGAAGCCGTCGAACGTCCTGCTGCATCCCGCCGAGACCGGCGCCGCGGGCAGGGGGCGTCGGATGCGCGCGACGCTCGCCGACTTCGGGATCGCGTACCTCGCCGACGGGGCGCGCGTGACGACTCCCGGCATGGCCGTCGGAACCGCCGCGTACTTCTCGCCGGAGCAGGCGCGCGGCATGGATCCCTCGCCCTCCTGCGACGTCTACGCGCTGGGACTGGTGCTGATCGAGGCGCTGACCGGCCGCCGGGCGTTCCCGCAGACGACGCCGATCGAGGCCGTGGTGGCGCGACTGCACTCCGCGCCGGAGGTGCCCACCGCATTCGGTGAGGCCTGGACGACGCTCCTCACCGACATGACGGCGCCGGACCCCGCCGATCGCCCGAGTGCCCAGCAGGTCGCCGACCGCGCGCGGCTGCTCGCCCAGGCGCCGAGCGAGCCGTCGCCCGCGAGCGCAGAGGGCGCGGCCAACCGTGTTTACCGGGAGCCCTCGCCGGCCGCGCCGATCGCGCCGTCGGCACCGACGACGCGGGTGCGCTCGCGCCGTCGTCCGACGCTCGCGCAGCTGGTCGTGCAGGGCGTGGGCGCCGCGGTGCTCGGCCTCTCGCGCTGACGCAGCCCGAGCCCGCGCCGCATCCGTCCGTCGCCCGCGTCATCCGGTGCGAGACCGCCTTTATGGCGCGCGACAAGGGCCGTTCCGCACCGATCGCGGATGAGAGAAGGGGGGGGGGGGGGGGGGGGGGGGGGGCCGCCCCCCCGGGGGGGGGGGGGGGGGGGGGGGAACCCCCGACCCTTGGCACCGGAAGCCAATGCTCTATCCACTGAGCTACGGGCGCATACAGACCGAGGATATCAGCCGCGGAGGGCTGCTCCGGACGACGGCGCCGGCCGCGAGCGGGTGGTCAGGGGCCGGCGGGCTCCGGCGCGCCGGCGTCGGCCGCCTCGAGGCTCGTCGCCGGGTCGACGATCCGGTCGAGCGCGTCGGCGAGACGCTGCGCGAGGTAGGCGTGCCCCGCCAGCGACGGGTGGTTTCGCGCCACCTCGCTGGTGTCGATCACGGTCTCGTAGTTCTGCGTGGTGATCCACTCGTCCTGCAGCGGCGAGATGTACCACCACTGCCGCTCGGCGGCGAGGGCGGCGAGATCGCCGTCGATCCGGGCCGTGGGCTCCTCGACGGGCAGCACCTGCGGCGCGGGGCCGAGCACCACGATCGGCGTCTCGGGGTAGGTCGCCGCGAGTGCGTCCCATGCGGCGTTCACGGCGTCGCGGTAGCCCTCGGCCGGCTCCCAGCGGTCGTTGATCGACCCCTGCAGGATGATCAGGTCGTAGGACGCCTCGGGGTCGAGCTCGGCGATGCGGGAGCCGAAGTCGGGGCGGTCGGGGCGCACGTAGCCGCTGCCGGGCACGCCGTCGACGACGGTCGTGCCGGAGATCAGGTCGGCCAGCACGTAGGCGTAGCCGCGCTCGATGGGCGTGGCCGACATGCCGTACGTCCACGAGTCGCCGAAGACCAGCACCTCGGGCTCCTCGGGCAGGTGGATCGCCGCGGGGGTGATCGCCGCAGGCTCCGCGGCGGCCGCCTGCTCGACCTCGGCGACCGGAGCCGACCAGGGGCGCAGGGCGCCGACGACGATCGCCGCGACCACGGCGACGACCGCCATCGCGATCAGCGCGAGGACGGTGCGATGGGGGCGGATCGCGGACGCCATGCGAAGTAGAGTATGCGATCCCGCTGAACGGATGACGACGTATGACCGAACGCTCCCGCACAGCGGGGGTCGGGCGCCCGCCCCGAGCGGCCGCGCCTCGGCGCGACGGGCGGTCAGGAGGCACGCCCTAGACTTGTCGGGCTATGACTCCGGATGCCCTCGCCGCCGCCCTGCTCGCCGTCGTCACGCCCGTCGCCGAGCGTCGACGCCCGGACGAGGCGCTCGACCTGTCGGCCGCCGACATCACCCTGGAGCGGCCGCGCAACCGCGACCACGGCGACTGGGCCACCAACGTCGCGATGAAGCTCGCCAAGCGCCTCGGCGCGAACCCGCGCGAGCTCGCGCAGGAGCTCGCCGACGGCCTGGCCGCGGCCGAGGGCGTCGCGAGCGTCGAGGTCGCCGGCCCGGGCTTCATCAACATCCGGCTCGAGGCCGGCGCGGCCGGCGCCCTCGCGCGGACGATCGTCGAGGCGGGCGCCGACTACGGCCGCAATGACGCGCAGGCCGGCAACACGATCAACGTCGAGTTCGTCAGCGCGAACCCGACGGGCCCCCTGCACATCGCCCACACCCGCTGGGCCGCCCTCGGCGACGCGATCGCGCGCGTGCTGGCGTTCAGCGGCGCGACGGTGTCCCGCGAGTACTACATCAACGACGCGGGCGCGCAGATGGACCGCTTCGGCGCCTCGATCGTCGCGTCGCTCAAGGGCGAGGACAAGCCCGAGGGCGGCTACGCGGGCGAGTACATCGACGAGCTCGGCCGTCGGGTGCTCGCCGAGCGCGCCGACATCCTGTCCCTGCCCGACGACGAGCAGGTGCGGGTGGCGCGCGACGTCGCCTACCCGATCCAGCTCGCCGAGATCCAGGCGTCGCTCGCGTCGTTCAACGTGCACTTCGACGAGTGGTTCTCGGAGCGCACGCTGCACGCTCCCGGCGCCGACGGCGCGCAGAGCCCCATCGACCAGGCCGTCGACCGCCTGCGGGCGCAGGGCCACGTCTTCGACGAGGACGGCGCCGTCTGGGTGCGCACGACCGACTTCGGCGACGACAAGGACCGCGTCATCCGCCGCTCGAACGGCGAGTACACCTACTTCGCCGCCGACGCCGCGTACTACCTGAGCAAGACCGATCGCGGCTGGGCCGACAAGGTCTACCTGCTCGGCGCCGACCACCACGGCTACGTCCACCGCCTGAAGGCGCTCGCCGGCGCCGCCGGGGAGGACCCCGAGAAGAACATCGAGGTGCTGATCGGCCAGATGGTGTCCATCAACGGTGCGCGGCTGTCGAAGCGCGCCGGCAACATCATCGAGATGGACGACATCATCGAGTGGATCGGCACGGACGCGCTGCGCTACTCGCTCGAGCGCTCGCCGGCCGACTCGCCGCTGGACCTCGACCCCGACCTGCTGCGCAAGCGCACCAACGACAACCCCGTCTTCTACGTGCAGTACGCGCACGCCCGCATCCACAACGTCGGTCGCAACGCCGCCGACGCCGGTGTGGACCGCTCGGAGTTCGCGCCCGAGCTGCTCACGCACGAGACCGAGTCGGCGCTGCTCGGCGCGCTGCAGGAGTTCCCCCGCGTGGTCGCGTTCGCGGCGGAGGTGCGCGAGCCGCATCGCGTGGCGCGGTACCTCGAGGAGCTCGCCGGCCTCTACCACCGCTGGTACGACAACTGCCGCGTCACGCCGCTGGGCGACGCGCCGGTCGAGCCGGTGCACCGCACGCGCCTGTGGGTCAACGACGCGACCGGCCAGGTGCTGCGCAACGGCCTCGACCTTCTGGGCGTGAGCGCCCCGGAGCGGATGTAACAGGAGCGGATGCAGACGATGACCTCGGCGACCGCACCGATCCCCGTGACGACGCCGGCGCGCCGCCGCCGTCGCTGGCCGTGGATCGTACTCGCCGCGGTCGTGGTGCTGCTGATCGCCGCGGTCGTCGTCGCCGAGGCCGTCGCCCGCGCCATCGTGCCCGACCGCGTGCGCGAGACCGTCACGACCGAGCTCGGGCTGCCCGAGGACCACCCGATGGACGTCGCGGTCGGCGGCGGCCTCGTGCTCCCGCAGCTCATCGGCGGGCGCCTCGACGACCTGCGCATCTCCAGCCAGGACGTGCCGCTGCCCGCGGGATCCGGGGTGTCGGGGCTGACGGTCGACGCCGACGTGCACCTCACCGGCGTGCCCCTGCGCGACGGCGTCTCGGGCGGGCCGGGCACCGCCGAGATCCGGATCGAGGCCGACGACCTCGAGTCGCTGCTCGCCACCGCCGTGCTGCCGTCGGCGCTGGCCGACGCGACGATCGAGCTCGCCGCCCCGGACGTCGTGCTGTCGAGCCGGATCTCGCTGCTGGGAGCGTCCATCCCGATCGAGCTGTCGCTCGCTCCGGGGGCCGCGGACGGCGACCTGACCCTCGAGCCGACGGGCGCCGCGGTCGGGGGAGCGGACCTCTCGCTCGACCAGCTCGCCGCCATGGCGGGCATCGAGGTCGGACCGGTGCCGGTGTGCCTCGCCGACCGCCTGCCTGCCGGGCTCGCGCTCACCGACGTCGCCGTCGAGGACGGCGCGCTCGTCGCCCGGCTCGACATCGCCGCCGAGATGCTGACGGACGACGCGCTGCTCGATCCCGGCACCTGCGGCTAATCCGCCCGAGCTGTCGTCGCCCGCGCACGACGCAGGATGAACCGCGCCTCTCGCCCCGACGGCCGACGTGTGCCCGCGCGCGTCCTGCGTCCTGCACGGGCGTGGTCGGGACGGGCGCGGAGCGGGTCGCGCGGGTGCCCTAGACTCGGGGGCACCTGCGGCGCGTGAACACCCCGCGCGCGGACACCCCCAGCCCCGATTGGTGAGCAGTGCACGACGCAGCCGTACCCGAGCCCGGCCAGACCGGCGCGCTCGCGCCCGACTGGCTTCCCCTGCCGGACGACCCCAACGACCTCGCGCCGGGGGTGTGGCCCGCCTCGGCGCGGCGCGACGACGACGGCGCCCTGATCGTCGCCGGGGTCGCCGCCCCCGAGCTGGCGCGGGAGTTCGGCACGCCCGTGCAGGTGCTCGACGAGGACGAGGTGCGCTCGCGCGCCCGGGAGGCGCTGCGCGCGTTCGGAGACGCTGCCGCCCGACACGGCGGGCGGGCGCGCGTCTACTACGCCGGAAAGGCCTTCCTCAGCGCCGAGGTCGCGAGGTGGATGGTCGAGTCGGGGCTGAACGTCGACGTCTGCTCGATCGGCGAGCTCGAGGTGGCCCTCGCCGCCGGCGTGCCCGCGGCCCGCATCGGCTTCCACGGCAACAACAAGCGCGTGTTCGAGCTGGAGCGCGCGATCGAGACGGGCGTCGGCACGATCGTCGTCGACTCCGAGATCGAGATCGAGCGGCTGGCGGCGATCACCGAGCGGCTCGACCGGCGCCAGGCCGTGCTGGTGCGCGTCAACAGCGGCGTGCACGCCGAGACGCATCACTTCCTCGCCACCGCGCACGAGGATCAGAAGTTCGGCTTCACGCTCGAGGCCGCCCACCGCGCGGCCGAGCGCATCCACGAGCTGCCCCTGGTCGACCTCGCGGGCCTGCACAGCCACATCGGCTCGCAGATCTTCGGCGTCGACGGCTTCCGCGAGGCCGCCTCGCGCGTGCTGGAGCTGCTCGCGCTGCTGCGCGAGGAGGGACGCTTCACCGCCGAGTCGGCCGACGGCGCCGTGGAGCCGGTGCTCAACCTCGGCGGCGGCTTCGGCATCGCCTACACGCGCGCCGACACCCCGACCCCCATCGGCGAGCTCGCGGCGGGCATCGTCGACGCCGTCGCGGACGAGTGCGCCGTGCGCGGCATCCCGCTGCCGGTGCTCGCGTTCGAGCCCGGACGGTCGATCGTCGGCACGGCCGGGGTGACGCTGTACGAGGTCGGCACCACCAAGTCGGTCTCGGTGGACACCGGCTCCGGACCCGCCGAGCGCCGGTACGTCAGCGTCGACGGCGGCATGAGCGACAACGCCCGCCCGGCGCTGTACGGCGCGCAGTACTCCGCTCGACTCGCCTCGCGCGAGGGCGCCGGGGCACCCGTGCTCAGCCGGGTGGTCGGCCTGCACTGCGAGTCGGGCGACGTCGTCGTCGACCACGAGTACCTGCCGGGCGACGTCACGCCCGGCGACCTGCTCGCCGTCCCCGCGACGGGCGCCTACTGCGCCCCGCTGGCGAGCAACTACAACCACATCCCGCGCCCGCCCGTCGTGGCGGTCACGGGAGGTCGGGCACGGGTCATCGTGCGCGGCGAGCGGATCGAGGATCTGCTCGCCCGCGACACGGGCATCCGTCCGGCGGCTGCCGCCGCGCCCACGCGAGAGGGAGAAGAATGATCGATCACCGCCGTCTGCGGGTCGCCCTGCTGGGGGCCGGCTCCGTCGGATCGCAGGTCGCGCACCTGCTGCTCACCCAGGCCGCCGAGCTCGCCGAGCGAAGCGGCGCCGACCTCGAGCTGGCCGGCATCGCGGTGCGCGACGTCGACGCCCCGCGCGACGTCGACCTGCCGCGCGAGCTGCTGACGACCGACGCCGAGGGCCTGATCGTGGGCTCGGACATCGTGATCGAGCTGATGGGCGGCATCGAGCCCGCGCGCGCCCACATCCTCACGGCGCTGAACTCGGGCGCCGACGTCGTGACGGGCAACAAGGCGCTGCTCGCCACGCACGGCGCCGAGATCTTCGACGCCGCCGACCAGGTCGGCGCATCGGTCTCGTACGAGGCGGCGGTCGCCGGCGCGATCCCGATCGTGCGTCCCCTCAAGGACTCCCTCGCGGGCGACCGCGTCGTGCGGATCATGGGGATCGTCAACGGGACGACCAACTACATCCTCGACCGCATGGACAAGGAGGGCGCCGACTTCGCCGACGTGCTCGCGCAGGCGCAGGCGCTCGGCTACGCCGAGGCCGACCCCACGGCGGACGTGGAGGCGTACGACGCCGCGCAGAAGGCCGCGATCCTCGCCAGCCTGGCGTTCCACACGTCCGTGCCGCTGGAGGCGGTGCACCGCGAGGGCATCACCTCGATCGACAAGGCCATGATCGACGGCGCGCGCGCCGCGGGCTACGTCATCAAGCTGCTCGCCGTCTGCGAGCGGCTGCCCGCGGACGGCGACCAGGGCGAGGACGGCGAGGAGATCTCCGTCCGCGTCTACCCGGCGCTCGTCGGCCGCGACCACCCGCTCGCGAGCGTCCACGGCGCCAACAACGCCGTGTTCGTCGAGGCCGAGGCCGCGGGCGCGCTGATGTTCTACGGTGCCGGCGCGGGCGGCATCCAGACCGCTTCCGCGGTGCTCGGCGACGTGGTCTCGGCCGCCCGCCGGCACATCGCCGGGGGCGTCGGGGTGGGGGAGAGCCCGCGCATGAGCGTGCCGGTCGCGCCGATCGGCCGCATCACCACGCGCTACCAGATCACGCTCGAGGTCGACGACGAGCCGGGCGTGCTCGCGCACGTCGCGAGCATCCTCAGCGAGGGCGGCATCTCGGTCGCCACGGTCGAGCAGACCGTGGAGCAGCCCGCCGAGGAGGCCGCGGCCGAGCAGGCCCCCGCCCCGCGCCGCGCACGGCTCGTGATCGGCACCCACCACGCGCGCGAGCAGGCGCTCGGCGACACGGTCGCCCGCCTGTCGTCCAGCGACGTCGTCGAGCGCGTGGTGTCGGTGCTGCGCGTCGAGGGGGAATGACCGTGCCGTCCGCGGGGGAGCGCACGGTGCACGTGCGCGTCCCCGCGACCAGCGCGAACCTCGGCCCGGGCTTCGACACCCTGGGCCTGGCGCTCAGCGTCTACGACGAGCTGGACGTCACGGCGCTGCAGCCCGGGGCCCTCGAGATCGAGGTGTCGGGGTCGGGCGCGGAGCACATCCCGCGCGACGAGTCGCACCTCATCGCCCGCACGATCCGGTACTGCTACGAGGCGGTGGGGCGCCCGGCGCCCGGCCTGCGCATCGTCGCGCGCAACGGCATCCCGCACGGCAAGGGACTCGGGTCGTCCGGTGCGGCGGTCGCCGCCGGCGTGCTCGCGGCCAAGGGCCTGCTCGCCGGCGAGGCCGAGCTGAACGAGACCGACCTGCTGCGCCTGGCGACCGAGCTCGAGGGGCATCCCGACAACGTCGCCCCCGCGCTGTTCGGCGGGCTGACGATCGCCTGGACCGAGAACAGCGTGCCGCAGCACAAGAAGCTGCTCGTGCACCGCGGCGTCGCGCCCGTCGTGTTCGTGCCCGACCGCACGATGTCGACCTCGACGGCGCGCAGCGTGCTGGCCGCCGAGGTGTCGCGCGAGGACGCCGTGTTCAACGTCTCGCGCTCGGCGCTGCTGATCGCGGCGCTGACGCAGAGCCCGGATCTGCTGCTGTCGGCGACCGAGGACAAGCTGCACCAGGAGCGCCGCGCTCAGGCGATGCCCGAGACGTTCGCGCTCGTGGGCGCGCTGCGCGATCGCGGTCTCGCGGCGGTCGTCTCCGGGGCGGGGCCGAGCGTGCTCGTGCTGGCCGACGGCCCCGGGCAGCGTCTGGAGGCGGACGCCGTCGTGACCGAGATCACCGGCGGGAGCTGGCAGTCGCTGATGCTCGCCGTCGACTTCAAGGGCGGCACGGTCAGGGAGAGCGCTTCCGCTGACAGTGCGTCCACGGACAGCACGGTGCCCCCGGCCGACGATGCGAGACTGGAGAACCCCCATGGCGTCGCGTGAGTCCGTGGTCTCACACGGATCCGTGGCGTCCGAAGACGTGAGGAGCCCGATGCGGTACATCTCGACCCGGGGCGGCGGCGAGCCGCTGTCGTACAGCGAGGCGCTGCTGGAGGGGCTCGCGCGGGACGGCGGCCTCGCGGTGCCCGCCGAGCTGCCGCACGTGGACGGCGAGACGCTCGAGCGGTGGCGCGCGCTGACCTATCCGCAGCTCGCCACCGAGGTGCTCGCCCTGTTCGCGACCGACATCCCGCGCGATGACCTGGCGCGCATGACGGCCGCGGCCTACGAGTCCTTCCCCTCCGAGGTCGTGCCGCTGCGCCCGATCGGCGACGGCCTCACGCTCGTCGGGCTGTCCGAGGGGCCCACGCTGGCGTTCAAGGACATGGCGATGCAGTTCCTCGGCCAGGTGCTCGAGTACGCCCTCGAGCGCTCCGGGGCCGTGCTGAACGTGCTCGGCGCGACGTCGGGCGACACGGGATCGGCGGCAGAGCACGCCCTGCGCGGCAAGGACCGCATCTCGGTGTTCATGCTGTCCCCGCTCGGGCGGATGAGCCCGTTCCAGCGCGCGCAGATGTTCTCCCTGGACGACGCGAACGTGCACAACATCGCGATCGCCGGCGTGTTCGACGACTGCCAGAACCTCGTCAAGCAGCTCGCCGGCGACCTGGAGTTCAAGCGGGCGCAGAGCCTCGGCGCGGTGAACTCCATCAACCTCGCGCGCATCACGGCGCAGGTCGTCTACTACTTCTGGGCGTGGCTGCGGGCGACCGACGCCACCGGGGGCGCCGAGGTGTCGTTCACGGTGCCGTCCGGCAACTTCGGCAACATCCTCTCCGGCTTCTACGCGAAGCGCATGGGGCTGCCCGTCCGCCGCCTGGTGCTCGCGACGAACGAGAACAACGTCCTCGACGAGTTCTTCCGCACGGGCGTCTACCGTCCGCGCGCCGCCGCGGAGACCCTCGCCACCTCGAGCCCGTCGATGGACATCTCGAAGGCGTCGAACCTCGAGCGCTTCGCCTTCGAGCTGTTCGATCGGGACCCGGCCCGCGTCTCGGCTGCCTGGCGGGAGCTGGACGAGCAGGGGTTCTTCGACGTCACCGGCGATCAGCCGCGCTTCGCCGAGGAGTTCGGGCTGGTCAGCGGCACGTCGACGCACGACGACAGGATCGAGACCATCCGATCGGTGCACGCCGGGTCTGGCGACATCATCGACCCGCACACGGCCGACGGCGTGAAGGTCGCCCGCGAGCACGTCGAGGACGGCGTGCCGATGCTCGTGCTGGAGACCGCGAAGCCGGAGAAGTTCGCGGAGACGATCCACGAGGCCCTCGGCGTGCAGCTGGAGTATCCGGCGGAGCTGCACGCGATGCTCGCGGCCCCCCAGCACGTGACCGAGATGGCGGACGACGCTCAGCAGCTGCGTGCGTTCATCGAGGCCGCCGCCCTCAGGGGTGATACAATGGGCGACATCACGACGGGTGCCGCTCGGCACGATTCTTGACCGTCGTTTCGCAATCTGCGAAAGCCCCGCACAGGTTCCCGACCAGCTCACGGGCACAACGTCTTCAGAGCGACTGGGTGACCCGCGCGTGCCGCACACAGCGGCGCGACCGGCATGTGCGATCGGGCACCATCACTACGTTCCACCCAGAGGAGCACCACTCGTGGAGACCATCTCCGAGACCGAAACCACGGACGCCGTCGTGACGGACGCGCCGAACACCGACGCCTCCGCCGCCGAGGCGCCCGCCACCGAGGCCCCGGCCAAGGCGGCGCCGCGCAAGCGCGCGCCGCGTCGCGCGAAGTCGACGGACGCCGCACCCGTCGAGCAGCCCGCGGCCGAGGCCGCGCCGGCTGTCGAGGCGCCCGCGGCCGACGCCGCCGAGGCCCCCGCCGCCGACGCCCCCGAGGCGCCCGCCGAGAAGCCCGCCGCCGAGAAGCCGAAGCGTGCGCCGCGCAAGCGCACGCCGAAGGCGGCACCCGCCGAGAAGCCCGCCGCCGAGAAGTCGGCTGACGCCGAGCCGGCCGCCGAGGCGGCATCGTCCGCCGACGCCGCGCCCGCCGAGGCCGCTCCGGCCGAGGCCCCCGCTGAGGCCGCGCCCGCCGAGAAGCCGGCCGACGCCCAGCCCGCGGCAGAGCCGGCCGAGGGGGCCGCCGAGGGGCAGTCCTCCGGCGACGCGCAGGAAGGCAACGGCCAGGACGGCAACGGTCAGGAGGGCAACGGCCGCCGCAGCCGGAGCCGCAGCCGCAGCCGTAACCGCAACAAGGGCGACAAGTCCGAGGGCGGTCAGAACCAGTCGCAGAACCAGGGCGGCCAGAACAACCAGGGCGGCCAGAACCAGCCCCAGGCGCAGGAGTCGTCGGACGACGACGCGCAGGGCGGCCGGGGCCGCGGCCGCAACAAGCGCCGCGGCGCCCAGTCGGGCGACGAGTTCGAGACCGAGATCAACGAGGACGACGTCCTCATCCCGGTCGCCGGCGTCCTGGACGTGCTCGACAACTACGCCTTCGTGCGCACGACGGGCTACCTGCCGGGACAGCAGGACGTGTACGTCTCGCTCGGCCAGGTGAAGAAGTACAACCTGCGCAAGGGCGACGCGGTCGTCGGCGCCATCAAGCAGCCGCGCGACGGCGAGCAGCAGGGCCGCCAGAAGTACAACGCGCTGGTCAAGGTCGACTCCGTCAACGGACTGTCGGTCGAGGACGCGGCGAACCGCGTCGAGTTCTCGAAGCTCACGCCTCTGTACCCGCAGGACCGCCTGCGTCTCGAGACGGCGCCCGAGAAGCTGACCCAGCGCATCATCGACCTCGTCGCCCCGATCGGCAAGGGCCAGCGCGGCCTCATCGTGGCGCCCCCGAAGGCCGGCAAGACGATCGTGCTGCAGCAGATCGCGAACGCGATCGCGCAGAACAACCCCGAGGCGCACCTCATGGTCGTGCTCGTCGACGAGCGGCCCGAAGAGGTCACCGACATGGAGCGCACGGTCAAGGGCGAGGTCATCGCCTCGACCTTCGACCGCCCCGCCGAGGACCACACGACGGTCGCCGAGCTCGCGATCGAGCGCGCCAAGCGCCTCGTCGAGCTGGGTCGCGACGTCGTCGTGCTGCTCGACTCGATCACGCGTCTCGGCCGCGCCTACAACGTGTCGGCCCCCACGTCGGGCCGCGTGCTGTCCGGCGGCGTGGACGCGTCGGCGCTGTACCCGCCGAAGCGCTTCTTCGGTGCCGCGCGCAACATCGAGAACGGCGGATCGCTCACGATCCTCGCCACCGCGCTGGTGGAGACCGGATCCAAGATGGACGAGGTCATCTTCGAGGAGTTCAAGGGCACCGGCAACATGGAGCTGCGCCTGTCGCGCCAGCTCGCCGACAAGCGGATCTTCCCGGCGGTCGACGTGAACGCGTCGTCCACCCGCCGCGAGGAGATGCTGCTGTCGGCCGACGAGGTGAAGATCACCTGGAAGCTGCGCCGCGCGCTCGCGGGCCTGTCGCCCGAGCAGTCGATCGGCACGGTGCTCGAGGGGCTCAAGGAGACCCAGTCGAACGTCGAGTTCCTCGTGAAGATGCAGAAGTCGATCCCCGCGGCCGGCGGACGCTCGTCCGGCCACGAGAACGACATCCGCTGATCGCGTGTTCGAGTCCGTCGATGCGCTGATCGACGAGCATCGCCGGGTGCAGGAGGAGCTCTCCGACCCGGCGGTGCACGCCGATGCCGCGCGCGCCAAGCGGGTCAACCGGCGCTACGCAGAGCTGAACCGCATCGTCCAGGCGCACGAGGCGTGGACCGCCGCGGGGGAGGACCTCGAGGCGGCCCGCGAGCTCGCGAAGGAGGACGACGCCTTCGCCGCCGAGGTTCCCGGCCTGGAGGACGGCCTCGCCCAGGCACAGGAGAAGCTGCGCCGCCTGCTGATCCCGCGCGATCCCGACGACGCCCGCGACGTGATCATGGAGATCAAGGCCGGCGAGGGCGGCGCCGAGAGCGCGCTGTTCGCGGCCGACCTGCTGCGGATGTACTCGCAGTACGCCGCCTCCAAGGGCTGGAAGACCGAGCTGCTGGAGCGCAACGAGTCGGACCTCGGCGGATACAAGGACGTGCAGGTCGCGATCAAGGGATCCTCGTCCGACCCCGCGCAGGGCGTGTGGGCGCACCTCAAGTACGAGGGCGGCGTGCACCGCGTGCAGCGGGTGCCGGCGACCGAGTCGCAGGGCCGCATCCACACCTCGACGACCGGCGTGCTGGTCTTCCCCGAGGTCGACGAGCCCGAGGAGATCCAGATCGACCAGAACGATCTGAAGATCGACGTCTTCCGTTCGTCGGGCCCCGGCGGGCAGTCGGTCAACACGACCGACTCGGCGGTGCGGATCACGCACGTGCCGACCGGCATCGTCGTGTCGATGCAGAACGAGAAGTCGCAGCTGCAGAACCGCGAGGCGGGCATGCGCGTGCTGCGAGCCCGCCTGCTCGCGCGCCAGCAGGAGGAGCTGGACGCCGCGGCGTCCGACGCGCGCAAGTCGCAGATCCGCGGCATGGACCGCTCGGAGCGCATCCGCACGTACAACTTCCCCGAGAACCGCATCGCCGACCATCGCACGGGCTACAAGGCCTACAACCTCGATCAGGTGATGGACGGCGCGCTCGAGCCGGTCGTCCAGTCGTGCATCGAGGCGGACGAGGCCGAGCGCCTCGCCTCGCTCGGCGACACCGCCTGACCGGAGCCGCCGGGGGCGGGGTCCGTTCCGGTCGGTGAGTGCCATTTGGCACTCACGTCCGCCTCGTGGGTGCCAAATGGCACTCACGGATATGCCGCATGGGGCCGTCCGCACCCCACGCCCTTCGTCCACAGCCGGCCTCCGCGATAAGCGGCTCAGCGTCCGCGAGTGCCATATGGCACTCCCCGCCGCCAGGTGAGTGCCATATGGCACTCGTGGACGCCGGGGCGCGGCGCGTGAGGTCTCGAGGTCTGTGGATGGAACGGGCCCGGGCGTGACGGATGGCGCCAGGGTGTCGGGATGACATCGGAGCGGATCGCGCAGCTGGGCCCCTCGTTCACGGTGCGCCAGGCCCGTGCGGCCGGCGTGACGCGCGGGCAGCTGCGCTCCGCGACGCTGCTGCAGCCGTTCCACGGCGTGCGGATGGTCCGGCCCGGGGTCAGCCCGGAGATGTCGAGGATCGAGCGCGAGCGCGCGGAGGTCATGCGGCGTGTGCGCGCCTATGCGTCGATCATGCCGAGCCACGCGTTCTTCGTGGGGCCGACCGCGGCGCTCATCGCGGGCATACCGCTGCCACCGGGAGCGCACGAGGTGCTGCACGTCGGCGTCTTCTACCCGGCGACGCCCCCTCGTCGTCGCGGGGTGCGCGGGGTGCGTATGAACCCCGGCGGGGTGCGCGTCCTGGTGCACGAGGGGCTGCGGATCGTGGACCCTGCCACGCTGTGGATCACACTGGCCGATGCTCTCGGCGACTACGACCTGGTCGCCGCGGCGGATCACCTGCTGCGGGTGCCGCGCTTCCCCGGCGGGTTCCGCGCTCCCGAGCGTGACCCGTATCTGACCAGGGACGAGCTCGTGCTGCGCATCGACGAGCGGCGTCGTGCCGGCACGACGCGGATGCGCGCCCTCGCCGAGCGCGCCCGCACCGGCGCTGCGTCCCGCCCTGAGACGTGGATGCGGCTGTCCATCGTGGACGCGGGGCTGCCCGAGCCCGAGCTGGACGTCGACGTCTACGACCGCCGTGGCGAATTCGTCGCTTGCCTCGATCAGGCCTTTCCGCGCCTGCGGCTGGGCATCGAGTTCGACGGCGACTGGCATCGTGGCCGTCGTCAGTGGACGAAGGACGTCGGTCGGCACACCGCCCTCGTGGCAGAGGGCTGGACCACGCTGCGTTTCACAGCGCCCGACGTGTTCGACGACACGTCCCACGTCGCCCGGACGGTCCGCGCGGCGCTCGAAGAGCGCGGCGGCACCCCCACATGAGTGCCATATGGGACTCGGCATCGTCCGGCGAGTGCCATATGGCACTCGTGCGTGCGGCGGGAGCTTCTGGGACCCACGGAGGGCGATGGGCCAGACGGTCGCTGCGGCGGATCCATCCGTCGGCGAGTGCCATATGGCACTCTGCCGCGCCTGGTGAGTGTCATATGGCACTCGCGGGAGGTTGAAGCCGCGTGGGAGGCCGCGCCGGGCCGGGACGAACCGCACTCGCGAACGGACGCCGCGAGAGGCCGCCATCGCGAGCGTGGAATGACGCTCCTCCATGCCCCGATCGGCCAATTCATATGGCGAATCCGGCATACCTGCCACTGACCGGAATTCTGGAAGACAAATGTGACCTTGACACTTGCGCGGCGCGCCGAGCGGCCGACAGGATGTGCCGCGTGGAGGAAGATCCTCTGCCGAAGCGCCCGGAACACCCCGAGCCGGGCGCTGCACCGACCGCGACCCCCCGCGCGGCGGATCAGGCGCCCGAGGCGCCCGGCGACGACACGGGCGATGGGCGTGCCCGCTGGCGAAAGGCGGCAACGCTCTTCGTGCAGTGGCGGGACACGGCGGACTCCCGCGCGCTCGACGAGCTCGTGCGGCTGCTGACGCCGGTGCTGTGGCACGTCGTGCGGGCCTACGGCCTGCGCCGCGAGGCGGCCGAGGACGTCGTGCAGTCGACCTGGCTCGCGTTCGTGCGCAAGCACGACTCCATCGCCGAGCCCGAGGCGGTGTCGGCTTGGCTGACGATGACGGCGCGCAGGGAGGCGTGGCGGACATCCAAGGTCGACGGGCGCGCGGATCCGACCGAGGACGAGAGCCTCGAACAGCGGCTGCCGCCGAGTGCGGCGGCGGAGGACGAGGCGGTAGGGCGCCTCGAGGCAGGGCATCTCTGGCGGGCGGTGTCAGGGCTCGACGAGCGCTGCCGTCGACTCCTGCGCATCGTGGCCTTCGACGACCGGCCGGACTACCGGCGGATCGCGAACGACCTGCGCATGCCCGTCGGCAGCATCGGGCCCACACGCCAGCGGTGCCTCGGAAAGCTCCGCGCACGTCTGGATGGCGCGGCGTTCGATGGCCCGAACGGGTCTCAGGGGGGAAGATCATGATTGTGGACAGCGAAGAAGAGGAGGACCGCGAGGCGCTCGCGGCCCTGAAGAGGATGTGGGAGCGCATAGACGCACCGCCGGCCGACCTCACCGAGCGGATGATCGCGGCCGTCGCCGTGGACGACCTCTCGCGCGAGTACGCCCTGCTGACCGAGGTGTCGGCGGACCGTGCGGCGGTGCGCAGCGAACAGGAGCGGCTCACCCTGCAGTTCAGCGACGCGTCGACCAGCGTGCTGCTGCACGTGTCGGCGACGGAGTCGGGCAGCCGTCGTGTGGACGGCTGGTCGGAGCCGCCCATCCTGGCGGCGCGCCTGTCGCAGGAGGCCCGCGAATGGTCGGCCGCGCTCGGCGAGGAGGGGCGGTTCGCGTTCGCAGACGTGACGCCCGGCCTCTCGGCGGTGCGGCTCGTCGTGCGTAAGGACGGAGACTTGAGGGAGTTCATCACCCCGCAGTTCGAGGTGTGATCCTCCCTCCGTGCGGCGGCGCCCCCGCGTCGCCGTGAGGTGGAGTGCGGCCCCCGCCGCGGAGAGAGGGTGACCCATGGCTTCTCAGCCCGAGAACTGGACGTGGCGCGACCGCGCCGAAGGATCGATCCCGCAGGGGAGGGTGCTCGACCCGAACGTCGAGCCCGTGCCCGGGATCCAGGCCTACCCCACGGTGTACGTGCCGGATCGGTTGCTCGTGACCGACGAGACCGGCGAGCGGGTCGAGCACCTGCGCAGGCTGAGCGAGACCGCGGAGACGTTCGGCTGGGCCATCGAGCTGGAGACGCTGCGCGGCGAGCCCCTGCCGGGACTCGAGGTCGAGCCCGACCCGCTGGTTCCCGGGGTTCCCGGCGTGACCCGGGTGCGCGTGCTCGCACCGGGCGCCGCCCCCGATGCCGACTCGCCCCTCGCGCCGGACGCATGGCGCCTGCTGCAGCGCGCCCGCCGGCTGAGCCAGTCGAAGCTGACCGGAGTCGGCCTCGACCACGTCCTCTCGATCGACCCGGTCGGGGTGAATCCGTTCACGACGACGAACCCGTTCATCCCCACCAACCCGTTCATCCCCACCAACCCGTTCATCCCCACCAACCCCTATGGCGCGGCGGAGTACGAGCGAGCCGGGTCAGGCGGGCGTCAACCGATCATGCGGCTAGGGGCCGGACCTGTGAGGGGCGTGCCGCCGAAAGCTGGCCGTCGTCGCACGGTCGTCGCGATACTGGACACCGGTTGCGGCGAGCACAACTGGTTGCCGGACGAGATTGTCACGCGGGAACTGGAGATCGACGGAGAGCCAATCGGGCTCACGGACGAAGCTGATCCCGAGGTGTATGGAGACCTGTACGGGCAGATGGACGGTGAGCTAGATTCAATCGCTGGACATGGCACGTTCATCGCGGGTATCGTCCGCCAGATCGCCCCGGAGGCGAACCTAGTTTCGGTTCGGTTGGCAGACGCCCGTGGTCTCGTTGACGAGAGCCTCTTAGTTCGCACTCTCGCCGAAGTCATCGAACTCGCTCGTCGCGATCGCGCAGGTGAGGGGGACGGCACGCCAATCGACGTGCTGAGCCTCTCGCTCGGCTATTACCACGAGACGCCCGAGGACGGTCTCTACTCGCACACCGTGTACGAACTGCTTCGCGTAGCGCGCGGCCTGGGCATTGCGGTGGTCTGCTCAGCGGGAAACGACGCCGTTGATCGACCTACTTTCCCTGCGTCGCTGTGGGCATGGCCGGGGTCAGACAACGGCATCGCCCCTGACGAACTTGCTCCGCACGTGTCGGTAGGTGCGCTGAACCCTGGACGTACTTCGGTAGCCCTGTTCTCGAATGTCGGACCGTGGGTACGAGCTTATGCACCCGGCGCCGCCGTCGTCAGCGCATTCCCTGCCTTCGTGGGCGGGCGTCAGCCGGCGACTCGAGAGGACGCGTACGCGCGCCGCCGACAGACGATCGCGGTTGAGGACTACACGGGTACTTTCGCGATCTGGAGCGGGACGTCGTTTGCCGCGCCATTCGTGGCTGGGATGATCGCTGTGGAGCATGGCGCGCCTTCTATGAGAAGAGCGTCGCGCAAGGTCTGGATCGAACGTTCGCGGACTGCGACGAAAGCCGCTCTCGAAGTAGTCGATCGCGATGATCGTTCAGCGGAATAGGTTGCAAGCAGGCCTGCGTGTTTCGCGCCCGGCGGAGTTCCCTCCGACTCTGCGGCAAAGGGAAATCTCATTCGTGACCAAGAGTGACGGCTGTGGTGCGGCTCACAGCGGCTGAGCTACAAGCGCGTGCAGTGGAACTCTGCAATCGCGGCTGGCTTGGTTCGGCCCGTCGAGTATTAGAAATGGCGGCCGAGCGCGCGTTGTCGACGGAAGAAAGAGCCCGGATCATTGGGACGCTGGCTTTTGTATTGACGCGAAAGGGGCACGCCGAGAACGCCGAGCGTATTTTGCGCGACGCTCTCAGTGCGCTTGGAAGCGAACGGTCACATTCACGTGCGGCCGCGACCGCACTCCGTGGCCAGCTCGGGACACTTCTTGTCGTCCGTGGAGATTTTGGAGCGGGGCTTACGCTGCTCAAGAGGGCGATCGCGGAGGAGACCGACTCTATCAGGGTCGGGAATCTGCTCCTTACTCGAAGCGTCGCGCTTATGCGCCGGTCTCGACTAGGAGAGGCCCGCCGGGACATCGAGACAGCAGTTCGCCGTTTTGCTGCGAGCGGTGACGTCTACCAACACGCTATGGCGCTGCACAACGCGGGGTACGCCGCGCTGCTCGAAGGAGATCTTGTCACTGCCCTCGAACGCATGTCGGAAGCCCGGCCGATCATGGCTTCATCACCCGTCAACGAGGCGATCTGTGATCTCGATCGTGCCGAGGTGCTGCGCGAAGCGGGTCAGGTGCTCGAGGCCGAGCGCACGCTGGCGGGGGTGGCGCGGTCGTTCGGCGCCGCGCGGATGCCGCAGTCGCGAGCGGAGGCGGAGTTCCATCTCGCGCGGTCGCTGCTCGCGCACGATCCCGCGCGTAGCGCCGATGTCGCCGCGGCGGCCGCGCGCCGGTTCCGGGGCCTGCGCAGCCCCGGCTGGGTGGCGCGGGCAGACGGGGTGCGCCTGCGCGCGCTGCTGGAGCTGTCGGACGCGGGTCGCCGCCGCCCTTCGCCCGCGCAGGTGGGCGCGGCGGTCGCCGAGCTCGATCGCGCGGGCTTCGTGGTCGAGGCGCAGATGCTGCGGGTGGCGAAGCTGATCGCGCGGGCCCGTCGGGGGGAGCGCGACGACGGCATCCCCCGTCTGCGCGAACGCGATCCGCTTTCGGTGCGCCTTCTCGTGCACGAGGCGCGTGCCGTGCAGGCCACCGCCCGTGGGCGTGGCGCCGACTCCCGAAGGCACGCCGCGGCGGGCCTCGAGAGCCTGGCGGCGTGGCAGCGCTCCTTCGGCGCCCTCGACGTGGCCTCGTCCGTCGCGATGCACGGCAACGGCCTGATATTGGAGGGGTTGTCGTCGGCGATCCGCTCGCGCCGGTCCGACGTGCTGTTCGAATGGTCGGAGCGTGCCCGGCACTTCGCGCACCAGGTGGCGCCCGTGCGCCCGCCCCGCGACCCGGATCACGCCTCCGACCTCGCGCGGCTGCGTCTGCTGCGCGAGGAGGTCGGCGCGGGCTGGGAGGGTGACCGGCGCGTGCGGGACCTCCGTGAGCGTGTGCGAGAGCGGCAGTGGGCGACGGCGGGCGAGGCGAACGGCATCCCCCGCGTCGACCTGGAGGCGTTGCGCGGTGCGCTCGACGCCGACACGGCGCTGCTGACCTACGTCTACAGTCGCGGCACGCTGGTGTGCCTGGCGGTGCCCGCGGCGGGCTCGCCCACCGTGATCGACCTCGACGCGGGCGCCGTGCAGGGGCTCATGCCCGGCCTGCGCGCCGACCTCGACGTGGCGGCGGCGCTGCGCGGCGGGGGCATGGCGCAGGTCGTGCAGGCGACGCTCGAACGACGCCTCGCGCAGCTGTCCAGTCTGCTGGTTGACCGCGCGCTCTCGGCGGCGGGCAACCCGCGCCGCGTGCTGATCACCGCTCCGGGCGTGCTGGCGGGCCTGCCGTGGACCATGCTGCCCGGCATGCGCGGGCGGTCCATCACCCTGGCGCGCTCGGCGTCGCGCTGGGTGTCCGCCCGAGGCGCCGTGATCCCCGCGCGCACCGCGGGCTTCGCGGTCGGGCCGGGTGTCGCGCGCGGCGTCGAGGAGGCGGAGGGTGCCGCGTTCGCGTGGGAGCTGCAGTCGGTGGGCGGGGGAGTCGTCGGCCCGGGCCCGCGCGTGCTGCGGGGCGACGACGCCGGCGTCGGGGCTGTCACCGGCCTTGCCGAGGACGTGGACGTGCTGCACCTGATCGCGCACGGGCGGCACGCGATCGACTCGCCCATGCTGTCGGGGCTGGGCCTCGCCGACGGCACGCTCTTCGGCTACGACATCGACCTGATCGTCCGTCCGCCCGCCACCGTCGTGCTGTCGGCATGCGAGCTTGGCCGCTCGTCCGTCCGCTGGGGCTCCGAGGCGATCGGCATGGCGCACGCATGGCTGCACGCGGGCACACGGAGCGTCGTGGCAGCGCCCGTGACCGTCGCCGACGACGTCGCCGCCGAGCTGCTGGGCGCCCTGCACGGCGGCCTGGCCGCCGGCCTCGCTCCATCCGACGCCCTGTCGCTCGCCAGCCAGGAGACCGGGCTGCACACACCGTTCATGGTGCACGGTAACGGTTTCTGACGTGTTCGGTACGACTTCGCATCGCACACTAGTGCTGCTCGTACCCGATCCGCCATGATCGCAGAAAGACCTTGGTGGTGGGGCTCGCCTCTCACGATGGTGCTCAAGAAGGAGCCTGACCCGCTTTTCCGGACGCCAGCTTTGAGGCGATGATCGTCTCGGAAGGAGTCCGTGAGATGCCTGCTGCCCACCCGCCGGAGTTCCGGCGTCGAGCCCTGGATCTTGTCGCCTAGGGCAACCCCGTCGCGCAGACCGCGCGTGATCTGGGGATCAGCGAGTCGTGCCTGCGGAACTGGATGAACCGTGACGCGGTCGATTCTGGCCGCAAGGCCGGTGTCACGACCGATGAGCACAAGGA
>NZ_JAIJZW010000012.1 GCF_019753765.1 Microbacterium marinilacus
AACCCGACCCGCCGGCACACCGCGCTCGGCAACCTCAGCCCCGTGGAGTTCGAACGACTTCACATCCCCGCCGCAACCGCGGCATGATCAACACAGAGAAACCGTCCGGGAAACCGGGTCACGCTCCGAACTCGTCGAAGGGAGGTGTGCTAATGCCCGCGAAGACGGACGTGAAGGCTGGTCCCTTCACCAAGACCAACTGATGCAGCAGGGGCGGGACCGGACGGTCTCCCCTCAGTCTCATGATGGTTCTCGAACACTCGTTGGAGGGAGGTGTGCTGATGCCCGCGAAGACTGATGTGAAGGCTGGTCCTTTTGTCCGGACCAGCTAGAACTTGCGTGCGTCGTTCCAAAGAACGGCGCCGGGGGCGCGAGTAATACGGGCGCGCATTAACGAGGGAGGTGTGTCATGCCCGCGAAGACCGATGTCAAGGCTGGTCCCTTCACCCGAGGAAACTGACCTGATGCGACGACATCTTTCGCTTACGACAGGCACTGTGAAAGGAGGTGAGTGTGATGCCCGCGAAGACTGATGTGAAGGCTGGCCCCTTCACGCGGACCAACTGACCTTTTCGCGCCCGCGGGGTGCGATTGCTGTAGTGGAGCGTGGACGGAGGTGAGTGCGATGCCCGCGAAGACTGATGTGAAGGCAGGCCCCTTCACGCAGACCAACTGACCTTTTCGCGCCCGCGGGGTGCGATTGCTGTAGTGGCGCGTGGACGGAGGTGAGTGCGATGCCCGCGAAGACCGATGTGAAGGCCGGGCCCTTCCTCCGGACCAACTGACTTATGCGAAGGCGCCTGATGTGGAAGCTCGCGGTTTTGACTGAGCGGCCCAACGCACGCGTCAAGAGACAGCCTCGCGGGTGGTCAGCGTCATCGCCGACCGCCCGCGAGGCTACTGATAGGGAGTGGCGTTGACGAGGAAGAAGCGGAGCGCGCCTGAGGTGATCCAGACCTCGTGGCTGGACTGCGGTCCGGCGGCGCTTACGTCATTGTTGCGCGGGCACGGCTCGCCGGCGCCGTACGAGAAGCTACGCACGATGTGCAACACGGGCGTCGACGGCACCTCCATCGACAGCATCGAATCGGTAGCCGTCTCTGCGGGCCTGGACGCGGTGCAGATGGTCGTTCCCGCTGAGCAGATTCTCGCGGTTCCGGAGGCGTATCTTCCAGGAATCGTCGTGTCGCGGCTCCCGGACGGGTTCGCGCACTTCGTGGTGGCCTGGAAAAGGGGCGCCAGGAGTATGGCGTTGATGGACCCGGCGACGGGTCGAAAGAAGCAGCCTCACTCCTCGTGGAAGTCGGAGCTCTATGTTCATGAGCTCGAGGTTCCGAGCCAAGCATGGCGGGAGTGGGCCCTCGGGCCAGAGTTCAGCGAGGGCCTGATCCGCCGGGCAGTCGCGGTGGGGACGTCCCGTGATCGTGCGGTCAGTCTGCTGGACCTGGCGGCTCAGGATCCAGGGCCTCGTGGCCTCGGCGCGTTCGACGCTGCGCTCCGTCTCGAGGAGCATCAGCGGCGTCTCTGGCGACGGAACGCCGTGTCGGTGTTCCGTCGGCTCCAGTCGCATGTCGTCAGTCGCGGGGCGCACCTCGACCCCGACCTGTGGTCGTGCGTCGTCCCCGAACAAGAGCAGCAACCGGAATCGGTCAGGCTTAGAGGAGCGGTTATCCTCAGCGCCACGTCTTGGGACCCGGACCGAGCGACACCGAATGCGCGGGCAGAATTGGAGGCCGTCGAACCCGACCCGTTGAAAACGGTGCGCGATGCAGTCGCGCGGGTCGCCTGGCTTCCGCCTGTGCTCGCGGTGACGGCTGTCGCGGCAGCGATCGCGCAGGCGCTGCAGGTCGTCCAATTCAGATCCTTGCTGAGCGCGGCGAGCGTCGAGGTCGGCTGGGTGCTCGCGACCATTCTCTGTCTCGTGACCGCACGAGGTCTTTCGACCGTGGCCGCCCAGAAGCTCGGACGGGAGCTCGACGATCACGTTCGTCGTTCCTGGTTGAGTGCGCCGCGCTCGTTGCCGACGTCGTTCATCCGGACACGTCCGGTCTCCGACATCGTGTTCCGCGCCCATGCCACACATCGGCTACGGGAGTTTCCACTCGCTGCTGCACGGTTGCTGACCGCTGCCGGAACCGCAGCCGCGGCCACGATCACCGTTCTCGCCTTGGCGCCGCAAGCCGCGGGAGTTGTCGTGCTTCTTCTCGTCGTCGCCATCGGGATACCCTGGGCCTTCCTCCGCTCGATCATCGAGGCGGATGCGCGTGCCCACACGCTCAGCGGCTGTCTGGCGAGGCCGGTCTCCGATGTCCTGCTCGGTGCACAATCCATCCGCCAGAGGGGGCTCACCGCTGCGATCGTGGCCGAGCACGACGCCCTCGCGCTCAGCTGGGAACGCGCGCTCCGGCGCCTGGCCGCTCTCACCGCTATGTCGAAGCTTGCAAGCGGCGTCTCCGGGGCGGTCTTGCTCACATGGTGCCTGTCCATCGCCGTCCAGTACGGGGCGGAGATCGCACTGGCCGTCGCGATACTCGGCGTGCTGATCGTGGATGCCGGTGCGAGCTTTGTGCAGACTCTGCAGACGATGCCCAATGTGCGTTCGACGCTTCTGCGTCAAAGTGGCCCGCTCAATGCGGCATCGGTCGGCAGAAAGCCTCTGGAGGCACTCGACGATTCCGCGGTGGCCGTAGCTCTGCGCAAAGCTTCTGTCGTCATCGGATCCGTCGGCGTCTTGAACGACGTCGATGTCGAGATACCGGGTCGCGCGCATGTTGCGGTGGTCGGACAGTCGGGCTCGGGCAAATCGACTCTTCTCTCGGTGGTGACGGGAGCGACCGAGCTGACCGGGGGCTCCGTCGCTCGTCATCGCTCAGCACTCGGTGGAACGGCCTGGGCCGGTCCGACAGCGTGGCTCTGGAACGGCAGCGTGCGGACCAACGTGGAGTTCGGTTCCTCGAAGCTCGCGCCGACTGTGGGTTCCCGCCTGTCGGCGGCCGGAGCGAAGGATCCCGTCGGGCTCGCGAACCGTCAGACCGGTGAAGGCGGTGCGCTGCTGTCGGACGGGGAAGCGCAGCGAGTCCGCTTGGCGCGGGCGCTCGGGCGTCCCCGCGCCGGTCTCGTCGTGCTTGACGAGGCCATGCGCGGCCTGCCTCGCGATCAGCGCACCACGGTCTTGCGAGCCGCTCGTGAGATCTGGTCCGATTCGACGGTCCTTTGCGCGCTTCACGAGGTCGCCGACGCCACATCCTTCGATCTCGTCATGGTGATGGACCACGGGCGGGTGGTCGAGTTCGACTCGCCGGCTGCCCTTCTCGCGAAGGACGACAGTCGGTTCCGTTTCCTCCTCGAGGCGGCCGAGAAGCCGATGAGCGGTTGGAGCCGCGTCGATCTGATGCTGCGTCAGGAGAGTGCATTGTCCCCTTTGCGCGATGGCGTCAACCAGCCGCAGGCGTGACCGTGCGCCCGTCGATGAGACCTTCGGGACTGCTTGTCGCCTCTATAGGCCTGGAGGCGACCGCAGTCGTCGTCCTCGCCTCGGCTCTCGGCCAAGTCGGCACGGACCTGCTCGCGGAACGCGCGGTCGCATGGCCGGTCTTCGCGTTGCTCATGGCCTTGTTCGTCGTGCTGCGAGCGACGGCCGGCTTCGCCGCCGGAACCTACGGTGCGACCCTCGGGACCCTGTATCGGCGCCGTGCGCTGACGGCGGCCGTGTCGGCGCCGCCTGATCATGTGCGATCGGTGGGACCGGGCGCGGCGTTGATGAAGGCGCTCGATGTCGAGTCCGTGGGCGACTTCTTTGCCCGTACAAGCACGGGCGTGATCCTCGGCGCGGTCGAATCGGTGGCGGCGTTCGTCGTCATCGCGGTCTTCCAGCTCCCTGCCACCATGGTGGTCTGCCTGGCGACGGCGATTGTGTGTCTGGTCGTCCTTGCCATGGCGTTGGCTCGCGCGCGAGCCCGGTGGCGGTTGTCCCGACTAGGCGTGACCACGGAGACGACCGAAGGAGTGCTCGGTTTGGAAACCGCGCAAGTCTTCGAACGAGCGCACGCGAGCACCGATCAGATCACGGCCCGCCTCAGAGAGTATGGGCAGCTTGCTCGTCGCATGGACCTGATCGCAGTGTGCATCACCGTACTTCCCGGTTTGACGCTGCTGGCCATGTTCCTCTCGGTGTTCATCGCGGCTGGCACATCGAGCGAAGCCTCGACCGCGATCGGCCTCGGAGCTGTCCTCCTCTCCGCATCAGGCCTCGAGCGCCTGGCGCAAGTGAGTAACGACGCCGTCTCCGCGATCGATGCCTCCCGAGGGGTGGCAGAGCTCAGACAGCTCGGTGGTGTGACGTCATCCGCTGACGCGCTGCCTTCCGGGGAGGGGCGACTCGGCACGCGCCGGCATCGCCCCGCTGATGCCGGCGGAGAAGGGGTCCTTCTCCGCGCGTCTGACATCACGGCCACCTATTCGCCCGGCGAAGGGTTGACCGACCCGGTGAGCCTCACCGTGCGTGACGGCGACCGGCTGATCATCGGCGCGCCGTCGGGCTTCGGAAAGACGACATTCGGCGAGGTGCTTTCTGGGGAGCGAGCCCCGACTTCGGGCGCCGTATGGCGCCGCGACGGCATCGTCGTCGCTCGAGTACCGCAAGCGGACGATGACCACATGTTCGCGAACAGCCTGCTGTTCAACGTCGCCGCTGGCGTGGAGTGGCCACCCGGGCCTTCTGTGCAGACGAGAGTCGGTGCTCTCCTGGATGAGCTCGGGCTCGACGAACTGCTGCGCGGAATGCCCGCGGGACTCGCGCAACCCATCGGTGAAGGGGGATGGCGGCTGTCTACGGGCGAGCGCACACGGATATCGCTCGCCTCAGCGCTGTTGAGAGAGCCCGATCTTCTCATCCTCGACGAGTCGATCGCGACGCTCGACGGAGCCACCCGTCAACGCGTACTGGACGCATGCACTCGTCACAGCAGAGCCACGGTGCTTTTCGCGCACGTGTGAGCGGAAGACCGCGCTACGGTTCTGGAGAATCGAGAGCCTCGCGCGGCGCGTGTATCAGACAGATGGTGCGACGCTCCATCAGGTCATGGCGACAGCACGAGGCGTCGAAGCCGCGCGGCGGCGCGCGTCAACGAAGCCGAGCGTCGCCGCGCCCTCACCCCGTCGCGCGCCCCCGGCGCCGTGAGGGACGGGCGGCGCGCGTGACCACGACCGGCGACCCGGCCGGCTCGGCGGGCGCGGCCGTAGGCGGTCGGCTCGCGCGGGCGGCGATGTTCGCCGCCGCACTGCTCGCGGTCCACGTGTGCTTCGCCTCGACCCGCGCCGGTCGCGAGATCGACGACGCCAGCATCGACGCGTTCTCGTGGGCGCGCGACCAGGGCGCGCTCCCGCTGTTCCAGCTGAGAGAGGCGGTACCGCTTGCGCTGCTGCTCGCCGTGGTCGCGGCGGCGGTCGTCGCGCTGACGCGGCGCCGGGTGAGGCAGGTGCTCGCCGCGGCGGCGCTCCTGGGCGGCGTGTACGTGCTGAGCGCCGTGCTGAAGCGGATGCTCGTGCTCGCAGGCGCCGGCATCGGCGGGGAAGGCATCGGCGGCGAGCCGGCAGGCTCCTTCCCGAGCGGGCACACCGCGCTGGCGCTCGCCGCGGTCGTCGCGCTCACCTGGCTGCTGCCGCGGCGCGCGCTCCGCCTCGTGACGCTCGGCGGGGCAGCCCTGTCCGTGTTCACCGCGATCGCGTCGGTGGCGGCCTTCGCCCACCGCGGCAGCGACGTCGTCGGCGGCGCGCTGCTGGTGGGCGCCGTCGCCGCGCTGCTGTGCTCCCACGAGCCCGCCGCCACGGCCGGTCACCGGGATCTCGGACCGGGAGTGCTCGCACTCGTCTCGGCGGGCATGTCCGCGGCGATGCTGCTGGTCGCGATGTCGCGCGCGGGATCGGACATCGCAGGGCCGCTCGTGCTCGGCCTGACGCTCGCGACGACGGGCGCCGTCGGCGCCGTGTTGTGGGAAGCCGTGCCCCGGCAGAATCCGTCGTCGACCCGACGTATCACGGTCGGCTGACGCTGCTCCTCACGACCGGGACTGCACGGAGGCAGGCCCGGGAAAAGAGGCGGTCATGGGCGGACGGGTGCTGCGGCACAGCGCTGAACGGCACAGCGCTGAACGGCACAGTGCTGAACGGTACGGCGTCGAGAGGCACAGCGCCGATCGGCGGGTCGCGCGGGGCGAGCCGGTGGTGGCGCTCGCACACGACTACCTCACCCAGCGCGGCGGCGCCGAGCGCGTGGCGCTGTCCATGGGGCGGGCCTTTCCCGGGGCGCCGCTCTACACGACCCTGTACGAGCCCTCGCAGACCTTTCCGGAGTTCGGGGCGCTCGACGTGCGACCCAGCAGCCTGAACCGCCTGTCGCCGCTGCGGCGCTCGCACCGCCTCGCGCTGCCGCTGCTCGCGCACGACGTCGACGCCATCCGGGTCGACGCCGACGTGCTGCTCGTCAGCTCCAGCGGCTGGGCCCACGGCATGCGGAGCTCTGGGCGGAAGGTCGTGTACTGCCACGCGCCCGCCCGCTGGCTCTATCAGACCCAGCGCTACGCGAGCGGGGGCTCGATGCGCGGCGCCGCGACGCGCGCCGCCGTCGCCACCCTCGGATACGGACTGCGGCGCTGGGATCGGGAGGCGGCCCGGTCGGCCGATCGCTATCTCGTGAACTCCACCGTCATCCAGCGTGCGGTGCGGGACGTCTACGGCATCGAGGCCGAGGTCGTCCCCCCGCCTGCCGCGTGCCGTCCCGCCGGCGAGGAGGACCCGGATCCGACGATCGAGCCGGGGTTCCTGCTCGTGGTCGCGCGCCTGCTGCCGTACAAGAACGTGGACGCCGTGGTGCGCGCGGCCGGGCTGCTGGGCGACGTCGACGTGGTCGTGGTGGGGGCGGGCCCCGACCGGGACCGGCTGCAGTCGATGGCGGGACCGCGCGTGCGCTTCGCGGGCACGGTGACGGATGCGCGCCTCCGCTGGCTCTACCGTCACGCGTCCGCCCTCGTCGCCGCGTCCTACGAGGACTACGGCCTGGCGCCGCTGGAGGCCGGGGCGTTCGGGCGTCCGGCGATCGCGCTGCGCGACGGCGGATTCCTCGACACGGTGCGCGAGGGCGTCAGCGGCGTGTTCTTCGACACCCCGGAGGCGGAGCCGATCGCCCGCGCGATCGAACGTGCTCGCGCGACGGCGTGGGACGCCGCCACGATCGCGGCGCACGCCGACTCGTTCAGCGAGGAGAGCTTTATCGACAGGCTGCGCACGGTCGTGGCGGACGTCGCCGGCCGCACGCCTCTGTCGGCGCCCGCCGCGCCCCTCGCGGCCCCCGTGCCCACGCCTTCGCCAGTGCCCGCGCCCGTCGCGACGGGCGACACGGCCGAGATCCCCGTTGCCGCGTAAGGAGACCGGAGTGCGCGCGCTGCCCGAGATCGTCGTCGTGGCCTACGGCGCGCCCGCCCTCCTGCGGGAGACGCTCGCGCCGCTCGCGGGCTTCGCGGTGACGGTGGTCGACAACTCCTCCTCGCCCGAGGTCGCCGCCGTCGCCCGCGAGGTCGGGGCGGCGTACTGGGATCCGGGGGCGAACCTCGGCTTCGGCGCCGGTGTGAACCACGCGCTCGCCCGGCGCCGGACGCCCGGGGCCGACGTGCTGCTGCTCAACCCCGACGCCGTCGTCGACCCCGACGCGATCCGGGCGCTCCAGGCGGCGATGCACGCCGAGGCCCGCATCGCGACGGTCGGGCCGGCGCAGTTCGACGCGGACGGACAGCGCGCGCAGGTGAGCTGGCCGTACCCGCACCCCCTCGAGTACGTCGCGCGCATGGTGCGGCTCGAGCGGTTCCTGCGCGAGCGTCCGCGGTACGTCATCGGATCGGTCCTGCTGATGAACGCCGAGGCGCTCGCGAGCGTCGGCGGCTTCGACGAGGGCTTCTTCCTCTACGCGGAGGAGGCCGACTGGCAGTACCGCGCGCACCAGGCCGGATGGCGCAACGTGGTGCGCCACGACGTGACGGCCACCCACGTCGGGGCGGGCACGAGCACCGACCCGGTGCGCCGAGAGGTCTTCCTGCAGGCCGGACAGGAACGGTTCCTGCGCAAGCACTACGGCGTGTGGGGCTGGCGGGCCGCGCGATGGGCGGTGGTCGTGGGAAGCCTGCCCCGACGGGTGCTGCTGCGGGGAGCGCGTCGGGGCGCCGCCCGCGATCGGGGCCTGCTGTTCCGACGCGGGCCGGTGGCGGTCGAGGCGACGTACCGGCCTCGTGTTCCGCGCGCCGCCGGCGCCGCCGACGGCGGTCGAGCGTGAGCGCGCCGCGGGTGAGCGTGGTCGTCGCCACCAACCGCACGAGCCCCCACCTGGCGGAGGCGCTCGAGTCAGCGTGCAGGCAGACCCTGGTGCCGGTCGAGATCATCGTCGTCGACGACGGATCGCCCGACGCCGCCGCGGTCGCCGAGGTGGCCGCCTCCGCCGGCGCACGGATCGTGCGGCTCCCGCCTTCCGGCGTCAGCGTCGCGCGCAACGTCGGGGTCACGCAGGCGTCGGGGGAGTACGTGGCATTCCTCGACGACGACGATCGCTGGGCGCCCGAGCGGCTGCGCCTGCAGGCCGCGGCGCTCGCGAGCGACCCTGGGGCCGTGGCGAGCTACTGCGGGATGCGGACCGTCGACGAGGCGGGCGTCCAGGAACTCGCGCCCGCGGACCAGGTCGCCGTGGCCTCGCGACTCGACGTCGCCCGCCGGCTCACGGGGATCATCCTGCCCAACCTCCTGATCCGCCGCACGGCGCTCGACGCGGTCGGCGGCTTCCACTCGCGCCTGCGCCTCGCGGAGGACCTCGACCTGGTGCTGAGGCTGGCCGAGCGCGGGACGTTCCGGTTCGTGCCCGAGCAGCTCGTCGACTACCGGGCGACGAGCACCAACACCACGCGCCGGCACAGAGAGCTCGCCCGCGGCATCGAGGAGGTGCTGCGCCTGCACCAGGCGGCCGCCTCCGCGGCGGGCGACGTCGACCTGGTCGCCGCGCTCGGCGAGAGCCTGCGTGCGAACGCCCGTTTCGCGTGGTGGGCCGCGGGGCGCCGAGCCCGCGCGCTGGTGCGGGACGGGCGACCCGCGCGGGCGGCCGGCGAGCTGTGGTGGGCGCTCGGCCATGCGCCCGGGGGCCTGGTCGACGGGCTCTCGCGCCGGCTGGGGAGCGCCGGGAAGGCTCCGGAGAGGAAGCTCGAGCCGATCGGCCCGGCTCATGCGGGAGCGGTGTCGCCGTGACGGCCGCGCCCCTCCTCGTGCGCTCGCGCGACATCTGGCGGCAGCCCGCGCCGCGCGGTGGCGAGTTCGCCGCCCGTGCCGTGGCGCCGCTGCCCCCGTTCCTCACCGCGTCGTTCGGGGTGTTCTGCGTGGAGACGACCGAGCCGGTCGTCGCGCTCACCTACGACGACGGGCCGCACCCCGAGCACACACCCGGCATCCTCGACGTGCTGGCCGAGCGCGGGGCGACCGCGACCTTCTTCGTCCTCGCCGACCAGGTGGCGGCCCATCCGGGGATCGCGCGGCGGATCGTCGCCGACGGGCACGAGATCGCCCTGCACGGCGCCGACCACACGGCGCTCACGACGCTGCCGGACGACGAGGCGCTGCGGCGCATCCGAGACGCGCGCGCCCGTGTCGAGGACGTCGCCGGCGTGCCGGTGCGGGTCTTCCGGCCGCCCTACGGCAAGCACACCTGGGGCCAGGCGCTCGGCGTCCGTCGGATGGGGATGGAGCTGATGATCTGGTCCGGGCACGCCTGGGACTGGGTCGACGCCGAAGGCGCCGCCGTGGCGCGGCGGGCGCTGGAGGAGGTCTTCACCGGCGCGATCCTGCTGCTGCACGACCACCGCGCCGACCCGCACACCCTCGATCCGGGCGAGCGCCTGCCGGCGTTCGACAAGGCGGAGGTGCTGGACGAGATCCTCGTCGGGCTGATGCAGAGGGGCTTCACGACGGTCGGGGCGAGCGCGCTGCTCGCCGCCCACCGGCACGTGCGCAGCGCTCTGCGCGACAGGATGGTGCGCGAGTGACGCCGGCGGTGAGCATGGGGCCGGCGACGCCGGCGATGAGCGTGGTGATCCCGGCGTACGACGCCGAGGCCACGCTGGGCGAGCAGCTGGCGGCCCTCGCGGGTCAGGATGCGGAGGTGCCGTTCGAGGTGCTCGTGTGCGACAACGGCTCCACCGACGGCACGGCAGAGCTCGTGCGGGCGGCCGCGCTGACGTGGCCGTGGCTCCGACTCGTCGACGCGTCCGGCCGGCGCGGCGCGTCGGCGGCGCGCAACATCGGCGCCGCGGCGGCGCGCGCGCCCGTGCTGCTGTTCTGCGACGCGGACGACGTCGTGAGCCCGGGCTGGGTGCGTGCGTTCGACGAGGCGCTGCGGGGCGCCGCGTTCGCCGCGGGAGCGGTGGAGCACGCACGGCTCAACGGAGGGCGGGACTGGGACTTCGGGTGGGACCGGCCGACGTTCGTGAACCCCGCCCTGCCTCAGCTGCGCGCCGGAGGATCGGGCAACATGGCGATCCGCGCCGACGCGTTCGCCGCGGTCGGCGGGTTCGACGAGCTGCTCTTCGCCGCGGAGGACATCGACTTCTCGTGGCGGGTGCAACTGGCGGGGCACGCCCTCGTCGAGGCGCCGGCGGCGATCGTGCACGTGCGCAAGCGCGCGGGCCTCGGCGCTGCGCTGCGCCAGGCATACGCGAAGGGCGCCGGAGCGCGGGTGCTCTCGCACCGGTATGCGGCGATCCGTGAGGCGCTGGAACGCGAGGCGGCGCCCGACCCGGCGACCGACCCCGAGCTGCGCGCGGCGGGCGGACGGGGCCGAGCGCGGCTGCGGCGGCTGCCGGGCGGCGTCGCGGCGATCCTCCGCGCGCCGGCGCGGGCCACCGTGCACCTGGCCGCGCTCGCGTACCGCGCCGGCTACCGGCGCGCCCGCGTGGACGGTGTCGTCCAGCTGGCGCCCGCGGCGGCGCTGCCGTCGACGCGCTGAGGGGCGCCGCGCCGAGAGCCCTCATCGAATGGCTCCGCCCGCGCGAACCTGTGGTTCAGTCCGCGTACCGCTGCAGATGCTGCAGCGAGCGCTCGCGTCGGAGTGCGTGTTCGTCGGGGATGAGCTTCGTGCGGTCGATCAGGGTGGGAACGCTGACCAGCTTCGCCTCGATGAGTGCGCCGACGAACTCCCGGTCCTTGTCTCTGGCAGCGATCAGCTTGGACACCGCCAGGTCGTGCGGCTCCAGAAACCGGGGCTCGGCAGGACGCGAGGACTGAAGGTCCCAGTGAACGAGTCGGTCCCGCCATCCCTCCGGCAGGATCGCGGTCTCGATGTGGATGCCTTCCGCGTAGTAGCCGTTGTTCGCATGGAACGATGACATCTCGCCGATGGCCCCTTCGACCTTGTCGGCCTTGGCGCGTTCCGGGTCGTCGAGGAACGCGATGTCGGCTTCGATCGATGCCGTCGCCCGCGCGGGCAGGAGGGTCTCGTCGAAGGAACCGAGAATCGACTGCGACCCGATGACGAGAACGTCCTCGTCATCGGCGATGCGACAGGCCGATCGCAGGATGTGTGCGAGCTGCTGACGATTCATGCGGCGGGCTTCCGTCGGTGTCGGTCCCAGTCGGCTCGGAACGAATCCAGGATCTGCGTGCGCTGACGATCCGAGAGCACACCCGCGAAGGGACTGTTCTGTCGGAGTTCTCGAGCGCGCTCTCCGGTGTCGACCAACACTTTCGCCACGGCCTCCACGCCATCGGAGATGAGCTGCTCCCACTCATCGAGATACTGCACGGCCTTGCCGTCGGGGCGGTGACGCCCTCGCCAGCGAGCGATGTTCTCGGACGCCTTCTCCAGGACCCGGTCCGGCTCGAGGACGAGCTTTCCGACGACGGCGCGGTGCAGCCAGAGTGAGCGTGTCTGCTCGTAGGTCATCGTGGGCTCGAGGAGACGCTCGACCGCCTCCCGGTCCACGCGTCGATGAGTGCCGGCCCTCGCATGCGGCAGCACTCCGCGGTCGCAGAGGTCGACGACATGCTGGCGAGATCTGCCGAGCAGGTCGGCCGCCGCCCCGGTCGTGATCCATCGCCCGTCCATGTTCTCGATCTTACCTCAAACACCAGAAACACAACGATAGCCGGAGTGTGAACACCCCGTCCCCGGCCGCGCCGGGCCGGGTCGACCCGACTCAGCCGGACGCGCGCACACCCCGCCGCGCGCGATCGCGCACGCGCCTCGCGAGAGGCAGAGCGCGCAGCAGCAGGCGCGACGAGGCGCTCGTTCCGACGAGCAGGTCCACCCGGTCCCGGCGGTCCGGGTACAGCCCCGTGCCCGAGGTGTAGAACGGGTCGAGGTCGGGGTCGAAGAACCTCTCCGCATCGGTCGCGGACATCCGCGCGAGGCCCAGCACGCGCCCGATGTGCCCCACGCTGAAGCGAGAGAACCGCTCGTCGTACGAGTCGATGAAGCCGAACACGCCGTCCCCGGAGCGCAGGTTCACGGCCATGTGCAGCACCTCGTCGCCGGCCTCCAACGAGAACAGCCGCAGGTCGCCGTCGGCCTGGAACGCCTCGGCGATGGCGCGGAACCATCCCGCGGTCGCCGGGGCGAGCCCCATCGCGAGACCGCCGGCCGCGGCGTCGCCCTTCCAGCCTGCCGACTGCAGGGCGAGGAACGCGCCGACGCGGTCGGACTCGTCGCTGCGGTCCATCAAGGCGACCGGCTCGTCCACCGCGGCCTGAAGCCCACGGATCGAGCGGCGCAGGTTGCGGACCGCCTTCGCGCCGGCCGTCGGCAGCGCCAGCTCGGCCGGCAGCTCGACTCCCTGGCGATCCTCGACGCGATCGGCGGAGGCCCTTCCCGGCGTCGGCGGGGCATACCCGGCCCGGGCGAAGGCCCACGCCCGCCGTCCCACCTCCTCTTCGCGCATGCCGTGGCGCGACAGCGTCGCCGCCAGCGCATCGGCGAGCGGGCCGTCGCCGACGAACTTGTGCAGCACGAGCAGCCCCGGCAGTCCGTGCTCGCCCACGCCCGACAGCAGCGCGTCCACGGTCGCGTCGACGGCATCCCGATCGACGAGCGGGTGATGCCGCTCGGCGTGCGTGCCGAGGAACCGTCCGGCGGTCGACACGGCGCGGAAGGGCAGGCCCCGCCAGGCCGGCTCGACCGTGAACGCCAGCAGACCCCTCAGCGCGTCGTCGTCCTCCGCGAGCAGCACCATCAGGTCGCCGGCGTCGGGATGCAGCCGCTGAGACGGGATCAGCCATCGCGGGTCGAGATAGACGTTCGGCTCGAGCGCGCGGTCCGCCAGTGCGCGCCAGCGCTCGACGTCGCGCGCCGTCAGATCGGCGACGCGCACCGCCCGCGTCCTCATGCGACGGCCTCCGGCCGGGGCGCGGCCGCGCGACGGCGCCCACTGGCCCACGCGTAGGCGCGCAGCGCGGTGCCGCGCACGACGCCGCGCGACGCGAGCAGGTAGCTCTCGTAGAGCTTCGGCTGCGGATACAGCTGGAGCGAGGGTCCCTGAGCGCGGCCCAGGCACGGGTCGAAGAAGTCCGTGCCCTCGCGGGAGAGCAGCAGCTCGGTCTGCACCGCCTTGCCGAGGTTGCCGGGGCTGAACCGTGCGGCGCTCTCGTCGAAGGCGTCCCGCAGCGCGAACGCACCCCGCCCGGAGCGCAGCACGATCGACATGTACACGCGGGACCCGCCCGCCGAGATCTCGAAGACGGACAGCTCGTCCGTCTTCCGGAACCGGGCGGCGAGGGCGCGCAGCCAGTCGTCCCTGCCCAGCACCCGGTAGGCGGCGCCGTCCCTCGACGGGTCGCCCTTCCACCCGGCGGCCTCGAGGTCGAGGAAGTCCTCGATCGCCGCCGCGTCCTGGCCGCGATCGACGATGGATACGACGCCGAGCTCTCGCACCATGCCGCGCAGTCGCCGCAGGATGTCCTTCCTGCGGGGCGTGGTGAGGTGCGGCTGGGCCGCGACGATCGCGGCGAGGTCCTCCGTCGGGGCCGGCCCGACATCGGGGCCTCCCGCACCGCCCTCGACGCTGCGAGGCGGCGTCCACGTGCTCGAGAAGGACGACAGCGTGTGTCGCGGCAGCCGGAGCGAGCCGGCGGCCTGCCGCAGCGCGTCGGCGACTGCGCCCTCCGCGGGCACGTCGACCATCGCCAGCAGGCCGGGGGTGCCGCGCCGCCGCATCCCGCGCAGCAGCGTGCGGGCGGCGGCGGCGGGGTCGGCGGCGCTCAGCAGCGGACGGCGGAGCGGGATGACCGCGTCCATCAGCGCGCCCGACGTCGCCGCGGCCATCGGCGAGAACCCCTGCAGCTCCACCCGCGCGCGGGTGAACGCGTGCACGGCGACGAGCGCCCCCGCGTCGCGGGCGAGCGCCACGCGGAGCTCCGCCGCCTCCGGCCAGTGCTCCACGCAGGTGCGCAGGAAACGGGGGTCGAGGAAGGCGTTGGGCTCCACGGCCGTGCGGGCCAGGGCCTCCCACTCATGCGCGCTCTCGACGGCGTCCGTGAGTGTCGCGACCTCGACGCTCACGGGGTGGCCCGCCCGAGGTCGCCGGCCTGGGGGAGCGCGCCTCCCGGCGGCGCCGGGCGCGGCTGCGGGAGGCGGAACCAGGAAGGCCGGTCG
Source organism: Microbacterium marinilacus (assembly GCF_019753765.1). Classification (GTDB taxonomy): domain Bacteria; phylum Actinomycetota; class Actinomycetes; order Actinomycetales; family Microbacteriaceae; genus Microbacterium; species Microbacterium marinilacus. The sequence continues at coordinate 14,666 of NZ_JAIJZW010000012.1, forward strand.
AACAGCCCCGGCACGTGCCGCACGAGCCGGTGGACGACGAGGCTGCCCGCGAACGCGGCGGCGACGAGCGCCGGCACGAGCAGCGGCACCAGAGCGGACGGCCAGACCGGCACGAGGCCGAGCAGGAACGTGGCGAGGGTGAGCACGTACCAGTGCAGGAGGTACACGCGCAGCGTGTCGGACCCGAGCCGCGCGAGCCAGCCGAACGCGCGTGCCTGGGAGAGCGCGATCGCGAGGCCGCAACCGGCCGGGACCGCCAGCAGGCTCATCGAGAGCCACACGACGACGTTCTGCGGCGCGCCCGCGACGCGCAGGGCGGCCACCAGGCCCGCGTACACCATCGGCGCGACGAGCGCCTGCCACGCGCGCACGCGCGGCGCCAGGGCGCGCAGCCGCGGGCCGATCGCGACCGCGAGCAGGAAGAACAGGAAGTACTCGCCGATCTTCACCCACTCCTCCGTCATCGGCGGCAGGAGCCGACCCGTGTGGAACAGCACGGTGACCCCGACCGCGAGCAGCAGCTGGACGAGCATCGGGAGGCGCCGCAGCAGCCACGCGAGCACGAAGTAGAGGACGATCGCGTACACGAACCACGTGGCCGCGTTGGGCCAGACGGGCAGCAGCAGGAGCGACTCCCACAGCGGAAGGCCGGTGCGCGCGACGAACGGGATGGCCTGTGCGACGAGCAGGCCCACCGCCGTCCAGAGCGTGTAGACCCAGACGAGCCGCAGCAGGCGGCTGTCGATGAGCCCGCGCAGGTCCTTCGCCAGCGCGCGCTGCGCGAACAGCCCCGCGGTGAAGAAGAACAGCGGCATCCGGAACGTCTCGATGACGCCCGAGTACTCGTCCCACCGCCACTTCGGCAGCACCTCCAGGTAGTCGAACTCGGCGTGGAGCAGCACCACGAGGATGATGGCGATGCCCTTCGCGGTGTCCGCCCACGTCTCGCGCGTCCGTACGGGAGCCTCGGTGGTCATGGTCGCCTCTCTGCGTCGGCGGGAAGGGGTGGCGGGAGGACGTCGGGAAGGACGGCGGGGGCGGGCGAGGGCGGCGCCTCGTCCGTGCTCGTGCGGCGCGCCCGCCGGCGCGCGGCGAGGACGCCCAGCAGCTCCCACTCGATGAGGAAGAAGCACACGAGGCGGTACATCGTGAAGTCGAGCCCCATGAGCATGCCGATCGTGGTGTGCATCAGGATCGCCGCGATCAGGAAGACGCTGCGGAGCCTCGGCACGAGCAGCAGGAAGCCGGCCAGCTCGAGCGCGACGGTCGCGATCGACAGAACGGCCAGCGCGGCCGGCGTGTGCGCGAGCCACTCGGCGACGCCGGCCAGGACGGCGGACGGATAGCGCCCGTAGGCGGCGTTGGCATAGGTGTACATCTCGAGGCCCAGGTCGTCGCGCCACGTCGGCGCACCGCCGCCGATCACGTACACCGTCGAGCCCGAGGTCAGCCCGCGCAGGTAGAACCCCAGCGTCTCGCCGTTCAGCCATGACATCCCGCCGAATCGGATCTTCGAGAGGCCGGACGTGGTGTACGTCACGGCGAGGAGCAGCAGGATGACCGTGACGCCCCACTGCCGGTGCGGCGTCGCGCGCCACGCGCGCAGACCGCCGAGACCGCCTCGCCACCGTCGGATGGCGCCGTCCACCGAGACCGCATCGGTCCCCGGGCAGAACACGAGCACGATCAGCACCTGCGCCGCGAGGGACGCCTCGTGGTCGAAGACCCCCTGCCCGGCCTCGACGGCGAACGCCAGCGTGCCCAAGGCCGCGACGACGAGCAGCGCGGGGCGCGTGAAGAGCCCGATGACGCTCAGGACCATCGCGAGCGCCAGGACGACGGCGACGGCGGGGTGGCCGAGCAGCAGGTCCTGTGCGCCGGAAGGCAGGAGGCTCAGCAGCCAGCCCTCGTGCAGAGGCTCCGGGGCGACGTCCTGCCAGCTCCGGATGGTTCGGTGCGCCCGCTCGCCGAACGGCAGCACCAGGGCGATGCGCAGCCAGCTGAGCCGGCCCTGCCACAGCAGCGGCAGCGCCCGCCGCGCCGCAGGGGCAAGCGCGAGGAGAAGCCGCTTCACGAGGCGGCGCCGTAGCTGTGCGTGTACTGCCGGGTCGCCGTGTCGTAGCGCCCGACGAGGGCCGTGCCGAGCGGCGCGCCCGTGCCGTCGACAGCGTCGACGTAGACGTCCACGCGGTCGTACGCCTCACCGCCCGCACGGAGGCGGTCGGCGAGGGCGCCGATGAACCCGGACATCCGCTCCGCGAGCCGGTCGGGAGCCGCGTCGGCCGGGTCGAGCTGTCGGAACGGGGCCGTCTCGTCGAGGGGCGCGTAGACGAACGAGGCGAAGTAGCGCATCAGCTCGACCTCGCTGTGCCCCGTGCGCTCGATCGGCAGCGGCTCGGATCTCTCCCGTGCTGATCCGTCCCGCCCGGTGCCCTCGCCGCGCACGCCCTCGAACCGGAACGCGTAGAGCCGCGTGTCGGCGTCGACATAATGGGCGAACATCGGCGCGACCGTGAAGGGGAAGTCCTCGACTCCGCGAGCGATGACCCAGACGTTCGGCACGAGCACGACGGCCGCCACCACGACCGGCAGCACGCGATCGCGCAGCAGCGACGCGAGGGGCGGCGTGCGCGTCATCGTGACCTCCGGCTCTGGCGGGCACGGAAAGACCCGCGCCGAGAAGAGGGAGCGTGGTGCCCCTGCCGTGATACCCGTCCGGCGATACCCGTGCGGGCGGGCGGCGGTGCGTTCAGCGACGCGGCGCTATGACGACCACACCCTCCAGACGGCGTCGGCCGTGTGCTCGATGGCGAACCGCGCGGCCATGGCGCGCGCGGCCTCCGCGCGTGCGGCGCGTGCGGGGGCGTCGTCGAGCGCGAGTCGGACGGCGTCGGCGAGAGCGTCGGCGTCGCCGGGGCGCACCAGCACGCCGTACGCCGTGGCGCGGACGGCCGGAGCCGGCGACGGCTCGCCCGACGCCTCGGGATCCAGGATCTCGGGCACGCCGCCGGCGACCGTGGCCACGACGGGCACGCCCGCGGCCGCCGCCTCGGCGACCACCTGGCCGAACGGCTCGGGCACCGGCGAGGCGTGGACGAGCAGGGTCAGCTCGCGCAGGTGCCGCCCCGGGTCGGCGGCCCAGCCGGTGAACTCCACCCGGTCGCCGATCCCGAGCCGCTCCGCCAGGACGTGCAGTCCGGCCTCGTAGTCGTCCTCGCCGAACACCGCGGCGCCCACGACCCGGAAGCGCGTCGCAGGATGGGTGCGGCGGACGGCCGCCGCCGCCTCGAGGAACTCCCGCTGCCCCTTGGTGGGGCTGATGCGGCCGATGATGCCGACCACGGGTGGGCCGTCGGGCTTGGGTGCGGGCGCGAAGGCCTCCGGCGCGAGCCCCGGGTAGGCGACGGAGGCACGGCGACGGGCACGGGCGGGGAGCGTCCGAAGCGTGGCGCGGGAGTTGACGACGACAGCGCGGGGCCCGACCGCCGCCAGGGCCTGCAGGGCGACGACCACCGGCGCAGGCAGGTAGTCGCGGGCCAGGCGGTCGTGCAGGTGCCACACCCATCGTCGTCCCGCGAGGGGCGCGGCGAGGGCCGTGATCACCGCCGCCTTCAGCGAGTTCGCCACGACGACCTCCGCGTCCGCGCGGCGGAGGGCCCGCGCCACCCGCGGCACGAAGGCCGCCGTGCGCGCCAGCGATCGTGCCAGTGCGAGGGGGGAGAGCAGCCGCTCTCGGGCGGTCTCGTTCACCGCCGGGTCGAGCGGGAGCACCGCGGTCGGGACGCCGGCGGTGCGCAGGCGGTCCGCGAAGGGGCCCGCGCTGAACAGCAGGGCCCGCACGTCGGCCCTCGTCCCGTGCAGTCGCTCCACGACGCGGAGCAGAGCCAGCTCCGCCCCCGACTCCCGACCGGTGTGGTCGATCACCACCACCCGGGGGAGACGCTCGGACGCGGGCGCCTCGTCCGAGCGCTCCGCCGCAGCGCGCACCAACACGGTCGTCCTCCCGTCCCGGGGTCGTCGGCGAGAAGCCTATCCCCGTCGCGTCGGCGCGCGAGCAGTGTCGCCTCGGCCCTGCCGTCGCGGGCGCCGGGCTCATAGGGTGTTCGCGTGAGGATCGTGCTGGCGACGAGTTCGTACGCCCCCTATGTCGGGGGCGTCGAGGAACACGTCCGCCACGTGGCCCGAGTGCTCCTCGAGCGCGGGCATGACGTCGTGGTGTGGACGGTCGCGCGGGACGGCCGTGCCGGCGTCCGCGAGGTCGACGGCGTGGAGGTGCGCGACCTGCCGTCGCCGCTGCCGGCCCGTTCTCTGCGCGCGATCCTGGGGTTCGCGTGGCGGCTGCCGCCCGCGGCGGCCGCGTGGCTGGGGGCGGCGCGTTCCGCCCGGGCCGACGTCCTGCACGTGCAGTGCTTCGGGCCCAACGGCACGTTCGCGCGGCTCGTGGCCCGAGCGCTGCGGGTGCCGCTCGTCGTGAGCTCCCACGGCGAGACGCTCGCCGACGACGGCGGCGTCTTCGACGCCTCGGCCCTCGCTCGCGCCTCCCTGCGCGCCGCCCTGGCGCGGGCCGACGCCGTGACGGGATGCTCCCAGGTCGTCGTCGACGACTTGGAGCGCCGCTTCGGGCTCGCCTCGGGCCGCGGCGAGGTCGTGTTCAACGGCATCGACGCCGAGGAGGCGGAGCCGGCCGCACCGCCCGGGCTGCCGCCGCGCTACGTGGCCGCCGTGGGGCGGCTGCAGCACGTCAAGGGCTTCGACCTGCTGATCGACGCGTTCGCGGCGGCGTCGCTGCCCGCCGACGTGGGGCTCGTGATCGGAGGCGACGGCCCGGCCGCGGAGGCGTTGCGTGCGCGCGCCGAGGAACGGGGCGTCGCCGACCGGGTGCGCTTTGCCGGTCGGCTCAGCCGCGCGGAGGTCGCCGGGCTGTTCGGCGGGGCGGCGGCGGTCGCGGTGCCGAGCCGCTTCGAGGCGTTCGGCATCACCGCGCTCGAGGCATGGCGGGCCGGCGCGCCCCTCGTCGCCACGACGAGGGGCGGCCCTCCCGAGTTCGTCGCCGATGGCGTGGACGGCCTGCTGCGCGACCCGATCGACACGTCCGCGTTCGGGGCGGCGCTGGCCGAGCTGGTCGATGACGCCGGCCGCGCCCGGGCCATGGGCGCTGCCGGTCGCGCGCGCGTCCCCGACTTCTCGTGGGAGGACGTCGTCGCCCGGTACGAGGCGATCTATCGCACCGTGACCGGAGACCGCGATTCGGTCGGCGCTAGCGCCCCGCAGGGCCCCACGCCGAGATCGCCGCGACCGACACCATGAAGTCCGACTCGGTCTGCAGTCCCCGGAACGGCGGCGGCAGGCCGCCCGCGAACCCCGTGTCGTTCACGTCGAGCACGCGCGTGCCGCGCACCGTCGTCCACGGCACCTCGAGCCGGACGGCGGTCGCGGTGACGGGCTCGAACTCGAACAGGGCGACGCGCTCCCAGAACTGGTCCTCCTGGCGGGCGACGACGCGCCACTCGCCGTCCTCGGTCAGCACCGACAGCGTGTAGTCGCGCAGTCCGGTCTCGCAGCACACGATGCTGCCCGTCGCGACGGCGATGCGGTCGAGCTCGGCCGGCTCGGACAGCGCGATCTCGACGGCGGGCGCGTCGTCGACGGCCCCGTCGGGGAGGCGCCCCGAGCGCCACGGCCGGTAGGGCGACACGTCGCCCGACGTGATCGTCTGCGGGTCCGCGTCCACGTGCGTCGAGCTCGTGGTGACCGCGCGCCCGGCCAGCAGGTCGTCGTCGAACGGTTCCGACGGCTCGAGCGAGATCTCCGCGCCGGCGGGGGCGAGGAGGAACAGCGGGCTCCCGGTGAGCGTCAGCTCGGCGCGCCCCTCGCGCAGGGGCACCTCGCCGCGGGCGCCGTAGACGTCCACGGTCTCGAGCGTCTCCGCGTCGGCCGTCGCCGTCACGGTGATCCGCGCGTCGTCGCTCCACGCGGCGACGAGGTCGGTGTCGCCGCCGAAGCGCATGGCGTGCGCCAGCGGGTGCGCCACGTCCAGCAGCTCCCCGCGATCGCGACCGTCGATCAGGCGCGACACCGTCGCGAACGCGAGAGCGCCCGGCTTCACGTGCGAGCCGTGCTGGACGAGCGACCAGCTCAGGCCGTTCTCGCCCCAGCCGCCCTCGCTGAAGAAGTAGGTCCAGCCCGCCACGTCGTCGTGGTCGTACCAGAGCAGCTTGCGGGCGACCACGGCGCCCTGCGCCCACGAGGCGGCGCCGCCGTCGGAGGTCCATCCGCTCTCGGTGTCCCAGAGGGGCAGGGCGGCGCAGTCGGGGCCGAGGACGGCCCGCAGCTCGTCGAAGCCCGCGCCGTCGGCGCTGAAGCCCTCCTCCTCCCACGACCTGTTCCAGCCGGTGTACGGGTGCACCGCGACGGCGTCGATGTGGGCGCAGACGTCCGTCGTCACGGCCTCCTGCCACCAGTCGAACGCGAAGCCCAGGGTGTTTCCTCCGAGCACCGTCGCCGCCGGGTCCGCGCGATGAGCGGCGTCGGCGAAGGGGATCTCGACGGCACGCACGAACTCGGCCACGTCGCCGTCCCCATCGGCGCCGCCGAGGTTCGGCTCGTTCCACGGCGACCAGTGGGCGATGCCCGGTGCGCGGCGCGCGAACTCGGCGACGAGCACCTCGACCCAGCCCTCCCACGTCCCGGCGTCGACGGCACGCAGCTCGGCCTCGCCGCCGCGGCCGACCTGGACGACGAGGTCCACGTCGTCCTCCTGCGCGAGGCGGGCGGCGGCCGCGAGGTCGGCGAACGCCGCCGCCATGGGGTCCGCGCCGTTCCCTGCCTCGGCGAGCTGCACCCCGGGCAGCGCCGACCAGTCGATCCCGTCCGCCGACGGCGTCGCGGTGGGGTCGGGGACGAGCGCGCCGAAGTCGAGCTGCACGCGATGGCTGTCGACGCCGAGCGCCGTCGCGAGCTGAACCCCGCGCAGCGGGGCAGGACCGCCCCAGTCGGCGCCGTCCGCCAGGCCGCCGAGGTCCAGCTCCGCGCCCTCTGCGCCGATCGAGTAACGCAGGCACGACCCGGACAGGACGTCGTCGGTGCGCGTGTCGACGACGGCGAGGCTGACCTCGTACGCGCCCGGTCGCGGCTCGGGAAGCTCGAGCGGGGTGCGCCCGCCGCCGGACGGGATGGCGGCGACGCGCTCCGGCTGTCGCACGGGGTCGGCGAGGAGGGGATCGCCCGAGACCGTGTAGCGCACCTCCAGGTGCGCGTCCGGGGTCTCGTCCCGCACGCCCCAGCCGCTCTCGGCCCGCAGCGTGACAGCCGGCGTGACGCCGGCGTCGAAGTGGTCGAACGGCGCGTCCGTGCCGGCGCCGATCCCGATGCCGAGCCGAGCGAGGGTCTGCTCGTTCGCGGCGGTGAGCGAGACCGGCGCCGAGAGGGCGGCGGTCAGCTGCTCGCTCGTGAGCGTCAGCACGCGATCGACCTCGCCGTCGCGCACGAGCACCCAGTACGTGCCGTCACGCTCGATCAGGGCACCCGCCTCCCAGAGCGACAGCCCCGCCTCGCCCGTGGGCCAGAAGCCGCGGCGCACGCCGACGGCGTCCACCCATTCGATGCCGATCTCGCTCGCCACCAGGAAGCCCTCGCCGCCCGGCCCGGGGGCGACGCCCCGCAGGGAGGAGAGCGGCGGAGTCGAGCCGTCGCCCTGCGTGGCGAAGGGGACGTTCAGGGAGGTGGAGCCGTCCGTCAGATCGACCGCGCGGATCGCCGCCGCACCGGAGGAGTCCGCCGGGGTGACCTCGACCACCGTCGACGCGCCGATGGCCGCGACCTGCGACGACGCCAGCTCGTCCCGCACGCCCAGGTACTCGCCGTCCTCGCGGAACGCGTGCACGGTGCGCTCGCCCTCGCCGACGAGCACGGCGGGGGCGCCGTCGAGCTCGGCGACCCACGCCACGTTGCGGAGGTCCAGCGGGTGTCCGGTGGTCTCCTCGCTCTGCGGCACGGGGAAGCTGCCCGTGCGCTCGCCGCCGGCGTCGATGGCGGTGAGCGCGCGCCGGCCGTCGTAGGAGTCGATCGCGAAGACGGTGCCGTCGTCGGCGATCGCGATGGAGCCGTTGTCGTGGACGGCGCCCGACGCCTCCGCGCCGAGGTCGTACGAGATCGTGTCGAGCGGGCGTCCGGCCTGGTCGTGGCGCACCAGCTGCATCTCGCCGCGCTCGTCCGCCCGTACGACGACGAGGCTGTCGGCCGTGGCCAGGAGGCCGAAGGCGGGGGCGCCGGCCGGGAGGTCCCAGCCGTCCGGCGATACGGCCTCCGTGTCGAGGGCACGGTCGGCGGTGATCGCCCCGATGCGCTCGCCCGGGAACCCGCACACGCCGGTCGCGTCCGTCCCCACGGGCGCCGGCCCCGCGACCGTGGTGGGCTCCGGGTCGCGCGGGCCGACCACGACCGCCGTGACCGACACGACGATCGCGGCCGCGCCCACCGCAGCCCCGAGCAGGATCGCCGGCCTCCTCGCCCGGCCCGCGCGACGGCGCGAGCCGGGCGGGGGAGCGGGAGCGGCGGGCATCGGTGCTCAGATCACGTCGGCGAAGCCGCGCTCCATGCGCTGGAAGACGAGCAGCCCGCCGAACGCGACGGCCGTCGAGCCGATCACGAGGGCGGCCAGCTGCCACGCCTCGGGCGCGGCCTGGCCGAGCAGCGACCAGCGGTAGCACTCGAGCAGCCACGTCAGCGGGTTGAGGTTGAACATCCACAGCAGGTCGGCCGGGACGGCCGACAGCGAGTACGCGACCGGTGTCGCGTAGAGCAGGATCTGCAGCACCCACGGCAGGAAGTAGGACACGTCGCGGTACTTCACCGTGCCCGCCGCCGCCGCGAGCGCGATGCCGGCAGAGAGCAGGAGCGTGAGCACCACCCAGACCGGAAGCAGCAGGATCGCCCAGCCCGGCGAGACGCCGAACACGACCAGGAGCACGACGAACAGCGCGAACGCCACCGCGAAGTCGAGCATGACCGAGACGACCGTGGACAGCGGCACGAGCAGGCGCGGGAAGAACACCTTCGAGACGAGGGCCTGGTTGGCGACGAGGGACGCCGCGCCCCGCGTGACCACGCCGTTGAACAGGTTCCAGCCCAGCAGCCCGGCGAAGCTGAAGAGGAAGTAGGGCACGTCCCCGCTCGGCAGGTCGGCGATGCCGCCGAAGACGATGGCGAAGATGCCGGCCGCGGCGAGGGGCTGGATCACGACCCAGGCGACGCCGATCGCCGTCTGCCGGTATCGCAGCAGCACGTCCCGCCGGCCGAACTGCGCGAAGATCTCGCGCGCCGCCCACAGCTCGCGCCACGACGGCAGGTTCAGCGAGCCGGGCGGATGGATCACCGTGCGGCTCATGATGCCCGCTCGTAGGCGAAGTCGGCGAGCACGAGGCCGTGGGAGAGGGCCTCGTCGTTCGTCACCTCCGGATAGGGCGGCGACGGGCGCACGTCGATCGCGTCGGCGCCCTCCCACGCGTCGAGGATGCCGGCCTGGCACACGTACATGTCGATCGTGTAGCGGCCGGGCTTGAGCCAGAGGTTCTTGATGCGCAGGGCCCCCGACTGCTCCCGGTCGGGGTCGAACCAGGCGCCCGAGAGGCGGGAGTCGCACTGCGCCACGACGACGCCGTTGGCGTCGTTGACGTGGCACGACACGAAGTACTTGCCGACCACGCCGGAGCCCGCCGACACGCTGAACTCGACGACCTTGTCGTCGGCGGGGTCGACGGCCGGCTCGGACACCGTGACCGACCGGAACCGCACCTGCCCCGTGCCCGGGCGCCGCGCGGCGTCGAGCTGGTCCCGCTGGAAGCTCTCGAAGGTGTCCTGGTAGCGGGCCAGCGCGCCCTCCACGGTGCCGTGGTAGGCGAGCGTGCCGCGGTCGAGGAACATCGCCGACGTGCACAGCGACGTGACCGTCGACACCTGGTGGCTGACGTACAGCACCGTGCGGCCGTCGCGGGCCACGTCCCGCATTTTCGCGAGCGACTTGCGCTGGAACTCCGCGTCGCCCACCGCGAGCACCTCGTCGATCGCGAGGATCTCGGTCTCCAGGTGCGCGGCGACCGAGAACGCCAGCCGCACGTACATCCCGGAGGAGTAGCGCTTCACCGGCGTCTCGAGGAACCGCTCGACGCCCGAGAAGTCGACGATCTCGTCGAAGCGGCGCTGGATCTCGCGACGGCTCATCCCCAGGAGCGAGCCGTTCAGGAAGATGTTCTCGCGCCCCGTCAGCTCGGGGTGGAAGCCGGTGCCGACCTCGAGGAGCGAGCCGACCCGTCCGCCCAGGTCGATCACTCCCCGCGTCGGCGCGGCGACGCGGGTGAGGAGCTTCAGCAGGGTGCTCTTGCCCGCGCCGTTGCGGCCGACGATGCCGACCGCCTCGCCCCACGGGATGTCGAAGGAGACGTCCTTCAGCGCGTCGAAGGTCTCGTAGTGGAGCCGCGTCAGCGGATGCCGTAGGCGGCTCAGGACGGCATCCGTGATCCGGTTCGTCTGCTCGCCGTTCTGCGCGATGCGGTAGCTCTTGGAGAGGCTCTCGACGCTGATCGCGGTGTCACGCATACTGCTGCTGCCCTTCGGACGACGGGGTGGGATGCGCGCCGTCGCGCGGCGCGTGCGACGACAGCCAGGCATGAAGCGGCAGGACCGCCCGCCGCCAGGTCAGCTCGCTCAGCGCGAAGGCCCGGCCCGCGGCCGGGGCGGGCTCCTCGCGCCGGTGCTCCAGGCGGTCGGCGATCCACGTCGCCCACGCGTGGGCGTCGTCGCTGACGAACGCCGGCGTCTCGCCGAACGCGTTCGCGCCGTCCGCCGTCGCGATCACCGCCGCGCCGCTGGCCAGCGCCTCGGCGAACTTGACGGCTCCGCCGACGCCGTCGCGCACGGGGACGGCGACCACGGTCGCCCGGGCGAGGAACGCGGCCAGGTCGGGCACCCGCCCGACGCTCGTCATCCCGTCCGGAAGATCGAGCCCGTCGCCCGTCGCCCCGGCCACCTCCGCGCGTGCCCCCGGGAAGAGCGCGCGCACCGCGGGCCAGACCTCGCGCGCGAACCACGCCAGGCCCTGCGCGTTGGGATGCCAGCCCCACGATCCGAACAGCGCGACCACGGGCTCGTCGCGCGACAGCGGACGATCCGTCCACTCGGCGGGATCCACGCCCAACGGCGCCGCGAACGACCTGCCGGCGGCCTCCGGGTGCGCCGTCAGCAGCCGACGCAGCTCGACCTCGGAGCAGGTCGTCACCGCGTCGACGTGCGAGACCACCGCGTCCTCCGCCTCGCGGGCCTCGTCGGCCTGCCGTCGCTCGCCGCGTGTCTCGTGCCAGCGGCTCATCACGTTGTGCACGTCGACGAGCACCGGCACGGGCACGGAGTCCGGATGCGGCAGCAGCCGCGCCGACTCGATGTGCGAGACGATGACGGCGTCCCATCCTCCCTGCAGGAAGAGGCGCCGCAGGCGTCGGTTGCCCCACGAGGCGCCACGGCCGCGGATCGCCGTCCGTACGCGGACGACGCGCGCGACCTCGCGGATGCTCGCGGACGGCTGGCTGCCGTGCGGAGTGAGCACCGTGACGTCGTGACCGAGTCGGCCGAGCTCGCGGATCTGGTGGAACTGCCGACGCTGGCCGCCCTGCCCGTCGCGGTCGGGCGTCTCGATGCTGAACCAGAGGACGCGCGCCACGCTAGGCGCTCTCTCGGTCGCCGCGCGGGGCCCGGGGCCCGGGCCCGCGCCCCGTCCCGGCGGGCTGCCGGCGTCCTGCGGGGGCGGGCTCCGGCGCGTCTGGGGCTTCCGAGTACATGCGTCTCCTGTGTTCTGCGCAGCCCGATCGGCCGCCGTCACGGGTCTATGAGCACGGCGAGCCGGTTCTGAGACAAGATGGCCCCATGCTCATCACGGAGGCCCCGCACCGCGGCAGGGCGACGCGCTGCCCGCACGGGAGGCGGCGCCCGTGAACCGCCTCGTGATCGCGACCACGGCGACCGCCGTCCCGATGGGCGCGCAGGTGTATCAGGAGGAGATCGCCCGACGCGCCCGGCCGGCATTGGACGAGTCGGGGGAGTCGTGGCGTGTGGAGCGCATGATCGCGCGGTCGCTGCGCTCCCGCCTGCCGGGCACGACGCGCCTGCCGGTGGGGCGGCTCGCCAGAGCCGGGGCGCGCGAGCGTCGAGGGCTCGGCCGGCTCGTCTATCCCCGTGGGGCGCTCGTGCATCGGATGGAGCTCGGCCTGCCGCCGGCGCCCGGCGAGGTGCTGACGATGCACGACGTGGTCGCCTGGCGGTTCTCCGACGAGGGCACGCCCCCGGCGTGCGCGGGGGACGAGCTGCGGGCGGCGGCCGCCGTGGTGTGCGTCTCGCAGCACACGGCGTCCGACGTCGCCGAGCTGTTCGGCGTCGAACGGCTGCACGTCGTGCCGCTCGGCGTCGACGAGCGCTTCCGCGCGGCGGAGCCCCTCGCCGCGGCCGAGCTCGAGGCGCTCGGCATCCGGGGCCGCTACCTGCTGCACGCCGGCGGCGCGACGCAGCGCAAGAACCTCGAGGGGCTGGCCGGCGCGTGGCAGCGGGTGCAGGCGGCGACGCCGGATGTGACGCTCGTGCTCGCCGGCCCTCAGCACGCCCGTCGCGACGCGCTCTTCGGCGGGCTTCCCCGCGCGCTGCGCGTCGGGAGGGTGCCCGACACGGTGCTGCCCCGGCTCCTCGCGGGCGCCGAGGCGGTCGTCGTCCCCTCCCTGTACGAGGGCTTCGGGCTGCCGGTGCTCGAGGCGATGGCGGCCGGCGTGCCGGTCGTCGCCGCGCAGACGAGCTCGCTGCCGGAGGTGAGCGGCGGACTCGCGACCCTCGTCGACCCGGGGCCGGACGGCATCGCGGAGGGGCTGCGTCACGTCCTCTCCAGCGGGTTCGACCGCGAACGCGCGGTCGCGGCAGGCCGGGAGCACGCCGCCGGCTTCACCTGGGAGCGCAGCGCGCGGGAGCACGCCGCCGTCTGGCGGGGCGCGGCGCGCTGACCGACGCCCGGTCCCCGACGCGCCCGCCGACCGGGCGGCGCAAGACGCGCGGCGCATCCCACGATCGGAAGACGCGCCCTAGCATGTACGCCATGTGGACGACCCGCGCGCGGACGACCCTGCGCGCCGCGCTCCCGTGGACGGCGGGAGCGCTCGCGCTCGGCGCGACGGGCGTCGGCATCGGCGTGCTCGCGGTGCACGCGACCGCACTCGTCGTCCCCGCCGCGCTCGCGGTGCTGCTGACGGGGCTGGCGGCCATGGACCGCTCGCTCATCCCGGTCCTGTCCGTTCCCGCGACGCTCGTCCTGGTGCGGGTCGGCGGCGCGCTGAGCGTCAGCGACGTGGTGCTGGTGCTGGCGACCGTCGCCGCCCTGCTGACGATCCGCGCGCGGGAGGCACGGCCCATGCAGCCGCTGCTGTGGGCCGGCGCGGTCTACCTCGCCGCCGCCGTGCCGGTGCAGATCCTCCATCCCTACGCGGCGAACATCGTCGAGTGGCTCCACGAGGTCGTGCTCGTGCTCGGCAGCATGGTCGTCGGCTTCGCGATCGGACGGCAGGGCAGGGCGCGGCTCGCCCTGTCGCTCTACCTGGTCGCGTGCAGCGCGATCGGCGTGTGGGCCGCCGTCGTGGCCGTGCTCGGGCTCGCGCAGACCGGGGCGTTCACGGCGGTGTACCTGCCGGAGCTGCACAAGAACACGATCGGCGGGATGCTCGCCGTGGCTGTCGTGATCGCGTTCGCGAGACCCGTGTGGCTGGGGTGGAGCCGCCGCTGGGCATGGGCGGCGCTGCTGATCTGCGCCGTCGGGGTGCTCGCGGCCCAGTCGCGCCAGGGACTGGTCGGCGCGGTCGTCGGCGTGCTGTTCGTCGCCCTCCGGCCCCGCCCGCAGACGGGCCGGCGATCGGGCTGGGTGTGGCTGGCGGCACTGCCCGCCGCCGTGTACGTGGTCGGCGAGGTGAACACGCAGCTCAGCTCCGACAACACGTTCAACTCGGCGTACCAGCGGCTGTCGTGGTACGAGGACGCGCTGCGGATCTGGGAGCAGTCGCCCGTCTTCGGCGTCGGCCTGCGCTGGTGGTACACCGACAGGTTCGAGGCGCGCTTCCAGCCCCCGAACGCCGAGCTCGAGGTCCTGACGTCGACCGGGGTGGTCGGGCTCGTCGGCTTCCTGCTCATGTTCGCCGTCGCGCTGTGGCACCTGGTCCGGATGGACCCCGTTTATGGCACCGTCGGCGCCGCCGTGGTGCTCACGCGGTTCGCGCAGGCGCAGTTCGACCTGTACTGGGTCGCGGGCCAGGCATCGCTGCTGTGGATCGTCGCCGGCATCTGCTACGGCGTCCAGGCGCGCGACCGCGCGGCAGCGGACGCGATGCCTCCGCCCCCGCAGACGACGCGACGGCAACGCGGCTCCCGTGCCCCGCGCGGGGCGGCCGTGGTGCGCTCATGACGCACGTGCACCACGTGATCACGCCCGGCGACCACTACTCGCCGCGCACGGGATCGGCGATCCCCACGGTCGTGCACGGGCTGTCGACCGGGGCGCGCGCGGCGGGCGACGCCGAGCGGTACCGTCCTCGCGTGGTGCTGCAGGCGGGCACCTACCGCCCGCTCTACGACTCGGCCGTGCCGGAGGAGTACGACGGTGCGCCGGGGCCCGGCCGCGGAGAGCGCCTGGCAGACGTCGCGCGGGGACGCCTGGGGCTCGCCCGCAGGGCGACGGAACGCTGGTTCCGCCCCGCCGTCGCCCGGCTGCGCGACGAGCCGCCCGGGATCGTCCTCGCCCATAACGCGCCCCTCGTGCCGTGGCTGCTGCGGGACAGTCCGCACGTCCCGCTGCTCTACGCCCACAACGACCTGCTGCGCGGGTACTCCCGCGCGGAGGCCGGCCGCGTGCTGGGCCCCGCGGCACGGATCGTGTGCGTGAGCGAGGCGCTCGCCGAACGGATGCGGGCACGCCTGCCGGTCGCGCTGCGCGGGCGGGTGCGCGTGGTGGGCAACGGGGTCGACACGGTCTCGTTCAGCCCTGCGGCCTCAGACCCCGGGGCGTCCGCGCCCGCGCCCGCGCCGGAACGCCGGCGGCCGCTGCGCGTGATGTTCGTCGGACGGGCGATCCCTCAGAAGGGCGCCGACGTCCTCCTGCGGGCGGCCGCCCTGCTCGCGCGCGACGACGTCGAGTACGTCGTCGTCGGCAGTCGCGGCTTCGACCCCGGTGCCGTGCTGTCGCGCTACGAGACGCGGCTGCGCCGCCTGGCCGCGCGCGTCCCGGGCACGGTGCGCTTCGAGCCCTCCGTCGAGCGCGCCGAGCTGCCGGCCCTCCTCCGCACGGCCGACGTGCTCGTGGCGCCGTCGCGCTGGCCCGAGCCCTGGGCGCTGACGGTGGGAGAGGGGCTGGCGACGGGGCTGCCGGTCATCGCGGCGCGGCGCGGCGGCATCCCCGAGGCGCTCGGCGACGCCGGGATGCTCTTCGACCCTGACCGACCGGAGCAGCTCGCGGAGGCGATCGCGACCCTGGTCGACGACCCGGCGCGCCGCCGGACGCTCGGCGAGGCCGCACGCCGCCACGCCCTCGCGAGGGACTGGACGTGGGCGTGGTCGCGCCTCGCCGACGTGCTCGACGAGGTCGACCCCGCCCGGCACTGAGTTCCCGGCCGCGCGTATCCGCGCGGCACCGAGTTCCGGACCGCGCGTATCTGCGCGGCACCTGGCGCCTCGAACACTGATGTGCGAGTCGGACGGGCGAGACAGGTGACGGAGCAGGGGCTGCGGTCGTGCGGGTGCTGAGGGTGGCGCACCACGCCGTGGTGGACGCCTGGCGGGAGCGGGAGCGCGCCCTGCGCGCGCGGGGCCACGACGTCCGGCTGCTGTCGGCGAGGCGCTGGAACGAGGGCGGCCGCGACCTGTCGCTGCACCCCGGCCCCGACGGGTTCGTCGAGGGCGTGCGCACCGTCGGCAGGCATCCGAACGCCTTCCTCTACGACCCGCGCCCGCTGTGGCGCGCGCTCGGCGAGCCGGTCGACGTGATCGACCTGCACGAGGAGCCGGTCTCGCTCGCGACCGCGGAGATCCTGCTGCTGCGGTGGCTGCGTCGCAACCGCGCGCCCTACGTGCTCTACTCGGCGCAGAACATCGACAAGCGCTACCCCTTCCCGTTCCGGTGGCTCGAACGACGAGCGCTGCGGGGAGCGGCCGGGGTCTCCGTCTGCAATCGCGAGGCGGGAGAGATCCTCGCACGCAAGGGTTTGCGCACGGCCGCCCCGGTGATCCCGCTCGGCGTCGACCTGGAGGCGTTCCGCCCCGACACACGGGTCTCGCCCCGGAGGCGCCCGCTGATCGGATACGTCGGCAGGCTGGAGGCGCACAAGGGCGTCGCGACGCTGCTGCGTGCCGCCGCGCTGCGCCCCGCGTGGCACGTCGAGATCACCGGCGACGGGCCCGCACGGAGCGAGCTGGTCGCGTTGGCGGAGAGCCTCGGCATCGCCGGGCGGGTGACGTTCCTCGGCTACGCCGACGGCGAGGCGCTCGCCGGCCGGTACCGTCGGCTCGACGCGCTCGCGGTGCCGTCGGTCCCCACACCCGGCTGGCTCGAGCAGTTCTGCCGCGTCGCCGTCGAGGCGATGGCCTCGGGCGTGCCCGTCGTCGCGAGCCGCACCGGCGCCATCCCCGACGTCGTCGCCGAGGCGGGGAGCCTCGTCCCGCCCGGCGACCCCGCGGCGCTCGCCGCAGCGCTCGACGAGGTGCTCGCGCCCGAGTCCTGGGAGCAGCGACGAGCCAGCGGGATCGCGCACGCGCAGGAGTTCACCTGGGAGCGTGTCGCCGCGCGCCAGGAGCTGCTCTACGAGCTCGCCGCGCCGCCGCGCGCGGCACGGCCGCCGCAGGTCGTCGTGGTCGCCTACGGCGACCCCGCCCTGCTCGACGGCGCCCTCGCGGGACTGGGCGGGGGGTTCCCCCTCACGATCGTGGACAACTCGTCGTCGGAGGAGACCCGGGCGATCGCCGACCGTCACGGCGCCCGCTACCTCGACCCCGGCCGCAACCTCGGCTTCGGCGCGGGGGTCAACGTCGCCCTGCGAGACCTCGCGCAGCGGGGCGATGCGGGCGACGACGTCCTGCTGCTCAACCCCGACGCCCGCATCGACGCCGGCGGGGTGCACCGCCTGCAGCGCGCGCTGCACGACGACGCGCGCCTCGCCGCCGTCGGCGCCGAGCAGATCGACCCCGCGACGGGCTCCCCCGTGCGCGTGTGGTGGCCGTTCCCCCACCCGGCGCGCGCGTGGGTCGAGGCCGTCGGGCTCGGTCGTCTCACCCACGCGAAAGGCTTCGCGATCGGCTCGATCCTGCTGCTGCGGGCCACGGCGATCGCGGACGTCGGGATGTTCGACGAGCGCTTCTTCCTCTACGCCGAGGAGGTCGACTGGCAGCGACGGGCACGCGACAGGGCCTGGCGCATCGACGTCGCCGCCGTGCGGTCGACCCACATCGGCGCCGCCACCAGCAGCGACGGCGCGCGCCGCGAGCTGCTGTTCCACGCCGCCGCGGAGACGTACGTCCGGAAGCACTTCGGCGCCGCCGGCTGGCAGGCCTACCGGCTCGCCCTGCTCGCCGGGTCCGCCGTGCGCGGAGCGGTCCTGCCCGGCGGGCGGGGGGCGTCGGCGCGCCGTCGACGCGACCTCTACGCCCGCGGGCCCGTCGCCGCGCTCGCCGAGGCCGCGTGATGGGCCTGCGCATCGTGCACGTCGTGTGCTCCGCCGCGTTCGCCGGCGTCGAGCGCTACGTCCTCGGCGCGGCTCTCCAGCAGGCGGCGCGCGGGCATCGGGTGACGGTGATCGGCGGCGACCCCGGGGTCTTCCCCGCGGCGCTCGCCGCGCGGGGAATCGGCTGGCTGCCCGGGGCCGGCGTCGCCGAGGCCGGTCGCGCGCTCCGCCGCATCCCGCACATGGACGTCGTCAACAGCCACATGACCGACGCCGACGTGGTCGCGGCCGTCGCCGCGCGCCGCGGCGCGGCTCTCGTGAGCACCCGGCACTTCGCCGCGCCCCGCGGCAGCAGCCGGTCGCGTCGTGCCGTCGCCCGGGCGGCGTCGCGTCGGCTGAGCGCGCAGATCGCGATCTCGCACTACGTCGCCGCGCACGTCGAGGGCGACAGCGAGGTCATCCACACGGGCGTCGAGGAGGCGGAGCCCGCCCGCGGGCCGCGCGGACGCACGGTGCTCGTCGCGCAGCGCCTGGAGCCCGAGAAGCACACCGCCGACGTGCTGCACGGCTGGCGGCGCGCCACGGCTCGCGCGGCGGGGTGGCGCCTGCAGATCGCGGGCGACGGTTCGGAGCGCGGCTCCCTGGAGCGACTGGCGCGCGAGCTGGGGGTGGCGGGCACGGTCGACTTCCTCGGCTTCGTCCGCGACGTGTCGGCGCTCTACGACCGGTCGTCGCTGCTGGTGGCGCCGACCGCGCGCGAGGGGCTCGGGCTGTCGGTGATCGAGGCGATGGCGCACGCCCTGCCGGTCCTCGCCTCCGACGCGGGCGGGCATCGCGAGACCGTCGGGGGCGCGCAGGGCGCGGAGCTGTTCCGCCCGGGCGACGCGGATGCGCTCGCGGCGAGGCTCGACGCGCTCGTCGCGGACGACGCCCGCCGCGCGGCATACGGAGAGGCGCTGCGTGCCCGGCAGCGCGCGGCGTTCTCGGTCGGGCGGCAGACGGAGCACACGCTCGAGCTGTACGAGCGCCTGGGATGAGCCGCCCTCTCGTCGTCGTCTCGCTCGAGCCCTGGGACGAGGTGCGCCGCCGCAACCAGTACCTCGTCGGCGGGCTGCTCGACGCGGACGTCGCCCGCACGGCGCTCTTCGTCGAGCCGCCGGCCGATCCGCTGTACGAGCTGCGCTCGGGCAGGCGCCCCCGCCTCGCCTCCGGCCTGCGGACGTCGCAGGCGTACGGGGGCCGGCTGCGGCTGCTCGAACCGGTCAAGTCGCTCCCGCGCGCGGTCGGCCCGCTGGCCGACCGCATCCTGCACGACCAGGTGCGCCGCGCGGTCGACCGGCTCGGCTGGCGCGATCCGATCCTCTGGGTCAACGACCCGCGATGGTGGGGCCTCGCGGCTCGCACGGGCTGGGACACGGTCTACGACATCACGGACGACTGGACGCGCGCGGACCGCGCCCCGCGGGAGCACGCCCGCCTCGTCGCGGGCGACGAGGCGCTGCTCGCGTTGAGCGCGCGGGTCGTCGTGTGCTCCACGGGCCTGGCGGAGACCAAGCGGGCATCGCGCCCCGTGACGCTCATCCCCAACGCGGTCGACGTCGCGCGCTATCGCCGCCCCCTCCCGAGGCCCGGGGACCTGCCGGAGGGGCCGGTCGCCCTCTATCTGGGGACGCTCCACGAGGACAGGCTCGACGTCGGCCTGCTGCAGCGGACCGCCGCACGCGTCGCGGGGGCCGGCGGGACGGTCGTCCTCGTGGGGCCCGACGCACTGTCCGCCCGCCACGGCGAGCTGCTGCGCGCGACGCCGGGACTGCTCCTGCTCGGCGCGCGCGCCTGGGACGCCGTCCCCGCCTACCTCCAGCACGCGCAGGCGCTGATCGTCCCGCACCTCGTCTCGCCGTTCACCGACAGCCTCGATCCCATCAAGGCGTACGAGTACCTCGCCGTCGGCCGCCCGGTCGTGGCGACGCCGGTCGCGGGCTTCCGCGAGCGCGCCGGCCGGCGGGGCGTGACGGTGGTGCCCGCCACGGGCTTCCCGGGCGCGGTGGCCGGGGCGCTGGGGACGAGCGCGGAGGGCGCGCGCGAGCAGGTGCCCGACTGGTCGCAGCGCGTCGCCGACTACGACGCGCTGCTGCGCGGCCTGGGATCCCCGGGCGGAGACGGATAGAGCCACGCGACGAGCGACGCCGCGTGGGCCTGCAGCTCGTCGGCGAGGCGCCGCCACGCGCGCGGCGGTCCGCGGAGGGGATCGGGGGTGTCGTCCGCGTCGCCGCCGAAGAGCCGGGAGCCCGCGTCGTCGACCGCGACATCGTCGAGCCAGGGACCGAGGCGATCCGCCGGAGGGCTCGGATGCCGCGGCGCCCAGTCGTCGAACTGCCGCACCGTGAAGACGCGCCCGCGGGCGGCGTCATGGCTCGCGACGAGCTCGCGCGAGTGGACGCGCTCCATCGTGAGCACGAGATCGAACCGCGCGAGGTCGAGGTCGCGCACCGGCTCGCTGCGATGCCCGGCCAGGTCGATTCCCCGCCGGCGAGCCGTCGCGACTCCGACGGCCGGGGTCGAGGCGCCGCCGGCCAGCAGCCCGGCCGACGCGACGACGAGCGGCAGCGTGCCCGCCGTCCCGCGCAGCGCGTGCTCGGCGAGTGGCGACCGGCACCGGTTGGCGGTGCAGACGTAGAGGACGCGCACAGACCGGGGTGCGTCCGAGGACGAGCCCGCGCGCGCCATCCGGGTCAGCGTGCGTCCGCGCCCGCCGGCTCGGCGCCGGCCGGGTCGGAGCGTGTGTCGCGCTGGTAGTAGGCGGCGTACGAGGCGGGCAGGCGACGACGGGAACGGTTGGCCACGACGCCGAGCACCTTCGCTCCGTTGAGGGACAGCTCGTCCACGACGGACGTCAGGCGCTCGCGGGTCGTGCGGCCCATGGCCGTGACGACCACCGCCCCCGCCGCGTGGGACGCCAGCAGCGCGGCGTCGGTGAGCGCGAGCGACGGCGGCGCGTCGACGAGCACGATGTCGGCGGTCTCGCCGAGGTGCCCCAGCACCGTGCCGAGCTCGGGCAGCGCCAGCAGATCCGAGGTGTCGGTGTCCGCCGTGCCCGCGGGCAGGAGGCGCAGCCCCGGCACGCCGCTGTCGCGCAGCAGTGCGTCGATGCGCCTGGCGGAGGGGCGCGTGCCACGGGCGGCGTCCCGCAGCAGCTCGGCGAGGCCGGGGCCGTCCGCGTCGTCGCCGAAGTGATCGGGCAGGGCCGGGCGGCGCAGGTCCCCGCCGACCAGCACGGTGCTCTTGCCGGCGCGCGCCCAGGTGACGGCGAGGCGGGAGGAGACGAACGACTTGCCGTCGCCGGGCTCGACGCTGGTGAGGACGACGATCGTCGGCCCTTCGCGCGGCAGCAGCACCTGCATGCTGGTGCGCAGGCTGCGCAGCCCCTCGTTGAGCGGCGAGTTCCGGCGCGCGGCGGCGGCGAGCGACTCCTGCGACTTCGCCACCGCGCGGTCGTAGGGGAGCTCCGCGAGCAGTGGGGCGCCGGAGAGCGCCGCGAGGTCCTGGTGCCGGCGGATCCGCGCGTCGAACTGCTCGGCGATGAGCGCGAGGCCGATGCCGGCGAGGAGCCCGGCGCTCAGAGCGGCCGCGATGATCAGCGCCGGCGGGGTGCCCTGACGCTCGCCCTCGGAGGCGGGCGTCGTGACGGTGGCCGGCGCTGCGGCTCCGCCGATCCGGGAGATCTGCGCGGCCAGCGCGTTCATGTTGTCGAGCTCGCGGGTCAGGTCCGCTGCGGCGATGAGGTCGTCGGGGTCGTCCCGCGCGACGTCCTGCAGCTCCTGCGCGCGTGCGACGGCCGCGTCGTACTGCTCCTGCAGCGACTGCGTGCCGGTCTCGACCTGCGCCGCGACGTAGGCGACGAACGCCTCAGCGACGGCGTCGGCGCGCAGGCGGGACTGCTCCGCGGTCCCCCCGATCGCGGTGACACGGATCTGGTCGGCTCGGGTCCCCTCGAGGATCGCGTAGGACACCGCGTCCTCCAGGGCGGCGGAGGGCTCGCCGAGGCGCGTGGCGGCATCGTCGAGCACCGCGGGGGAGACCACGGCTGCCGCCTCCAGGTCGATCTCGACGCTGCCGAACAGCTCCTGCAGCTGCCCCGATGCGGCGGCCGAGCTCAGCCGCAGCGTCGTCGTGGAGGCGTACTCCGGAGCCTGGCGCGCGGTGTACAGGCCGGCGGCGAGGCCGGCGACCAGCAGGACCACGACGACCACCCACAGGCGGCGCCAGAGGGCGGCGAGGATCTGGCGGAAGGTCACGGGACTCCTGCGTGCACGAGACGGGACGTCGCCACTGTCGTGGGACCGCCCTCCGGTGAGGGTGCGGTCAGCCTATCCGTCCGGGCGCGGATTCCGTTCGCCTTTTCTGCCCCGGCTCCGGCGGCCTCGGCAGCGGGCCGCGTGCCCGCTCGAGCTGCGCCGCGAGGCCGAGGACGGCCGCCTCGCCCCCGGGGCGGCCCACGAGCTGCACGGAGACGGGATGACCGTTCTCGGCGGAGGCCACCGGCACCGTGATCGCCGGCAGCCCCGCGACGTTCACGAAGCTGCTGTACGGCGCGTAGAGGCACTGCCGCACGAAGCTGCTCTCCGGATCGTCCTGCGCGAACCAGCCGATCGGCCTCGGGGGCAGCGCGAGGGCAGGGGTGAGGACGGCGTCGAACCGCGCGAACGCCTCGATCGTGAGCCGCTCGAACGAGCGCGCCGCGGCGTAGCCGCCCAGGAGCCGCTCGGCCGTCAGGGCGCGTCCGGATCGGATGAGCCAGGCCGTGATCGGCTCGACGTCGTCCAGACGCTCGTCGGGCACCGGGATCCGTGCCGCCGACGCTGCCCACAGCGTCATGAACATGTCGGCGTACGGTGCGGGCCGCCACTCGAACGGCGTCACGTGGTGCTCCGCTCCGAGCGCGCTCGCCGCACCGAGGACGGCGGCGCGCGCGTCGGCGTCCAGCTCGACCTCGAGCGTCTCCTGCCACGGCGACGCGGTCGTGACGCCGATCCGCAGGCCTCCGGTCTCGGCGCGGGCCGCCTCGGCGAACGGGCCCTCGCCCGGCGCCCGCGTCGCGTACGGGAGCGTTCCGGGCGTCCCGATCAGGGCGTCGAGCAGCAGCGCCGCGTCGTCGGCCGACCGGGCGATCGGCCCGGCGACCGCGAGGCCGTCGGGCGACTCCATCCCGGCGCCCGCCGGGACCTGTCCGCGCGACGGCTTGAGGCCGACGACGCCGACGGTCGCCGCCGGGATCCGGATCGAGCCGCCGCCGTCGGACGCGGGCGCCGCGGGCAGCAGGCCGGCCGAGACGGCGGCGGCGGCTCCTCCGCTCGATCCGCCGGCGCCGTCGCGAGGGTCCCACGGGTCGCGCGCCGGGGGACCGATGCGCGTCTCGGTGAAGCCCGTGAGACCGAACTCGGGCGTGCTGGTCTTTCCGAGGCTGATCGCCCCGGCCGCGTCGAGCGCGAGCGCCATCGGGTCGGAGCGGGCCGGCACGTGGTCGACGTTGAGACGCGAGCCGTACCGCGTGGGCACGCCGGCCCGCGCGGTGAGGTCCTTGTCGGCCAGCGGCACTCCCCACAGCGGCGGGGCGTCGGCGGGCGGGGCGCCGAGCGCGGCGGCGCGCCGCAGCGCGGCCTCGCCCGTGACCTCGGCGAACGCGCCGAGGCCGTCCTGCGCCGCGATGCGCCCGAGGAAGTGCGCAGCGGCCTCGACCGGCGTCACCTCCCCGGCGCGCAGCGCGGCGGCCAGGGCGCGCAGCGTCAGCTCGTGCAGGGCGGTCATCCGGCTCCTCTTCCTCCTCCGCGGAGTGTCATATCGCACTCGGCGGCACCCCGTGAGTGCCATACGGCACTCACGGGGTCAGATCGCGTACTCGGGTGCGGTGAGGATCGCCCGGGACACGTCGTCGTCGCGGCGGGGGCGGGCCTTGGCGGGCACCCCCACCAGCACGCTCCCGGGCGGCGCGTCGCGGGTGACGACGGCGTTGGCGCCCACCAGGCTGTGGGCGCCGACGGTGACGGGGCCCAGGATCTTGGCTCCGGCGCCGACGGCGACGCCGTCGCCGAGCGTGGGGTGCCGCTTGCCCTTCTCCGTCGAGCGACCGCCCAGCGTCACGCCGTGGTACAGCAGCACGTCGTCGCCCACCTCGGCCGTCTCGCCGATGACCACGCCCATGCCGTGGTCGATGAACAGGCGGCGTCCGATCGTCGCGCCGGGGTGGATCTCGATGCCCGTCAGCGCGCGCGCCACCTGCGAGATGGCGCGCGCGACGAAGCGGGCGCCGCGCCGCCACAGCCGGTGCGCGACGCGGTGCGCCCACACCGCGTGCAGGCCGGGGTAGAGCAGGGCGATCTCGACGCCCCCGCGGGCGGCGGGGTCTCGCAGCCGCGCCGCCGCGACGTCCTCGCGGATCCCGCCGAACACGCCTCAGCCCTCGCGCAGGTCCTCGAACAGTGCGGTGCTCAGGTACCGCTCGCCGGTGTCGGGGACGATCACGACGATGCGCTTTCCCGCGCTCTCCGGCCGCCGCGCGATCTCGAGCGCCGCCCACACGGCTGCACCCGAAGACATGCCGACGAGCAGCCCCTCGCGGGCCGCCAGCTCTCGGGCCACCCGCAGCGAGTCCTCGAACCCGACCGGCACGACCTCGTCGATGACCTCGCGGTCGAGGATCGCGGGCTGGAAGTTCGGTCCGATGCCCTGGATCTTGTGCGGGCCCGGACGCCCCTCGCTCAGGACGGGGGAGTCCTTCGGCTCGACGGCGACCACGCGGACGCCCGGCACCTTCTCCTTCAGCACCTGTCCGACGCCCGTGATCGTGCCGCCCGTGCCGACGCCGGCCACGAAGACGTCCACGCGTCCGTCCGTGTCCGTCAGGATCTCCTCGGCCGTCGTGCGGCGGTGGATCGCCGGGTTCGCCTCGTTCTCGAACTGCCGGGCCCAGATGGCGCCCGGCGTCTCGGAGACGATGCGCTTGGCCTCCTCGACCGCGAACGACATGCCCTTGGTGGGGTCGGTGAGCACGAGCTCGGCGCCGAACGCCTTCAGCAGCACGCGGCGCTCCTTCGACATCGACGCGGGCATCGTCAGGATGACCCGGTAGCCGCGCGCCGCGCCGACCATGGCGAGCGCGATGCCGGTGTTGCCGCTCGTCGACTCCACGATGGTGCCGCCCGGCTTCAGCTCTCCCGAGGCCTCCGCGGCGTCCACGAGCGCGATGCCGAGGCGGTCCTTCACGCTCGAGGCGGGGTTGTAGAACTCGAGCTTGACCAGAACCTCGGCGTCGGTGCCGTCGGTCACGCGGTTCAGGCGCACGAGCGGGGTGCCGCCGAACGCGGTGGTGATGTCGGCGTGGATGCCGGGCATGCGGTCCTCCTCGATGTGGACGTGTGGGGCGGACGGGCGCCGCCGGACACCAGCGTAGGACGCCCGCGTGGGCCGCGTCACGCGGATGACGAAATCGCGGAGGGGCCCCGCCCGCCCATATGCCGAGGCGGGCATCCCGCCATCGCCGCCCATCTCGCGCCCGGAATCCCGGCCCCACTAGGCTGGCTCCTCATGACCGCCGTTCCCGTCAGCGATGCCGCCCCGCGCGCCGCGGGCGACGCCGTGCGCGATGTCCTCCAGCAGGCGGCGCAGCGCCTCGCAGGCGCGGGGGTGCCCGATCCGCAGGTCGACGCCGAGCTGCTGCTGGCCCACCTGCGCGGGCAGAGCCGGGGCGAGGTGCAGGCGGCCGTGGTCCGCGGCGACGACCTGACGCGGGCCGAGGCGGACGCGTACGAGACCCTGGTCGCGCGCCGAGCCGCGCGGGAGCCGCTGCAGCACATCACGGGGGTCGCCTACTTCCGCCACCTCGAGCTGGCCGTCGGCCCCGGTGTCTTCGTGCCCCGACCCGAGACCGAGACGGTCGCGCAGATCGCCATCGACGCGCTGCGCGCGGCGCCGGGCCCCTGGCCCGAGGGAGAGGGGCCGGTGGGCGTCGACCTCGGCGCCGGCAGCGGCGCGATCGCGCTGTCGCTCGCGACCGAGGTGCCGCACGCGCGGATCCATGCCGCGGAGAACTCGCCGTACGCGTTCGTCTGGACGAAGGAGAACGTGCGCCGGGTCGGCGCCGAGAACCTGCGCCTGGTCTTCGCCGACCTCGCCGTCGCGTTCGCCGACCTCGACGGCACCGTCGACGTCGTGGTCTCCAACCCGCCGTACGTGCCCGACGACGCGATCCCGCGCGACCCCGAGGTGAGGCTGCACGACCCCGAGGCGGCGCTCTACGGCGGCCCGGACGGCCTCGACGTCGTGCGTCAGCTCAGCCACGTGGGCCGGCGCCTGCTGCGCGCCGGCGGCACGCTCGTCATCGAGCATGGCGAGCTGCAGGGCACCCAGATCCGCGAGCTGCTCACGGCGGACGGCTGGCGCGCGGCGGCGACGCATCCCGACCTCACGCTCCGCGATCGCACCACCACCGCGATCCGGCCCTGACCGACAGCCGCCGCGGGGAGCGGAGGCTCTCGATCAGGCTCGTCCGGTCATCGACCGGTGGGCCGTCGACAGGTCCTCCGGCGACGGCCTCGTCGGCCCGGCAGAGGAACCGTGGCGCGCGGGCGGCGGCACGTAGACTTGTCCGCGATGTCCTCCCCTCTCTTCGACTGCGGCGACGAGGCGCAGCTGCTGGCCGGCATGCGCCAGGCGCGTCAGGCGATCGCGCGCGGCAGCCTCGTCGTGATGCCCACCGACACGGTGTACGGCGTCGCGGCCGACGCGTTCAGCGCGAGCGCCGTGCAGGCGCTGCTCGACGCCAAGGGCCGCGGACGGCAGCAGCCGCCGCCCGTCCTCGTGTCCGGCCCCGACGCCATGCGGGCGCTGGTCGAGCAGGTGCCCGAGGCCGTCGACCGCCTCGTGGAGAGGTTCTGGCCGGGCGGCCTCACGATCGTGCTGCCCGCGCAGCCCTCGCTGTCGTGGGACCTGGGCGAGACCAAGGGCACCGTCGCCGTGCGCATGCCCGATCACCGCATCGCCCTCGAGCTCCTGACCGAGACGGGCCCGCTCGCGGTCTCCAGCGCCAACCTGACCGGTCGCCCGGCCGCCGTGACGGGCGACGACGCGCGCGCCATGCTCGGCGACAGCATCGCCGTCTACCTCGACGACGGGCCGTCTCGCACGGGAGTGGCCTCGACCATCGTCGACGCGACCTCCCTGGTGGGGCCCCGCGAGGCCGAGGACCCGCCGCGGGTGCGGATCCTGCGCGACGGCGCGGTCACGCGCGACGAGCTCGCGGACGTGCTGGGCGAGCTGCTCGAGCTGCCGGAGCACGAGCCGAACCGGCCCGCGCCTGCCCGGGAACCGCTCGAGTGAGGCAATACCTCTTCACCATCCTGTTCACGGCGGCGCTGACGACGGCGCTCGCCTGGGCGGTATGGCGCCTCGCGATGCGCTACCGCCTCTACCCGGGCATCCGCGACCGCGACGTCCACAAGACCCCGACGCCCCGCCTCGGCGGCGTCGCTATGTTCCTGGCGATGGTCGCGGCGATCGCCGTCTCGGCGTCGAACGAGTACTTCCAGACGTTCTGGGCCGAGCCGCAGATGGTGTGGTCGGTGCTGGGCGCCGCGCTGCTCATCGTGCTGATCGGCGTCGCCGACGACCTCTGGGACCTGGACTGGACGATCAAGCTGGGCGCGCAGTTCCTCGCCGCGGGCATCATCGCGGTCGGCGGCGGCCTGCAGATCTACTCGCTCCCGATCGGCGGGATGACGCTGGTCTCCAGCTGGGTCAGCATCGTGCTGACGATGTTCTCGATCGTCATCGTGATGAACGCGGTGAACTTCATCGACGGCCTCGACGGGCTCGTCGCCGGCGTGTGCCTGATCGCGAACGGCGTGTTCTTCGTCTACTCGTACATCCTCGTCCGCGACGTCACGACCACGAACTTCAACCTCGCGACCTTCCTCGCGGCCGTGATGATCGGCGCGTGCGCCGGTTTCCTGCCCCTCAACTGGAAGCCCGCGAAGATGTTCATGGGTGACTCCGGCGCGCTCGTGCTCGGCCTGCTGATGGCCACGAGCGCCATCGCGGTGACGGGCCAGATCCCGCCGTCGGTGCTCGACCCGGTCGACGGCCTCGGGCGCTCGCAGCTGCTCGGCGCCTTCCTGCCGATCCTGCTGCCCATGGTCGTGGTGCTGCTGCCGCTGGCCGACTTCGGCCTCGCCGTGATGCGGCGCATGCGGGCGGGCAAGTCGCCGTTCTCGCCGGATCGGAAGCACCTGCACCACCGGATGCTCGACCTCGGCCACACCGACCGCGAGGCCGTGCTGATCTTCTACGCCTGGACCGCGGTGATCTCCCTCGCCGTGCTGCTGATGTACCTCGCCACGCGCGAGGAGTGGTTCGGGCAGTACTGGATCGGCGTGGCGTTCGGCCTCGTCGGCGTCGCGGCGTGCCTGGTCCTCACCCTCATGCCCACGCGGCGCACGGCCGCGGAACCCGTCCCGACCCCCGCCACCCAGGAGGCCTGACATGTCGACCCCCCACATCTCGAGCACGCCCGTGCTGCGCACCGCGCTGGTCTGGGGGGCGATCGTCACGGTCGTCGTCGCCGCGGTCGGCGGCGGGATCGGCTTCGCGATGGCCGGCGCCGACGGCATGTTCAGCGCGCTCGCCGGCGCCGCGATCGCGGCGGTCTTCATGCTCCTCACCGCGGTGAGCATCCTCGTCGCGAACCGCTGGTTCGGCGACGACCTGTACGTGCCGATCTTCTTCGGCGTGGTGCTCGGCGGCTGGCTGCTCAAGCTGGTGCTGTTCATCGTTGCGCTGATGGTGCTGCGCGGCCAGCCGTGGATCGTGCCCGGCATCTTCTTCGTCTCGCTCGTGGTGAGCGTCGTCGCCTCGCTGGCCATCGACGCGATCGCCATGCTCCGCTCGCGCACCCCGTATGTCGACGTCCAGCTGCCGGGCGAGGGCGCCTCCGACGGGGCGGTCGAGGACGGCCCCGCGAAGGACTCCTGAGCGCCGTCTTTCGACGCCGCGTAGAAGCAGTCGATTTCTTTGATAGGCTGATGAGGTTCCTGCTGAGTTCCCCGCGGATGCCGACGGTGACATGGGCCTCATGCAGATGACGACTTCCTGCCCTTCCCGGTCCTCGTGCCGGAGCTATGAAGCCGGAGCCACACGTTGACTCAAGCCGCGATGCTGATCGCCTCTGCCGAATCGAGCGATGGCGGATTCCACCCGCCGTCGATCACGGACTTCTTCCCGCCGGCGATCTTCCAGATCGGCTCCTTCGAGTTCACGCGCATCAACGCGGCGCAGCTGCTCGCGACGGCGATCCTGGTGATCCTGCTGGTCGTCGGCACGCGCAACATGAAGGTCGTGCCCGGCCGGCTGCAGAGCATCGTCGAGATGGGCCTCGACTTCGTCCGCGTCAACATCGCGCACGACATCCTGGGCCGCAAGGACGGCAACCGGTTCCTGCCGCTGCTCACGACGATGTTCTTCATGATCCTGTTCATGAACCTGACGGGCATCATCCCCGGCATCAACATCGCGGGAACCAGCGTCATCGCCGTGCCGCTGCTGCTGGCCGTGATCTCCTACGTCACGTTCATCTACGCGGGCATCAAGAAGAGCCCGGCGGGCTTCTTCCGGAACGCGCTGTTCCCGTCGGGCGTCCCGTGGTTCCTGTACTTCATCGTCACGCCGCTCGAGTTCCTGTCGACGTTCATCATCCGCCCGGTCACGCTGACGCTGCGACTGCTGATGAACATGATCGTCGGCCACCTCATGCTCGTGCTGTTCTTCTCGGCGACGCAGTTCTTCTTCTTCACCGCCGGCGGATGGTGGGCGCCCCTGGGCGTCGGCACCCTCGCCTTCGGCTTCGCCTTCACCCTGTTCGAGGTCCTGGTGGCATTCCTCCAGGCCTACGTCTTCACGATCCTCACCGCGGTCTACATCCAGCTCGCGGTTGCGGAAGAGCACTGACGGTCGCCGAACGGCGCACCGCCTAACCGAAAGGAAAAACCCGTGGACGCTACTACGGTTCTCGCCAACGTGACCGGATCGATCGCGACGGTCGGCTATGGTCTCGCCGCCATCGGCCCGGCCATCGGCGTGGGCATCGTCGTCGGCAAGACCATCGAGTCGGTCGCCCGCCAGCCCGAGCTCGCCGGTCGTCTGCAGGTCCTCATGTGGATCGGTATCGCCTTCACCGAGGCCCTCGCGTTCATCGGCATCGCGACCGGCTTCATCTTCGGCGCCTGATTATCCGCAGCTGACACGTAAGGAGACAGGATGCTGAACGCTCTTGTCACGGTCGCCGCCGAAGAGGGGGAGGCGCCCAACCCGCTTTTTCCGGCGTACTACGACATCATCTGGTCCGCGGTGTGCTTCCTCGTCATCCTCTTCGTGGTGTGGAAGGTCGCTCTGCCGAGGCTGACGACGATGCTCGACGAGCGCGCGGCGGCCATCGAGGGCAACATCGCGAAGGCCGACGAGGCCCAGCGCCAGGCCGAGGCGGCCCTCGAGGAGTACACCAAGCAGCTCTCCGAGGCTCGCAAGGAGGCCGGCGACATCCGTGAGTCGGCCCGCGAGGACGGCAAGCGCATCGTCGCCGAGGCCCGCACCGCGGCGTCCACCGAGGCCGAGCGCATCACGGCGACCGCGCACACGCAGATCGAGGCGGAGCGCCAGTCGGCGCTCGTCACGCTGCGCAGCGAGGTCGGCGCGCTCGCGATCGACCTGGCCGGCAACGTCATCGGCGAGACGCTGAGCGACGACCAGAAGGCCTCGGCCGTGGTCGACCGCTTCCTGTCGGACCTTGAGTCCTCCGAGAAGGCGGCGAAGTAATGGGCAGCGCGACCACTCAGGCGCTCGCGGCGGGCGTTCAGGCGCTCGGCGCCGCGAAGGTCGACCTCGACACGGCTCGTGAGCTCTTCGCGGCCGCTCGTGCCGTGAGCGGCTCGCAGGCGCTGAGCGGCGCGCTGGCCGACCCGGCTGCGGCGCCCGAGGCCCGCAGCTCGCTGGTCTCCCGTGTCTTCGGCTCGCTGTCGTCGACTGCGCAGTCGCTCCTGACGACGGCCGCCGCCGAGCGGTGGTCGTCGCAGGACGACCTGGTCGACGGCATCGAGGAGCTCGCCGTCCGCGCGGCCGCCGTGGCGGACCGCGGCGACCTCGAGGGCGAGCTCTTCCGCGTCTCCCGCATCGTCGCGGAGAACCCCGAGCTCGAGCTCGCGCTCGGCAGCCGCCTCGGCGACGGTGCGGCCAAGGGCGCGCTGATGCAGTCGCTGCTCGGCGGGCGCGCGGGGGAGGCGACCACCCTCGTCGTCTCGTCGCTCGTGCAGCACCCGCGCGGTCGTCGCGTCCGGGCCGTCCTGGCCCGCGCGATCCGCGTCGTGGCCGCCCAGCGTGGTCGCACGGTCGCCACCGTGACCACGGCGGCACCCCTCACGGCGGCCCAGGGCGAGCGTCTGGCCACCGCGCTGTCGCGCACATACGGCGGCGAGGTGACGATCAGCTCGGTCGTCGACCCCTCGATCGTCGGCGGCGTGCGCGTGCAGATCGCAGACGACGTCATCGACGGCAGCATCGCGTCGCGCCTCGCAGGCGTGCGCCAGCAGCTGGCCGGCTGACCGAACACTTCCCGCCGCCGGCGGACCCACTTGGGGATCGCGGATCCCACAACACGATCTCCATCAAGACAGAGGAAGACAATGGCAGACATCACGATCAGCCCCGACGTCATCCGTGACGCGCTGAAGGACTTCGTCGCAGCGTACGAGCCCACCGGCGACGCGGCGACCGAGGTCGGCACCGTCATCGACGCGGCCGACGGCATCGCCCACGTCGAGGGCCTGCCGGGCGTCATGGCCAACGAGCTGGTGCGCTTCGCGGACGGCACGCTGGGCCTCGCCCAGAACCTGGACGAGCACGAGATCGGCGTCGTCGTTCTCGGCGAGTTCGGCGGCATCGAGGAGGGCCAGCAGGTCACCCGCACCGGCGAGGTGCTCTCGGTCCCCGTCGGCGAGGGCTACCTCGGCCGCGTGATCGACCCGCTCGGCAACCCGATCGACGGCCTCGGCGAGATCACCGGCATCGAGGGCCGCCGCGCCCTCGAGCTGCAGGCCCCCGGCGTCATGGCCCGCAAGTCGGTGCACGAGCCGATGCAGACCGGCATCAAGGCGATCGACGCGATGATCCCCGTCGGCCGCGGCCAGCGTCAGCTGATCATCGGCGACCGCCAGACCGGCAAGACGGCGATCGCGATCGACACGATCATCAACCAGAAGGACAACTGGGCCTCGGGCGACCCCGAGAAGCAGGTCCGCTGCATCTACGTCGCGATCGGTCAGAAGGGCTCGACCATCGCCTCGGTGAAGGGCGCCCTCGAGGAGGCCGGCGCGATGGAGTACACCACCATCGTCGCGGCCCCCGCGTCCGACCCTGCCGGCTTCAAGTACCTCGCGCCGTACACCGGCTCGGCCATCGGCCAGCACTGGATGTACAACAGCAAGCACGTGCTGATCATCTTCGACGACCTGTCGAAGCAGGCCGAGGCCTACCGCGCCGTCTCGCTGCTGCTGCGTCGTCCGCCGGGCCGCGAGGCCTACCCCGGCGACGTGTTCTACCTGCACTCGCGTCTGCTCGAGCGCTGCGCGAAGCTGTCGGACGAGCTGGGCGCCGGCTCGATGACCGGCCTGCCGATCATCGAGACGAAGGCCAACGACGTGTCGGCCTACATCCCGACCAACGTGATCTCGATCACCGACGGTCAGATCTTCCTGCAGTCCGACCTGTTCAACGCGAACCAGCGTCCCGCGGTCGACGTGGGCATCTCGGTGTCGCGAGTCGGCGGCGACGCCCAGCTCAAGCACATCAAGAAGGTCTCGGGCACGTTGAAGCTCGAGCTCGCCCAGTACCGCTCGCTGGAGGCGTTCGCGATGTTCGCGTCCGACCTCGATGCGGCCTCGCGCCGTCAGCTGGCCCGCGGTGCGCGCCTGACCGAGCTGCTCAAGCAGCCGCAGTACTCGCCGTACCCTGCCGAGGAGCAGGTCGTCTCGATCTGGGCCGGCACGAACGGCAAGCTCGACACCGTCGAGGTGGAGGACGTGCTGCGCTTCGAGGCGGAGCTGCTCGACCACCTGCGCCGCAACACGACGATCCTCGACACGCTGCGCGACACGGGCAAGCTCGAGGACGACACGGTCGCGGAGATGGACAAGGCGATCGACGCGTTCCTGCTCGAGTTCCAGGGCGGCAAGGGGCAGCAGCTCGGCGCCCCGGGCCACGAGGAGCACCAGGCTGCCGCCGCGACCGACGTCGATCAGGAGAAGATCGTCAAGGGCCGCCGGGCGTAAGCCGGGCGCCGAGAAAGACGGATCATGGGAGCAAAGCTCAGGGAGTACAAGCAGAAGATCTCTTCTGCTCAGACGACCAAGAAGATCACCAAGGCGATGGAGCTGATCGCGGCTTCGCGCATCCAGAAGGCGCTGGCGCGTGTGAACGCGTCCAGCCCCTTCTCCCGCGCGGTGACGCGTGCGGTGTCGGCGGTCGCCACGCACACCGACATCGACCACGCGCTGACGCGCGAGCCGGAGTCGGTCAAGCGGTCGGCGATCGTGATCCTCAGCTCGGACCGCGGTCTCGCCGGCGCCTTCAACTCGCAGGTGCTGCGCGAGGCGCTCGAGCTCTCGGAGCTCCTGCGCTCGCAGGGCAAGGACGTCTCGTTCTACCTCTTCGGCCGCAAGGCCGTCGGCTACTTCCAGTTCCGTCACATCGCGACGGAGGCGGAGTGGACGGGTGACGCCGACGTGCCGAGCTTCGAGACGGCGGAGGAGATGGCGGCGACGCTGCTCGAGGCCTACGAGAAGGATGCCTCGGAGGGCGGCGTCGACGAGATCCACATCGTCTACAACCGCTTCGTCAGCATGATGACCCAGGAGGCGGAGCAGGTGCGCCTGCTTCCCCTCGAGGTCGTCGAGACCGACGAGGAGTCGGGCGCGCACAACGAGATCTACCCGCTGTACGAGTTCGAGCCCGACGCCACGGAGGTGCTCGACAAGCTCCTGCCGGTGTACATCCAGAGCCGCATCTTCAACGCCCTGCTGCAGTCGGCCGCCGCGAAGCAGGCGGCCACGCAGAAGGCGATGAAGTCGGCCAGCGACAACGCCGACAAGCTCATCACCGACTACACCCGCCTGCGCAACAACGCGCGTCAGGCCGAGATCACGCAGCAGATCGCCGAGATCGTCGGCGGTGCCGACGCCCTGGCGTCCTGAGCTGGAATACGAAGAGGAAAGACGAAAAATGACTGCCACTGAGACCGCGGTCGTCGGACGGGTCGCTCGCGTCACGGGCCCCGTCGTCGACATCGAGTTCCCGCACGACGCGATCCCCGAGGTCTACAACGCGCTGAAGACGACGATCGTCATCGGCGAGGAGCAGACCGAGATCACCCTCGAGGTCGCGCAGCACCTCGGCGACGACATGGTCCGCGCCATCTCGCTGAAGCCGACGGACGGCATGGTCCGCGGCCAGGAGGTGCGCGACACCGGCGGCCCGATCTCGGTGCCCGTCGGCGACGTCACCAAGGGCAAGGTCTTCAACGTCACCGGCGATGTGCTGAACGCCGCCGACGGCGAGGTGATCGAGGTCACCGAGCGCTGGGGCATCCACCGCAAGGCGCCGGCGTTCGACCAGCTCGAGTCGAAGACACAGATGTTCGAGACCGGCATCAAGGTCATCGAC
Source organism: Microbacterium marinilacus (assembly GCF_019753765.1). Lineage (GTDB taxonomy): Bacteria > Actinomycetota > Actinomycetes > Actinomycetales > Microbacteriaceae > Microbacterium > Microbacterium marinilacus. Next base: position 49,141 of record NZ_JAIJZW010000012.1, read on the forward strand.
CTGCTCACGCCTTACGTGCTCGGCGGCAAGATCGGCCTCTTCGGCGGTGCGGGCGTCGGCAAGACCGTCCTCATCCAGGAGATGATCCAGCGCGTCGCGCAGGACCACGGCGGCGTCTCGGTGTTCGCCGGCGTCGGCGAGCGCACCCGTGAGGGCAACGACCTTATCGGCGAGATGGAGGAGGCGGGCGTCTTCGACAAGACCGCCCTCGTCTTCGGCCAGATGGACGAGCCGCCGGGGACGCGTCTGCGCGTCGCCCTGTCGGCCCTGACGATGGCGGAGTACTTCCGCGACGTGCAGAAGCAGGACGTGCTGCTGTTCATCGACAACATCTTCCGCTTCACGCAGGCGGGCTCCGAGGTGTCGACGCTGCTCGGCCGCATGCCCTCGGCCGTGGGCTACCAGCCCAACCTCGCCGACGAGATGGGTGTGCTCCAGGAGCGCATCACCTCGACGCGCGGTCACTCGATCACCTCGCTGCAGGCGATCTACGTGCCGGCCGACGACTACACCGACCCGGCCCCGGCGACCACGTTCGCGCACCTCGACGCCACCACGGAGCTCTCGCGAGAGATCGCCTCGAAGGGTCTGTACCCGGCCGTCGACCCGCTGACGTCGACCAGCCGCATCCTCGACCCGCGCTACATCGGCGAGGACCACTACCGCGTGGCCACCGCCGTCAAGCAGATCCTGCAGAAGAACAAGGAGCTGCAGGAGATCATCGCGATCCTCGGTGTCGACGAGCTCTCGGAAGAGGACAAGATCGTCGTCGCCCGCGCGCGCCGCATCCAGCAGTTCCTCTCGCAGAACACCTACATGGCGAAGAAGTTCACCGGTGTCGAGGGCTCGACCGTCCCGATCAAGGAGACCATCGAGTCGTTCGACGCGATCGTGAAGGGCGACTTCGACCACGTCGCGGAGCAGGCGTTCTTCAACGTCGGCGGCATCGGCGACGTCGAGGCGAAGTGGGCGCAGATCCAGAAGGAGAACAGCTGAGCATGGGCCTTCAGGTCACCCTGGTCTCCGCGGAGTCGGAGGTGTGGACGGGCGAGGCGAACCTCGTGGTCGCCAAGACCACCGAGGGTGAGATCGGCTTCATGCAGGGCCACGAGCCCGTGCTGGCGATCCTCGCCGCGGGTCAGGTCCGCATCACGCAGGAGGACGGGACCAAGGTCATCGCCGACGCGCGCGACGGCTTCGTGTCGATGGAGGGCAACGTGCTCACCGTCGTCGCGGGCCACGCGGCACTGGCTTCTTGACCACGATCCTCCTGCCCCCTTCCGAGACGAAGCGGGCAGGCGGATCGGACGCGCCACTGAATCTCGACGGCCTCTCGCTGTCGGTGCTCGCACCGCAGCGGGAGGCCGTCGTGGCGTCCGTGGTGGCGCTGTCGGCCGATCCGGAGCGGGCCGCGAAGGCGCTGAAGCTCTCTCCGCGCCAGCGCGGCGAGATCGACGTGAACGCGGCGCTGCGGGAGTCGGCGGGCATGCCGGCCGTCGACCGCTACACCGGCGTGCTGTTCGACGCGCTCGACGCGGCGTCCCTCGCCCCGGCCGCGCGGTCGTGGCTGGGCGAGCACGTGCTGATCCAGACGGCCCTGCTCGGGCCGGTGGGGGCCCTGGACGCGATCCCCGCCTACCGGCTGGCGGCGGGTGCGTCGGTGCCGGGCCTGCCGCCGCTGAAGCGCGTGTGGGCCGAGGCGGTGCGCGGCGCCTTCGTCGGGCTGAGCGGGCTCGTCGTCGATCTGCGGTCTGAGGCGTACGCGGCGCTGGGGCCGATCCCCGACACGGTGGCGAGCGTGTACGTGCGGGTGGTGTCGCAGGGGCCCGACGGCGCCGCGCGGGCGCTGAACCACTTCAACAAGCGCTCGAAGGGCCTGCTGGTGCGGCTTCTGGCCGAGGAGCGCCCGGCGCTCGCGGACGTCGATGCCCTGATCGGCTGGGCGGCGCGCGCGGGGGTCGAGATGCGTCCGTCCCACAGGGTGGGAGAGATCGAGCTCGTCGTCGTCGATTGAGCGACTCGTGAGCCGCGCCCGGTGGGGGCGAATCTTTTCAGCGGGCGCTCAGGATCGCTAGTGTGGGGCGAGCGCGGTGAACGAGCCGCAGGGAGTGGGAGGTCCTCATGTACGGCGACTATGGCGATTACGGCGGCGCCATCGGCGGTCTGATCGCGACGATGATCGGGATCGCGCTGCTGCCGGCGATCGTGGCGTACGTGCTCACGGCCCTCGGGCTGATGAAGATCTTCGAGAAGGCGGGCGTCGAGGGTGCGTGGCGCGCCTGGATCCCCTTCTACAACGGGATGATCTTCTACAAGCTCGGCGACGTGAACCCCTGGCTGGTCTTCTTCTGGTTCGGCTTCGCCATCCCGTACGTGAACATCGTCGTGGGCGTGTTCATGGCGACCATCGGCCTGCTCGCCGCGTACCGGATCACCATCAAGCTGAAGCAGGAGGGCGGCTGGGTCGCACTCGCGGGGACGGTGCCCCTCATCTGGCTCCTGATCCTGGGCTTCGGGCAGTCGCGCTGGAACCCGAACGTGCCGCCCGTCGCGTGGGCGCACAACGGCTTCGTGGCGGACCGCACCCGCTGGAACGGCATCCCGGAGCAGCCCTCGCAGCGCGGCGGCCTCGCCCAGCCGGGTTACCCGGCCGGATACCCCCAGCCCGGCTACCCGCAGCAGCCCGGCTACCCGCAGCCCGGCGCCCCGGCGGGCGGATACGGCCAGCCCGGGCAGCCCGCGCCGGGCTACCCCGCGCAGCCGCCGTCCGGCGCCCCGGTGCCGCCTCCCGCGACGCCGCCGACGACGCCGCCCCCGGCCGCTCCTCCGGCCCCCGGCGCGCCCGTGCCGCCGGCGTCGCCGGACGCTCCGACGCCGCCGCCGGCTGCGCCTGGCGCGCCGACCCCGCCGCCCGCGAAGGCTCCCGGCGAGGACGAGCCGCCCGCCGGCCCGAACCCGCCGCAGCCGTAAGGCCGCATCGCCACGAGGCCCCGCTCCGAGCTGTCGGAGCGGGGCCTCGTGCGTGTGCGAACGGCGCGGCAGGTGCCGGCCGTGCCTGATGCTCAGCGGGCGGGGCTCACGGGGTCCGCCGCCGGCGAGGAGCCGCCGAACGAGGCGGGATCGCGCGGAGGTTATCGCGCGTCCGCTCCAGGATGCGAGCCAGCTCGTCGACGTCGCCGTCCGAGAGGTCCCCGAACAGCAGGCTGCTGACGAGCTCGACGTGACCCGGGAACACCTCGGCGAGCACCGTGCGCCCTGCGTCGGTGACGGCGACCACGGTGCTGCGCTCGTCCTCGGGCGACGGGGAGCGGGTGACGAGCCCGCGCTCCTCCAGCAGCTGCGCCTGATAGGTCAGGCCACTGCGGCTGTAGACGACCCCGTCGGCGAGGTCTGTCATCCGCTGGCGGCCGTCCGGAGAGTCGCCGAGGCGCGCGAGCAGCTGGAACTGCACGTAGCTGAGCCGACCGACGTCCCGCAGCTGCTTCTCGACGGCGTGGCGCAGCAGCGCGCTGACCTCGGTGAACGCGAAGTAGGCACCGAGCTGGGTCGGGCTGAGGCGGGCGGGCGATGCGGTCATGTCCCCATCCTATCGATTGCTTCGAGTTCGAAGTAGTGCTACGCTCGGCACATGCTTCGAAATCAAAGCAATTAACGAAGGAGACATCATGAAGGCAATGCGGTTCTTCGAGGTCGGCGGACCCGAGGTGCTCCGGTACGACGACGTCGAGCGGCCGACGCCGGAACCGGGGGAGGTGAGGCTGCGTGTGGCGGCCTCCGCCTTCAACGCGGCCGACGACGGGATGCGGGCCGGGTTCCTCCCGATCCCGGTCGTGCTCCCGCACATCCCGGGCTACGACGTGTCCGGCACGGTCGACGCGGTCGGCGCCGGCGTGACGGGCATCGGGATCGGCGACGCGGTGTTCGGGTTCCTCCCGATGGAGCGCGACGGCGGAGCCGCGGAGTACGTCGTCGCGCCGGCGGACGCCGTGGTCACGGCGCCGACCCGCATCCCGCTGGCCGACGCCGCGGCGCTGCCCTCGGTGACGCTGACGGCCTGGCAGGCGCTGTTCGACGACGGCGGACTCGAGGCGGGGCAGCGTGTGCTCATCGTCGGCGCCGGCGGTGCGGTGGGAAAGCACGCCGTCCGCCTCGCCAAGCGAGCCGGCGTGCACGTCGTCGCCACGGCGAGCCCGCGAAGCGTGGACGCCGTACGCGCCGCCGGTGCGGACGAGATCGTCGACCGCACCGCCGTCGCGCTGCTCGACGCCGTCTCCGAGCCGGTCGACGTCCTGCTGAACCTGGCTCCCCTCGATCCCGAGGAGTTCGCCGCGCTGGTCGCGCTGGTGCGCGACGGCGGGGCGGTCGTCAGCACCACCGCCTGGATGCCGACGCCGGCCGACGCCGGGCGAGGGGTGCGGTCGACGACGGTGTTCGTGCGCGCAGATCGCGAGCGCCTCCTGCAGGTGGCCGCCCTCGTCGACGACGGCGGGCTGCAGGCCGACGTGAGCCGCCGCGTCCCGCTCGGTCGGCTGTCGGAGCTGCACGCCGAGGCCTCGACCGGTCGCATCGCCGGGAAGGTCATCGTCGTCCCCGAGTGAGCGGGCGGGCGCCGGACGACCCCGGAACGCCTCGGACGCGTGCGGGGCGCCCGTGGCCGTCGCGCGAGCGATGCCGACGCGGCCCGGGCGGGCGGGCGGGGTCGCGTAGCGTGGGGGCATGAGCGTCGGGATGCGTCGGGTCGGGCAGTCGGGTCTGCTGGTGTCGGAGGTCGGCCTCGGCTGCAACAACTTCGGCCGCCCCGGCACGGCCACGGAGTCGCTCGACGGGACGCGCGCGGTCCTCGACGCCGCCATCGAGCACGGCGTCGTCTTCCTCGACACCGCCGAGATGTACGGCGGACAGGGACGCAGCGAGACGCTCATGGGCGAGGCGCTCGCCGGTCGCCGGGACCGGGTGGTGGTGGCGACGAAGTTCGGGCACTCCGGCGTCGACATGGGGCACGGGCCGACAGCGGGCGCCAAGGGATCACGGGCGTACATCCGCCGCGCCGTCGACGCGTCCCTCGCCCGGCTGCGCACCGACTGGATCGACCTCTACCAGCTGCACACGCCCGACCCCGGCACTCCCATCGCCGAGACGGTCGACGCCCTCGACGATCTGGTGAGGGAGGGCAAGATCCGCTACTACGGGCACTCGAACCTCACCGGGTGGCAGATCGCGGAGGCCGCTCTGACCGCGGCGGGCGGCGCCGGATCGCCGGGGCGGGCGCTGCCGGGATTCGTCTCGTCGCAGAACCAGTTCTCGCTTCTCGAACGGGAAGCCGAGCGGGAGGTGCTTCCCGCCGTGCGGCACTTCGGTCTGGGGTTCTTCCCGTACTTCCCGCTCTACAACGGGCTGCTCACGGGCAAGTTCACGCGCGAGGGGGGCCCGGAGGGCAGCCGCATCATGTCGCAGCGCCGCCACCTGTGGGAGAACGCCCCATGGGGCGCGCTCGAGTCCTACCAGGCGTTCTGCGATGCGCGCGGCATCACGATGCTCGAGGCCACGTTCGGCTGGCTGCTCTCGCAGGACGCCGTGGCGAGCGTGATCGCGGGGGCCACCTCGCCCGCACAGGTGGCCGCGAACGCCGCCGCCGGCGGCGCGTGGCGCCCGACGGAGGAGGAGCTCGTCGAGATCGACGAGATCTTCCCCGGACCGCTCTCGTCGGAGGGCTGACGGAGGGGAGGACGCCACCTGCCTCCTCCGATCCGGTATCGCGCCACCGGTGCGACGCGCCGCTGCGGCTAGGATGTGAGAGCCCGTGACGGCCTCGCCCCTCGTGCGCGAGCCGCGACGTCTTCCCGACCCCGGAGGTCCATGCCCGTGTCCGACGCCCCCCAGACGGCGCAGTCACAGTCGGTGACGCTGCCCACTGGCGTCGAAGCCGTTCTGACGTGGGCGGGAGCGACCCACCGCGGCCGCAAGCGCGACATCAACCAGGACGCGCTCCTCACCGCCTATCCGCTGTTCGTCGTCGCCGACGGGATGGGCGGGCACATCGGAGGCGAGATCGCCAGCGCGAGCACGGTCGACCGCCTGCAGCGCATGGTGGGCAAGGGCCCCGTGACGCCCGAGGCGATCGAGAAGGCGCTGGTCAAGGCGGTGCGCGACATCGGCGACCACCCGGAGACCACGGACGAGGGCACCGGGACCACGGTCACCGGCGTCTACCTCGACATCACCGACGACGACGCGACGTGGGTCGCCCTCAACATCGGCGACTCGCGGGTCTACCTGCAGCGCGACGACGCGCTCGCGCAGGTGACGACCGACCACTCGCTGGTGCAGGAGCTCGTCGCCGCCGGGCGGCTCAGCCCCGAGGAGGCCGAGAACCACCCGTACGGCAACGTGATCACCCGCGCGGTCGGCCCCAGCGAGGGCGCCGTGCCCGACTACGTGCGACTCGACGTGCGCGACGGCGACCGATTCGTCATCTGCTCCGACGGGCTCACCAAGGAGCTCACGGACTACGGCATCCTGCACTTCCTGCGCCTGCACGCCGATCCCGCGGCAGCCGTGGACGCGATGCTGGAGGCAGCGCTCGAGAACGGCGGTCGTGATAACATCACGATCGTGGTGCTCGACGTGGCCGTGCCGGGCCAGCAGGCTCCGGAGCCTTCGGAGGCGCGCCGGGCGACGGCGGAGACCGCGACCGCCGCGGACACGGCCGAGGCCGTCGACACGGCGGATGCCATCGACACGGCGGAGGCCGGCGAGAGCGCGGCCGAAGGTCGGCGAGGCTCGTCCCCCGTCGGCGATCCGCGCCAGTAGTCCCCATCGAGGGGGTCCGCCGACCGTGCCGGTGGCCGGGTCGGGTGGACTGGCGTCATGCCTGCCTCCTCCGCTCCGCGCCTCGCGACGCCGGCGGTCGTGCCGCCGTCACCAGCGGGCGACCCGATCGTGCTGCCCCCGCCCGAGGCACCGCCCCCGCGCGCGCCGTCTCCGGTCGTCGCCTCACTCGTCCCGATGGTCGCGTCGGTCGCGATCTGGGCCGTCACGGGTTCGCTGATGGCGCTGTGCTTCGCGGCCCTCGGGCCGCTGATGGCGGTGGCGTCGCTCGTCGATCGCGCCCGCGGCGGCCGCCGACGGCGCCGCGAGGCGCAGCGCGAGAACGCCGAGGCGCTGCGTCGGGCGAACGAGCAGATCGACCGGCGGCACGAGGCGGAACGGGCGACCCGCTGGCGTGAGAGCCCCGATGCCGCGACGCTGCTCGCGGACCCCCGGCGGCAGTGGCGGTGCACAGGCACCGAGATGGTGGTCGGACGCGGGGCCGTGCCGAGCGCCGTGCGGGTGACCGGGGGAGAGGGCGAGGTCGCCGCCGAGGTCCGACGTCGCGCGGGCATGCTCGACGACGCGCCGGTCACGGTGCCGCTGTCGGCGGGCGTGGCCGTGCAGGGCGATGCGGTCGTCGCCGCGGCCGTCGCCCGGGCTCTGGTGCTGCAGCTCGCGCTGTCGCGTCCGCCGGGTGAGCTGGCGATGGTGGCGGCGCCGGAGCGCGAGCAGGGCTGGGCCACGACCATGCCCCACTGGGCACCGGGCGCCGGCCTCCGCGCGGGGACGGGTGCCGGGGGCGGCTCGACGCGGGTCGCGCTCGTCGAGGGCGACCCCGCGACGATCGCGACGACCGCGGCGGATGTCGTCGTCGCGATCGTCGCGCCCGGCGCCGACGTCCCGTCGTCCTGCGGCGCGCTCCTCGAGGTCGACGGGGTGGCCCGCGGCCGGGTGCTGTGGGGCGGCGCGGCGATCGACGTCCAGGCCGAGGGGCTGTCGGCTCCACAGGCGGAGGCGATCGCCCGGCGTCTCACCGCACGCGCCGTGCCGGCGGGCGCCGCGGACGGCACCGTCCTCCTCGGCGAACTGCGCGGCCCGTCGACCGGCGAGCCGCTCGGCGCGCTCGGCTGCGCGATCGGGCGGGAGGGCGCGGAGACCGCCGTCGTCGACCTGGTGGCCGACGGCCCGCACGCGGTCGTCGTCGGCATGACCGGCAGCGGCAAGAGCGAGCTCCTCCTCACGTGGGTGACCGCGCTCGCGGGCAGCCTCCCGCCGGATCGGGTGCAGTTCCTGCTCGCCGACTTCAAGGGAGGCACGGCGTTCGCGGCGCTCGGCGAGCTGCCCCACGTCTCCGGGGTGATCACCGACCTCGACGGCGGAGGCGCACGCCGCGCCGTCGAGAGCCTGCGCGCCGAGATCCGGCGCCGGGAGATCGCGCTGGGCGCCGTCGGGGCGCGGGACGTGTCCGATCCGCGGGCGGAGCTGCCGCGCCTGGTGATCGTCGTCGACGAGTTCGCGGCGATGCTGCAGGAGCATCCCGATCTGCACGCGGTGTTCACCGACGTGGCCGCGCGCGGCCGGGCGCTCGGGCTGCATCTGGTGCTCGGCACCCAGCGCGCCGGCGGCGTGCTGCGGGACGCGCTGGTCGCCAACTGCCCGCTGCGCATCGGGCTGCGGATGACGGAGCCCGCCGAGAGTCGAGCGCTGCTCGGCGAGGACGGCGCGGCGGCCCTGCCCGGCGGAGCGGACGGGCGCGGGCTCGCCTGGATCCGTCGTGCCGGAGACGCCGCCCCGCGCCTCACCCGCGTGGCGTTGTCGCAGCCCGCCGACGTCGCGGCGGCGAGGGAGCGATTCGTCGGGCGCGCGCGTCCGCCGGCGCCCTGGCTGCCGCCGCTGCCGACACAGCTCTCGCGCGGCGAGGTCGCGGCACTCGCCGGTGACGTCATGCCGGAGGGTGCCGTCCTGCTCGGCCTCGCCGACGATCCGGCACGGCAGCGAAGGCTGCCGGTGGTGCTGACGCCCGGCGTCGACCGAGGGCTCGTGGTGGTGGGAGCCGGAGGCACCGGCCGGTCGTCCGTCGCAGCGCTCGTCGGCGGAGCGCCCGGCGAGGCGATCGTCGTGCCCCGCGACGCGGAGGCGGCGTGGGACGCGCTCGAGCTGGCGGACCGCACGCGGCCCCGCCTGCTCGTGATCGACGACGTCGACGCCGTGCTGGTCCGCTACCCGGCCGAGTACGCGCAGGCCGCTGCCGAGCGGATCGAGGAGATCGTGCGCGACGCGGGCGAGAGCGGCACGACGGTCGTGCTGACGGCGGCGCGCCTGTCCGGCGCCGTCCTGCGCGTCGCCGACCTGCTGCCGCGCCGGGCGCTGCTGGCACTGCCCGGGCGCGCCGAGCACGCCGCCGCCGGCGGGGACGTGGCGACGTTCGACCCGTCCCGCCCGCCGGGGCGCGCGGTCCTGGACGGCCTGGAGGTGCAGTTCGCGCTGCCCGACGCGCCGGCGGCGCCGGCAGAGCCCGCGTCGCCGCGCACCTGGGCGCCGACCGACGCCGTCACAGGCATGGTGCTGCGCGCCGCCCGGCGCAGAGCAGAGCAGCTCGCCGCGGCGTGGGGCGACGGCGTGCGGCTCGTGCCGCTCGACGCCCTCCCCTCGGGCGCCCGGCTCGACGCGCTCGCCGGCGCCGCGGAGCGCGTCGTGCTCGCGGGCGACGGCGACGCCTGGCAGCGGCAATGGTCGCTGCTGCAGGACGTGCGCGCCTCGGCCCCGTTCGTCGTGGGAGCCGACTGCGCCACCGAGCTGCGCACGCTTCTCGGTGAGCGCGACCTGCCGCCCTACGCCCGTACCCGCGCCTCCCGTGCCTGGCTGCTCCGCGACACGCAGCCGCCCGAGCGCGTGCTGCTGCCGTGAGCGGCACACCCGCGTCCGTCCCGGCGCTGAGCGCGAGGCCGCGGCTCCGACGGAGATCTCGTGTTCTTCGGACCATCCCCGTCCAGCGTCTCCGAGGAAGCCGATATCTCCGCGCGAAGCGGAAGGCGGAGAACGCGGATCAGGACGGCGTCGGCACCGCTGACACCGCCGCCGATCAGACGGTCGCGCGGATGCGGCCGACCTCGCGGCCGCCGCCCTGCACCGAGAACAGCGCGTGCGACGCGGCGTCCGCGACATCGCTCTCCACCAGCGCCCCGGCGCGCGCGAGCAGGGTCAGGGCGACCAGGGGTGCCGCGCGCAGCGAGCCGTCGAGCGTCTTCAGTGCGACCGTGGTGCCGTCCGGCGCCACCATCACCTGCACGCCCTCGGCGCCGAGCTTCGAGAACACGCCGAACCGCTCGATCGCGAACGTGTCGGAGCGGCCCGGCCCGTCGATCACCCACGGGTTCTCGCGCACCGTGCGAACCAGCGCGCCCGCCACGCGATGCAGGGCGAACGGCGAACGCTCCGACGAGGTGCCGACCCGGTGCACGCCCCGCGCGAGCCCGGCGAGCGTGAGGGCATGGACGGGCGCTCCGCAGCCGTCGACGACCGTCGCCGCGATCTTCTCGCCCGTCAGCCGCTCCACGACCTCCCGGATGTGCTGCTGCAGCGGGTGCGACGGGTCCAGATAGCCGTGCACGTCCCAGCCCGTCGCCACGCAGGCGGCCAGCATCGAGGCGTGCTTGCCCGAGCAGTTGTGCCGGACGGGGGACGGCCCCAGGTGATCGCTCACCATGGCGTCGCGCGTCGCCGCGTCGGACGGCCACGCGGCGGGGCACGCCAGCGCGTCGTCGGTCAGCCCGGCGGCCGACAGGATGTCGCGCACCACGCCGACGTGACGGTCGGTGCCCGCGTGGCTCGCGGTCGCCATCGCGAGGCGCTCGCCCTCGAGCGGCGCGCCGGCGGTGACCACCGCGACGGCCTGCAGCGGCTTCAGAGAGGAACGCGGCAGGACGAGCGCCTCCGGGTCGCCCAGGGCGCTGACGACCTCGCCGGCGGGGGAGAGGACGACCGCGGAGCCCGCATGGCGCGACTCCACGAATCCGCCGCGCTCGACGACCGCCAGCTCCACCGCGTCCTGCACGCCGAATGTCTCGCTCACCCGCCCAGCCTACCCAGCGCGCGAGGCCCCGCCCGGGCGTGCCGCCGCCCGCCCCGGCGCCCGCGTCCGAGGCGGATGCCAGACTGGGGCCATGCCCGGCGAACACCACTACGCGCTCACCGCCACCTGGACCGGAAACCTCGGCAGCGGCACCTCCGGATATCGCGACTACACGCGCGACGTCACGCTCGAGGTCGACGGCAAGCCCGCGCTGCTCGCGTCGTCCGACAAGCCGTTCCGCGGCGACCCCGAGCGGTGGAACCCCGAGGACCTGCTCGTCGCCGCGCTCTCCGAGTGCCATCTGCTCTCGTACCTGCACGCGTGCGTGCAGGCGGGCGTCGTGGTCACGTCCTACGTCGACGAGGCCACGGGCCTGCTGCGAGAGGACGGCAAGGGCAGCGCCCAGTTCGAGGAGGTCGTTCTCCACCCGCGCGTGACGGTCGCGGACGCGTCCATGGCCGAGGCGGCGCGGGCCGCGCACGCCACGGCACACGACTGGTGCTTCATCGCGAGGTCGGTGAACTTCCCCGTCCGCCACGAGGCGACGGTCGCCGTCGGCTGAGGAGCAGCCGACGGGCCGGCTCAGCGGCGCTCGTACGGCAGCGCCCGCTTGATCTTCTCGATCGGCGACTGCGCGGGGGCCTCGTTGTAGATGCCGGCGAGCTCCTGGCCGGACAGGGCATGGATCGCGGCCATGATCTCGTCGGTCGCCGTACGGCGCGCCTTGCCCGAGCTCGCGGGACCATGCTGGGAGAGGTCGAGCGGTTCGCCGAAGCGGATCGTCACGCGCTCGCGCAGCGACGGGAAGCGCGCGCCGACGGGCATGACCTTGTCGGTGCCGATGAGCCCCACCGGCACCACCGGCGCTCCGGACTGCAGCGCCAGGAACGCGACGCCCGTGCGCCCCTTGTAGAGACGGCCGTCGAGCGAGCGGGTGCCCTCCGGGTACAGCGCGACCGCCGCGCCGGTCTCGAGGATCTGGCGCTGCTGGTCGAGCGCGTCGAGCGCCGCCTGACCGGCTCCGCGGCGCACGGGGATCGCGCCGACGGCGCTGAACAGCGCGCGCGAGACGGGCTTCTCGAAGTAGCTCGACTTCGCCAGGAAGTGCACGGGACGCGGCGCGACGGCGACGGGGATGGCGATCGAGTCGATGAACGACAGGTGGTTGCTGGCGAAGATGACGCCTCCGGTCTCGGGGACGTTCTCGCGACCCTCGACGCGGGGGCGGTAGATCGACCGGGCGAGAGGGGCGAGGGCGCGGCGCCCGAGCGTGTAGAACCAGCTGGGCGTGTGCGGCACCTCGATCTCGTCGGGTTCCGTCTCCTCGGATTCCGCAGAGCTCATCCGACGAGCGTAACGCGCGATCCATGCCCGGCCCGGCATGGCGCACGCGCGCGATCCGACGAGTCGGCGGCGGCGGATCCTGCCGGCGCTCAGCGCGTTCGTAACCGCATGGGGGATGATGGGACGGTTCCCGACCGATCGAGGTATCTTCGTGCGTCTTCGCCCCGCTGTCGTTCTGTCCGCTCTCGCCGTCACGGCGCTCGCCCTCGCCGGATGCTCCGGCGACGAGACGCCGGAGTCGACCCCCAGCGCATCGGGGGAGGCGACCGACCTCTGCAGCCTGGCGCTGCCCTCCGGCGCGGCGGCCGAGGCCGTGACCGTCGAGGGGGAGGCGGGCGAGACGCCGACCATCGCCCTGGACGGCGAGCTCGACATCACGACCCCGGAGCGCGTCGTCGTGTCCGAGGGTGACGGTGAGCAGCTCGAGCTCGGACAGAACGTGGACTACGCGCTGACCGTGTTCGACGCCACCACGGGCGAGCAGCTGGAGAGCGTCGGCTACGACGACCCGATCCTCCCCGAGCCGCTGTCGACGGACAGCGGTGCCGGCCAGCTGTTCGGCTGCGCGACCGTCGGGTCCCGCATCGTCGCGACCGTGCCCGGCTCGGACTCCGCGGCCGCCACGGTCTACGTGATCGACCTGCTCGGCAACGACACCCCGACCGCCGCCCGGGGCGACGCCGAGGAGCCCGTCGACGGCCAGCCGACGGTGGAGCTCGCCGAGAGCGGCGAGCCGACCATCACGCTGCCCGACGCCGACGCGCCCACCGAGACCGAGGTCACGACGCTCAAGACGGGCGACGGCGACGTCGTCGAGTCGGGCGACTTCGTCCTCGTGCAGTACGCGGGCGTGAAGTGGTCCGACGGCAGCGTGTTCGACTCCAGCTGGGCGGCCGGCGCGGCCGCGCCGATGAGCACGACGGGCGTCGTCGCGGGCTTCCAGAAGGCCCTCGAGGGGCAGACGGTCGGATCGCAGGTGCTGGTCACCATGCCGCCGGCCGACGGATACGGCGAGGGCGAGATCAACGATCAGGACCTCACCGGCGAGACGCTGACGTTCGTCGTCGACATCCTCGCGGTGCAGCACGTCGAGGCGACCGAGTAGACCGCGCATGCGTCGCGTCGTACTCCTGGGGTCCACCGGCTCGATCGGGACGCAGGCGCTGGACGTCATCCGCGCCAGCGCCGAGCGCTTCACGGTCGTCGGGCTGTCGGCCGGCTCGAACGCCGACGCCCTCGCCGCGCAGGCGCGCGAGTTCGGAGTCGAGCACACGGCCCTCGGCGCCGATGAGGCGGAGCAGCTGGTGCGCGACGTCGACGCCGACGTCGTGGTCAACGGCATCACCGGCTCCGTCGGGCTCGGCCCGACGCTCGCGGCGCTCGAGACCGGTCGGACGCTCGCCCTGGCGAACAAGGAGTCGCTCATCGTGGGCGGGGAGCTCGTCAGGCGTCTCGCCGCGCCCGGGCAGATCGTTCCCGTCGACTCCGAGCATTCGGCGATCGCGCAGGCGCTGCGCTCGGGCGACGCGTCCGAGGTGCGGCGCCTGGTGCTCACGGCGTCCGGCGGCCCGTTCCGTGGCCGCGACCGCGCGTCGCTCGCCGAGGTGACCCCCGCCGAGGCTCTGGCGCATCCGACGTGGGACATGGGACGAATGGTCACGACGAACTCGGCGACCCTGGTCAACAAGGGGCTCGAGGTGATCGAGGCGCACCTGCTGTTCGACGTGCCGTACGACCGGATCGACGTGGTCGTCCATCCCCAGTCGATCGTGCACTCGATGGTCGAGTACGTGGACGGCTCCACGATCGCGCAGGCGTCGCCGCCGGACATGAGGCTGCCGATCTCGCTCGGCCTCGACTGGCCGCACCGCGTCGCCGGGGTGGGCGCCCCGCTCGACTGGACGCGCGCCTCCGCCTGGACGTTCGAGCCCCTCGACGAGGACGCGTTCCCCGCCGTCGCGCTCGCGAAGCACGTCGGCGCGGCCGGGCGCACCTACCCGGGGGTGTACAACGCCGCCAACGAGCAGGCGGTCGACGCGTTCCACGAGGGGCGTCTGTCCTTCACCGGCATCGTCGACACCGTCCGCCGGGTCGTCGACGCGCACGACGCCCCGCGCGAGCTAGCCCGCGAGTCGCTCGCCGAGGCCGAGGCCTGGGCTCGCGCGGAGGCCGATCGGATGATCTCCGCCGCGACGGCCTGAACCACCCCGCGCCGCCGGACGGCTGTACCTCCCCGGCACAGGCACATCGGCCGCGGATGGTCGGCTCCCCGAGGAATCTTCCTGATCTCGACCGACTCTCCGGGTCTCGATCCGTGGCCCGGGCGGCCGGATCCAGCCCCTCGGGCGTCCTCGCGGCGTCAGGCGTCGTACGGCACCGGCCATGCCGGGTCGGGCACCGGCCAGCCGGCGTCGCGCAGCGCGCGCCGGGCGAGCTCGCGGGCCGAGTACGGCGTGCGCGCGCCGCGGATGTCGCGGTAGTCCTGGTGCCCCGGGCCCGCCCACAGGATGGCGTCGCCGGGGCCGACGAGCGACACCGCCTTCACGATCGCCGCCTCCGGAGGCGACACCTCGTGGATCTCGTGCGCGGGGTCGGCGGATCGCGCGCCCTCGAGGAGCATCGCGCGGATCGCGTCCGGGTCCTCGAAACGGGGATGGTGGTCGGTCACGACCACGACGTCGCTGCCCTCGACGGCCGTGCGGCCCATGTCGTGGCGCTTGGTCTTGTCGCGGTCGCCGTCGGCGCCGAAGAGCATCAGCACCCTGCCCGGAGTGACGCGGCGCACTGCGGCGAGGGTCTTCTCGAACGCGTCGGGGGTGTGGCCGAAGTCGACGTAGACCGCCGGGCCCTCGTCGCCCGAGACGCGCTGGGTGCGCCCCGGAAGATAGGCGTGGATGGCGCCGTCGCGATCCAGCGTCGCCGCGATCCTGTCCCACGCGTAGCCCGCCTCGAGCAGCATCACGATCGCCAGCCCCGCGTTCGACGCCATGTGCGGCCCGATCACGGGCACCGTGCTGGTGAGCGTGCGCCCGTCGGCGCCGGTCAGGGTGAAGCGCGTGCCGGTCTGCGCCTCGTCGTCGATCGTGACGATCCAGTCGGCCCGCGACGCGGCGGCCGGATCTGCCGCGATCGACGGCGTGGCGATGGTCACGACGGGGATCTCCGCCTTCGCGACGACGTCCGCGCCCGCCGCGGAGTCGAGGGAGATCACGCCACGGCGCGCGCGGTCCGGGCGGAAGAACTGCAGCTTCGCCTCGAAGTACTCGTCCATGTCGGCGTAGTCGTCGAGGTGGTCGTGAGTGAGGTTCGTGAACGAGGCGACGTCGAAGACGAGTCCGTCGACGCGATGGCGGCTGAGGGCCTGGGCGCTCACCTCGACGGCGACGGCCTCCACTCGACGCTCGCGCATGAGCGCCAGCAGCGCGTGGAACTCGGACGCCTCGGGAGTCGTCAGCCGCGACACGATGACCTCGCCGGCGATGTGGCGCTCCGCGGTGGAGGACAGGCCCGACACGACGCCGAGCTGCGTCAGCAGGCCGTCCAGCAGGTGGGTGACGCTGGTCTTGCCGTTGGTGCCCGTGGTGCCGAGCAGCAGAGGGATGCCGGAGCCCGGGCCGGCGGCCTCGTCGACGACGTTGCCGTAGACCCACGCCGACAGGTCGCCGAGGATGCCGCGCGGGCTGTCGACGATCACGATCGGCAGCCCCGTCGGCGCGGCGATCTCCGCGCCCTCGGCGTCCGTCACGATCGCGGCGGCGCCCTTGTCTGCGGCAGCCTGCGCGAACTCCGCGCCGTGCCGGTTGACCCCGCGGATCGCGACGAACGCCTCGCCCGCGCGCAGATCGGCGGTGGCCAGCGTGACCCCGGTGATCTCGACCCCCTCGAGCGCGCCGTGGGAGGCGACCCCGAAACGGGCGGCGAGGTCGGCGAGCGCCCGTCGCGGCGGGTTCTCGGGGCGCAGGACCGGAGGCAGGTTCGAGGGAGGGTTCGTCATGGCGTCATCAAGTGTCGCATGCGCGTGACCGCCGTCCCGGACGCCCCGCTCCAGCCCGTCGGCCATGGGTCGTCCCGCGTCCGAACCCGTCGCACGGGACCGGGCACGGGACGACCGTCATGCGGTCAGCGCCGGGCCGAGCGGCGCCACGCGACGAAGGACACGGCGAGCGCGGCGACGCCGGCCAGCAGGCCCCCCGCGCCGAGGGCGAGCGGCAGCGGATCCGCCTCCGCGGCCTCGGATGCCGGGGCCTGCGGCTCCGTCGTGTTCGCGGAGCCGTGGCCGTCCTGGCCGTCGTGGCCGTCGGAGGACGCGGCGGCCAGCGTGACGACCGGAGCCGGGTAGTCGAGGTCGTGCGGGTCCTGCCCCTCGGCGGCGATGTCGGTCCACGACGTCGCGCCGTCGGCGCAGATCTGCTCGACCGGGAAGGCGAGCGTCTCGGGGGCGTCCGCCGCGTACGCGACGCCGAGCTCGATCGTCGCTCGCAGGTCGTTCTCGACCGGCTCGTCGGCGGTGTACGTCACGCGCGAGACGAGGCCGTCCGTCTCGTTGCGCTCGACGTCGATCGCCCATCCCGCCTGCACCGTCGGCGAGACGGCGTCGAGGCCCTCGGGCACGTCGATCTGGAGGGCGGTGGTGGGCGATCCGTCGCAGCCGTGGCTGAAGGCGAAGGTCAGCACGTCGTAGCCTCCCGCGACGGGCGCGTCGGGCGTCACGGTGACGTGGGCGCTGGCGGCGAGGGGCGCCGCGAGCACCAGGCCGGCGGCGAGGACGGTGCCGGCCGCCGCGAGGGCGGCGGGACGACGGGTGCGGGTGCGGGTGGTGGACATGTCTCTCCTGAGGTCTCTGCGGAGCGCGCGCCGGAGGGTCCGGGGCGCGCGGCTGTGCGCGATGCCACGGACGGCGCGCGCGAGGGCGGCGTGCGCCGACCCGGCACGCGTCGCGTCGTGCGGGCGTGCCGGTCAGGCGCCGAGCGCCGCCGGCGGCCCGCGCCGTGAGACCGGGGAGAGGACGGCGCGCGCGATGCCGCGCCGGGTCGTGGGGCGGAGCGTCAGGACTGGTGGCCGGGTGACCGGCACGCGAGGGGTCTCGGCACGTCGCAGCACGGCCGCCGTCGCGCGCGCGATCGACCGCACGGCGTGTTCTCCGCGCCAGAGCAGGGCGACGGTCAGCAGCGCCGCCACCGCGTGCGCGGCGTACATGCCCGCTCCGGGCGGCGGGACGTCGGCGACCGTCAGCGTCAGCACGAGGGGATGGTGGGCGTGCGATGCCGATCCGGCCCCGGACACATCGATCGGCGAGCCGAGCAGCTGGAACACGGCGTGGAAGGCGACCTGGCTCACCGTCACCGTCGTCGCCAGGCGGCCGAGCCCGGGGCGGGGCCTCGCGAGCGCGCCGGCGACCGGCGTCAGCAGCACCGCCATCGCGGCGACCAGCAGGATCGCAGGCGCGTCCCCGCCCGCCAGCGTGTGGGAGGTCGCCGCGAGCAGTGTGGCCACGCCGGCCCAGATCGCGCCACGGAGAGCGCGCTGCTGCCGGGACCTCATGCGCTCGAATCTACTCCCGGTCGCTGTGCGCACCCTCGCCGGTGCGAGCACCCACGACGCCCCGACGTCTCCGGTCCTCCCGAGGACAGCGCACGCACAGCTGCCGTAGGCGGATTCCGAGGATGCGGGCAGTACCGTTGAGCCCGTGGCAGTGGTGGCTTTCGTGATCGGTGTGCTCGTGGTCGTCGTGGGCCTGGCCGTCTCGATCGCCCTGCACGAGATCGGCCATCTGGTCCCCGCGAAGCGCTTCGGCGTGCGGACCGGGCAGTACATGGTGGGGCTCGGCCCCGTCATCTGGTCGCGTCGGATCGGCGAGACCGAGTACGGCGTCAAGCTGTTGCCCATCGGCGGGTTCGTGTCGATGGCGGGCATGTACGCCCCCGTGAAGCAGCGCACCCGGGCGTCGGGCGTCTTCGCCACGCTCGTGCAGGACGCGCGCGACGCGAACGCCGAGACGCTGGAGGGCGTCGACGACTCGAGGGCCTTCTACCGGCTGCCCGTGTGGAAGCGCATCGTCATCATGCTCGGCGGCCCGTTCATGAACCTCGTGCTCGCCGTCGTGCTGTTCTCGGTGCTGTACAGCGGGATCGGGATGCAGCAGGCGACCACGACGATAGACGCGGTCGCGGAGTGCGTGCAGCCGGCAGAGTCCACCGCGTCCGAGTGCCAGGCGGGCGACCCCGCCTCTCCGGCGAGTGCCGCCGGGCTGCTGCCCGGCGACCGGCTCGTCTCGCTCGACGGGCAGGAGGTGTCGACGTTCGCCGAGGCGTCGGCGATCATCCAGGACAGCCCCGGCGAGGCTATCCCGGTGGTCGTGGAGCGCGACGGCGAGACCGTCAGCCTCTCGCTCACGCCGGTGCTCGCGCAGCGGGAGATCGCCGACGACGCCGGCGAGGTCACCACGCAGAGCGTCGGGTTCGCCGGTCTGACCGCATCGATCGAGCGGCAGCGCCAGCCGATCTGGGCGGGCGCGCAGGCGACCCTCGAGACCGCGCAGTCGGTCATCGGGATCGTCGCGCAGCTGCCGGTGCGGCTGTGGGACACCGCGGTCGACCTCTTCACCGGGCAGGAGCGCGACCCGAACGGGCCCCTCAGCGTGGTCGGAGTGGGCCGGCTCGCGGGCGAGGTCGCCGCGACCGAGGCGCCGATCCTGGACCGCGTGTCGGTGATGGTGAGCCTGCTCGGCTCGGTCAACGTCGCGCTGTTCGTCTTCAACCTCATCCCCCTGCTGCCCCTCGACGGCGGACACGTGGCGATCGCGCTGTGGGACGCGCTGAAGCGGGGCTGGGCGCGCCTGCGCGGTGCTCCCGAGCCCGCGCCGGCCGACGCCACCCGGCTGGTGCCCGTGACCCTGCTCGTCGTCGTGCTGATGGTCGGCATCGGGGCGCTGCTCTTCGCCGCGGACATCTTCAACCCGATCCGCCTGTCGGGCGGCTGATGCCCGACGGGACCGCCGAGGCGGCGGTGCGGCGCCGCGCCCTCGGCTATCTCGCCCTGGTCGGGGCGACGCTGTCGTGGGCGGGCAACTACCTGCTCGGGGTGATCGCCGTCGCCGAGATGGACCCCGTGAGCCTGACGTGGCTGCGCTGGGCGCTCGCCGTCGTCCCCCTCTTCGTCGTCGCGCAGCTCGTGGAGCGTCCCGACTGGCGTTCGATCGCGCGTGCCTGGCCGCGGCTGCTGGTGCTGGGCGGCATCGGCGTGGCCGGCTACAACCTGCTGCTGTATGCGGCGCTCGACACCGAGACGCCGTTCCAGCTGTCGCTGATCAACGCGTTCAACCCGGCCCTCATCGCGATCGCCGCCGTGGTCTTCCTCGGCGCGCGCCTGGGCTGGCGGGGCGTCGGCGGCATCCTGCTCGCGTTCGTCGGCGTGCTCTGGATCATCTCGGGCGGGCGCCCGCTGAGCGTCCTCGAGCACCCGCCGAAGATCGGCAGCCTCATCATGGTCGGCGCGATCGTGGCCTGGACGGCGTACACGATCATCGGACGCACGGGCCCGCGCCTGCCGCCGATCTCCGCCGTCGCCGCCCAGGGCCTGATCGTGGTCGTCGGGTTGACGCCCTTCGTCCTCGTGCAGGGGCTCAGCCTGCCGCAGACCGCGGCGGGCGGCTGGTCGCTGGCCTACATCGCGGTGTTCCCGTCGATCGTGTCCTACGTGCTGTGGAACTACGCGCTGCAGCACGTGCCGCCGGCACAGGCCGGGGTCTCGCTGAACCTCATCACGGTGTTCACGGCCATCGCGACCGTGCTGCTCGGGATGGCCGTGACGGTGCCGCAGATCGTCGGCGGCGTCCTCGTGCTGGCGGGCGTGGTGCTCGCCCAGGAGCGCCCGCGGCGCAGCACCGCCTGACATCGTCCCGTCCGGGAAAGGCCGGGGCTCCGTCGTCGAGCCCGTCGGGGTCAGGCGAGGGCGTGGTCGACGAGACGTTCGAGCGTGTGCATGCCGTCGCGCGAGAGGATCGACTCGAGGTGGCCCTGCACCGAGGCGAAGCCCCGGCCGCGGAGCGCGTAGACGTCTCCGGTCGACGGATCGGCCGCGATCTCGACGGTGCCCACGGCGCCGACCCGCGTCTCGCTCGGCGTCAGCCGTGCGACGCCGGGCAGCACACGCGCGGTGAAGGTGTTGTAGAAGCCGATCGACGCCGGCTCTCCGAACACGTCGACGGTCTTCTGCAGGCCCTGATGGGGGCTGGCGAGCGGGGCGAGGCCGATGCCGAGCCGATCGCTGAGGATCTGGTGGCTGAGGCACACCGCGAGCAGCGGCGCGGCGGTCGCGAGCCGGCGCCCGACGATCTCCCGCATGCGCGAGATGCGCGGGCTCGCCGCGTCCCGAGGGTCCCCAGGGCCGGGGCCGGTCACCACGAGCCGGGCCGCGTCGACCTCGGCATCGGTCGCCTCCGACCAGTGGGCGATCCGCACCTCCAGCCCGAGGTGGCGCAGCTGATGCGCGAGCATGGTCGTGAAGCGGTCCTCCGCGTCGATCACCAGAGCGCCCGTGCCGGCGAACGGCCCCGGATCCGTGCCCTGCGGCTCCAGCCAGAACGGCGCCAGGCGGGCGTTGCGCGAGGCGAGCAGCTCGGCGATGCGCGGGTCGTCAGCGAGAGCGGCGCGCGTGCGCGACTCCGTCGGCGGCGTCGGGCTGTCGGGGTCGTCGGCGGAGACGGGCGCCGCCGCGGCGGCGGCGCGGGGCACCGCCCCGATGGCGCCGAGCACGCCCGCGGCCTTGCCGTGCGTCTCGGAGACCTCGCCCTGCGGGTCGGAGTGACGCACGAGCGTCGCGCCCGCCGGAACGCGCAGGCGTCCGTCCACCAGGTAGGCCGTGCGGATCAGGATCGGCGCGTCGAGGTCGTGCCCGCCGTCCTCCCGCGGCGTGAACAGGGCCGCGACGCCCGAGTAGTAGCCGCGAGGGGTGAGCTCGTGCCGCCGGATCACCGCGCAGGCGTTCTGCATCGGCGACCCGGTCACGGTCGGCGCGAACATCGTCTCGCGGAGGATGTCGCGGGGGTCGAGCCGGCTGGTGCCGCGCAGCATGTACTCGGTGTGCGTGAGGCGCGACATCTCCTTCAGATGCGGCCCGGTGATGCGGCCGCCGTCGCTGCACACGGCGCTCATCATCTTGAGCTCCTCGTCGACCACCATGAAGAGCTCCTCGGTCTCCTTGGTGTCCGTGAGGAACGTCGCGAGCGTGTCGACCGTCGCGCCGCCCGCGGGGTGGCGGAAGGTCCCGGAGATCGGGTTCATCGTGACGGTGCTGGGCTCGCCGGCGGCCCCGGCGACGGCGGTGACGTGCGCCTCCGGGCTTGCGCCGACCGCCACGTGGCCGGGGGTGACGATCGCGAAGGTCCAGTACGCGCCGCGCTCGTGCTCGAGCAGCGCGCGGAACCACGTCAGCGCCGCGGCGCGGGGGGAGGCGTCGACCCCGGCGACGTAGTCGCGCCGGATCACGAAGTTCGCGCCCTCGCCCCGGCCGATCTCGTCGGAGATCACCCGGCGGACGATCTGCGCGTACTGCTCATCGGGGATGTCGAAGCCCGCCGCCGAGAGGGGGATCGGATCCGTGGGCAGCACGGCCATCGCCTCGTGCAGCGGCAGCCGCTCATGCGCCTCGACGAGGAGCGTCCGCAGGGGCGCCCCGTCGTCGTGGGCCTCGAAGCCGCGCTCGCGCACCTGCCGGTACGGCACCAGGGCCAGCACCTCACGGGCGGCGCCGTCGTCGCCGTGCAGCGGGATGTCGGCGAGCAGCTCGACGTCGAGCACGGGCCCGGTGAGAACCTCGACGTCCTCGACCGCGCCGCTCGCGCCGGCGCGCGCGATCAGCGCGAACGAGGCGTCGGGGTCGGCGGCGAGGCGGTGGATCAGGTCGGCGGTGGCGGCGGGCCCGGTCATCGGGTGTCTCCTAGCGGTACGGCGGCCTGACAAACAGAAAGACCGCCTGGAGCGGCGGTCTTGTCTCGAGTTCGCGAAAGCGCCGCCTAGGAGGCGGGCCACCAGGTGGTGAGGTTCGCGGACATGCCGGAAACGTACCACAGCGGGGAGCGCGCGCTGAGCATCAGGTGGCAGCATGCCCGCGTCCAGCCGGGGTTCACCCGGGGCGCGTAACCTTGAGGCGTGCCAGCCGTGAACCTCGGGATGCCCCGCGTCCCCGAAACCCTCGCTCCGCGCCGGAAGTCCCGCCAGATCAAGGTGGGCAAGGTGCTCGTCGGGGGCGACGCCCCCGTCAGCGTCCAGTCGATGACCACGACCCCGACCACCGACATCAACGCCACGCTGCAGCAGATCGCCGAGCTCACGGCCTCAGGCTGCGAGATCGTGCGCGTCGCGGTGCCGAGCCAGGACGACGCCGACGTGCTGCACATCATCGCGAAGAAGAGCCAGATCCCGGTCATCGCCGACATCCACTTCCAGCCGAAGTACGTGTTCCAGGCCATCGACGCCGGCTGTGCCGCCGTGCGCGTGAACCCCGGCAACATCCGCAAGTTCGACGATCAGGTCGGGGCGATCGCGAACGCGGCGAAGGCCGCGGGCGTGTCGCTGCGCATCGGCGTGAACGCGGGATCGCTCGATCGCCGGCTGCTCGAGAAGTACGGCAAGGCGACGCCCGAGGCGCTCGTCGAGTCGGCGGTGTGGGAGGCGAGCCTGTTCGAGGAGCACGACTTCCACGACTTCAAGATCTCGGTCAAGCACAACGACCCGATCGTGATGGTGAAGGCCTACCGTCAGCTCGCCGAGCGGGGCGACTGGCCTCTGCACCTCGGCGTGACCGAGGCGGGCCCGGCGTTCCAGGGCACGATCAAGAGCGCCACCGCGTTCGGCATCCTGTTGGGCGAGGGCATCGGCGACACCATCCGCGTGTCGCTGTCCGCACCGCCGGCGGAGGAGGTCAAGGTCGGCCACCAGATCCTGCAGTCGCTGAATCTGCGCGAGCGCAAGCTCGAGATCGTCTCCTGCCCCTCCTGCGGACGCGCGCAGGTCGACGTCTACACCCTCGCCGAGAACGTGACCGAGGGGCTGAAGGACGTCACCGTGCCGCTGCGCGTGGCCGTGATGGGCTGCGTCGTGAACGGTCCGGGCGAGGCCCGCGAGGCGGACCTCGGCGTCGCGAGCGGCAACGGCAAGGGCCAGATCTTCGTGAAGGGCGAGGTCATCAAGACCGTGCCCGAGGCCGAGATCGTCGAGACGCTGATCGAGGAGGCCCGCCGCATCGCCGACGAGATGGGCCCGGACGCCCAGCTCGGCACGGCCCAGGTGGTCACCGCCTGAGGCGCGGACGGACGCGGGGATAGGCTCCGAGCATGACCAGCATCACCGTCGAGGGCTCGCATCGCATCTATCGCGCCGCCGAGCGCGGCACACTCCAGCTGACGGTCAGCCTGAAGGGCACGGATCGGGATCGGGTGGTGCGGACGCACGCTGACCTGCACAACGAGGTCGCGGCCGCGGTGAGGGCACGTCGCGAGGCAGGCGCCGCCACCTGGTACGACGCGGGGCGCATCTCGGTGTGGGCCTACACCCCTGACCCGACGCAGAAGCACCCCAAGCCCGTGACGACGCATCGCGCGTCGTCGACGATCGAGGCGAAGTACGCCGACCTGGCCATGCTGGCCGACGACGTGGCCGGGTTCTCGGCGCGGGAGGGCGTGGCGGTGGGCCCCGTCCAGTGGTCCCTCACGGAGGCCACCCGCACCGGGCTGCAGGCGGAGGCCGCGGCAGGCGCGATCGCGGATGCGACGAAGCGGGCGCTGACGTACGCGGAGGCGATCCGGCCGGGCGGCGGCGTGCACCTGGCACTGGCGCGCGTCATCGAGAGCCACCTGCACGGAGCGGGCGGAGGCGGCGGGTTCGCCGGCACCTACGCGCGAGGGGCGGCGATGGCCATGGCCGACTCGGCGCCCGCCGAGATCACCACGCCCGACCTGGAGGTCTCCGCGTCGGTCGTTGCCGAGTTCCAGCTCTGAGCCGAGCGGACGGGGCGCCCGGAGCCGTCACCGGAAGGCGCCGGCGACCTCCGCGAGGAAGCGGTCGCCGAGGTCGGCGATCCGGGCGACGTCGGCGAGCGATGTGAGCGGCAGGATGAACTCGTCGACGCCCGCCTCGGCGTAGGCGCCGATCGTGTCGACGATCTCGGCCGACGTGCCCCCGATCGCGGCGCGTCCCTTGGCGTCGACGACCGCAGCCTTCGCGGCGTCGTCGAAGAAGACGAGAGCCTGCGTGGTGCGCCACAGGGACCGTGGGTCGCGCCCGGCGTCCTCCAGCGCGGCGGTGAAGATCCGGTTCTTCTCGGCGTAGGGCGCGGGAGTCGACCACAGGTTCCACTCGTCGGCATACCGGGCGACGAGCCGCGGCATGACCTTCTCGCCCTTGCCGCCGATGAGGATCGGCAGGCGGGAGTGCGGTCGGGGATTGAGCGACGCGTGCTCCAGGCGGTAGCGCTCGCCCGCGAAGTCGGTGAAGCCGCCCTCCGCGTCCCGCAGCCCCGAGATCACCTGCAGGGACTCGCGGAACCAGCGGATGCGGCTCGGGACGTCGCCGAACTCGATGCCGAACGCGCGGTGCTCGTTCTCCTGCCATCCCGCGCCGAGCCCCAGCACGAACCTCCCGTCGGAGACGTCGCTGAGCGCGGCGGCCTGCTTGGCGACCACGGCGGGATGGCGGTACGTGTTGCCGAGCACCAGCGAGCCGATCCGCACGTCCGGCACCGTCGCTGCGAGCGCCGTCAGCTGGGTCAGGCACTCGCCGCGCGCCCCGTCGTTGGGCTCGGCGCCGTTGTCCATGAAGTGGTCCTCGAGCCACAGGCCCCGCCACCCGCCTGTCCGCGCCGCGTGCGTCGCCGCCGCGTGCAGGTCTCGCCAGGCCAGGTTCGCGGGCAGCCACAGACTGAACTCCATCCCCCGAGCGTAGCGACGGGCGCCATGCGTGTGACGGGGTGGATGTCTCCGATCAGACGACCTGAAGCGTCACCGAGCCGTCCGCGATGTCGGCGGCGGCCACGCGGACCCGGATCTCCGAGCCCGGCTCGCGGGCCTCCGGCACCGTGGCGATGACGAACGGGTCGGCGATCTGCACGCGCGAGCCGCTCGACGTGGTCGACACGACGACGGCGTCGAGGACGTCGCCGACGTGCGCGTGCAGCACCGCGGCCTCGACGCGGTCGACGGCCGCGGACTCCAGGCGCCCGGCGAGGCCGCTCGACCGGCGCATCGTCTCGGCGAGCTCGGGGAGGGACTCGCGGGCCCACGGGGGCGCGTCAGTGCACATGGCCAGTACGAAGCGGTCCACGAGGCGACGCAGGGGAGCGGTGGCGTGTGCGTACGGCGCGCCGATCGCCGCCTGCGTCGGCTGCGAGGGAGGGGTGCCGTCGAACGCGACGTAGTCGGCGCCGCGGAACAGCGCGCTCGCCGCGTGCATGACGGCGGGCGCGGCCGGGTCGTCGCGATCGACGCCGCGCAGGTAGTCGCCGTACGTCTGGCTCTCGGGCCACGGACGGCCGATGAGCGCGACGCGCCGCCGCAGCTCCGCGATCGCGTCGGCCGGTGCCGGCGGCAGCGTGCGCAGGATGCCGGAGCCCCGCTGCAGCATGATCGCCGCCGCGGCCATCCCCGTCATCAGCGACAGCTGCGCGTTCCAGAGCTCCAGCGGCACGATCGCCCGCGCCCGCAGGTCGTATCTGTCGTCGGTCGCGACGATCTCCTCCTCCGGGGCGTTCAGGCTGGCACCGCCCCTCGCCGCCTCCTGAGCGACGAGCGCGGGACCGAGCGCCGCCAGCAGAGCGAGCGGCTCGGGGGCGGTGCCCGCGTCGATCGTCTCCTGCGCGTCTGCGTACGTCCACTGCCGCCGCGAACGCACCCAGGCGCGGACCGGCGGCTCGGCCGGCGCCCGCAGCGCGCCGGCCGCGTCCACCGCGAATCGCCACACGTACGCGCGCCGATCCTGCTCGGGCAGCAGCGACGCGGCGCCGTGAGAGAGCGTCTCCGGATGCAGGGGCACCGAGCCGTCGGGCGCATAGAGCGTCTGCCCGCGCCGGCGTGCCTCCTGGTCGATGGCACCGCCCGGCCGGACGAAGGCGGCGAGATCGGCGATCGCGTACAGCACTGCGAAGCCGTCGTCCTCCCGCTGCACGCACAGCGCCTGGTCGAGGTCGCGCGAGCCCTCCGGGTCGACCGTCAGGAACGGCACGTCGCGGAGGTCGGCGCGCGTCTCGTCCGACCCGTCCACCGCCACGCCGGAGGCGACGACCGCGTCGGCCTCGGCGATCACCTCGTCGGGGAAGCCCTCGGGCAGCTCCAGCGAGCCCCGCAGCCGGGCCAGCGCGTCGGCGAGCTGCGTGCGGACGGCGGACGGGGACAGGCGTGCGTAGCGTGCCGGCATGCGGCCAGCCTATTGAGGCCCGGGCGCCGCCTCGCGGCGACGCTCGGCGCTCACAGCGCGCGCATGAGCTTGTCCGGGTTGCGGATCATGCGCACGCCGCGGATCG
This sequence comes from Microbacterium marinilacus, assembly GCF_019753765.1. Lineage (GTDB taxonomy): Bacteria > Actinomycetota > Actinomycetes > Actinomycetales > Microbacteriaceae > Microbacterium > Microbacterium marinilacus. The sequence goes on from NZ_JAIJZW010000012.1 coordinate 75,878, forward strand.
CGCCGGACGGCGCGTGCTCGACCACGATCACCGACCCCACCCCCGCGACCGTCAGCGAGAGGGCCGCCTGCCCGTTCACCGCGATCGCCGCGGCCGAGATCGGCGCGTCCGGAACGGCGGCGACCGCGCTCTCGACGATGCCGACGAAGAACCGCGAGATGCGCTCGCGTCCGAAGATCGGGTTGAGCGCCGCCCGCACCCGGCCGCCGCCGTCGGTCCACAGCACGGCGTCGTCGTCGAGCAGCGCGAGCACCCCGGCGACGTCGCCCCGTTCGAGAGCGGTCACGATGCGGTCGAGCGCGGCGGTGTCGGCCGCGGGGTCGATCGACGCGTGCTCGTCGAGCCCGAGCTTCCGCTCGGCGCGGGAGACCAGCTGGCGCACCGCTGCCGGTGTTCGCCCGAGGACGGCGCCGATCTCGACCGAGCTCATCCCGAAGGCGCGGTGCAGGACGACCGCGGCGCGCGCGTCCGGCGCCAGCTGCTCCGCCAGGTGCAGCATCGTGATGCTCAGCAGCTCCCGCCCGGCCACGACGTCCTCCGGCAGCCGGTCCGTCGCCACGGGCTCGGGGAGCCACGGCCCGGGGTACTCCTCCCGGGCCGACGCCAGCTGCCGCAGCCGGTCGATCGACCGGCGCACGCATGTCGTGGTGAGCCACGCCGGCCACGAGCGCACCTCGCCCGACGGCTCGGCTCGCAGCGCCTCGATCGCGACCTCCGACACCACGTCCTCGGCGTGGCCGAAGTCGCCGAGCATCCGGTAGGCGATGCCGACCAGCCGGTCCCGCTCGTCCCGCCACGCCCGCGCGGCGGCGGTCGGAGCGGCGGGCACGGTCCCCACCGTAACCGCGTCGCTCGCGCTCACGCCAGCGGATGGGCGGCGTCGACGGGCGGCTCCATCCCCGTGGCGACGGCGATCCTGTTCCAGACGTTGATGGTCGAGATCGCGAGCACCAGCGCGCCGAGGCCGGCATCGTCGAAGTGCTGCGCGACGTCGTCCCAGATCTCGTCGCTCACCGTGTCGGGCCCGATGCGGGTGACGGCGTCCGTGAGGGCGAGCACGGCGCGCTCACGGCCGTCGAACATCGGCCGCGCGTGCTGCCAGGCGGCGACCGCCATCAGCTTGCGCCGCGGGATGCCGCGCTTGGCGCCGTCGGTCGCGTGCATGTCGAGGCAGAAGCCGCATCCGTTCAGGACGGACGCGCGCATCTTGATCAGCTCGTACAGGTCGCCGTCGACCCGCGAGCGGACGTACCCTTCCAGAGCGATCACGGCGCCGTAGCCGAGCTTGTTCGTGCGTCCGATGTCGATCCGTGTCATGCGTCTCGTCTCCTCCGGTTCGGCGGGCGCGAGAGGGCGCCCAGAGAGGTGTCGGACGCCGGGCGCAGAGTGTGACGCGTGCGACCCCGATCGTGCCGGAGGGGTCGGTCAGATCCATCCCTTGTCACGCGCGACGAGCGCGGCCTGGGCACGGTTCTCGGCGGAGGTCTTGCCGATCGCCGCGGAGAGGTGGTTTCGCACCGTGCCGGAGGACAGGAAGACCTCGGCGGCGATCGCGGCGACCGAGCGGCCGTCGGCGGCGAGGCGCAGCACCTGCTGCTCCCGCTCGCTGAGCGGGTTGGCGCCGTCGAACAGCGACGCCTCCGCCAGCGCCGGGTCGACCACGCGCAGGCCCGCGTGGACGCGACGGACGGCGCCCGCCAGCTGGTCGGCGGGCGCGTCCTTCACCATGAACCCGCTCGCGCCCGCCTCGAGCGCGGCCCGCAGGTACCCTGGGCGCGCGAACGTCGTGACGATCAGCACCCGTGTGCCGGGGCTGGCCGCCCGCACGGCGGCCGTGGCCTGGATGCCGTCGACGCCCGCCATCTGCACGTCCATCAGGCAGACGTCCGGCCGCAGCCGCGCTGCCTCGGCCGTGGCCTGGGCGCCGTCCGCCGCCTCGCCCACCACGAGGAGGTCGTCCTCGAGGTCGAGCAGAGCGCCCAGCGCTCCCCGGATGAGCGCCTGATCGTCGACCAGCAGGACGCGGATCGGAGCGGTCACCAGCGCAGCTCCACCCGCGTGCCCCGCGTCGGCGCGGCGCCGACGCGCAGCGCGGCGCCGGCCGCGGCGGCGCGCTCGGCCATGCCGCGCAGGCCGTTGCCGGCCGGCCGTCGCACGCCGGTGCCGTCGTCGTCGACGGTGAGCGTGCCCGGCTCGATCGCGATGCGAACGGTCTCGGCCCGCGCGTGCCGCAGGATGTTCGTCGTCGCCTCCCGCAGCACCCACGCCGCCGTGAGCGACTGCGCGGGCGACAGCGCGCCGATGTCGCCCTCGGTGCGCACGGCGACGCCCGCCGAGCCGAGTGCGGCCTCGCTCGCGTCGAGCTGCGTGCGCAGATCCGTGGCCCGCAGGCCGGTCGCGGTGGTGCGCACGCCCGCGATCGCCTCGCCGGCGAGCCTCGCGATCTCGGTCAGCTCTGCCTTCGCCCGCGCCGGCTCGGCGTCGACGAGCCGTGCCGCCAGCTCGGCCTTCAGCTTCACGACCGTCAGCGAGTGGCCGAGCAGGTCGTGGACATCCCGCGCGATCGTGCCGCGCTCCTCGCTGGTCGCGAGCCGCAGCCGCACCTCCTCGGCGGCCACGGAGCGTCCGATGAGCCAGGTGTTGATGGTGTTCACCAGCGCCATCAGGACGACGATGATCAGCACCTGCAGGTGCCCCTCCATCCGGCCGGTCGCCACGAGCACGACGACGGCGATCGCCACGCCGCCGATGGAGGCGATCCAGTGCCACGCCCTGCCCATGCCGTACGAGGCGTAGGCCATGAGGAACGGGATGAAGCTGAGCGCCTGCGTGCCGATGGCGGGCAGCGTGCCGAGCACGCAGACGACGGTGGCGGCGAAGATCGCGTACACCGTGCGTGGGGCGCGTCCCCATCCTGCGCGCATGCCGATGATGAGGCCGGTGACGTACAGCACGGCGAACGCCACGAGCGCCGCCCAGCCGAGCACCCGCCAGGCGACGTGCTGCTCCGACGCCGCCAGCGCGAGCACGGGGTAGATCAGGAAGATCAGCCACACGGCGGCCATCAGCCAGCCGTAGCGCTCCCACGGGTCGGCGTGCGCGCGGCCTCCGGCCCCTCCGGCCTGCGTCGCGGGTGTCACGCGCACAGCCTAACGACGGCGCCGCGAGCGCAGCATGCCGATGCGCGCGAGGGCGACGAACGCGGCGGTCCACGCGGCGAAGTTGAGCAGCACCGCCCACAGCGGGTCGGATCCGCCCGCGATGAGCGCGCCGTCGGTGACGGGCCAGCGGACGAGCGCGACGTAGCCGTACAGGGGCGTGTAGTGGGCGATGTCCAGCAGCACCCCCTCGAGGGGGATGAAGACGTTGCCGAAGAACGAGAAGAACGTGATCGCGATGGACGCGAGCGCCGCGGCCGAGTCGGCGTTGAACGCGAGGCCCACCCCCGTCCCGAACAGGCCGTAGATCAGCCCACCGCCGAGGATGAGCGCCGCGGCCGCCGCCCACCGCCAGGCGTCGTCCGCCTCGGCGCCGGACAGCGCCCCGGCGACGAACACCGCCGCGACCGACAGCGCCGCGAACGACATCGACGTGAGCAGCTTCGTGACGACGTAGCCGGGCATCGTCAAGGGTGTCAGCGCGAGCTGACGGCCCCATCCCTGCCCGATCTCGGACGCGGCCAGAGAGCTCAGCGAGCTCATCGCGGTCGCGGTGCCGAACGCGCCCATCGAGACCATCACGTAGAACGACACGTTGCCGTGGCCGGCGCTGAGCCGGGCGTAGTCGGCGCCGGCGCCGAACAGCAGGTACATCGCGACCGGCATCGCGAGCGTGAACGCGAGGGTGTAGGGGTTACGCAGCTGGCGCAGCGCCTCGACGCGGTAGAGCGTGGGGGAGAAGAGCAAGGGTCAGTCCTCCGTCAGCGCCGTGAAGGCGGTTTCCAGGGTGGGGGCGGTGATCTCGAGGTCGGTGGCGCCGCGCTCCAGCAGGTGCCGGGCGAGCACGTCCGACGCGGCCGTGCGCGCGGTGATCCGGCCGCCGTCGACGCGCACCTCGGCGACGTCCGTGTCCGCGCGTAGCTCGGCGACGAGGCCCTCGGCGGCCGAGGTGTCGGACGGCAGCAGAGCCGACACGACGCGGCCGCCGAGCGACGCGCGAAGAGCCGCCGTCGGGGCGTCGGCGACGACGCGTCCGCGGCTCATGACGACGGTGCGCCGCGCGAACTGCTCGGCCTCCTCCAGGTAGTGCGTCGCGAAGACGATGGTGCGGCCCGCGTCGGCGTCGGCGCGCATCGCGTCCCAGAACCGTCGCCGTGCGGTCACGTCCATCCCGGCGGTGGGCTCGTCCAGCACGAGCACGTCGGGGTCGGGCAGCAGGGCGAGGGCGAACTTCACCCGCTGCTGCTCGCCCCCGGAGCAGCGGCCGATGCGGCGTCGCGCGATCCCCGTGAGGTCTGCGCGCGCCATCGCCTCCTCGATCCGCGCGGCGACGGCCCGCCGCGAGCCCATCCGGCCGGCCGAGGCGTGCAGCCCGCCGACGGCGGCGACCGTCTCGCGCACGGTGAGGTCGGCGAGCAGGCCGCCCGTCTGGAGCACGGCCGCCAGGCGCCCGGCGGCGGTCTGTCGGCGCGGCCGCAGGCCGAGCACGCGGACGCTGCCCGCGTCGGGCGAGGCGAGGCCGAGCAGCATGTCGATCGTCGTCGTCTTCCCGGCACCGTTCGGGCCGAGCAGCGCGACCACCTCGCCGCGCTCGACGCGCAGGTCCACGCCGTCGACAGCCACGACGGGTCCCGCGGCGGTGCGGAAGCGCCGCACGAGGCCCGTCAGGTCGATCGCGGGATCGGCGGCGGCCGCGGGGCCCGGATCGCGGCGCTCGGCCGCGTTGATGTCTGCCATGTCTCGAGCGTCCCGTGTCGCCGAGCCCGGCCGCTGCGGCGCCCGTCACGACGCCGGCATGACATCCGTCATCCCGTGGTCGTGCCCGACGCAGGATGAGACGGCCCGGACGGGGCCAGATCCGCGGCGTGTCGGCCCGGAGCCCGCCGCGATTCCCGCGTCGTGCCGGGTCCTAGACTGGAGCCCTTATGGTCACGCGGCTCTCTTCGTTCTTCTTCCGCTCCCTCCGGGAGGATCCCGCCGACGCCGAGGTCATCAGCCACAGGCTGCTGGTGCGCGCGTCGTACATCCGGCGGCAGGCGCCGGGGATCTTCGCGTGGCTGCCGCTCGGCCTGCGGGTCAAGGCGCGGCTGGAGCAGGTCGTCCGCGAGGAGATGGCGGCCGCGGGCGCGCAGGAGGTGCACTTCCCGGCGCTGATGCCCCGCGAGCCGTACGAGGCCACCGGACGCTGGACGGAGTACGGCGACGGCATCTTCCGGATGCAGGACCGCCACGGCGCCGACTACCTGCTCGCGCCGACGCACGAGGAGGCGTTCACGCTGCTCGTGAAGGACCTGTACTCGTCGTACAAGGACCTGCCGCTGACCATCTACCAGATCCAGGACAAGTACCGCGACGAGGCGCGCCCCCGCGCCGGCCTCCTGCGCGGGCGCGAGTTCACGATGAAGGACGCCTATTCGTTCGACTCGTCGGACGAGGGCCTCGACGCCAGCTACCAGGCGCAGCGCGACGCGTACGAGCGCATCTTCCGCCGCCTCGGCATGGAGTACGTGATCGTCAAGGCCGACGCCGGCGCGATGGGCGGCTCCAAGTCGGAGGAGTTCCTGCACCCCACGCCGATCGGCGAGGACACCTTCGTGCGGTCCGAGGGCGGCTACACGGCCAACGTCGAGGCGTTCGAGACGCGCGCTCCCGAGCCTCTGGCGATCCCCGAGGGTGCGCCCGTGGTCTTCGACTCGCCCGGCACCACCACCATCGCGACGCTCGTCGAGCACGCGAACGCCGTGCTCGACCACGAGGTCACCGCGGCCGACACGCTGAAGAACGTCGTGCTGGCGCTGGTGCACCCTGACAGGACGCGCGAGCTCGTGGTCATCGGTCTGCCCGGCGACCGCGACGTGGACATGAAGCGCGTCGAGGCGGCGTTCGCGCCCGCCGAGGTCGAGGCGGCGTCCGAGGCGGATCTCGCCGCCCACCCGCTGCTCGTCCGCGGCTTCATCGGGCCCTGGACGGCCGACGGCGCGCTGCTCGGCGAGGAGGGAGCCTCCGGCATCCGGTATCTCGTCGATCCCCGCGTCTCCACGGGCGCGGCCTGGATCACCGGCGCGAACGAGGTCGACAAGCACGTGCACTCGCTCGTCGCGGGGCGGGACTTCGCACCCGACGGCGTGGTTGAGGCGGCGACGCTCCGCGAGGGCGACATCGCGCCCGACGGCACGCCGATCACGCTCGAGCGCGGCATGGAGATCGGCCACGTGTTCCAGCTCGGCCGCAAGTACGCCGAGGCGCTCGGGCTGAAGGTGCTCGACCAGAACGGCAAGCTCGTCACGGTCACGATGGGCTCCTACGGCATCGGCGTGACGCGCATCCTCGCCGCCATCGCCGAGCTCAACAACGACGACAAGGGCCTCGTCTGGCCCGCCGCCGTCTCGCCGTTCGACGTGCACGTCGTCGCGACTGGCAAGGGGGATGACGCGCTGAACCTCGGCGAGAGGATCGCCGGGGAGCTCGAGGCCGCCGGCCTGGACGTGCTGTTCGACGACCGTCCGAAGGTGTCGCCCGGGGTGAAGTTCGGCGATGCCGAGCTGATCGGCGTGCCGCAGCTGCTGGTCGTCGGGCGCGGTGCGGCCGACGGCGAGGTCGAGCTGTGGGATCGGCGCTCGGGCGAGCGTGAGGTCGTGCCGGCCGCGGAAGCCGTCGCACGTCTGACCGCGCGCTGACCGCACGGCCGGCGCGCGCCGGAGCGACCGTGTGACAGAGTGACCGCATGACCGCGCGCGATCCGTCCCGGCGCCCCTGGTACCGGCGCGCGTCACGGCTCGTCCCGCTGTGCGCGCTCGTCGTCGTGGCCGGCCTGGTGGGTGCCTCGCTGGTGTCGCCGTGGCCGGCGGCGATGCTGATCCGAGCCCTCTTCGAGAAGGGCGCGCGCGACACGGTGGCGGAGATGTCGACGTACGAGCCCGAAAGCGGCATCCGCGAGACGCTCGACGTGTCCTACGGCGATGCGGGCGACGCGACGACCCTCGACGTGTTCTCGCCCGAGGACCGGGACGGCGAGGTGCTGCCGACCGTCGTGTGGATCCACGGCGGCGCCTGGATCTCCGGCTTCAAGGAGGACGTCCGACCCTACGTGCGCATGCTCGCCGCGGAGGGCTACACGACCGTCTCGCTGAACTACTCGCTGGGCCCGGAGAGCCGCTACCCGACCGCCGTCGGACAGCTCAACGACGCCCTCGCCTTCCTGGTCGAGCACGCAGACGAGCATGGCATCGACCCGTCGCGAATCGTCATCGCGGGCGACTCGGCGGGAGCCAACCTCACCAGCCAGCTGGCCGCGCTCACGACGAACCCCGACTACGCCGCCGAGCTCGGGATCCGCCCGTCGCTGACGCCGTCGCAGCTGCGCGGCGTGCTGCTGAACTGCGGGATCTACGACGTCAGCGGCATCCCGAACGCGCCGGGCATCGGCGGCTGGGGGTTCCGGGTGGCGCTGTGGGCGTACCTCGGCGACCGGGACTGGTCGCAATCGGCCGGCGACCGGCAGATGTCGACGATCGACTGGGTCACGGCGGACTTCCCGGCGACCTGGATCTCCGGCGGCAACGACGACCCGCTCACGCCGAACCAGTCGCGTCGGCTCGCCGAGCGGCTCGACGGGCTGGGGGTCGACGTCACGCCGGTGTTCTACCCGGACGACCACGAGCCCGCTCTGCCGCACGAGTACCAGTTCCATCTCGACCTCGAGGACGCCCGCACGGCCTTCGCGTCGACGGTCGCCTTCCTCGACCGCGTCACCGACTGACGGAGGTCGGCCCGGGGCGCACGAGGCCGCGTTTCCCGAGCCGTAACCTCGCGGCAATCGCGGCGCCGCCGCGCTCTGAGAACCTGACGTGTCCGACGCGCGGCGTAGCCTCCTCGTGTCGGCCCGTCCCCGTCCGCGCGACCCCATCGGAGCAGCCCCGCATGTCCTCATCCCGCACGACGCATCGCCGCGTCGCCGGCATCGCGAGCGCAGCGCTCGCGACCGGCTGCCTCGCCGCTCTGGCCCCCGCCGCGGCCCTCGCCGCTCCCGACGGCCAGGGCGTCGTCATCAGCGAGGTCTACGGTGGCGGCGGCAACAGCGGCGCCGTCTACACGCACGACTTCGTCGAGCTGTACAACCCGACCGACGAGCCGGTGGCGCTCGACGGGCTGGGCCTCGAGTACCGCTCCGCGACGGGCGGTTCCGGCGGTGTGACGGCGCTCACCGGGACGATCGCGCCGGGCGGGCACTTCCTCGTGCAGCAGGCGAAGGGATCGGGCGGAACGACGGCGCTGCCCGCCCCCGACCAGGTGGGCACGCTCAACATGGGGGCGGCGAACGGACAGGTGCTGCTGCTGGCCTCCGCCGATCGCTTCTCCGGTTCGGGCGACATCGCGGGCGCGGAGGGCGTGATCGACGCGATCGGCTTCGGGTCGGCGACCACCTACGAGGGCGCGGCGGCGCCGGCCCTGAGCAACACCACGGCGGCGTTCCGCGCCGACGGCGGCGCCGACAGCGACGTGAACTCCGCCGACTTCGCGGCCGGCGAGCCGACACCGCAGAACTCCGGTGCGGCGACGCCCGAGCCGGAGCCGGAGCCGACGCCGACGCCGACTCCGACTCCGACCGTCCCGGGCGAGACGGTGCGGATCGCCGACGTCCAGGGCGACGGCGAGCGGTCGCCGCTCGAGAGCACCACGGTCACGGTCGAGGGGGTCGTCACCGCCGACTATCGCACCGGTGGCATGAACGGCTTCTACGTGCAGGATCCGGCGGGCGACCCGACGGACGGCCGGTCGGACGCGGTCTTCGTCTACGGGTCCAACGCCCGCGCCGAGATCGGCCAGAGCGTTCGGGTCACGGGCACGGTCAGCGAGTACGTGCCGCAGAACAGCAGCACCGGCGTGCCGACCACCCAGATCACCCCGGGCGCGGGCGGGGTGACGGTGCTCGACGAGGCTCTCGGCACGGTGACGCCGCTGGCCGACTGGTCCCTGCTCGACAGCGACGAGAAGAAGGAGGCGCACGAGGGCGAGCTCGTCCTGCCGTCCGGATCCTTCACGGTCACCGACAACTACGACGCGAACTTCTACGGCTCGTTCGGCCTGGCCGACGGGGAGGGCGCCCTCAGGACGCCGACCGAGTATGCGGACGCCGACGACACGGCGGGCCTGCAGGCGATCCGCGACGAGAACGCGTCGCGCTTCATCACGCTCGACGACGGCGCCACGCTCAACTTCAACTCGGCGGCGAACAAGGCCACGCCGCTGCCGTACCTCACGCCGGACAACCCCGTGCGGGTCGGCTCCGAGGCCACGTTCCGCCAGCCGGTCGTGCTCGAGTATCGCAACGACCTGTGGAACCTGCAGCCGACCACGCCCGTGACCGATGACGGCGCCGCGGTCGTCGCCTTCAGCGACACGCGCACCGAGAACCTCCAGCCGCAGGACGTGGGCGGCGACGTCCGGCTCGCCACCTTCAACGTGCTGAACTACTTCCCCACCACGGGAGAGGAGTTCGTGGCCTCCGGCCTCGGCACGTGCACGTTCTACACGGATCGCGACGGCAACCGGATCGCCAACAACTCCTGCAACCCGAACGGGCCGCGAGGGGCGGCCGACGAGGAGAACCTCGCCCGTCAGCAGGCCAAGATCGTGGCGGCCATCGACGGCCTCGGGGCGTCGATCGTCTCGCTCGAGGAGCTCGAGAACTCGGCGCACTTCGGCAAGGACCGCGACTTCGCGATCGCCGAGCTCGTCGATGCCCTCAACGCCGACGCCGGCGAGGACGTCTGGGAGTACGTGCCGTCCCCCGAGCTGCGTCCGGCCGTCGAGCAGGAGGACGTCATCCGCACCGGGTTCATCTACAAGCCGGCGGACATCGCCCCGGTGGGCGAGTCGCACATCCTGATCGACGAGGAGAACTTCGACAATGCGCGCGAGCCGCTCGTCCAGGCCTTCAAGCCCGCCGGCGGGTCGGACGAGGACGCGTTCCTCGTGTCGGTCAACCACTTCAAGTCGAAGGGGTCGGGCACCGACGACGGCACCGGCCAGGGCCTGGCCAACCCGGACCGCGTCGGTCAGGCGCACGCCCTCGTCGACTTCGTCGCGGGGCTGATCGAGCAGACCGGGATCGAGGACGTCTTCCTCGCCGGCGACTTCAACGCGTACTCGTCCGAGGACCCCGTGCAGGTGATCGAGGAGGCCGGCTACACCGAGCTGAACGTGGCGCTGGGCGGCGGCGAGGCGACCTACAACTTCGACGGCATGGACGGCTCGCTCGACCACGTGTTCGCGAACGCCGGCGGCCTCGAGCTGGTGACCGGCGTCGACGTGTGGCAGATCAACGCGCAGGAGCAGGTCGGCTTCGAGTACAGCCGCTACAACTACAACGCGACGATCCTGTACGACGAGTCGGTGTTCCGCGCGAGCGACCACAACCCCGAGATCGTCGGGCTCGCCCTTCCGGACGCGCCCACCGAGCCGGTCGACGTCACGGCGCCGACGGTGACCGTGAAGGGCGACACGATCGGTTCCGACGGCGTCTACGAGAGGGTCAGCTTCAAGCTGTTCGACGAGGGCAGGATCGACCGCGTCGTGCTGAACGGGGTCGTGAAGGATCTCGTCGACGACCGCTGGAGCGATCTCGACGGCGTCGTCCCGGGCCGGTTCGGGGCTGTCCTGGGCGAGAACACGCTGGAGGTGCTCGACCTCGCCGGCAACGTGACGACCGTGGTGTTCACGCTGGTCGAGCCGCAGCCCGAGGAGCCCGCGGCGCCCGCGTGGCAGGCCGGCGCGGTCTACGTCGGCGGAGACAGGGTCTCCCACGACGGCGCCGTGTACGTCGCGCAGTGGTGGACGACGGAGGAGCCCGGGACGTCCACGACCGGATCGTGGATGGAGCAGGGCGAGATCGTCGCGTGCGCCGACGGCGTCGCGGCGGCATGGACGGCCTCGCAGGTCTACACGGGAGGCGAGCGCGTCGTCCACGACGGCCGGGTGTTCGAGGCCCGGTGGTGGACGCGCGACCAGCTTCCCGGCGACCAGTGGGGGCCCTGGGCCGCGGCCGGAGCCTGCTGACAGCCCGACACGCGGTCCCGTCTCCATGCGGAGGCGGGACCGCTGTCTTCCCAGCGTGGCGGCGGGCCGCATCCGGTAATGTCAGAGGGATATCGGCGCGACGTACGCCGATGAGAACTGACGCGAAAGTCTCCGCGGAGAGCGGAGACTTTCGGTCTGTCCGGTCTGGTCGTCGGCCAGCGGGCGGCTGACTAGGGAGGTCACCATGGACATCGATCTGGGGCTGCTGCGAACGGTCGAGCGCGAGAAGGAGATCCCGTTCGACGAGCTCGTGCACATCATCGAGCAGGCGATCCTGACGGCCTACGGCAAGCACGTCTCGCAGAACGGCGAGGTGCCGGAGGGCGCCCGCGCCCAGCTCGACCGCAAGACGGGCCACGTGGGCATCCACGTGCCGGTCCTCGACGACGAGGGTGCCGTCATCGGCGAGGAGGAGACGACGCCCGAGGACTTCGGGCGCATCGCCGCGTACGCCGCGAAGCAGGTCATCAGCCAGCGTCTGCGCGACATCGCCGACGACGCGGTGCTCGGCGAGTTCCGCGGCAAGGAGGGCGACATCGTCGCCGGCGTCGTGCAGCAGGGGCCGAACCCGCGCATGATCCACGTCGACCTCGGCTCGGTCGAGGCGATCCTGCCGCCCGAGGAGCAGGTGCCCGGCGAGGAGTACGCCCACGGATCGCGGCTGCGCGTCTACGTCACGAGCGTCTCGAAGGGCACGAAGGGGCCGGCGATCACCGTGTCGCGCACGCACCCCGGACTCGTCCGCAAGCTCTTCGCGCTCGAGGTGCCCGAGATCGCGAACGGTCTCGTCGAGATCACCTCGCTCGCTCGTGAGGCGGGGCATCGCACGAAGATCGCCGTCAAGGCCAACGACCCGTCGATCAACGCCAAGGGCGCGTGCATCGGCGAGCTGGGGCGGCGCGTGCGCGCCGTCACCGAGGAGCTGAGCGGCGAGAAGATCGACATCGTCGACTACAACCCGGAGCTTCCGAAGTTCGTCGCGAACGCGCTCTCGCCCGCGAAGGTCACGTCGAGCTTCGTGCTGGACGAGTCGACCAAGGCGGTGCGCGCGCTCGTGCCCGACTACCAGCTGTCGCTCGCCATCGGCAAGGAGGGGCAGAACGCCCGCCTCGCCGCCAAGCTCACGGGGGCGAAGATCGACATCCAGCCCGACTCGATCCTCGAGGACGGCGCGTAAGAGGTCTGGGCCCACGCGCGTCGCTCCGAGCGAGGCGCGTCGAGACCCTCCGAGGCGAGGGACGCCTCGGTCAGCGGTCGGGGACGGAGGTGTAAGATGGAACCCGTACGAACGTGCGTCGGCTGTCGCACGCGTGCCCCCCGAACCGCTCTCCTTCGAGTGGTCGTGCGCGGTCTCGAGCTCGTCGTCGACGAGCGAAAGGCATCGCCCGGGCGGGGTGCGTGGCTTCATCCCACTCGCGAGTGCGCGGAGAACGCCCTGCGGCGCCGCGCCTTCGGACGAGCACTGCGCGTGTCGGGCCCGCTCGACACGCAGACCTTCGAGGAATGGCTGAACGGCTATGGAAACAAAGTGAACGGCTCGAAATGAGACCCGTCCGCCTTTAGAGGTCTGCCCTGTCCTGGGTAGACCACCCAGACAGGAGAATTGTGGCAAAACCACGCGTACATGAGATCGCTGCGGAGATCGGCGTCGACAGCAAGGTCGCCCTGGCGAAGCTCAAGGAGCTCGGCGAGTTCGTGAAGAGCCCGTCGTCGACCATCGAGCCTCCGGTGGCGCGCAAGCTGCGCGCCGCGTTCGAGGCCGAGGGCGGCGCGAAGCCGGCCGACAAGGCCGCCGCACCGGCGAAGCCCGCCGGCCGACCGGGGCCTGCGCGCCCCACCGCGGCGAAGCCGTCGGCTCCGGGCAAGCCCGGCCCCAAGCCGGCTGAGGCCGCCCCTGCGGCGAGCCCCGCGGCGCCGGCCCCCCAGGCCGAGGCTTCGGCCTCGCCCGCCGCACCCGACGCGCCCGCTGCCGAGGCGCCCAAGCCCGGTTCCGCCGCGCCCAAGCCCGGCGCTCCGGCGCCGAAGCCCGGTGGCCCGCGCCCCGGCAACAACCCGTTCGCCTCGTCGCAGGGCATGGGGCAGCGTCCCGCCGGCCCGCGCCCCGGCAACAACCCCTTCGCGTCCGCTCAGGGCATGGGCCAGCGCCCGTCGCCCGGCAACATCCCGAAGCCCCAGCCGCCGCGTCCCGGCGCCCCCCGTCCCGGCGCCCCGCGCCCGGGCGGTCCCGGACGTCCCGGCCGCCCCGGTGGCGCGGGTCGTCCCGGCGCGCCGTTCCAGCAGCGTCCGGGTGGAGCCGGTCGTCCCGGTGGCGGCGGCGGCTTCCGTCCCGGTGGTGGCCCCGGCGGTCCCGGTGGCGGTGGCTTCCCGGGTCGTCCCGGTCCCGGCGGTCGCGGTCGCGGTGGCACGGCCGGCGCGTTCGGCAAGGGCGGCGGCAAGTCGAAGCAGCGCAAGTCGCGTCGCGCGAAGCGTCAAGAGTTCGAGATGCGGTCGGCGCCGGTCGTCGGCGGCGTCAACGTCCAGAAGGGCAACGGCGAGACGATCCGTCTGCGCCGCGGCGCGTCCATCTCGGACTTCGCCGACAAGCTCGAGGCGCTGCGCGGCTACACCGTGCAGCCCGGCACGCTCGTCACCATCCTGTTCAACCTGGGCGAGATGGCGACCGCGACCGAGTCCCTCGACGAGGCGACCTTCGAGGTCCTCGGCGAAGAGCTCGGCTACAAGATCCAGATGGTCTCGCCCGAGGACGAGGACAAGGAGCTCCTCGAGGGCTTCGGCCTCGACCTCGAGCAGGAGCTCCTGGACGAGGACGAGAGCGATCTCGAGATCCGTCCTCCGGTGGTGACCGTGATGGGTCACGTCGACCACGGTAAGACGCGACTGCTCGACGCCATCCGCAAGACCAACGTGGTCGAGGGCGAGGCCGGCGGCATCACGCAGCACATCGGCGCGTACCAGATCTGGACCGAGCACGACGAGGTCGAGCGCGCGATCACCTTCATCGACACCCCGGGTCACGAGGCGTTCACCGCCATGCGTGCCCGTGGCGCGCAGGTGACCGACATCGCGATCCTGGTGGTCGCGGCCGACGACGGCATCATGCCGCAGACGGTCGAGGCGCTGAACCACGCCCAGGCGGCCGGCGTGCCGATCGTGGTCGCGGTCAACAAGGTCGACAAGCCCGAGGCGAACCCAGGCCGGGTGCGCCAGCAGCTCACGGAGTACGGTCTGGTCGCCGAGGAGTACGGCGGCGACGTGATGTTCGTCGACGTGTCGGCCCGTCAGGGAACCGGCATCCAGGACCTGCTCGATGCCGTGCTGCTCACGGCGGACGCGGGTCTGGACCTCACGGCCAACCCGAACAAGGCGGCGCGCGGTGTCGCGATCGAGGCGAAGCTCGACAAGGGCCGCGGCTCGGTGGCCACGGTGCTCATCCAGTCGGGAACGCTCCGGGTCGGAGACGCGATCGTCGCGGGCACGGCCTTCGGCCGCGTTCGCGCCATGATCGACGAGAACGGCGACCACGTCGACGAGGCGTGGCCCTCGCGTCCGGTGCAGGTGCAGGGTCTCAACTCTGTGCCGCGTGCCGGCGACACGTTCATCGTCACGGACGAGGACCGCACCGCCCGTCAGATCGCCGAGAAGCGCGAGGCGGCGGAGCGCAACGCCCAGCTGGCCAAGGCCCGCAAGCGGATGTCGCTCGAGGACTTCACCCGTGCTCTCGAGGAGGGCAAGGTCGAGTCGCTCAACCTCATCATCAAGGGCGACGTGTCGGGTGCCGTCGAGGCGCTCGAGGAGTCGCTGCTCAAGATCGAGGTCGACGACAGCGTCCAGCTGCGGATCATCCACCGCGGTGTGGGTGCCGTCACCGAGTCGGATGTGAACCTGGCGACGATCGACAACGCGATCGTCATCGGCTTCAACGTGCGTCCCGACGCGAAGGCCCGCGAGGCCGCGTCGCGTGAGGGCGTCGACATCCGGTTCTACTCGGTGATCTACAACGCGATCGACGATGTCGAGCAGTCCCTCAAGGGCATGCTCAAGCCGGAGTTCGAGGAGAAGCAGTCGGGCGTCGCGGAGATCCGCGAGGTCTTCCGCTCGTCCAAGTTCGGCAACATCGCCGGTGTCATCGTCCGCTCGGGCACGATCACGCGCAACGCCAAGGCGCGCGTCATCCGCGACGGCGTGGTCATCGCCGACGGCCTGGCCATCGAGTCGCTGCGCCGCTTCAAGGACGACGTCACCGAGGTGCGTACGGACTTCGAGGCCGGTATCGGGCTCGGCAAGTACAACGACATCCAGATCGGCGACGAGATCGAGACCACGGAGATGGTCGAGAAGCCTCGCACGTGACCTGAGGTCTGAGACACTGGCCCTGGTGGGCGCCCCCGGCACTGTGTCGCCGGGGCGCCCACCAGGGCCGCTTCACTCAAGGAGGACTCCATGGCGGGTCAGGAACGACAGGCCAGGCTCTCGGATCGCATCCGGGTGATCCTGGCGGAGCGGCTCGAGAAGGGGCTGCGCGATCCGCGCCTCGGCTTCGTCACGATCACCGAGGTGCGCGTCACGGGCGACCTGCAGCACGCCTCCGTGTTCTACACGGTGTACGGCACGGACGAGGAGCGTGCCGGCTCGGCCGCGGCGCTGAAGTCGGCGACGGGCATGCTGCGCAGCGAGGTGGGCAAGCAGCTCAACACGAGGCTCACGCCGTCGCTCGAGTTCATCCCCGACGCGCTGCCCGAGACCGCCGACCATCTCACGGCGCTGCTGCGAGAGGCGCGCGAGCGCGACGAGGCCGTGGCCGGCATCGCCGCCTCGGCGAAGTACGCGGGCGAGGCCGACCCGTACCTCAAGCCGCGCGAGGGCGAAGAGGCGGAGTGACGCGAGCGCGGGTGCCGAATGGCACTCGCGCTCTCTTCGTGAGTGCCGAATGGCACTCACGAGTGTCACGCCCGCGGCAGGTGGAGCACGCCGTCGTCGACCTCGACGAGGCCGTCGTCGAGCAGCGACAGGATCGCGCGGTCGCGCTGCAGCGCGTCCGGCCAGTCGGGGATGACCGCCTCCTGCGGCAGCCCCGTGGCGGGCGAGGAGGTGGCGTCGCGCAGCGCGCGCAGCACGGCACCGCGCGCCTGCCGGTCGCTGCCCTCGTAGCGCGCCTGGCGGCGGCGGAGGTCCGGGGTCTCCGGCTTGCCCGCCTGCACCCACGCGCACGTATCGCGCACCGGGCATGCGTCGCACCGAGGCGAGCGCGCGGTGCAGACCACCGCGCCGAGCTCCATCATGGCGGCGTTCATCACGGCGGCCTCGGCGTCATCGGCGGGCAGCAGCGCGTCCATCTCCTGGAGGTCGCGACGGTGCGGCGGACCAGGCTGAGCCCTGCCGTGCACGGCTCGGGCGATCACGCGTCGCGTGTTCGTGTCGACCACCGGGTGCCGGTCCTCGTATGCGAACACGGCGACAGCGCGGGCCGTGTAGTCGCCGATGCCGGTCAGCGCGAGGAGGGCGTCCACGTCGCGCGGCACGACGCCGTCGTGACGGTCGCGGATCTCCACGGCCGCGCGATGCAGCCACAGCGCCCGACGCGGGTAGCCGAGGTTGGCCCACTGCCGCACCGCCTCGGCCGGCGGGTCGGCGGCGAGGGCGGTGGGCGTCGGCCAGCGCGCGAGCCAGGCCTCGAGCCGCGGGATCACGCGGTTCACCGGCGTCTGCTGCAGCATGAACTCGCTCACCAGCACGCCCCACGCGCCGAAGCCCGCCGCGCGCCACGGGAGGTCGCGCTTCTCCCGCGCATACCAGGGCAGCAGGCGCTCAGCGAGGTCGGAGCGGAGGGCTGAGCGCATCCCTCCAGCGTAATTACTGCCGATCCGCGCCGTGCGCAACGGGGTGACGTGGCACCGTCCACGGTCGTAGCCTCGGGCAGACCGAGACGAAGGAGAGGGTCATGCCAGGCAACCGCAACCGCTTCACGGGATCGGGCGCCGCGGCGGCGTCGGCGCTGCTCACGGCGGCGCTGCTCGCCGGATGCGCGCCGTCCGCCGAACCGGTCGAGACGAGCTCGGCGCCCGCGCAGGACGCCCCGACGCCGACCGAGACGACCCCCGCGCCCACCGGCACGTCCGCCCCGCCGGTGCAGGAGGACGTCGCCGATCCGTCCACGTGGCAGATCGAGGACGGCGAGATCGGCCCGCTGGAGATCGGCGAGGACTTCGACGAGACGCTGGCGGAGCTGTCTGCCGGGGACTGGACGAACGACGAGGCCTGCGGCTGGACCGCGTACTGGAACGCGCCCGACGGGGCGTTCACCGTGTGGTTCGCCCGAGACGAGCAGACCGATCCCGGGCCGATCGAGACCATCGCGGTGGAGTGGGGGCCGGACGCCCCGACGGGCGTCGGCCCGCGCACCGAGGACGGCGACGTCGGGCTGGGGTCGACGCGCGACGAGGTGCGGGCCGTGTACCCGCAGGCCGAGGAGCTCTCCTCCGGCATGGACGGGCGCGTGTTCCTCTGGGTGTCCGACGACGACCCGGAGGACGGCGCGCTGTTCTTCGAGTATCTGGAGGGTCAGGACGCGGCGCAGTCCGTCGTGCTCACCCGCGAGGACGAGCCGCCCTACGAGGTCTGCGCCTGACGGCAGCCCGGCCGCACGGCCGTGACAGGGGAGGGGCGTCGCTAGATGTAGTGCCCAGCCAGGTTGTTTGAAATGCGGCTGATGGGTGGGAGCTTTCCGATGGCGGTGTGGGGTCTGTGGTGATTGTAGAAGTGCAGCCAGGCCGGGAGAGCTGCTCGCCGAGCTGACTCGGA
>NZ_JAIJZW010000013.1:0-20296 GCF_019753765.1 Microbacterium marinilacus
CCACAAAGCCGCACTGCCCCTGGCAGAACGGCAAGGCCGAGCGCTTCAACCGCACCATGCAGGAATACTGGGCCTACCGCGCGCCTTACGCCTCCAACCAGCACCGCGCCGACGCGCTCGCCCCCTGGCTCGAGCACTACAACTACGCTCGACCACACACCGCCTGCGGTGGCCAACCCCCGATCAGCCGAGTGTCACCAACCTCATGACCGAGTACAACTAGGCCACGGCCCCCGCGCGGCGCCCGAACACCATGCCGGCCGCGAGGCCCGAGCCCCCGGGATAGTTGCCGCTGAACAGGCCCCCGAGCATCTCGCCGCAGGCGAGGAGCCCGGGGATCGGCGCACCGTCGGCACCGAGCACGCGGCCGTCGAGATCGCCCTTCACCCCGCCGAACGTGAAGGTGATGCCGCACGTGACGGGATACGCGTAGAAGGGAGCGGTCTCGATCGGAGCGGCCCAGTTCGACTTCGGCGGAGTCGTGGCCGCGGCGCGGCCGTCCTTCACCGTCGGGTCGTACGGGGCCTCCCGGTCGATGCTCTCGTTGAAGCGTTCGACGGTGGCGACGAACGCGTCCCGGGCGATCCCGGCCTGGTCCGCGAGCGCCTCGAGGGTGTCGGCCGTGTGCACGCCGATGCCCGGCATGTCGTACTCCTCGGTGCGCAGCGCCGGGCGCAGGCTCGCGTCGAACACCTGCCAGGCGACGGATCCGGGCTGGGCGAGGATCTCGCGGCCGTACTTCGCGTACGTGTAGTTGCGGAAGTCGGCGCCCTCGTCGAGGAACCGCTCCCCCTCCCGGTTCACGATGATCCCGAGCGGGTAGCTCTGTCGCGTCAGCCGGTTCGTGAGCTCGCGGTTGGACTCGTTGTGCTCGGCCTCGGCATCCCACTGGACGCTGTGGCACGACGACCAGTCGCCGCCCTTCCGCGCGCCGACGTCGAGCGCGGCGAGGAGCATGTCGCCGGTGTTGTAGGGCGTGCCGCGCACCTTCGCGTTGGCCCAGCCGGGCCCGAGGTGTCGCTCGCGCAGCTCGGGGCTCGACTCGAACCCGCCCGCGGCGAGGACGACGCTGTCGGCGCGCACCTCGCGCTCGCCGCCGTCGTGCGTCGTGTACCGGACCCCGGTCACCGCGCCGTCCTCAGTGATGAGGGAGGTCCCGCGGGCGCCGTAGCGCACCTCGGTGCCGAGGCGCGCGGCGACCGCGGTGTGGTCGTCGACGAGGCCGACGCCGCCGCCCACGTTGCCGACGTGCAGTCCGCCCCAGAACAGGTGGGTGCCGTCCGGGCGCGCGTAGGCCTGGCGCTCGTACATGAGCCGGTACCTCAGCCCGAGCCCGTGCAGCCACCGGATCGCGTCGGCGGCCTCGTCGACCAGCACCCGGGCCATCTCCGGATCGGTGCGCCCCTCCGTCACCTTCACCAGATCCGCGAGGTACTCGTCCGACGAGTACGGCGGCACGACCGTCGCGGCGTGGCGCTCGTCGGGCTCGACCAGGTCGCGCAGGTCGTCGAGCCCGCCGTGCGGGATGCGCGTGGCGCCGGCGGTGTAGTAGCTGTTGCCTCCGGACATCTCGCGCGTTCCGCGCTCGAGCAGCAGCACCCGCCGGCCGCGCTCCGCCGCCGCGTGGGCCGCCGAGAAGCCGGCGTTGCCGCCGCCGACCACCACGACGTCGTATCGCTCGTGTGACGTGGATTCCACTGATTCCTCCTGGTCTTTCGGGTGAGACGGTCAGCGCTGCGCGTCGGCCGGCGTGCGGTCGTCGGAGTCGGCCTGCCCGCTCGCGCGAAGCGCGCGGCGGCGGCGCCGGCCGAGCTGGGCGCCGGCCAGCGGCGGCACGATCAGCAGCAGCGCCGCGATGATCCAGAGCACGATCGTGAGCGGGCTGGAGACGAGGATCCCCGCGTCTCCCTCCGACAGCGTCATCGCGCGCCGCAGCTGGGCCTCCATGATCGGGCCGAGGATGAGGCCGACCACGGCGGGAGCCACCGGGATGTCGGCCAGACGCATGAGCATGCCGAGGGCGCCGAGCACGGCGAGGATCACCACGTCGGTCGTGGAGCCTCCCGCCGCGAACGCGCCGAGCGCCGCGAACACCGTGACTGCGGCGTAGATGGACCAGCTCGGCAGCATCAGCAGCCGGGCCCACACCTTCACCAGCGGCAGGTTCAGGATCAGCAGCATGACGTTGCCGATGAACAGCGAGGCGATGAGCGCCCACACGAGGTCGCCGGACTCCGCGAACAGGGCCGGCCCCGGCTGGAGGCCGTACGACTGGAACGCGGTCAGGATGATGGCGGCGGTGGCAGAGGTCGGCAGGCCGATGGTCAGCAGCGGGACGAGCACGCCCGCCGCCGCCGCGTTGTTGGCGGACTCCGGTCCCGCGACGCCCTCGATGGCGCCGTGGCCGAACTCGCTGCGGTGGCGGGAGAGCCGTTTCTCGGTCGCGTAGGAGAGGAACGTCGGGATCTCGGCGCCGCCGGCCGGCAGCGCCCCGATCGGGAAGCCGAGGGCCGTGCCGCGCAGCCACGCGGGCCACGACCGGCGGAACTCCTCGCGGGTCAGCGCCGTCCTGCCCTTCACCGGGGTCACGGTCGAGCGGCCGGTGCCGGAGAGCACGTGCGACAGCGTCTCGGCGATGGCGAAGAGCCCGACGACGACCAGTACGACGTCGAGTCCGTCGAGCAGGCGGTCGCTGCCGAAGGTGAGTCGCGGCTGTCCGGACTGCACGTCGATCCCGACGAGGCCGATCGTCAGCCCGATCACGAGGCTGGCCGCGCCCTTGAGCAGGTTCGGCCCGAGCAGGGCGGCGACGGAGATGAACGCGATCGCCATGAGCGCGACGTACTCGGGAGGGCCGAGGGTGATGGCGAACTGCGCCATGATCGGCGCGAGCAGCGTCAGCCCGACGGTGGCGACGATGCCCGCGACGAAGGAGCCGATCGCCGCCGTCGCGAGTGCGGCGGCCGCGCGGCCTGCGCGCGCCATCTTGTTGCCCTCGATCGCCGAGACGATCGACGCGGACTCGCCGGGGGTGTTGAGCAGGATCGAGGTGGTCGATCCGCCGTACATGCCGCCCGAGTAGATGCCCGCGAACAGGATGAGCGCGGCCGACGGCTCCAGGCGGAAGGTGATGGGCAGCAGCAGAGCCACCGTGAGCGCCGGGCCGATGCCGGGCAGCACGCCGACGGCCGTGCCGATCGTGACGCCGAGCAGGGCCCAGAGCAGGTTGGCCGGGGTGATCGCGGCGGCGAACCCCTGCAGCAGAAGGTCGAACGTCTCCATGTCAGAATCCCCAGGGGCCGGCCGCGAGGCTCAGCCCGATCAGCCGGTCGAAGATGAGCACCACGGACCCCGCGATCAGCACCCCCGCGATCGGCAGGTGCCAGCCGCGCGGGGCGCCGAGCAGGAGGGCGCTGGCGACGTACAGCGCGGTCGCGCTGACGAAGAAGCCCGCGAAGGGCAGGATCAGCGCGAAGACGATGAGCGCGGCCAGCACCAGGGCTGCACGCAGCATGGCGCCGCGCGCCAACAGCGTGCCGCGCTCGATCCCGCTCCGCCGGCTGCGCACCAGCACCGTGGCGAAGCGCACGTTGGCGAACACGAGCCCCGCGCCGCTGAGCCCCAGCAGGGTCCCGATGACGAGGGGGAAGGCAGCCGGCCCCAGCGGATCCGACGACGGCGGCAGGCTGAGGGCGTCCACGATGACGAGCACCGCTGCGACGACCATCACCGCGCCGACGAGCAGCGAGGCGACGCCCGACACCACCGCGGGGTACGAGCCCGCGGACAGGGGCGGCGGGTTCTCCTCGATCGCGGCGAGGTTGGTGGTCGTGAGGCCCGGCAGCTCGTGCCCTCGCGGGCGATCCGGTTCGATGCGCTCGCTCATGTCACTTCACCAGCCCGATCTGCTCGAGGATCTGCGCCGTCGTCTCCTGGTCCGTCGCGAGGAACTCGGTCAGCTCGGGCCCGGTGAGGTACGCGTCCTCCCAGCCGCGGTCGTCCAGGATCTGCCGCCAGGCGGCCGACTCGCGCATCTCGTCGAGCATCCCGATGAGCGCCGCCCGCTCGTCGTCGGTCAGTCCTTCGGGGGCGGCGATGCCCCGCCAGTTCTGCAGCTCCACATCGAGGCCCGACTCGCGGAGCGTGGGGACGTCCGGGAGGATCTCCACGCGTTCCGGGCTGGAGACGGCGAGGGCTCGCATCGAGCCGTCCTGGATGTAGGGCGCGAGCTCCGAGATGCCGGAGATGCCCGCGGTGGCGCGGCCCGAGAGCATCGTCGTCAGCGCCTCGCCGCCGCCGGAGTGCGCGACGTAGGAGGCCTCGCGCGGGTCCGCGCCGACTGCCTGGGCGAGCAGGCCGGTCAGCACCTGCTCGACGCCGCCCGCCGACCCGCCGGCGATGGAGACCGACCCGACGTCGTCCGACATGGCGTCCGCCAGGTCCTCCATCGTCTGGATCGGCGAGTCGGCCGGCACGGCGATCACGAGGTACTCGGTCGTGAGCCGCGCGAGCATGTCGACGTCGTCGAGAGTCGCCTCCGATCCGTTCGTCAGGATCGCGCCGACCATGATGGCGCCGGTCACCATGAGGTTGTTGGCCTCGCCGGTGTGGCGGACGAACTGCGGCAGGCCGATCGTGCCGCCCGCGCCGCCGACGTTGTAGACCTCGGTGCGGCCGACGATCTCGCCGAGCGCCGTCTGCACCGCGCGGGACGTCTGGTCCCAGCCACCGCCGGGCTCGGCGGGGGCCATGATGCGAAGCTGCTCGCCGCCGAGCGCGTCTTCGAGCGCGTTGGCGCTGTGCGTCCGGTCGGCGATGCCGGTCACGCTCAGGGCGACCACCATCCCGAGGGCGGCGGCCCCTCCGGCGGCGAGTCGCCAGCGTCCCCGCCGCCGTCGCGTCGGTTCCTGCTGTTCGGTGGGCATCATCGCCCTCCTCTCTCGACGTCGGTGTCGCTACTTGTATACATATGTACACGGACAATCGCAAGAGCGCCCGCACCCACGACGAGAGGCCCTCCGCAGAGGGCCTCTCGTCGTGGGTGCGTCCGGCTCGTCAGCCGCCGATGACGACGTTGAGCGGTTCTTCGCCCCGCGCCATGCGCTCGGCCTGCGTCGCCACGAGCTTGGCGATGCGGGGGCGCATGGCCGCCGAACGGCCGCCGACGTGGGGCGCCACGATGACGCCGTCGAGCCTCCACAGCGGGTGGTCCACCGGCAGCGGCTCGGGATCGAAGACGTCGCTGGCGACGCGCAGCCGCCCGCGCGAGACGTGGTCGACGAGAGCGTCCGTGTCGACGATCGGTCCGCGGCCCACGTTGACGACCAGGGCGCCGTCGGGCAGCGCCGCCAGGGCGGCGTCGTCGACCAGATGACGCGTCTCCGGGCCGCCCGGGAGCACGATCACGAGGATGTCGGCGGTGGGCAGCAGCTCGGGCAGCTCGTCGATCGCGTGCACGTCGATGCCCTCCTCGCGGCGCGCCCGCGACGCGACGGGCACGAGGTCGACCTCGAACGGCAGCAGCCGATCGGCGATCGCCTTCGCCACGCCTCCGAAGCCGAGCATCACCACGCGCTTGTCGGCGAGGCCGGAGGCCTCGAAGCTCTCCCACGCGCTGCGCTCCTGGTTGCGCACCATCCGGTCCACCTCGCGCTGGGCCGCCAGCAGCAGCGCGAGCGTGAGCTCGGCGGTCGCGGTCTCGTGCACCGAGGCGGCGTTCGCGTACACGGTGCCCTCCGGCAGCACGTCGACGACGCCGTCGTAGCCGATCGCCTGGCCCTGGATGAGGCGGTGCGGCACCCCCTGAAGGCTGCGCAGGGTCGTGCCCTGCTTCATGTACGGCGGCACGACGATGTCGAGCCGCTCCCGGGGAGCGGGGGACGCTCCATCCCACTCGACGACCTCGACGCCGAGCTCAGGGTCGAGCAGCGCCCGCACGTCTTCGGCGAGCTCCGGGGTCGGGACGGCCAGGATCACGTGGTCTGCGGAAGTGTCGCTCACCCCTCCGACCCTACTGGGAGCGGGCGCACCCGGGCCGGGCGCCTCATCGGCGTCGTTCACCGACCGGCCACGCCCCGGCCACCGGCGGATCACCGACGCGGGCTTCACTGACGCGGTGATCGATCGC
Organism: Microbacterium marinilacus; assembly: GCF_019753765.1. Taxonomy (GTDB): domain Bacteria; phylum Actinomycetota; class Actinomycetes; order Actinomycetales; family Microbacteriaceae; genus Microbacterium; species Microbacterium marinilacus. The sequence goes on from NZ_JAIJZW010000013.1 coordinate 6,128, forward strand.
GTGCCCGCCCCCCGCACCGGCGCGGCTCGCGCGGCCGCGACCATGACGCTGGTGGGCGCGCTGCTGTCGGGGTGCGCGGCGGGCGGAAACGCGGCGCCGTCGCCCGCGGCGCCGTCGCCCGCCGCCCCGAGCGGTGCGGCGTACGACGTCGTCCCCGAGCCCGGGCGGACGATCGACGCGGCCCCCTCGGCGACGCTCGAGCGTCTGGACGGGTACCGGATCGCCGTGATCGTGCCGGACGACTCGACGACGTCGAGCGTGCTGCTGTCGGCGGCGCGGACCGTCGCGGGGGAGCGCGGGGCCGATCTCGTGGAGCTGCCGGTGGACGCCTCCGCCGCCGATCCGATCGGACAGGCGCTCGAGCGCGCGCTGGAGGTCCAGCCCGACGTGATCGCCGGCCTGGGGGAGGGCGTCGTCGACGTCCTCGGCTTCGAGAGCGCCCAGCTGCTGGACCAGCAGTTCCTCGTCGTCGGCGCCCAGCTCGCGGAGCCGACCGAGAACGTCACCGCCGTCATCTGGGACGGGGCGACCTCCCGAGGGTCGTCTGCGGGTGCCGACGGTGACCTCGACGCATCGAGCGTCACGCCGCAGCGCGGCGAGGCGGCCTTCGAGACGGGCCTCGCGAGCGTCCGCGATGGTCAGACCGGGATCGTCCTGCACCTCGGCTGAGCGCGCGCGCCGCCGCTGACCCCGGAGCTTCCCCCGGGGGACACCGCTCGTTCACCGGATGGTCGTGGCGGCGCCACTCGTGCCGAACAGGGTTGCCCAGGGCGCCCCGATCGCGCCCTCCCTCACCCCTGCAGAAACTCAAGATTGGCGTGTGACATCTTGCTGACCAACGAAGCGTCGCCGGCCCCCGCCGGCGCCTCGCGCGAGCACCGGATGGGTCGGCTCGGCATCGCCGGGCTCGTCCTCCTCTCGCTGACCGCCGGATCCGTGTCGGCGACGGCCCTGCCGGCGGCCGCGGGCGTCGAGCCCACCGCCGCTGCCGCGACCGGCATCGCCGTGGAGCCCGTCCGCATCCAGGCCGAGGACTACACCAGCGACAGCGGCAACGGCCTCAAGAAGGAGACCGGCGTCGACGCCACCGGCGTCTCGCTCGGCAACGTCGGCGGAACCTACGACGGCGGTGTCCTCACGTTCGACGAGGTCGACCTGGGCGCCACGCCGCTGTCGACGCTGACGGTGCGGTACGTCAACAACTCCGGCCGGGTCGGCGCGAACCCGTCGCTCGACTTCTACCTCGACGAGCAGACCGACGAGAACAAGGTCGCGACCGTGGCGCTGCCGGTCACCGGATCGGACTGGAACGCCTACGACACCACGACGGTCGACCTGCCCGAGGCGGTCTCGGGCGAGCACAAGCTGATCGTCGTCATGCACGTGACGCCGGACGCGGGCCACCCCTATGTGGGCAACTTCGACTACTTCGAGTTCGGGCCCGAGCCGCTGCCCGAGACCTTCCTCACCACCGCGGATGCCTGGCGCTACTCGGACGACGGCACCGACCCGTCCGGCGACGGATCGCTGTCGTGGACGACGGCCGGCTTCGACGACTCCGCCTGGAAGCAGGCGGTGGGCTCGTTCGGCTCGAAGAAGGGGGCCGCGGACCTCGGCGGCGGCTTCGTCGCGAACACGCTCCTGCAGTACACGCTGGACGGATCCTCGAACACGGTGCCGACCTACCACTTCCGCAACGACATCGAGATCACGGATGTGCAACTCGCGCAGATCGAGTCGCTGGAGGGCACGATCGTCTACGACGACGCCGTGCGCATCTATGTGAACGGCGAGAAGGTCGCCGGCTTCGTGGACGACCGCGTCGACGAGGCCGAGAACCAGAACCTCGCGTACGCGGGCGCCAGCAACGGCAACCCGCAGACGAGCACGTTCACGATCCCGGCCGAGGCGCTGGAGGCCGGCGAGAACACGATCTCCGTGGCCCTCTATCAGGATCGCGAGACCAGCAGCGACATCTACCTCGACCTGAAGTCGCTCGTGCCGGTGGTGCCCGTGCCGGAGCCGACCGAGGCGACGATCTCCGACATCGTGCTGCACGTCGGCGGCACCGAGGCCGAGCGCAATCTCACGTGGTACTCCGACGTGGACGTGCCGCAGGCCGCTCAGCTCGCGAAGTCGGCCGAGGTGTCCGACGGGCAGTTCCCGGCGTCGGCACGGACGATCGAGCCGACCAAGACCGGCGGCACGACGAGCGGCGAGTTCTTCCGCGACGCGACGTTCGACGGCCTCGAGGAGAACACCGAGTACGCGTACCGCGTGGGCAGCGACGAGAAGGGATGGTCGGACGCCTACACCTTCCGCACGCAGGACTTCTCGGGCGACTTCTCCTTCCTCTTCTTCGGCGACCCGCAGGTCGGCGCGTCCGGCAACCTCGCGCGTGACGAGGCGGGCTGGATCGACACGGTGGACGTGGCCACGCAGAGCTACCCCGACGCGGAGCTGCTGTTCTCGGCCGGCGACCAGGTCGAGAACGCGCCGAACGAGGCGCAGTACGACACCTTCCTGAAGCCCGACCAGCTGCGCAGCATCCCGCTGGTCGCCACCAACGGCAACCACGACGTGGCCTCGAAGGCCTACGAGCAGCACTTCAACGTGCCGAACGAGGACCTCACGGCGGGGGCCGGCAGCGGCAGCTCGTCGGGCGGCGACTACTGGTTCCTCTATAAGGACGTGCTGTTCATCGACATCAACTCGAACAGCCGTGACTTCGACTCGCACAACGCCTTCATGGAGAAGGTCGTGGCCGAGCAGGGGCACAAGGCGAAGTGGAAGGTACTCGCCTTCCATCACTCGATCTACTCGGTGGCCTCGCACACGGCCGACACCGACATCCTCGAGCGTCGCGACCAGATGCCGGCGAAGATCTCGGAGCTGGGCTTCGATCTCGTCCTCATGGGACACGACCACAACTACACGCGCAGCTACCTGATCAAGGACGGCGAGCTGGCCGACTCGACCGAGGTCGCGGGCCAGGCCCGCGTCGAGGCCGAGGAGGGCGAGGTGCTGTACATCACCGCGAACTCGTCGAGCGGCTCGAAGTACTACGACACTCGCGCGCCGGAGGCCTGGTTCGCCTCGGTGATCAACCAGGAGAAGGTGCGCAACTACTCGGCGATCGAGGTGACGGACCGCGAGGTGACGGTGCGCACGCTGCGCAGCCAGCAGAGCGTGGTCGACGGGAAGACCAACGTGGTCAACAGCGTCGTCGACGAGGTCGTGCTGGCCAAGCCCGACCACGTGGCGCCCGAGCTGACGGTTCCCGCCGACGGCGAGATCGCGTTCGGCGCCGACTTCGACCCGCTCGAGGGCGTGAGCGCGACCGACGACGTCGACGGCGACCTGACCGATGCGATCGAGGTCTCCGGCGCCGTGGACACCTCGCGTCCGGGCAGCCACGGCCTGACGTACACGGTCAGCGACGCCGCCGGCAACACGGCGACCAAGGATCGCGCGGTCACCGTGACGGAGAAGCCGGAGGAGCCGGGCATCGAGGAGCCGGGCACGGACGAGCCGGGTACGGAGGAGCCGGGTACGGACGAGCCGGGTACGGACGAGCCGGGTACGGAGGAGCCGGGCACGGACGAGCCGGGCACCGATGAGCCGGGCACGGACGAGCCGGGCACGGATCAGCCGGGCACCGATGAGCCGGGTACGGACGAGCCGGGCACGGACGAGCCGGGCACTGAGGAGTCGGGCACGGATCAGCCGGGCACGGACGAGTCGGGCACGGATCAGCCGGGCACGGACGAGTCGGGCACGGATCAGCCGGGTACCGATCAGCCGGGCACGGACGAGCCGGGCACCGATCAGCCGGACGCTGAGGAGCCGAGCGCCGACGAGCCTGCTGCGACCCAGCCGTCGTTCACGCCCGCGCCCCCGGTGGCCGACGGTGCCGACCTTCCGGCCGCGCTGCGCGACCGGGTGTCCGCCACCGTGAGCGGACGCACGGTGTCCCTCGGCGGCCTGACGCCGGGCGAGTGGCACTACGTGTACGCGTACTCGGAGCCGACGGGCTTGGGCTGGGTGCAGGCCGATGGTGAGGGTCTGGCGTCGACGGCGCTGCCGGCGGGTCTGGAGCCGGGTGTGCACCGTATCGCGGTGCTGGACGCGGATGGTGACCTCATCGGCTGGACCGAGGTGACCGTGGGCGCGGGTGGCCTGGCGGCGACCGGTTCGGACGGTGCGGCGGTGTGGGGCGCGGGAGCGCTCGCGGTGCTGCTGCTCGTCGCCGGTGGTGCGCTGCTCGTCGCACGCCGACGCGGCCGCGTCACGCACTGATCGCCAGACCGGGGGACGGAGCCGACCGCTCCGTCCCCCGGTCGGCGCGTCCTCTCTCGAGGAGGCGCATCCGGCGCCCGCGCCTCCCTCCCCATCCCTTTCCCTCGCATCCCTTTCCGGAGACACTCCCACCATGTCCCTGCTCCGCACACGTCCCGTCCGGCTGCTCGCGGGCGGGGTGATCGCCGCTCTTCTCGGCAGCGGCCTCGTCCCCACCGCCGCCCTCGCCGCCGAGCCCGCGGCGCCGGCGGCCGCTGCCACCGACTTCACCGCCCTGGTGAACTCCTTCGTCTCGACCGAGGACGACTTCGGACAGGACCTGCCGGGCGCCGAAGCGCCCAACTCGATCGTCAAGATCAACCCGATGACGACGCCCGACCGCTCACACAGCGGCTACGACTACGCCGAGGACCAGATCGCCGGCTTCACGCACACGAACCTCGACGGCGTGGGCGGGTCGGGCGGTGGCGGCGACCTCCTCGTGGTGCCGACCTACGAGACCTACACGAGCCGGCCGAACACGGGGACGTACGCCAAGACCTACAGCCACGACGCCGAGGAGGCCGAGCCCGGCTACTACGGCGTCGACCTGCAGACCACCGCGGGCGCGATCCACGCCGAGGCCACGACCGACGTGCGCACCGGGCAGGACCGGTTCACGTTCCCGCAGGCGGGCACCGCCTCGCTCGTGGTCGACCTCCGCAACAACTTCACGAGCCGCAAGGGCGCGACGCTCGACTACGCGACGCTGCCGGACGGGCGCATCGCGCTCTCGGGCGACTTCACCGGTCACTTCAACGGCTACGACTACAAGATGTACTACTACGTCGAGTCGACGGCCGCCGCCTCGGCCGTCCGCACCTGGGGCGGCTCGGGCGCCCTCGGCAGCTCGTCGCATCAGGACGGCACCGACATCGGCGCGGTGCTCGACTTCTCCGTCGACTCCGGCGACCAGGTCGGGCTCAAGGTCGCGATCTCTCCCATCAGCCCCGCGCAGGCGAAGACCGATCTCGCCGCCGAGATGGGGGACCGGACCTTCGAGCAGGTGAGGGAGCAGACCAAGGCCGACTGGAACGAGATCCTCGGCCGTCTCGAGGTCAGCGCCTCGGCGACCAGCGACCCCGACGGCGACCTGCAGACGCTCTTCTACACGCACCTCTACCGCATGTTCGGCATGCCCATGAACGCGACCAGCACCAGCGGCACCTACCGCGGCCTGGACGGCGAGATCTACGAGGCCGACGGCTACACGCACTACGACGGCTGGGGCTTCTGGGACGACTTCCGCAAGTACGAGATCCTCGCGATCGGCTACCCCGAGGTGTTCCGCGACATCGCGCAGTCGATCGTCGACCTGTACGCCTCGTTCGCGAAGAGCGGGAAGGGCGCCCTGTCGAACACCGTCCACTCGGTGCCGACCGTGCGCTTCGAGCGCGCCGCCGTCGTGGTCGCCGACGCCGTCGCGAAGGGGGCGGAGCTGCGCGGTCTCGCCGAGGCATGGCCCGCCCTCGTCTCGCAGTCGCAGGGCGGGTACGCCGACGCCGCCAACGTGGGGCGCGGCTATATCGCGGGCGAGGTCGACGACACCCTCGGCACCGCATACGACGACTGGGCGATGGCGACCATCGCCGACGCCCTCGGCAGGTCGGACGACGCGGACGCGTACCGGCTCCGCGCCGCGAACTGGAAGAACCTGTACAAGAAGGACGCCGTCACCCTGGCGGACGGGACGAAGACCGGGCTGATCTTCCCCAAGGACGCGAACGGCAGCTGGGTGAACGCCGACCCCGAGCGCTTCGAGGCCGGCAACGTCTACCAGGGGACGCTCTGGCAGTACCACTGGTACGCCGCCGATGACATGGGCGGCCTGATCGACCTGATGGGCGGCGAGGAGACCACCCTCAAGGCGCTCAGCTTCATGTTCGGCGAGCACGCCCCGGATGACGGCCGACGCATGCTGCACGCCAACGCGAACGAGATCGACCTGCAGGCGCCCTACCTGTTCAATTACGTCGGCGCGCCGTCCAAGACCCAGCACTGGGTGCGGAGCATCTACACGAAGGAGACGTGGAACCGCTACATCGCCACCGGCTCCACCCACGAGTCGCCCTCGGGCGGAGGGGAGTTCACCCCGCCGATCAAGACCAAGGTGTTCAAGAACGACCCGCGGGGCTTCCTCCCGACCATGGACAACGACACGGGCACGATGTCGTCGACCTTCGTCGCGGCCGCCATCGGGCTGTTCCCGGTGCTCGCCGGCTCGGACGAGTACCAGATCGGCACGCCGTTCTTCGAGAACGTGCGGATCCGCTACGAGTCGGGGCGCACGTTCGACATCTCCGCGGACGGCGTCTCGCCCGACGACTACTACATCCAGTCGGCGACGCTCAACGGACAGCCGTTCGAGCGCACGTGGCTCACGTACGACCAGCTCACCGCGGGCGGCCGGCTCGCGTTCGAGATGGCGGCCGAGCCCTCCGACTGGGCCGCGGACGGCGTGTCCTCGTCGTCGCTGAGCGACGTCCTCCCGACGTCGGTCTACGACCCGACCGGCGCCATCGTCCTCTCCGGCCGTGCGTTCACCGAGGCGGACGCGGGCGACGGCTCGATCGGCAACGAGATCGAGCTCACCCTGGCGAACGGCGCGTTCGCGGGCCGCAACGGAGACGACCTCGCCGCGTCCGGCGCGATCACCGCCGAGAACATGCCGGCGGGTCTCACCCTGACGGCCACCCGCACGGGCGACCGCGCGGTCACGCTCTCGCTCACCGGCAAGGCCGACAGGTCGGGGTCGCTCGACAGCATCGACGACCTCCTCCTGCGCCTGGATGACGGCGCGTTCAGCCGCAGGCCCTCGACGGGCGCGCGCGAGTTCGCGCTCAAGGTGACGTTCGGCGGCGTCACGCTGCGCGCCGAGCGCACGCAGCTGCGATCCGAGCCCGACGGGAGCGTCGACGCGAGCGTCGCGTTGACGCTCAGCGGTGCGTCGTTCGCCGGCGCGGCCGGCCGCGACCTGGTCGCCGACGGGACGCTCACGCTGCCCGGTCTGCCGTCGGGGATCTCCGCGACCGCGGTCACGCGCGACGCGACCATCCTCGACCTGCGGCTCACCGGCACGCTCGGCGACACCCAGCGCGCGACGTTCGCGCTGGCCTTCTCCGACGCCGCGCTCACCGGCGCCGTCGCGTCCGAGCTCCGCGGCGACGGGATCTCCGGGCTCGGCACGCTCGCGCTCGTCCTCGACCGGCAGTGGCGCAGCAAGCTCCTGGCGTTGCTGGAGGACGCCGATCTCGTCGTCAAGGGCGCCTACACGGCGTCGTCGTTCGCGGCCTTCAGCGCCGCGCGCGACGAGGCCAGGGCCGTGCTCGCCGACGACGACGCCACGGACGACGAGCTGCAGTCGGCGCTGAACCGCCTGACGAGGGCTGCTCAGGCCCTCAGGATCGCCGACCGGTCCGATCGTCTGCTGCTCGACGGCACGACCTACGGCGAGATCGTCTTCGACGACGACTTCTCGGAGGACCGCCTGTCCGAGTACGAGGTGTTCGGCGACGGCGCCGAGGCGTCCGCCGCGCTGTCGGTCGACACGGAGGAGGGGGTCCTCGAGGCCACCGCCGACGGTCGCCGATGGAGCCACATCGCGCTGCCCGTCGAAGCGGGCGACGGCTTCGCGCTGGTCGTCGAGCCGCGCGGCTTCGCCGGCAGCGGCGCGTCCGAGGACAGCCTCTTCATCGGGCTGACCGACGGCGCCCGCAACCGCGCCCACAGCTGGTTCAACAACACGCGCTCGGAGGGCGGCTTCGACGTCGTCGTCGACGGCCAGGGCAGGGATCTCGGCGCGGGCACCGCCCAGGGCGTCGACTGGGACGCCGACGACCGCTTCGCGACCGTGGTCGACGACGGCCGGATCACCTCGTGGATCGAGGAGGACGGCACCTGGAGGAAGATCCGCTCGGCGTCGCTCGCCGGAGCGCTGACCGAGGAGCAGGCCGCCGGATGGAGCCCGACCTTCAGCCTGCGCCTCGACCCGGGGACGATCCAGATCGACCGCGTCACGCTGCTCGCGCCGGACGAGACGGCCGTCAGCCCGGTGCGCGTGCAGGCGGAGGACTCGACGTCGTGGAGCGGCGGGACCCTGAGCAAGGAGGGCACGAGCCCCTCCGGCAACATCGGGGGAACGTATGACGGTGCCGAGCTGAGCTACGCCGACATCGACTTCGGGCGCGGCGAGCTGACGACCCTGGCCGTGCGCACGTCCACGCGCGACGACCGCGTCGGGGCGGACCCGCGCCTCGAGCTCTATCTCGACGAGAAGACGGAGGAGAACCGCGTGGCCACCGTCGCGCTGCCGAAGACGGGCGGCTGGGGCAACTACGTGACGACGACGGTCGAGCTCGAGCGGGCGGTGACCGGTCGGCACACGCTGATCGTGGCGATGCGCACCGAGGACGCCGGCAACGGGTACAACTATGTCTCCAACCTCGACTGGTACGAGTTCGCCCCCGACCCGGTGGAGACCCCGCCGGTGGACGTCGCCGCGCTGAAGGCGGCCGTGGCGGAGGCCCAGCTCATCGCCGAGCACGAGGACCGGTACATATCGATCGACTTCGCGGTGTTCCGCGCCGCGCTCGACGAGGCGATCAGGGTGGCGGCGGCGTCCGGCGTGACGCAGGACGAGGTGGACAGGGCCCTGCGGGTGCTGACGAGCGCCTCGGACCAGCTGGAGTGGAAGGTGATCCGCCAGCTTCCGGGCCTGATCGCCGCGGCCGAGGCCGTCGATCCCGCCGCCTGGACGGACGAGAGCCTCGCCGTCCTGACGACGGCGCTCGAGGGTGCGCGGGCCGTCGAGGAGGGCGCCTCCTACGAGACGTACGCGCAGGCCGTGGACAGCCTGGTCGCCGCTCTCGACGGCCTCGTGCCTGCGGAGGAGCCGGGGACGGAGGAGCCCGGGACGGAGGAGCCCGGGACGGAGGAGCCTGGAAGGGAGGAGCCCGGGGCCGAGGAGCCCGGGACCGACGAGCCCGGGACTGAAGAGCCTGGCACCGACGAGCCGGGTGCCGAGGAGCCGGGGACAGATGAGCCTGGGGTCGATGAACCGGGCGCCGACGGGCCGGGCGCGGAGGAGCCGGGAGCCGACCCGGGAGCCGACGACCCCGGCACGGGGCCGGGCGAGGAGGGGCCGGGGACGGATCAGCCCGGCACCGACCCGGGCGCCGAGCCCGGAGCCGGCGAGCCGGGCACCGAGCAGCCGAGCCGCCCCGGGGACGAGGACCCGAGCACGGAGCAGCCCGGCGGCGAGACGCCGGCGGGCACCGGCACGGACGATGGCCCGCGCGACGCCCGCCCGTCGTTCACGCCCGACCCGCCCGTGGCCGATGGTGCCGACCTCCCGGCGGCGCTGCGCGATGCGATCGGCGCGACGGTGAGGGGCGACGACCTGCTGCTCTCGCGTCTCGCGCCGGGTGGGTGGCACTACGTGTACGCGTACTCGGAGCCGACGGGCTTGGGCTGGGTGCAGGCCGATGGCGAGGGTCTGGCGTCGACGGCGCTGCCGGCGGGTCTGGAGCCGGGTGTGCACCGTATCGCGGTGCTGGACGCGGACGGTGACCTCATCGGCTGGACCGAGGTGACCGTGGGCGCGGGCGGTCTGGCGGCGACCGGTTCGGACGGTGCGGCGGTGTGGGGCGCGGGAGCGCTCGCGGTGCTGCTGCTCGTCGCCGGTGGTGCGCTGCTCGTCGCACGCCGACGCGGCCGCGTCACGCGCTGATCGCCGGACCGGGGGACGGAGCCGACCGCTCCGTCCCCCGGTCGGCGCGACGACGGCAGGATGCGCGCGGCGTAACGGCGACGAAACACCGCCACGACGCTCCCGTCATCCGGGTCTCATAGCGTGCGAGAACACCCGCGCCGCTTCGGAGGACACCCATGTCGATGCTCGTCACGAACGCCCTTCTCCTGACCGTGCCCGCGGGCACGGACGATCCCGGGCTCATCGCCGACGGGTGGATGCTGGTCGAGGACGGACGCATCGCCGCGATCGGCTCGGGCACGCCGTCGGCGACGGCCGACGAGGTGCTGGACGTCGGAGGAGCCTTCGTCGCGCCCGGCTTCGTCTCCAGCCACTCGCACCTGTTCACGAGCGGTCTCCGAGGGCTCGGTGTGGGCGAGACCCTCTACGGCTGGTGCGACTCGATGCTCGGCACGACCGCTCACATGACCCCCGACCAGATGTACTGGTCCACCCTGCACGGCGCGCTCGACTTCCTCTCCCACGGCGTGACGACCGCGTACAACTTCACCGACCCGCTGCAGGCTTGGGAGTCGATGGTCGAGGGCAGGAGGGTCGGCGACGCGGGAATGCGGGCCCTGAGCTATCACACGCGCCAGGCCGACGCCTGTCTCGACGCCGGCATCCGCTTCGTCGACGCGATCGGCATGGACGCCACCGTCGGCAGCGACGACGAGATCCTCGACCGCTTCGGGGCGTCGGTCGCGCACACGCGGACGATGGATGCCGCGTTCGCGCTCGGCGCGTCGGTCATGGGACAGGTGCAGTGGTCGCCGCGCGAGGACGCGGCGTGGATCGAGGTCGAGGCGATGCGCCGCTTCGGTGTGACGAACCAGGCCCACTTCCTCGAATCACCGGAGGCGATCCCGCTGCAGCAGGCGAAGTTCGCGCAGTACCGGGACGCGGGCGCGCTCGGCCCGGCGATGATGTTCGGCCACTTCATCCAGACCACGCCCGAGATCATCGAGGAGGCCGCCGCGGGCGGGGCGTCGATGTCGTGGCAGCCCGCGTCGAACGGCCGCCTCGCCTCGGGCACCGCGCTCGTGCCCGAGATGCTCGCACTCGGCATGAAGGTGGGCATCGGCCTCGACGACCAGGCCTGCACCGACGTCTCCGACCCGTGGCAGAACATGCGGATGGGCATCACGATGCAGCGCGCCCGCACGAAGGACCCGCTGTCGATGATGCCCGAGCGCGTGCTGCGCCTGCACACGCTCGGCGCCGCCGAGATCATGGGCGTCGACGACCGCGTGGGCAGCCTCGAGGTCGGCAAGCTCGCCGACTTCGTCGTGGTGGATCCGCGCCGCCCCGACGTCGGCCCCCTGTGGCATCCGGCGCGGAGCTATGTCCTGTCGATGACGCCGCGGAACCTGCGCGGCGTGTACGTGGGCGGCGTGCTCGTGAGCGCCGACGGCGTCTCGACGAACCCGCTCGCGGCTGAGGCGTCGGCGCGCCTGCACGAGGAGCTGCCCGCGCTCGCCGCGCGCATCGGGCACCCGCGGTGAGCCGGCGGCCTCAGGCGGCCTGTGCGACCACCGCGCTGATGGCGCTGCGGAAGAAGCCGAGGCCGTCGACCCCGGAGCGCATGGCGGCGGACGTGGCCGGGCCGAAGCCGGGCTCGACCGCGTGCTCGGGGTGGGGCATGAGGCCCACGACGTTGCCGCGCTCGTTGGCGAGACCCGCGATGTCGTTCAGCGACCCGTTCGGGTTGACACCGAGGTAGCGGAACGCCACCCGCCCCTCGCCCTCGATGCGCTTCAGGGTCTCGTCGTCGGCGATGTACCCGCCGTCGGCGTTCTTCAGCGGGATGACGATCTCCTGACCGGCCGAGAACTCGCTGGTCCACGCGGTCGACGCGTTCTCGACGCGCAGCCGCTGATCGCGGCGGATGAACTGCTGGTGCGCGTTGCGGATCAGGCCGCCCGGCAGCAGGTGCGCCTCCACGAGCATCTGGAAGCCGTTGCAGATGCCGAGGATCGGCATGCCCTTCGCCGCCGCGTCCTTGACCTCGGCCATGATCGGCGCGAGCGCGGCGATCGCGCCGGCGCGCAGGTAGTCGCCGTAGCTGAAGCCGCCGGGCAGCACGAGGGCGTCGACGCCGTCGAGGTCGTGCGAGCCGTGCCAGAGCGCGACGGGCTCGGCACCGGCGAGGCGGATCGCGCGCTGCGCGTCGCGGTCGTCGAGCGAACCGGGGAAGGTGATGACGCCGACGCGCGCGGTCATTCGACGACCGCCACGTCCACGACGTCCTCGATCACGGCGTTCGACAGGATCTCGTCGGCGATCGTGCGGGCCTCGGCGAGCAGCTCGTCCGTGACCTCGCCCTCGACGGTGAGCTCGATGCGCTTGCCGATGCGCACGTTCTGGAAGGCGTCGTGGCCCAGGCGGGCGAGCGATCCGGTGACCGCCTTGCCCTGCGGGTCCAGCAGCTCGGCCTTGGGCATGACGTCGACGACGATGGTGGGCATACGAAAATTCTACGCGGACGTGCGCTCCGCGCGTGTCCCGTCGTGGAGGTCACAACCCGGTCACGGCGGTTGCAACCGTGGGAGCGCTCCCATAGGCTCACCTCAGCCCGATGGGAGCGCTCCCACGCTTCCGTTCTCGGGTCCTGTCTTTGCACCACGGGGCACCCGCCATGACGGCGGGCCCTCACACACAAAGGAGTGACAGTGAATACACGTGCCTTCCGCCGCGGCGCCGTCGCGGTGTCGGCTGTCGCCGCGGGCGCCCTCGTGCTCGCCGGCTGCTCGGGCGGCGACGCCCCCGCCGAGTCGGCAGATCCGGACGCACCGGTCGAGCTCACCATCGCCACGTTCAACGACTTCGGATACTCGGACGAGCTGCTCGCCGAGTACGAGGACGAGCACCCGAACGTGACGATCGTGCACAACAAGGCCGCGACGTCGAACGACGCGCGCGCCAACTTCTTCCAGAAGCTCGGCAACACCGGCCTCGCCGACATCGAGGCCATCGAGATCGACTGGACCGCCGAGATGATGCAGTACGCCGACATGCTCGAGCCGGTGCAGGACGACCTCAAGGGCCGTTGGCTCGACTGGAAGGAAGCCGCCGTCACCGACGCCGACGGCAACATGGTCGGCTACGGCACCGACATCGGCCCGCAGGCCGTCTGCTACCGCGCCGACCTGTTCGAGGAGGCCGGCCTGCCCACCGACCGCGACGAGGTCGCCGGCCTGTTCGAGACCTGGGACGACCTGTTCGAGGTCGGCGCCGAGTACAAGGAGAAGACGGGCAAGCCCTTCCTCGACTCGGCCAACTCGATCCTGCAGGGCCTCGCCAACCAGCTCGAGGAGACCTACGAGGACGCCGACGGCAACGTCATCGCCACGGAGAACCCCGACGTGCGCGACATGTACGACACCGTCATCGAGAAGGGCGTGCCGATCGCCGCGTACGCCGGCCAGTGGAGCGACGACTGGTACGCGTCCATGGCCAATGGCGAGTTCGCGGCCATGCTGTGCCCGCCGTGGATGCACGGCATCATCTCCGGCGAGGCCCCCGACGTCAGCGGCTGGGACATCGCCGACGTGTTCCCCGGCGGCGGCGGCAACTGGGGCGGCTCGTACCTGACCGTCCCCGCCAACGGCGCCAACGTCGCCGCGGCCCAGGAGCTCGCCGCGTGGCTGACCTCGCCCGAGATCCAGGCCCGCGCCTTCGCCAACGTCGGCGCGTTCCCCAGCCAGCCCGAGGCGTACGAGATGGCCGAGGTCACCGACGCGACCGACGAGTACTTCAACGACGCACCGGTGGGCCAGATCAACGCCGCCCGCTCGGAGGCCATCACGGTCTCGCCCATCAAGGGACCGAAGTACTTCCAGTTCCACGAGGCCCTCAACCAGGCGGTCACGCGCGTCTTCGACGGCCTGCAGACGCCGGACGAGGCGTGGGACGCGTGGGTGACCGAGGTGTCGGCCTTCTAAGCCATGTCTGACACCACCACGACTCACGGGGCGGGGCGCTCGAGCGCCCCGCCCGCGGGGTCCCGGGCGCCGCGCACCGTCGCGGCGCCCTCCCGGGACCCCACGCCCACCGAGCGCCCGGTGGGCGTGCTGTCCGTC
>NZ_JAIJZW010000013.1:20306-75227 GCF_019753765.1 Microbacterium marinilacus
CCCCCCGCCCGGGGGGGGGCGCGCCCCCCCCCCCCCCCCCCGGGGGGGCCCCCCCCCCCCCCCCCCCCCCCCCCCCCCCTCCGGGGACCCCTCGCCCTCCGAGCGCCCGGTGCGCGTGCTGTCCTTCTCGCAGAGGCTCAGCCGCTGGGACGTGCGGATCTCGCCGTACCTCTACATCTCGCCGTTCTTCCTCCTGTTCGCGGTCGTCGGCCTGTTCCCGATCGTGTACACGGCCGTCATCTCCTTCATGGACTGGGACCAGATCCGCCGCTCGGGCGAGTTCATCGGCTTCGACCAGTACACGTGGATCCTGTCGCAGCCCAAGTTCTGGGTCGCCCTGCGCAACACGTTCAGCATCTTCCTGCTCTCGAGCGTCCCCCAGCTGATCCTCGCGATGTTCATCGCGGTCATGCTCGACAAGCACATCCGGGCCAAGACGTTCTGGCGCATGAGCGTGCTGCTGCCCTACGTGGTGGCGCCCGTCGCCGTCGGCCTCATCTTCAACGCGCTGTTCGCCGACCAGTCCGGCCAGATCAACGCCTGGCTCGGGTTCTTCGGGCTCGGCCCCATCCCCTGGCACGTCGAGCCGTTCTGGAGCCACGTCGCCATCTCGACGATGGTCAACTACCGCTGGACCGGCTACAACGCCCTCATCCTGCTCGCCGCGATGCAGGCCATCCCGCGCGACTACTACGAGGCGGCGACGGTCGACGGGGCGGGCACGTTCCGCCAGTTCTGGAGCATCACGCTGCCCTCGCTGAAGCCGACGCTGATCTTCGTGATCATCACGTCGACCATCGGCGGACTGCAGATCTTCGACGAGCCCCGCATGTTCGACCAGTTCGGTCGCGGCGGCGCCGCGCAGCAGTGGCTCACGATCACCCTGTACCTCTACGACATCGGCTGGGAGGAGTGGAACTTCGGCCGCGCGGCCGCGCTCGCCTGGCTGCTGTTCATCATCATCCTGGCCATCGGCCTCATCAACCTGCTCGTCACCCGCACCCTCGTGCGCGATGAGGGAGCACGCGGCGGAGCGGTCACGCGGGCACAGCGCCGCGCGGCGAAGCGCGCGGCGGCCCGGCGAGCTTCCTCGGCGAAGGAGACGCAGCGATGACAGATCAGCAGGTCTTCAAGGCCCCCGCGGGCGAGAGCGTCGCGACCGCCACGATCGTGACGGGCCGGACGGGCCGCCGAGCCGTGCGCATCCGCGGCAGTCGGCCGGGCTTCTGGGTGTACGCCGGACTCGCCGTGGTGCTCGTCGCCAGCGTCTTCCCGCTGTACTTCTCGTTCCTGATCGGATCGGGGGACGCGCAGACGCTGCGCAACCCCGACAAGTCGTGGATCCCGGGCGGCAACTTCATCGAGAACGCGCTGTCGGTCATCAACCAGCCCGCGGTCAACTTCTGGCCCGCGCTGTGGAACAGCATCTGGAGCTCGACCGTCATCGCCCTCAGCGTCGTGGTGTTCTCGACGCTGGCGGGCTGGGCGTTCGCCAAGCTGCGCTTCCCCGGCGGCCCCGCCCTGCTCGCCTTCGTCGTCGCGACGATGGCGGTGCCGCAGCAGCTGGCGGTCGTCCCGCTGTACGTGCTGTTCAGCGAGTTCGGCTGGACCGGTCAGGTCGGCGCGATCATCGTCCCGGCCCTCACGAGCGCGTTCGGGGTCTTCTGGATGACGCAGTACCTGCGTCAGACGGTGCCGGACGAGCTCATCGAGGCGGCGCGAATGGACGGCGCGTCCATGATCCGCACGTTCTGGACGGTCGGCGTCACCGCCGCACGCCCGGCCGCCGCGATGCTGTTCCTGTTCACGTTCGTGACCGCGTGGAACAACTTCTTCTGGCCGTTCATCGTGCTCGACCGCCAGAACCCGACGCTGCCCGTGGCGCTCGCGCTGCTGCAGTCCAACTACTTCGTCGACTACTCGATCGTTCTCGCCGGTGTGGTGCTCGCCACGCTGCCGCTCCTGCTGCTCTTCGTGGTCGCGGGCAAGCAGCTTGTCAGCGGCATCATGGCCGGCGCTGTGAAGGGATGACCCCGCTATGACCCGTTCGTTCCCTCCCGCCTTCCTGTTCGGCGCCGCCACGGCGGCGTACCAGATCGAGGGCGCGGCCTTCGAGGACGGCCGCACCGCGTCCATCTGGGACCACTTCGCCCGGGTACCCGGCGCGGTCATCAACGCCGACAACGGCGACGTGGCCACCGACCACTACCGCCTCTACCGCGAGGACGTCGCGCTGATGAAGCGGCTCGGCCTGCAGACGTACCGCTTCTCGACGTCCTGGTCGCGCGTTCGTCCCGACGGCGGCCCGGTCAACCAGAAGGGCATCGACTTCTACAGCCGTCTCGTCGACGAGCTGCTCGAGGCCGACATCCTGCCCTGGCTCACGCTGCACCACTGGGACATGCCGCAGGCGCTCGAGGAGAAGGGCGGCTGGACGTCGCGCGACACCGTCGACCGCTTCGTCGAGTACGCGCTCAGCATGCACGACGCGCTCGGCGACCGCGTCACGAAGTGGACGACGCACAACGAGCCGTGGTGCTCGTCGTTCCTGTCCTACACGGCCGGCGCCCACGCGCCCGGACGCCAGAGCGTGCGCGACGGGCTGCTCGCCTCGCACCACCTCCTGCTCTCCCACGGCCGTACCGTGCAGGAGCTGCGTGGCCGCGACGAGGGCCTGGACCTCGGCATCACGCTGAACCTCACCAACGGCGAGCCGGTCGACCCGCAGGACCCGGGCGACCGCGACGCCGCGCGGCGCATCGACGGCCAGTTCAACCGGTGGTTCCTCGAGCCCATCTTCCGCGGCGCCTACCCGGCCGACGCGGTCGAGGACATCCGCGCGGTCGACGCGGCGGCGGTCGCCGAGTTCGAGGCGGCCGTCCAGGACGGCGACCTCGCGGCGGCGGCGGCGCCGATCGACTTCCTCGGCGTGAACTACTACCACGGAGAGTTCGTGTCCGGACGGCCGTCCGAGACGCCCGTCCGGGGTGGCGAGGCGCCCACCGACCGTCCCACCGGGTCGCCCTTCCCGGCGGCGCAGAGCGTCTTCTGGCATGAGCGAGGCTATGACCGCACCAACATGGGCTGGGAGGTCGACTTCGCCGGTCTGACCGACCTGCTCACGCGGGTCTCGGACGACTACGCCGCAGCCGCCGGCGTGCCCCTGTACGTCACCGAGAACGGCGCGGCCTACGACGACGAGGTGACGGACGGCGCGGTGCACGACGCCGAGCGCGTCGCCTTCGTCCGCGGCCACGTGGCCGCGGTGCTCGACGCGATCGAGGCGGGAGCGGACGTCCGGGGCTACTTCTACTGGTCGCTGCTCGACAACTACGAGTGGGCCTGGGGCTACGAGAAGCGCTTCGGCATCGTGCACGTCGACTACGACTCGCAGGTACGGACCGTCAAGGACAGCGGACACGAGTACGCGCGCATCATCGCGGCGCGCGCCGTCGACGCTCAGACGGTCGCCGCACCCGTAGCCTGAGCACGATGTCCATGGAACGCGCCGGCGCCGCCACGATCGAAGAGGTCGCGGCGCGCGCCGGCGTGTCCCGCTCCACGGTGTCACGTGTGCTGGGCGGCGGCGACCGGGTCAGCCCGCAGGCGCTCGAGGCGGTGCGCCACGCGATCGCCGAGCTCAACTACGTGCCCAACCGTGCCGCGCGCTCGCTCGCGAGTCGGCAGACGCACGCCGTCGCCCTCGTCGTCCCCGAGGACACCACCCGGTTCTTCGGCGACCCGTTCTTCGCGGCGATCGTCACCGGCATCAACGCGCGCCTGTCGCGATCCGACCACGTGCTGAACCTGTTCATCGCCTCGGACGACCCGGGGGACAAGGCCACCTCGTACCTCACGGCGGGCAACGTCGACGGGGCGCTGGTGGTCTCGCACCACACCAGCGACACGTTCGTCGAGCGCATCAACCAGTCGGTCCCGGTGGTCTTCGGCGGGCGTTCCCCGCGAGGCCGCGAGGACGACTACTACGTCGACGTCGACAACGTGGAGGGCGGCAGGATCGCGACCCGGCACCTCGTCGAGCGGGGACATCGGCGCATCGCGACCATCGCCGGCCCTCTCGACATGCCCGCGGGCGTCGACCGCCTGCGGGGGTTCCGCGAGGTGCTGGCCGACGCCGGGCTCGCCCCCGGTCCGGTCGAGGACGGCGACTTCACCGCCGACGGCGGGGCGGCCGCGATGCGACGCGTCCTCGCCGCCGGCGATCGGCCCGACGCGCTGTTCGTCGCGAGCGACCTCATGGCGCGCGGCGCGATCGGCGTGCTGCAGGAGCGCGGGCTGCGCGTGCCCGACGACGTCGCGATCGTCGGCTTCGACGACTCGCCCGTCGCGACCAGCCTGCCCCCGCGGCTCACCACCGTGCGCCAGCCGTCGCGCGATCAGGGCGAGGCGATGACCGAGGTGCTGCTCGCGCGCCTGGCCGGGCTCGACCCGCCGCACGCGACGATCCTGCAGACCGAGCTGCTCATCCGAGACACCGCGTAGCCGCGCGTCTCGCCGCCGGGTCCGAGCCCTCGACGGCGGGTCGTGCCGGCCGGTAGCGTGGCGGCATGCCGTTCGTCTTCTCGCTGCTGGTGCTGGCGTTCTCCATCGTGACGCTGATCGACATCATCACGCGCGACGAGGGCCAGGTGAAGCACCTGCCGAAGCTGTTCTGGATCATCCTCGCGATCATCATCCCGGTGGTGGGCGGCATCTGCTGGTGGGCCGTCGGGCGTGAGTACCCCGAGCGGCCCGTGCGGCAGGCGCCTGCCTATTCGTCGGGCGGCCGGGGCGCGTCGACGCCGCGCGTGCGCATCGTCGACGATCGCCGGATGGACGCCCGCACCACGGAGCAGCAGTTGGCAGATCTCGAACGGGAGATCGAGGAGGAGCGGCTGCGCGCCGAGATCGCACGTCGCCGGAGCGAGCGCGGCGAAGCCTAGGAGGCGGCGCGGGTTCAGGGCGCTGCGACGATCTCGGCCTTGAAGCCTGACGGGCTCTCCAGCCACCCGGCGTAGTGGTCGGGGCCGCCGGCGTGCGGGTACCGGTCCGCGTACAGCGGCGTCCAGCCGTGCCGCGCCGCCCCGCCCACGATCCGGTCGACGTCCGCCCGCGATCCGCCGTGGAACGCCAGATGGTTCAGCCCCTCGCGGCGTCTGTCATGCCCGCCCGCCTGCAGCGGCGCCTCGGTGAAGGCGAGGTAGGTCGCCCCCGCGCGCCACGCGAAGCCGCCCGCCCACTCGCCGTCCGGCTGCCACCCGAGCTCGCCCAGCAACCAGCCCCACTCCGCCGCCGCCTGCTCGGCGGAGCCGACCCAGATCTCCACGTGGTGCAGCCCCGCCGTCATCCGGCCCGTCCCGTCTCGTGCACCTCGTCATCGTAGGCGTCCGCGGGGGCGCGATTGGCCCGCGCGCCGTGCCCGCCGCGGGCGGCAGGATCGGAGGATGAGCGAGTACGAGTTCTCATCCGATGCCGCGCTCCTCGACGGCGACTGGGTGCATCGGACGCTGCGAGAGCACGCGTACTGGGCGCACGACCGCTCTCGCGAGGTGCAGGACGCGGCGAACGCCGGATCGCGGTGCTTCGGCGTCTACGAGCGTGGGACGGGCCGGCAGGTCGCGTTCGCGCGGGTGGTCACGGACGGCGCCACGTTCGGCTGGCTCGCCGACGTGATCGTCGATCCGGAGCGCCGCGGCCTCGGCCTGGGCAAGCTGCTCGTGGAGGGGATCGTCGAGGAGCTCGACGCCCTCGGCCTCCGGCGCACCCTGCTGATGACCCGCGACGCGCACACCCTGTACGGGCGTCACGGCTGGGAGCCGGCGGCGCCGGTGGGGGACTGGCTGGTGCGTTGGCGGCACTGAGCCTGCGCGCGCGCCGACCCGGCATGCCTGCGCCGAGCCGGCATCGGATCCCATGCCGGCTCGCAGACCGGATGTGGGCTCGTCGCCGGTCGTTTCCCTGCGTCCTCTACCCTGTGCGTCGTGAACGCCCGGGACAGAGGACGGGGCGGCTGTCGATGACCCGCTATCCGGAGATCGCCGACGACCTGCGCCGCCGAGTCCTGCAGGGCGAGCTGCCCGCGGGCGCGAGGCTGCCGGCCGAGATGGCCCTGGCGGCCGACTACGGCGTCTCCCGCGGAGTCATCCGCAACGCCCTCGCCGCACTGCAGCGCCGCGGTCTCGTCACATCGCACCCGGGAGCGGGATGGCAGGTGAGTCCGGCGTTCCAGCCTCAGGAGTTCGCCGAGCTCCGCTCGTTCGCCCAGTGGGCGCGGTCGCGACGCATGACGCCGGGCGGCCGTGTCGTGCGACAGCGCCGCGTTCCCGCCGATGCCGAGGACGCGCGGAGGCTGCGGATGCCCGTGGGCGACGACGTCCTGCGCGTGACGCGCGTCCGCACCCTCGACGGGCGACCGGTCATGGTGGAGCGGACGACGTACGCGCCGTGGACGATCCCGGCGATCGAGGCGCTGCCGGTCGACGAGCCGTCCGTCATGGCCGCGATGCTCGCGGAGGGGATCGCGACGTCCTACGGCAGCCACCGGATCGACACCGTCGCGGCCTCCGGCGAGGATGCGGAGCTGCTCGGGGTGCGCCGCTCGATGCGGCTCCTGCGCGTGCGCCGAGAGACGTCGGCGCGCGACGGCCGGCCGATCGAATGGGGCGACGACCGGTACGCGCCCGACACGATCACGTTCGAGGTGCACGCGACGGCGACGCGACAGATGGTCGGCCGCGCCGAGGCGTGAGGCGTTTCGGTACAGGTGCGCGCGGCGGGCGCGGTCGATTCGCGCGATCGCCGCGCCGGTCGGGAGCCCGATGCCGGGCGTTCACCCTCCCGTCACCCGCGGATCGTTCGCTTGACCGGAGGGCTCTCGCCCTCGCTTCGTTCCTGGAAGGACCTCGCAGACATGTCTCTGTTCCCGGTAGCCGACACGGGCCGTCGCCGACGCGCACCCCTCCTCGCGGTGCCCGTCGCGCTGGGCGCGCTCCTGCTGTCTCCCACGCTGGTCGCCGCGGCGTCTCCGAACCCCGCCACGAGCGGTCCGGAGCCGATCGCCGTCGAGCGAGAGGCCGCGGGCGGCGAGACGCCCGTCGACCCCGCCGCGCCGATCGACCTCACCGTCCTGCAGTTCAACCTGTGGGGCAAGACCACCTCGGCCGACGTCCTCGCGGAGCTCGGCGCGGACGTCGTCTTCGTCGAGGAGGCGCAGCAGGGCGCGCGGGCGCTGGCGTCGGATCTCGGCTTCGAGTACCACTCGACGGGAGGCAGCGCCGGCGTGATCTCCCGATACCCGATCGTCGAGACGGACGTGCTGCAGACGCCCGGCACCCAGGGCGGCTGGATGAAGGCGGTGATCCAGGTCGGCGCCACGGAGATCGCCGCGTACGGCGGGCACCTCGAGTACCGGTACTACGCGAACTACCTGCCGCGCGGCTACGCCGGGGACGTGCGCGGAGCGGACTTCCCGAGCGAGTGGCAGGGGTGGGATCGGCTGGCGGCGCCCGTGACCGACGTCGACGCCCTCCTCGCCGCCAACGAGGCGTCCGGTCGGCCCGCCGCCGCTGCCCTCCTCGTCGAGGACATGGAGAGCGAGCGCGCGGCCGGCAGGATCGCCGTCGCCGGCATGGACATGAACGAGGCGTCCGTCTTCGACTGGGACGAGCGCACGGCCGACCTCTACGACCACAACGGGACGGCGGTCCCGTGGCAGACCACGAGCATCCTCGACGAGGCCGGTCTGGTCGACGCGTACCGATCGACCTATCCCGACCCGGTGAGCCACCCCGGGATGACGTGGCCGGCGGACACCCCGAACGTTCCGGTCTCGAGCCTCGCGTGGGCTCCGGAGGCTGATGAGCGTGACCGCATCGACTACATCTTCTACGCGCCCGACGAGCGGCTGAGCCTTGAGAGCACCCGCATCGTCGGACCGCAGGGCGACATCGTGCGCGGCGAGCGGGCCCTGCCGGTGACGAGCGATCCGATCTACACGCCGGAGGCGGCGTGGACGAGCGATCACAAGGCGCTGCAGGCGGACTTCGTCGTCTGCGGCGAGGCATGCCTGGAGGCGAGCGAGCCGGAGGCGCCGGCGTGGGTCGCGGGCCGGGTCTACGACCACGGCGACGTCGTCTCGCACGACGGCGCTGTCTACGTCGCCCAGTGGTGGACGACGGAGGTGCCCGGAGCGTCGACGACCGGGTCCTGGATGGAGCGGGGCGAGCCCGTGGCCTGCGCCGAGGGCGATGTGCGCGCCTGGACCACCTCGCAGGTCTACACGGGCGGTGAGCGCGTGGCCTTCGACGGCCAGGTGTTCGAGGCGAAGTGGTGGACGCGGGACCAGCGGCCCGGCGACCCGTGGGGCCCCTGGTCCGCGACCGGAGCCTGCTGACCCCGCCGCGTCGGCATCCGGCCCAAGACGGGCAGATCGGCCGAGGAGGTGAAGATCCGGGTGGATCTCGCTGACTTCGTCCGATCTGCCCGCCTTCGGCGGGGAGGGTCAGTCCTGCGGGTCGCCGCCGAGCTGGCCGACGGCGGGGATGGGGCCGCCGTCGTCCGCACCGGTGCGCCGGGCGCGGGCGATGAGGTTGCCCAGGTGGTAGATCACGAGCGCCGCGATGGTGCCGAGCACGATGCCGCCGAGCTCGAAGCCGTCCCAGCTCATCGCGAACCCGGCGATGCCGATGACCAGCGCGACCGCCGCCGTGTACTGGTTGACGGGGCGGGAGAAGTCCACGCGGTTGTCGACCCAGATCTTGATGCCGATGATGCCGATGAGGCCGTACAGCGCCGTGGTCACGCCGCCCAGCACGCCCGCGGGGATCGAGTTGAACACCGCGCCGATCTTCGGCGAGAACGCCAGCAGGATCGCCGCGAAGCCCGCGACCCAGTAGACGGCGGTGGAGTAGACGCGGGTCGCCGCCATGACGCCGATGTTCTCGCCGTAGGTCGTCGTGCCCGATCCGCCGCCGAGGCCGGCGAGGGTCGTGGCCGCGCCGTCGGCGATGAGCGCGCGACCCGTGTGCTGGTTGACCGACGAGTCGGTCATGGTCGCCACGCCGCGCACGTGGCCGACGTTCTCGGCGATGAGCACGAGCACGACCGGCAGGAACATCGCGATCGCCGACCACGTGCCGCTCGAGGCGAAGTCGGGTGCATGGAACTCGGGCAGCCCGATCCACGCCGCGTCGCCGATCGTCTCGGCGGGCGTCTTGCCGGTGTCGGCGTTCACCACCCCGAAGTAGCCGCGCGCCGCCGCGAACACGTATCCGACGACGACCCCGAGGAAGATCGAGATCCGTCCCAGGAAGCCCTTGAACAGCACGGCGAACAGGATGACGGACGCCAGCGTGACCGTGGCGGTCAGCGCGTCCGCCTGGAAGCTGGACCAGGCGACGGGCGCGAGGTTGAAGCCGATCAGCGCGACGATGGCGCCGGCGACGACCGGAGGCATCAGCCGGTCGACCCAGGCGAGGCCCGCGAACTGCACGACGAAGCCGATCGCGGCGAGCAGCACGCCCACCGCGACGATGCCGGCGAGCGCCGATCCCATGCCCGCCGACGCGGTCGCCGCCGTCACCGGCGCGATGAAGGCGAACGACGAGCCGAGGTAGCTGGGCAGCCGGTTGCGGGTGACGAGCAGGAACAACAGGGTGCCGAGGCCGCTGAACAGCAGCGTCGTCGACACGGGGAAGCCGGTGATGGTGGGCACCAGGAACGTCGCCCCGAACATCGCGACGACATGCTGGACGCCCATCGCGATCGTGGCGGGCCAGTTCAGGCGTTCGTGGGGGGCGACGACGCTGCCGGCTTCGACGGTGCGGCCGTTGCCGTGGACGGTCCACAGGGGCATGGGGCTCCTTCAGGCGGAGAGGGGGCGGAAGGCAATCGGTCAACGATACTGCCCACGAGGTTTCGCGCCCGTGTCGGAGGGGATCGGCGTCGGGAGTGGCCTATCCGGCGGTCGTCCGCGTCGCTAGCATGAGCGCGTCGGGCACCCTCCGGCGGCGTGGGACGAGCGTCGCGGGGGCAGAGGGGGGACCTCGCGGCCGCGGACGCGCGAAGGGAGCGTGTGATGAAGCATCTGTCCGGCCGGCGCGCACCGCGCGGCCTCGCGGCCCTGGCTGTCGGCGTCGCGGCGGTCCTCGCCCTGACCGCCGGGGCGGTGGCTCCCGCGAAGAGGCCGCCCTCCCCGAAGCCGCTCACCGCCGAGAGCTGCGCCGAGCTGCCGGGCTATGCGATCTCCGCCAAGCGGATCGATCTGCGCACGAGGGGCGCGTTCGTCGAGACGGCGACGTGGCAGGACGGCTATTGCGCGGTGACCGGGTGGATCCGCGCGGTCAGCGCACCGCAGGACATGCAGTTCCAGGTCAACCTGCCGGCCGACTGGAACGGGCGCGCGCTGCAGTTCGGCGGCGGCGGCTTCGACGGCACTCTCGTCACCGCGACGGGCGCCTACACCGCCCAGCCCGCGGGCGAGCCGACGGCGCTGGAGCAGGGCTGGGTGACGCTCGGCAGCGACGGCGGGCACCAGGGCGGTCCGGGTTTCGACGGCTCGTTCCAGACGGATCCGGAGCTGCTGCGCAACTTCGGTCAGGAGTCGGTGAAGAAGGCCCACGACGCGGCCTGGGCGGTGATCGGCAGAGCCTACGGGCGAACGCCCGACTGGTCGTACTTCATCGGCGGCTCGCAGGGCGGCCACGAGGCGCTGGACGCCGCCGCCCGCTACCCGCGGGACTACGACGGCGTCATCGCCAACTATCCGGCGTACAACGTCACGATGATGCATATCGGCGCCGTCAACTTCCGCGACGCGCTCCTCATCGACGGCGGCGCGGGGTGGATGAGCTCGGCCGAGGTGACGACGCTCACCGACGCCGTCTACGAGACCTGCGATCCCCTGGACGGCGCGGTCGACGGCATCGTCAGCGACGTCGGCGGGTGCGACGCGATCTTCGACGTGTCGACGGTGCGATGCCCCGACGGCGCCGACACCGGCGACGACTGCCTGTCGGATGCGCAGATCCAGGCCGTCGAGAAGATGGCCACCGACTACGACCTCGGCATCGAGATCGAGGGCAACAGCATCTTCGCCAAGAGCGCGCTGCTGCAGGGCGCGCTCTATCAGGGCGTCGCGGGATTCGGCGCGGGGCCGTACGCCCAGGGACTGCAGTTCTCGGTCCTCGACGCGACGTCGCGCTATGGCGTGGCGCGCGGCGACCCCGATCACGACACGTACGCGTTCGATCCCGCCGAGCACGTGCGACGCATCCAGCGGCTCGGCGAGATCATGGACGTCACCGACGTCTCGCTCAGCCGGTTCCGCGCCCACGGCGGCAAGGTCATCCTGACGCACGGCACGATCGACGACTTCATCACGCCGTACAACACCGTGCAGTACCACGACCGGCTGGAGCAGGAGTTCGGCCACCGGCTCGACGGCTTCGCCCGGTTCTACATGGTGCCCGGCTGGGGCCACGGACTGGGCGTCTTCGCCGCCCAGTACGACGGCCTCTCGGCGATCGTCGACTGGGTCGAGAGCGGCACGCCGCCGTCCGGGCTCGTCGCGCGGGACGGCAACGAGGGCGCCGACCGCACCCGGCCGATGTGCGAGTACCCGGCGTGGCCGCAGTACTCGGGCACCGGGTCGGTGGACGACGCGTCGTCGTTCACGTGCGTCACCGACTGAGGCGTGGACACCGCGGGGCAGCGGACGCAACCGGCGCCGGTTCGCGGGACCGTCGCGTGCCTCCGTAGGCTTGAGGCTTACGCGACCGACATACGTAACGAGCGATCCGATCGATGAGCGAGATGAAGATGAGTGAAGATGTACACGCAGACGGGGCCGATGCGAGGCCGCAGGACAAGCCCGTCACCAAGGTGATCAGGGAGGTGACGCACCCCGCCCTCATCCCCGGGATCGGCGTGGAGGACACGGGCAAGAAGTTCTCGACGAACTGGCTCGTCTTCGGCATCGCCGGCGTGCTGGTGCTCGCGGTGGTGGTGTGGGGCTTCGCCGCGCCGCAGAGCATCAGCGACACCGGCGCGGCATCGCTCGGCTGGGTGATGGAGAACTTCGGCTGGATGTTCTCCCTGCTCGCCATCGCGACCGTGGTGTTCATGATGGTCGTCGGCTACGGCCGCACGGGCGGCATCCGCCTCGGCTCCGACGAGGAGACCCCGGAGTTCTCGACGGTGTCATGGATCGCGATGCTCTTCTCCGCGGGCATGGGCATCGGCCTGCTGTTCTGGGGGCCGGCAGAGCCGCTGTCCTACTTCCTCGACGTGCCGACCGGCTTCGACGCCGCCGACGGCTCGCGCGAGGCGATGCATCTCGCCCTCGCCCAGTCGTACCTGCACTGGGGTCCGATGGCCTGGGCGTTCTACGCGCTGGTCGGCGGCGCGATCGCCTACGCCGCGTACCGACGCGGCCGCGCCCCGCTCATCTCGGCGATCTTCGCCCCGATCTTCAAGGAGCGCACCGAAGGCTGGATGGGTGCGGTGATCGACGTCTTCGCGATCATCGTCACGCTGTTCGGCACCGCGGTGACGCTGGGCATGGGTGCGCTGCAGATCGCGAGCGGAGCCGAGTTCGTCACGGGGATCGGCCCGCTGGGCAACGGCGCGCTCATCGTCATCGTCACCGTGCTGACCGCGGCGTTCGTGGTGTCGGCGGTCTCGGGGGTCAAGCGCGGCATCCGTCTGCTGTCGAACATCAACATGGTGATCGCCCTCGTCATCGGCGTCCTGCTGTTCGTGCTCGGACCGACCCTGCTGCTGCTCAACATGGTGCCGGCGTCGGTGTCGGCGTTCTTCGCAGAGCTCGGCACGATGCTGATGAGGAACCCGGCGCAGGGCGAGGATGCAGCCGCGTTCGTCGACAGCTGGACCAACTACTACTGGGCGTGGTGGATCTCGTGGACGCCGTTCGTCGGCATGTTCATCGCGAAGATCTCCCGTGGTCGCACGATCCGCGAGTTCACCACCGTGGTCATCGTCGTGCCCGCGTTCGTCTGCATCGTCTGGTTCGGCATCATGGGCGGCTCGGCGATGTACTTCGACGAGCTCACCGGCACCGTCGGCCAGGCGATGGCCGACGGCGGCACCGAGGCGGTGCTCTTCGCCGTGCTCGATCAGCTCCCGCTCGGCGGCGTGCTGTCGGTTCTCGCCATGATCTCTATCATCCTGTTCTTCGTGACGTCCGCCGACTCGGCCGCGATCGTGATGGGCTCGATGAGCCAGCGCGGCAAGCCCGAGCCGTCCACGTGGGTCACGATCGCGTGGGGCGTGCTGCTCGGCGCCGCCGCGCTCGCGCTGCTCCTCGCCGGCGGCCAGACCGCGCTGTCGGGCCTGCAGTCGATCATGGTCGTGACGGCGCTGCCGTTCGCGCTGATCGTCATCGGCATCATCGTGTCGTGGGCGCGCGAGCTCTCCACCGATCCGTACATCCTGCGACGCCGGTTCGCCCGCGCGGCGATCGCGCAGGGCGTGCGCCTCGGCATCGAGGAGCACGGCGACGACTTCGTGTTCGGGGCGACGGAGGTCGCCTCCGACCAGGGCGCCGGAGCCGGCATCGACACCGAGGACCCGGCTCTGGTGGAGTGGTACGCCACGGCGACCGAGCAGATCCCGATCGTCACGGCCGACGACGTGCGGCGCACGCTCGAGCCGGGGCGCATCCAGCCGAAGGGCGCGGAGCGTCCCGACCACGCCGCGTCGGGCGAGGCGTCGCTGGTCGTCGGCGAGGGCCGTCGAGCCCGCCGCCCCGCTCAGACGCCGGAGCCGCCCGCGGAGCCGCCGGCCGACGCCTGACGACGGCCGTCACCCGGGACCGCGCGCCTCTCGGGGCGTGCGCCCCTAGGAAGCGGTGTCGTACGAGATCTCGACGCGGCGGTTGACGGACTGGTCGCCCTTCCCCTCCTGGACGAGCAGCTCGCTCTCACCGTGCCCGGTGACGGTGAGCTGCACGTCGGGGCGGGCGTCGCGAAGCACGTCGGCGACGGCGTCCGCGCGCCGCTGGGACAGGTCGTCGTTGTAGGCGTCGTCGCCGATCGAGTCGGTGTGCCCGTCGACGGCGACGGCGGCGCCGTCGGGGATCTCGTCCGCCAGGTCGGCGATCGCGGCGCTCGCCGCGTCGGTGAGGTCGGCGGAGTCGAACGCGAACAGCAGGTCCGACGTCAGGCGCACGGTCCGGTGCTCGTTCTCCTCGACGGTCTGCTCGGCCTCGACGGTCGAAGCTGCGGGGTCCAGGTCGATGGTCGACGCGGCGATCATCTCGGCGGTGATCTCGCTGTCGAGGACGTCGTCTGACGTGTCCGCGTGCGCCGCGCCCCCGAGGAGGACGAGCGCCGCCGCGGCGGCCGCGGCCACGGTGAGGCGGGTCATCGTGCGTCGTCCACGTACTCGACGGGGATCTGCGTGAACCCGGGCAGGCCGTCGCCGAGCAGCACGTCGACGGTCTCCGGCTCGCCCTCCGGCGAGGGCAGCAGCACGCTCATCTCGATCGTGCTGCCGGCGGGCAGCTCGCCGAGGGCGCCGTTCGACACGGTGCCCATGACGTAGAGGTCGCACTGCTGGCGGGCGAGCACGTCTCCGTTCCAGTCGCAGCCCGGGCTCGTGCTGAACGGCCGGTACGCCTTCAGCGCCGCGGCGTCGGTGATCGTCGGGGCGACGCCGAGGCCCAGGTCGGAGAAGCTGGCGTCGGCGGGCTCGCCGCCGTCGCGGGTGAGCGCGTAGCGCAGGTGCATCACCTCGCCGTCGGCGGTGATCGACCGCACGACCGAGGTTATGACCCCCTTGTCGCCGAGGTCGGTGGCGGCCTCCGCCAGGACGGCGTCGCTGTTGGCGGACGCGCCCGCGTCCTGCGACGGCTCGCCGGACGGCTCCGCGGACGCGCCGGGGTCGGCGGCGGCGGAAGACGACGCCGGTGTGGCGGCGTCCTCTCCTGGCGCGCATGCGGTGAGCGCGAGTCCGAGCCCGACCAGCGTGGCGGCGGTCATGGCGAGGGAACGGGATCGACGTGCAGTCGTCATAGGAACCTCCGATCTCATGGATAGCAGATGGGCCGGCTTCCGCCCGCGCCCCGCCGGTCAGGCGGTGAGTCGTCCGATCAGCTCCCGGTACCGGGCCACGGTGCGGTCGATGACGTCGGCGGGCAGCTCCGGCGGGGTGCCCTGCTTGTCCCAGTTCGCGGCGAGCCAGTCGCGCACGATCTGCTTGTCGAAGCTCGCCATGCGCTCCTTCGGCGTCTGGCCGGTGCGCCAGGACTCGGCGTCCCAGTAGCGCGACGAGTCGCTCGTGAGCACCTCGTCGCCGAGTCGCAGCCGGCCGTCGTCATCGGCGCCGAACTCGAACTTGGTGTCGGCGAGGATCAGGCCGTGCGCCTCCGTGGTCGCTGCCGCACGGCGGTAGATCTCGAGCGACAGATCGCGTAGCTGCGCGGCGCGGTCCGCGCCGACGAGCTCGATCGTCTGCTCGTACGAGATGTTCTCGTCGTGCTCGCCGAGAGGCGCCTTGTAAGCCGGGGTGTAGATCGGCTCGGGCAAGCGGTCGCCGTCCTGCAGGCCGTCCGGTAGCGCGATGCCGCACACCGTGCCCTGCTCGCGGTACTCGGCCCAGCCCGAGCCGGTGAGGTAGCCGCGGACGACGCATTCCACCGGGAGCATGTCGAGCGACCGCACGATCATCGCCCGTCCGGCGACGGGGCCGGGCGCGGCCTCGCCCGTGAGGTGGTTCGGGATCGGCTCTCCTCCGTCGCCGCCGGCGAGCTGGTCGAACCACCACAGGCTCAGCGTGGTCAGCAGCTCGCCCTTGCCGGGGATGCCGGGGGAGAGCACGTGATCGAACGCGCTCACGCGATCGCTGGCGACCACGAGGATCCGCTCGCCTCCGTCGGCAGGCGCGTACAGGTCGCGCACCTTCCCCGAGTAGACGTGGTTCCAACCGGGCAGTTCCAGGGCTTCGCTCACGCGCCCATCATCCCACTGACTTCGGCCGCGCCCGATCTTCGGTGACGACCGGCCGTCCGGTCTGATGCGTGCCGCCGCATCGGACCGGACGGCGAGTCCTACTGCACTGCGACGAACACCGGATCGGCGACGAAACCGGCCCTGACCGCGAGCACGCCGTCGCCCGCGGTCGCCGAGGGCACCGAGAGGGCGACGTTGCCGCTCACCGACCCATCCGTGTAGACCTCCGTCGTGCTGTCGAGAGCGTCCTCGGGGACGGCGAACGAGTCCCAGGCATTGATGGTGACCCCGTCGGCCGTGACGTAGTCGATCGCCGTGCCGACCGCGGGCACGCTGCTGTCCGCGCCCGTGTACGTCATCGTCGCGTTCACGAGGATGTACTCGTACCCGTCCTCGGGGGCCTCGTTGAACTCGTTTCCGCTCATCACCGCGTCGGTCGCGGAGCGCGTCACGCTGTTGACGGTCACTGTCCAATCGCTGGTGGAGACGGCACTGCCGATCGGCAGCGGGTTCTCGCGGGAGCCTGCCTCGGGTTCGGCGGGGGACTCCGCCGCGCCCTCGTTTCCTGTTCCGCCGGACGGCGTCGAGACGGTGGTCTCGCCGCTCAGGGCATCGTCGATGGCATTGACCGCCGTGATCGCGAACACGATGCCGCCGACGATGCTCCCCACGATGCTGAGCACGAGCGCCCAGACGCCGACGGCCTTGCGTGTCCCCTTGAGGAAGAACGACACCAGCGCCAGCAGGAAGCCGACGGCGAGCAGGAACCAGCCCAGGCCGAACGCCCCGGGGGTCACGGCGAAGACGAGACCGAGAACGGCTGCGACGAGGGCGATGACGCCGACGGCGTTGCGACGGGGTCGAGCGCTCGCTGCGGACGACGCGGATGAGGCCTCTGCAGACGAGGGCGCGGGCGGGCCCTGCGGCGGCGCCGCGGGCGGCTGGGTGTTGTCGAACGACATGGTGGTCTCTCCTGTTGGCTGTGTCGACCGATGGCGGCTGTCCGCCTCTGCTCGGAAGGCACGTGCGCGGATCGTGACTCGCGTCGCTCTTGCGCGGCAGATGTCTCCCGCACTCAGGATGTGATCGCGCCCCGTCGTCGCCCATCGGCCGTTCGGCTCGCGTCGGGCAGCCGATCGGCTGGACTCACGGCGCCACCGGGACGAGGTGCGGTCGTTCGGCCGCGCCCTACGCTCGGATCCATGTCCCAGCCTCCTCCCGTCTCTCCCTGGCGTCGTATCGCCGAGATGGCGCGCACCGCGCTGCTTATGGGAGCTGGGTGGCTGATCGACACCCTCGGTGTGGTCAACGTGCCGGGGGCCGCCGTCTTCGACCGGGCGGGTCAGCCGCAGATCACCGCGCTGGGCATCGCCGCGTGGCTGCTGATCAGTGCGTGCTGGCTCTCCGTGCCCCTCCGGCGGCGTGCACCCTGGGCGCCGCTCGTCGCGGGAGCAGTGCCGCTGATCGTGGGGTCGACGTACGTGCTCTTCCTCGTCGGGGTCGTCATCGTCACGCGACGTCGGTCGGCCCGGCCCGGCGTGATCTGGGCGATCGCCGCCGTCGCGCTCTTGATCTTCGTCATCCGCGAGCTGCTCACTCCCTGGGGCGCCGCGTTCGGCCACTTCTTCCTGCTCGGGGCGGAGGGCACGGTGGACGCCGTCGCCGCCAGCATCGCCTCGCCGGTCATCGCCGTCCTCTCGATCGCCACTGCGCTGGGCGTCTGGCTCTATCAGCGCACGCGGGGCGAGCGGGACGCCAATCGCGACCGGGCGGATCGGGCCCAGCTGCGGGCCGACGCCCTCGGCGAGCAGGTGGCTCGGCAGGCCGAGCGGGAGAGGCTCGCGCGCGACATTCACGACGCGCTCTCGCACCGGCTCTCGGCGATCTCCTTGCAGGCCGGTGCCTTCGAGGCGTCCGCGGCGACCGACGAGCTGCTCGTGAACCGGGCCCGCACGCTGCGCGAGCAGGCGCACGCGTCGCTCGAAGACCTGCGGGGTCTCCTGGGGCAGCTGCGGATGGAGCGCCCGGCAGAGGACGCGCCGCCGTCGCTGACGTCGATGAAGGCCGTGGGACAGCTGCTGCGGGGACTGCGCGCCGGGGGCACGGCGATCGACGCGTACGTGGTGATCGACGACGCCGACCGCGCCAGCGCCGTGCTCGACACCGCGGTGTACCGGATCGTCCAGGAGAGCCTGACGAACGCGATCAAGCACGCGGCCGGTGCGCCGGTCTCCGTGTATGTCGAGGTGTCGGCCACGACGGGCGCCCGGATCCGCGTGACCAACCCGCTTCGCCCCGGAGCCTCCCTGCCGCCGGGGTCGGGACAGGGCGTGGTGGGCGTCCGACAGCGCGCCGAAGCCCTGCAGGGAACGGCCTGGATCGGCCCGAGCCAGGGCGCGTTCATCGTGGACGTGACGCTTCCGTGGTCCGAACGCGGCTGATGCGGTCCCTGCTCGTTATCCTCGCGACGTGACCATTCTCGAAGCCGTCCGGGCGCACCGCGTCCTCATCGTCGACGACGACGGCATGGCGCGCGCAGGACTCCGGGGGATCCTCGAGACCGCGTCGGACATCGAGGTCGTGGCGGAGGCCGGCGACGGCGCGGGTGCTGTGGAGGCGGCACGCGCGCACCGTCCCGACATCGTCCTCATGGATGTGCGGATGCCCGGCATGTCCGGCGCAGAGGCCACGAGCGCCCTTCTCGCCCACGTCGATGCGCGTGTCATCGCGATCACGAGCTTCGACAGCGAGGACTACGTGTTCCGGATGATCGAGTCGGGAGCATCGGGATTCCTGTTGAAGGACACGGCTCCGCTCGACATCATCCAGGCCGTGCGAACGGTCGCCGCCGGCGACAGCGTGGTCTCACCGCGGAGTACGGCGCATCTCGTTCGGCGCTTCGCCGCGACGTCAGGCGATGCAGCACGCCGGCATGCCGCGGAGCGGTTCGCGACGCTTACCGCGCGCGAGCGTGACGTCGCCGTCCATGTCGCGGGCGGAGCGACCAACGACGAGATCGCGGCCGCCATGCACCTGTCGGTGGCCACGGTCAAGACGCACCTCGATCAGGTCCGTATCAAGCTCGGCGCCCGCAACCGCGCTCTCGTGTGCGTGCTCGTGGAGCGGGCGGGCTTCGGCCCTCCTGCGCTCTGACGACCGCCCGTCCGGGGCAGGATGGAGGGGATGCGCGAGCCCACACCCGACCGATGGCGGCTGGCCGCGGCGGGCGCCCAGCTGCTGGGCGTCGCGGTCATGGCGGCGATCTACGCGCCGCAGCCGCTGCTCGCGGCGATCGCGCGGGAGTTCGGCAGGTCGGCCTTCGAGGCGAACCTGGTGGTGTCGATGACGACGCTCGGCATCGCCGTCGGCGTCTTCCCCGCGGCGTGGCTCGCCGAGCGCGCGGGGCGGGGAGCGGTGATCGCCGCGTCGCTGGGGGTCGGCGTCGTGCTGACCGCGCTCACGGCGTCCGCGACGGAGTGGCCGGTGCTCGTCGCCTCGCGTCTTCTCGCGGGCGTCGTGCTCAGCGGCGTCCTCGTCTCCGCCCTCGTGTGGTCGTCCGAGGCGGCGCCGGCGATGCGCCGTCGTCGCGTCGCGGCGATGTACGTCGCCGGCACGACGGCGGGCGGCATGGCGGGGCGGATCGTCGCGGGCGTCGTCGCGGAGTGGTGGGGCTGGCGCGCGGGGGTCATCGCGGTCGACGCGCTCGTGCTCGCCGCCTCCGTCGGCGGGGTGCTGGCCGTGGCGGCGATGGTCCGCCGTCGGCGCCGGGCGCCGGAGTCGGGCCCGGTGCCGGTGGTGCGACGCGTCGGCCGGGGCGTGCGGGCGCGGCTGTTCGTCGTCGCCTTCGCCGGGATGGCGGCGTTCATGGGCGTGTTCAACGCGATCGCGTTCCGTGTGCACGAGCCGCCCTTCTCGCTCGGGCTGGGAGTGACGTCGCTGCTGTTCCTCACCTACGCGGCCGGCACGGTCTCGTCGATGCGCACGGGGGCGCTGCTGGACCGGATCGGGGTGCGCACGACCATCCTGCTCGGCGCCGGGATCATGGCCGCCGGGGCGGTGCTCCTGCTCGTCGAGCACGTCGCGGCGGTCATCGCGGGGCTGCTGGTGCTCGCCGCGGGGTTCTTCATGCTGCACACCGGCGCGAGCGCGA
This sequence comes from Microbacterium marinilacus, assembly GCF_019753765.1. Lineage (GTDB taxonomy): Bacteria > Actinomycetota > Actinomycetes > Actinomycetales > Microbacteriaceae > Microbacterium > Microbacterium marinilacus. The sequence continues at coordinate 40,425 of NZ_JAIJZW010000013.1, forward strand.
CGGTGCCCTCCGTCTCGCCCCGGCCGTCGGTCGGACAAGCCTGGTACACGCTGTTCTACTACGCGGGGTCGTCGGCCGGGGCCCTGCTGCTCGGGTGGGCGTGGGACGTCGCCCGCTGGCCCGCCGTCACGCTCGCCGCCATGCTGCTGGTGGGCGTCGCCGCGCTGGCGACGCTCGGGCTGCCGCGCCGATCGCGCTGATCCCCGCGCGCGACCCGAACTCCGGACCGAAAGAGGGGTAGGCGTCCGCCGGCTACTGCGCCACGCGGGCGGCGATGTCCGAGCGGTGGTGCGAGCCCTCGAGCGAGATGCGGCCGACCGCCTCGTAGGCGCGGTCGCGGGCGGTGGCGAAGTCCGGCGCGGTCGCGACGACGTTCAGCACGCGGCCGCCCGTGGCGACCAGCCCGTCGTGCGAGGCCGCCGTCGCGGCATGCGCGACGTGCACGCCCGGCACGTCCCCGGCCTCGGCGACGCCGCCGAGCGGGCGCCCGGTGACGGGCTTCTCCGGATAGCCCTCGCTCGCGAGCACCACCGTGATGGCGACGTCGTCGGAGAACTCCGGCTGCGGCTCGTCCTCGAGCGTCCCGGCCGCGGCGGCGAGGAGCAGACGCGACAGCGGCGTGACCAGCCGCGGCAGCACGACCTGCGTCTCGGGATCGCCGAAGCGCGCGTTGAACTCGATGACGCGTACGCCCGCCGGCGTCAGGATCAGGCCGGCGTAGAGCAGGCCGACGAACGGCGTGCCCTCCTCGTCGAGCCGGCGGATCACCGGCAGCGCGACCGCGTCCGTGACGTGAGCGACGAACTCCGCTTCCGATCCGAAGTCGTCGGCGAGCCAGGGCAGCGGCGAGTACGCGCCCATGCCGCCGGTGTTCGGTCCCGCATCGCCGTCGAGGGCGCGCTTGAAGTCCTGCGCCGGGCTGAGGGCGCGGACGGTGTCGCCGTCGCTCACGAAGAACAGCGACACCTCGGGGCCGGACAGGAACTCCTCGACCAGGACGGGGCCGCTCGGCAGGTAGGCGGCGGCGTGGGCGAGCGCGGCGTCGCGGTCCTCGGTCACCACGACGCCCTTGCCGGCGGCCAGGCCGTCGGCCTTCACGACGTACGGGGCGCCGAACTCGTCGAGGGCGGCGGCGACCTCATCCGGCGTGCGCGCGTACGCGGCGCGGCCGGTGGGCACCTCGGCCGCCGCCATGATGCGCTTCGCGAACGCCTTCGACCCCTCCATCTGCGCGGCCGCGCGGCCGGGGCCGAAGACCGGGATGCCCCGCTCGCGGAGCTCGTCCGCGACGCCCGCGATGAGCGGCGCCTCGGGGCCGACGACGACGAGGTCGACGGCGCGGTCGAGCGCGAACCCGGCGACGGCGGCCGGATCGAGCATGTCGAGGTCGACGATCGTCGCGTCGCGGCCGATCCCGGCGTTGCCGGGGGCGGCGAGCAGCTCGTGACCGGCGTCCTCCGACGCGAGGGCGAGGACGATGGCGTGCTCCCGCGCGCCGGAACCGAGGACGAGGATCTTCACCCCGCCAGCCTATCGAGAGGCATTGTCGGCGCACTCTGCGGTCGCACGAGAGGCCGCGACCCTCGCCGACGCCTAACCTGGACCGCATGGCCACCCGCAGGATCGACACCGGTGACGGGCGGGACGCGCTCGCCGCGGTGGCGGCCGCCGTCGCCGCCGACGAGCGCCCGGCACGGGGCGTCCACGCGACGGCGGTGCGCTACCTGCTGCAGCTGCTGGCGGAGAAGGCTCCGGGAAACAGCGTCGAGGTGAGGGTGCCGCCGTTCGGCGCGGCTCAGGTGATCCAGGGGCCGCGTCACACCCGCGGCACGCCTCCCAACGTCGTGGAGATGGATCCGCGGACCTGGATCGAGCTCGCCACCGGTGCGATCGGGTGGGACGAGGCCTCCGCCCAGGGCCGCGTGCACGCGTCCGGGGTGCGCGCCGACCTGTCGCCGGTGCTGCCGCTGCGCCCCTGAGCGGGCTTCGATGGAGCGTTCGCGGGGCAGACGCACGACCCGTATTCAGGAAGGGAGTGGAAGAATCGAGGTCATGCCCACGCCCCCCGAGAAGCCCGCCGAAGAGCTCGTCGCCGAGCAGGCGGCGGTGCGTCGGTCGCCGCGGTACGGGGTGTTCGCCGGTCTCGGCGCTGCCTTGGGCGTGATCGTCGCGATGATCCTCGCGACGGCATTCGACGGCAGCGGCAACCCCAGCCCGTTCACGGAGGTCGTCTACTCGCCGTCGCAGGCGTTCGGCTTCATCCTGCTGTGGTGCGTGCCCGCCGGCATCCTGCTCGCGATGATCGTGGCGCTCGTGCTCGAGTGGACCATCGGCCGCCGCACGCGTCGCGTGTCCGTCGTCCACGAGACCCTCGCCGACTGACGCGGGACGATCCGTTGCGGCACCGCTGACGACCGCTCGAGCGGATCGCGGAGTCCTACACTCTGGGGCATGACCCCCGGCACGAACGACGGCCTCGGTCTCGGCGCGTGGCGCAGGGAGCCGAAGACGCTCACGCTGCGGGCCGTCGACGTGCCGGACGACGCGCCGACGCCGTTCGTGATCTTCGCGGAGTCGGATGTCACGAGCGTGCCGCTCGAGTGGGAGCCGCACGCGCATCCGATGCACGAGCTCGTCTGGGTGCGGGGCGGCACGCTGACCGCCCGCGTGGACGACAGGATCTTCACCGTCCCGGAGGGGCGAGGTCTCTGGCACCCGGCCGGCACGGTGCACGCGGGGCGCCTCACCGCGGGCGTCGAGCTGCACGACGCGTTCTTCGCGCCGGAGCGGACGCCGTTCACGAGCGCCGACTCGGCGGTGATCGAGATGACGCCGGTGCTGGAGTCGCTGCTCGGCCATCTCGCGCGGCGAGACCTCGACGACGATGCAAGGGCGCGCGCAGAGGCCGTCGTGTTCGACGTGCTCCGCCCCGCCGACGCGTCGCTCGCGCTGCCCATGCCGGCCGACGACAGGATCGACGCCATCGTCGCGGAGCTGCTGGACGATCCGGCCGACTCGCGGTCGCTCGAGGAGTGGTCGCACGTGGTGGGCATCAGCGGACGGACGGTCGCCCGCGCGTTCCGGGAGGCCACCGGCCTGTCGTTCGCGCAGTGGCGTCAGTCGTTGCGGATCCACCGGGCCGTCTCCCTGCTCTCGGAGGGGTGGGAGGTGCAGGACGTCGCGGCGCAGGTGGGCTATCGGCAGCCGAGCACCTTCATCGACGCCTTCCGGCGGGTGATGGGCACGACGCCGGGTGCCTTCGTCGCGCTGATGGCGGGCACCCACTCGGGTGTCTGATAATCCGTACTGACTGTCCACGACTCCTGATTGCGGTCAATCCGCGGGAATCGTAGTCTGCCTGAGGCAAGGCGATCCTTACCTGCTGCGCCGATGTCAGCACCGAGGTCAGCGGAGGGAACGCGATGCAGGACGCCGCGCTCGCCGGATCGGGTCTCGTGCTGAGCCACGGGCGCACAACGGTCGTGCACGGCGTCTCGTTGGCCCTGCGGGCCGGCCGCGTGACAGCCCTCGTCGGTCCCAACGGAAGCGGCAAATCGACGCTGCTCCGCTCGCTCGCCCGCCTGCACGGCCTCGACGACGGCACGGTCAGCGTCGCCGCGGGCGACGGCTCGGGCGGCACGCGGCCCGCCGGCCTGCTCAGCGGGCGCGAGTTCGCGCGGGAGGTCACCCTCTTCTCGCAGTCGCGTCCGGTGCCGCAGGGCCTCGCCGTCAGCGACGTCGTCGCCTTCGGCCGCCATCCGCACCGTCGGCGCTTCGCGGGGCTCTCGAGCGAGGACCGCGAGGCGATCTCGCGTGCGATGGACGTCACGGGTCTGCACCCGATGGCGGACCGCGCGGTCGGAGAGCTCTCGGGCGGCGAGATGCAGCGGGTCTGGCTGGCGGCGTGCCTGGCGCAGAGCACGGCGGTCGTGCTGCTCGACGAGCCGACCAACCACCTCGACCTGCGCTACCAGATCGAGACGCTCGACCTCGTGCGCGACCTCGCCGACGAGCACGACGTCGCGGTCGGCATCGTGCTGCACGACCTCGACCACGCGGCACGCGTGGCCGACGAGCTGCTGCTGCTGAGCGCCGGCCGGATCCACGCCGCAGGCGCGCCCGGCGATGTGCTCACCGCCGCGAACATCGGCGACGTCTACGACATCCGCGTCGAGGTCGGCGTCGACCCGCGCAGCGGCAGGCTCCGCATCGATCCCATCGGGCGCCACGACGTGCAGCGGCACGCGGCGGCCCCGAGCCCCACCAGAGAGGACCCCTCATGATCCGCTTCCGTCGTCTCGCGGCCGTCACCGCGACGATCGCCGCCATCGGCCTCACCGCCACCGCCTGCGGCACCACCCAGGTCGATGCCGCCGCCCCTACGGACGCCGCCGGCGGCACGTCCGAGGCCTGCGCCGCGGACACGACGGCGACGTCGACCGAGCCGGTGACCATCGTCGACGGCGTCGGCCGCACGGTCGAGCTCGACAAGCCCGCCGAGCGCGTCGCCGTGTTGGAGTGGCAGCAGATGGAGGACACGCTGACGCTGTGCATCAGCCCCGTCGCCGTCTCGGACGTCGACGGCTACAGCACCTACGTCAGCGCCGAGACCCTTCCGGAGGACGTCGTCGACGTGGGCGACCGCGGCGAGCCCGATCTCGACGCGCTCTACGGTGCCGAGCCCGACCTCATCGTCGTCGAGGCGTACTCGGCCGACGACGAGCTGATCGCCCAGCTCGAGAAGGGCGACGTGCCCGTGCTCGCCACCGTCGGGGCGGACGCCTCCGGTCAGATCGAGAACATGAAGGGCGTGTTCTCGATGATCGCCGAGGCGACGGGGCGCACCGAGCGTGCCGAGCAGGTGCTCGCCGACTTCGACGCGCACCTGGCCGAGGCGAAGGAGAAGGTCTCGAGCGTCGATCTGCCGACGAACGACTTCGTGTTCTTCGACGGGTGGATCCAGAGCGGCAACGTCGTCATCCGTCCCTACGGCACCGGCGCGCTGTTCACGGAGCTCGGCGAGCAGCTCGGCCTGAGCGGCGCCTGGACCGACGAGATCGACGCCGCGTACGGCGACGGCGGCGTCGACCCGTCCTACGGCCTCGCGCTCACCGACATCGAGGGACTCACGGCGGTGGGCGACGCGAACCTGATCTACGCCGAGGGCGACCCCGCGGACAGCTACGTCGTCGAGCTCGAGAAGAGTCCGATCTGGACGTCGCTGCCGGCGGTCGAGGACGGCCGTGCCTTCGCGTTCCCCGGCGGCATCTGGGGCGCCGGCGGACCCCTGTCCAACGAGCAGGCCATCGACGCGTTCGTCGAGATCCTGACCGCGGAGTGAGCGAGGCGCCCGCCGCCGCACCCGCGCAGCGCGCGCTGCCCCGCCTGGGCCTCGGGGGAGGCCTGGGCGGGGCGGCCGTGCTGCTCGCCCTCGCCGTCGCCGTGTGCCTCGTCGGCGCCTGGCACGTGACGCAGGGCACCAGCGGCGTCGGCGCGTGGGACCTCCTGCGGTACGCCTTCGGCGCGCGGGAGAGCGTCGGCGGCGTGCCGGTGTCGGAGATCCTCTCCGGCTCGCGGCTGCCTCGCCTCGCCGCGGGCGTCGCCGTCGGCTTCGCGCTGGGCGCCGCCGGCGCGATCCTGCAGTCGGTGACGCGCAACCCCCTCGCGTCTCCCGACACGGTGGCGGTGACCGCCGGGTCGTACTTCGCGCTGTCCGTCGTCGCGGCCTTCAACCTCTCCGTGCCGCTCTGGGCCTCCGGGGCCGTCGCGTTCGTCGGAGGCCTCCTCGCCGCGGCCGTGGTGCTCGCCCTGGCCGGCGGCGCGAGCACGGCGACCACGCGGCTGATCCTGGCGGGCTCCGCGATGGCGATGGCGCTCGACGCCGGGACCGCGGCGCTGCTGATCCTGTTCCGAGAGAACACGACGGGCCTGTTCGCGTGGGGCAGCGGCTCGCTGGCCCAGCTGAACATCGACGCCTCGGCGCGCGCGACGCCGCTGATCCTCGTCACCGTTCTCGCCGTGCTGCTGCTCTCGCGTCGCCTGGACGTGCTGCGGCTCGGCGACGACACCGCCTCGTCGCTCGGGGTCCCCATCCGTTCCACCCGCCTGGTCGCGGTGCTCGCCGCGGTGCTGCTGACCAGCACGGCCGTCACCGTGGCCGGCCCGATCGCGTTCGTGGGGCTCGGCGCGCCGGTGGTCGCGCGGCTCCTGGCCGCGCGCGTCCGCGTCCTGCACCGTCACGTGCTGCTCGTGCCCGTCGCCGGCCTGCTCGGCGCGCTGCTCGTGCTGCTCGCCGACGTCGCCCTGCGGCTCGTCCTCGGCGCCGAGGCGGCCGCCTCGATCCCGACCGGCGTGCCGACGGCGCTGCTCGGCGGCGTGCTGATCGTCGTGCTGGCGCTGCGCCTGCGGGACGCCGGCTCCGCCCGGCCGCCGCGGGCGCGCGGCGGGGTGCGCACGCGACGGTCGTTCGTCGTCGCGCTGTGCGTCGTGGGAGTGCTGCTGGCGGCGGCGGGCGTCGTCGCCGTGCTCGCCGGCAGCCTCTGGCTGCGCACCGGCGACCTGGTGCTGTGGGCACAGGGGGCGGCGCCCGGTCTCGTCGGGCGCGCGCTGGACGAACGCGTGCCGCGCGTCGCCGCCGCTCTGCTCGCGGGCGCCGCGCTCGCGCTGGCGGGAACCGTCGTGCAGGGCACCGTCCGCAACCCCCTGGCCGAGCCGGGCCTGCTCGGCATCACCACCGGCGCGGGCGTCGGCGCCGTCCTCGTGGTCACCACGCTCGGCGGCGGTCGCCCCGTGCTGATCGCGCTCGCCGTCGTGTGCGGACTGGCCGCCTTCGGCCTGATCTCGTTCCTGGCCTGGCGCGGCGGACTGCTGCCGGACCGCTTCGTCCTGATCGGCATCGGCGTCGGATACGCGCTGAGCGCCGTCATGGCGTTCATGCTGCTGCGCGCCGACCCCTGGGACACGCCCCGCATCTACACCTGGCTCTCGGGCACCACCTACGGGCGCTCGCTACCGGACGTGATCCCCGTAGCCGTCGCGCTGCTCGTCGCGACGCCGGTGCTGTTCGGGCTGCGACGGAGACTGGACCTCGTGTCCATCGACGACGACACGCCTCGGGTGCTGGGGATCCGTCTGGAGCGGACCCGGATCGCGGTGCTCGCGATCGCCGCCGTGCTGGCCGCCGTCAGCGTGGTCGCGATCGGCGTCGTCGGGTTCGTGGGCCTGGTCGCTCCGCACCTCGCCCGCGCCCTCGTCGGTGCCCGACACGGCCGCATCATCCCCGTCGCGATGATGCTCGGCGCCCTGCTCGTCTGCGTGGCGGACCTGCTGGGGCGCACCCTGATCGCGCCGTCCCAGCTGCCCGCGGGACTGATGATCGCCCTGATCGGCGCCCCGTACTTCGTCTGGCTCCTACGGAGGTCCCGCGCCTGACGCGGCGACCTGTCGTCGTGGTGCCCGTTCGCTCAGGCGAGCTCGCGCAGGATCGGCTGCATGGCGGCGTCGAAGGCCGCGACGTCGCCGCGCAGGCTGTCGGAGACCGCGACGGTCAGGGCGCCGATCCACCAGATGCCGCGCTGCGACAGCGGCAGCACCTGCACGTTCAGCCGGAAGTCGTGCGCACGCCGCCCGGCTCGACGTTCGAACTCGACCACGGCGCCCGCGTAGCCGCGGTACGACCTGCGCAGCCGCTCGTACCTGTCGGCGGCCTCGTGCGCGTACGCGAGCGCGCTCGCGCCGTGCGGCAGCGCCGCGTCGCGCAGCGCGACGGCGTCGGCGGGCAGCGCGACGTGCGTGCCGAACCCGTCGACCAGCTCGAGCGGCGCGGGGGAGTGGTGCGCCTCGGGCTCGACGGTCATGTCCCAGTATCCCCGCCACAGCCGCTCGACGTCGTCGACGGCGTCCTCGCCCCGGGCCACGCCGCGCAGCTGCGGCAGCGCATCCGGATGCCTGACCCCGAGCGCCTGGCGCAGATAGAGCGCGACCAGCACGGACGCGCTGCACTCCTCGTGCACCTGATGCCAGTCCGGCTGCGCCATGCGGCCATTATCCCCTCAGGCCGCCGGCAGGCGGGGCTGTGGCCTTCTCCGCGTATCTCGGCCGGTAGTCTGTCAGCGTGGCCGACGCACCCACCCCCTCCTCCCCGCAGTCCTCCTCCTCGACGTACGCCGAAGCCGGCGTCGACACCGCTGCCGGCGATCTGGCGGTCGAGCTGATGAAGTCGTCCGTCAAGGCGACGCACGGCCCCGAGGTGCTCGGCGGCGTCGGCGGGTTCGCCGGGCTGTTCGACGCGAGCGCGCTCGTGGGCATGAAGCGCCCGCTGCTCGCCACGAGCACCGACGGCGTGGGCACCAAGGTGGCGATCGCCCAGGCGATCGACAAGCACGACACGATCGGACACGACCTCGTCGGGATGGTCGTCGACGACATCGTCGTGGTCGGGGCCAAGCCGCTGTACATGACCGACTACATCGCCACGGGCAAGGTCTTCCCCCAGCGGATCGCCGACATCGTGCGCGGCATCGCCGAGGCCTGCGCTCTCACCGGCACCGCGCTGGTGGGGGGCGAGACCGCCGAGCACCCCGGGCTGCTGGGCGCGAACGACTACGACGTCGCCGGCGCCGCGACCGGTGCGGTCGAGGCGGACGCGGTGCTCGGTGCCGATCGCGTGCGAGCCGGTGACGCGGTCATCGCGCTCGCATCGAGCGGCATCCACTCCAACGGCTTCTCCCTCGTGCGCCACATCGTCACCCGCGCCGGCATCTCGTACGGCGACCGCGCGGCCGATTTCGGCACGACCTGGGGCGAGGCGCTGCTCGAGCCGACCCGGCTCTACACGACCCCCCTGCTCGAGCTGATCGCGAAGCTCCGCGAAGAGGACGGCGGCAGCGCGGTCCACTCGCTGAGCCATGTCACGGGCGGCGGCATCGCCGCGAACCTCGCGCGTGTGCTGCCCCGCGGGACGTGGGTCGACGTCGACCGCGCGACGTGGTCGCCGTCGCCGATCTTCCGCGTGCTGAGCGACGTCGCCGGCACCTCGCTCGAGTCGAGCGAGGGCACCTGGAACCTCGGCATCGGCTTCCTGGCCGTGGTCGCGGGCGATCAGGCCGACGAGGCGGTCGCGCTGATCGAGAGCGCGGGCATCTCGGCATGGCAGGTCGGCGTGGTGAGCGACGCCGCGCTGCCGGAGGGCGACTTCGAACAGGGCGCCAAGGGCGTCGACGGCGGGGCCGTGCGGCTCGTCGGAGCCTATTCTCACGACAACGTCGCGGACGGAGTGAAGTAAGTCCCCATGTGCGGCATCGTCGGAATGGTCGGGCGCGCCCCGGTCAACCAGGACATCTACGACGCTCTCCTCCTCCTCCAGCACCGGGGTCAGGACGCGACCGGCATCGCCACCGCCGAGCCGAGCGGCGTGATGCACACGCACAAGGCGAGCGGGATGGTGCGCGAGGCCTTCCGCACGCGCGACATGCGCTCGCTGCTCGGCAACGTCGGTCTCGGGCACGTGCGGTACGCGACGAAGGGCACGGCCTCGAGTGAGGAGGAGGCCCAGCCCTTCTACGTGAACTCGCCGTACGGCATCATCCTGATCCACAACGGCAACCTCACCAACACCCGTGAGCTGACCGCCGACATGGGCCAGCGCGACCGCCGGCACCTCAACTCCTCGAGCGACACCGAGCTGCTGCTGAACGTGCTCGCGAACGAGCTGCAGGCCACCACGAGCCCCGTCGACCTCGAGCCCGAGCGGATCTTCGAGGCCGTCTCGCGAACGCACCGCCGCATCGAGGGCGCCTACGCAGTGATCTCGATCATCGCCGGCTACGGCCTGCTGGCCTTCCGCGACCCGTTCGGCATCCGCCCCCTGATCCTCGGCCGCCGGACGGGCGAGGACGGCACGGACGAGTGGGTCGTGACCAGCGAGTCGCTCGTGCTCGAGAACGCGGACTACGAGATCGTCCGCGACGTCGAGCCCGGCGAGGCGGTGTTCATCACGAGCGACGGCGAGCTGTTCACCAAGCAGTGCGCCGACGAGCCTCAGCTGATGCCCTGCTCGTTCGAGTACGTCTACCTCGCCCGCCCCGACTCGATCATGAACGGCGTGCCGGTCTACGAGTCGCGCCTGCGCATGGGGGAGAAGCTGGCCGCGACGATCGCGAAGCACGTGCCCGAGGGGCTCATCGACGTGGTCATGCCCATCCCCGACTCGTCTCGTCCCGCGGCGATGGAGGTCTCGCGCGTGCTCGGCATCGAGTACCGCGAGGGCTTCTACAAGAACCGCTACGTCGGCCGGACGTTCATCATGCCCGGCCAGGCGGCACGGAAGAAGAGCGTGCGCCAGAAGCTCAACGCGATGTCGAGCGAGTTCAAGGGCAAGAACGTGCTGCTGATCGACGACTCGATCGTGCGCGGCACGACGAGCAAGCAGATCGTGCAGATGGCGCGCGACGCGGGCGCGGCGTCGGTGACGTTCGCGTCGGCGGCCCCGCCCGTCCGGCATCCGCACGTCTACGGCATCAACATGCCGTCGCGGGAAGAGCTGATCGCGCACGACCGCACGATCCCCGAGATCGCGACCGAGCTCGGCTGCGACTACCTCGTGTACCAGGAGGTCGAGGACCTCAAGGCCGCCATCATGGAGAGCGCGCAGGACGGCGGAACGTTCGACGACCTCGACCTGAGCTGCTTCGACGGCCGCTACGTGACCGGCACGGTGAGCGCGGAGTACCTCGCCTGGGTCGAGGGCACGCAGAGCTCCTGAGCCGGCGGCGTCCCCGGCTCCCGGATGCGGGATGTCCGGCGGCGTCTCGCTCGTTTGCGCGCACCGCGAAAGGCGGCACGGTCGATGACCGGGCCGCCTTTCGCGGTCGCGTCAGTGAGGGAGGGAGTCAGGCCTGCTGAGCCTGATACTCGTCCTCGTCCTCGTCCGAGTCGTCGCTCTCGTCGCCGTACAGGTCGGCCCACTTGTCGACGTACTCGTTCTCGTCGCTCGGGTGCCCGAGCTCGCGCTCGAGCGCCGAGTAGTTGACACTCGGGCTGAACGACTTCAGTTCGCGGGCGAGCTTGGTGTGCTTCGCCTTCTGACGGCCACGGCCCATGGGCGAGACCCCCTCACGTGTGGCTGCCGGGAACATGCCCGGATGCGCTTGTCTGAAACCGGCAGGGACGCCGGTGAAGAGTAGAGTTCAGATTACCACGCGGCCCTGGCGCCTCGGCCGGCCGCGGCAGCGGAGAGGGGTCTGAGATGACCGAACAGCCGATGGATGAGGCGGCGGGCAGCCGCCGCGAAGCGCCTGTCGACGCAGCGCTGCAGGGGGCGGTGATCGCCGCGGTGATCCCGGATCAGTCGCCTCGGGTCCTGAAGGCGGCCGCCCGGTATGCGGCTCTTCTCGGCGCGCCGCTCGCCGTCGTGCATGTCGACGTGACCCGCTTCGTGACCTACGAGGATCCCGACGGGTACGTGCACTCGGCTCCCGTCGACATCAACGTGCAGGCGGGGGAGGGCGAGCTCCAGGTGGTGCGGTCCGCGGCCGAGACGCATCTGGCGAACACGAGCGTCTCGTGGGAGGTCCGTCAGCTGGTCGGCGACCCTGCTCTGGCGATCAAGAGCCTCGCCGAGAAGATCGACGCGTCGCTGATCGTCGTCGGCACGCGCAAGCGCGGCTTCGGCGAGTCCATCCGCGAGTTCTTCACCGGCTCGGTCGCCGCGCGGCTCTCGCACCGCCAGCACCGCCCGATCCTCGTCGTGCCGCAGGACGCCCCGCTGGGCGACGACGAGGCCTTCCCGGAGGTCGAGGGCTGACGAGCGGACAGGCGGGAGCCCCGGGGCCTGCCGGCCTCGGGGCTCCCGCCGTCTGAGGGAGGGCGCCGGCTCAGCGGCGCAGCGCCTCGCCGATCGCCCGGGCGGCGTCGTCGAGCGACGTGTTCAGGGCGTCGACCACGTCCGACGCGAGCTCCCCGCCTCGGGCGACATGGGTGCGCAGCTCGCCGCGCACGCGGCCGCGGAACTCGGCGATCGCGGCCTCCGCCCGCTGCAGCTGCTCGCGCGAGCGCACTCGGGCGTCGTCCGACGCGGTCGTGGGAGATTCGCGCGGCGCCTGCGTCGCGGCCGCGGCGAGATCGGCGCGGAGGCTCCGCATCGCCTCCCGCACGTTGAGGCGCACCTCGTCGGCGATCAGCCGCACGGTGTCGGCGAGCCCCGCCTCGATGCCCTCGATGTCGCCGGCGCGCTCCTGCAGCTCGGCGCGGCCGGCGTCGGTGATCTCGTAGACGGTCTTGCGGCCGTCGGTCGTCTTGGTGACGAGGCCCTCGTCCTCGAGCTTCGCGAGCCGGGGGTAGATCGTTCCGGCGCTCGGCGTGTAGGTGCCGCCGGTCCGCTCGGCGAGCGACTGCATGATGTCGTAGCCGTGACGCGGCGTCTCGGCCAGCAGGTTCAGCAGGTACAGGCGCAGATCTCCGTGGGAGAACACCGGGGGCATCAGATGCTCCCCTCTTCAGGTCCCGACGTCTCGGCGGGGGCGGACGGCTCGGCGGGTGCTGCGGCCTCGGCGGGTGCCGACGCCCCGGTCGTCTCGGCGGCCGCGCGTCGCAGCACGGTCACGTCGCCGGAGACCGTGTTGGCCCGCACGTCCACGAACGTCCCCGAGAGTTCGCCGTGGGACGTGTTGACGGTGCTCGGGCCGCCCGAGGAGCGGACGACGCCGTCCAGCACGATCTTCCCGCTGGCCGAGCGGACGAGGTAGTTCGCCGCGAGGCCGTCGTCGAGGCGCAGGGTCGCCGCGCCGCTGACGGTGTTGATGGACACCGAGTCGATCGTCCCCTCGCCGTCCACGATGGTCGCGCCGGAGACCGAGTCGACGGACGCCCGTCGGACGCGGCCGCTGACGGTCACGTCGCCGGAGACGGTGTTCGCCGAGAACGCGCCGTCGAGCCCGCGCGCCTGGACGTCGCCCGAGACGGCGTTGGCCGACAGGTCGCCGGACAGGCCGTCGACGAGCACGTCGCCGGAGACCGTGTTGACACGCGCGTCGTTCGCGAGGCCCGCGACGAGGGCGCCGGCGCTCACGACGCCGAGCGTGAGGGCCACGTCCCGCGGGACGGCGACGCTGATCTCGGCGCGTGGCCCGCCGGATCCGAAGTTCCGGAACACCTCGAGGAAGTTGTCCCAGCGCAGCTGCGGGTGGTCGATCTCGAGCTCGTCGCCGGAGACCTCGATCCGCAGGTCCTTGACCGTGACGCCGTGGACCTCCACGCGGGTGCCGGGCTCGTCATGGCCGATGATGTCGATCTGGCCGCCGGCGAGGCCGACCTTGAGCCGGTGCACGTCTTCGAGGTCAATGACACGGTGCTGACCGGGCTGGACGATCCATTTCTCCAGAGTCATGGCTCTGCATCCCTTCGCGATGAAGTCGAGATATATCTCGATAGGAGGATTAGACACGATATATCTCGAGTTGTCCAGCCCCTCCTCCGGGCGCCTGCGCGGAGGGACGGCGCCCGACGCCTTTCGGGGACAGGCGGCAGTGGCGCGCGCCCGTAGGCTGAGCCGGTGACCAGGCAGCCGATCCGGTGGGCGATGCTGCCGCTCGTCGTGGGCGGCGGCGTCATCGGCGTCGCGGTGCGGGAGGCGCTGCTGCTGCCGTTCGCCGGCCAGGCCGGCGACGGCGGGCTGTCGCTCGGCGCTCTGCTGGCGACGATCGGGATCAACACCGTCGGCGCCGGCGTCCTCGGACTGGTCGTCGGCGGGCTGGCCGGCGGGCGACCGCTGCTGCGCGCCTTCCTCGGCACCGGGGTGATCGGCGGCTTCACGACCTACAGCGGCTTCGCCGTCCTGCTGGCCGAGCCTCTCCGCGAGGGCCTGGGCCTCGCCGCCGCGGCGCTCGCCGCCGGCGCCCTGATCGCCGCCGCCGCATGCGCGACGCTCGGCCTGCGGGCCGGCGCCGACATCGCCCGCAGGAGGGGAGCCCCGTGAGCCCCGCCGTGCTCTTCCTTCTGGTCGCCCTCGCCGGCGGAGTCGGCGCCGGCCTGCGCTGGCTCGCCGACGTGCTGCTGTCGCGGCTCCTGCCGTCGGGCTTCCCCTGGGCGATCCTGGTCGTCAACACGACGGGGTCGTTCGCCCTCGGTCTGATCACCGGCGCCGCCCTCGGGACGGAATGGCTCGCGGTGCTCGGCACCGGCCTGCTCGGCGGGTACACGACCTTCAGCACCGTCGCGGTCGACACCCAGGTGCTGGCGGGCGAGGGGAGAGGCGGCGCTGCCTGGGCCGACGCGCTCGGCACGCTCGCGCTCGCCGTGGCCGCGGCGCTCGCCGGTCTGGCGCTCGGCGCGTCCGGATGACCCGCTGAAAGTCTCCGGATAACCCCAGGGGACCGGGCGGGGCCGCGTACGCGGTGCGTGTCAGAATGAACGCGGGGGATACAGCACCGTATCGGCGGCTCCGCCGCCCTGCGGATCCCCGCCGCCTGCGAACGAGAGACAGCCGACGTGTCGAGACTTGCCGAACTCAGCCTGAAGAACCGCGCTCTCATCGCGTTGATCACGATCTGCGCCGCGATCTTCGGCGGCCTCTCGCTCACGACCCTCAAGCAGGAGCTGATCCCCGCGATCGAGCTGCCGCAGCTGCTCGTGATGACGCAGTACCCCGGGGCGTCCCCGGAGGTCGTCGAGAACGACGTCTCCACGCCCATCGAGACGGCCATCCAGGGCGTGGCCGGGCTCGAGGCGACGAGCGCCACGAGCACCACGAACGCCTCGGTCGTGCAGGCCTCGTTCACCTACGGCACCGACCTGGCCACCGCCGAGCAGAAGCTGCAGCAGGCCGTCAACCGCATCTCGGGCGACCTTCCCGAGGACGTCTCCCCGCAGGTGCTGTCGATCAGCCTCGACGACCTGCCCGTCATCCAGATCGCCGTCACCGGCTTCGCCGATGGCGAGTCGGCGCAGGCGGATCTCGAGGCCGTCGCCATCCCCGACATCGAGGACGTCGACGGGGTCGGCTCCGCGTCGATCGTCGGCGGCATCGGGCAGCGCATCACGATCACCCCGGACCAGGCGGCGCTCGCCGCGCGCGGTCTGTCGCAGCAGGCGATCAACGACGCGCTGCAGCAGAACGGCGTGCTGTTCCCGGGCGGTGAGATCACCGAGGACGGCTCGACCTTCACCGTGCAGACCGGCGTCAAGCTCGCGAGCGCCGACGACCTGTCCGCTCTGCCGCTGCTCGGCGCGACGACCGTCGAGCCGGGAACGGTCACGACCATCGGCGACGTGGCCCAGGTCGAACAGAACACCGACCCGGTCTCGTCCATCTCGCGCGTCAACGGCGAGGACGCGCTGACGATCGCGGTCACCAAGCTTCCGGCCGCGAACACCGTCGAGGTGTCCGAGGGCGTGCTCGACGTGCTGCCCGACCTGCGCGAGACGTTCCCGGACGCCGAGTTCACCGTCGTCTTCGATCAGGCGCCGTTCATCACCCAGTCGATCGAGACGCTCGCGACGGAGGGGGTGCTCGGGCTGGTGTTCGCCGTGCTCGTCATCCTCGTCTTCCTGCTGTCGCTGCGGTCGACGATCGTGACGGCGATCTCGATCCCGACCAGCGTGCTCATCACGTTCGTGGGCCTGCAGGCGTTCGGGTACTCGCTCAACATGCTGACGCTCGGGGCGCTGACGATCGCCATCGGGCGCGTCGTGGACGACTCGATCGTCGTGATCGAGAACATCAAGCGCCACTACGTGGAGGGCGCCGACAAGGGCGCGGCGATCCGGCTGGGCGTGCGGGAGGTCGCGATGGCGATCACCGCGTCCACCCTGACGACCGTGGCCGTCTTCCTGCCGATCGTGTTCGTCGGCGACATGGTGGGCGAGCTGTTCCGGCCGTTCGCGATGACGGTCACCATCGCGATGGTCGCGTCGCTCCTGGTGTCGCTCACGATCGTGCCGGTGCTGGCGTACTGGTTCCTGCGCCCCGGCAAGCCGCTTCGCGACGCGAACGGCGACGCCATCGACCCCGAGCACCCGGACGCGCCGCCGTCCCGGCTGCAGCGCGCCTATCTGCCCGTCCTCCGCTGGACCCTGCGGCACTCGTGGGTGACGCTGCTTCTCGCCGTGCTGGTGCTCGGCGGCACCCTGGCGGCGGCGCCCCTGATGAAGCTCAACTTCCTCGGCGACTCGGGTCAGAACACGTTGACGATCTCGCAGGAGCTCGACCCGACCGCGAGCCTGGACACGGCCGACGAGGCCGCCCGGGAGGTCGAGGAGGCGCTGCAGGGCGTCGAGGGCATCGAGAACGTCCAGGTGTCGATCGGCTCGAGCGGGTCGGCGCTCCAGGACGCGTTCTCGGGCGGCGGCAGCGTGACGTACTCGATCATGACCGACTCGGACGCGGACCAGGAGGTCCTTCGGGAGGACGTCGAGCGCGCGATCGACGGGCTCGAGGACGCCGGCGAGATCACCGTGAACGCCGCTGCGGGCTTCGGCTCGACCGACATCGCCATCACCGTCACCGCCCCCGGGCCCGACGAGCTGCAGCAGGCGACGTCCGACATCGTCGCGGCCCTCGACGGCCGGGACGGCATCGGCCGGGTCACCGACGACCTCGCGGCGTCGCTGCCGTACATCGCGGTCGAGGTCGATCGGGACGCGGCCGCGGCGCGCGGCCTGTCGGAGGTCGCGATCGGCACCATCGTGTCGGGGACGATGCGGCCGCAGCAGGCCGGATCGGTCGAGATCGACGGCACCGCGCTGACGGTGTACATCGCCACGGACGAGCCGCCGACGACGATCGAGCAGCTGCGCCGTCTCACGGTGCCCACTGCGGTCGGACCGGTCGCGCTGGACGACGTCGCGACGATCGAGATGGCCGACAGCCCCACGTCGATCACGACCGAGCAGGGGCGCCGTACCGCGACGATCACCGTGCCGCCGGTCGGCGACGACCTCGCCCAGGCCACCGCATCGATCGACGCGGCCCTCGCCGACGTCGACCTGCCGGACGGGGCCGACGCGGAGATCGGCGGCGTCGCGGAGGACCAGGTCGAGTCGTTCACGCAGCTCGGCCTGGCGATGCTCGCGGCGATCCTGATCGTGTACGTCATCATGGTCGCGACGTTCCGATCGCTGCGGCAGCCGTTGCTGCTGCTGGTGTCGGTGCCGTTCGCGGCGACCGGCGCGATCCTGCTGCAGATCGCCACGGGAGTCCCGCTGGGCGTCGCCTCGCTGATCGGCGTGCTGATGCTGATCGGAATCGTGGTCACCAACGCGATCGTGCTGGTCGATCTCGTCAATCAGTACCGTGAGCGGGGCCTCAGCGCGCACGATGCGACGGTCGCCGGTGCGTCCAAGCGCCTGCGCCCCATCCTGATGACGGCCCTCGCGACGATCTTCGCGCTCACCCCGATGGCGCTCGGCATCACGGGTCACAGCGGCTTCATCTCGCAGCCGCTCGCGATCGTCGTGATCGGCGGCCTGCTGTCGTCGACCGTGCTGACCCTGATCGTGCTGCCGACGCTCTACAACCTCGTCGAGGGCGCGAGCGAGCGGCGTCGCGCCCGGCGGGAGAGGCGCTCGGGCGACCTGGACGCACCGACGCACACCGATCCTGCGGTCGCCGCGCAGGAGCCGGCGGCACCCGTGACAGCGGCTCAGCACGGCACAGGCCGCCCGGCCGACGCCGACATCGCGCCGAGCACGACCGCGCTGCCCAGCGCCACCAGCGTCCAGGTGCCACTGCGGCGCCGCGACCGGCGCCGCAGCTGAGGCGAGGGCGCCGCGACCGGCGCCGCAGTGGCGGGGAGGGTGCCGCTGTCGGCGGGGAGTCGTGGCGTCATGACGGGTGCGCGCCCGTGCCGGCCCGGCTAGTGTCGGGCCCATGATCGCCGACCTGCGCTCCGAAGGTCCTGCGATATCGATCGTCATCCCCGCCTTCAACGAGCAGCGGACGATCCGCGCGTGCGTGCTGGCGGCCATCGACCAGACCCAGCCGGCCGCCGAGATCATCGTGGTCGACAACCTGTCCACGGACGCCACCGTGGACATCGTGCGGGCGCTGCAACGGGAACGCCCGGATGCGCCGCTGCGGCTGATGTCCCAGGGGACGTGCCAGGGGCTCGTCCCGACGCGCGACCTGGGGCTCGACGCCGCGACGGGCGACGTGCTCGGGCGCATCGACGCCGACACCGTGCTCGAGCACGACTGGGTCGAGCAGGTCCGGCGCATCTTCCGCGACGAGACCGTGTCGGCCGCGACCGGGCCGATGATCTATTACGACATGCCGCTGCGTCGCTGGGGACACCGCGCCGACGATGCGCTCCGCCGGGCAGTGCATCGCCTGGCACGAGACTTCCACTACATCTTCGGCAGCAACATGGCACTGCGGGCGAGCGCCTGGCGGGACATCCGGTCGCACGTCTGCCGGGACGCGGCTGACGAGATGCACGAGGACATCGACATCTCCATCCATCTGCACGAGCGAGGGCACCGCGCGGTCTATCGCTCGGCGATGGTGGCGGGCATGTCCGCCAGGCGGCTCGACGACGGCCCACGCGACTACTACAGCTATGTCATGCGCTGGGAGCGGACGTATGACGCTCACGGCATACAGGACGCGAAGCTGCGGGTGCCGATGTGGGTGTTCTCGGCGATCTACCCGCTGCTCAAGGGGGTGCGGTGGGGAGCGACCCGTTCCGGCCGCGCGCTCACCCGCTGACGCCGGCCGGATGCGCCCCGCACGGCCCACCGGCGTTCTCACAGGCCGCCTTGGTATCCTGAACGGTCGGCTTGGGATGCCGCGCAAGAAGCGCGGGTGACGGTGTGTCCTGTTGGCCGCTAGATCACCCCCTTCTGAGAGGTTCGTTTTCGTATGCCCAAGAACAAGAAGCCGGCCGGCGGCCGCCCTTCGCAGAACTTCGACCCGCGTTACGCCAAGAAGCGTGCCGGCGGACCCTTCCGCGGCAACGACGGCGGAGCGCGCGGCCCGCGCCGGGACGAGGGTGCCGGCCGCTACGACCGTGCCGACCGTCCCGCCCGTGACGGAGACCGTCGTTTCGACCGGACGGAGCGTCCGCGCTACGACCGTGCCGACCGTCCCGCCCGTGACGGAGACCGTCGTTTCGACCGGACGGAGCGTCCGCGCTACGACCGTACCGAGCGTCCTGCCCGTGACGGTGAGCGTCGTTTCGACCGCGATCAGCGTCCGTCGCGTGATGGCGAGCGTCGGTTCGACCGGACGGAGCGTCCGCGCTACGACCGTGCCGAGCGTCCTGCCCGTGACGGCGAGCGTCGCTACGACCGTCCCGCGCGTCCCGCGCGTGACGGCGAGCGTCCCTTCGGCCGTGACGACCGTCCCCGATACGACCGGAACGAGCGCCCGCGGTTCTCTCGCGAGGGCGAGCGCCGTTCCTTCGATCGTGACGAGCGGCCCGCCCGCGCCGAGCGCCCGCGTGCCGAGGGCGAGCGCCGTTGGGAGGAGCGCCGTCAGGAGCGTCCCGTGCGCACGCAGGCCGCCGAGGACCGGATCGACGTCGTGCACGAGCGCCTGGAGGCGCAGGCCGTGCAGGCCGACGAGGTCTCCGAGATGACCTTCGCCGACCTCGGTCTCGGCGACAACATCGTGCGTGCGCTCGCCGCGCTCGGCGCCGAGAAGCCGTTCCCGATCCAGGCGTCCACCGCGGCGTCCATCATCGACGGCCGCGACGTGCTGGCCCGCGGACGCACCGGCTCGGGCAAGACCATCGCCTTCGGCGCCCCGCTCGTCGAGAAGGTGCTGCGCGCGAAGGCGGGCGTCAAGCGCGACTTCGGTCGTGCCCCGGTCGCGCTCATCATGGCGCCCACGCGTGAGCTGGCGCTCCAGATCGACCGCACCGTCCAGGCGCTCGCCCGCAGCGTCGGGCTGTTCACCACGCAGGTATACGGCGGCGTGCCCCAGGGCCGCCAGGTCGGCGCGCTCAAGAAGGGCGTCGACATCGTCATCGGCACCCCGGGCCGCATCGGCGACCTGCACCGTCAGGGCAAGCTCGACCTCTCGCAGGTGTCTGTGTCGGTGCTCGACGAGGCCGACCACATGTGCGAGCTCGGCTTCCTGGAGCCGGTGCAGGAGATCCTGCGACAGACCGCCGAGGGCGGCCAGAAGCTGCTGTTCTCGGCGACCCTCGACCGCGAGGTCGCCGCGCTCGTCGACGAGTTCCTCGTCGCCCCGCAGGTCTACGAGGTCGCCGGCGAGACGCAGGAGACCGGGACGATCGAGCACCGCATCCTCGTCGTCGAGCACCGCAGCAAGCCGGAGATCCTCGACCAGCTCGTGGCGCGCGAGGGCAAGACGCTCGTGTTCACCCGCACGCGTGCCTACGCCGAGATGCTCGCCGAGCAGTTCGACGACGCCGGCGTCGACGCCATCTCGCTCCACGGCGACCTCAACCAGGCCAAGCGCACCCGGAACATCGACCGCTTCTCGAAGGGTCGAGCCCGTGTGCTGGTCGCCACCGACGTCGCGGCCCGCGGCATCCACGTCGACGACGTCGACCTGGTGATCCAGGCCGACGCGCCCGACGAGTACAAGACGTACCTGCACCGGGCCGGACGCACGGGACGAGCCGGACGTACCGGACGCGTCGTCACGCTCATCCCGCGCCAGCGCCGTCGTCGCATGACCGAGATGCTCGAGCGGGCCGAGATCGAGGCCCCGTTCGACGACGTGCGCCCGGGCGACGACCTGCTCGACGAGCTGGCCGGGGCGCCCACGGTCGCCGACCTCACCGCCTGACCGTCGCCTGCCGGCGCATGCTGTGCCGGCACGCCGCACCGACGGACCCGCCCTCACCTCCCTCGAGGGCGGGTCCGTCGCGTTCGACGCCCGTGTGCCCGGATAGGCTTTCCCGGTGACTGCAGCGACGCGCATCGACACCTCCCCGATCGACCCCACCGGTCTGCAGACGCACCTGCGCCGCGACGGCGCCGAGGGTGAGGTCACGGCGCAGATCGCCCAGGTCGGAGCGTCGCTTCGCGCGCTCACGGTCGGCGGGGTGGACATCGTCGCGCGGTATCCGGAGGGCACGCCTACGCCGTTCGGCTCGGGTATCGTGCTGGCGCCGTGGCCGAATCGGGTCCGCGACGGGCGATGGAACGACGGCGGGACGGCCCGTCAGCTGGACATCACCGAGCCCGACCGCTCGAACGCGATCCATGGGCTGCTGCGGTACGCGCCGTATGCGATCGACGCGTCGGAGCACAGCGCCACGCTCACCGCATCGATCCATCCCCAGCACGGCTACCCGTACACGCTTCGCACCGCCGTCACGTATGCGCTCACCGACACCGGCGTCGAGGTGACCCACGAGGTCGCGAACGTCGGCGAGGGCGACGCGCCGGTGGCCCTGGGCACGCACCCCTTCTTCTGCATCGGCGGGGTGCCGACCGAGGACCTCGTGCTGGCCCTGCCCGCGCAGAGGGTCTTCGAGGTCGACGACCGCCTGCTGCCGCTCCGGGAGGCCCCCGTGGCGGGCGCGAGCGACCTGAGAGACGGTGCGCGCGTAGGCAGTCTCGACCTCGACACGGGGTTCGGCTCCCTGGTCCGCGGCGCCGACGGCCTCGCGCTGTCGACCCTCACCGCGCCGGATGGTCGCGTCGTCACGCTGTGGCAGGACGAGAACTGGGGATACATCCAGGCCTTCAACACGACCAGGTATCCCGGCCAGTCGATGGCGGTCGCCGTCGAGCCGATGACGGCGCCGACAGACGCCTTCAACTCGGGCGTCGACCTGCGCCGGCTGGCGCCGGGAAGCACGTGGACGGCCCGCTGGGGCGTGCGCTTCTCCGGCCGATGACGCGGACGCTCCGGACGCTCCGCGCGACGGCGTCGACGTCCGTCGCACCGTCGCACGAGCGCGTCCGCCTCGCCGACGACACCCCGCTCACACCCGCGACGTGCGGCGCGCGCCGGGTCAGAATGGGGTCATGAGCTACGCCCAGCGGGTGGCGGACCGTCGCCGGGCGGTCTTCCTGCGTCGCGCCCGCCGTGTGCTGCTGGTGGCGCTCGCCGCTGCCCTCATGCTGATCGTCGAGGTGTCGCTGATCAGCCAGCTCGTGTCGCGGAACGAGTCGGCGGCCGTGCTGGCCGCGCAGAGCCCGGACGATTCCGGCCTGACGATCCCCGTGCCGACGATCGATCAGGTCGAGGCCGAGGAGCCGCGCTGCGAGTCGTCCGCGGCCGGTGACGCGTTGACGGCGAAGGATCCGGCCGCGCTGATCGAGGCGCTCGGCGGTGCCGAACAGCTGCGCGAGGCTGTCGCCGCGGGAGCGGCGCCGTGCGTCCCGCTGGACGATCCCGTGCTGCCGTGGGTGGTGGTGAACAAGCAGCGCGCGATCGTGCCCGTCGACTACGCGCCACAGGTGCAGGTCCCGCCGTCGCATGTGGTCGAGGGCGGGCTCCGCGTCGACGTGGTGGACGCGTTCGAGCGGATGGTCGCCGCGGCCGACGAGGAGGGCGCGGGGCGCGTCAGCCTGTTCAGCGGATACCGCTCGTACGCCACGCAGGTCGCGACCTACGACGCCCAGGTGAGCGCCCGGGGCGAGTCCGAGGCGGACGCGCTGTCTGCGCATCCGGGGCACAGCGAGCATCAGCTCGGCCTCGCCGTCGACGTGGTCGCCTGCGAGGCGGGCGGGTGCGGAACCATCTACCAGCTCGGCGACACGGCGCAGGGGCAGTGGCTCGCCGAGAACTCGTGGCGCTTCGGGTGGATCATCCGTTACGAGGACGGCCAGACGGAGACGACGGGGTACGACCCGGAGCCCTGGCACCTGCGCTACATCGGCGAAGAGCTCGCGGCCGTCTACCACGAGGGCGGGTTCCGTACGCTCGAGGAGTTCTTCGGGCTGCCCGCCGCCCCCGACTACGGATGATCCGCGGTCTCAGAACAGACGCGCCGGCTCGGGCGGCCTCGAGCGCGCCGCAGCCCGGCCGCGCGCGGTCGTGACGATGCGCGAAGGGTTCGCCACAGCGTTCGGCCGCGCCGACGGCTGCTGCCAGGGGTCGCCGTCGGCGCGTCCGTCCAGCCCGTGTGCACGGACGAGCGGACGGATGCGCTGCGACAGCGCGGTGCGGTAGGCGCGGGGCGCGTTCACGGACGCGCCGGGGTAGAGACCGCGGTACACCGGCAGCAGGTCGGGGTGCTCACGCGCGAGCCACCGCATGAACCACGGCTTCACGCCGGGACGCAGGTGCAGCGCGCCGTGCACGACACGGGCGGCGCCGGCCGCGCGCACTCGGGCGAGCGCGGCGTCGAGCGCGTCGGCGGAGTCGGTGAGGTGGGGGAGGATCGGCATCAGGAAGACCGACACGGCGAAGCCCCCGTCCGCCGCGGCGCGCACCGTGTCGAGGCGCGCCTGTGCCGTCGGCGTGCCGGGCTCGATCGCCTGCTGCAGGTCGTCGTCGTAGACCGCGATCGACATCGCGATCGAGATCGGCACCTGCCCATGCAGACGGGACAGCAGGGGGAGGTCGCGGCGCAGCAGCGATCCCTTCGTCAGCACCGAGAAGGGCGTGCCCGACTCGGCCAGGGCGGTCGCGATCCCGGGCATCAGCCGGTAACGGCCCTCGGCGCGCTGATACGGATCGGTGTTGGTGCCGAGCGCGACGTGCTCGCGGTTCCAGCTGCCGCGGGCGAGCTCGCGCCGGAGCACGTCCGCGACGTTCACCTTCACGACGATCTGCGAGTCGAAGTCGCTCCCCGCGTCGAGCTCGAGGTACTCGTGTGTGCCTCGAGCGAAGCAGTAGACGCACGCATGGCTGCAGCCTCGATACGGGTTGACCGTCCAGTCGAACGGCATGCTGCTCGGCCCGGGCACGTGGTTGAGCGCCGACTTCGCGGCCACCTCGTGGAAGGTGATGCCGGCGAACTCCGGCGTCGTCACGGACCGCACGAGACCGTCCAGCCGCTCCATCCCCGGCAGGGCGTCGTCGTCGATCGCCGCCAGCTGCTGTCCCTGCCATCGCATGTCGTCAATCGAACATCCGTTCCATGTCGGTGTCAAGAACAATAGAACGCATGTTCACATGTGTCACCGTGTCCGCCCGTGTCGCTAGAGTCGGGGCTGAGCGCCGCGAGCGGGCGGTGCCACCCTGTTGGAGGAACCGATGAGCACGCCCACGCCCGATCAGCCGCCCCTGCAGGGTGCGCCGTACCCGCCCCCGCCGGCGTACCCGACGGTCAACGTGTACGGCTATCCGCCGCCGCCCCGCACCAACGGGCTCGCGGTCACCTCGATGGTCATCGGCCTCGCCGCGGTGTTCAGCGCCGCGGTGGCCTGGGTGCCGGTCATCGGCTGGTTCACGCCCCTCTTCCCGCTGGCGGCGGTGATCCTGGGGCACATCGCCGTCGTGCAGATCAACCGCAGAGGTGAGGGCGGCAAGGGCATGGCGATCACCGGGCTCGTGCTCGGCTACGTGCTGATCGCCGTGAACCTGGCGATCATCGGGCTGATCGCCGCCGTGGTCGGCACGTTCGTCGGCACCGCCGTCAACCTGAGCTGAGTCGCTCCCGCCTCGCCGCGCCCCGTCGGGCGATGCGCGGCGACGGGGCGATCGGCGATGGGCGCTCAGCCGCCGGTCGTCGGGCGTCGGCGTCGCACCGACGCGGCGACGCCGGCGTGGCGCAGTCGATCGGCGATCAGGATCCCCAGAGCCGTGGCGGCCACGCAGCTCGCGATGGTGAGGGCGAAGAATCCGACGATCGCGACCGGCGACATCGACCAGAGATCGAAGGACGCCGCGGCGGCGATCGGGTAGACGACGCCCACCGCGACGGCGCCCGCGTAGTGCTGCCAGAGGGTCCAGAATCGCCACAGCACCACGAGGAAGAGCGCCTCGGGGAAGAACGACCACCACGCGTTGGTGAGCACGCTGTAGAAGCCGTAGCCGGAGAACGGGGCGATCACGAGGCCGGCGATCACTCCCGTGAGCAGCCCCGCCATCGGCCGCTGCAGCAGGCGCAGGGCGATGACCGCCGGCAGGATCCAGAGCCCGGCGATCGCGACGGAGGCGAAGGGCACGGTCGCGAACAGAGCGGTGGAGACCCAGTTCGCGGGCGCCAGCAGCAGCCCGCCCGCGACCCCGAGCGCGGCGCACGTCAGGAGATACGCCGTCGAGACGCGGCTCACGACGCCTCGCCCGAGGCGCGTGCCGCCTTCGGTGCGGGGGACGCTGACCCGGACCGCCAGTAGCCGACGAAGCTGACCGCGTTCCTGTCGAGGCCGCGTTCGCCGACCAGCAGGCGACGAGCGCCGGTCGCCAGCGCCTGCTCGCCGACGACGAAGGCGTGCAGGCCGGGCTGCGTCACGTCGGCCTCTCGCAGCGCCGCCAGGGCCCGGGCGCCGGGCACCTGGTGCGGGTCGTCCCGCACCAGCCACCGCACCTCGACTCCCGCGGGGCGATCGAACTCCAGCACGTCGTCCGCGTGCGGGGCCTCGATCAGCACGAGCCCGGAGGCGTCGTCGGGAAGCGTCGCGCAGACCCCGGCGATCGCCGGCTGTCCGGTCTCGTCGGCGACCAGGAGCACCTGTCGCACTCCTCGCTCCGGGTTGAATCCGAGGCCCTCGTCGATGATCACGACGTCCTCGCCCGGCGCGCACGTCTCGGCCCAGCGCGACGCGGGGCCCGCCGTCCCGTCGGAGGCCGATCCGTGGAGCACGAAGTCGACGTCGATCTCCGGCCCGCCGTCGGCGCTCGACGCGCGGTACGCGCGGACCGTGTAGTTGCGCATCACCGGGCGCAGGCCGTCCGGGATGCGGAGGTATCTCAGGTACCCGAGCAGACGGTTCGCCTTGGCGGGCAGGCGCTCGAGTCCCTCCTCGCCGCTGACCGGCAGGAAGATCCGGAACCACTGGTCGTATCCCATGGGGCGGAACCGTTCGATCTCGCCGTCGGCGAGCGTGATGCGCATCCAGTGCGGTGACAGGCGCTCGGCGCGACGCACGGTGAGGCGCAGCAGCTCCTGCTGGGCCGGTTTCACGAGGCGGGCGGAAGATGCCATGGTGGTCCTCTCGATGCGGGTCAGAGGGTTGGTGCGAGCGTGGGGGTCACGACGAAGACCGCGGCGCAGGCGGCCCAGGAGAGCAGGACGAACACCAGGTCCCGTCTTCGCAGCGGCACGACGTGACGCTCGGTGCGCGTGGGGAAGGCGCCGAAGGCGCGAGCGTCCATGGCGAGGGCGACGCGCTCGGCGTGTCGGATCGCGCTCGCCAGCAGGGGCACGACATAGCCCCAGGAGCGCGACAGCCGCGCGAGCGGTCCGCGTCCGCCTTGGCCGCGCACGCGATGCGCGGCCCTGATCACGTCGAGCTCATGGCTGAAGCGCGGCACGAAGCGGTACGCCGCCAGCGCCGTGTAGCCGATGCGGTACGGCAC
This sequence comes from Microbacterium marinilacus, assembly GCF_019753765.1. GTDB lineage: Bacteria > Actinomycetota > Actinomycetes > Actinomycetales > Microbacteriaceae > Microbacterium > Microbacterium marinilacus. Next base: position 66,814 of record NZ_JAIJZW010000013.1, read on the forward strand.
GCGCAGGTGCTGCACCGCGGCGCGCACGAGGTCGGGGCCCGCCGTCACCGCGCCGCTCAGCACCGCGAGCATCACGATCGCCGCGAGCCTCAGAGAGGTGGCGAAGCCGATCGCGAAGGCGCCCGTGCGCAGCGTCCAGTCGCCGACGCGCAACGCGATAGCCGTCTCGGACACCTGTGCCGGATCGATCCACAGCGAGAACCCGACGCCCACCACCGCCACCCCGAGCGGCACGCCCGCCGCGAGGCCGAGCGTCAGCCGACGCGGCAGCCGTGCGCCGACGAGCAGCACGACCGCCGCCAGCAGCAGCATCGCGAGCGGCGTCGCGACGTCGCGGGTGAACACGAGCGCGATCATCGCCGGCGCGGTGGCCGCGATGAGGGCGAGCGGGTTGATGCCGTGCAGGAAGCGCCATGCGGGGGCGGGCGGGAGAGGCGCGTACGGATCGATGACGGCGGTGCGCTGAGGGGCGATCGTGCCGTCGCCTCGATCTCGCGACGGGCCCGTCGTCGACGGCGTCGCCGTCGGACGTCCTCCGACGGCGACGGTCGAGACCGCGCGAAGCGCGCGATGGACCGGCGGCAGTCGCAGCCCGGCGCCCTCCAGCAGCCCCTCGTCGGCGAAGACCTCCACGGTGCGTCCCGATGCCACGACCTGGCCGTCCGCCACGACGACGACGTGCGTCGCGTGCTCGGCGACCAGCTGCAGGTCGTGCGTGACGATGAGCACGGTCGTGCCGCCCGCGTGCAGCTCGCGCAGCAGCGTCAGCAGCTCGGACGCCCGAGCCCGGTCCTGCCCGAAGGTCGGCTCGTCCAGGGCCAGCAGAGACGGGCCTGCCGGCCCTGCGCCTCCGGAGATCAGCGCCGTCCCGACCGAGAGGCGCCGCTTCTGGCCGCCCGACAGCAGGAAGGGGTGGGCCTGCGCGCGCTCCGTCAGGCCGAACCGATCGAGCATCGCCTCCACGCGCGGGCGCACCTCGTCGTCGGAGGCGCCGCGCAGGCGCAGCCCGTGCGCGAGCTCGTCGAACACCGTGTGCGCGATGAACTGGTGCTCCGGGTTCTGGAACACGTAACCGACCCGTGCCGACAGCGCGCGCGGCGACGCCTCGGCCGGGTCGAGCCCGGCGGTGCGGATACGACCGGCCGGCGGCTCGTCGACACCGGCGATCGCCTGCACGAGAGTCGTCTTGCCCGCGCCGTTCGGCCCGATGACCGCGGTGAACGACCCGGCGGGGATGTCGAGGTCGACGTCGCGGAGGATCTGCGCGCGGTGCTTCGTCACGCTCAGGCCGCGCACGCGTACCGCGGGCGGCTCGGCCCCCTCCTGCCAGGCGGCGCCGCCCAGCAGGGCCGCTCCCGCGGCGTCGCGCTCGTCGGGTTCCAGTGCGTCGCGCAGGTCGTCGGGCGTGAGCGGAAGCGGATCGATCGGCCGACCGCCGTCCCGCAGCCGCAGCGCTGCGAGCGTCGCCGACGGCAGCCAGACCCCCATCGCGTCGAGCGCATCGGCGTGGTCGCGCAGCACCGCCTGCGTCGGCCCGTCGAAGGCGACCCCGCCGACGGCGTCGAGCACGACCACCCGAGTCGCGAGGCCGACTGCGGCGTCGAGGTTGTGCTCCACCAGGACGATGGCGCGGTCCCTCTCGGCCACCACCTCCGCGAGGGCGGCGTAGACGTCGTCGATGCCCACCGGATCCAGGTTCGCCGTCGGCTCGTCGAGCACCAGGACGGGCGGGTCCATGGCGAGCGCGCAGGCGATCGCCAGTCGCTGCCGTCCGCCGCCGGACAGGCGGTCCGGGTTCCACGACCGGTGCTCCCACAGGCCCATGCGGCGCAGGGCGCGCTCGGAGCGTGCGAGCACCTCGTCCGGCGGCAGCAGCAGGTTCTCCACGGCGAACGCGACCTCGTCGAGCAGCGTGCCGGCGACGAGCTGGGCGTCCGGGTCCTGGAAGACCATCCCCACGCGCGTGCTGAGCTGCGCGACGGTGTGCGACGCCGTGTCCAGCCCGTCGACCTCGACGGTGCCGTCGAGCGTCGCCGGCAGCGCATGGGGCACCAGGCCGTCGAGCGACAGCGCCAGAGTCGACTTGCCGCAGCCGCTCGGGCCCAGCAGCAGCACGACCTCGCCGAGCCCCACGTCGAGCGACACTGCGCGCGGCGTCGGCCGCACCGCGTCGGGATGCGTGATCGAGACGTCGGTCAGGCGCAGGAGGGGAGGCGTCTCGGCCAGGGGCACGGCCTCACCCTAATACGAGCGACTTAGGGCGGCCTAACCCTGTCGGGACGCCTCGGTGCCCGCGACCCCGGCCCGGCGCAGCGCGGCCGAGACGGACAGGCCGACGATGCTCCACGCGACGGGCCCGGCGACCGCGAGCACGATGTAGAGCACCTGTGCCCACAGGGCGAGGTTCTCGAGGTCGGCGGCGAACGCGACCGCCACGGCGACGAGGGCCCCGATCGCGACGGCGGTCGCGATCAGGCGCAGCGGCGACCAGGACCGGTACCGGCCGATCGCCGCCGACGCCTCCTGGACGCCGCCGAAGAGCAGTGCGGTCAGCAGGAACTGCCAGAGGTACATGGGGGCGAACGCGCTCGACACGAGGGCGGCGAGCACGTGCGTGGCGAGCGCGGCACCGGGACGCCGCAGCAGCCGCTGGGCGATCACGCCGGGCAGCACGTGCACGCCGAGCACGAAGCCGTACACGACGGGGGCGGCCGCCAGGACGGCGATCGTCACCCATCCGGCCACCGCTCCCAGCAGGCCGGTGGCGACGCCGACCGCCGCGCACACGAGCAGGGTGCGGGTGTCGAGCGAACGTGCCATGTGCTGAGCCTAAGGCGTGACCGACCGTCGGGCGTGCGACGGTCGGTCGCCCGCGCCCGCGATTTCACACTGCGCGCGAGCGCCCGGGCAGGGATAATGCCCTCATGGGAGCGCGAGCCGGTGCAGGGACCTACACGATGCGCGTCATCGGCGTGCTGCTGCTGCTCGCCGGCGCCGCGGTGCTGGCGTTCCAGCTCTTCGCCCCGCAGCAGGTCGAGCACGCGTACGGGGTGGTGAAGACCGAGGTCACGAAGCGGGTCGACGACGTGCGCGAGGAGGTCTTCGAGGAGCTGCCGGTCGTGAAGCTCGGTGTGTCGGGCGGCATCCCGGAGCTCGACCGCTGCGACGGCACGTTCACCGAGATGCTGTCGTACGAACGCGAGGGCGTGCCCCCGGTGTGGGCCGCTCACAACAACTGCGGCGGCGACGTCGCCCTGCCGTGGGAGATCGGCCAGCGCATCCAGGTCGAGGGCAGCGACGACGTCTACGAGATCGTCGACATCCGGCTGACCTCGAAGATCTGGTCGAGCACCGACGACCTGGTCGGTCTGGGCGGCGAGCTCGCGCTGCAGACCTGCTTCTACGGCGTCGACGAGATGAAGTTCATCGGTCTGACGAAGGTGGCCTGAGCCGCGTCCGACGCCCTCGTCGTGTGAGCTCGCGCGTGGGTCGGCGATGGTCGCGGCCTGGGCCGCGCCGGGTCGGGGGTGCCCCGCGGCGGATCACGCCGAGGACTCTCCCGGAGTCGCGGCGTCCGTGGGCGTCTCGCCGGGCCAGTCGACGACCGCGCCGGCGACCTCGTTCTTCGTCAGGTAGGACGCGATGAACGGGCACACGGGGACGATCGTGTCGCCGCGCTGGGCGGCGTCGGCGAGCGCCTCCGACGCGAGGACGTCGCCGAGCCCCTGCCCTCGGAACGCGGGGTCGATCTCGGTGCCCGTGAAGCGCACGCGTCCGGTCTCCTCCTCGAACCGCGCGAAGCCCGCGAGCGTCTCCTGACCGTTCTCGTCCGGCACATGCAGCTCGTAGCGCGCCTCGTCGTCGTTCCGTGTCACCTTCACGTCCGCCATGGTGGCTCCTCTCGTCGGAACCTTCACGCTACGTCGTGTCCGCACGGCGGGGAAGCCGCGCGCCGTGACCGTTGTGGACGGTCGGCGCGGTCGTCGGCGACCCCGCCTAGACTCGATCGGGTGACGCCGACCAGCCCCGATCCCGCTCCCCGCTGGGGGTCGTGGGCCGCGATGCCGTCGCCGGACGGCGCGCCGGAGGATCAGGGCGGTCCGGGCGACTGGATCCCGTACGACGAGCCGCCGTTCGACCCGTATCAGGACGTGCCGCCTCCGGACGAGTGGGTGCCCCCGAACGAGCCGGCGGGGCAGCGCACGCCGGTCGCGCCGCCCGCGTCCGGCGTGCGAGCGCCGCAGCATGCGACCCCGCTCGAGGCGCTCAAGACCGTCTACGGATACGACGCCTTCCGAGGTGACCAGCAGCAGATCGTCGAGCACGTCGTCGGCGGCGGGGACGCCGTGGTCCTCATGCCCACGGGCGGCGGCAAGAGCGTCTGCTACCAGGTTCCCGCCCTCGTGCGCGAGGGCACCGGTCTCGTCGTCTCCCCGCTCATCGCGCTCATGCACGACCAGGTGGACGCGCTCGTCGCCAACGGCGTGCACGCCGCCTATCTGAACTCCACGCAGGCGCCCGACGAGCGCGCCCGAGTCGAGCGCGCGTACCTCGCCGGCGAGCTCGACCTGCTCTACGTCGCGCCGGAGCGCCTGGGCGGCGAGCAGACGCTGCGCCTGCTCGAGCGCGGCACGCTCAGCGTGATCGCGATCGACGAGGCGCACTGCGTGTCCCAGTGGGGGCACGACTTCCGCCCGGACTATCTCGCGCTCGGCGGCCTCGCCGATCGCTTCCCGGGGGTGCCGCGCCTGGCGCTCACGGCCACGGCGACGCCGGAGACGCACCGCGAGATCACCGAGCGCCTCCGGCTGCCGGAGGCACGCCACTTCGTCGCGAGCTTCGACCGGCCGAACATCCGGTACCGCATCGAGGCGAAGAGTGAGCCGCGCGCGCAGCTCCTGTCGTTCATCCGATCGCAGCCCGAGGGGTCGGCGGGGATCGTGTACGCGCTCAGCCGGAAGTCGGTGGAGCAGACGGCTGAGTACCTGGCGCGTCAGGGCATCGACGCGATCCCGTACCACGCGGGCCTCGACGCGGCGACGCGGGCGCGTCACCAGTCCCGTTTCCTGCGCGAGGACGGCGTCGTCGTCGTCGCGACGATCGCGTTCGGCATGGGCATCGACAAGCCCGACGTCCGCTTCGTCGGCCACATCGATCTGCCGAAGTCCGTCGAGGGGTACTACCAGGAGACGGGGCGCGCGGGCCGCGACGGCGAGCCTGCGCAGGCGTGGATGGCGTACGGGCTGGGCGACGTCGTGCAGCAGCGGCGGCTGATCCAGCAGGGTGACGGCGACCGGGCGATCCGGCAGCGCCAGGGACAGCATCTCGACGCGATGCTCGCCCTGTGCGAGACGGTGGGCTGTCGCCGGCAGAACCTGCTCGGCTACTTCGGTCAGGCGTCCGAGCCGTGCGGCAACTGCGACACGTGCCTGACGCCGCCCGAGACGTGGGACGGCCTGGTGCCCGCCCAGAAGCTGCTGTCGACGATCGTGCGCCTGAAGCGCGAGCGCAACCAGGCGTTCGGGGCCGGGCACCTCATCGACATCCTGCGCGGCGGGTCGACCGACCGCATCCGCAAGATGGGCCATGACGCCCTCTCCACCTACGGCCTCGGCGCAGACCTGTCGGAGCAGGACTGGCGAAGCGTCATCCGCCAGCTGCTGGCGCGCGGTCTGCTGGTCGCTCAGGGCGAGTACGGCACGCTCGCGCTGAGCGAGGCCAGCGGAGGAGTCCTTCGCGGCGAGACGCCGGTGCCGCTGCGCCGAGACGCGATCGGTCGGGTGTCGCGCTCCGGCGGCCCGCGCAAGGCCTCGGCCGCAGACCAGCTGGCGCCGGAGCATCGCGAGCTGTTCGAGGCCCTGCGCTCGTGGCGCGCCGAGCAGGCGCGCGAGCAGGGCGTTCCCGCGTACATCGTGTTCGGCGACGCCACGCTGCGCGCCCTGGCCGAGCACCGTCCCGCGAGCCTCGACGCGCTGTCCGGCATCAGCGGCATCGGCGAGCGCAAGCGCGAGGCCTACGGCGACGCCGTGCTCTCCGTCATCGCCGCGAACTGAGCTTCCTCCCGCTCTTCGGCAGGTTCTCACGGCCCTCTTCGGGGTGTCCACGGCGCCCCGGAATGACCGTACGGACAACCCTGTGTCTTTTATGCGCTTTTTATGTCGATATCCTGGACATGCCAGTTGACTGGCTGACACACTCTCGCTGAGTAAACGCTGAGTGGGTGGCTCCCGTCTGCTTGAGCCGGTGGGCGAGCCTGCGATGACCGAGCAGGAGGGGTGTATGTCTGTCGAACGTAAATCCGATGCGCAGGAGCATCTGAGACGAAGGAGGCTCCTGCCGCTGGCCGGAGTAGCCGTCTCGGCGCTCGTGGCCGGGGGCGCATACGCGGGAGCATCGGGGGCGAACGCGCTCGAGTCCGACGTCACAGAGGCGGAGGGCCGCGTTCTCACGTTCAGCGAGGGCACGATCGATCTCGATCAGGTCGCCGCCCTCGTGGAGGCCTACTCGGCGGTACCGAGCTCGCCTGATGTCGATGCGAGCCCGTTGGCGCTGTCGCTCCTCGACGGCATCGATCTGGGCCTCGGCAACGGCGTGCAGCTGTTCACCGACGGCACGAACAACGGCGTGATCGGTGTCGGCGCTCTCGGACAGCACGCCGAGACCGACGAGGCGCGGGCCTACGGAGCCTCGGGCGCGGTGTCCGATGCCGGCGCCATCTCCTGGGGCAGCACCGACCCCGCTGACAGCGCCTACCTGGACCTCGGGAATCTGCTCGACGTCGTGGGCGCGGAGATCGGCGTCGAGGACCTGGTCGAAACGGTCGTCTCCGACCTGCGGCTCGACCTTGGCGCCGTCAGCGCGTCGGCGGAGAAGACCGTCGACGGCACGGCCGAGGGCGACTACCAGATCGCCGACGGGCGGCTCGTGATCACGAGCCCTGCCATCGGAGGCCTCGCCGAGACTCTGGACACAACCGCCGCTGAGCTTTCCGACGCCCTGAACAGTGCACTCGGGGAGGGCGGGGCTCTCGACAGCGCTCTGTCAGCCGTGACCGACGAGGTCATCGCGCCCATCACTGATGCGATCAGCGCCATTCCGCTCGTCGGCCAGGCCGTCGCGATCGATGACGTGACCATCGAGGCGACCGTCGACGTCGACCTGTCGAACGCACTCGCGCCGCTCCTGACCGAGCAGTTCACGAGCGACGACGCCGCGCTGACCATCGATCTGAGCGAAGGCACGATCGAGGTCGACCTCGCGCGCCTCATCGCGGACACCCAGGGTGGCGTCTACGACGGCACCCTCAACAACCTGCCTGAGGACACCGAGCTGCTCACGCCGGACCTCGTTCAGGCGATCCTCGACGGGACGGCGGGGACGCTGCTCGACGAGATCCCTGCACGGGCGTACGAGCTCGTCACGCAGGCGCTCGACAGCACCGACGTGAACATCGCGATCGGCGGAGAGATCTCGGCGGTCGGCGGAGTCGTCAGCGGCACGCTGGACGTGCAGCTCGACGGTCAGCTGGGTCAGCTTCTCGACCCCGACGCCGAACCGCTCGCCGTGGACGCCTCGGGAACCTCGATCAGCGTGGGGCTTCCGCCGCTCGCCGTCACGGTGCCGGTCGGGACTATCGCCGAGGCGCTGCTGACGCCGATCACGACGGAGGTGCTGCCCGTTCTGGGCGGTGTGTTCAGCGAGGTGCTGGAGGGTGCCGGCCTGACGGACACGATCTTCCGTGCACCGGTCGAGGCGGTGAACGCCTTGCTGACGCCGCTCACCGACGTGCTCAACGGCGTCGTGTCGCTGACAGCCAACGTGAAGGAGGACCCGGGGACGTTCACGACCGACACCGCGCACTCGCCGGGCTCGTTCACGCAGCGCGCCCTCGAGCTGACGCTGCTGCCGATCCTGGACGAGCCGGTGGTGTCGCTGTCGCTCGCCTCGGCCACCGTCCGCGCGGACGCCGTGGCGTACGACACGTCGATCGAGGTCTCGCCGACCGAGGTCGCTCCGGGCGAGACCACGACGATCGAGGGCACCGGCTTCGCGCCGGAGGAGACGGTCGTCATCGAGATCACCGACGCCGACGGCAACGTGATCGGCACGATCGAGGTCACGGCGGACGAGAACGGCGAGTTCTCCGAGGAGTGGACGGTGCCGGAGGGCACCGAGCCGGGCGTCCTCGACGTGGTCGCCGAGGGGGAGACCTCCGGGACGCCGGCCACGGACGAGCTCACCGTCACGGACGGCACGAGCGGGTCGGACACCGACGCCAACGCGGACACGGATGCCGATGGCAACGTGAACGCGGCGGCTTCGGCGTCGGCGTCGGCGAACGCCGATGACGACTCGAACGCCTCGGCTCAGGCGGCTGCTCAGGCGGCGGCGGACGCGGATGCGAATACGGCGGC
>NZ_JAIJZW010000014.1 GCF_019753765.1 Microbacterium marinilacus
GATCTGGCCACCGGAGATGATCGCCACCTCCACCCGCTCCGCCAGCCGCACCAACAGCTCGCCGATCCGCGGATCGATCGGGCTCTTCGACGGGGCCAGCGTGTCGTCGAGGTCGAACGCCACCACCTGGGCGGGCGCGGCGAACGATGCGTCAGCGGGAGGCGCGGAGGTCATCCCCTCAGCCTAGGCGGTCGCGCCGGAGAGGCCGCGGCGGTGCCGAACGGGGGAGCCGGCGGGCCGGACCGATCCGTTCTCAGGCGACGGTGTCGCCGGGCAGGAGCGCGGCGCGGAACGTCTTGAGCAGGATGACCAGGTCGCCGAGCAGGCTCCAGTTCTCGACGTACGACAGGTCGAGGCGCACGGTGTCGTCCCACGACAGCGTCGAGCGTCCGGACACCTGCCACAGTCCGGTGATTCCGGGCTTGACGAGGAAGCGGCGGTGGACGTGGTCGGCGTACTTCTCGACCTCGCGCGGCAGAGGCGGGCGAGGGCCTACGAGCGACATGCTGCCGCCGATGACGTTGAACAGCTGGGGCAGCTCGTCGAGGCTGAACCGTCGCATGATCCGACCGACCGGCGTCACGCGCGGGTCGTCGCGCATCTTGAACATGACCTCGTTGCCGTGGTCCTGCTCCTGCTGCAGGGCGGCGAGCCGGGCCTCGGCGTCCTGAACCATCGACCGGAACTTCAGCATGCGGAACTCGCGCCCGTGCAGACCGACGCGCACCTGGCGGAACAGCACGGGCCCCTTCGAGGTGAGCTTCACAAAGAGGGCCAGCACGAGCAGCAGCGGGCTCAGCAGCGTCACGAGGGCGATGCTCGCGCCGAGGTCCATCATGCGCTTCACGAAGCGCTGTCCGGCGGAGAAGCGAGGCGTCTCGACGTGGATGAGGGGCAGTCCCGCCACGGGCCGGGTATGGATGCGGGGGCCGGCGATGTCCGTGATGCTCGGCGCGAGCACGAGATGCTTCTGCCCGGCCTCGAGCGACCAGGAGATCTCCTTCACGCGCGCGGCGCCGAGCTCGTCGGTGCTCGCGATCACGACCGTGTCGGCGCCCGAGATCTGCATGGCGCGCTCGACGGTGTTGACGTTGCCGATCACCGGGATGTCGGTGCCGCGCACGGTCTCCGACGACCGGCCCGCCGGCAGGCACGCCCCGACGACTCGATAGCCGGCGCCGGGCTGACGCTTCAGCTCACGCGCGACGTGGACGACGGACCGCTCGGACCCGACGATCACCACCCGCGCGGAATACGCTCCCCGCGCGCGCTGACGGCCCAGCCAGCGCCGCCAGACCCAGCGCTCGACGAACAGCGCCAGGATGCCGACGGGGAAGGAGAGCAGCAGGTAGCCGCGGGCGACGTTGATCTGCAGCAGGAACGCGATGATGCCGATCGCGCCGAACAGCATGAAGCTGGAGTCGAAGATGCGCTTGTACTCGGTCGATCCCACGCCGATCACCCGGTCGTTGCGGGTGTCGTTCAGAGCCAGGACCAAGAGCCAGAGTGCGATCACGATGGCGGAGAAGATCGTGTAGGACGACGGCAGCAGGCCGGTCTGCCCCGGGATGCGCGCGTGCAGTCCGAGCCAGAGCAGCTGCGTGGTGAAGACGACCACCGTCAGGACGACGGCGTCGGTGATCCTCAGGCCCCTCGCATAACGAGCGCGCCAGTCGTTCGGTCCGACGGCGGTGGACCGGATGCTCGCGGTCTTGGCCGTGCTCGGCCCGGCCGTGTGCACCGCGGCCATCGCCGCGCCTTGCGCGGGATTGGAGCCGTTGTCGTCGGCGGCCTCCGGAAGGGACGCCGAACGCGCGTCGGAGTCACGCGTCAGTTCAGTCGTCAATCGGTACGCTCCTGCAGCTCGCCGGGGACTGGGGCAGTCTACTCTTCGGTCTCGCTCTGCGCCCAGGGTACGCCCGCTCCCCGGCATTCCTCGCAGGGGACACGTGCCCACCCGGCTTCAGGCGCCTCTCGGCGGCGCGCTGGTAGGTTTCGATCCGGGCCTGGTGCCCTCCCCCGCCACCGAGATCGAGAGGACGCGGCCCGTCGGGCTCCCCGAGCCCGCCCGGTGCGCAGACAGAACGCCATGTCGAGCAATCGCCCCCGCATCCTCCACGTGACGGAGTGCTATGCCGGCGGCGTCAGCCGCGCGATCGAGACCATCGTCCGGCTCACCCCGGAGGCCGAGCATCACCTGCTCTGGCGCGGCGACGAGGAGCCGGCGGACGCGTTCCCCTACGCCTCGCGGCACGATCTGCCGGAGTTCATCCCGAACGCGATCTCCCGTGTGAAGGCCGCCGTGGACGACGTCAAGCCCGACCTCGTCTACGCCCACTCGAGCTGGGCGGGCGTCTTCACCCGCGCGGTCCGGCTGCCCTCCCCGGTGGTGTACGCGCCCCACTGCTACAAGTTCGACGACGTGAGCCTCGCCGCTCCCCTGCGCGTGGCCTTCCGCCTCGCCGAGCGCGCGCTCGCCCCGCGCACGGCGCGCACCGTCGTGCTCTCGCCTCACGAGGAGGCGCTCGCGCACTCCCTGGGACGCGAGGTCGCCACTCACTACGTGCCGAACATCGCGACGCTGGAGCCGGACGAGACGCATCCCGCGACCGGCTTCGAGACCGCGCGCGACGTCATCATGATCGGGCGCCTGTCGAACCAGAAGGACCCGGCGTTCTTCGCCGACGTGGCGCGCATCGTCCGCGCACAGCGGCCCGACGTGACGTTCCGGTGGATCGGCGACGGCGAGGACGACCGCCGCGCGCTGCTCGAGGACGCCGGCGTGGAGATCACCGGGTGGGTGAACGGCGAGGCGCTCGCCGCCGAGCTGTCGCGTCCGTCCCTCTACTTCCACACCGCGATCTACGAGGGCTTCCCGCTGAGCGTGCTCGACGCGGCGGCGTTCGAGCACCCGGTGGCCGCGCGCGGCATCCCTGCGTTCGACGAGCTGGGCATCCCGCAGGCCGACAGCGCCGAGGCCGCCGCGGTGCTCGTCCTCGACATCCTCGAGGGCAACGAGGCGCTCGGCCGCGCGACGGAGGCATCGCGTCGACTGCGCGCCACGATGAACGGCGACGCGCAGCGACGCTCGCTGCAGGAGCTGTTCGCCGCGGTCTGACGTCGCGGCGAGCCGCCCGGTCAGCGCGCGGAGCAGCCCTCGCCCGACGTCTCGACGTCGGTCTCGTTCACCATCGGCGTCGAGCGCACCTCGAGCGGCCCGTACTCGCCGTCCTCGCCGACGAACGTGGCGGTGACCGTGCCCGACTCGGTCGGTGCGAGCTCGACCGTGAACCAGGCGACGGGGCGCCCCAGATCGTCGAGGTCGTGCTGCACCTCGGTCACCAGGCGTCCGTCCACGCTCACGCTGTCGACCGTCGTGCCATGCGGCCCGTAGAGGTAGACCTGCGTGCGGAACTTCTCCGCACCCCAGTGGCCGCTGCGGATGTACTGCGGCAGCACGTTCGCCTCGGCCTGCGGGATGTCGAGGTTGAGCGTCGCGCTGGTGGTGAAGCGCCGCTGTCCGTCGGCGCACGACTCGTCGACCGAGATCGCCGACTTCATGTAGTAGTCGATCTTCGACATGGACTCGTCGCGGAAGTAGACGCCGACCGCCGTCGACTCGTCGTTGTCCTCCGGGAGGATGCCCGACACGCGCAGCGGCGCGACCTGTGACTGCACCTCGTCGTTCGCGCTCCAGAACATGACGTGGCCGCCGTCGATGCCCTCGCCGATCGAGCCCGCCATCTTCATGGCGTCGAAGTCGCCGGTGGAGAGCTTGTCGAAGATGCTCACGGCGGCACTGGCGAAGAACGCGTCGACGTACTGCGCCTGCCAGTACTGGCCGTAGTCGAGGTAGATGCCGTTGAGCAGCCGGTCGACGGCCGTGTCGGCAGTGAGGTCCTCGCCGGTCTCGAGCTGCACCGGTCCCGTGGCCTCGAGCATGAAGCCGAGCGCGATCGGGTCGATCGAGATGACGCCGTCGATCTGGTCCTGCCCGATCTCGCGGTTCCAGTGCGCGATCGCGATCTCCGCCATCGTCGGGAAGTCGGGGCGGCTCGCCGAGGTGTTGATGTAAGTCAGCAGGTAGTCGCTGTAGAGCGCGAGCGCGTTGTCCGGAACCTCCACGTCCACGGGCGTGCGGTCGCGGTAGCTGTCGCTGCTCGCCTGACCGGCGATCTCGATGCTGCCGTTCTCGACGTGCAGCAGCGTCTGGGAGGCCGCCGACCCGCCGAGGCCCACCGACTCGGCGTTGTTCTGAGAGATCAGCAGGTAGTTGCGCGCGCCGTTGCCGCCGAGCAGCTCGGGCAGCAGCGGCAGCGCGTCGGCGGCGCCCGACATCACCGGGGCCACCATGTCGAGGCCGTCGCGCACCTGCGAGATGAGCGCGTCCGACTCGCGGATGTCGGCCACCTGCTCGGCGAGGTCGACGATCTCGGGCGTCGCGTCGTCGACGGCGGGCAGGATCCTGCCCAGCACGGGCTCGTCGCTCTCCGCCTCCAGGGCGTCGTAGGCGGGCACCGCGAGGCGGTTCGCGACCACGTCGAGCGACTCCGCAGCAAGGCGCACGCCCTGCAGGTTCGGGCCGGCGAAGGGGATGACCTCGGCCAGCCGCCAGATCGGGTCACCAGCGGCGTCGGCCGCCGCCCCCGCGTGCCGGCCCAGCGAGTCCAGCGACTCGCGGACGTCGGCGCCGTCCTGCAGCTCGGCGACGATGCCCTGCGCGGACTCCAGCTCGTTCTTCACGGTGATCGCGCGGAAGGCGAGCCACACGGCGGCGAGCAGCAGGAGGATGACGACCACGACGATCGTCACCGTCACGATCCGGCCGACCGGTCGACGGCGGCGGCGCTCCACCGGCGCCTCGCCCTGCGGCAGGTCGAGGATCGCCGTCGCGTCGTCCGGGGCGGCGGAGCGGCGGGATTCGGCCATCTGTCGCCTCGTCGTCGAGGCACGGCGGTCGTCAGAGGAGTCAGGCACCCCCCAACTCTAGGAGAGCGGTCCTGGGACTCCCGCTCGCAACGCCTGTGAGAGCGCCGGGGCGGCGGTCACTCCTCCTCGTCGTCCTCCGTGCGCGCGTCGGTGCCCGACCGGGTGTCGGAGCCCTCGTCGGTGCCAGTGCCCGACTCGGTGCCCGAGCCGGCGTCGTCCGCCGTGTCGTCGCCGGCTCCGGCCGTGTCGTCGCCCTCCTCGCCGATCCCGCCGCCCAGCAGCAGGATGCGGTCGATGTCGATCGAGACCGTGCCGCCGCTCGGCTCGACCTCGGTGACGTTGCCCGACAGGTCGGTGACGGTGACGGTGTCCCAGGCGGGGAAGTCGACGGTCCGCGCGTCGCCTGTCGGGTACACGACCTTCATCGTGTCGCCCGCCTCGCCGAAGGAACGGGAGCGCACGCCCTCGACCTCGTCGGTCTTGTCGTAGGCACGACCGTCCAGCTGAGCGACCAGGAGGGCCTGCACGAACGCCGCCGGCTTGGGCGGGAGCGCGGCGAGGCCGTTCTGCGCCTGCGAGAACAGGCCGAAGTTGCCCTCGTGCTCGGCGCGATCGGTCTCGTCGTTGATGAGGTCGTACCAGAAGTAGTGCTCGACCCCTGTCGCCAACGCCGTGATTTGCGCCCGCACGAGCCGGTTGCCCTGCTCCTCCAGCGAGACGTCGCCGGTCTTGGTCGTCCAGCCCAGCTCGGTGATCCAGATGGGCTTGGCACCGCCGTTGGCGTCCATGCTCGCCCGGGCGTCGCGCATGACGCCCGCCAGGTTCTCCGGGGTGTTGTACACCTGGTACGGGTGGAAGCTCATGGCGTCCACGTACTGCAGCCCGCCGCCCTGCCACAGCTGATCGAAAAAGGCCGCCTCATAGTTGCCCGTCACGCCGCCGATCACCGGGAGGTCGGGGGCGACCTCCTTGACCGGCCCGTAGACCGACTGGATGAGCGGCAGGTAGCACGATCCGGTGCGGCACCCCCTATTGAACGTCTCGATGTTGAACTCGTTGAAGACCTCGAGGCCGATCAGATCGAAGTTCTGCGCGACGGCGGCCGCGTAGCGGCCGTACGCGGCGAGCGCCTCCTGCGTCCTCGGCACCTGCTCGTCGCCGTAGACCGGGTTGCCCCAGCCGACGATCCCCAGCACACCGACACCCCTTACGGCCGACTGGGCCGCTGCGCGCGGGTACGTCTCGCCCCAGTTATAGACGCCGCTCTGCTTCTCCACGTTCTTCCAGGTGAAGTTGAAGCGCAGCGACCCCATGCCGAGCGAGGACGCCGCCGACACCGCGTCGAGGTTGATCGCCTTCGTCGGGTGGATGTGCGCGCCGATCCGGTCGTCTCCGGCGAGGAAGGCGTCGGGCATCCGCACGATGCCCACGGGGGCGTTCACCACGGCCCCGTTCGCATCGGTGACGCTGACGGTGTAGTACCCCTGGCCGAGACCCTCGAGCGGGATCGGCGACACGCGATCGCCGATCGTCGCCGTGCCTCGGGCCGCCTCCGACCCGTCGAGCCGGGTGGCGACCCAGTTGGCCTCACCGGGCGCGACAGCGGCGGCGAGCGTCGCCATCTGCTCGTTCAGGATGAGGGAGTCGTTCGTGATGCCCCATTCGCTCGAGACGTCCTCGAACGAGCTGTTCGGCACGACGTTCTCGCCGCCCTCGGCGGTCATCGAGATGTTGTCGATGCCGAAGCCGCGCACGGCGTCCGTGACGGTGAGCTTCAGATCGATGCCCGTCTGGCCCGCGCCGGTCGTGACCGTCTCCTCGATGGTCCACCACTCGCTGCCGAGGTCGGGCATCGGCACGACGGTGTCGCCGGCGGCGAGCTCCACCGGCACCTCCGAGACCTCCTCGTCGAGCAGGCGCACATCGAAAGTGAGCGTGTACTCGGTCTCGGGCTCGACCGTGAGCGGCGTGTAGGCCGCCACCGTCGGCTCGCCCACGGCCGGCGCGTCGATCACGAGGGACGTCTGACCGTCGGAGGCGCCGCCGACCTGTGGGCGCACGCCGCCCAGCTCGGTGTCCCCCGCCACGTTCCACGACGCGATCTCGCCGCGTGCGACGGCGGCGCGCGGAAGCTCGCCACCCTCGGGCTCCGGCGTCGGTGTCGGCGTCGGAGTCGGGCTCGCAGAGGAGGCGCTGGGGGTAGGTGTCTCCGCCACCGGCGGGGCCGGCTCCTCGCCGCTGTTGAGGGCGATCGCCACGGCCGTGCCACCGCCGATCACGAGCAGCGCGACGCACACGCTCGCGATCACGGCCCGCCTGCGCGTCCACCACGCGCGCGTGAACGGCGCCTTCCACCACTTCCGATCGTCAGACATCCCCACCCCGTATCCGGCAGTCATCAGGTCGCGCACTGCGCGAGGCCATCGTAGGCGACGCGCCTCCGCGAGCGATGGACCGCGACATGACTGATGAAAGATGTCCGGGAGCAGCCATGCGAGGATGGACCGACCGCCGACCCCGAAGGGCCCCCGTGGACGACACGTCACCGCCGAGCGCGAATCGACGCGTACCGCCCCAGAGCCTGCGAGCCCTGTTCGTGCCGCGGGCCTGGCTGCTGTACTGGTCGCTCGGCGCCGGCTTCGTCGTGGGGCTCGTCATCACCGTGCTGCACGATGACCTGCTCCCGGCGCAGTACGAGCTCGACGCGCTGAAGATCTGGAGCATCGCACGCGGTGACCGCCCGAAGTTCAGCGATGGGTCCTTCACCCCCGTCGCGATGGTGTACCGCGCGCTCGGGATGGGCGATGCGCCGCTCGCGGCCGCGTTGTTCGGTTATCTCGCCGCGACGGCCGTCATCGTCTTCGCAGCGCTGCGGTTCGGCCGGCACGGCCTCACGCCCGCCCTCGCGATCTACACGCTCGGCGCGTTCGCGCTCGCGGGCATCTACCTGGGGCAGTACTCGAAGGACGTGTTCGTCCTTCCCGTGATCGCCCTGCTCCTACTGCCGCGCCGCGCTCTGTGGGATGCGGCGCCCATCGCCGCCATGCTGGCGTACGCCCTCTGGTTCCGCGACTACTGGGCGATCGTCGCGGCGGGCTACTGCGCCTACCGTCTGATCACGATCCCACAGGTGCGCGTGCGGTACCTGCTCGCGCTCGGGTCGATCGCCGCCGTCTGCGTCAGCGCCGCCATCTTCGCGGTCATCGGCTATGCGCCGAACCACTACCGCACGAGCGTGCAGGGCGGCCTCGAGGCCAACACGCTGATCGTGCCCCTGGACCCGCTGCCGCAACCCTGGGGCGGCCTCCTGGACGTGTTCGCGAACTACTGGCTGATCCTGGTGCCGCTCACCCTGCCCTTCCTCGCCGGCGTCCTGTACACCGCCGCGCTCGCCGGGCTGGCGTTTATGCGCTTCACGCCGCTCGTCGCGGCGGGGTCGTACCGGCACTGGCCGGTCGTGCGCACGCTCGAGGGCGTCCTGCTGCGGCGAAGCCTCGCGCTCCTGCTCGCGTTCGCCGTCGTGCAGGCGCTGTTCGAGCCCGACTACGGCTCGGTGCTGCGGCACCTCACCCCGCTGCTGCCGCTCGGCCTGGTCGCGGCGCGGGCGATGCGCCAGGCTCCCGCCGCCGAGTGGGGGCTGCGCACCTGGAGCTGGTCGGTGCCTCCGGCACGGACCGCACCCTGAGGCGGACGCCTCAGCCGACCCGCTTGTACTCGTGGATGCGGTGGCCCAGCAGGCCCGAGAGCTTGCCCAGGGGGATGTAGACGCGACGCAGCGAACGGGCGTGACGGCCACGGCGCAGCACCGCGTCGAGGGCCGTCTGCGTCGCGCCGACGCCGAGCGTCGCGACCGCGCGCAGCACGAACAGCGCCAGCGGATCGCCGTGCTTGCGCCTGACCCGCGCCTCGACGATCCCGTTGCGGAGATAGCGCTGACGCAGCCACTGCCACGAGAGCCGCGACGAGGGCACGTCCTCTGACACGACGGCCTCCGCGCAGTACAGGATGCGGGCGCCGGCCTTGCGGACGCCCCAGAAGAGGTCCCAGTCGGAGCCGCCGGTGCTCGAGAACGCGGTGTCGAACCGCGGGGAGCCCGCCCGCACCCACGCCTCGCGCGTGAGGAGCGTGTTGTTGGTCGCCGCGCTCGGCAGCTCCGTGCCGGTCTGCTCCACCCGCCGCTGGTAGAACCCGCCGCGGGGGATCCACTCCGGGGTGGCGTCCGGGAGGACGGTGATGACGGGCCCCTGCACGACGCCGGCGCCGGACTCGCGGGCGTAGGCGGTGAGGGTCTCGTACCAGGCGGGCTCCACCCACTCGTCGTCGTCGACGAAGATCACCGCCGCGTGCGCGTCGGTGAAGCTCTCGAGCCCGCGGTTGCGGGCGCTCGCGATGCCGGGCTCGGTCTCGACCACGTAGGCCGGCGCGAGCGGATGCGCCTCGACGGCAGCCCGCGCCGACTCGTCGGCGTCGTTGTCGACCACCACGATGTCGGCGGCGGCGTCGACGCTGCCGCGAAGGCTGTCGAGCAGCCGGACGAGGTCGTCCGGACGCCGGTAGGTGGCGATCGCGATGAGGTGGCGGCGGGGCGCGTCGGGGGTCGTCACCCGCGCCATCCTATGCCGCGCCGTCCGGCGACTCCTCACCGTGAATCGCTCGCCGCGCTGGTCTTCTCGTCCCCCGGCTCCGCCACGTCCGCCTCACCCATGACTACGGTTGCCGAAGCGTGGGAGTCAGGCGCAGCGCGAGGCGGTCACCGACGACGCCCTCCCGCACGGACCTGCCCGCTCAGGGCGCGCACCGCCGCGGCCAGCTGAGGCCCGGCCGCGGTCCACCGGAACCGCGGAGAGACGTCGGCGGCACGCGCCGCGAGGCGCTCTCGCAACGCCGGCTCGGCGACCACGCGCGCGACCTCGCGCGCCAGGTCCTCCGGGTCGTCGACATCGGCCAGCAGCCCGTAGCCGTCCTGCAGCATCGCGGCCTGCGCGGGGATGTCGGTCGCCACGACCGGCACGCCCGCGGCGACGCTCTCGAGGATCTTGAACGGCGTGGTCGTCTTCGCCATAGAGCCGGTGTTCGCCTTGGGGCACAGCGTGACGACGGCGCCGGCGACATACCCGGCGAGCTGAGCGGGCGGCAGGGCCCCGAGCCAGTGCAGGGTGTCGCTCTGCGCGCTCTCGACAGCTTCGGCCCTCGCGCCGTCGCCGATCACCAGCAGGTCGATGTCCTTCGGCCAGGCGACGGTGCGCTGGGCCTCCAGCATGTAGTCCACACCCTGCCAGGGCGCGAGCCCCCCGAAGAACAGCACGTAGGGGCGGTCGCGCTCCACCGGCGCGGCGTCGAAGAACACGTCGGACACGCCGCTGGGCATCACCTCGAGGGGCACGTCCGCGGCTCCGGCCCGCGCGCGCTCCTCGCGCACCCAGTCCTCGAGTCCCGCGTTGACGACGAGGACGCTGTCGCCCGCGACGAGGCTCTTCGTCATGAGGGCGCGGATGCCCGGCACACGGTGCAGCCACGGGTTCGTCTCGTACGCCGACGCGTCGTTGCCCTGCACCAGCAGAAGGACGCGACCGCCCCTGCGCCGCCACGCGGGCGCGACGAAGGCGAGGAACGGGTGCCAACGTGTGACGAGCACCCCGTCGTGCGCCGCACCGCGCGCTCGCAGCACGAGCCGCAGCAGCCGCGAGGCCTTCCCCACGAGGCCGCCGCCGGCCTGCTCCGAGTTGATCAGCCGGCGCACGGGGATGCCGGCCGCGTCGAGACGCACGCGCGTGCCGTCCATGTGGGTGCGCGCGGCCGACCCGACGGGCGTCGGCTCCATCCACAGCATCGTCACGGGGGCGAGGGCGCCCGTCGTCGCAGCGGGGGTGTCGGTCACGGTGAGAGCCTCCAGAGGGGCGGAGATGTCCGGCAGCCGGTTGCTCCGCCGCGGCGGGCGTCTGTCAGCGCCGCCCGCCTGGTGATGTCGGTCACTTCATCCTAGTTGCGCGAGAGGCGCGCCTCCCCGGGGCGGTGCCCGTCCGGCACCGCCCCGGGCGACCGATAGAGTCTCTCGGGTGAGCGCAGGGTTCCGTCCGGAGATCCAGGCACTGCGCGCCGTCGCCGTCCTCCTCGTGGTCCTGTTCCACCTGTGGCCCGATCAGCTGACCGGCGGATACATCGGCGTGGACGTCTTCTTCGTGATCTCCGGGTACCTCATCACGTCGCACCTCTGGAAGGAGCTGCGGGACTCGGGGCGGGTGCGGCTCGGCCGCTTCTACGCGCGGCGGATCCGCCGCCTGCTGCCCGCCGCGTTCCTGGTCCTCCTCGTCGCGCTCGCCGGCGTCCTCCTGCTCGTGCCGCGCGGCGAGTGGGCCGTGATGCTCCGTGACATCTGGGCGTCGGCCGTCTACAGCGTCAACTGGGTGCTGGCGGCGTCCGCCGTGGACTACTTCGCGGCCGAGGACGCCGCGAGCCCCGTGCAGCACTACTGGTCTCTCTCCGTCGAGGAGCAGTTCTACCTCGTCTGGCCGCTGGTGCTCATGCTCGCCTGGCTCGCCCGACGCCGCTGGGTCCTCCTCGCCACCCTCGGCATCGTCCTCGCCGGAAGCCTCGCCTACTCCGTCGTCGGCGCCTACCAGTTCCAGTCCTTCGCCTACTTCGCCACCCCCGCCCACGCCTGGGAGTTCGCCCTCGGAGGCGTGGCCGCGCTCGCGCTGCCTCGTCTAAACCTGCGCGACGGCTGGTGGCTCACGGCGGCCTCCTGGACCGGCTGGGGAGCGATCGTCGGCGCCGCCCTGCTCTTCGACGCCGCCTCGCCCTTCCCCGGATGGATCGCGCTGCTCCCGGTCACGGGCGCTCTCCTGGTCATCGTGGCAGGGACGCCCCGCTCGCCCTGGTCGCCGTCCGACATCGTCGTCTGGCGGCCGGTCCAGTTCGTGGGCGACATCTCCTACTCCCTGTATCTCTGGCACTGGCTCCCGATCGTCCTCCTGCCGTACGCGTTCGAGGCGTGGCTCGGCAGGGATTACCTGACCGTTCGCGAGAAGCTCGTGGTGCTCGTCGCCTGCGTGCTCCTCGCCTGGGGCACGAAGGTGCTCGTCGAGGATCCGGTACGAGGCTCGACGCGGTGGCGACTGCCACGACGCACCTTCATCGCGGCCGCCGCGGCGACCGCCGTCACCGTCGCGGCCGCCGTCACACCGGTGATCCTGCTGGAGCGGGACGGGGCTGCGCAGGCGCACCGCCTCGACGCCCTCGTCGCCGAGGCGATCAGCGAGGACGGGGAGTCCTGCGTCGGCGCTCTGTCGATCGACGTCGAGGCGCCGTGCCCCGACACGCATCTGATCGCCGAGAGCGACGCGATCGCGTACGCCGCGAAGGACACCGAGCACGCCTGGCGTGCCCGCCAGGCGGAGGCCGATCCGTGGTTCGAGCCCGACTGCGCGACGTCGTCGAGCGGCAACCCCGTGTGCCGCTACGGCTCGGCGGAGGCCGACGTGAGGGTGGCGCTCGTCGGCGACTCCCACGCCGGGCACCTGACCCCCGCGTTGCTCTCGATCGCGCACGCCCACGGCTGGGCCGTCGACGTGTGGCGGGTCACCGAGTGCACCCCGGCGGTCCAGACGTACGACGCCGACGAGCCCGACGCGCGCGCCGACTGCCAGGAGTGGAAGCGGACGATCTTCGACGATGTCGCCGCCTCGGACGCGGACACGGTCGTGACGTCGTCGTTCACCGGCCGCTACACGCGATGGCTGAGGAAGAGCCCCGGGAGCGTGCGCGCGATCGAGACCGGGTTCGTCGAGGCGTGGCAGGTCTGGCGCGACGCCGGCAAGAGCGTGCTGGCCGTGTCGGACACGCCGTACTGGCGCGAGAACGTCCCCCGCTGCATCACCGCCGCTCTCGATCCGCAGCGGGATCCGTGCACGGTCGAACCCGCCGCGGTGACGTTCGACGACCCGCTGCTCGCCGCCGTCGAGACGTCGGCGGACCCCGACATCGTCGGCATCGACCTCAGCGACGTCTTCTGCGACGAGAGCCTCTGCCATCCGGTGGTCGGAGGCCTCGTCTCGACGCGCGACACGACTCATATGACGGCGTCGTTCGCGACGACGCTGGCGCCGAGGATCGAAGAGGCGCTGATGCCGCTGGTGCGGCCGTAGCGGCGCCCGCGTCGGCTAGCGCGTCATCGGGAGCTTGAGGGTCGGCGCCTCGCCACGGGGGCCGGTCCAGAACCCCGGCTCGAGGATCTGCGTCGCCAGGTCGGGCGGCTCCGGCTCGTGCCGCCGGCGCAGCTCCTCCCGCGCCCGCACGTACGCCGCGTTGCGCTCCCAGATCTCCCGCTCGATCACCGTCTGATCGCGCTTGTAGATCAGCGCGCGCATCGTCATCGCGAGCAGCAGTCCCAGATATCCGCCGATGGTGTTGGCGGCGACGTCGGACAGCGTCGAGAACCGGCTCTCGAGCGCCAGCCCCTGGGTGACCTCGATGAAACCGGCGAAGCCCGGCAGCAGGATCGCCGCGACCCACCAGCCGCGACGTGGCAGCGCCAGGCCGAGCAGGAACCCCAGCGGCACGAACATGCCGATGTTCGCCGTGAACTCCAGTGCCGAGAAGTCGAAGCGCTCCGGCACGCCGAAGCGGTGCAGCACCCGCAGCACCCGATCCGCGATGCCCCCGAAATCCAGCTGGCTCGGGTTCGGCCACATCGTCACGAGCAGCACGAACGCGGTGTAGACGGCCAGCAGCAGCGTCGCGATCCACAGCCGCGCATGACTGCGGGGCGGGGGCGGGCCCAGGGTGATGTCGCTCATCGTGCTCCTCCGATCGTCGCGGTCGGCCTCTCGCACGACGGCGGGCGAGTCATCGAATGCTACGGCCAGATCCCGAGAGAACTCGCCGAGCGGACGTCGACGCGCGCAGACCGCCACGCGTCGGCCCGCCGCATACGCAGAAGAGAGGGCCGGGACTCTCGTCCCGACCCTCTCCGAGCAATCAGCTGATTACTTGACGATCTTCGTCACCGTGCCGGCGCCGACGGTGCGGCCACCCTCACGGATCGCGAAGCCGAGGCCCTCCTCCATGGCGATGGGCTGGATCAGCGCCACCGACATGTCCGTGGTGTCGCCGGGCATAACCATCTCGGTGCCCTCGGGCAGCGAGATGACGCCGGTGACGTCCGTGGTGCGGAAGTAGAACTGCGGGCGGTAGTTCGTGTAGAAGGGGTTGTGACGGCCACCCTCGTCCTTCGACAGGATGTACGCCGTGCCCTCGAAGTCGGTGTGCGGCGTGACCGAACCCGGCTTCACGACGACCTGGCCGCGCTCGACGTCCTCGCGCTTGAGACCGCGGAGCAGCAGACCACAGTTCTCGCCGGCCCAGGCCTCATCGAGCTGCTTGTGGAACATCTCGATGCCCGTGACGGTCGTCTTCTGCGTGGCGCGGATGCCGACGATCTCGACCTCGGAGTTGATCGCGAGCGTGCCGCGCTCGGCGCGACCCGTCACGACGGTGCCACGACCGGTGATCGTGAAGACGTCCTCGATGGGCATGAGGAACGGCTTGTCCTTGTCACGCACCGGGTCGGGGATGCTCTCGTCGACGGCGTCCATCAGGTCGAGGATGGACTGCGTCCACTTCTCGTCGCCCTCGAGCGCCTTCAGGCCCGAGACGCGCACGACAGGAGCGTCCTCGGCGAAGCCCTGCGAGGCGAGGAGCTCGGAGACCTCGAGCTCGACGAGCTCCAGGATCTCCTCGTCGTCGACCATGTCGGCCTTGTTCAGCGCGACCAGCAGGTAGGGGACGCCGACCTGCTTGGCGAGCAGCACGTGCTCGCGCGTCTGGGCCATCGGGCCGTCGGTCGCCGCGACCACGAGGATCGCGCCGTCCATCTGCGCGGCACCCGTGATCATGTTCTTGATGTAGTCGGCGTGACCCGGGGCGTCGACGTGAGCGTAGTGGCGCTTCGGCGTCTCGTACTCGACGTGCGAGATGTTGATCGTGATGCCGCGCTGGCGCTCCTCGGGAGCCGAGTCGATCGACGAGAAGTCACGCTGCACGTTGGTGTCGGACGGGTACTTGTCGGCGAGCACCTTCGAGATCGCCGCGGTGAGCGTCGTCTTGCCGTGGTCCACGTGACCGATCGTTCCGATGTTCACGTGCGGCTTGGTGCGCTCGAACTTGGCCTTAGCCACTGGGTCCTCCTCAGGACGGTCATGGATCATCTCCGGGCGCTGGATTGCGACCGGTTCTGTCCGGGGATGGTTCTCAGTCTAGTAGAGAGAGTCTGTGTGAAGTTAGTTCCCGGGTGCCGCCGGGCGGCACCCGCCGTTTGCCGTCCGAGGTCCGCGCACGGCCCCGGGGGTCTGACGGGAGGGACCGCTCGCGCGAGCCCTCGGTCGTGGGAGCGGGTGGGGCCGCTCGAGCGGCCCCACCCGGATCCCGTCAGAGCAGGGCGATTACTCGCCCTTGCCCTTCTGGGTGATCTCCTCGGCGACGGCCTTCGGGACCTCGGCGTAGCTGTCGAACTCCATGGAGTAGACAGCGCGGCCCGAGGTCTTCGAACGCAGGTCGCCGATGTAGCCGAACATGCTGGAGAGCGGGACGAGGGCCTTGATGACCTTCACGCCCTGGGCGTCCTCCATCGACTGCATCTGGCCACGACGCGAGTTCAGGTCGCCGATGACGTCGCCCATGTACTCCTCGGGAGTACGGACCTCGACCGCCATGAGCGGCTCGAGGATGACGGGGTTCGCCTTGCGGATGGCCTCCTTGAAGCCCATCGAGCCGGCGATCTTGAACGCCATCTCCGACGAGTCGACGTCGTGCGACGCACCGTCGAGCAGGATCGCCTTGACGCCGACCATCGGGTAGCCCGCGACGACACCCACGTTCATCGCGTCCTGGAAGCCCTGGTTCGTCGGCTCGATGTACTCGCGCGGGATGCGGCCACCGGTGACCTTGTTCTCGAACTCGTACGTCTTGTCGGCCGTGACCTCGAGGGGCTCGATCGCGAACTGGATCTTCGCGAACTGACCCGAGCCACCGGTCTGCTTCTTGTGCGTGTAGTCGTGACGCTCGACGGTCTTGCGGATCGTCTCGCGGTACGCCACCTGCGGCTTGCCGACGTTCGCCTCGACGCGGAACTCGCGCTTCATGCGGTCCACGAGGATGTCGAGGTGCAGCTCGCCCATGCCCTTGATGACCGTCTGGCCCGTCTCGGCGTTGTTCTCGACGCGGAACGTCGGGTCCTCTTCGGCGAGCTTCTGGATCGCGAGACCCAGCTTCTCCTGGTCGGCCTTCGTCTTGGGCTCGATGGCGACCTCGATGACCGGCTCGGGGAAGGTCATCGACTCGAGCACGACCTGGTTGGCCGCATCCGAGAGCGTGTCGCCCGTCGTCGTGTCCTTGAGGCCGATGACCGCGTAGATGTGACCGGCGGTGACCGAGTCGACCGGGTTCTCCTTGTTGGCGTGCATCTGGAAGATCTTCCCGATGCGCTCCTTCTTGCCCTTGGTCGAGTTGATGACCTGCTCGCCCGAGTTCAGGTGGCCCGAGTAGACGCGGATGTACGTCAGACGACCGAAGAAGGGGTGCGTGACGACCTTGAACGCGAGCGCCGTGAAGGGCTCGTCGCGGTCGGCGTGACGCAGGATGACCGTCTCTTCGTTCTTCGGGTCGTGCGCCTCGATGGCCGGCACGTCGAGCGGGGCCGGCAGGTAGTCGACCACCGCGTCCAGCATCGGCTGCACGCCGCGGTTCTTGAACGCCGAGCCGCAGAGCACGGGGTAGACCTCGCTGGCGATGGTGAGCTTGCGGATGCCGGCCTTGATCTCGGCGACCGTCAGCTCCTCGCCCGCGAAGTACTTCTCGAGCAGCGCGTCGTCCGTCTCCGCGACGGTCTCGAGCAGCTTCTCGCGGTACTCCGCGGCGCGGTCGGCCAGGTCGGCCGGGATCTCGGTGATCTCGTACTTGGCGCCCATGGTCACGTCGCCCTTGGCGTCGCCGGGCCAGACCAGCGCGCGCATCTCGACCAGGTCGACGACGCCCACGAAGTCGCTCTCCGCGCCGATCGGCAGCTGGATCACGAGCGGCTTGGCCTTGAGGCGGTTCACGATGGTGTCGACCGTGAAGTAGAAGTCCGCGCCGAGCTTGTCCATCTTGTTGACGAAGCAGATGCGCGGGACGTTGTACTTGTCGGCCTGGCGCCACACGGTCTCCGACTGGGGCTCCACGCCCTCCTTGCCGTCGAAAACCGCGACGGCGCCGTCGAGCACGCGGAGCGAGCGCTCCACCTCGACGGTGAAGTCGACGTGACCGGGCGTGTCGATGATGTTGATCTGGTTGTTGTCCCAGAAGCACGTCACAGCAGCGGACGTGATCGTGATGCCACGCTCCTGCTCCTGCTCCATCCAGTCGGTCGTCGCGCCGCCGTCGTGCGTCTCGCCGATCTTGTGGTTGACACCCGTGTAGAACAGGATGCGCTCGGTCGTCGTGGTCTTACCGGCATCGATGTGCGCCATGATGCCGATGTTGCGGACCTTCTTGAGGTCGGTGAGCACTTCCTGTGCCACTTGCGGTTCCTAACGTGAGGTGTGCGGAGAGCGTGGGCGCCGGGCCCGGAGGACGGATCCCGTCGACCGGGCCCGGCTGTCGCATCCGTCGAGCGGATGCGGGGCGCTGGTTACCAGCGGTAGTGCGCGAAGGCCTTGTTCGACTCGGCCATCTTGTGCGTGTCCTCGCGACGCTTCACAGCGGCGCCGAGGCCGTTCGAGGCGTCGAGGATCTCGTTCATCAGACGCTCGGTCATCGTCTTCTCACGACGGCCCTTGGCGTACGACACCAGCCAGCGCAGCGCGAGGGTGTTCGCGCGGTGCGGCTTGACCTCGACCGGCACCTGGTAGGTCGAGCCGCCGACGCGGCGGCTGCGGACCTCGAGGGTCGGACGCACGTTGTCGAGCGCCTTCTTGAGCGTGGCGACGGCATCCTGGCCGTTCTTCGCCTCGACGCCCTGGAGGGCGTTGTAGACGATGCTCTCGGCGATCGACTTCTTGCCGTCGACGAGGATCTTGTTCACGAGCTGCGTGACGATCGGCGCGCCGTAGACCGGGTCGTTGACGACCGGACGCTTGGGGGCGGGTCCCTTACGAGGCATGTGACTCAGCCCTTCTTCGCGCCGTAGCGGCTGCGAGCCTGCTTACGGTTCTTGACTGCCTGGGTGTCGAGCGCACCGCGGACGATCTTGTAGCGGACACCGGGGAGGTCCTTCACACGACCACCGCGGACCAGCACGAGCGAGTGCTCCTGCAGGTTGTGGCCCTCGCCGGGGATGTAGGCGGTGACCTCGGTGCCGTTGCGGAGCTTCACACGGGCGACCTTGCGCATCGCCGAGTTCGGCTTCTTGGGCGTGGTCGTGTACACGCGGGTGCAGACACCCGCCTGCTGCGGGTTCGCC
Source organism: Microbacterium marinilacus (assembly GCF_019753765.1). Classification (GTDB taxonomy): domain Bacteria; phylum Actinomycetota; class Actinomycetes; order Actinomycetales; family Microbacteriaceae; genus Microbacterium; species Microbacterium marinilacus. The sequence goes on from NZ_JAIJZW010000014.1 coordinate 18,365, forward strand.
TTGAGCGCGGGCGCCTTGGTCTTCGAGACCTTAGGCGAGCGGCCCTTGCGAACCAGCTGCTGAATAGTAGGCACTGGTTGCTTTCTCCTTGTTGTGCTGCACGGTGACAGCGGTGGAATCCCCCGCTCCGCCGGGCCTGTGTTGCTCGGCATGACGATGCGGGTTTCACGTAGACCCACCCGGGCGACAGAATGTGTCGCACGTTTGGATGGTGGGTATGCCGTGGGGGTGACCTGTTCGCAGGTCAGTCCCGATGTGTGACGGCCACGGCGCACGCAAGCGGGCGCGCGTATACGCACACCCGACGATCATAGCGCATCCGTGCGGTCCCGGCGTGTCGTGCCCGGATCGGCCGCGACCCGGTGCAAGCAGCGCCAGCGCCCTAGAAGCCGATCTCCTCGTTGGGGTCGAACGGGGCGTCCAGCGCCTGCGACAGCTCGCTCAGCATCGCCTCGATCTGCGGCTCGACGTACTCGACCACCGCCGCGTGGATCCGCAGCCGGTGGTGCAGCAGGACGCGGCACACCTCGCGTCCGATGAGGTTCGCGTACTCGTCCGCGAGGGCGACCTCCCGCCGCAGGGCCGTCTTCGCCTCGTCCGAGAGCGGCGGAAGGCTCGGCACCTGCGACTCCTCCTCGCTCGCGAGCCCCGAGAGCGTGAAGAGGAAGGGCGCGCCCGGCACCGGGTCGGGATCCAGCGGGAGCCCCTCGAACTCCGGCTCCAGGCCCTCGGCCGGTCGGTAGCTGCGCGCACGGTTGCGTGCGGACTGCTGGTCGAGCTCGGCCTGCAGCATCGGCAGGTTGCGGGAGGTGTACTCGGCGACCGCGTGGTCGACGATCGTCTTGATGCGGGTCGAGAGCCCGTGCTGCACGCCGTGCGGGACGTCCGATCCGAGCCCCGCCGCGGACAGCACCGGCGAGCCCAGGCAGCGCCGGCACGGCGCCACCCGTCCGCGATGCGTCGCGGGCTCCCAGCGCGGCACCCAGCGCAGCCAGGCGTCCACCGCCTGGCTCACCTGCGTCTCGAGCGACCGCTCCACGCCTCCAGCGTAGGGGTGGGAGCGCCCCGCGCCCCGGTCATCCGCCCGAATCTCACGCAGAAGTCGAGGTCACTCGTCCTCGTCGCGCTCCCACGGCCACCGCGGTCGATGGGCGGCCGTGCGCCGCACCGCGACCGCGACCCAGGCGGCGACCGCGGCCGACCCGGCGAACACCGCCACCGTCCAGCTGGTCGCCACGTCGCCGACCGCCGCGGTCGCGAGGGCGAGGTCCGCGCCGAACACCAGCGCGAGCACCCACAGCGCCACGAGGTGCGCGAGCACGACAGCGAGCACCACGCCGATCACCGAGGTGTAGCGCGGCCGACCGCGCAGCACGGGCCACAGGGTCGCGGCGAACGCGATCGCCGACACCCCGGCCGCCAGGGGCCCGGGCACCGAACCGAGGCCGGGGGTCGCGATCACGTCGCGGTCGGTGCTGAGGCTCAGCAGGCCCGTCCCGAAGATCGTCAGGGCCACATACCCCACGGTCGCGAACGCGAGGAGCGCCGCGGGAGGGAACCTCCCGGGCGCTCCCGGCGTCGTCTGCGCGTTCGCGGCGACCTCAGGCCAGCTTCGGCCCGGCCTCGAGCGTGCGCTCGTACTCGGCCTGAGCGGCTTCGTTCTGCTCGGTGATGCGCGCGCCGCGGCGCGACGCCCAGGCACCGAACCAGATGGTGATCTCCCGCCCGAACACGAAGGCGGCGATCGCCAGCGGCGACAGCAGGTTCTCCTCGACCACGCGGAGACCGTCGCTCGCCGTCAGCACCCAGAACGGCGCCTGGAACAGCTGGCCGGCGATGTGGCCGGCATAGGCGACGATGCCCACGAAGATGCCGAGCAGCACCCAGGCGGCCCAGCGTGCGCGGTTGACGAGCGCGCCGAGCAGCCAGAAACCGAGGAAGAAGATCGCGACCGGCACCCACAGCTCGAACGACGTGGCCAGCTGCAGCGACACCTCGCCGACGTTCGCGGCCGTCACCGCGCCGTTCAGCGCGCGGCTGCCGAGGGTCGCCCCGAAGTACAGCACCGCGAACACCACGGCGGCGAGCAGTCCGATGCCGCCGGCGGCCGCGCGGTTGCCGCGCAGGCGCGGCGGCTCGGGGGCCTGCACGAAGATCGGCAGCTGCGCGGGCGGTGCGACCGGGGTGGTCTGGTCCGGGACGACCGGCTCGCTCGCCGTGATCGCGGGCGCGGCGGCCGGCGCGTCGTACGCGTCGCTCGCCGTGAAGGTCTGGGTCTTGTCCGCCGGCTCGAACCAGGGGTCGGCCTTCTTCTGCGGCTCCGCCTCGGGCGTCGTCGCCGGCGTCGTGGCCCCGCGCGCCTCGAGCGCGTCAAGGTCGGCCGCCAGCGCCGCGTAGTCCGGCTCCTCCGGCTCCGCCGGGGTGTCGGCGGGCTCGACCGGGGTCGCCGGCTCCGGTGCGGCCACCGGCTCGTCGACGATCACGGGCTCGTCCGCGGTCGCGGCGCGCTCCGACGAGGCGACCTCGGACCGCGCGCCGTCCGACACGCTGCCGACGGCGGCGTCGTCCTCGGGCACGATGACGACATCCGTCGCTCCGGTGGTGGTGCGGGCCTCGCGGCGCGTCGCGGGGGTCTCGCCGGCGTCGTCCACCGTGGCGTCCTCCTCGTGGGTGTCGGCGGCCGCGTCGAAGGCGGCGTCGGTCGTCGTCTCAGCGGGCTCGACGTCGCCCCGCACCTCGTCGGGCTCGCCGTCTCGAGGCTCGGGGCGCGGTCCCTGGGCGTCACTCATCCGAAGCACTCCTCACGGTCGGAACTGTCCCTTGCCTGCCGAGGCTACCGCGCCGTCCCGCCGCAGGACGGGAGCCTCGCCGCACGTGACGCGCGCCGCGCCGCGGGTGTACGTGACGCGGGACGCCGGGCGGGCTACCGTGACCGGCATGACCGCTCGACTCGCCGCCGTCGCCGGGGCGGCCCTGCTGCTCGCCGTGAGCCTCGCCGGATGCGCCGCCGAGGAGCCCGCGGACACCACGACCCCGAGTCACTTCACGCCATCGGCATCGCCGGGCGACGCGTCGGCCACACCGACGGCCGACCCGGTCGACCTGCCGACCGACTGCCGCGAGATCCTCTCGGACGACGTCCTCGCCCAGCTCTCCGACGTGCCGCTCAACGACGCCGCGTTCGGCGAGAGCGGCCCCCAGGACGACGGCTCGCTCGTATGCGTCTGGGGCGACCCGGGCGCCGACACGACCAACCTCGCCACCACGATCGAGCGGATGTCCCGCGGCCCCGCGCTGGCGCTCCTCAACGAGCTCATGGACGACGAGGACTTCTCGTGCTGGGACGCCGACGGCGGGACCCGCTGCGAGAAGACGTGGGAGAACGAGACCTACCCCGTCACCGACGGCCGCACCCTGTTCTGGCGCCAGGACGTGCTGATCGACACGCGCTACTCGAACCTCGCGCCCGAGGGCTACACCGCGAGCATCGTCGCCGCGCTCTTCGACTGATCGCGGGCGCGGCGGCTCGACCCCGGAGACGACGAAGGGCCCCGACCGAGGTCGGGGCCCTTCGCTACAAGATCACGCTCAGTTATACGTGCCGGGCGTGAAGTCGTCGGTCGAGAACGCGTCGAAGTCGACGTATCCGTAGTCGCCCTCCGCGAACGCGCCGTCGGACGCGAAGATGCGGTTGGGGTACCGCTCGCTCTTCGCCTCGTCCGTCGCCTCGACCGTGACGTTGCGGTACTTCGCAAGGCCCGTGCCGGCGGGGATCAGCTTTCCGATGATCACGTTCTCCTTGAGGCCGACGAGCGGGTCGCGCTTGCCCTGCAGCGCCGCCTCGGTGAGGACGCGCGTCGTCTCCTGGAACGAGGCGGCCGACAGCCACGACTCCGTCGCGAGCGACGCCTTCGTGATTCCCATCAGCTCCGGACGACCCGACGCGGGGCGCTTGCCCTCGGTCACGGCCGAACGGTTGATGTCCTGGTAGCGACGCAGGTCGACCATCTCGCCCGGGAGCAGGTCGGTCTCGCCGTGGTCGACCACGGTGACCTTGCGCAGCATCTGGCGGACGATGACCTCGATGTGCTTGTCGTGGATCGGCACACCCTGCGAGCGGTACACACCCTGCACGCCGCCCACGAGGTACTTCTGCACCTCGCGCGCACCCTGCACGCGCATGATCTCCTTCGGGTCGAGCGTACCGACCTGGAGGGGCTGGCCCACATCGACGTGCTGGCCGTCCTCGACCAGCAGCGTCGCGCGCTTCAGCACCGGGTAGACGACGGGCTCGTCACCGCTGTCGGGCGTGATGATGACCTTCTTGGCCTTCTCGGTCTCGTCGATCGTGACGCGGCCGGCGGCCTCGGCGATCGGCGAGGCGCCCTTGGGGGTGCGGGCCTCGAACAGCTCCTGCACGCGGGGAAGACCCTGCGTGATGTCGTCGGCCGAGGCCGAGCCACCGGTGTGGAACGTGCGCATCGTCAGCTGCGTGCCGGGCTCGCCGATCGACTGGGCCGCGATGATGCCGACGGCCTCGCCGATGTCCACGAGCTTGCCGGTCGCGAGCGAACGGCCGTAGCAGTTCGCGCAGACGCCGACCGCCGAGTCGCAGGTCAGCACCGAGCGGACCTTGATCGACTCGACACCCGCCTCGACCAGCTTGTCGATGAGCACATCGCCCACGTCCGACCCGGCGGCCGCGAGGACGGTGCCGTCCTCCGCCGTCACGTCGACCGCGAGCGTGCGGGCGAACACCGCGTTCTCGACGTTCGCGTCCTTGACCAGCGTGCCGGCCGAGTCGAACGAGGCGATCGTGTACTCGAGGCCCTTCGACGTGCCGCAGTCCTCCTCGCGGATGATGACATCCTGCGAGACGTCGACGAGACGACGCGTGAGGTAGCCCGAGTCGGCCGTACGGAGGGCCGTGTCGGCCAGACCCTTGCGGGCACCGTGCGTGGCGATGAAGTACTCCGCCACCGACAGCCCCTCGCGGTACGAGGAGATGATCGGGCGGGGGATGATCTCGCCCTTCGGGTTGTTCACGAGACCGCGCATACCCGCGATGTTGCGGATCTGCAGCCAGTTGCCTCGCGCACCCGACGACACCATGCGGTTGATGGTGTTGTCCTCGGGGAACGCGGCGCGCATCTCCTTCTGGACCTCGTCGGTCGCCTCGGTCCAGATCTTGATGAGCTCCTGACGACGCTCGGCGTCGGTCGTGAGGCCCTTCTCGTACTGCGAGGTGACCTTGGCGGCCTGCTTCTCGTACTTGGCGATGATCTCGGCCTTGTTCGACGGCGTGATGACGTCGCTCAGCGAGACCGTGACGCCCGACCGCGTGGCCCAGTAGTAACCGGCGTCCTTGACGCGGTCCAGCGTGGCCGCGACCTCGGTCTTCGGGTACTCCTCCGCCAGCTTGTTGACGATCTGCGACAGCTTGCCCTTGTCGGCCTGCTCCCGCACGAACGGGTAGCCCTTGGGCATCTGGTCGTTGAAGATCGCCTGGCCGAGCGAGGTGTCCACGAGGCCGTGGCGCTCGTAGTCCTCGGGCGCCTGGCCCTCGAGGAACGTCAGGCCGGGGATGCGGATGCGGATCTTCGCCTGCAGGTCGAGGGTGCCCTCGTCCTTCGCGAGCGTCGCCTCGCCCACCGAGCCGAACACGCGGCCCTCGCCCACGGCGCCGTCCTTCAGCGTCGTCAGGTGGTGCAGGCCGATGATCATGTCCTGCGCGGGCAGGGTCACCGGGCGGCCGTCCGACGGCTTCAGGATGTTGTTCGACGCGAGCATCAGGATGCGCGCCTCGGCCTGGGCCTCGACGGACAGCGGCAGGTGCACGGCCATCTGGTCACCGTCGAAGTCGGCGTTGAACGCCGCGCAGACGAGCGGGTGCAGCTGGATGGCCTTGCCCTCCACGAGCTGCGGCTCGAACGCCTGGATGCCGAGGCGGTGCAGCGTGGGCGCGCGGTTCAGCAGCACGGGACGCTCGCGGATGATCTCCTCGAGCACGTCCCAGACCTCGGGACGCGTGCGCTCGACCGAGCGCTTCGCGGCCTTGATGTTCTGCGAGTGGCCGAGGTCGATCAGACGCTTGATCACGAACGGCTTGAACAGCTCCAGCGCCATCTGCTTGGGCAGACCGCACTGGTGCAGCTTGAGCTGCGGGCCGACGACGATGACCGAACGGCCCGAGTAGTCGACGCGCTTGCCGAGCAGGTTCTGGCGGAAGCGACCCTGCTTTCCCTTGAGCATGTCGCTCAGGGACTTCAGGGCGCGGTTGCCGGTGCCGGTGACGGGACGTCCGCGACGGCCGTTGTCGAACAGCGCGTCGACGGCCTCCTGCAGCATGCGCTTCTCGTTGTTCACGATGATCTCGGGGGCACCGAGGTCGATGAGGCGACGCAGGCGGTTGTTGCGGTTGATCACGCGACGGTACAGGTCGTTCAGGTCGGAGGTCGCGAAGCGACCGCCGTCCAGCTGCACCATCGGGCGCAGCTCCGGCGGGATGACCGGGACGACGTCCAGGACCATCGACGCCGGCGACATGCCCGTCGACAGGAACGAGCTGACGACCTTCAGGCGCTTGATCGCGCGGATCTTGCGCTGACCCTTGCCCTCGGTGATCTGCAGGCGCAGCGACTCGGCCTCGGCGGCCAGGTCGAACTCGGCCAGGCGACGCTGGATCGACTCCGCGCCCATGTGGGCCTCGAAGTACTGACCGAAGCGGTCCTGCAGCTCCTGGAAGACGTCGTCCTCCGCCTTGAGCTGGCCGACCTCGAGGCCGCGGAACTCGTCCCACATGCGCTCGAGCTTGGCGACCTGCTCGTCCGCGCGCTTGCGGATCGTCGCCATCTCCTTCTCGGCGGCGTCCTTGGCCTTCTTCTTCTGGTCGGCCTTGGCGTCCTCGGCCTCGAGAGCAGCGAGCTCCTCCTCCAGCGACTGGAGGCGGGCGGCGATGCGCGAGTCGCGGCGGTCGCCGATGTTCTTGATCTCGAGACGCAGGTTGTTCTCGTGGGTCGGCATGTCGCGGTGACGCGCATCCTCGTCCACGGAGATCACCATGTAGGCGGCGAAGTAGATGACCTTCTCGAGGTCCTTCGGCGCCATGTCGAGCAGGTAGCCCAGGCGCGACGGGACGCCCTTGAAGTACCAGATGTGCGTGACGGGCGCCGCGAGCTCGATGTGGCCCATGCGCTCGCGACGGACCGAGCTCTTGGTGACCTCGACACCGCAGCGCTCGCAGACGATGCCCTTGAAGCGCACGCGCTTGTACTTGCCGCAGGCGCACTCCCAGTCGCGGGAGGGTCCGAAGATCTGCTCACCGAACAGACCGTCCTTCTCCGGCTTCAGGGTGCGGTAGTTGATGGTCTCGGGCTTCTTGACCTCGCCGAAGGACCAGCGACGGATGTCGTCAGCGGTGGCCAGGCCGATGCGAAGCTCATCGAAAGTTGTTGCGTCGAGCAATTGATTCTCCTGTTTGGAAATCTCTGTATCGGCCGGGCTTAGATCTCGTCGATCGAGGCGGACTCGAAGCGCGACGAGATGTTGATGCCGAGCTCCTCCGCTGCGCGGAAGGCCTCGTCGTCGGTGTCGCGGAGGTTGACCGCCGTGCCGTCGGCCGAGAGGACCTCGACGTTCAGGCAGAGCGACTGCATCTCCTTCATGAGCACCTTGAACGACTCGGGGATGCCGGGCTCCGGGATGTTCTCGCCCTTGACGATCGCCTCGTACACCTTCACGCGGCCGAGGATGTCGTCCGACTTGACGGTCAGGAGCTCCTGCAGCGCGTACGCGGCACCGTAGGCCTCGAGCGCCCACACCTCCATCTCGCCGAAGCGCTGGCCACCGAACTGCGCCTTACCACCGAGCGGCTGCTGGGTGATCATCGAGTACGGGCCCGTCGAACGCGCGTGGATCTTGTCGTCGACGAGGTGGTGCAGCTTCAGGATGTACATGTAGCCGACCGAGATCGGGTGCGGGTACGGCTCGCCCGAGCGGCCGTCGAACAGCCGGGTCTTGCCCGAGCTGTCGATCAGGCGGTCGCCGTCGCGGTTCGGCAGGGTCGAGTCGAGCAGACCCGCCAGCTCCGCCTCGTGCGCGCCGTCGAACACCGGGGTGGCGACCTTGGTGCCCGGGGCGGCCTCGAGGGCCTCCTTCGGCAGGTTCGCGGCCCACTCCGGCAGCCCCTCGACCTTCCAGCCCTGAGCGGCGATCCATCCGAGGTGCAGCTCGAGCACCTGGCCGAAGTTCATCCGGCCGGGCACGCCCAGCGGGTTCAGGATGATGTCGACCGGCGTGCCGTCGGCGAGGAACGGCATGTCCTCGACCGGCAGGATCTTCGAGATGACGCCCTTGTTGCCGTGACGACCGGCGAGCTTGTCGCCCTCGGTGATCTTGCGCTTCTGGGCGATGTAGACCACGACGCGGCGGTTGACGCCCGAGCCGAGCTCATCGTCGCCCTCCTCGGCGTTGAACTCCTTCACCGCGATGATCGTGCCCTGCTCGCCGTGAGGCACCTTCAGGGACGTGTCGCGCACCTCGCGGCTCTTCTCGTTGAAGATCGCGCGGAGCAGACGCTCCTCGGCCGACAGCTCGGTCTCGCCCTTCGGCGTGACCTTGCCGACGAGGATGTCGCCGGGACGCACCTCGGCGCCGATGCGGATGATGCCGCGCTCGTCGAGGTCCTTCAGCAGCTCCGGGCTGACGTTGGGGAGGTCACGGGTGATCTCCTCCTTGCCGAGCTTGGTGTCGCGGGCGTCGACCTCGTACTCCTCGATGTGGATCGAGGTGAGGGTGTCGTCCTTCACCAGGTTCTGGCTGAGGATGATCGCGTCCTCGTAGTTGTAGCCCTCCCAGTTCATGAACGCGACCAGGAGGTTCTTGCCGAGCGCGAGCTCGCCGTCCTCCGTGGCCGGGCCGTCGGCGATGACCTCGCCGACCTCGACGCGGTCACCCGCGTCGACGATCACGCGCTGGTTGTAGTTGTTGCCCTGGTTCGAGCGGTCGAACTTGCGCAGGAAGTACTCGCGCGTGCCGCCCTCGTCGAGCTGCAGGCGCACGAAGTCGGCCGAGACCTCGGCGACCACGCCGGCCTTGTCGGCGATGATCGTGTCGCCCGCGTCGATGGCCGCGTAGTTCTCCATGCCCGTGCCGACGAACGGCGACTGGGCGCGGAGCAGCGGCACCGCCTGACGCTGCATGTTCGCGCCCATGAGGGCGCGGTTCGCGTCGTCGTGCTCGAGGAACGGGATGAGCGACGTGCCCACCGACACCATCTGGCGCGGCGAGACGTCCATGTAGCCGATCTCGTCGGCGGGGACGAGGTCGACCTCGCCGCCGACCTGACGCGCGAGGACGCGGTCCTCGGCGAACGAGCCGTCCGACTTCAGCGGCGCGTTGGCCTGGGCGACGACGAACGCCTCCTCCTCCGCGGCGGTGAGGTAGTCGATCTCGTTCGAGACCTTGCCGTCGACGACGCGGCGGTACGGCGTCTCGATGAAGCCGAACGAGTTGATCCGCGCGAACGAGGCGAGCGAGCCGATCAGGCCGATGTTCGGGCCTTCCGGCGTCTCGATCGGGCACATGCGACCGTAGTGCGACGGGTGGACGTCGCGGACCTCGACGCCGGCGCGCTCACGCGACAGACCGCCGGGGCCCAGTGCCGACAGGCGGCGCTTGTGGGTCAGGCCCGCCAGCGGGTTGTTCTGGTCCATGAACTGCGACAGCTGCGACGTGCCGAAGAACTCCTTGATCGCGGCCACGACGGGACGCACGTTGATCAGGGTCTGCGGCGTGATCGCCTCGATGTCCTGCGTGGTCATGCGCTCGCGGACGACGCGCTCCATGCGCGACAGACCGGTGCGGACCTGGTTCTGGATCAGCTCGCCCACCGCGCGGATGCGACGGTTGCCGAAGTTGTCGATGTCGTCGACCGACAGGCGCAGCTCGGCGGTCTTGCCGCCGCGCACGCCCTCGAAGGTCTCGTCGCCGCGGTGCAGGCGGACGAGGTACTTGATCGTCGCGACGATGTCGTCGACGGTCAGCACCGAGTCGGTCAGCGGGCGGTCGATGCCGAGCTTCTGGTTGATCTTGTAGCGACCCACCTTGGCCAGGTCGTAGCGCTTCGGGTTGAAGTAGAAGTTGTCGAGCAGCGCGCGCGCGGCCTCGGCGGCGACCTGCTCGCCCGGACGCAGCTTGCGGTAGATGTCGCGGAGCGCGTCCTCCTTGGTGAGGATCGTGTCCTTCGCGAGGGTCTCCTCGATCGACTCGATGCCGGCGAACTCGGCGAGGATCTCCTCGCTCGACAGGCCGAGGGCCTTGAGGAACACCGTGACCGACTGCTTGCGCTTGCGGTCGATGCGGACGCCGACCTGGTCGCGCTTGTCGATCTCGAACTCGAGCCACGCGCCGCGGCTCGGGATCACGCGAGCCGACACGATGTCCTTGTCGGACGTCTTGTCGGGGGTCTTGTCGAAGTAGACGCCGGGCGAGCGCACGAGCTGCGACACCACGACACGCTCGGTGCCGTTGATGATGAACGTGCCCTTGTCGGTCTGCAGCGGGAAGTCGCCCATGAACACCGTCTGGGTCTTGATCTCGCCCGTCTGGTGGTTCATGAACTCGGCCTCGACGTAGAGCGGGGCCGCGTACGTCTTGCCGCGGTCCTTGCACTCCTCGATCGAGTACTTCTCCGGCTCGAGGTACGGGTTCGTGAACGAGAGCTGCATCGTCTCGCTCAGGTCCTCGATCGGCGAGATCTCCTCGAAGATCTCCTCGAGTCCGCTCCGCTCGGGCACGTCCGTGCGACCGGCGGCCTGGGCCTCGGAGACCCGGGCCTTCCAGGCGTCGTTGCCGACGAGCCAGTCGAACGACTCGGTCTGCAGCGCCAGCAGGTCGGGGACCGTGAGCGTGTCGGAGATCTTGGCGAACGAGAGGCGGGAAGCTCCGCGGCCGTTCTTGGTGGTGGTGGATGCGTTGCGCGCAACAGCCAAGGGGATTACCTCCATGAGCGACCGTGGCGGGGCCGCTGAGTTCCTTGTCGACAGGTGAGGTGCGGCTCCGAACATCCCGTCACCCTCGATCGCACGCCGCTATCTGCGGGGATCATGGGCGCCAGCCGACCACCATATGAAGGCATGGGAGAATCCAAGGAGCGCAAACACCTACCATATACCCCCCGACACGCGTTGTCCAGCGGGATCCTTGACCTCGCCCCGCACCTCGGGTATAACCGCGCCCCGGGCCCCTATCCGCGACAATCCCTCCTCGCGCCGACAATGCAGCGATCACCGGCATTCTCGGCGCACAGAGGGATTGTCGAGGGCCGGCCGGTCGCGGGTCAGCGGCGGCGGAGCAGGGCGTGCGACAGGAGGCCCGCCAGCAGCGCCCAGAACGCCGCGCCGATGCCGAGCACCGAGACGCCGCTCGCGGCCACCACGAAGGCGATGACGGCGGGGATGCGGCCGGCGTCGTCCTCGACCGCCGCGCGCAGCGACGAGCCGAGCGTCGGCAGCAGCGCGAGACCGGCGACCGCCGCCAGCACCCCGGGCGAGACGCCGACCAGCGTGGTCAGCGCCGTCGCGAGCGCCGCGAGCACGAGGTAGATCCCCGCGGCGACGCGGACCGCACGCCACCGCTGGGACGCGTCGGGATGCGCCTCGGGCGACGCGGCGAGCGCGGCCGTGATCGCCGCGAGGTTGATCGCGTGACCGCCGAACGGCGCGCCCACGATCGTGCCGACGCCCGTCACCGCCATGCTCTCGCGCCACGGCACGCGGTAGCCGTAGGAGCCCAGCACGGCCGATCCCGGCACGTTCTGCGACGCCATCGTCACGACGTACAGCGGCACGGCGATGCCGACCGCGGCCGACCACGTGAACGCCGGCAGCACCGGCTCGAGCACCGGCAGCACGGGGCCGCGCAGCCCGCCCTGCATCCCGGCGAGCACGCCGAGCACCGCCAGGCCCGCCGCGAACGCGGCCGGCGCGGCCCATCGCGGCGCGGTCGCCATCAGCACGATCCAGACGACCACGATCGGCAGGACCGCCAGCGGCTGCTCGACGAGCGCCCGCACGGGCGCGAGGCAGAGGCCCACGAGGACGCCGGCGAGCATCGCCTGCGCGATCGGGGCGGGGATGGCGCCGACGAGCCGGGCGAGCGCGGGCCAGAGCCCCGTCAGGACGATCAGGACGCCGGCGATCGCGAACGCGCCGACGGCGGCCGGCCAGCCGCCCTCCGGCACGGCGCCGGCGGCGAGCAGCGCGGCGCCCGGCGTCGACCAGGCGAGCACGACCGGCTGGCGCGTGCGCTGCGCCAGCCAGAGCATGCCGAGCGCCTGCGTGAAGCACAGGGCCACCAGGCCGGACGCCGCCTGAGCGGTGGTGGCGCCGGCCGCCTGCAGCCCCGCCAGCACCACGGCGGACGAGCTCGCGAAGCCGACCAGCGCGGTCGTGAGCCCCGCCAGGGCGATCCGTCCCCGATCCATGCCCCTCAGCGTATGGCGGTCGGCGACCGCGGCCCGCGCCTCCCGCTCTCGTCCGCGAGAATCCCTCTTCGCGCCGACAATGCAGCGATCACACGCATTCTCGGCGCAGGAATGGATTGTCGGCGGTCGGCGGTCGTGGGTCGGCGGCCGACCGCCGGCACAGGGGCGAATCGGGTCTCGCGCGACCGGGCATCCTCGTAGTTGACTCGGATCATGGCCGCCGCGCTCGACCTCGACCCCGCCCTCGCGGACGCCGGGGAGGTGGCACGGAGGCTCGGCGTCGACCCGGAACGGGGACTGACCGCCGACGAGGCCGCCTCGCGGCTCGCCGAGCACGGCCCCAACGAGCTGCGCGGCACGCCGCCGGTGCCGCTGTGGCGACGGGTACTCACCCAGCTGCGCGACCCGCTCGTGGTGCTGCTGCTCGTCGCCGCGGCCGTGTCCGTCGTCGCGTGGGTCGTCGAGGGGGCCGAGGGCATCCCCGTCGACGCGATCGTCGTGCTCGCCGTGATCGCGTTCAACGTGGTGATCGGCCTCGTGCAGGAGTCGCGCGCCGCCGACGCCGTCGCCGCACTCGCCGTCATGACCCGTGCCCAGTCCACGGTGCTCCGCGACGGCGAGCTCGCGACCGTGCCCGCGGCGGAGCTCGTGCCGGGCGACGTCCTGCAGCTCGCGGAGGGCGACCAGGTCGGGGCCGACGCGCGGCTGGCGCGGGGCGCGTCCCTGCGCGTGACGGAGGCGTCGCTCACGGGCGAGAGCGCCCCGGTCGGCAAGGACCCGGAGGCCCTGCCGGGCGTCGTCCCCCTCGGCGACCGCACGGACATGGTGTTCCGCGGCACGGCGGTCACCGGCGGCACCGGCCGCGCGATCGTGACCGCGACCGGCATGTCCACCGAGATGGGCGCGATCGCCACGATGCTCGACGAGACCAAGGAGGAGGCGACGCCGCTGCAGCGCGAGATCTCGCGCGTCGGCTCGCTGCTCGGCCGGATCGTCGTCGGCATCGCGATCGTCATCATGCTCACGATCGCGATCGTCGAGACCCCGACGAGGGCGTCCGACTGGGTCACGATCCTGCTGCTGGGGGTCTCGCTCGCCGTGGCCGCGGTGCCGGAGGGGCTGCCGGCGATCCTGTCCGTCGTGCTCGCCCTCGGCGTGCAGCGGATGGCCAAGCGCAACGCGGTCGTGAAGCGCCTCTCGAGCGTCGAGACGCTCGGCTCCGCGTCGGTCATCTGCACCGACAAGACCGGCACCCTGACGCAGAACGAGATGACGATCCGCCGGATCGTGACGGCCTCGGGCTCGGTCGACGTCACGGGCGTCGGCTACGCCCCCGACGGCGAGGCGCGGGTGGCCGGGCAGGACGCCGCGCTCGACGAGGCGTCGCCCGCGCTGCGCACCGAGGTGCGAGCGGTGCTGGGCGCCGGATCGCTCGCGAACGACGCCCAGCTGGCGCGACGCGACGGGCGCTGGGAGATCACGGGAGACCCCACCGAGGCGGCGTTCCTGGTCGCCGGACGCAAGCTGCCGGGGCTGGACGACGAGGTGCGCGCCGCGCGGCGCCTGGCCGAGGTGCCGTTCTCGAGCGAGCGGAAGATGATGTCGACCGCTCACCGCCAGCCCGACGGGCGCACGCTGATCCTCGCGAAGGGCGCCCCGGACGTGCTGCTCGAGCGGTGCACGCACGTGCTGGTCGGCGACGACGCGGCGCCCCTCGACGACGAGACCCGCGCACGCCTGCTGGACGCCGTCGAGACGCTGTCGGCCGACGCCTTCCGCACGCTCGGGGTCGCGGCGCGCGTCGCCACGGAGATCGGCCCCGACGAGACCGAGCCGGACGCCGACGAGGCCTGGGAGCGCGACCTCGTCTACCTCGGGGTCGTCGGCATCATCGACCCGCCCCGCACCGAGGCGAAGACCGCGATCGCGCGCGCTCACGACGCCGGCGTGAGGGTCGTGATGATCACGGGCGACCACCCGACCACGGCCGCGCGGATCGCCGCCGACCTGGGCATCGCGCCCGCGGGATCGCACGCGGTGACGGGCCGTGAGCTCGACGCGCTCAGCGAGCAGGAGCTCATCGCCGTCGCGCGCCGGTCGTCCGTGTACGCGCGGGTCGCGCCCGAGCACAAGCTGCGCATCGTCGACGCGCTGCAGGCCGACGGGCAGACCGTCGCGATGACCGGCGACGGCGTCAACGACGCGCCCGCCCTGAAGTCCGCCGACATCGGCATCGCCATGGGCATCACCGGGACGGAGGTGACGAAGGAGGCGGCGAAGATGGTGCTCGCCGACGACGACTTCGCCACGATCGTGCGCGCGGTGCACGAGGGCCGGGTCATCTTCGACAACATCCGCAAGTTCCTGCGCTACCTGCTCTGCTCGAACATGGGCGAGGTGCTCACGATGTTCTTCGGCGTCGTGCTGGTGGGCGTCATCGGGCTGTCGGAGGCCGGCGGAGAGGGCATCGTCGTGCCGCTGCTCGCCACGCAGATCCTCTGGATCAACCTCGTCACCGACACCGCGCCGGCGCTCGCCATGGGCGTCGACCCGGAGGGCGACGACGTCATGGCCCGGCCGCCGCGCGGACCCCGGGAGCGGGTGATCGACGGCGCCATGTGGGCCGGCATCGCCTCGACCGGCATCACCCTGGCCGCGGCCACGCTGTTCGCGATGGACCTGTGGCTGCCCGGCGGGCTGATCCCCGGCGGGCAGGACTCGCTCGAGGTCGCCCGCACCGCGGCGTTCACGACGCTCGTGCTCGGCAACCTGTTCGCCGCATTCAACGCGCGCTCGGCCACGTCGTCGGCGTTCCGCGGGCTGTTCGCCAACCGCCGCCTCTGGGCCGCGGTCGCCCTCGGCGCCGCGCTGCAGGTCGCGGTCGTGCACGTCCCGCCGCTGCAGGTGGCGTTCGGCACCGCGGCGCTCGACGCGTGGCACTGGGCGGTCGCCGTCGCACTCGCATCGGCGGTGCTCTGGGTCGAGGAGGTGCGCAAGGTGATCATCCGCGCCCGACTGCGCCGTCGCAGCGCGGAGACGCCGGCGGCCCGCGCGTAGCCTGGAGGCATGGGGCGACAGCGACGGGACGAGGACGTACCGCAGACACGGCTGTCGGACGGACGCATCGCGCGCATCGTGCCGAGCCCCTATGTGACGGGCTACGAGGTGGAGGTCGACGGCACGCCGCAGTCGCACGTGGACCCGTCCGACCCGACGCACCTGCACTTCGAGTACGTCGCGCGCATGGGCGCGGTCATCGACCAGCTGCCCGTGGGGCCGCTGACGGCCGTGCACCTCGGCGCGGGCGGGCTGACGATCCCCCGATACGTCGACGCGACGCGCCCTGGCTCGCGACAGCAGGTCATCGAGCTCGAGCAGCCGCTCGTCGACCTGGTGCGCGAGCACCTGCCGCTGCCGCGCGGGGCGTCCATCCGCATCCGCACGGGCGACGCGCGCGAGGGCCTGTCACGTCTGCCCGCCGCGATGACCGGAGCGGTCGACCTGCTGGTCTCCGACGTGTACTCGGGCGCCCAGACGCCCGCCCACCTGACGACCGTGGAGTTCTATCGGGCGGCGGCCGCCCTGCTGGCCCCGACCGGGGTGCTGCTGGTGAACGTCGCCGACGGCGCCGGCCTGGCGTTCGCCCGACGCCAGGTCGCGACGGTCCGCGAGGTGCTGCCCGAGACGATCGTGCTCGCCGAGGTGCAGGTGCTCAAGGGGCGCCGCTTCGGGAACCTGGTGATCGCGGCGTCGTCCGCTCCCCTGCCGACCGACTGGCTGCCCCGGCTGATGGCGGCCGGACCGCATCCCGCGAAGGTCGCGCAGGGGGCCGAGGTCGACGCCTTCGTCGCCGACGCCCGGCCCGCCGTCGACGGCGACGCGACCGCCTCGCCGCTGCCGGGACGGGTGCTGTTCGAGAGGTGACGGGCCTCCGGCGACGGCGGATCGGTTCGCCCGGCGCGGACGATCTGAGGCGTCCTGGGCGTGCCCTGCCCGGCGCCCCGGGTGTCTCGGCGACACTGGAGGGGCGCGCGCCGGAACGCATGCAGGAGGGAAACGTCGAGTGAGCAGCATCCACGGATACGACTCCGAGTCCCTGCGCGAGATCGTCGATCCGGAGGCGTGCGCCCGGCGCCTCGACGAGATCAGCCACCTGCGGAGCCTCCCGGCGATGCTCGAGCAGGTCTGGCTGCACAAGGTGCTGGGGCGCCTGGACGAGGCGCTCGCGCTGTCCGAGCAGGCCGTTCGCCTGGCCCGCATGTCGGGCACGCGGAAGGATCTGCTGCGCGCCCGCATCCTGCACGCCAGCGTGAACCACTGGCTCGGGCGGTACACCGCCGCCGAGTCGGAGCTGTCCACCTGCATCGACGAGGCGCTCGGGCAGACGTGGAACGGCATCGCGGCGTTCGCGCTGACCCACCGGGGCAAGACGCGCTACGACGCCGGCGACATCCCCGGCGCGCGCGAGGACTTCAAGCAGACGCTGTTCCTGCGCCAGGAGGCCGGCGCGAGCGACGCCGAGCTGGAGCCCGTGATGCAGTGCGTCGAGGCGGCCGATCGGCGCCGCCACCAGAGCGCCGTCGCCGGCTGACGCACGGCGCCGCCGCGCCTCCGTCGCCACGGACTCCGCGTCGACGCGTCCCGATGTCCTCGGCGACGGTTAGCCTTCTGATGTGTCGGACCTCGAACGCGTGCGCGTGTGGGCACAGGCCCTGATCGACCACCACCTGGACGGGTCCTGGACCTTCGGCTTCGACAACGCCAAGCGACGTGCCGGGCTCTGCGACTACGACCGCAAGCGCATCTCCGTCTCGCGCTATCTGGCGGCGCGGTACGACGACGACACCAATCACCAGACGCTGCTGCACGAGGTCGCCCACGCGATCGCCGGCCCCGCCGCCGCCCACGGGCCCGAGTGGAAGCGCGTCGCGCGCGGCCTCGGCTACGTCGGCGGCACCACCCACCGTGGCGAGACGGCGAACGAGCTCGCGCCCTGGGTCGGCGTGTGCCCCGCGGGCCACACGGCCTACCGACACCGCCGGCCCACGCGAGCGATGTCGTGCGTGCAGTGCTCGCCGCGGTTCGACGCGCGCTTCCAGTTCGACTGGACGCGCCGCGAGATCACCGCCGCCACGCGACTCGAGGCCTCGACGCCCCGCTGAGCCGGGCACGGCGGGAACGCGTCGAACCCGCGGGTGGATCGAGACGACACCACGCCCGCCGCGGGCTTCGAAGGTTTCGACTCGCCTACGGCTCGCTCAACCGACAACAGAGGCCGAAGGCACACAGCGACAACAGACGCCGGCCCTCGACCGGCGGTCAGGCGGGGCGGGGGCGGGAGTACTCCAGCTCGGGGCGGCCGCGGGCGCCGTGGCGCGGCGCGCGCACCGCGACGCCGCGGTCGGCCAGGTGCTCGAGGTAGCGCCGGGCGGTCACCCGGGACAGGCCGAGGCGCTCCGCGACCTCGGTGGCCGAGCGCGGCGACGCCGCCGCGGCCAGCAGATCGGACACCGCGTCGAGCGTCTGCTCCGACAGCCCCTTCGGAAGACCCGGGGCGTTGGAGGTGCGCAGCGCCGCGAACGCCGTGTCGACCTCGCGCTGGCTGAGCGTCGAGACCGGGGCCCGCATCCGGTCGAAGAAGTCCTTGTAGGCGGCCAGCTTCTGCGCGAACACCTCGAACACGAACGGCTTGATGAGGTACTGCACGACGCCGACGGCGACCGCCTGCCGCACCGACTCGAGCTCGCGCACCGCCGTCACCGCGATCACGTCCACGATCAGCCCGGACGCGCGGAGCTCCCGGCAGAGGTCCAGGCCGTGGCCGTCGGGCAGGTTGAGGTCGAGCAGCAGGAGGTGGATGCGCTCGCCGCGCTCGACGGCGTCGCGCAGCGCCCGGCGCGCGGCGCTGACGGTGAGGGCCACGCCGACGGCGTCGAAGCCGTCGAGTCGGCGGACGTACTCGGCATGGGCCGCCGCGGTGCGGGCGTCGTCCTCGACGACCAGAACGCGGATCACGCGCTCGCCTCCGCCCGCGGGCTCCGGCGCCGGCAGGATCGCCGTGAACACCGCGCCCCCGCCGGGAGCGGCCGTCACCTCGATCGTGCCGCCGAGCCCCTCGACCACCTGGCGCACGAGCGTCAGCCCGTACCCGTGGGCCTGCGACTCCGTGTCCTTCGTCGAGTAGCCGCGGCGGAAGATCCGGTCGCGGTCGGCCTCGGCGACGCCGTCGCCGCTGTCGGAGACCTGGAACACGAGCGAGCCGTCGTCGGCGCTCGCGAGGTACACCTCGACCCACGCGTCGGTGTCGCCCGTCCGCGCCGCGCGCGACGCCGCCGCGTCGGTCGCGTTGTCGATCAGGTTGCCCAGGATGGTGACGACGTCGGCGGGCTGCAGCCCCTGCGTCCCGGGGGCGAGGTGCGTCTCGAAATGCATCTCGACGGCCCTCTCATGCGCCTGCGCGGCCTTCCCGAGCATGAGCGCCGCGATCACCGGCTCGTCCACGGCGTGGAGCACCCGGTCGGCGAGACGCTGGCCGAGGTCGCGCTCGGACGCGGCGAAGGTCAGCGCCTCGTCGGCCTGCCCCAGCTCGATCAGCGTCGCGATGGTGTGCAGGCGGTTGTCGAACTCGTGCGCCTGCGCGCGCAGCGCGTCGGAGATCGTGCGCACCGACGACAGCTCCCCGGTCACGCGCCTCAGCTCGGTGCGGTCGCGGAGCGTGAGGATCTCGGCGGAGCGGCCGGCCAGTTCCGTCTGTTCCCGCGCCACGAGCAGGTCCTTCGCGGCGATCCGCACCACCTCGTCGCGGTCGTCGCCGGCGAGCACCGCGTGGACGTCCTCGGGCAGCCCGGCATCGTCGACCGCGAAGGGCGCGGGGCGGTCGATGCCCAGCATCCGCAGCGCCTGGTCGTTCGCCAGCACCACTCGGGGCGCGTGCCCGGGGCGGCGCTCGATGAGCAGCAGCCCCTCCTCGAGCGAGTGCAGCACCGCCTCGTGCGCCGCGAACAGCCGGGCGAGCTCGTCGGGATCGCGCCCGTCGGTCACCCGGTCGAGCCGGCGGAACAGCATCACCGCGGCGAGCGCGCCGAGCCCGACGACCACGACCGCGAACAGTCCCACGATCTGCAGGCGCACCAGGATCGCCTCGGTCACGTTCTCGAGCGTCACCCCGGCCGAGACCAGCCCGACGACCTCGCCGCCGGACAGGACGGGCGTGACGGCGCGCACCGACGGGCCGAGCGTCCCGGGATACACCTCGGTGAAGGTCTCGCCCTCCAGCGCCGGCTCGATCGTGCCGAGGAAGTCGCCGCCGATCCGCTCGGGGTTGGCGTGCGTGTACCGGGTGCGGTCGCTGTCCATGATGGTCACGTAGTCGACGCCCGTGGCGCGCAGGATGCCCTCGACGTAGGGCTGGAGCCGCGCGGACGCGCGCGTCACGGCGCCCTCGGGGTCGGCGGCCGCCTCCTCGTGCGCCTGGGCGACCGCCTGCACGACCGTCGGGTCGATCGCGAGCGTGGTGGCGAGGTCGGTGCTGGTGCGCGCGGCCTGCGCGTTGGCCGAGGTATGGGCGTCGAAGGCGAGGCCCGCGAAGACCACCGCGGCTCCCGCGAGCAGCACCAGGGTGAACTCCACGAGGAAGCGACGCGCGACGCTGCGCCGGCGCTCGCGGATCGGCTGCGTCGGCGCAGGGCGCGACGCCGCCTGCGCGTCGCCTCGTTGCACCGCGTGCGGTCCGGACATGAAGCCCATTCTGACCTCCGCCGCGCCGCGCCGCGGCCCCGTCGGTGCGAACACTATGCACGCAAATGTCGCGCGGCACCGGCGCGCCGCCAGGATCGGGACGCACGCCGACGGCGTCGTGCCCGCGCCCCCTCCGCGAGAGGAGGGCGGGTCGACGCCCCGATCAGAGGAGATCCTGATGGCGACGACGCCTCAGAACACCACGCAGTCCCGCCGATCACGCGGGATCGACAAGCAGCACTGGCTCTACATCGCGGTCATCATCGCCGTGATCGCGGGCATCGCCGTCGGGCTCGTCTGGCCCGAGTTCGGCGCCTCCCTCGCCTGGATCGGCAAGGGCTTCGTCTCGCTCATCAAGATGATGATCGCGCCCGTCATCTTCTGCACGATCGTGCTGGGCATCGGATCCATCGCCAAGGCGGCCACCGTGGGCAAGGTCGGCGGCCTGGCCCTCGGCTACTTCCTGGTGATGTCGACGTTCGCGCTCATCATCGGCCTGCTGGTCGGCAACGTGCTGCACCCCGGCGAGGGGCTGCAGCTGGCGAACCCGGGCTACGAGATCGAGGGCGAGGCCGAGACGACGACCGACTTCGTCCTGGGCATCATCCCCACCACCCTGGTGTCGCCGCTCGTCGGCGACTCGGTGCTGCAGGTGCTGTTCGTGGCGCTGCTCGTCGGCTTCGCGGTGCAGCAGCTCGGCAAGCGCGGCGAGCCCATCCTCGACGGCATCCGGCACTTCCAGACCGTGGTGTTCCGCGTGCTGACCATGGTGCTGTGGGTTGCGCCGGTCGGCGCCTTCGGGGCGATCGCCGGCGTCGTGGGCGAGACCGGATGGGGCGCGGTCGTGTCGCTCGGCACGCTCATGGCCGGCTTCTACATCACCTGCATCCTGTTCATCGGCGTGGTGCTGGCCGCCGTGCTGTGGCTCGTGGCGCGGATCAACATCTTCTCGCTCATGAAGTACCTCGGCCGCGAGTACCTGCTGATCGTCTCGACCTCGTCCAGCGAGTCGGCGCTGCCGCGCCTCATCGCGAAGATGGAGCACGTGGGCGTCTCGAAGCCCGTCGCCGGGATCACGGTGCCGACCGGGTACTCGTTCAACCTCGACGGCACCGCGATCTACCTGACCATGGCGTCGCTGTTCATCGCGACCGCGATGGGCACGCCGCTGACGGTGCCCGAGCAGATCGGCCTGCTGGTGTTCATGATCATCGCGTCGAAGGGCGCCGCCGGCGTCTCGGGCGCCGGGCTCGCGACCCTCGCGGGCGGGCTGCAGACCTACCGGCCCGACCTGGTCGACGGCGTGGGCATCATCGCCGGCATCGACCGGTTCATGTCCGAGGCCCGCGCGCTGACGAACTTCACCGGCAACGCGGTGGCGGCGGTCGTGGTCGGCACCTGGACGCGCGAGTTCGACCGGCCGCGCGCGCTGGAGGTGCTGCGCGGGGACCTGCCGTTCGACGAGCGCACCATGGTGGGCGACGGCCACGGGGCGGCGGCCGAGCCCGCCGAGGACGAGCTGCCGGAGCTGCCGCGCGACGGGCAGGGTCCGTCGCCGATCTCGGCCACCATCCCCACCGGCACGCGCCGCTGAGGACCGGCCCCCTCGAGGCCCGGCTCGGGTGGTCTTCGCACCGCCCGGGCCGGGCCTTCGTCATGGCTCCGGGGCGCGCTCGACGGGCGGTCGGCCCCGGGCCTCGCCGCTCAGAGGGCGGCGAAGACGCCGTCGCGGAGCACGGGCACGGCGTCGAGGTCGTCGACCCTCGCCGCGGCGAGCACCTCGCCGTGCCGAGCGTCTCCCTCGAGCTCGCGCCCCGATCCGCTCGCGGTGAGCAGGTGCTTCGCGGCACGGCGGAGGGACGCGAACGACTCGGCGGCGGCGACGGCCTCGGGCGAGGAGTGGTCGATCCCGAGGGGCGTGAGCGCGTCGACGACGGCGCCGGCGCCGAGGAGGTCCTCCACGGCGAAGCGGAGGGTGCCGCCGGGGGCCAGCTCCCCGCCGGCGATCACGGCGACGGACGTGCGCGCGCCGCGCCGCTCCTGCTCCGCCTTGACGGCGGCGGCGACAGCGGAGGCGTTGCGCAGCGCGGCGGCGAGCACGAGCGGTCGGTGCGCGAGCTCACCCGCCGCCCTCGCGACCGCGGCGCCGTTCACGGAGTGGGCGGCCGCGTCGGCCAGCACGACCCTGCCGCCGGCGGCGACGGCCGCCGCGACGTTCGACGAGAAGCGGATGACGTCGACCACCACGTACACGTCGGCCGGCGCGAGGCGTGCGACGCCGTCGACGCCCCAGTCGAGGCGGACCTGATAGGCGGACTGGTCGAACGGGGTGCTCACCCGATCAGCGTAGGCGCCGGCGGGAGCGGCACCCGCGCGGCACCCGCGCGGCATCGGGCGCGCGTGCGGCGCCGGCGTAGCGCCCGCGGCCCCGAGCGGTGCAATAGTGGGCCACATGCGGATCCTGCAGAAGCTCGTGCTGGACGTCGATGCGGACGCGGCCTGGCGCGCGCTGCACTCCCCCGCCACGATGGCCGAGCTGTACGGCCCGCTGATGCGGCTCGAGTCCCTGACCGCCGAGGGGCTGCCCACGCGATGGGAACCGGGCGCCGACGCCCCCGTGCGCTACACCGGGCTGGGGCTCGGCCTCGGCACGCACCTCATCTCGATCCGGGACCGCAGCACGTCGGACTCCCACGGGGCGGTCCGCATCCTGCGCGACGTGGGCACGCCGCTCACGGGGCCGCTCGCGACGCTGGACGTCTGGGACCACCAGATGGCGGTGTCGCCGCTGCCCGGCGACGCCTCGCGCACCCTGTGGCGCGAACGGCTGGTGGTGCGCGGCTGGTCGGCCGCCGCGCTGTGGCCGGTGCTGTGGTCGATGTGGCAGTGGCGCGGGGCGCGGCTGCGGCAGATCGCGCCGACCTGGAGCGACGGCGCCGATGGCTGACCCGGCGACGACGGGCCTGACCATCCGGCGCGCGGTGCCGGACGACGCCGGCCGGCTCAGCGAGGTGCACGTGCGGACCTGGCAGATCGCCTACGCCGGGCTCATCCCGCAGGCCGTGCTCGACTCGCTCGACATCGTGGCGCGCGCCGCGCGCTGGCGCACCACCCTGGAGAGCACCTCCCGGCCCGGGGCGGGCGCCCGCGGCCGCACCTGGGTGGCGCTCGAGGGCGACGACCTCGTCGGCTTCAGCTCGTCGGGCCCCGCCCGCGAGGAGCAGGCGCCGTGGCCGCTCGAGCTCTGGGCGCTGTACGTGCACCCCCGCCGGCACGGCACGGACGCCGGCCGGCTGCTGGCCGACGCGGCGATCGGCGACCTGCCGGCCTTCCTCTGGGTGCTCGACGGCAACGACCGCGCGATCCGGTTCTACGAGAAGATCGGCTTCGCCTTCGACGGCGCCACGAAGGACGAGCGCCACGGCGGCGTGATGCTGCACGAGCGCCGGATGGTCCGCGGGATCTGACCGATCCCGTCCGCCGGGGCTCCGGCCCTCGGCGCCCGCCCCGCGCACGTCGCAGGGGCATCCCACCCCGCCGCCACGCGTGCGGCGCCACGTCCCCTCCCGCCCCACCGCGTCCTGCGCACTGCGCGAGACGGCCGCGGGCCGGGATGCGCCGGCGACGGGACGGCGTCAGTCGGCGGCGAGGGCCTCGACCGGGGCGACGCGCGTGGCGAGGCGCGTCGGAGTGACGGCGGCGATGAGGGTGAGCACCGCCGTGGCCAGCACGACCAGCGCCACCGGCAGCCACGGCACCGACGGCATGACCAAGGACCCCGCCGGGCCGCCGGGGACGGTCGGCACGGCGCCGAGCAGCGACTGCGCCGCAGCCCATCCGTAGCCGATGCCGAGCAGCAGGCCGAGCGCCAGCGCGGCGATCGTGATGTGCGCGGACTCGAGAAGGACCATGACGCGCACCTGCCGGCCGGACAGTCCCAGCGCCCGCAGCAGCCCCAGCTCGGCGCGGCGCTGCACGACGCCGATCGTCAGCAGGTTCACCAGGCCGACCCCGGCGATCACCGCCGACACCGCGACCAGGCCCATCATCACGTATGAGAACGTGTCGAGGATGGCGGCGAACTCGGCGTCGAGCGTGCCGCCCGAGTTGGCCGTCAGCACCGCCTTGGCCGACTCGGTCGCGACGGCGAACATGGTCACGAGCGTCACGCCCATCACCACGCCGATCGCCATGCGGCTCGAGCGCTCGGGGTAGCGCAGGGCGTTCTCGGCGGCGAGGCGCGCGGTGGCGTCGCTCCCGAACCAGCGTCCGACGACCCGCAGCACGGGCGGCATGATCATCGCCGCGCCGAGCACGAGCCCGGTGAACGAGAACAGCCCCCCGAAGAACGCGATCACCACGCCCAGCGGCCCTGCGAGTCCGACGGCGATGCCGAGGCCCAGCAGCACCGCGCCGATCACGAACAGCACGATCGCCGCGGTGCTGCGCGCCGGGCGCCGCGTGGCGGGCTCGTGCGCCCGGGCGACGGAGCCGCCGAGCGCCTGCAGCGGGGTCACGGCGAGCACGCGGCGGGAGCCCGCCCAGGCGGCGAGCCAGGTGGTGAGCGCGACGATCGCGGCGGGGATCAGCAGGGTGGCCTGGGCGACGGCGTAGTCGGCCTCCGAGCCGATCAGCCGGTCGCCGAGCGCCACCCCGCCCGCGGCGAGCGCGAGCCCCGCGACCAGCCCGACCGCGGCGCCGACGATGCCGACGACGAGCCCCTGGCCCGCCACCTCGTCGCGCTGCGAGCGGGCCGAGGCGCCGATGAGGCGCATCAGCGCGATCCGCCGGGTGCGGCCGGCGACGATGGTCGAGAAGGTGTTGGCCGTCACGACGCCCGCCACGTAGACCGCGACGCCGACGAGGAGCACGCTCAGCACGCCGACGACGAGAGTGAGCATGTCGCTGTCGCCGATGTAGGGGTCGGCCTTCAGCAGCGCGCCGATGTACCCGGTGGCGCTGATCAGGACCACGCCGAACGCGCTCGACAGGGCGGCGACGAGAATGCTCGCGCCCATGCCGCGCTCGCGCAGGAAGGCCAGGCGCGACCACCACGAGGCGGTGCCCGAGGTGTCGGGCACCACGGTCTCCAGCACGGCGGTCATCGGATGCTCCCCGCGGCGGCCGGCGCCGCCTCGCCGGCGAGCATGTGCGCCGAGACCTGCTCGGCGGTCTGGCGCGGCTTGTCGGCGGCGATGCGGCCGTCGGCGAGGAACAGGACGCGGTCGGCGTGGCTCGCGGCGATCGGGTCGTGCGTGACCATCGCGATGGACTGGCCGTGGTCGCGGCTCGCGCTCGCGAGGAGGGCCAGCACCTCGCGCCCGGTGCGCGAGTCGAGGTTGCCGGTCGGCTCGTCGGCGAACACCAGGTCGGGTGCCGTCGCCAGGGCGCGGGCGATGGCCACGCGCTGCTGCTGGCCGCCCGACAGCTGGTGCGGACGGTGGCCGAGGCGGGTCGCGAGGCCGAGCGAGTCCACCAGCCCGTCGATCCGCTCGCGTTCCTGGGGCGTCGGACGGCGGCCGTCGAGGTCGAAGGGCAGCAGGATGTTGCCGCGCACGTCGAGGGTGGGGACCAGGTTGAACGCCTGGAAGACGAAGCCGACGCGACGCCGGCGCAGCAGCGTCAGCTCGGTGTCGCCGAGGCCCGTGATCTCGGTGTCGCCGATCCAGGCGCGGCCGGAGGTGGGCGCGTCCAGGCCGGCCATGATGTGCATCAGCGTCGACTTGCCGGAGCCGCTCGGCCCCATGATCGCGGTGAACTGGCCGCGGCGGATGCCGACGCTGACGTCGTCGAGCGCGCGCACGGCCGCGTCCGACGCCGCGGCGGCCGGTGAGGCGCCGGACCGCGCGGCGCCGTAGGTCTTCGTCAGGCTCTGCACGCGGGCGGCGAGCCCCATCTCGGTGGTCGTGATCTCCATGGCAGCGACGCTACGGAGACGGCGGCGCGGACGGATCGGCCGCGGGGCGCATCCGGATACATCGAAAGGATGATCCGCCGGCGGCGGCTCGGACCACCGACCCGTCCCCGCGTCGTCCCGTGACGACGGCCGTGTCGCCGATGTCCGAGACATCCGCTAGATTTGAATCATTCAGTTCTTGAGCGATTGGCCTCCCCGTGACCCACTCCCACGACGCGCACCCCGCCGGCGCCGAGCAGGCGCTCCGCGGCGCCTCGCTGCGCGTCACGGCGCCGCGGCTCGCGACGCTCGAGGCGGTCCGGCATCTCGCCCACGCCGACACCGACACCGTGATCCGCACCGTGCGCGAACAGCTGCCGGCCGTGTCCCACCAGGCCGTGTACGACTCGCTCGCCGCGCTCAGCGAGGCGGGGCTGGTGCGCCGCATCCAGCCCCACGGCATGGTCGCCCGCTACGAGTCGCGCGTCGGCGACAACCACCACCATCTGGTGTGCCGGGAGTGCGGCCTCATCATCGACATCCCCTGCGTGCACGGCGCGGCGCCCTGCATGCAGCCCGACGACGCCCACGGCTTCGCCATCGACGAGGCCGAGCTCATCTTCTGGGGCCTGTGCGCCTCCTGCCGCGCGGGCGACACCGCCGCCGCGGCCTCCTGACCTCCCTTGCCCGATCCCCATCCACACGAAAGGCCATCATGACCGAGAGCACCGGCTCCTGCCCGTTCGGCTACGACACCCCGACGGGATCCGTCCAGCCCGCGTCCGTCGACAGCGAGCCCGCCCTGCCCGGCACGGGCGACAACGGCACCGACGCCCCCGGCAAGCGCGTCCACCCGACCATGGGCTCGGCCAACACCGAGTGGTGGCCGAACAAGCTGAACCTGAAGATCCTGGCGAAGAACCCCGCCGTCGCGAACCCCCTCGGCGACGACTTCGACTACACCGCGGCGTTCAACAGCCTCGACCTGGCCGCCGTGAAGGCCGACCTCGCCGCAGCGATGACCGAGTCCAAGGACTGGTGGCCCGCCGACTTCGGCCACTACGGCCCGTTCATGATCCGCATGGCCTGGCACTCCGCCGGCACCTACCGCTCGCACGACGGCCGCGGCGGCGCCGGGGCCGGACAGCAGCGCTTCGCGCCGCTGAACTCGTGGCCCGACAACGTCTCGCTCGACAAGGCGCGCCGCCTGCTCTGGCCCGTGAAGAAGAAGTACGGCCAGAAGATCTCCTGGGCCGACCTCATGATCCTCGCCGGCAACGTCGCGCTCGAGACGATGGGCTTCCCGACCTTCGGCTTCGCCGGCGGACGCCCCGACGTGTGGGAGGCCGACGACGACGTCTACTGGGGCCCCGAGAAGGTCTGGCTGGACGACGAGCGCTACACGGGGGATCGCGAGCTCGAGGCGCCGCTCGCCGCCGTGCAGATGGGCCTCATCTACGTCAACCCGGAGGGCCCGAACGGCAACCCCGACCCGGTGGCCTCGGCCCGCGACATCCGCGAGACCTTCCGCCGCATGGGCATGAACGACGAGGAGACCGTCGCGCTGATCGCCGGCGGCCACACGTTCGGCAAGACCCACGGCGCCCACAAGGACGACCGGCTCGGCCCCGACCCCGAGGCCGCCCCGCTCGAGGCGCAGGGCCTCGGCTGGGAGAACGGCTACGGCACCGGGCACGGCGAGGACACCGTCACCTCCGGCCTCGAGGTGACCTGGACCTACCACCCGACCCGGTGGGACAACGAGTTCTTCCACATCCTCTACGCCTACGAGTGGGAGCTGTTCCAGTCGCCGGCCGGTGCGAACCAGTGGCGCCCGAAGGACGGCGGGGGCGCCGACATGGTGCCGAACTCGCACTCGGCCACCCGGCGCGAGCCGCGCATGCTGACCAGCGACCTCGCGCTGCGCTTCGACCCCGAGTACGACAAGATCTCGCGTCGTTTCAAGGACGATCAGTCGGCGCTCACCGACGCGTTCGCCCGCGCCTGGTTCAAGCTCACGCACCGCGACATGGGCCCCAAGGCCCGCTACCTCGGCCCCGAGGTGCCCGCGGAGGACCTGCTGTGGCAGGACCCGCTGCCCACCGGCACCGCGGAGTCCTCGCCCTCCGCCGTCGCGAAGGCGAAGCAGCTCATCCTCGAGTCGGGCCTGACGGTGCAGCAGCTCGTGTCGACCGCTTGGAAGGCGGCGGCGACGTTCCGCTCGTCCGACAAGCGCGGCGGCGCGAACGGCGGCCGCATCCGCCTCGAGCCGCAGGTGAGCTGGCGCGTGAACCAGCCCGCACAGCTGAAGCCGGTGATTGAGCACCTCGAGACGGTGGCCGCCGAGTCGGGGCTGTCCTTCGCCGACGTGGTCGTGCTGGCGGGCGGCGTGGGCGTCGAGCAGGCGGCGAAGGCCGCCGGCGTCGAGGTGGAGGTGCCGTTCACCCCGGGCCGCGTCGACGCGACGCCGGAGCAGACCGACCTCGAGCAGTTCGCGTGGCTCGAGCCGGTGGCCGACGGCTTCCGCAACTACGACAGCGGCTTCCTGAAGCTGCCCAGCGAGTACCTGCTGATCGACCGCGCCAACCACCTGGGCGTCTCGGCTCCGCAGATGACGGTGCTGGTCGGCGGCCTGCGCGTGCTCGGCGGCAACTGGGACGGCTCGGACCTCGGCGTCTTCACCGAGCGGCCGGGGGCGCTGACCAACGACTTCTTCGTGAACCTGCTCGAGCTCGGCATCGAGTGGACCCCGTCGGAGGATCAGCAGACGTACACGTCGAACACGGGTCTGCACGGCTCGCGGGTCGACCTGGTGTTCGGCGCCAACAGCGAGCTGCGCGCCCTGGCCGAGGTCTACGCGTCGGACGACGCGACCGAGAAGTTCGTGACGGACTTCGTCGCCGCCTGGGTGAAGGTCATGGAGAACGACCGCTTCGACCTCAGGAAGTGACGCCGCGCGATGCCGCTCTCGCCTTCGGGCGAGGGCGGCATCGTCGTGTTCGGAGGAGACGTTCCGATCACGACTTCGGGGCGGAGGCCCGTCCTGCGGCCCCCGTTGCCGGGGTATGTCCCAGTTGCCGCCCGTTACCGCCGAACCATGTCCCAGTTACGGCCCGATTCCCGCGGTCGTAACGGCCAGAACGGGGACATGATCGACGCCGGGTGCCGGGTCGTAGGCGCCGGGGCGCCGGGGCGACCTACGCCAGGCCGTGCTCGAACGCGAAGACCACCAGCTGCACCCGGTCGCGCAGCGACAGCTTCGTGAGGATGCGGCTGATGTGCGTCTTCACGGTGGCCTCGCTGAGGAACTCGCGCGCGGCGATCTCGGCGTTGCTGAGCCCGCGGGCCGCGAGCGCGAAGATCTCCCGCTCGCGCTCCGTGAGGTCGCCGTACGTGGCGGGGACGGGTCGCGGCGCCTCGCCGCTCTGCCCGAAGACGTGCGAGAAGAGGTCACGGGTGGCCGCCGCCGCGATCACCGCGGAGCCCGCGTGCACCGTGCGGATCGCGGCCAGCAGGAACTCGGGCTCGGCGTCCTTGAGCAGGAAGCCGGACGCCCCCTGCTGGATCGCCCGCGCCGCCGCCTCGTCCAGATCGAACGTCGTCAGCATGACCACCTTCGGCGCGTCCGGCCGCTGCAGGAGCTCGGCCGTCGCCGTCAGGCCGTCCATGACGGGCATCCGGATGTCCATGAGCACCACGTCCGGCTCGGTCGCCCGCACGACGTCGAGGGCCTCCCGCCCGTCGCCCGCCTCCCCCACGACCTCGAGGTCGGGCTGAGACGCCACGAGCATGCGGATCCCGGCGCGGAAGAGCGCCTGATCGTCCACCAGCACCACACGGATCATGCGTCGATCCTGTCATCGCCGCGCCCTGCGTCCCACTCCCGGCCCGATACGGAGGCGGATAAGGGCCGCAAGTGGGACACGGACGGGCCGCAAGTGGGACACGAGGGGAGGGAGGGAACGGGCGGGACGCGCATCACTCCGCGGGCCGGATCGGCAGCTGTCCGCGCACGGTCCACGACCCGGCTTCGGCGGCGGCCTCGACGTGCCCGCCGACCAGCTGCGCGCGCTCGCGCATGCCGATCAGGCCGTGGCCGCCGGGCTCGGCGGGACGGGCATCGGCCCGGATGCCGTTTCGGACCTGCAGGCCCACCCGGTCGGACCACCACGACAGCCCTACGTCGACCGGACCGCCGTCGCCGTGTCGCAGCGCGTTCGTCAGCGCCTCCTGCAGGATGCGGTACACGGCGAGCTGCACCGACGCCGGCTGGTCGCCGGCCGGCGCCGGGTCGACGTCGACGCGCAGGTCCACTCCCGCCGCCCGCACCTGCGCGTACAGCTGCTCGAGGTCGGCGAGCGAGGGCTGCGGTCCCTCCGCCTGGCTGTGCCGCAGCTGCGTGAGCAGCACGCGCACGTCGGTGAGCGCCGCCCGCGCCGTGTGGCTGATGGTCGACAGCGCCTGCGTGGCGGCCTCCGGATCCGCCGCCGCCGCGTAACGCGCGCCGTCCGCCTGCGCGATCACGACCGCCAGGGAGTGCGCCACGACGTCGTGCATGTCGCGGGCGATGCGCCCGCGCTCCTCCTCGGCGGTGGCGCGGGCCTCGGCCTCGCGCTGCGCGCGGCGTCCCTCCCGGGAGCGCAAGACGGAGCGGGTCAGCGCCCCGAGCGTCCACGACAGCAGGAGCGCGAACAGCGCGGCGAGGAAGATCGAGATCACCGAGAACAGGGCCGTGCCCATGTCCTGCGCCCCGACCGCGACCGCGCTCAACGGCAGCACGAGGTAGACGGCGATCACGAGCGCGCCGAGGCCGGCGGAGACGAACCCGGCCCAGAAGACGAGCCGCGTGCCGTAGGCGGCCGTCGCGAACAGGACGACGAAGATCGCGATATTGGCCGGCAGCGGCGTCTGGCCCGTGCCGACCTGCCACAGCGCGCCGATCCAGGCCACCGCGAGAGAGACCGGCGGCGACACGCGGCTGAGCATGAGCGCCGCGACCATCATCGCCAGGGTCACGAGGCCCGCCACGTAGGACGGCTCGCCGCCGAACGACTGCTGCGCCGCGAACGCGAACAGCGTGAACACGGTGCCGACCAGCGCGTCGATCAGCCACTGCGTGGGCGACACGGGGCGGAGCAGCCCCGCCAGCCGGGGACTCCGCAGCAGCCGTCGCCAGCGACCGGCGCCCGCGCCGTCGCCGCTCGCGCCGGTCGCGTCCGCGTCGGTCCTGCTCTCGTCGCTCGGTGCGTCCATCCGTCTCACCGTAGGCTCCCGGCGCCGCCCCGCACATCCGCCGCCCGATGTATCCGGCCCGTTCTGCGGCGGCGGGAAAGGCGCGGGGCGGGAGGGGCGCTGGCCGTAGGCTGATCCGGTGGACCCTCTGCATGACCGCGGCAGCCGCGGCTTCGCCTCGGACAACTACGCCGGCACCCACCCCGAGGTGATCGACGCGATCGCGTCCGCGAACGGCGGACACGTGAGCTCGTACGGGGAGGACCCGTGGACGGCGCGCCTGCAGCAGCTGTTCGCGGGCCTGCTCGGGGACGGCGTGGCCGTCTTCCCCGTGTTCAACGGCACCGGTGCGAACGTCGTCGGGCTGCAGTCGATGCTGACGCGGTGGGGTGCGGTCATCGCGCCGTCGCTCGCGCACATCAACACCGACGAGGGCGGGGCGCCCGAGAAGGTCGGCGGCATGAAGATCGTGCCCGTCCCGACGCCCGACGCGAAGCTGACGCCCGACCTGGTCTCGGCCGTGTCCGGCTCGCGCGGGGTGCACCAGGCGGTGCCCCAGGTGGTCTCGATCACGCAGTCGACCGAGCTCGGCACGCTGTACTCGGTCGACGAGATCGCCGCGCTGGCCGACCGCGCCCGCTCCCTCGGGCTCGCCGTGCACATGGACGGCGCGCGGATCGCCAACGCCGCGGCGGCCCTCGGGGTGCCGCTGCGCGCGTTCACCCGCGACGTCGGCGTCGACGTGCTGAGCTTCGGCGGCACCAAGAACGGCGCCATCGGCGCGGAGGCCGTCGTCGTGCTGAACCCCGACGCCGTGCACGGCGTCGACTACCTGCGCAAGACGGCGATGCAGCTGGCCTCGAAGATGCGGTTCGTCTCGGCGCAGCTGGTGGCCCTGCTCACCGACGACCTGTGGCTGCGGAGCGGCGCGCGGGCCAACGCCATGGCGGCACGGCTGCGCGCCGGCGTGGAGGCGGGCCTGGCGGACGGGACGATCCGCGGCGTCGCGTTCACGCAGCCCACCCAGACGAACGGCGTGTTCGCGACGCTCTCGGCGGGCGTCGCCGACCGTCTGCGCGAGCGTTTCCGCTTCTACGACTGGAACGAGGCGACCGGCGAGGTGCGCTGGCTCACGAGCTTCGACACGGCCGAGGACGACGTCGACGCGTTCGTCGCGGCGATCGCGGCCGAGACGGGCGCGTGAGATGAGCCGCGCACGGGGCCGTGCCGAGCTCGAGGCGCTGCCGCCGGCCGAGCGCGCCGAACGCCTGAAGGAGCGGATATACCTGACCTTCACGGCGCTCGCCGTCGTGATCGTGCTGGACTCCCACGGGCACACGACGCCCGGCGAGGCGACCACCACCCTCGCGGTGACGTGCTTCGCGACGCTGCTGGCGGTGTTCGTGGCCGACATCGTGTCGCACCTCGCGGTGCACGGCGAGGTGCACACCCGCGACGAGCTGCGCCGGGCGGTGGCGGTGTCGCTCGGCGCGATCGGCGCCGTCGCGCTGCCGTTCGTCTTCCTCGGGCTGGCGGCGTTCGACGTCTGGTCGGTGGACGCGGCGCTGTCGGCGGCGAAGGCGGCGCTGATCGCGGCCCTGGTCGCCATCGGGTGGTTCGCCGTGCGACGCACCAGGGCGCCGTGGTGGCAGAAGCTGATCGTCCTGGGCGCCGAGGCGTTGCTGGGCGTCGCGGTCGTCGGCCTGGAGCTGCTGGCCCACGGCTGACCCGTCGCCGAGCGGCGACGCCGGCGCCCTCGCGTCAGCGCCCCGGTGTCAGCGCAGCGCCCCGGTGTCGGACCAGACCGATGGGACGATCCGCGATGGCGGCAAAGGGGGGCGCCTGAGTCAGCCTGCGTCGCCCATCACTCGGCGCGTGAGCGCGGTGATGTCGGCGTCGATCTGACCGAAGCGAACGTCCATGCGCGCCTCGAAAGCCTCGAATCTCGCGTCGACCTTCGTCTCGAGAGCCCCGAGCTTCGCATCGAACTTCGTCTCCAGCCGCTCGAACCCGGCGTTCATCGAGCGCACGAAGCTCGTCATGACCACGGTGATCATCGTGCCCATCATGGCCACGAACGCGGCGATGAGCACCCAGACCTGGGGTTCGTTCATCGTGATCATCTCCTCATTCTCGGCGACCGAGTCGACGATGTCACGCAATCCAGGTCTCGTACGCGCCGCTGCGCCATCGGGGGATGACCTGCGCAGACGAGTTCCCTGGGAGCGAGCGTCAGCGCAGCGCCCCGACGCTCGCGAGCGCGTGGCGGACGAGCGTGCCCCGGCCGCCCTCCATCTCGGCGGCGAGCGCGTCGGAGGCGGCCTCCTGCGGCGTCATCCAGGTGACCTCGAGCGCGTCCTGCCGCGGCTCGCAGGTGCCGGTGACCGGCACGACGAATGCCAGCGAGACGGCGTGCTGACGGTCGTCGTGATACGCGCTGACGCCGGGGATCGGAAAGTACTCCGCCACGGTGAACGGCACGGGCGACGGCGGCAGCAGCGGGAAGGCCATGGGGCCGAGGTCGTTCTCGAGGTGGCGGAACAGGGCGTCGCGCACCGTCTCGCCGTAGCGGACGCGGCCCGACACGATCGTGCGCGTGATCTCGCCGACGGGGGTGGCGCGCAGCAGGATGCCGACCTGGGTCACCGAACCCGTGCCGTCCGTCCGCACCGGCACGGCCTCCACGTACAGCATCGGCAGCCGGCGACGGATCTCGGTGAGCTCGACGTCGCTCAGCCACGCCGGGTTCGTCGAGCCGCCCGGCACTCCGCCGAAGCCCGCCGCGCCCACGGCGGCGAAGTCCTCGGCGTCGTCGGGCTGCTCGTTCGGGTCGGGGTCGGGGGTGCGCACAGCCATGAGTCCTGTATACCCGGCCGAGCCCGGAACACCATGACGGATGTCGGCGGGACGCGGCAAGATGGACGAATGCCCGAGATCCCCGCCCTCGACGACGCGGCCGCGCTGTGGTCAGGAGAACCCGACGGCAGACCGCTCCTGGTGCTGCTGCACGGCTACGGATCCGACGAGCGCGACCTGTTCGCCCTGACGCCCCACCTGCCCGCGGGCTTCGCAGTGGCGGCGGTGCGCGCTCCGCTCGCGCCGCCCTTCCCCGCCCCGGGCCACTCCTGGTATCCGATCGAGGGCCTGGAGGGACGCGACGCGTCCTGGGTGACCCGCGCCGCCGAGCGGCTGATCGAATGGATCGACGGCGTCGCCGGCGGGGCGACCAGCGTGGGGCTGCTCGGCTTCTCCCAAGGCGGTGCCGTGTCGCTCCAGGCGCTGCGGCTCGCACCCGAGCGCTTCTCGTTCGCCGTCAACCTCTCGGGCTACGCGACGCCCGGCGAGCTGCCGGGCGACGCCGAGCTCGCCGAGCTGCGCCCGCCCGTGTTCTGGGGGCGCGGGGCGCTCGACGAGGTCATCCCCGATCCGCTCGTGCTGCACACCACCGAGTGGCTGCCGGGGCACAGCGACCTCGTGGGCCGCATCTACCCCGACCTCCGCCACGCGGTGTCGCAGCAGGAGCTCGCCGACGTGCAGGTGTTCCTCGAGAAGCGGCTCGCCCGGGACGACTGAGCGCGACGCCGCACGCCCGGGGGCGGCCGCATGTCGGAGGCACGCGTCAAGATAGAGCGATGGATGTGCTCGATCGGTTCGCGCCCGCGACGCGGGAGTGGTTCCGCGGCGCGTTCCGTGCGCCGACCGAGGCGCAGAAGGGCGCCTGGGAGGCGATCTCACAGGGGCGGCACGCCCTGGTCGTGGCGCCGACCGGCTCCGGCAAGACGCTGTCGGCGTTCCTCTGGGCGCTCGACCGCGCCTTCCGGGAGGAGCGCCGCTCCGAGCGCACGCGCATCCTCTACGTCTCGCCGCTGAAGGCGCTCGGCGTCGACGTCGAGCGCAACCTGCGCTCGCCGCTGGTCGGCATCTCGCAGGCGGCGCGCCGCCTCGGCGAGGCGGCGCCGGAGGTCACCGTCGGCGTCCGCTCCGGCGACACCCCGTCGACCGACCGGCAGCGGATGGTGCGTCATCCGCCGGACATCCTGATCACGACGCCCGAGTCGCTGTACCTGATGCTCACGAGCCAGGCGCGCGAGACGCTGCGCGAGGTGCACACGGTGATCGTCGACGAGGTGCACGCGGTCGCGGCGACCAAGCGCGGCGCGCATCTCGCGGTCAGCCTCGAGCGGCTCGACGAGATGCTGGAGCGGCCTGCGCAGCGCATCGGGCTGTCGGCCACGGTGCGGCCCATCGACGAGGTCGCGCGGTTCCTCGGGGGCTCGGCGCCGGTGGACATCGTCGCGCCGCGCGCCTCGAAGGCGTTCGACCTGAAGGTGACCGTGCCGATCGCCGACATGCAGAACCCCGAGCCGATGGTCAAGGGCGGCGGCGCGGAGACGCGCCCTGCGGCGGGTGCCGATGGCGACGACGACTGGGTGGGCGGCGAGCCGACCGAGGTGACCGGGTCGATCTGGCCGCACGTCGAGGAGGCGATCGTCGACCGCATCCTGCAGCAGCGCTCGACCATCGTGTTCGCCAACTCGCGCCGCCTGGCCGAGCGGTTGACGGGCCGGCTGAACGAGATCTACAGCGAGCGGCTCGGGATGGACCTGCCGGAGCAGGCCGTGCCGGCCGCGATGATGGCGCAGGCCGGGCAGACCGCCGGCGCCGATCCGGTGCTCGCCAAGGCACACCACGGCTCGGTGTCGAAGGAGCAGCGTGCGATCGTCGAGGAGGAGCTGAAGTCGGGCGTGCTGCGCTGCGTCGTGGCCACGAGCAGCCTCGAGCTCGGCATCGACATGGGCGCCGTCGACCTCGTCATCCAGGTCGAGGCGCCGCCGAGCGCGGCGAGCGGC
This sequence comes from Microbacterium marinilacus, assembly GCF_019753765.1. GTDB lineage: Bacteria > Actinomycetota > Actinomycetes > Actinomycetales > Microbacteriaceae > Microbacterium > Microbacterium marinilacus. The sequence continues at coordinate 54,564 of NZ_JAIJZW010000014.1, forward strand.
CTGCAGCGCATCGGCCGCGCGGGGCACCAGGTCGGCGAGACCAGTCGCGCGGCGCTGTTCCCGAAGCACCGCAGCGACGTGCTGCACACCGCGATCGTGACGGAGCGGATGCTCGCGGGGCAGATCGAGTCGCTCTCCGTGCCCCAGAACCCGCTCGACATCCTCGCGCAGCAGACGGTCGCCGCGACGGCGCTCGGGGCGGTGGAGGTCGAGCGGTGGTTCGAGATCGTGCGCCGCAGCGCGCCGTTCCGCACGCTGCCGCGCAGCGCGTTCGAAGCGACGCTCGACCTGCTCGCGGGCCGCTACCCGTCCGACGAGTTCGCCGAGCTGCGGCCCCGTGTGGTGTGGGACCGCGACGCGGGCACGGTCGAGGGACGGCCGGGCGCGCAGCGCCTCGCCGTCACCAGCGGCGGCACGATCCCCGACCGTGGCCTGTTCGGCGTCTTCATCGCGGGCGAGAGCCGCAACGCGCGCGTCGGCGAGCTGGACGAGGAGATGGTCTACGAGTCGCGCGTGAACGACGTGTTCACGCTCGGCACGACCAGCTGGAGGATCGTCGAGATCACCCACGACCGGGTCAACGTGTTGCCGGCGTTCGGCCAGCCGGGCAAGGTGCCGTTCTGGCACGGCGACGGGCTCGGCCGGCCCGCCGAGCTCGGCGAGGCGCTCGGCGCCTTCGCGCGCGAGCTGACCTCCGCGGACGCCGCGACCGCCGAGAGCCGCCTCGTCGAGGCCGGCCTGGACGACTACGCGCGCGCCAACCTGCTCGGCTACCTGGCGGAGCAGAAGGAGGCGACGGGCACGCTGCCGACCGACCGGGCCCTGACCGTCGAGCGCGGCCGCGACGAGGTCGGCGACTGGCGCATCATCCTGCATTCCCCTTACGGCATGCACGTGCACGGCCCCTGGGCGCTGGCGGTGAACGCCCGCATCCGCGAGCGGCTCGGGGTCGAGGGGTCGGCCGTCGCGAGCGACGACGGCATCATCGCGCGCATCCCGGACGCCGAGTCGGAGCCGCCCGGCGCCGAGCTGTTCGTGTTCGACCCCGACGAGCTCGAGCGCATCGTCACGGACGAGGTGGGGGGCTCTGCCCTGTTCGCGTCGCGGTTCCGCGAGTGCGCCGCCCGCGCCCTGCTGATGCCGCGGCAGAACCCGGGCAAGCGCAGCCCCCTCTGGCAGCAGCGCCAGCGTTCGGCCCAGCTCCTGGAGGTCGCCCGGCGCCACCCGACGTTCCCGATCATCCTCGAGACGCTCCGCGAGGTGCTGCAGGACGTGTACGACCTGCCCGCCCTGCTGCGGATCGCGCGCAGCATCGGCGACCGGCGCATCCGGCTGATCGAGACCGAGCCCTCGCAGCCGTCGCCGTACGCGCGCGACCTGCTGTTCGGATACGTCGGCGCGTTCATGTACGAGGGCGACTCCCCGCTCGCCGAGCGGCGGGCCGCCGCGCTGTCGGTCGACCCCGCGCTGCTGAGCGAGCTGCTCGGCAAGGTCGAGATGCGCGAGCTTCTCGATCCCGACGTGATCGCGCAGTTCGAGGCCGAGGCGCAGCGGCTCGCGCCCGACCGTCGCGCCCGCGGGGTCGAGGGCGTCGCCGACCTGCTGCGCGTGCTCGGCCCGCTCACCGCCGACGAGGTCGCAGCGCGTCTGGAGCCCGCGGAGGGGGGCGAGCCGGGCGCGCATCTCGAGGCGCTCGTCGAGGCCCGACGCGCGATCCGCGTGTCGATGGCCGGCGCCGAGCGCTACGCGGCGATCGAGGACGCCGGGCGTCTGCGCGACGCGCTGGGAGTCGCCCTGCCGGTGGGCGTGCCCGTCGCGTTCCTCGACCCGCTGCCCGATCCGCTCGGCGACGTGGTGTCGCGCTACGCCCGCACGCACGGCCCGTTCACCACGGCCGCCGTGGCCGAGCGGCTGGGCGTCGGCCCCGCCGTGGCCCGGCACGCGCTGCAGCGGCTGGAGGGCCAGGGGCGCCTCGTCAGCGGCTTCTTCCTCGCCGAGGCGGGCGTCGCCGACGAGCCGGAGTGGTGCGACGCCGAGGCGCTGCGGCGCATCCGGATGCGCTCGCTCGCGGCGCTGCGCGGCAGCGTGGAGCCGGTCTCCGCCGAGGCGTACGCCCGCTTCCTGCCGGACTGGCAGCACGTCGCCCGACCTCTCGAGGGGGTGGACGGCGTGCTCGCGGCGATCGACCAGCTGGCCGGCGTCCCCATCCCGGCCAGCGCATGGGAGTCGCTCGTGCTGCCGTCGCGCGTGCACGACTACGCCCCCGCCATGCTCGACGAGCTGACGGCGACCGGCGAGGTCGTGTGGTCGGGTCATGGGTCTCTTCCGGGCCGGGACGGCTGGGTCGCCCTGCACGTCGCCGACACCGCGCCCCTGACGATCGCGCCGTCCGAGATCGAGATCGCGCCGGACTCCCTCGAGGCCCGGCTGGTGTCGGCGCTCGCGGGCGGCGGGGCGTACTTCGCATCGCAGCTGCGCGACCTCGCCGTCGCCGAGAACGAGGCGTCCACGGTCGAGGCGCTGTGGAACCTGGTGTGGGCCGGTCGGGTCACGAACGACACCTTCGCCCCCGTCCGCACGCTCCTCGGGGCGGGCTCGCAGGCCCACCGCGCCGCGCGCCGCACGCCCCGCGCGCGCATGTACCGGGGCTCGTCGCTCTCGCGGCCGAGCTTCGACGGGGGCCGGCCGGCGGCGCGTGCGCAGCCGTCGGGCGGACGGTGGTCGCTGCTGCGCGACCCCGAGCCCGACGCGGCCGTGCGCTACGCCGCCACCGCCTCGCTCCTGCTCGACCGACACGGCGTCGTCACGAGGGGCGCCGTGCAGAACGAGGGCGTGCCGGGCGGCTTCGCGCAGGCGTATCGCGTGCTCGGCGGGCTCGAGCAGGCCGGGCACTGCCGCCGCGGCTACCTGATCGAGAAGCTCGGCGCGGCGCAGTTCGCGACGTCCCCCACCATCGACCGGCTGCGTCAGTTCTCGGGCCTGCCCGATCCGGCCCCGCTGAAGGCGGTGACCCTGGCGGCGACCGACCCGGCCAACCCGTACGGCGCGGCCCTGCCGTGGCCCGCCCTCGACGCCGTCCGCCACCGCCCGGGCCGCAAGGCCGGCGGCATCGTGGTGCTCGTCGACGGAGCGCTCGTGCTCTACCTCGAGCGGGGCGGGCGCACCGCGCTGGCCTTCTCCGACGACGAGGCCGCGCTCGCGGCGGCCACCGCCGACCTGGCGCGCACCGCGCGTGCGCGCCGGCTCGAGACCCTGACGGTCGAGCAGGTCAACGGCGAGTTCGTCTACGGCCATGCGCTCGGCAGGGCGCTGCGCGAGGCGGGCTTCGTCGAGTCGACCAAGGGCGTCACGCTGCGGAAGCTCACGGCGGGCGCCGCCCGATGAAGGCCGGCACGGCCCCGGCCGACGGCGGGGACGCCCATGCCTGAGGGGGACACGGTCCACCGCGCCGCCCGCCGCCTGCACGCGGCGCTCGCGGGGCGCGAGGTGACGCGGTTCGAGATCCGCGTGCCCGGCTCGGCCACCGCCGACGTGCGCGGCGAGCTTGTGCACGAGGTGGCCGCGTACGGCAAGCATCTGCTCCACCGCATCGGCGACAGCACCCTGCACTCGCACCTCCGGATGGACGGCGAGTGGCACACGTACCGGCCCGGTCAGCGCTGGCGGAAGCCCGCGTTCAAGGCCCGCGCGATCGTGGGCGCGACCGGCGCTCCCGAGCCCGGCTGGGAGACGGTCGGGTTCGACCTGGCGATGGTCGAGGTCCTCCCCACCCGCGACGAGGACCGCGTGGTGGGCCATCTGGGGCCCGACCCCCTGTCGGACGGCTGGGATCCCGTGGAGGCGGCGCGGCGGGTCTCCGCCGACACCCGCGCGATCCACGTCGCCCTGCAGGACCAGCGCAGCGTCGCCGGCTTCGGGAACGAGTACGCGAGCGAGCTGCTGTTCCTGCGGGGCGTGCACCCCGAGCGCCCGGCGACCGAGGTGGACGTGCCCGCGCTGCTCGACCTCGGCGCGCGCACCATCCGCCGCAACGTCGACCTGCCGGTGCGGGTGTTCACGGGCGACAGCCGCCGCGGGTTCGAGCGCTGGGTGTACGGCCGCGAGCACCGGCAGTGCCGCCGGTGCGGCACGCCGGTGCGCCGCGGCGCCCTGGGGGCCGATCCGACGCGGGAACGGGTCGTGTACTGGTGCCCCCGGTGTCAGCCGGCCTGATCGCCCGTGCTGCGTCCGGCGCTCACGCGGGCACCGCTGCGCGGTCGACCAGCGGGAAGACCTCGGCGGCGATCCGCTCGAGCTCGGGCGCGAGGGGCGACGACTGGATGAGCAGCAGCGAGACGCCCGCGTCCTGATAGGCGCGGATGCGCTCGGCCACCTGCTCGGCGGTGCCGACGAGGTCGGGGCGCAGGCCTCGTGTGCCGACCGAGTACTCGCGCGCCGACACCTCGACGTTCAGGGCCGAGTTGGCCGTGAACTCCTGGAACGAGGCGTAGCCGGGCGACGACGGGTCCACCGTGGTGATCCGCTCGAGCTCGCGCCGGGCCTCGGCCTCCGTGTCCCGGACGATCACGTACGCCGCCATCGCGAACTCACGCATCGGGGCGCCGGCCAGCCGCAGGCGTCGCTCGTTCAGGTCGGCGACCTTCTCGCGCACCTCTTCCAGCGTGCCGCCGTGCATCGCGTAGGCGTCGGCGAAGCCCGCGATCGCCTCGCGGCCGGACTCGCTCTCTCCGCCCGCGAACACGACGGGCGGAGACGACGGCTTGGGCTCGACGATCGTGCCGTCGGCGCGGAAGAAGCGCCCGTCGTAGTCGAAGGGCGACTCGCGCAGCGAGCCGAGGATCACCTCGACGAACTCGCGTGCCTGGTCGTAGCGCTCGTCGTGGGCGGGGAAGCGGCCGCCGAACTGCTTGGCCTCCTCGGCCCACCACGCGGCGACGACGTTCAGGGCGATCCTGCCGGGCGCGATGTCGCTGAGCGTCGAGATGGTCTTGGCGGCGACGGCGGGCAGGTGGAAGCCCGGCCGGATCGCCGTCATCACGCGCAGCCGCTCGGTCACGGCGAGCACGGCCGCCGTGAGCGACCAGGCCTCGAGGCTGGGTGCCTCGACGCCCTTGCGGTCGTTCAGGTAGAGCTCCGGGATCAGCATGGTGCCGTAGCCGAGCCGGTCGGCGGTCTGGGCGACCTCCCGGATGGTCGCCCACGTGGCGGGCATCCCCTCGTCCTCGACGTTTCTCAGGAAGCCGCCGTACACGGGGGCCCACAGTCCGAACTGCATCAGCTCTCCTCGAAAGGTGCGGGGGTGGTGGATGAGCGCCCGGCCGCGACGGGCTCGCGAGAGGCGAGCGCCACGCCGTCGAGCGCGCGGAGGAGGTCGTCGATCAGGTCTGCCGGGTCCTCGAGACCGATGGACAGGCGCACGGTCGCGCGCGAGAAGCCCTCCAGTGCGAGGTCGTCGTCGCGCAGGTGCGAGTGCGTGGTCGAGGCCGGGTGGATCACAAGCGACCGCGCGTCGCCGATGTTGGCGGCGAGCGTGAAGTGCTCGAGCGCGTCGACGAAGCCCGGCACCGCCTCGGGGCCGGCCGCGAGGTCGAACGAGAACACGGCGCTCGCCCCGCCGGGCAGGTACCTCGCCGCCAGCGCGGCGTGCGGGCTGCCCTGCGCCGCCGGGTGGTGCACCGCGCTCACCCCGGGATGCGCGTCGAGGGCGCGCGCGATGGCCTCGGCCGAGGCCGTCTGCCGTGCGATGCGCAGGTCGAGCGTCTCGATGCCGAGCAGGATCTGGTGGGCGTTGAACGGCGAGAGCGCGGGGCCGAGGTCGTGGGCCAGCTTGGTCTTGGCGTAGACGAGGAACGCGCTGCCCTCCCGCCCGAACCGGTCCCACAGCACGACGTCGCCGACGCGCGGATACGGCTCGGTGAACTGCGGCCACCGCCTGGCCGTGCCGCCGGCGCCGAAGTCGCCGGCACCGAAGTCGAACGTGCCGAGGTCGACGATGAGGCCGCCGAGCGATCCGCCGTGCCCGGCGAGGTACTTGGTCGCCGAGTACACCACGAGGTCGGCGCCATGCTCGACGGGACGCAGCAGCGCCGGTGTCGCGACGGTGTTGTCGACGATGAGCGGCACGCCCGCGGCGTGGGCGACATCGGCGACACCCCGCACGTCGAGCACCGTGGCGGTCGGGTTCCCGATCGTCTCGGCGAAGAAGGCGCGGGTGTTCGGACGCACGGCACCGCGCCACGCGTCGAGGTCGCCCTGGTCGACGAGGGTGACGTCGATGCCGAAGTCGGCGAACGTGTCCGTCAGCAGGTCGAGCGTGCCGCCGTACAGCTGCCGCGCGGCCACGACGTGCTCGCCGTTCCTGGCGAGGGCGAGCAGCGCGATCACGACCGCGGCTTGGCCCGAGGCGACGGCGAGCGCGCCCACCCCGCCATCGAGCGCGGCGATGCGCTGCTCGAGCACGCTCTGCGTGGGGTTCCCGGTGCGGCTGTAGAGGTTGCCCTGCCGCCGCAGCGCGAAGATGTCCCTCGCCGCCTCCCACGACTCGAACTCGTACGCGGCCGTCTGGTAGATCGGCACGACCGCGGGGTTCGGCTGCACGGGCGGCTGGGCGCCGGCGCGGATCTGCAGGGTCGAGAACCCGGTCATCGGCGCGCCCTCCGGTGCAGGATGGGCGCCGCCGTCGGGTCGGCGCGCAGCCGCTCGAGGAACGCGACGATCTCGGCCGCCACGCTGCGGTGATGGACGTCGTTGAGGACGTCGTGCAGCCCTCCGGCGACCGTGACGAGCTCGGCGTCCCACCCGTCGAGCAGCGCTGCGGCGCGGGCGGGAGGCGCGATCCGGTCGGCCTCGCCGTGCAGGGCCAGCACCGGCAGGCCGGCGGCGCCGGACGGCCAGGTCGGCGGGATGTCGGACGCGGCGAGCGACGGGGCCCCCGCGTCGGCCACGACGCGCCCGTGGAGGGGGCACGCGCTACGTGCGGCGAGCTCGTCGTCCGGCGTCTCTCCGCCGGCGACCGCGATGCCCGCGAAGACGGCACCCGCGGGCGCCGGGTCGAGACGTCCGCCGGCGAGCGCCGCGGCAAGCAGGCCCGCCGAGGTGTCGACGCCGATGACGACCCGCATCCCTTCGGCGGCCGGCTCCCACGCGGCGACCACGTCGTCGACGTCGACCACCGGCGCGAGCGCCGTCTCGACCAGGTAGCCGTCGGAAGCCAGACGGCGTGCGAGCCGGCGGTAGTAGGACGGCGCGTCGCCGCGGCCCGGCAGCACCAGCACGGTGCCGCGCGCGCGTCCCGCCGGGGCGGTCCGCTCGTGGGTGCGCGTGGCAGCGGCGACGTCCGAGCCCGCGACGACGGTGTCGACGGCCGTCATCAGGCGACCGCCGCGACTGACTCGCGCTGCGCGGCGCGCTCGCGCAGCAGCGGAACGAGCTCGTCGCCCCACTCCTGCACGTCGCGGAGCGGGTCGTAGCCGCGGATCAGGAACTTGCGGACGCCGAGGTCGTAGTACTTCAGCAGCGACTCGACGACCTGCTCGGCGGTGCCCACGGGTCCCGTCGAGTTGCCGGCCGCGCCGGTGAGGCGGTTGATGCCGAACCAGAGCCGTTCGTCGTGCACGTCGTTCTCGAGCGCGTGCGCGTGCAGCAGCTGTCGCCCGACCGCCTGGTTGCGCTCACCGCGGTGGATGCGCCACGAACGGTTGTCGCCGGTGCCGTTCTCGATCCGCTCCTTGGCGGCCTGGTAGTGCTCGTCCGCGCGCTGCCACGCCTCGTCCTCGGTCGCGCCGACGATGGGCCGCAGCGACACCGAGAACTCGACCTGGCGGCCGTGCGCCGCGGCGGCCGCCTGGATGCGGTCGATGCGCTCCTTGGTCGCCGCGAGGGGCTCGCCCCACAGCGCGTAGACGTCGGTGTGCTCGGCACCGGTCTCGACGGCGGCGTCCGACAGACCACCGAAGAAGATGGGGATGCCGCTGTCGGTGGCGGGCCCCACCGCACTGAACGCGTCGCGCACCCGATAGAACTCGCCGTCGAAGTCGAAGGGCGCGTCGCCCGTGAGCGTGCGGCGCAGGATCTGGATGAACTCGCCGGTGCGACGGTAGCGGGCGTCCTTCTCGACGAAGTCGCCGTCGCGGGCCTGGTCGGCGTCGCTGCCGCCCGTGATGTGGTGGATGGCGACGCGGCCGCCGCCCGTGAGGTGGTCGAGCGTGGCGAGGCGTCGCGCCACCTGGGTCGGCGCGACGAAGCCGGGCCGGTGGGCGATCAGCACGCCGGCGCGCTCGGTGCGGTTCAGCACGTGCTGCGCGACGCCGAAGGCGTCGGGCGACGACGAGCTGTGGGCGACCAGGATGCGGTCGAAGCCCGCCCTGTCGTGCGCACGGGCGAACTCGGTCAGGTAGGGCTCGTCGATGACGGGCCCGGAGGGGGCGCCGACGCTCTCGGAGCCGTAGCTGGTCGACACCATGCCGAGGATCTCGATGGTCATCTTCGTTGTCCGTTCTGCGTGTGATGTGCGTGGTCGATGGGGTCGTCGGGGCCCGTCAGGGCACCGGCGCGAGGTCTCGCACGGCGTCGCGCAGCGCGCGCCGCTCCTCGGGGCCGGCCCCCGTGCCGTCGATCGTCGGCACGGACGCCATCAGCAGCCGCGTGTACGGATGCGTCGGCTCGGTGAGCACGCGGCGGGTGTCGCCCTGTTCGACCACCCGTCCGCGATAGAGGACGGCGACGCGATGGGCGAGGCCCGCCAGCGTGCCGAGGTCATGGGTGATGAGCAGGATCGCGAGCCCCCGCTCGGCGCTGAGCCGCTCGAGCAGCTCGAGGATGCGGACGCGGCTGGAGGCGTCCAGGGCGCTGACCGGCTCATCGCAGATCAGCAGCTTCGGCTCGGGCGCCACCGCCCGGGCGAAGGCGACGCGCTGGCGCTGGCCTCCCGACAGCTGACCGGGGTGGCGGTCCGCGAGCTCCGGTGCCAGGCCGACGAGGTCGAGCGCCTCGGCGACCCGGGTGCGCACGGCGTCCTTGGGCTCGCGGCGGACCTCGAGTCCCTCCGCGACGGACTCGAAGACCGTCCGGTCCGGGTCGAGGCTGCGCAACGGGTCCTGGAAGACGTACTGCACCGTCCCGCTGCGCCGGAACGCGCGACGCGCCCGCCCGCGCAGCGACGCGGTCTCGGCGCCCTCGACCTCGATCGATCCCGACTCGACGGGGTCGAGGCCGAGCACGGCGCGGGCGAGCGTGGTCTTGCCCGACCCGGTCTCCCCGATGAGCCCGACGATCTCGCCCGCCGAGACCGTCAGGTCGACGCCGTGCAGGATGCGGGTCTTCGGCAGGCGTCCGAGCGACACGTGGATGCCGCGCACGTCCAGCAGCGGACCGGTCACGAGGCCTCCTCCTGCGGCGCGTCGGCGTGCAGCCGTTCGATGCCGTACCGGTCGTGCGCCTCGAGCAGCGAACGCGTGTACTCGTCCTGGGGTGCGCGCAGCACCCGGCGCGTGGGCCCGTGCTCGACGACGTTCCCCTCGCGCATCACGTAGACGCGGTCGCACACCTGCGAGACCACGGCCAGGTCGTGCGAGACGAGGATGACGGTGAGTCCCGTGGTCGCCCGCAGCTCGGCCAGGAGGTCGAGGACCTCCGCCTGCACGGTGACGTCGAGCGCGGTGGTGGCCTCGTCGGCGATGAGGAGCTCGGGCTCCGCCGCGAGCGCGATGGCGAGCAGCACACGCTGCAGCATCCCGCCCGAGAGCTCGAACGGATACTGCAGGTACACACGCTCGGGGTCGACGAGGCCGAGCCGTGCGAGGGCGGCGACGCTCGCCGCCCTCGCGGCGCGCCGCGACAGCCCCACCCGGACGCGGTGCACCTCGTCGAGCTGCCGCCCGACGCGGATCGAGGGGTTCAGGTACGACGCCGGGTCCTGGAAGACCGCGGAGATCCGGGCGCCGCGCACCCCGCGCCACTGCCTCTCGCTGAGAGTGCCGAGATCGACGCCGTCGAAGAGCAGCTCGCCCGCGGTGCGGTCGGCGCCGTGCGGCAGGATGCCCAGCAGGGACCGGCACGCGAGGGTCTTTCCACTGCCGGACTCGCCGACGATGCCGACGGTCTCCCCGCGGTGCACCTCGAACCCGACGCCGTGCACGACCTCCCGACGGCCGCCGTCGACGGCGACCCGCAGACCGGAGACGCGCATGAGCGGCGCGGAGCCGGGCGACGGCATGGCCGACCGCTCCGCCGCGACGACGGCGGGGTCAGACGCGGTGAGGGACATCTGCGACCTCCTTCTGCTCGGGCGACGCGGCGCCGTCTGAGGCGGCAGGTCCGCGGCCGGGGCGGAACACGGCGAACCGCTCGTCGGCGCCGGCCGCGGCGATGCGCGCGCGGCCGAGGTCGCCGCTCGTGTCGCGGATGGCGTCCGCCAGCCAGTTCAGGGCGCCGACGGTGGCCATGATGAGCAGCGACGGGATGAGCGGGCCGTAGGGGCGCTGATAGAGGTAGCCGAGGTCGCTCGCGAGCATCCCGCCCCACGTCGGCTCGGGCGGCTGCACGCCGATTCCGAGGAACGTCAGGCTCGCCACGATGAGCAGCCCGCCGCCGATCGCGTTGGCCGTCGCCACGACGATGACGGGCGCGATCTTGCCCCAGATGTGCACCCGGATCGTGCGCAGCGTCGTCGATCCGAAGAGCTCGGCCGCCGTGGCGTACTGGGTGTTGGTGAACCCGAGGGCCGCGGACCGGGTGATGCGGTAGAACCCCGGGGCGAGCAGGATGCCGACCGCCAGCATCGCCTGCTGCAGGCCGTTGCCGAGCAGCGCCGCCACCGCGATGGCGAAGATCATGAACGGCAGGGCGAGCAGGCCGTCCATCAGGCGCAGCGTCAGCCACTCGTAGACGCGGCCGAAGTACACCGACGTGATGCCCGGCACGACCCCCAGCACGAGGCCGATGCCGACCGCCTCCACCGCCGTCAGCACCGACAGGGTCGACCCGGCCAGGATGCGGCTGAGGACATCGCGGCCGACGTAGTCGGTGCCGAGCCAGTGCGCCGCCGACGGCCCCTGCAGGATCGCGGCGGCATCCTGCTGGTTCGGCGGATACGGCGCCAGGACCGGCCCGAACACCGCGAGCCCGACGACGAGGAGGAGGACCGCGCTGGCCAGGGCCCCGGCGGGCGTGCGCAGCGCAGCGAGCAGCGAGCGGTTCACGACTCCCTCCTCGCCGCGGGCCGCAGGGCGACCAGCAGCACGTTGACGATCGCCGACGACGCCACCACCAGGAGGATCGAGACGAACAGCGCCCCCTGCACGACGGGCACGTCGCCCTGGAGGGCGGCCTGCTTGGTCAGCAGCCCGAGCCCTGGCATCGCGAAGACGGTCTCGGTCACCACCGCGCCGCCGATCAGCCTCGGCACGTGCATGCCCAGCACGGCGACGGCGGGACCTGCGCCGTTGCGCAGCCCGTGCACCAGCACGACCCGGGAGCGGCTGAACCCGCGGACGGTCGCGCCGACGACGTAGTTCTCCTGCAGCGCCCCCACCAGCCCGGTGCGCAGCTGCCGGGCGATGTCCGAAGCGGTGTCGAGGCTCAGTGCGATCGCGGGCAGCGTGAGCGCGCGGATCCACAGCCCCACGTCCTGCTCCGGCGGCACGTAGCCCCCGGAGGGGAAGACCGGCATCAGCACCGACAGCGCGACGACCAGCGCGACCGCGGCGACGAAGCCGGGGATGGTGGACAGCACCGACGCCAGCAGCGTCACGGTGCGGTCGATCCACCCGCCGTTGTTCACGGCGGCGGCGATGCCGAGGACCACGCCCGCCACCGTGCCGAGCAGCAGCGCGTAGATCGCGATCGAGAAGCTGACGGGCAGCCGCGAGACGATGCTGTCCATGACGGGGATGCGGGTGAACCACGACTCCCCGAGGTCGCCCTGGAAGGCCGAGACGAGCCAGTCCGCGTAGCGCACGAGCACCGGCTGATCGAGCCCGAAGTAGGCGCGCATCCGCTCGATGTCCTCGGGGCGCGCCTGATCGCCCAGCACCATGGACGCCGGGTCCTGGCCGGTCACGGAGCCCAGCAGGAAGGTGATGAACGTGGCGACGAGCAGCACGGGCAGGACGATCGAGAGGCTGCGCAGCAGGGCGTAGCCGGCGCCTGCCGCGAACCGGCCCGCGAGGCCGGCGCGCAGCGAGCGCTGGCGCGTCTGCGCACTCGGTCGTTCGGCGAGCACTGTCATGCGATGGCCTCCCGCGCCGGGCGCGTCAGTCCCCGACCGTCACGTCGTCGAACCGCCAGGTGTCGACGTAGCCGGTCAGCCCCTCGACGTCGTCGGTGTAGGCGAAGAACCGGGTGATCGAGTAGAGGAACACGTTCGGCATCTGCGTCACCGCGGTCTCGATCGCGTTCTGGATGGCGTCGGGGTAGGCGGGGTCGTCGAGCGGCAGCGCGCGGGCGGCGTCGACGGCGGCCGGAAGGTCTTCGGGCGTGTTGCGGCCGAGGTTCATCAGCCCCTCCTCGCCGAACAGCACCTCGAGCGACTGCACGGGCGACTGCCGCGCGTTGAACTGGTCGACGACGAACGGGTACTGACGCGTGATGTAGTTGTTCTGGCCCGGCGTCTGGACCACCAGCTCGACCCGGATGTCCGCCTCGGCGAGCTGCTGCTGCAGGAGCTCCGCGAGCGGATCGGCCTCGGTCGAGATCGCCAGCTCGATGTCGACGCCGTCGGGGTAGCCGGCCTCGGCGAGCAGTTCCTTGGCGCGCGCGGGGTCGTGCGGGTAGAGGTCGTCGAGCTCGTCGCTGTGCGCGACGTAGCCGTCGGGGAACGGCTGCCAGAGCGGGTCGCCGTAGCCGAAGTTCGCGACGTCGATGAGCTCCTGCCGGTCGATCGCGTGGCTGATCGCCTGGGTCACGCGCGGGTCGTCGAACGGCTCGACCGTGTTGTTCACGTCGAGCACGCGCACGGGCAGCACCTCCTGCTTCAGCACCTCGAAGCCCGCCGCCTCGACGCTGTCAACCTGCGAGGCGGGGATGCTGACGACGTTGTACTGCCCGCTCTGGAGGCCCGCGACGATGACCGACGGGTCGGGCGTCGGCTTCAGCACGAACTCGTCGACAGTGATGTGCTCGGCGTTCCAGTAGTCGGGGTTCTTGCGCAGGGTGGCGTGCGAGTCGGGCACGTACTCCTCGAGGATGAACGGGCCGGCCCCGACGGGCTGCGTGGCGAGGGCGGCGGCGTCGGCCTCGGCCGCGGCGGGGCTGACGATCTGCCCGGTCTTGCCCGACAGCAGCAGCGGGATCTGGAAGTCGGGCTGGTCGAGCACGAGGCGCACCTCGGTCGGGCTGTCGACGACGATGTCGGTGACGACCGCGAGCTGCGCCGCGACCGTCGAGTCCTCGCCGTCGCGGCCGCGCAGCAGGCTCTCCTTGACCGCGTCGGCGTCGAGCGGCGTGCCGTCCGAGAACGTGAGCCCCTCGCGGAGGAAGAACGTCACCTCGTCGCCGGCGTCGTTGTACTCCCACCGCTCGGCGAGGCCCGGCGCGGCGTCGCCCTCCGTGGTCTGCTGGGTGATGGCCTCGTAGACCAGCGCGAGCGCGTGAGAGTCGTTCCCGACGGCCGAGGTGACCGGGTCCCAGGTCGACGGCAACGCCCATCCCCAGGTGATCGTGCCCCCGGTCGCCGCGGCCGTGCCGTCCGCGCTCGGGGCGTCGGCACCGGAGGCGCAGCCCGCGAGGGCCAGGGAGGAGGCGAGCAGCAGGGCGGCGAGGCGGCGAGTGCGGAGGGTGCGCGTCACGGACGTCAACTCTCGATCGAGGGCGGAGCGAGTCCCCAGGGTCGGGGCGTCGAGTCAGCAAGCTATCCGCGCGCTCGTCCGCGCCGCGCGGACGTTTCAGTATGTTCCCGCAAGACGCCGTAACACTTGAACTTATTGGGTGAACATTTCAGCGGCAACTGGCCGATGAACGGACCGGCAAGACGCGAGAGACCCCGCTCTCGCGGAGTCTCTCGCGTCAGTCGAATCGCACACGCAGGTCTCCGCCGACCGCGCGGGCCACCAGCCCGGCCAGCTCGGCAAGCAGCGCGGGGTCCTCCGGCAGCTGGGCGGTCGACAGGCGCAGCAGCCCGCCGGAGGGTGCCGACGCGAACGCCGTGGCGCCCACATCCACCACGATGCCGCGGGTCGCGAGCGCCAGGGCCGCCGCACGCTCGTCGGGCACCTCGATCCAGGCCACGAGACTGCCCGGTCCCGAGTGCGCTACGAGGCCGACGTCTCGGAACGCGTCGAGCGCGAGCGCTCGGCGCCGAGCGTACCGCTCCCTCGCGGTGCGCACGGCACCGAGCGCGGCGTCGTCCCGCAGCATCGCGACCAGCGCGTGCTGCAGGATGCGGCTGTTGGAGGCCACGCCACCGCTGCGCGCTGCGATCGCCCGATCGACCAGATGCCGCGCCCCACCGAGGACCGAGGTGCGCAGGTCGAGCCCGAACGACTTGCAGAAGCTCAGCACCCGGATGGTGCGCTCGGGCAGGCGCTCGCCGAGCGTGCGGACGGGGACGCTCGACAGCAGCCCGAGCGAGTCGTCCTCGACGATCGCGGCGTCCGTCGGCTCCAGCACGTCGGCGAGCTCGAGCACGCGCTGCTCGCTCAGCACCGCCGCCGTCGAGAAGGGCCCGCCCGGCTGGTGCAGGAACGCCGCGGCGCCGGCTCCGAGGGCGATGCGCAGCGCGCCGGGCAGCGGCCCCTCTTCGTCCACCGGGATGCCGATGACCTCCGCGCCCAGGTCCGCGAGGGTCGCCAGGAAGCCGGGCGGGGCGGGCTCCTCGACGGCGATCGGACGCCCGGGACGGATCGCCGCACGCGCGGCGAGCCACAGGCCCTCCGTGCCGCCGCCGGCGCTCGTCCACGACTCCGCGGGGAACGGCCAGAGCGGCGCCACCGCCTCGCGCAGGGCGTCGACCATGTGCTCGCGGCCCCAGGCGTTGACGCCCGGCTGCCGCAGAGCGGAGAGCAGCGCCGGCTCGAGCGGGGGCTGCAGCGCGGTGTCCGGGCTGGAGAGCAGGAAGTCGACGGCCGACCAGCCGGCGAACGGTCGGGGCGCCGGCGACAGCACGCGCGTGCCGCCGCGCCGGCGCGTCTCGACCAGGCCGTCTGCCCGCAGCGACGCCCATGCCTCGGCGACGGTGCCGACGCTCAGACCGACCGCGTCGGCGACCGACCGGATGGTGGGCAGCCGGTCGCCATGCCGGAGCTCCCCGGCATAGACGAGCTCGGCGACCTCGCGCGCGAGGCCGGACGCCGTGCGCGCCTGCAGCCGCCTCGCCAGGTCGTCGACGATGGCGTCAGTCATCCGGACCTCCCGATATGTTCAGGAGCACCCTAGCGAAGCTGAACACTCGGCGCGGAGGTGCGCACCGCCGGCGCGGGTCAGCGGCCGATGTAGCGCCCCTCGCGATGGTTCATCGCGAGCACCAGACTCATCACCACAGCCCCGGCAGCACTGAGGAGCACGGTGGGCCAGGGCAGCACGAGGAACGACGCGGCGACCACGAGGACATCCAGCGTCATCTGCGTCCACCCGGCTCGGAAGCCGGTGCGCTCCTGCAACAGCAGGGCGATGATGTTCACTCCCCCGACGCTCGCCCCGTGACGGAACAGGATCAGCAGCCCGACGCCGGCCAGCAGGTTGCCCGCGAACACGCCGTAGACGGGGTTCAGCCCCGTGACGGGCAGCAGCTGCGCGTCCAGGACGCTGAGACCCGCGACACCCGCGATGCAGATCGAGGTCAGCACCGTGAACCGGAGGCCCTTCTTCCACAGGGCGAGCACGGCGAACGGCAGGTTGACGACGAGGAAGATCAGCCAGAACGGCAGGTCGGTGGCCTGGTCGAGCAGCAGCGCCAGCCCCGCCGTCCCTCCCGTGACGGCGCCGGCCGCCTTGAGCAGGTAGAGCCCCAGCGCCGCGGTGAACGTGCCGATGACGATGCCCTGGACGTCCTCGGCCACGGTGTGGCGCGTCTGCTCCCACTCGAAGACGAGGGTGCGGTCGGGCGTCGGGTTCGTCACCCGTCAACGATAGGACAAGAAGATTTCGTCTATGTGACGCATACTGCTCAGTGAGGTTTGGAACTCGCCCGAGTAATGATTCTTTCCGTGCGCGGGGAATACCCCACGGGGGGACGTCGTTTTCTCCATTGTCCGGCCTCGACCGGGGCCGCGGAAAGGCATCGTGGGCAAGAACTACGTCGACATCGAGAACGATCACGGTGAGACGCTGCGCTACCGCAAGCACGTGAACGGGCGCGGCCTCGTCGCGCACGGCGCGAAGGTGCATCCGGACGCGCGCGTGGAGGCCGGCGCGTACATCGAACCGGGCGCGCAGGTCGCCGCCGGGGCGACGGTCGCGCGCGGAGCCTGGATCGAATCGGAGGCCCTCATCGGCCCCGCCGCTTACATCGATGCGAACGCGCACATCGGCCCGAAGGCCGCCGTCGGCGCGCGTGCGCACATCGGCGTGCGCACGCGCGTCGGTGCGGGCGCGCACGTGGCGAAGAACGCCCGGATCGGCGACGACGAGTCCGTCCCACCCGGCGGCACCGTCGCCACGGACGCCAAGGGCCTGCACCTGGCGGCCTGACGCCCCCACCTTCGCGAGTGCCATTCGGCACTCATCGAGCGTCCGCGAGTGCCATCCGGCACCCGCGGACGTGCGGTCTCGGGCAGGCGCCGCACTAGCTGTAGTGCCCAGGGACGTTGTTTGATCTGATTGCCGTGATGTGACGAGAACCTCCCGGCAGAGTGGAGCTGCTACCGCTTCCGCTCTGAACCAGGAGGTTCTCGTGTCTCACGCTAATGCGGCCTTGACGCCGCGCCAACGGCTCCGCCTTGCCCGCAAGGTCGTCGACGAGGAGTGGACGGTCGCTGCGGCGGCTGGCTACTTCCGCGTCTCGTGGCCGACTGCCGACAAATGGGCAC
>NZ_JAIJZW010000015.1 GCF_019753765.1 Microbacterium marinilacus
TCCTTGTGCTCATCGGTCGTGACACCGGCCTTGCGGCCAGAATCGACCGCGTCACGGTTCATCCAGTTCCGCAGGCACGACTCGCTGATCCCCAGATCACGCGCGGTCTGCGCGACGGGGTTGCCCTGGGCGACAAGATCCAGGGCTCGACGCCGGAACTCCGGCGGGTGGGCAGCAGGCATCTCACGGACTCCTTCCGAGACGATCATCGCCTCAAAGCTGGCGTCCGGAAAAGCGGGTCAGGCTCCGTCGAGCTAGTTGTTCTTCCCTATGAGGTTGTGAACGTCTTCCCTATGAGGTTGTGAACGCGGGAGGCGGGCGTTGAGCCGCCGATGCCGGTGTGGGGTCGGTGGTGATTGTAGTGATGCAGCCACGCCGGATAGGCCGCGACTCGGGCGGCCTCGGATGCGTATGTCTCTGAGTAGGCCCATTCGGCGGCGAGGGTTCGGTTGAAGCGTTCGACCTTCCCGTTCGTCTGCGGCCGGTAGGGCCTCGTGCGACGGTGCTTGACGTGGTCGCCGAGCGCGGCCGCGAAGTCTCTCGAGCGATAGCAGGAGCCGTTGTCGGTCATCACCGCGGCGACGACGATGTTCTGCTCGGCGAAGAAGTCGCGAGCCCGGATCCAGAAGCCGGCGGCGGTTTCTTTGCGTTCGTCGTTGAGGATCTCGGAGTAGGCGAGCCGGGAATGGTCATCGACCGCGTGATGCAAGAACGCATAGCCGAGGCCGCGGCGGCCGTTGTTGCGGCGCCCGATCGTGAGGCCGAGCTTCTTCCATCCGCCGCCGTTGGGGATGCGGCCGAGCTTCTTGATGTCGACGTGGACCAGCTCGCCCGGGGCAGCGGCCTCGTAACGGTTCGCCGCGGGCTTGCGCACTCGAAGCCCGGTGCTCTGGTCGACGTGCGACAGTAGCGGCATCCGACAGCGAGCGATGACTCGGCCGACGCTGGAGCGCGGAACGCCGAGGTGGTAGCTGATGCGATGCGGACCCCAGCGGCGTGTGAATCGCAACGCAACGATCCGTCGCTCCAGCCGCGTGGACAATCGCGACGGCATCGAGTTCGGCCGCGAGCTGCGGTCGGTCATCGGCAGTCCCGCCCGGAACCGGCGAGCCCATCGAGACGCGGTCGCTGGCGAGCACTGGAACCGTTCTGCCGCGCGCCGCACCGGCCAACCATCGACGACGATCAGCCTGGCGAGACGAGTTCTGCCCTCGGGAGTGAAGGGCGCATTAGCGTGAGTCACGAAGACCTCCGTGTGACGATGCGAGTGTGGTAACCCACATCGTTCCCGGAGGTCTTCGCTTACCTCACGTGATCACCGGGGAAGAACAGCTAGTCGATGCGCTGCCCTGAGCCGTCGCCTCGACCCAACGAGCGAGAACCCAGATCTCGCCATCTACGAGATAAGCCTGACCGCAGGAACGACCCGCGAGGTTCTCCGAAGCCCCGGTTTCGGAGCGTTGCTCAGCACAGACCTCATCGCCAGGGACTTCGTCGTCATCGGCTGATCCAGAGTGACGTCTCATCGCGTTGCCCCGGCGAACTCGTTACGAAGCGCGGACGCTCCGCGGCCGGAGCGGTCCACGCGCATGCGGAAGCCGACGGTACCGTGCAAAATGCGCTCGGCGGTTGAGATATGCGGTGAGGTCGCCCATCAGGTCGGGCACGCGCTCGGGTGTTGGACCGGATGTGCAGCGCACCTCGAGGCCAGTGGGTCGCTCCCGTTGATCCCGTTCGCGATTCTCCCCCTCCAAACTCGCATCTAAGGCATTAGATGCGAGTTTGGAGGGGGAGAATCGTGCTGCCGACCGGAGGACGCGTCTCCGCCGGAGCCCTCGTCGCGCCGTCCGTGTACCCCCGTCTCGGGGCTAGGACGCTCCGCGGCCGTGGAGGTCGCGCATCCAGGCCGCCAGGCGGGGGTTCTGGTAGGGGCCCGGGCCCTCCAGGGCCGCGACGACACGGTCGACGACCTCGACGGGCTTGTCCTGGCTCATCTTGTCCTTCGCGACGAAGCGGTCCACGCGCATGCGGAAGCCCACGGTGCCGTGCACGATGCGCTCGGCGTACTCGACGTTCAGCTCGTCGCGGCGCATCCGGAACGGCTCCGGCAACGGCTGCTCGAAGTGGTCGACGAGCCGCTCCAGCACCGCCAGGTTCTCGTCGTCGCTCAGCACCTCGGGCGTCCCGTAGGCGTGCACGACGGCGAAGTTCCACGTCGGCACGGCCGGGCTCACGCCGTACCAGCCGGGCGAGACGTAGCCGTACGGGCCCTCGAAGATCACGAGCAGCTCCCGCGCCCCGAGGCCGTGGAGCCGCTCATCGGGGCGGCCCACGTGGCTCACCACGCTGATGCCGTCGGCGTCCTCCTCCAGCAGGAACGGGTAGTGCGAGGCGACGACGCCGTCGTCCGTCGCGCTGATCATCGTCGCCCACGGCGAGACGCGGATGACCTCCTTCACGCGCTCGACGTCGGTCAGGGAGTAGTCGGGGTTCTCACGCACGGGCTGCTCGCTTCGCGGTGCGGACGATCGCCGCGGCGTACTCGGGCCAGAGCTCGCGGACCAGCACATGGCCCATCCCCGCGTAGACCTGCAGCTCGGAGCCCTCGATCGCGAGCGCCGTGTCGACGGCGGCGCGCCAGGCGCACGTCTGGTCGTCGCGTCCGTGCAGCACGAGCACCGGCAGCCGCAGGCCGCGCAGCCGGTCGAGTCGCTCGGTCGCGCGCGCCAGCGCCGCCCACTGCCTCGGGAAGCCGTCGGGCCAGTAGCCGCGGTCGTACGCCAGGCCCGCCAGCCCGCGCGCCGTCTCCTCGTCGAAGGGGTAGACCGAGCCCGCGTAGTGGGACTGCATCGCGACGGCGCCCTCCACGACCTCCTCGCGGGAGTACCGCACCTGGGGCCGCGTGAAGACGTCGGGGATGCCGGGCGAGACCACCCAGGCGGGGTCGTGACCCGGGATCGCCGAGGCGAACACCGCGCTGAGCACGCGGTCGGCGTGGTCCAGCGCCAGCACCTGGGCGACGATGCCGCCCATCGAGTGGCCGACGACGTGCGCGGCCGCGATCCCCTCGCTGTCGAGCACGCGCAGCACGTCGAGCGCCAGGTCCTCGATGTCGTAGCCGCCGTCCAGGTCCTCCGGGCCCCCGAAGCGCTGCGACAGGCCGGTGTCACGGTTGTCGAACCGCACCACCCGGTAGCCGGCGGCGACGAGCGACTCGCAGAACGGGTCCTGCCAGGCGATCAGCTGGGCGCCACCGCCGGCGATCAGCACGATCGCCTCGTCGTCCGGAGAGCCGAGCGTCTCGTACCAGATCTTGATGTCGTCGGTCGTGGTGTAAGGCATCGCGTGCTCCCGTGGGCGGGTCGGAGGTGATGAGTCAAGGATCTCAGCCCGGCGGCGTCCGCGTCGCGGAAGGACGACACAGGATCCGGGCTCCGGATTGGGGTGGGGGACCAGCGCCCCCGACGTCAGGGCGTCAGGGTCCCCTCCAGGCGACGCCAGGCGAGCTCGGCGAGCGTGGCCGCCTGCAGCCCCAGCACCCCGTCGTCGAACAGCGTGCGCTCGGAGTGCATGGGCGCCGGGTCCGAGACGCCCTCCGGGCACGCGCCGAGGAACAGCAGCGTCCCCGGCACCTCCTCCAGGACGTACGCGAAGTCCTCCGACGCCATCGACGGCGCCGGCATCCGCGTCACCCGGCCGGTGCCGTGCCGCTGCTCGAGAAGCGAGAGCACGCCCTCGGTCTCGTGCGGGTCGTTGTGCGTCACGGGGTACGAGTCGACGAACTCGGTCTCGGCGCGGCAGCCGTGCACGGCGGCGACCCGCTCGACGAGGGCGGGTAGCTCGGCGCGCAGGAGCTGCAGCGTCTCGCGCGCCAGCGTGCGGATGTTCAGGGCGATGTCCACGCGACCCGGAAGCACGTTGGGGGCCTCGGAGTCGGAGGCGATCCGCACGACCGAGACCACGGCCGGGCTCGCGACGGGCACCCTGCGCGCGACGAACGTCTGCAGGGCGAGCACCGTCTCGGCCGCCGCCGGCACCGGGTCGGTCGCCAGGTGCGGGAACGCGGCGTGCCCGCCGGCGCCGACGATGGACAGCCGCATGCCGCTCGCGCTGGCCATGATCGGGCCCGGCCGGCTCACGAACTGCCCGAGGGGCGTGGTGCTGTCGACGTGGATCGCGTAGGCGGCGACGGGACGCTCGCCCGCCGCGTCGAGCACGCCCTCGTCGATCATCGCCCGACCGCCGGCGTGGCCCTCCTCGCCGGGCTGGAACATGAACACCACCGTGCCCGGCAGCTCGGCGCGGCGCTCGGTGAGCAGCCGCGCGGCGCCCACCAGGCCGGCGACGTGCAGGTCGTGCCCGCAGGCGTGCATCGTGCCGTCCACGGCCGCGAAGTCCAGGCCCGTCGCCTCGGCGATCGGGAGCCCGTCCATGTCGGCGCGCAGCAGCACGACCGGTCCGGGCCGGCCGCCGCGCAGCACCGCGGTGACCGACGACAGCCCGGTTCCCGTCGTGACCTCGAGACCGAGACCGTCGAGTGCGTCGAGCACCGCCCGCTGCGTCTCCGGCAGGTCGAGCCCGAGCTCGGGGCGGGCGTGGATGCGGCGGCGCAGGGCGACGATGTCGTCGAGGACGGCGTCGCTCACCGCCGGCGTCCTGGAGGAGGGGGTCGCCGAGGAGGAAGAGGACATGGAGCTCCGATCTGCACGTCGCCGCGCACACGGCGGATCGCACCGCGAGACGCGGCGCTCGTTCCACCCTGCCCGTCGGCGCTCGGACGGCGGTTGTGCCCCGGGCACGGGAAAGCGGGGCGTCGCTGTGCCCCCGGTACCTGGGCGCGCGCACCGCGCTCGCCTAACGTCGATCGGGTGACCACCGATCTCCTGCTCCGAGGCGCGCGGCTCGGCCCCGACGCGCTGTCCGACATCCTGATCCGCGACGGCGTCGTCGCCCGCGTCGCCCCCGCGGGGTCCGTCCGCGAGCGAGCGGAGGTCGTCGACCTCGACGGCCGCATTGCGATGCCCGGACTGTGGGACGGGCACGTGCACTTCACCCAGGCCGCGATCCAGCGCAGCCGCTTCGACCTGTCGGGGGCTCGCAGCGCCGCCGACGCCCTGGCGATCGTCCGGCGGATCGTCGCGGGGAGGGCGCCGCGCCCCGACGAGGTGCTCGTGGGCTACGGGTTCCGCGACGCGCTGTGGCCCGACGAGCCGTCGCAGCGGGCGCTCGACGAGGCGGGCTCGGGCGCCGCGCTCGTGCTGGTCAGCGGCGACCTGCACACGGGCTGGATCAGCTCGGCCGCGGCCGAGCGGCTCGGACGCCATCCGGACGCGACGGGCCTGCTCAAGGAGGGCGCGTGGATCGGCACGCTCGACAGCGTCGAGGGCCTGTCCGAGCCGTCGATCGCCGACTACCGCGAGACGGCCGAGCAGGCAGCGAGCCGCGGAGTGGTCGGGATCATCGAGTACGAGGGCGCCGACAACCTGCGGGAGTGGCCCGAGCGCGTGGCGGCGGGCGTCGACTCCCTCCGCGTCGTCGCGTCGATGTGGCCGCACCGGCTCGAAGCAGCGATCGCCGCCGGCCACCGCACGGGTCAGGTGCTCGACGAGGCCGGGCTGGTCACCGTCGGGCCGCTGAAGATCGTCGTCGACGGCTCGCTGAACACGCGCACGGCCCTCTGCTGGGACCCCTATCCCCGCGCGGGAGGCGACGGCGCCGACCCGGACGCCGCGGACGCGTACGGGGTCGAGAGCGTCGACCCCGGCACGCTGCGCGCGTTGATCGAACGAGCGGTCGGGGCGGGCATCGGCCTGGCGATCCACGCGATCGGCGACCGGGCCAACACCGTGGTGCTCGACGAGTTCGAGCGCGCCAGGGCGCGCGGCGCCATCGAGCACGCGCAGCTGCTGCGCGACGAGGACCTGCCGCGCTTCGCCCGTCTCGGCGTGGTCGCCAGCGTGCAGCCCGAGCACGCCCTCGACGACCGCGACGTCGCCGACCGCATCTGGGCCGGCCGCACCGACCGCGCGTTCGCGTTCGGGTCGCTGCACGCCGCGGGGGCCGAGCTGCGCCTGGGCTCCGACGCCCCGGTGGCACCGCTCGACCCCTGGCGGGCGATCGCCGCGGCCGTGGCGCGCACCGGCGACGATCGCGAGCCGTGGCATCCCGAGCAGCGCCTGCCGCTCGACGTCGCCATCGCGGCGAGCACCATGGGACGCGACGCGATCCGCGAGGGCGACCCCGCCGACATCGCGGTGCTCGACGACGACCCGCGGACGGCCTCGATCGAGCGCCTGCGCGCGCTGCCGGTCGCCGCGACCCTCCTCGCCGGGCGACGCACCTGGTGGCGGCTCTAGCACAGGGACGGATCGCGGTGGGTGAAGTCGCCGGCGCGCATCGTCGCGGCGACCGGCATCCGGCGCAGCTCGTCGCGCCCGCACGAGAACGGGTCGCGTTCGACGACCACGAGGTCGCCCGGCGCGCCCGGCTCCACGCGCGTCCGCGCGCTCGCGGCGAGCGCGACCTGCAGGGGCAGGCGCTGCTCGGGGTGCCACGCATCGCGGGCGTCGCGGCTGCGGGCCGTGGCGGAGGCGATCGCGTGCCAGGGGTCGAGCGGCGCGACCGGGGCGTCTGAGCCCAGGCGCAGCTCGGCCCCCGCGGCGTGCAGCGAGCCGAACGCGAACGCGCGGCCGGTGCGGCCGGCCCAGTGCCTCTCGGCCACGTCGCGGTCGTCCATGGCGTGCTCCGGCTGCACGCTGGCCACGAGCCCCGCCCGCGCGAAACGCGGGAAGTCGACCGCGCGCACGAGCTGGGCGTGCTCCACCGTCCCGGGCATCCCGAGCGACTCGAACACCTCGAGCACGCGGGTGTTGGCCCGGTCGCCGATGGCGTGGACGGCCGCGGCGATGCCTCCGGCGCGGGCCCGCTCGAGCAGCCGGCGCAGCTCCGCGAACGACACGGCCTCGACGCCGCACGCGTGCGGGGCGGCAGGTTCGACCCCCGGATACGGGTCCCAGCACCAGGCCGTGCGCGTGTTCAGCGACCCGTCCACGACCACCTTCAGCGGCCCCATCCGGACGAGCCCGCGGTCCTCGAGCGGCATACCCGTGCGCAGCCCTCGGGCGAGGGCGTCGTCCAGGCCGTCGGGCCAGACCGCCGCCTCCACGCGCAGCGCGTCGACGCCCGCGGCCAGGCGCTCGGGCCACTCTTCGGGGTTCGGCGCGATCTCGAAGTCGACGATGCCGACGACCCCGCGCCGGGCAGCGCCCTCGGCGGCATCGCGGTACGCGTCGACGGGCAGCGCCGTCGTCTCCTCGAAGCGCCGCAGCGCCGCGGTCCACTCCCCCTCGCGCACGACGCCGGTCGCGTCGGGCACCACGCCGAGACGGGCCGCGCCGAGGGAGCTCATCCACCCGCTGTGCAGGTCTCCGTTGATCAGCACGACCGGGGTCTCGGGGAACGCGTCGTCCAGCGCCCGCAGAGTGGTCGGTTCCGACCAGACGCCGTCGCGGTAGCCGTAGCCGAAGACCACGCCGTCGATGGACGGGAAGCCGGCGGCGAGCGCCCGCCGCACCGTCGCGATCGCGTCGGCGGCGCCCGTCGTGCCTGCCAGGTCGATGCGGCGCCGGGTGACCGCCCACTGCGTGAAGTGCACGTGGGCGTCCCAGAGCCCCGGGCCCACCCAGCGCCCGTCGAGCTGGATGCGGTCGCCGCGGGACGGGGCCGAGCCGGCGGGTGCGACGCTCTCGATGAGGCCACCCCTCACGACGACGTCGACCGGCTCTCCGCCGTACGGCCGCGCCGAGAGCAGGGTGATCGGCCCGGTGGCGTCACTCATCGCCGCCCTCCCCGGCGCGCGCGCCCAGGCGCACCGCGCCGCGGAAGCCGTCGTCCTCCAGCGCGGACATCGCGTCGAGCCGCGTGTCGGGCACGGGCAGCAGGTGCGCGTCGACCCAGGTCTCGCCGGCCGCGACGTGCGTCCACGGGTCGTCGATGACGACGACGCCCGGGCCCGCGGCGTGGCAGAGCACCCAGTGCGGCACGTCCAGCCCCTGCATGACGCCGAGCGAGATGAGCAGCAGCACCCTCTCGCCGGCGTCGACGGCGTCGCGGATCGCGCCGATGGTCAGGCGGCGCGCGTCGATCGGCACGCCGAGCCCCGCGGCGTCGGCACGCGACACCCGCTGCAGCACCGCCCGCCACTCGCGCTCGGGCTCCGGGTACGCCGCGAGCACCACGGGCCGGTCGACGTCGAGGCAGATCGTCACCTCCGAGCCGGGCCACGTGCGCCGCACGGCGACGCCCAGGCCGACGGGCTCGCACGCGGGGAAGTTCGTCGCGCCGCGCCACAGCGACAGCTCGGCGTCGCGCGTGAGGTCCTCCCGCGCCCCGGTGCCGGTCCGGGCCTGCGCGACGAGGGCGACGACGGCCCCGCACGAGAAGTCCGTGCTCTGGCGGTAGTACGGCGGCTCGGCCACGGGGTCGCCGGCGAGCCACCGCACGTATCCGGCGGTGGGCGCGCTGTCGGCGCCGCCGACGGGGCCCGAGGGGATCGCGGGTGCCAGCGGGACGAAGCCCGCGGCCTCCGCGTCGGCTGGAGACGCCGTCCAGCCCTCCCACTTGACCTGCACGGCGCCGATGCGACGCGCGTGCTCGATCACGGCGGCGACCGCGGCGGCCGTGTCGCCCACGGCGTCGACGATCTTCACGTAGGCGGTGCCCGGCCGCGCGGTGACCAGGGCCGCCGCCGACCACTCCCCTTCCTCCGGGCCCGGCACCCCGACCAGCCGGGGCTCGTGCACGGCGCGGTCCGTCCCCGCCCAGCGCTCCTGCACGCCGGCCGGTGCGAGACGGCGCACGACATCGGGCAGGGCGTCGCGATCGAACGGGACGACCTCGACGCCGATGCCCCCGAGAGACGCAGGTCCGGAGGCGGTGGCAGTTCCGGAGACGGTGGCAGGGTGCGCGGCTACGCGGCGTGATGACATTCGACGCTCCTCGTGGGGCTCAGACGGACGACGGGCGGCGCCTCGTGTGCGCAGACGTCCGTCGCGATGGGGCAGCGGGTGCGGAAGCGGCACCCGCTGGGCGGCGCGAGCGGCGACGGCGGCTCGCCGCCGAGCACGACGCGCTCGCGGGCGACCCGAGGATCGGGCACGGGGGACGCCGCGATGAGCGCCCGCGTGTAGGGATGCCGCGGGTCCTCGAACACCTCGTCGACGTCGCCGGTCTCCACGATGCGCCCCAGGTACATCACACCGACGCGCTGGGAGACGTGGCGCACGATCGGCAGGCCGTGCGCGATGAAGAGGTACGCCAGGCCCATCCGCTCGCGGAGCTCGGCGAAGAGGTTCGCGATCTGGGCCTGGACCGATACGTCGAGCGCCGACACGGCCTCGTCCGCGAGCACGAGCCGTGGCTCGAGCGCGATGGCGCGGGCGATGCTGACGCGCTGCCGCTGCCCGCCGGACAGGGCCCGTGGCCGCGCGGCGCGGCGCGACGGGTCGAGCCCGACGGCACGGAAGAGCTCGTCCACGCGGTCGTCGAGCTCGCTTCCGCGCAGGCCCCTGATGGCGCTCAGCGGCTCGGCGACGATCGCCCCCGCGGTCATGCGGGGATTGAGCGAGCCGAGCGGATCCTGGAACACCGCCTGCATCCGCGGTCGGACGGCACGCAGCGCGGCGCCGTGCAGCGAGGTCATGTCTCGCCCCTCGAATCGCACGGTGCCGGCCGTGGGATCGGTGAGGCGCAGCGCCACGCGACCCAGCGTCGACTTCCCCGATCCGGACTCGCCGACGAGGGCGAACGTCTCGGATGGCTGGATCTCGAGGCTCACGCCGTCGACGGCGCGCAGTTCGCCGCTCGCGCGCCGCGCGCCGGGCAGCCGCACGCGGTAGTGCTTCGACACGTCCGACAGGGACAGCAGGGCGTCGCCGCTCATGGCGTCGCCCCCGCCACGTCGGGCGTCTTCACGCCGATCGGGTTCCAGCATGCGTAGCGTCGTCCCCTCTCCTGTGTCAGCGCCGGGTCCTCCTCGCGGCAGCGGTCGTCGGCGAGCTCGCAGCGCGGGCTGAAGGGGCACCCGCGCGGCCGGTGGGCCGGATCGGGCACCATCCCGGGGATCGCCGAGAGCCTGGCCGCGCGCTCGCCCGTCATCGGCGGGATGCAGGCGAGCAGCCCGCGGGTGTACGGATGCCGGGCGTCGAAGAACGCCTCGCCGGGCGACGCCTCCTCGACCACGCGGCCGGAGTACATCATCACGACGCGGTCGGCGACCTCCGCCGCCACCCCCATGTCGTGGGTGACGAGCAGGACCGCCATCCCGCGTTCGGCGCGCAGCCGGTCGATCAGCTCGAGGATCTGCGCCTGCACGGTGACGTCGAGGGCCGTCGTCGGCTCGTCGGCGATCAGGAGGTCGGGCTCGCAGGCGAGCGCGGAGGCGATCATCACCCGCTGGCACATGCCGCCGGACAGCTCGTGGGGATGGCTTCGCAGCACGCGCTCGCCGTCGTGGATGCCGACGTCGGCGAGCAGGCGCAGCATCCGCGCGCGGCGCTCCGCCCGCGGCAGCCGCCCGTGCCGGCGGCGCAGCGACTCGGCGAGCTGCGACTCGATCGTGAACAGGGGGTCGAGGGAGCTCATGGGCTCCTGGAAGACCATGGCGAGCTCGCGCCCGCGCAGGGCCGCCGCCCGAGCGGGGCCGTCGATCGACTCTCCCGCGAAGCGCATGCGCAGGTCGACGGCGAGCGATCGGTCGAGCTGGGTGAGCCCCATGATCGTGCGTGCGGTGACCGACTTCCCCGAGCCGGACTCGCCGACCAGGCACACGATCTCGCCGCGTCCGACGTCGAGCGAGACGTCGTCCACGAGAGCGGGGCCGTGCTCGCCGCCGCGCGTGAGCCGGACGGTGAGTCCTTCGACGGACAGCAGGGGCTCGGGGTCGCGTGCGACGGCGGTCATGCCCGTGTCCTCTCGCGCAGCCAGTCGCCGACCAGGCCGACCGAAACGACCGTGAGGGAGATGACGGCGCCGGCGAACACCGACACCCACCACGACTGCCGCAGGAAGGCCTGTCCCGAGGCGAGCAGCTGCCCCCAGTCGGGCACGTCGAGCCGCGGCCCGAGGCCGAGGAAGCTGAGCGCGGCGGCGGCGAGGATCGCCTCGCCCACCGCGATGGTGGCGAGCGCCGCCACGGGGGCCGCGGCGTTGGGCAGCACGTGCCGCATCAGGATCCGGGCGGGCGAGATGCCGGTCGCCCGCGCCGCCTCGACGTACAGGCGCGTCCGGGTCGAGATGACCTCGCCGCGCATCAGGCGTGCGAAACCGGCGATCGAGGCGACGCCGACCGAGACGATGAGCACGCCGACCGACGGCCCCGCCGCCGCGGTGATCAGCAGCGCGAGCAGCACGCCGGGCAGCGCCATCATGACGTCCAGCACGCGCCCGATCAGAGCGTCGACGACCCCGCCGGCGTAGCCCGCGACCAGCCCGATGAGGCTTCCCGCGACGACGGCGAGCGCGGTGGCGGCGACGCCGATCGTCAGCGCCGTGCGGGCGCCGTGGACGAGCAGCACGTAGACGGAACGGCCGTACTGCTCCGTGCCGAGCACCGCGTCCGGTCCCGGCGCCCGCAGCACCTCCGTGGGGTGCAGCTGCACGGGGTCGCCCGGTGCCAGCACGGCCGGCGCCACGGCCGCGAGCACGACGAGGGCGAGCCACAGCAGCGACAGCCCCACCAGCACGCCGTTCAGCCGGATGCGCCGCGACCAGCCGCGCGACGCCGACACGACGCCGGAGAACGCGCCCGTCCCGGCGGCGGCCAGGCCCGTCATGCCGGCACCCTCGCGAACGCCGCCCGGGGCTCCGGCAGCGCGAAGCGCAGACCGCGCGCCACGACGAGCCGCGGCGCGCGCAGCACGGACAGGTCGACGGTGGGATCCCCGTCGACGGCGATGAGGTCGGCCGACAGCCCGGCGGCGAGACGTCCCGTGACGCCGGACAGCCCGAGCGCGTCGGCCGCGCGGCTCGTGGCGGCGACCAGCACCTCCCGCGGCGGCAGGCCCGCCTGCGCGAGCGCCTCGAGCCCGGCGGCGTAGTCGCCGTGCGGGGTGTGCGCGATCCCGGCATCCGTGCTCGCGATGATCTTGGCACCGCGCCGGTAGAGCTCCGCGACGGCCGGCTCCCACCCCTCGGCGGCCATCTTGGCGCGCACGTCGACGTTCATCGTGGGCGAGACGTAGCTGGGCGATGCGGCGATGGCGTCCACGAGCCGGGGGTCGAGCTCGCTGCCGCCGTCCGGGGACGTGAACGAGCAGTGCTCGAGGGTGTCGACGCCCGCCGCCAGCGCGGCGCGGATGCCCTCGACGCCGTGGCAGTGCGCGGCCACCTGCTTGCCCAGCCGATGCGCCTCCCCCACGATCGCCGCGAGCTGGCCGTCGGTGAACTGCGTGTGCCACGGAGCGGATCCGGGCGTCATGTACCCGCCCGTCGACATCACCTTGATGAGGTCCACTCCCCTCTTGTGATGCCGGCGCACCGCCTTTCGCGCCTCGCCCTCGTCGTCGACCTCGCCGCCCATGAACCAGCAGTGCCCGCCGGTCACGGTGAGGGGCGCCCCCGCGGTGAGCAGCCGGGGCCCCTCGGCGGTGCCGTCCTCGATCGCCCGCCGGACGGCGACGTCCAGATAGCCGCGCGCCCCGAGGTCTCGGGCCGTGGTGACGCCGGCCCCCAGCAGCTCGCGGGCGCTGCGCAGCATGAGCATCGCCTGCTCGACGTCGCTCTCGCGCCTCATGCGGCCGACCGGGTCGTCGCCGCCGTCGAAGCCGAGATGGACGTGCGCGTCGATCAGGCCGGGCATCAGCGTGACGTCGCCGAGTTCCTCGCGCACGACGTCGTCTGCGATCGCGGCGTCGTACTCGCTCATCGGGCCGGCCCAGGCGATGAGGCCGTCGCGCACCAGCACCCCGCCGTTGCCGACCACGCTCACGGGGTCGGTGTGGAGGAGGCGGTCTGCGACGTACAGGGTCGGCGTGGCCGTTGGATGCATTCTCGGGGGACTCCTTCTCTGGCCTGTTCGGCTTCCGGCCTGTGCGGCTTCTGCCCTAGCGCGACGCGGCCGACGACGGCCGGACGCGCGGGTCGACGATCGCGTACGAGACGTCGACGACGACGTTGACGGCGATGTAGATCACGGCGATGACGAGCACGATCCCCTGGATCACGGGGAAGTCGCTCGTGGCGATCGCCTGGGTGAGGAGGTGGCCGAGCCCCTGCCGGGCGAACACCGACTCGACGATCACGGCGCCCGCCAGCAGCGCCCCGATCTGCAGGCCCAGGATGGTGATCGCGGGGCTGACGGCGTTGCGGAGCACGTGCTTGACCAGCACGACCCGACGCGGCACGCCCTTGGCCACGAGGGCCGAGACGAAGTTCTCGCCCATCACCTCGAGCATGTTGTTGCGCACCAGCCGGCCGACGACGCCCGCGGCCGACATCCCGAGCGCGACCGCGGGCAGGATCAGCCTCTCGATCCCGCCGGTGCCAGTGGCCGGCAGCAGCCTCAGCTGGAACGAGACGACCATGATGAGCATCAGCCCGATCCAGAACGCCGGCATGGAGGTGCCGAGCAGGCTGAAGACGCGGATCGCCGCGTCGGCGGGCGAGCGCGGGAACGCCGCGGCGACCGCCCCGAGCGCGATGCCGACGACCGCGGTGAACAGCGCCGCGGCGAGCGCCAGCTCGAGCGTGGGGAGGAGCTGCTGGGCGATCATCGCCGTGACGTCCTGGCGGGTCGCGTAGGAGGTGCCGAGGTCTCCGCGCACCAGGCCGACGAGGAAGGCCAGGTACTGCACGAGCAGCGGGCGCTCGAGGCCGAACTGCTCGCGCAGCTCCTGGATGCGCTCGGTGGTCGCGGGCGATCCCTGCAGCATGGCGGTGACCGGGTCGCCCGGCACGAGGCGCAGGATCAGGAAGACGACGGCGGTGACGCCGAGCAGCGTCGGGATCGCGGCGAGCGCGCGCTTGCCGATGACGGTGAGCACGGGGCCCTCCTTCCGGGGCGGGGAGGGCGGGACGGCCGCCCTCCCCGCCGCTCTCACTCGGACAGATAGGCGTCGTAGAACGCCGGGTAGGCGGCGGCGTCGAAGTCGATGCCGTGCAGCGAGGTGCTCGTCGCGACCCGGAAGGACAGCACGTAGACCGGGATCGAGTACGCCTCGTCGATCACCGCGTGCTGGATCTCGCCGTAGAGCGCGTCGCGCTCGGCGCCGGGCGGGAGCTGCTCGGCCTGCGCGAGCTGGTCGTCGAGCGCGTCGATCTTCGCCATGCCGAAGTACGACGCCGAGCTGTAGATCGTGCCGAGGATCACCGGGTCGACGGCGACGAAGCTCGTGGTCACGATATCGTAGTCGCCCGCCGCATAGACCTCGGCGACCTGAGCCGTGGTGTTGATCTCCAGCTCGACGCCGATCTCCGCGAGGTTCTGACGCAGGAACTCCGTCAGCTCGGTGCGGCTGTCGTAGCTCGGCGAGCCGAGCAAGGCGGACAGGCTCAGTCGCTGACCGTCCTTCTCGCGGATCCCGTCGTCGCCGGGGATCCACCCCGCCTCGGTCAGGTCGGCCGCCGCCTGCTCGGGGTCGTAGGCGACCGGCTCGACCGTCTCGTCGTACCCCGCCGTGGTCGGCGACAGCGGCGACGTCGCGCGCTCGTAGGTGCCGAAGTACGTCGCCAGCAGCGCCGAGTCGATGTCGAGCCCCGCGGTGATCGCGCGGCGGACGGCCGCGTCCGCCAGCAGCGGGCGGGTCGTGTTGAAGAAGTACTGGAACGTCGCTCCCGACTGCTTCTGGTCGTGGTACGCGAGGGTGTCGTCCTCCTCGACCCCGGCGACCTCCTGGGCGGGGACGTCGCCGATCGCCTGCACGTCGCCGTTGCGGAGCGAGCCGAGGCGCACGGTCGCGTCGGTGATGACCTGGAACCTCAGCTCGTCGAGATAGGCGGCGCCGTCGTGCCCGGCGCTCTCGGGCGCCCAGTCGTAGTCGTCGTTGCGCTCGAGCACCAGCTCGCTGTCGGCGGCGTAGGAGACGAAGCGGAACGGCCCGGTGCCGACGGGCTGCGTGCCGAACCCCTCGATGCCGGACTCCTCGGCCGCCGTCGGCGAGACGATCCCGAGGAACGGGGTGGAGAGGTTCGCGAGCAGTGGCGTGTACGGCGCCGACAGCGTCACCACAGCCGTCGTCGCGTCGGGCGCCTCGCACGACTCGTACGGGCCGATCAGCGAGATGGCGTACAGCGACGCGGTCTCCGGCGCGACGATCCGGTCGAGGTTGTAGCAGACGGCCTCGGCGTCGAACGCGGTGCCGTCGTGGAACGAGACGTCGTCTCGCAGCGTGAAGGTGTAGGCGAGCCCGTCGTCGCTCACCTCCCAGGCCGAGGCGAGCCAGGGCACGATCTCGCCATCGGCGTCGAGGTCGACGAGCGAGTCGAAGACCTGGCGGATGGCGCGCGCATCGGGCGCCGATGCCGTGATGTTGGGGTCGAAGCTGCCGAACGTGGTCGAGACCGCGAACGTGGCGCTGCCGCCGCTCGCGGGCGTCGCGGAGGCGGCGTCGCCCGGCGCTTCGCCGCCGGCGCATCCTGCCAGTGCCGTCCCGGCGGCGGTCAGCATCGCGGCTGCCGCCAGGCGTCGTCGTGAGGTGGACATGACTCTCCTTGGGTCGTGGCCGTCCGGCCGGCCGGTGGGGAGGCCGGTCGCAGCGAGCGGGGACTCGGTGCGGATGCGGGCGGCGGGAGAACGATGGGGTGGGGAGTTCCCAGAATCAGCGTCGGGGTGGGATCCGGTGGAATAATCGGCGCGAAGTGCACGAGAAGGCGCCCTACGGCTTCTCACGTGCATGATCCGAACCCGTGCCATGACGGACGGGCGAAGCCGGGAGGCCCGCATGATCCTCGACGAACTCGACTTCCAGCTCGTCAACGCGCTGCAGATCGCGCCGCGGGCACCGTGGGCGACGCTCGCGCCCGCCCTGCGCACCGACGCGTCGACGCTGTCGCGACGCTGGGCGCGGCTGACGGAGGCGGGCATCGCGTGGACGACGTGCTACGTGCTGCCGCAGCGGATGCAGGCGTACTCCGCCCTGGGCGAGCGGCTCCGCTCGAGCTACGCCTCCATCGAGATCCGCTGCGAGGCGGGGCGACGGGCAGAGGTCATCGACGCCCTCGCCCGCAAGCCCGAGGTGATCAACATCGAGTGCACCTCGGGTTCCCGCGACCTCTCGCTCAACGTGGCGTCGGCCGCACCGGGCGAGATCGACGACTACGTGGACACGCAGATCGCCCCGCTTCCCGGCGTCATCTCCACCAACACGCGGTTCGTGCGCATCATGTACCGCGAGGGCTCCGAGTACGACCTGAACGCGCTCCGACCCGCCCAGCGCGTCGGCGTCGACGAGATCCGGCGCACCGAGTCGTCCGTCGTCGAGAGCGCCGAGCCGTCCTCGCTGAACGCGAGCGTCATCGCCGCGCTGCAGCCGGACGTCCGCCGGCCTGCCAGCGAGGTCGCGGACATCGTCGGCATCTCGGTCCCGCTCGCCCGGCGCGCGATCAGCCGGCTGATGCACTCCGACTGGGTGCGGATGCGGGCCGACTTCGCCCACGAGGTCGTCGGCTGGAACGCCTCGGTGAACCTCTGGGTCACCGTGCCGCAGGATGCGCTCGAGCGTCTCGCGACCGGACTCGCGCTGCTGCCGAGCGTGCGCCTGTGCGCATCGACGATCGGTCCCGCCAACCTCGTGACCTCGCTGTGGCTGCGCGAGCTCGAGGAGCTCGACGAGATCGAGCTGCACATCCGCCGCCTCGCCCCGGAGGCGCGCGTCGTCGACCGGTGGATGGTGACGCGCGTCGTCAAGCGCATGGGCACCCTGTTCGACGACGCCGGCCGGCGCCGGGGCTACGTCCCGGTGCCCCTGCCGAGCATCGGCACGAGCTGAGACCCCGCCCGCGGGTCCATGCCGGGCGGCCGCTTTGTGTCCCCCGGGACCATAGGGCCCCCGCGGCGCGCGTGCCACGCTCGACGCCGAGCGGTCGTCATCGGCGACGCCCGCCTGATGGGAGCACAATGAGCACCACCCGCCGCGAGGCCCGGCCGACCGGGACTCCCCCGACCGGGACGCCCCCGACGCAGCTGCGGACGATCGTCGCCTCGAGCGTCGTCGGCACCACCGTCGAGTGGTTCGACTTCTTCGCGTACTCGACCGCGGCGGCCCTCGTCCTCAACGCCCTGTTCTTCCCGGAGTACGACCCGCTCGTCGGCACCATCCTGGCCTTCGGCGGCATCGCGGTCGGATACTTCGGACGTCCGCTCGGCTCGATCGTGTTCGGCCACTTCGGCGATCGCATCGGCCGCAAGGGGGTGCTCGTGGTGTCGCTGGTCACGATGGGCGCCGCCACGTTCGCCATCGGCCTGCTGCCCACCTACGACGCGATCGGCGCCGCCGCGCCGCTGATCCTGATGGCGCTGCGCTTCGTCCAGGGCTTCGCGCTCGGCGGCGAGTGGGGCGGCGCCGTCCTCCTCGTCGTGGAGCACGCGCCCGAGGGGCGCAAGGCGTTCCTCGGCAGCTTTCCCCAGGTCGGGCTCGCGCTCGGACTGACGCTGTCGACGCTGGTGTTCCTGCCGCTGGTCGCCCTGCCGGGCGAGGCGTTCGAGAGCTGGGGATGGCGCCTGCCGTTCCTCGTAAGCGCCGTGCTCGTGCTGGTCGGGCTGTTCATCCGGCTGCGGATCTCCGAGACGCCCGAGTTCGAGGCCGTCCGGCGCGCGGGCGCCGAGGCGCGCGTGCCGCTCTGGGAGACCCTGCGCACCCACACGGCGCAGGTGCTGCTGGCGGCCCTGAGCTTCGCCGTGATCGGCGCGGTGTTCTACATGCTGTTCACGTTCAGCCTCACCTACGGCACGGAGTTCATCGGGCACGAGCGATCGGAGATGCTGACGATCGCGACCGTCTGCTCGGCCGTGGCCCTCGTCGGGCTGCCGCTCGCCGGCCGCCTCGCCGACCGGTTCGGCGTCTGGCGCGTGTTCACCGGCGGGACGCTCATCTCGACCGCGCTGGCGTTCCCCGCCTTCTGGCTCATCGACGGCGGCGGCCTCGCCGCGGCCTACGTCGCCTACCTGGCCACGACGATCGGCTTCTGCGCGACGTACGGCACTCTCGGCGTGCTCTACGCCCAGGCGTTCGACGTGCGCATCCGCTACACCGGCATGTCCCTCGCCCTCGGCATCGGCACCATCGCGGGCTCGGCGTTCGTCCCCGTCATCTACCTCGAGCTGCTGTCGACCTTCGGCGGCTCGTGGGCGATCGCGCTGTACATGGTCGTCGCGGGCGTCGTCACCCTCGTGGCGTCGACGCTGCTGCAGGCGCTGAACCGGCGGCGGCAGCACACGAACGAGGGGGCAGGCGCATGATCGACGAGCAGACCCGTTCGCTGCTGGCAGGCATCGGCGGCTTCGACCCCACGCCCGGGGCACTCGCCGGGGTCGTGGTCGTGGACGTCACGCGGGTCGTCGCGGGGCCGTACTGCGCGATGATCCTGGCCGACCTCGGCGCCACCGTCATCAAGGTCGAGAACCCCGACGACCCGGACTACACCCGCACGTTCCCGCCGCTGCTGACCGGCGAGGGCTCCGAGCCGCTGAGCGGCTTCTTCGCCCAGTACAACCGCAACAAGCTCGGTGTCACCGCGAACCTGCGGACCGCGGAGGGCCGGGAGCTGCTCGAGCGGCTCGTGGCACGCACCGACGTGCTGATCGAGAACTTCCGCCCCGGCACCATGGAGCGCCTGGGGGTGGGCCCCGACCGGCTGCGGGAGGCGAACCCGCGCCTCGTCTACGCCGCACTGAGCGGGTACGGGCAGCACGGCCCGTACCGCGGCCGGCCCGCCTACGACAACAGCGCCCAGGCCACCGGGGGGCTGTGGTCGATGAACGGCCCCGCCGGCGGGCCCCCCACGCGGGTAGGCACGATCATCGGCGATCTCGCCGCGAGCCTGTACGGCGCGATCGGAGTGCTCGCGGCGCTGCGGCATGCCGAGCGGACGGGCGAGGGGCAGCTGGTGGACATCTCCCAGCAGGACTCGGTGGTCACGCTGACCGAGAACGCCGTCGTGGCGTACACCACCGAGGGCACGGTGCCGGAGCCCCTCGGCAACGCCCACCCGTTCGTCCGCCCCTACGAGCTGTTCCCGTGCCGCGACGGACACGTCTTCTTCGGGGGCTACACGGACAAGTTCTGGCGCATCTCGTGCGAGGTCTTCGGCGGCGAGGGCACCGCGGACGCGCACGCCGACCTGAGCGACATGGCCACGCGCTTCGACCCCGACGTGTACCGCGATCGGGTGCGCCCGATGGTCGAGGGCTGGTTCCGCGACCGCACGAAGGCCGAGCT
Source organism: Microbacterium marinilacus (assembly GCF_019753765.1). Lineage (GTDB taxonomy): Bacteria > Actinomycetota > Actinomycetes > Actinomycetales > Microbacteriaceae > Microbacterium > Microbacterium marinilacus. The sequence continues at coordinate 19,431 of NZ_JAIJZW010000015.1, forward strand.
CGAGGCCCTCGCGGGCGACCTGGTGCCGCTCAGCGCGGTGAAGGACATCGGCGAGGTCGTCGACGATCCGCAGATCGCCGCGCGGGACATGATCGTCGAGACCGAGTACGACGGCTACGGCGCGCTGCGCACGTTCGGCTCGCCCGTCAAGCTCGACGTCACGCCGCCCCGCACCCGCGGACGGGCCCCCGCGACCGGGGCGCACACTGCGGAGGTGCTCGCCGACGTGCTCGGGTACTCGGCCGCCGAGATCGACGCGATGCGTCAGGCGGGGGCGATCTGATGGGCATCCGCCTGGAGCGCTCCGACGGCGTCGCGACGATCACGATCGACCGGCCGGACAAGCTCAACGCGCTCACGCTCGCCATGTACGACGAGCTCGGCGCGGCGTTCGCCGAGGTGCGCGACGACCCGTCGATCGGCGTGGCGGTGCTGACGGGCGCCGGGGACCGCGCCTTCTGCGTGGGCGCCGACCTCGGCGAGTCGATCCCCGCCCTCGCCTCCGGCCGCTTCGACATCGGCGAGTGGGACGCGGCCCACCAGAAGCACTCCCGGCTCGACAAGCCCGTGATCGCGGCCGTGAACGGGCTCTGCCTGGGCGGCGGCTTCGAGATCGTGCTGTCCACCGACCTGCGGATCGCCGCGGCGAGCGCGCAGTTCGCCCTGCCCGAGACCGGGATCGGCGTGGTGCCGGCCGGGGGCACGCTCGCCCGCCTCGTGCGGCAGATCCCCTACGCCTTCGCGATGGACCTGATGCTCCGCGGCTCGCGCATCGACGCCGCCACCGCGCAGCGGTACGGCATCGTCAACGAGGTGGTGCCGGACGGCGAGCTGGCGGAGGCCGCCGAGCGGCTGGCCCGCGAGCTCCTGACCCGCAGCCGGACCGCCGTGGCGACCGTCAAGCGCGCGGTGCGCGAACTGTCGGACCTGCCGCTGGACGAGGCGTTCCGACGGGAGGCTCTGCTCGGCCAGGAGGCGTTCACCAGCGACGACGCCCGCGAGGGCCTCGCGGCGTTCGCGGCACGACGGCCCGCCCGGTTCCCGTCGCACGGCTCGTAGACTCCAGGCAGCTCCCGGCCGTGCACCACGCGATGCGCCCGGCCGACCGGGCGCACGACCGATGGAGGTCCCCATGACGCAGGCGTCCGCTCTCCCCCTGTCGCCGCACCCCGCCGGCGCGCTCGCGCGAGACCTGCTGGCCGCGGCCCGGGCAGCCCCCGGCGCGGCGACCGACAGCCTGCGCGCGCGGCTGGACGACACGGGCGTCGACCGGGAGACGACCGACGCCGTCATCGCCGCCGTCCAGGAGTCCCGCCTCCACACCGCCCACCTGCGCCAGCGGGCCGTGGAGCTCGAGGCGCTGTTCTCGACGGCGCGCGACCTGGTGCGGCTGCAGGACGTCGACGCCGTGCTGCGCCGTCTCGTCGAGCGTGCCCACGAGCTCATGGGCACGGACGTCACCTATCTCTCCGAGCGGGAGCCGGAGACGAGCGCCCTGCGGGTGCGCCATTCTGCCGGCACCGTCACCCCGGAGTTCCGCGACCTGCTCGTCCCGTCCGGCATCGGGCTCGCGAGCCGCATCGCCCGGACGCGCGAGCCGACGTGGGTGCCCCGGTACGCCACGATGCAGGAGGCGCCGCATCACGCGTCCATCGACGCCGCTGTCGCCGGCGAGGGCCTCGTGGCGTTCCTCGGCGTGCCTCTGGCGGTGGGCGACGAGGTGCTGGGCGTGCTGTTCGCGTGCAACCGGTTCGCGCACGACTTCACGCCGGAGGAGGTGCTGCTGCTGTCGGCGTTCGCCGACCACGCGGCCGCCGTGCTGCACAGCGCGCGCGTCATCGCCGAGCGGGCCGCGGCGACCGACCGGGCGGAGGACGCCTACCGGCGCCTGGAGGCGCACCTCGCCGCCACCGAGACCGCGAGCGCGATCCACGAGGAGCTGATCGCCGCGGTCATCTCCGGCGGCAGCGTGGCCGAGCTGGTCACGACCCTGTCGCGGCACCTCGGGCGCCGCGTCTGGGCCCTGTCGGCGGACGGACGTCCGCTGTTCGCGCACGCCGACGACGCCCGACGCCTGCCGCCGCGATCGCTCATCGCCGACGCCGCCGCGCGCAGTCAGGCGAGCGGTCACGCCGAGCCGATCGCCGCGTCAGGACGGACGTGGCTGATCACCGCCATCATCGGCGCCGACCGGGTGGTCGGCTCGATCCTCGCCGAGTCCGACGGCGCCCTGCCCGACGACCTGCCCGACGACGCGTCGCGGCGCACGCTCGAGCGCGCCGGGCACGTCGCCGCGCTCGTGTCGTTCCGGCGCGACGCCGTCGACGCACTGCGCGCCGAGCGCCGGGCCGCCCATCTGCTCGACCTGATCGACGGTCGCGAGACGGCGCCGGAGGCCGACCCGCAGCTTGCGCTGCCGGCGCCGCTCGCAGCCTGCGCGGTCGTCGACGTGGACGGCGCCGACCTCGCCCACGCGGTGACGGTCGCGGGCGAGGTCGTGGGGGACGACGGGCTCGTCGCCCGCCGCCGGGACCACGTGGTGGTGGCCTGGGCGGTGCCGGACGCCTTCGCGCGCACCGAGCGGCTGCGCCACGCCCTCGCCGACCGGCTCGGCGACCCGCACGTCTCCGCGGTCGTCGCGCCCCTGAGCGACTCCGGTCTCGCCTCCGGGCTGGCGCGCGCCGGGCGCGATCTCGCCTTCCTCCCGTCGCTGGGGCTCCGGGGCACGACCGCTCGGTCGGATGCCTTCGCGCCGTACCACCTGCTGGCGTCGCAGGACGCGGGCGCCGCCGAGCGGTTCGTCGCCGACCTGATCGGCCCCGTGCTGCGCTGGGACGCGCACCGCGGCACCCGCCTGTTCGAGACGCTGTGCGCGTTCTTCGACGCCGGCGAGCAGGGCAAGGACGCGGCGGCCCGCCTGCGGGTGCACAAGAACACCCTCCGCCAGCGCCTCGATCGCATCGAGCAGCTGCTCCCGGGGGCGTGGGAGGACCCCGAGCTGCGCTTCCGCGTCCATGCGGCGGTCAGGCTGGAGCGGCTGCGGCGGGATCTGCGCGCGCCGCACGCGGGTACCACCGCCGCCATCGGCGCCTGACGCACGCCGCCGCGGGCGGGCCCCGGCTGCTACCGGCCGGCGCGCCGCATGGGCGACTGGTGCCGCCACGGGTCGTCCGCGCCGAGCACGTCGGCGTCGTGCTGCCCGAGCGTCGGCGGCGGGGTCATGCCGCGGCCGCGGACGCCGTCGATCGACATCGGCATGTCGACGACGCGGAGGTCGGGCACCGCGGGATGCGGGAGGTCTCGCAGCAGCCCCAGCGCGTCGAGCTGCGGGTCCACGGCCAGGTCGGCCACCGAGCGCACCGCCGAGCACGGCACCGACCGCGCCCGCAGCCGCCGCTCCCAGCCGGCGGCGTCGTCCGCGGCGAACCTCGGCGCGAGCAGCGCCCGCAGCTCGTCCTTGCGGGCGACGCGGTCGGCGTTCCCCCGGAAGCGGCGGTCGGCGGCCAGCTCCGGCGCCCCCAGCTCGTCGGCGAGCACGGCGAACAGCCTGTCGTTCGCGGCCGCCACCAGGATGCCGCCATCGCGCGCGTCGAACACCTCGTAGGGGGCGATGAAGGGCGTGCCGGTCCCCTGACGCGGCGGCACCTCGCCGGTGCCGAGATGCCCCATCAGGTGATACGAGAGCCACCACGCGCCGGTCTCGTACAGGCTGGCCTCGATGTGCGCGCCACGACCGGTGCGCGCCCGTTCGATCAGGGCGCCCTGGATGCCGATCGTGGCCCACAGCGCGGTGCCGAGGTCGACGGCGCCGATGCCGAGGCGGGCGGGCGGGCCGTCGGGTTGCCCGGTGATCGCCATGATGCCCGTGTCCGCCTGGATCACGGGGTCGTAGCCCGGCAGATCGCGCTTCGGGCCGCGCGACCCGTACGCGCTGATCGAGCAGTACACCACGGCCGGGTTCAGCGCCGAGACGGCCTCGTGGTCGAGCCCGCGGCGGGCGAGCGCGCCGGGACGGAACGACTCGACCAGGACGTCGGCGGTCGCGGCCAGCCCCCGGGCCGCCGCCTGCCCCTCGGCCGCGTCGAGGTCGAGCACGATCGCGCGCTTGCCGCGGTTCGCCGACAGGAACGTCGCGCTCTCGCCCCGCCAGGACGGCGGTTGCCAGCGGCGCGTGTCGTCGCCCGCGGGCGCCTCGACCTTGATCACGTCGGCGCCCAGGTCGGCGAGCGCCATTGTGCAATAGGGGCCCGCGAGGTTGCGGGTGAGGTCGAGCACGCGGACGCCGTGCAGCGGGCCGCCAGCCGTCGGTCTCGTCATGCTTTCCCCTCTCCAACTCACGCTATTGACGCACACGTGTACGCTAATCGCAACCATAGCGAGCCCTGGGAGGCCGGATGACCCATGACGACCCCTTCGCCCGCCGTGAGCGGGTCGCGCAGCGCGGGCTCTGGTACGAGGAGCTGCGCACCGACGTCGTGTACGCGCATGCCCCCGGGCGCACGATCACGGAGGCGGACAACGTGCTCTTCACCACGCTGACGATGAACGCCCAGGCCCTGCACCTGGACGCCGCGTGGAGCGCCGGCAGCGACTTCGGCGAGCGCCTGGTCAACAGCATGCTGACGCTGTCGACGGTGGTCGGCCTCTCCGTCGCCCAGCTCACCCAGGGGACGCTCGTCGCGAACCTCGGGCTGACCGACGTCGCCTTCCCCCACCCGGTGCGCATCGGCGACACGCTCAGCGCCGAGACCGCCGTCACCGCCAAGCGCCCGTCGCGTTCCCACGTCGGGACGGGCATCGTCACGCTCGCGCACCGCGGGCTGAACCAGGACGGCGAGCTCGTGGTCGCCGCCACCCGCACGACCATGGTCAGGATGCGGCCGGCATGAGCACCGCCTGGCTGTTCTGCCCCGCCGACCGCCCCGACCGGTACGCGAAGGCGGCGGCCGCTGCCGACGCCGTGATCCTCGACCTCGAGGACGGGGTAGCTTCCGAGCGCCGCGAGGCCGCCCGCGTCGCGCTCCGCGCGCACGTCGCCGAGCTCGACCCCGCCCGCACGATCGTCCGGGTCAGCCCCGCCGGCACCCCCGATCAGGCCCGCGATCTGGCCGCGCTCGCCGGGACGCCGGTGGCGCGCGTCATGCTCGCCAAGGCGGAGTCCGCCGCCCAGATCGCCGCCCTGGACGGATACCAGGTCGTCGCACTCTGCGAGACGCCGCTCGGCGTCGTGCGGGCGGAGGAGATCGCCGCCGCCGCGGACGCGGTGATGTGGGGATCGGAGGACCTGATCGCCGGGCTGGGCGGGCTGTCGAGCCGCGGGCCGGACGGGCGCTGGCTCGACGTCGTGCGGCATGCGCGATCTCGCGTGCTGCTGGCCGCCGGCGCCGCGGGCGTGCCGGCCCTCGATGCCGTGTACCCGCTGCTGGACGACCTGGACGGGCTGCGGGCCGAGGCGGCCGACGCCGCACGCTCGGGGTTCGCCGGGAAGGTCGCGCTGCACCCGCGGCAGGTGCCCGTCATCCGCGACGCCTTCCGCCCCCACCCGGCACGCGTCGAGTGGGCGCGCGCCGTGCTCGCGGCGGCCGCACACGGCGGAGCGCAGCGCATCGGCGGAGACATGGTCGACGAGCCCGTGCTGCGCCAGGCCCGCCGGGTGCTGGAGGCGGCGGAAGGCTGACCGGCCCGCACCGGTACGGGCATCCCCGGCGGCGCCGAGCCCGCACCTCCTGCGCGAGCCGGCATCGGATCCCGTGCCGGCTCGCAGAGAACCTGCGGGCTCGATGCGACCGGCCCCGGGACGGACGCGGGTCAGGAGGGCGCGGGACCGTCCAGCAGGGCGCTCAAGGTCGCCGCGGCGTCGGCGACGGCCTTGCGCAGGACCAGCTCGACACCGTCGTCGAAGCGCTGGTTCGGCACGATCACGGCCAGGCTCCCGGCGACCCCGCCGCGAGCGCGCAGCGGCGCGGCGACGCCGCTCGCACCGAGGTTGACCTGGTCGCGACTCACCGCCACGCCCTCGTCGCGCACCCGCGCCAGCGTGCGTTCCAGCTCGAGGGCCGACGTGATCGTGGTGCCGGTGAGCGGCGGCAGGCCGTCGGCGGCCACCCGGGCGCGCTCGTCGTCGGGCAGGAAGGCGAGGATGGCCAGCGCCGACGCGCCCGCGTGCATCGGCAGCCAGGAGTACAGCTCGGGCACGAACCGCACCGCGTGCCCCGCGGCCTCGGCCTGCGCCACGAACATCCGCCGGCCGCGCCCCGCGTCGTAGACGGCGAGCAGCGCGGTCTCGCCGGTGCGGTCGCTGAGCGCCCGGAGCACCGGCTCCGCCACGCGGAACGGCTGACGCTGCTGGGTCACCGCCGCCAGGCGGTGGAACTCCCAGCCGAGCTCCCAGCGGCCGTCCGCCGACCGGACGAGGCCGCTCTCGGCGGCCGCCTCGAGCGTGCGCTGCACCGAGCTGGCGGGGGACCCGAGCAGCCGCGCGAGCTCGCGGACGCCCGCGGGCTCCGGCAGCTCGGCGAGCGCCCCCAGCACCCTGGTCGCGGACGCGATGGGGTTGCGCTCACGGCGCGGTCCCGGCTCGCTCATCCCCCCATCCTGGCATCCGGCACCGCCCGTGTCGGTCGCGCGATCGGGCGCGGCACGGCGGCCACGGGCCTCGCGCGACGGCTGCGGCTCAGGAGGCGCGCCAGGCGACGTCGCCCTGCGCGAGCAGCGCGCCGTCGGCGTCGACCAGGGAGACCGTCGTGGCGTCGCCGTCGCGCACCCCGTGCACGGTCGCCCGCGTGCCGACGAGGAACGGCGCCCGCGCACGGAAGCGGAAGCCGGCGATCGCGCCGTCCCCACCCTCGTGGCGCCGCACGGCGTCGAGCAGCAGGATGCGGATGAGCGGCCCGTGCACGAGCAGCCCGTCGAGCCCCTCGGCGTCGTGCGCCCACGCCAGGTCGTAGTGCACGCGATGGGTGTTGAACGTGAGGGCCGAGAAGCGGAACAGCTGACGCTCGTCCAGCACCGCGTCCTCCGACCAGGCACCCCCGGGGATCTCCGCGGGCACCGGCCGCGCGGATCCGCCGCCACCCGCGCCGAGGAACACGTCGTGCCACACGCTCTCGATCGCGAGCTCGCCGTCGACGCGGTACTCCCGCACGACGTCGGCGAACACCAGCCGCCCGCTGCGGCCGTCCTTCTCGACGACCGCCCCGGCGCGGACGGTCTGCTCGACCACGTCGCCCAGGCGCAGCGCCCGGTGGTAGACGGCGTCCTCCCCCGCGTACATCCGGCGGGGCAGGTCGAACTCGGGCAGCACGCCGTCGCGGGCGGGCGAGCCGTCCTCGCGCAGGTCGGCCAGCGCGGCGTCGTAGGGGAAGTACACCCCCTCCCACCCGGGCGGCAGCTCACCCCCGGCGAAGGCCGGATCGTTCGGAGAGCCCCCGGCGAAGGCCGGATCCTGCGGAGAGCCTCCGGCGAAGGCCGGATCGTTCGGGGAGAACGTGCCCCGGTAGGCCTCCGCCGGGAAGGCGTCGAGCCGCTGCACGCGCGTCACGCTCATGCGCGCCCTCAGATCACGCCCGCCGCGCGCAGCGCGGCGATCCGCTCGTCGTCGTATCCGGCGATGCCCGCCAGCACCACGTCGGCGTGCTCGCCCATCCGATTGGCGACGCGCGCCGGGTCGGCGGGCGTCGCCGACAGCTTGATGGGCTGGCCGAACATGCGCAGCGTGCCGAACTCCCCGTAGTCGGCCTCGACCACCATGTCGCGCTCGGCGGTCCCGGGGTCGTCGACCACCTCGCCGATGTCGCGCACCGCGGTGAGCGGGATCACATCGCCCGCGAGCTCCTCGAGCTCGACCCGGGTGCGATCGGCGAACCACTCCAGGATCAGGGGCTTCACCCGCCGCGCGTACGTCTCGGGATCGAACCGCTTGCGCATGGTGTCGATCTCCGGATCGGCCGCGACCTCGGGCGTGCCGAACAGCTCGCAGCTCGCTCGCCACAGCTTGTCGGTGTAGCCGCCGAAGAACACCTGCCCGTCGGCGCACGGGAACAGCTCGTACGGCCGCACCCACGCGTGCTCGTTGCCGGACGGCGAGGCGACCTTGCCGTCGACGGTGTACTCGACCACCGCGGTCTCGGTCATCGCCATGATGCTGTCGACCTGGGCGACGTCGACCAGCTGCCCCTCGCCGGTGCGCTCGGCGTGCCGCAGCGCGGCGAGCGTCCCGATCACCCCGAACAGCGTCGCCGACAGGTCGCCGATCGTCACGCCCACCCGCACCGGAGGCTGGTCCGCGTAGCCGTTCATCGACCACAGCCCGCCGGCCGCCTGGGCGGTGTTGTCGAAGGCGGGACGGCGGCTGCGCGAGCCGGTCTGGCCGTAGCCGGAGATCGCGGTGTAGACGAGGCGCGGGTTGATCTCGCGCAGCACGTCGTAGCCGAGGCCGAGCTTGTCCATCGTGCCCGGCCGGAAGTTCTCGACCAGGATGTCGGCCTGCGCCACCAGGTCCTTCAGCACGGCCTTGCCGTCGTCGCTGCGCAGGTCGAGGGCGAGGCCGAGCTTGCCGCGGTTGTACTGCGCGTAGTAGCCGCTGAACTCCTCGTCGCCGTTCCGCAGATACGGCGGGAAGCCGCGGGACACGTCCGGGTCGGCGGGGTTCTCGATCTTCACCACGGTCGCGCCGAGGTCGGCCAGGAACTGCGCCGCGTACGGGCCGGCGAGCACCCGGGAGAGGTCGAGCACGACGACTCCGCCGAGGGATCCGGCCTGCTGGGCGAGAAGGGCGTGCTCTGCGGGAAGGGGATGTCCTGACATGTGGTGCTCCTGGTTCGTCTCGATGATCCTGTCAGGCGACGCCGGCGGCCGTGAGGGCGGCGGCGACGCGCGAGGGCAGGGGGCGCCCGAGGCGGGCCGTCATCCACTGCGTCGTGCGCACCAGCTGCTCCAGGTCGATGCCGGTGTCGATGCCGAGGCCGTGCAGCAGCCAGACGAGGTCCTCCGTCGCCAGGTTGCCGGTGGCGCCCTTCGCGTAGGGGCACCGGCCGAGCCCTCCCGTCGACGCGTCGAACTCGACGATGCCGGCCCGCAGGCCGGCCTGCACGTTGCCGAGCGCCTGGCCGTAGGTGTCGTGCAGGTGCAGGGCGAGGGCGTCGCGCGCCACGCCGGCGTCGGCCGTGAGCCCGACCACCCGCTCGACGTGCGCGGGCGTGGCCGTGCCGATCGTGTCGCCGAGGGCGACCGTCGCTGCCCCGGCGCCCGCGAGCTCGGCGGCGATGCCCGCGACGCGCTCGTGGGGCACGGGGCCTTCCCACGGGTCGCCGAACGACATCGAGACGTACCCGCGCACGCGCACGCCGGCGTCGGCCGCGGCGGCCGCCACCGACGCGGCGGTGTCGATCGCGCCGCGCACGGTGTTGTTGAGGTTGGCGCGCGCGAAGCTCTCGGTCGCGCTCACCACGACGGCGACCTCGGTCACCCCCGCCGCGAGCGCACGGTCGAGCCCGCGCAGGTTCGGCACGAGCGACACCAGCCTCCGGCCGGGTGCGTCGCCGACCGCGGCGACCACCTCTTCGGCGTCGGCGAGCTGGGGGATCCAGCGCGGGGGCACGAAGCTCGTGACCTCGAGCGCCGGGACGCCGGCGGCCAGCAGCCGGCGGCAGAACTCGGCCTTGACCGGCGCGGGGAGGATCTCCGGCTCGGCCTGCAGCCCGTCGCGGGGGCCGACCTCGTAGACGCGCACCCGGGCGGGCAGCGAGGGGTCGCGCACGGGCTGGGGTGCCGGGTGCCAGCTCGCAGGCTGAGCCGACGCGGTCTCGGGGAGGTCGGTCATCGGCCCGACCTCAGCTCCTCCAGCACGGCCTGCGCGTGCTCGATCCGGATGCGCCCGTCGGCGACGATGCGCTGCGCGACCTGGCCGATCTCCTCGGCGGTCGCTCCGGCCGACGCCGCGATCGTGCGGGCATGCAGGGTCATGTGACCGCGCTGGATGCCCTCGGCCGACAGGGCGCGCAGCGCGGCGAGGTTCTGCGCCAGGCCGACGGATGCGACCACGGCGGCGAGCTCGGCCGCGGTCTGCACGCCGAGCAGGCGCACCGCGGCCTGGGCGGTGGGGTGGGCGCGCGTCGCGCCGCCCACGAGTCCCACGGCCAGCGGCAGCTCGAGCGTGCCGACGAGGTTCCCGTCGGCGCCGACCTCGTACCGCGAGAGCGCCGAGTAGCGTCCCTCGCGCACGGCGTGCGAGTGGGCGCCCGACTCGACCGCGCGGGTGTCGTTGCCGGTCGCGAGCACGACGGCCGTGATGCCGTTCATGATGCCCTTGTTGTGGGTCGCGGCCCGGTAGGGGTCGGCCGTCGCGAAGGCGGACGCGTGGACGATGTCCCGCACGACCTCCTCGCCGCCCAGCATCTCCCTGTCGAACACGGCGCGAGCCCGGATCAGGCGCAGGTCGGCCTTGTTGCTGAGGATGCGCAGCAGGGCGCGGCCGCCGGAGATCTCCGAGACGCGCGGGGCGAGGGCCTCCGCCATCGTGTTGACGGCGTTGGCGCCCATCGCGTCGCGCACGTCGACGTGCAGGTGGGTCACGACGTGCGCGCCCGTGCCGGTCGGCAGCACGCGCACCGACACGTCGATCGCGCCGCCGCCGAGGCTCACGAGCAGCGGGTCCTGCGCGTTCGCGAGCTCGAGCAGCTCGTCGCGGGCCTCGAGGATGCGGGCTCGCGCGCCGTCGGGGTCGACCGCGTCGACCACCTGGATCTGCGCGATCATCACGGTTCCCGTGGTCGACGTGCGGAAGCCGCCGTGGCCGCGCGCCATGCGTGCGGCGTTCGACGCCGCCGCCACGACGCTCGGCTCCTCGGTGGCCATCGGCACGAGGTAGTCGCGGCCGTCGACCGTGAAGTTCGTCGCGACGCCGACCGGGATCCCGATCACGCCCACGACGTTCTCGACCAGGTGGTCGGCCTGCGCCACGGTGAGGCCCGCCTCGGGGTCCAGCGGCGAGAGAACGTCGCCGTCCACCCCCGCGCTCTCCGCCACGAGGCGGCGCCGCTCCGCGGGCTCCCGGTCGCGCAATCCGGACAGACGACTGTTGACCGCCACTGATCCTCCTCGAGCAGTTCGTGGGTGGCCGCACGCGATCGTCACGTGAGCCCTCCCGTCACCCTAGGAAGCCGGCTCCGGTCGCCGATATGTGCGATCGACCCATGACGGGAGCTCGCCTATGGGGAGATCACCCGTGCGAGTCGGCGGCCGGCCGCGAGAGGCCCTCGCGCAGCTCGTCGAGCCTGACCGCGAGGCCGAGTCGGAACAGCCGCTCGTCGTCGCGCCAGTCGGATCCGAGCACGACGTCGAGCCGCTCGAGCCGCTGCAGGATGGTGTTCGCGTGGAAGCGCAGCGCCCGCGCGGTGCGCGTCGGGCTCGCGCCGCTCCGCACGAAGGCCCGCAGGGTGCCGAGCAGGTCGGTGCCGCGCTCGGCGTCGTAGCGCCGCACCGGCCCGATGAGGTCGTCGAGGAAGCCGTCGACGCCGTCGCGGTCGGCGTCGAGCACGGCCGAGTAGGGCAGGTACTCGCGCGCCGTCGCGACCCGGTCGTGGGCCCCGAGGGCGGCGAGCAGGCGCGCCGTGCGCATCGCCTCGACGAACGCCGCGCCGAGGCCCGCCGCGCGACGGTCGGCGCTCACGGCGAGCACCGCGCCTCCCGTCGCCTGCGCCAGCCGCTCGCGCAGCGGCGCCGGATCGACACCGCTTCCGGACGTCAGCGCGATGACGTACCCGCGGTACTCCCCCGCCAGCGCGTCGTCGCCCAGACCGCCCGCCAGGGCGCGTGCCGCGGCGGCCCGCTGCTCCCCGTCCACCGCGAACAGCAGCAGGGTCTCGAGGCCGTCGACCGCGATGCCCATGCGGCGCGCGCGCCGTGCGACGTCGGCGCGCCGTTCGGGCACGTCGTCCAGCAGGTCGACGACCAGCTCGGTCCGCATCCGCCGCTCGGTGTCGGCCACCGCCTCCTGCTGCAGGGCGAGGAGGGCGCCGACCTGCGCCGCCCTCTCCACGGTGCGCAGGTCGACCGCGCCGAGCTCCCGCCCCGGGCCGAGCACGATGGCGCCGAAGTGCCGGGGGCCGGCGGTGAGCGCCGCGACCCCCGCGACGCCCGGATCGGCGCCGACGGTCACGCAGCGCGCCGACCGGCGGCTGCGCTCGATGGCCTCCCGCACCGCATCCCCGGGCTCCGACATCGACGCCGAGAGCGGCAGCCCAGCGGCCGCGACCAGCAGGTTCCGCTCGTCGAGGATCGCGACGGCCCGCTCGAGCGCGGTGGCCAGCGTCTCGACGACGGGCGCGTAGCCGCCCCCGGCGAGCACCGCCTGCACGAGCTCGCGGTGGACGACGCTGGCGCGGTCGCGGTCGGCGAGGTGGTCGCGGAGCGTCGCGAGCGCGGCGCGCGTCTCGTCCTCCGACGACTGGAGCGTGCGGAGCATCCCCGCCGTCTGCAGCACGACCGAGGCATGGTCGGCGAGCGCCGACAGCAGCGCGACCTCGTCGGGCGTGAAGTCGTGGTCGTCGCGATAGGCGATGAAGAGCACGCCGAGCACGTCGTCGTCGCTGAGCATGGGCACTCCCAGCAGCGACACGATCCCCTCGGCGGCCACGGCGTCGTCGATGCCGCGCTCGTGTCGGTCGGAGCGGTACTCGTCGTAGCGCGTCGCCCACTGCGGCGTGCGGGTCTCGACGACGACGCTCGCGAGCCCGCGTCCGGGCGGGACCCGCAGCGACTTGAACAGCGCGCTGACCGAGCCGGCGGTGGTGCGCACCCGCAGCTCGCTGTTGGCGCTGTCGAACTCCGACAGGTACGTGAGGTCGCCGCCGAGCATCTCGTGCGCGCGCTGCACCAGTCGCTCGAGCACCGCGCTCGCGTCGCGGATCTCCGCCAGCTCGCGCGCGCTCGAGTACAGCTCGGCGAGCTCCCGCTCCCGGCGCCGAAGGCGGGCGGCATCCGCCCGCAGCCGGAAGACGTGGTCGGCGAGCGCCTCGGCGCCCGCGCCGGAGACGCCCAGCTCGCCGAGCGCCGCCATCACGTCGCCGACTCCCGGCTCTGCGTCCGCGGCGACGGCGTCCAGCACCACGGTCACCGCACGGCGGGCGTCCTCGCTCATGGTTCCTGTCTCCCTCGACGTCAGTGTCCAGGATGGGGCATGTGGCGCACGCTCATCAAACCGCCACGATCATGTGGCGCGGACACATCACCTCTCGCTCCGGCGCCGAACTAGCGTGGCCGGGGCGCCGTTCGCGCCGACGCCGCGCGCCCTCCCCCGGGCGCCGCCCCACCGACACGAAGGAGTGTTGCCCATGGCATCCGCCATCGACATCGACCGCAGCGGCCTGGACTCCCGCGATCAGCGGCGCCGAGCCGTGATCGGCAGCAGCGTCGGCACCGTCATCGAGTGGTACGACTTCACCCTCTACGGCCTCGCGAGCGCGCTGGTCTTCGCCCCGCTGTTCTTCGGCGACTCGGGCATCGCGGGCATGCTCGGCTCGTTCGCGACGTTCGCCGTCGGGTTCGCGGCCCGACCGGTCGGCGGCCTCGTGTTCGCGCACTTCGGCGACAGGATGGGCCGCAAGAGCACGCTGCTGGTCACCCTCCTCATGATGGGCACGGCGACGACGGTGATCGGCGTGCTGCCCACCGCCGAGGCCATCGGCCTGTGGGCGCCCGCGCTGCTGGTCGTGCTGCGCCTGTTCCAGGGCGCGGGGGCGGGCGCCGAGTTCGCCGGCGCCATGACCATGGCGAGCGAGTCGGCGGGCACCCGCGGCCGCGCGTTCACCGCCGGCTTCCCCGGAGCGGCCGTCTACGTCGGCATGGCGATCGCGACGGGCGCGTTCGCCATCCTGCGCGCCTCGATGTCCGACGAGGCGTTCATCGCGTTCGGCTGGCGGATCCCGTTCATCGCCAGCGTCGTGATCGTGCTGTTCGCGCTCTACTTCCGCCTGCGCGTGAAGGAGACCGCGGCGTTCGAGGCCGCGGAGAGCGCCGGCACCGTCGCGCGCGCCCCGCTGGCGCAGGCCGTCCGCACCCACTGGCGGGTGCTGCTGCCCGGCATGGCCCTGTTCGTGTTCGCGCTGCCGTGGGTGTACATCGTGCAGACGTTCGCCATCAACTACACGACCCAGACGCTCACGGTCGACCCGACCCACGCGCTCATCGGGCTGATCGCCGCCGAGCTGCTCACCATCCCGGCCACGCTGTTCTCGGGCCGCATCGCCGACCGGATCGGGCGCAAGCCCGTCCTGATCTTCGCCGCGGTGTTCGGCATCGCGTTCGCCTTCCCGATGTTCCTGCTGTTCCTCACCGAGTCGTCGCTGCTCGTCGGGCTCGGCCTCGTGCTGGGGCTCGCGGTCGTGCAGGGAGCGACGATCGGCGTCTCGGCGGCGACGCTGGCGGAGGTGTTCACGACGTCCACGCGCTGGACCGGCATCGCGATCTGCCGCGAGATCCCGGCGGCGCTCGTGGGCGGCACCGCGCCGTTCATCGCGACGTGGCTGGTGCAGGCGGGCGGCGGCACGCCGTGGCTGGTGGCCGGCTACCTCGTCGTGCTCAGCGTGATCGGCCTGATCGGCATCGCGTTCCTGCCCGAGACGCTGCGCGACGAGGCCGAGGCGCCCGCCGCTGCCGTTCCCGCGGCGAGCGCGTAGCGGCAGACCGTGTCCCACTTTCGGCCCCGAAGCACGAGGCTCAAGGGCCGAAAGTGGGACACGAGTGGGGATGACCTTGACGACCGACGAGGACCTGCTTATGGTCGCGGCAGAGGGGCCCCTCTGCCCCACGCCGACCGTATCGGCTTCCCACGAGGAGATCGTATGACCGTCTTCCGCACCGTCCTCGAGGCGACCGGTGGCAACAACGTCGGCATCGTCGTCCCGGAGGAGGTCGTCCTCGGCTTCGACCGCGGCAAGCGCGTCCCCGTCATCGTCACGATCGACGGCGACTACACGTACAAGACCACGATCGGCGTCATGGGCGGGCGCTACCTGGTGTCGTTCAACGCCGAGACGCGCAAGAGCACCGGCCGCGGCGCCGGCGACGAGATCGAGGTCGAGCTGGTCGCCGACC
The DNA here is from genome assembly GCF_019753765.1 of Microbacterium marinilacus. Classification (GTDB taxonomy): domain Bacteria; phylum Actinomycetota; class Actinomycetes; order Actinomycetales; family Microbacteriaceae; genus Microbacterium; species Microbacterium marinilacus. The sequence continues at coordinate 34,524 of NZ_JAIJZW010000015.1, forward strand.
CCGACCGCTGACCGGCCGGCGCCTCCGCGGTCAGACGCGGTCGAGGTCGAGCCGCCGGCCGAGCACCGGCACGGCGTCGAGCAGTTCGCGGGTGTAGGGGTCGGCGGGGGCCTCCAGCAGCGCGTCCGTCTCGCCTGCCTCGACCACGCGGCCGTGGCGCATCACGACGATCTCGTCGCTGATGTATCGGACGACCGCGAGGTTGTGCGAGATGAACAGCATCGACAGTCCGAGCCGCTGCTGCAGGTCGCGCAGCAGGTTGAGCACGGTCGACTGCACCGACACGTCGAGCGCGCTCGTCACCTCGTCGGCGATGAGGATCTCCGGGTCGCCCGCCAGCGCGCGGGCGATGGTGATGCGCTGACGCTGCCCGCCCGAGAACGACCGCGGCAGCTCGCCCGCCCTGCCCGGTTCGAGGCCGACCTGCAGCAGGAGCTCTGCGACGCGGTCGGCCCGCTCCGCCCGCGAGAACGCCCTGCCCGTGGCGATGAGCCCCTCGGCGATCGACTCCCCGATCGGCATGCGCGGGTCGAGCGCCGAGAACGGGTCCTGGAACACCAGCTGGATGCGCCGCCGCGCGGTCGTCGCCTCGCGGCTGCGCCCGAGCGCGCTGACGCCGTGCACGCGGATGTCGCCCGCGTGCACGGGCGCGAGCCCGACCGCGGCGTTGGCGATCGTGGACTTGCCCGATCCGGACTCGCCGACGAGGCCGACGGTGCGTCCCGCCGGCACGTCGATCGACACCCCGGAGACGACCTCGCGGTGGCGGTACCTGACCCGCAGGTCGTGGATCTCCAGCGCGTTCATCGTGTCGCCTCCGCGGGGTGCTGATCGGCCAGCGCGTCCGGCGCCCCGGCATCGTCCTGGCGGCGGTCGCCGGTCGCCGGCGCCCCCTCGTCCAGCAGGTCCTCCGAGATCACCGGCAGCGGCTGCGTCCGGTCGGACCGCATGTTCGGCAGACAGGCGATGAGCCCCTGGGTGTAGGGGTGGGTCGCCTGCTCCTTGATGTGCTCGGCGTCCAGCTCCTCGACGATGCGGCCGTCCTTCATGACGACCACGCGGTCGCAGAAGCCGGAGACCAGGGCGATGTCGTGCGAGATGAACACGATGCCCGCGCCGGTGGCCCGCTGCGCGCGCTGCAGCACGGCCAGCACCTGCCGCTGGACGGTGACGTCGAGCGCCGTGGTCGGCTCGTCGGCGATGATCAGGCGCGGCCTGCCGGTGAGCGCCATGCCGATCATGGCGCGCTGGCGCATGCCGCCCGAGAACTGGTGCGGGTAGTCGCGCAGCCGGTCGGCGGGGTCCGGGATGCGGACCGCCTCGAGGCCCTCGACCGCCGCCTTGCGCGCCTCGACCCTGCTCATGCCCAGGTGCTCCTGCGGCACCTCCGTGAGCTGCCGGCCGATGGTCAGCGCCGGGTTCAGCGAGGTGAGCGGGTCCTGGAAGATCACGCCGATCTCGACGCCGAGCCGCTTGCGGGCGGCGGCTGTCAGGGGCGCGTCCAGGTCGATGTCCTCGAAGCGCCGGGTGTCGGCCTCGACGATCGCCGGCGAGTCCAGCAGGCCGGCCAGGGCCATGGCGGTCAACGACTTGCCCGACCCCGACTCGCCGACGATGCCGACCACCTCGCCCGGCTCGACGCGCAGGTCGACGCCGTGGACCCGCTCGACGACGCCCCCCTCGCCGTCGGGGAACGAGACGTGCAGCCCGCGCACCTCGGCGAGAGGAGCCTCGGCCCCGGCCCGGTGATCCGCCGACGAGGGCGCGGCGGCGGCGCGGCGAGCGAGCACGGCCGTCCGGCTCGCCTTCGCGACGGCGCGCAGCCCCTCCCCGGGGCGGTCGCCGATCGTCTCGGCGATCATCGTGAACACGAGCGCAGCGAACACGACGAAGATGCCGGGGCCGATGGCCGCCATCGGGTTCGTGTAGAGGTGCCCGAGGCCCTCGTCGAGCAGCCGGCCCCAGTCGTACTCGGGGGCCTGCACGCCGAGCCCGAGGAAGGACAGGCCCGCGAACGCGAGCAGCGTGGTGCTCGCCGCGGCGGCGGCCTGCACGAGCAGCGGGTTCGCGATGTTCGGCAGCACGTGCTTGACCATGATCCCGAACGGCCCCACGCCGACCACCCGCGCAGCGCGCACGTAGTCCTGCTCCGTCACGGAGGACGCCATGTTGTAGACCAGACGCGTGACGTTCGGGATGCCCGCCAGGCCGATCGCGAGCATCGCGCCGACGGCGGTCGCGCCCCAGATCACGGTGAAGAACAGCACCAGCAGCAGCCACGGGAACGCCAGCAGCATGTCCATGACCCAGATCAGCGCCCGTCGCGGACGCTTGGGCAGGATGGCGGCGGTGAGCCCGATGACGAGCCCGCCGCCGATGAGCATCGCGGTGGCGCCCGCCGTGAGCAGCAGGGACGTGCGCGCCGCCACCATCACGCGGGCGAAGATGTCGCGGCCGATGTCGTCGGTGCCGAACAGGTGCTCGGCACCGGCGGTCGCCCACCGCTCCGGGATGTTGCGGACGGTCGCGGCCTCGGTCCAGATGCCGGGGCCGATGACCGCGATGGTGAGCAGCACCGCGACGCCGACGATGGCGGTGATGCCGGTGATGCTGATCCAGCGCGAGCGGCGGCGGCGCGTGGGGGGCGCGGCGACGAGGGGGGCGTCGAGCCTGCGGGGGGCGGCGGTCGTCATGTCCGGTCACTCACCCTTCTGCGATCGTGGTGCGGGGGTCGATGGTGATGAGGATCAGATCGACCACGAGGTTCACGGCGAGCACCATGCCGGCGTAGACCAGCACCATGCCCTGGATCATCGGATAGTCCTTGGTGCCGACGGCTGAGACGAGGGTGTTGCCCGCCCCGGGGATCGCGAAGACGGTCTCGATGATGACGGTCCCGGCGACGAGCCCGGACAGCAGCAGGCCGCCGACGGTGAGGGTGGCCGTGACGATGTTCGGCAGCGCGTGCCGCAGCAGGATGATGCGCTGCGGCAGGCGCTTGGCGCGGGCCGTGGCGATGTAGGTGGAGTCGAGCACCTTGATCATCTCGACCTGCACGATCCGCGCCAGGTACGCCATGGGCCCGAGCGCGAGGCCGAGAACCGGCAGCACGACGTTGCGGGCCTCTCCCCATCCCGCGGGCGGGAAGATCCCCAGCCACATGCTGAACGCGGCGATGAGCCCGACCGACAGCACGAAGTCGGGGATAGCGATGAGGACGCCGAGGAAGCCGGAGATGCCGCCGTTCGCGGCGCGTCCCCGGCCGGTGCGCGCGATGAGCGCCGCGCCCATGCCGATGGGCAGGGCCCCGACGACGGCGACGACGAAGCCGAGGGCGGCCAGGAGCAGGGTGTTCGGGAACCGCGAGGCGATCGTGGAGCTGACCGACTGCCCGGTCTGGATGGAGGTGCGCAGGTCTCCCTGCAGCAGCGAGCCGAGATAGTCGAGCAGCTGCTGCGGCACCGGCTTGTCGAGCCCGAGCTCGGCGCGCGTCGCCTCCACCAGCGCCGCGGGCGCGGTGGGCCCCAGCGCCGCGCGGACGGGGTCGCCGGGCACGAGGTGCACGACGAAGAACGCCGCGAGCACGACGATGAGCAGGCTGACGACGAGTCGGCCCAGACGCCGGATGGCGAAGTCGGCCCGGGGCGAGAGCCGCCCCCGCAGCTCGCGCAGCTGCAGGAGCGGCCCCGTCGTGGGCCCCTTCGGTCGAGTGGTTGTCGTGGTCATCGGCAGAGGGTCACTCGGTCATCCGGATCGTGACGGGCTGGACGTAGTCGGTGATCTCGAAGGTCGCCTTCGACATGTAGGTCGGGCGGATGGTGCCGGTGAGGAGGAACGTGTGGAAGTTCTCCACGACGACCTTCTCCGCCTGCTTCCAGTAGTCGCACGCCTCGTCGGGGTCGGACGCGGAGGTCGCCTGGGCGGCGAGCTCGTTGTACTCCGGGTCGTCCGTGCCCATGAAGTTCAGGCCGCCGTCCTCCGGGGAGGCGCCGCCGTAGAACAGGTTCTGGGTCACCGGGCTGCCGACGCCGATCTGGATCCAGCCGGTGTCGTAGTCGAACGTCTCGTACAGGTACTCCGACCAGGCGGCGCCGTCCATCGCGATGAGGTTCGTCGTGATGCCCAGCTCCTCCCAGTCCTGCGCGACCAGCTCGGCGGCCGATGCGTGCGACGTCGACGCGGCGTCGTAGATGAAGTTGATCTCGAGCGGCTCGCCGTCCTTCTCGCGCGCCCCGTCGGCGCCGGCGGTCCAGCCCGCCTCGTCGAGCAGCTCCGCCGCGCGCTCCGGGTCGGCCTCGGGCCGCTCCCAGACGGGCTCCTCGCTGAAGCACGTGAACGGTGCGTCCGTGATCCACGAGGTCAGCTCGACGGGACGTCCGCCCGAGACGACCTCCGCCACGTCGTCGTGTCCGTAGCCGAGGATGAGCGCCTCGCGGACCAGCGGGTCGTGGGTGGGGCGGTCCTCGCGCTCGTTGAAGAGCATCTGGCCGATCGGGTTGATCGTGCCGGCGAACTCGTAGCCGGAGGCGTCGAGGCGGTCCTGGTCGGGGCCCTCGACCGCGGCCGCGTTCAGCTCGCCCGAGAGCAGCAGGTTCGCACGGGTCGATGCGTCGGTGACGACGCTGACCTCGAGCCCGTCCGGGATGCCCTCGCTGTCGGACGTGAGGCCTCCCGGGCCCCACGTGTAGTCGTCGCGGGTCTCGAACACGTAGCGGTCGGCCTGCACGCCGGTGAGCGCGTAGAGGCCGGTGCCGTTGGACGCCTGCTCCAGGCTCGACGGGTCCTCCAGGCCCGCCGGGGCGACCATCCAGATGTCTCCGATGATGGTCGCGAGGAACGGATCGGTCGCCTCCGCGGTGACCTCGAGCGTGGTGCCGCTGCCGCTGGCCTGCAGCCCGGCGGGCAGCACGTCCGAGAGGACCGAGACGTTGTCGGGGTCGGTGTGGTAGTTGATGCTCGCCGCGGCGGCCTCCGCGTCGAACGGCGTGCCGTCCTGGAACGTGACGTCGTCGCGCAGCTCGAACGTCACCGAGGTGCCGTCGTCGCCGACCTCCCACGACTCGGCGAGCCAGGGGGTCTCCTCGCCCGTCTCGTCGGTGTAGATGAGCGACTCGTACGAGTAGGTGATGACCTGGATCTCCTGCGGCTGGTTCGCGCTCATCGGGATGACGCTGCCGACCTCGGGGAACACCGCGTGACGGAAGGTGCCGCCCGTGACGAGCCCGGCCTCGTTGCCGGATCCGTCCGAGCCGTCGCCGTCCGACGAGCCGCCGCTGCACGCGGTGAGCACGAGGGCGCCCATGACGCCCAGGGCCGTCGCCGTCACCGCCTTCCTGCGAGTGATCATGATGTCTCTCTTTCGGGTTGGTGATGCAGTGATGGAGCCCGGCCGATGCTCGCGAGAGGACCGGCCGCCTTGACCGACACGCGCAGCGCCGGCTTGGTCGTGTAGGACACGGGGGTCTCCTGCACGTCGACGACGTCGACGTGCAGCGGATCCGCCCCCGCCTGGATCGCCTTGTCGATGGCCGCCGCGGAGGCGGCCTCGATCGCCGCACCCCGGTCGGCGAGGTCCGCCAGCTGGTCGGCGCGTCCGCCCGCCAGCGCGATGGCGGCGCCGACGGCGTTCGCGACGCCGGCCTGCCCGGGGCGGTGCACGGCGCTCACGCCGGGCAGGTCGTCCGGCACGAGGAACCCGCCGCCGCCGACCACGACGAGCGGCAGCCCGCCGCGCCCGAGCGACATCCGCTCCACCGCGGCCTCGATGCGCTCGTGCGCCACGTCGAGCGCGGCGAGCAGCCCGCGCCGGGTGGCGGGGTCGAGCGGGGGCAGCGAGCGTCCGGGGATCTCGAGCTCGCCCGCCGCGACCGCCGCGTCCGTCAGCGTCGCCGTCGACCCGCCGAACAGCAGGGCCTCGGTGCCGAGCCGGTACCCGACGGAGTCGGCGATCGGCTCGCCCGCGACCGGGTCGACGATCGTGCCGCCGCCGATGCCGATGCTCAGCACGTCCGGCATGCGGAAGTTGGTGCGGACGCCGCCGATCTCGCGCGGCATGGTCGACTCGCGGGGGAAGCCGTCGACCAGCACGCCGAGGTCGCTGGTGGTGCCGCCCACGTCGACGACGATGGCGCCCTCGAGGCCCGACAGCGCCGCGGCTCCCCGGATCGAGTTCGCGGGCCCAGAGCCGATCGTCAGCACCGGGTAGCGGGCGGCGTACTCGACCGCCATGAGCGTGCCGTCGTTCTGGGCGAAGTACGTCTCGGCGTCGAGGCCCTCCTCGTCGACCGCCGTCAGCAGGGCGCGCGTGACGTCGCGGGCGACGCCGTGCAGCGAGGCGTTCAGCACCGTCGCGTTCTCGCGCTCCAGCAGGCCGAGCTCGCCGATGTCGTGGCTCAGCGAGACGGGCACGTCGACGCCGAGGTGGGCGTGGACGATCGCCTCCGCCTCCAGCTCCTGCTCGGGGAAGGAGGGGCTGAAGATGCTCGAGATCGCCACGGCCTCGATGCCGTCGAGGCCGTCGAGGTGCCGGCGGATCGCGTCGGGGTCGAGGCGGGCGATCGGATACCCGTCCACGAGGTGGCCGCCGGCGAGGATCGCCGATCCGGCCAGCGCCGCCTCGCGCAGGGTCTGCGGCCAGCCCACCAGGGGCGGGTACGCGGTCGACGCGGGGGCGCCGAACCGCAGCACCGCGACGCGCGACAGGTCCCGGCGGCGCACGATCGCGTTGGTGGCGTGGGTCGTGCCGAGCATGATGCGCGACACCCGGTGGCGGTCGTCGCCGAGCTCGGCGAGCACCGCGACGAGGCTCGCGCGGATGCCGCCCGTCACGTCGGCCGTCGTCGGCTGCTTCGTCCAGGCGATCACCCGGCGGTCGGCGTCGAGCACGACGGCGTCGGTGTTGGTGCCGCCCACGTCGATGCCGACGGACAGGTCGCGGACGCCGGTCATCGGACCGTCTCCTTCACGGCGCCGAACGGCGCGTAGTCGATCTCGTAGCCGAACGCGCGGGGGCCGGTCAGCTCGAGGCCGCGCGGCGTGCGCCACAGGGGGTCGCACGCCCACGCGAGCACGGACACGCGCTGGCCGAACCGCAGCAGCTCGGTGGATATCGCCTCGCCCGTCTCGCTGTCGACGATGGTGATCAGGTCGGGCACGCTGACCAGCACCTGGCCGTCCTCGAGCACCACGAGGTTCTCGTTCTGGATCTCCACCCGCACCAGCCGGTCGCGGTCGGGGCCGACGCCGGCGATCGTCGCCGAGCCGCGGGTGAAGCCGCCCTCGTTGCGGCGCTCGACGTCGATGACCTTGCCGCTCACGAGCACGTCGCCGTCGAGCTCGTCGGCGAGGTCCTCTACGGGCGACGCGGAGCCGAGCAGCCGGCGTCCGACGGCGATCGCGCGGCTGACGGACCCCTCGATGACGGCGCCCGGCACGTCGCCCGCGGCGATGAAGCTGGCGCCGAGCGCGATCGCGCCGCTGGCGACGACGTTGGCGCGCACGTGCCGCTCGAGCCAGGCGCTGTCGACGGTGCGGAGCACGGAGACGTTGCCGACGACGTCGCTCATCACGATGGGACCGCGCGGCACGCCGGCGACGTTGGTGGACGTCATGGTGGCCTCGGGGAAGGCCCGGCCCATCGTGTCGGCGTCGAGCAGGGCGATGCCGAGCCGCGCCGCCCAGGCGGCGGGGCCGACGCCGTTGCTGCCGCCGATCTCGGTGGCCATCACCGCCGTCACCGGCCGCCCGGCGAGCTCCTCGATCTCGTCGCGCAGCGTCAGGGGCTGGTGGTCGGCGGGCAGCATCTCGATGCCGGCGAAGGGGGCGCCGACACCCGACATGGAGATCACGAGGTCGTCCTCGCCGAGGTCGGCGACCGTCAGCAGCGGCACCGGCCCGTGCTCGTCGAGCGCGTGCCGGGTCGCGAGCCGGACGGTGTGCACGGCCCCGCCGCCGCCCGTGCCGAAGATCGCGGCGCCGGCGGCGAGGGCCGGCACGTCGTCGGGCGTGACCGCGGCCGCCGTCCGTCGCGCGGCCGACGGGGCGGAGGGTGGTGCTTCGTGAGGCATGCCTTGAGATTAGAGAGGCACCCGAAGGGCCTCAATGTTCCACCAACACACTGTCTCTGTGCATACTGTGCTGGTGCCCCAATCCGATCTGCGCGAGCTTCTCGACGCCGCCAAGCACCTCGGCCTGACCCTGCGCGCGGGCCCGTACGTCGGCCCCGCCGTGCAGCGCGTCGTCATCTCGCCGATCGACGCGCTCTCGGCCGCGCCCGGCAGCCTCGTGCTCGCGACGACGCGGGAGGGCAACGCCCCCTCGCCGTACCAGGTGGACGTCGCGATCCGGCAGGCGATCGCCCGCGGCTTCAGCGGCCTGGTGTTCATCGGAGAGCTGGTCCTGGCCGAGACCGCGCGGGCCCTGGCCGAGCGGGCGGGCATGCGCGTGCTGACCTGCACCACCGGATCTCCGCCCGACATCGCGATGGGCATCGACCGGATCGTCCGCGGCGACGCGGTCGGAGCGCTCGCCCGTGCCGAGTACGCGATCGACCGCGCGGGGGCCGTCGCCGAGCAGGGGCACGACGCCGAGCGGATCCTCGCCGAGGCGTCGGAGGCGCTCGGCCTGACGCTGTCGATCGAGCCGGGAGCGGGAACGCGATGGACCGACCCGGATGCGGTGTGCGTCGGCGAGACCCCGGTGGGACGGCTGCGTGCGGAGGGCACGGACGCCGCCGTCGCCCTCGCCGTGCCGGTGATCGCCTCGCTCGTGTCGCGCGCCATGCAGCGCGACCTGAGCGAGCGGTTCGCGCCGACCCAGTCCCGCGCCGACCTGATCGTCGAGCTGATCCTCGCCGACTCGTCGCGGGTCGACGCCTTCGCCGCCGACGCCGCGCGGCTCGGCCTGCCGCTGCAGCTCTCGCACGCGGTCGGCTGGCTGCGGGTGACGCACCGGGACGACCCGGCACAGCGTCCGCCGCGCACGATGTCGGCGGCGCTCGAGCTGTTCGCCCTGCAGCTCGTCGAGCCGCGCAGCGAGCTGTGGCACTTCGCGTCGATGCACGACGACCTCGTCGTCGTGTCCTCCGAGCCGCTCGGGGCCGGCGACCACCAGCGCCGCCTGCGCGAGGTCGGCGGCCAGCTCATCCATCACGTGTCGGAGCTCGGCGGCCAGGAGTGGGTGTGCACGCTAGGGCTCGGCACCCCGCAGCTCGGCGCATCGGGCTTGCGGCAGTCCGCCGCCGAGGCGCGCATCACGGTGGAGACCGCGATCGCGGGCGGGCGCAGCGGATCGATCGCCGCCACGGACGTGACCGGCCTGCGCCGCGTGCTCCTCGACTTCTACGCCTCGCCGCTCAGCCGCAAGCTGCTCGACGACGTGCTCGCGCCGCTCGACGCGCTCGGGCCCGAGCGGGCGGACGTCGCCGTGCGCACGCTGCAGGCCTACCTCGCGAACCGCAACTCGCTGGCACGGGCCGCCGAGGTGCTGAACCTGCATCCCAACGCCGTCAACTACCGCGTGCGCCGCGCCGAGCAGGCGCTGCAGCTCGACCTGTCCGACCCCGACCACCGCTTCGCCGTCGAGCTGGCCTGCCGCGTCCGCCTGCTCTCCACCCGCCGCTGAGTGCCATCCGGCACTCGCGGGCGGCCTGTGAGTGCCATATGGCACTCACGCCCGGTCTGTGAGTGCCGAATGGAACTCGCGGGCGTCGAGGGCGGCGCCTCGCCTCAGCGCAGCACGGAGCTCAGCAGCAGGCTCGTCTCGCTGTTGACGACGCCGTCGATCGAGCGGATCCGGCCGAGCACGCGGTCGAAGTCGCCGAGGGAGGCCGCGCGCAGCTCGGCGACCAGGTCCCAGCCGCCGTTGGTCGAGTGCAGCGCCGTGATCTCCGTCAGCCCGCGCAGGCGCCGGATCACGGTGTCGGTGTCGCGCCCCTCGACCTCGATGAGCGAGATCGCCCGGATCTCCAGCGGATCCACCTCGTCGCGCACGCGCACGGTGAAGCCCACGATGACCCCGGACGACACGAGGCGGTCGATCCGGCTGGTGACCGTGGCGCGCGTCACCTGCAGCTCGCGGGCGAGCACCGCGACCGGCGCGCGGCCGTCGGCGCGCAGCGCCGAGAGCAGCGCGCGATCCAGTTCGTCGAGCTTGATTCTGTCCATGTGCTCACAATCATAGAGCTAAGTGCTCAGTCAGACGACACAACATGGGCATGAGGATGATTGTCTGCGCATATCGCCCACTCATAACGTGAGAGGAATGACGGCTTTCGTTGGTGTGAAGAACATGGTGCGCTGGCTGGCGCGGAGCGGACCGGAGCGCGTGATCGCGGGCCTGGTCGACTACGTCGCGGACGACTTCGCCCGGTGGGAGCAGTTCGACAAGACCCCGCGCATCGCTAACCACACGCCGTTCGGCGTGATCGAGCTGATGCCGACCAGCGACCGCGAGACCTACGGGTTCAAGTACGTCAACGGGCATCCGTCGAACCCGGCGCGCGGCTACCAGACGGTCACCGCCTTCGGGGTGCTCGCCGACGTGCACAACGGCTACCCGACGTTCGTCGCCGAGATGACCGTGCTGACGGCGCTGCGCACCGCCGCCACCTCCGCGCTCGCGGCGCGCACCCTCGCCCGTCCCGACTCGACGCGCATGGCGCTGATCGGCGCGGGCAGCCAGTCGGAGTTCCAGGCGCTCGCGATGCGCGGCGCCCTCGGCATCGAGGAGCTCTCCGTCTACGACATCGACCCCGATGCCATCGCCAAGTTCGTCCGCAACCTCACGCCGCTCGGCTTCCGGATCACGGTGGCCGGCGATGCCGCGGAGGCGTGCGAGGGCGCTGACGTCGTCACCACCTGCACGGCGGACAAGGCGCTCGCGACGGTCCTGCGCGATGCGGATGTCGCGCCGGGCATGCACCTGAACGCGATCGGCGGCGACTGCCCCGGCAAGACCGAGCTCGAGCCGACCATCCTCGACCGCTCGAGCGTGTTCGTCGAGTACACGCCGCAGACGCGCATCGAGGGCGAGATCCAGGCCCGCGACCCCGAGTTCCCCGTCACCGAGCTGTGGGAGGTGCTGACCGGACGCGCCGCGGGACGCACGTCGACCGAGCAGATCACGCTGTTCGACTCGGTCGGCTTCGCGATCGAGGACGTCTCCGCGCTGCGCTATGTTCGCGATGCGGTCGCCGGGACGCCGTTCGTCGAGGACATCGACCTCGTCGCCGAGCCGGAGGACCCGAAGGACCTGTTCGGCATGTGCGACTCGCTCGTGCCGGTCGGATGACCGCGCAGGCGGCCGGCACGCGGATTCCGAGACGAAAGGGCACCACATGGCATCGCAGGTCTTCACCGACGCGAAGGTCTTCACCGGACGGGGCGAGGACGACTTCGTCACCGCCTTCCGCGTGACCGACGGCGTCGTCGACTGGCTGGGCGACGCGTCCGAGGTGGACACCGCCGACGCGCACCGCCTCGGCGGGCGGACGGTCGTGCCGGGCCTGCTCGACATGCACGTGCACCCGGCCCTCATGACGACAACGATCGACGCGGTCGACTGCCTGCCCCCGGCCGTCACGTCGCTGCCGCAGCTGATCGAGGCCCTGCGCACCCATGCCGCGGTCGGTGCGGGGCCGGACGCCTGGATCGTCGGGAACGGCTACGACGAGACGAAGTACCCCGAGGGACGCGCCCCGACCGCCCGCGACCTCGACGAGGTGTCGACGACGCAGCCGGTGATCGTGTGGCGCTGCGACCGGCACTCGGCCGCGTGCAACTCGCGCGCGCTCGAGATCGCCGGGCTCACCGCCGACACGCCCGACCCCGCCGGCGGCCGCTTCGAGCGCGACGCCGACGGGCGCCCGGACGGCGTGCTCACGGAGATCTCCGCCACGCAGGCCGTCGCCTCGCACATCCCCGACGCCGCGCCGGAGGAGCGCGTCGCGCAGCTGCGCCAGGTCGGCGAGCGTCTGCTCTCCCGCGGCATCGTCGGGGTGTGCGATCTGCTGGCCACCCGCATCCCCGAGCCGCTGGACGCCTACCGTGCGGCCGAGGACGGCGCGCCGATGCCGCGCGCATCGCTGTTCTACGGCTGGGACCCGGCCGACCCGCCCGCCGACCTCACCGACGACGACCGCACCGGGCGATCGCGCGCGGCCGGGCTGAAGGTGATCATGGACGGCGCGTACTCCAACCGCACCGCCTGGGTGTGCCACCCCTACCCCGGCTCGGACGACGACCACGGGCTGCGCACGCTGAGCGACGAGGACGCCCTGTCCGCGGGCGCGTGGGCGCGACGCAACGGCGTGCAGCTCGCGGTGCACGCCATGGGCGACCGTGCGATCCGCCAGGTGATCGAGCTGTTCGCGGACCAGGAGCCGTGGCTCCACGGCACGCCCTCGATCCGCATCGAGCACGCCACGCTGCTGTCCGCCGAGACCATCGAGCGCCTCCGCACGGCGCGGATGGCCTTCGGCATCGCGACGCACACGGTCTTCCTGTACGCCGAGTACGACGGCTACGAGCGCAACCTGCGGCCCGAGCTGCGCGACCAGGCCTACCCGATCCGCTCGCTGTACGAGGAGCTCCCGGCGCTCGCGCTGTCGTCCGACTGCCCGGCCACGGCCTGGGGAGAGGCCGACAACGTGTTCGTGTCGGTCGAGGCGGCCGTGCGCCGCCGCGCCTACAACGGGGCGGACATCGGGCAGGGCGCGGCGGTGTCCGTCGCGCAGGCGATGCTGCTCTACACCGACCGCGCCGCCGCCCTCACCGACGTCGGCCGGCTGGGACGCATCGACGTGGGGTGCGAGGGCAGCTTCGCGGTGCTCGACCAGGACGTGTTCACGGTGCCCTCCGAGCGGATCGGCGAGACCGGGGTGCTCGAGACCTGGATCGCCGGCGAGCGCGTCTGGACGCGCCGAGCACCAGCCTCACCATGACTATTGCGGTACGCACGTACTGCGCGTATGGTCAGAACCATGTTGCAGCAGTGGGTGTCGGTGCGCACCGGCATCTCGTTGCGTGAGCGGCCTGCTCCCGGAGAGGGCCTCGGGGTGCGCGCGCTCCTGCTCGGGGACGTCGCACGAGGCGGCGGGTACGCGCCAGGTGCGACCGTCCGCATCGGAGCCGATCTCGTCTCGCCGCAGCACGTCGTCCGCGACGGCGATGTAGTCTTCCGCTCACGCGGGCCGTACTGGAACGCCTGGTGCGCCGATGCCCTGAGCGAGCCCCTGGTCGCCGTCGCCCCGCTGTTCGTGCTGCGCACAGCCACCGAGGTCGATCCCAGCTATCTGTGCTGGTGGATCAACGGGCCGGTGGCACAGCGCTACTTCGCCGCGGAGGCGATGGGCACGGGTGTCCAGATGATCACCAAGAACGTGCTGCTGGCGCTGCCGTTCGATCCCCCTCCGCTCGCGACGCAACGCGCGACCGCCGCCGCGGGATCCCTCGCCCTCCGCGAACGTGCGCTCACCGACCGTCTTGCGACGCTGCGGCACGACCTCGTCACGGCTCATCTCGTGCAGCACGCGCGCGCCACCGACCCCCTCACCGACAGGAACACCGACGCATGACCGCCGACACCGTCACCCAGCAGCGCATCAACCAGGCCGCGTGGGCCGCGTGCGACACGTTCCGGGGAGTCATCGACGCCACGCAGTACAAGGACTACATCCTCGTGATGCTGTTCCTGAAGTACATCTCCGACATCTGGAACGACCACCGCGATCAGTACGAGCAGCAGTTCCACGGCGACGAGCGCAAGATCACGACGCGCTTGCAGCGAGAACGCTTCCCCCTGCCGGCAGGCGCCAGCTTCTACGACCTGTACCGTCAGCGCAAGGCCGACAACATCGGTGAGCTCATCAATGTCGCGCTGGAGGCCATCGAGGAGGCGAACAAAGCCAAGCTCGACGGCGTCTTCCGCAACATCGACTTCAACTCGGAGGCGAACCTGGGTCAGACGCGAGAGCGCAACCGGCGGCTCACGCACCTGCTCGAGGACTTCCACAAGGCCGACCTAGACCTCCGCCCGTCGCGCGTCGGCGACGACATCATCGGCGAGGCCTACATCTACCTGATCTCGCGATTCGCCTCGGACGCAGGGAAGAAAGCCGGCGAGTTCTATACGCCCGGCTCGGTATCGACCCTGCTCGCCAAGCTTGCAGCCCCCCGCCCCGGCGACACGATCTTCGACCCGACGTGCGGTTCGGGCTCGCTCCTGGTCCAGGCCGCGGCCGAGGTCGGCTCGAACAACTACCGGCTGTTCGGGCAGGAGGTCAACGGCGCCACCTGGGCGCTCGCCCGCATGAACATGTTCATGCACGCGAACGACGCGGCGACGATCGAGTGGGGCAACACGCTCACGGCGCCGACGCTGCTCGAGAACGACCGGCTGCGGCAGTACGACGTCGTCGTCGCCAACCCGCCCTTCTCGCTCGACAAGTGGGGCGCCGAGTTGGCCGAGACCGATCCGTTCCGGCGGTTCTGGCGGGGCGTGCCCCCGAAGAGCAAGGGCGACTACGCCTTCATCACGCACATGGTCGAGGTCGCCAAGCGCGAGACGGGGCGCGTCGCGGTGATCGTGCCGCACGGGGTGCTGTTCCGCGGAGGGGCGGAGGGGCGCATCCGCAAGGCGCTCATCGACGAGAACCTACTCGACGCGGTGGTCGGGCTGCCCGCGAACCTGTTCACCACCACCGGCATCCCGGTCGTGATCCTCGTCTTCGACCGCTCTCGCGAGGAGGGCGGCGCGAACGCGGAACGCGACGACGTGCTGTTCATCGACGCGAGCCGCGAGTTCACGCCCGCCAAGTCGCAGAACCTGCTGGACGATGCGCACATCGCGAAGATCGTGGAGACGTACCGCGAACGCGCCGAGGTCGAGCGCTACGCGCATCGCGCGACGCCCGAGGAGATCGCGGGCAACGACTACAACCTCAACATCCCACGCTACGTCGACACGTTCGAGCCCGAGCCCGAGGTCGACATCGCCGCGGTGCAGCGCGAGATCGACGCCGTCGAGGCGGAGCTCGCCGAGGTGCGCACCCGCATGGCCGGCTACCTGAAGGAGCTGGGGATCGATGGCTGAACCGGGCGGGGCAACCGTCAAGGACTCCTTGACAGTTCGCATCGGGGCGGCAACTATCCGGAGATTCCGGACAGTTCAGCCCGTGCACGGCCATTACGCCGTCGGCACCGACGTCCCGGGAAAGGGCGCCGAGTGAACGGATCACGATGGCCCACCGCGCGGCTTGGAGATATTGCGGCTGTGCAAAGCGGGATCCAGATCGGGCGCGTCCCCAGGCCGGGCGCCAAGGAGGTCCCTTACCTTCGGGTAGCGAACGTGAAAGACGGATACGTCGATTCCACTGACGTCCGTTCCGTCCTCGCTGACGATGTCGAGGCTTCTCGGTACGGCCTGCGGCCCGGTGATGTGTTGTTCACGGAGGGCGGGGACTTCGACAAGCTCGGGCGCGGTTGCGTCTGGGACGGGTCGATCGACCCGTGCCTGCATCAGAACCACGTCTTCGCCGTGCGGCCGGACCCGCGTGTCCTGCTGCCCGAGTTCTTGGCTGCTCTCGCCGCGTCGCCGCATGGGCGCCGGTATTTCGTCGGGGCGTCAAAGCAGAGCACCAATCTCGCAAGCATCAACTCGTCACAGTTGAAGAAGTTCCCCGTCCCCCTCCCGCCCCTGACGGAGCAGCGGAGGATCGCCGAGATCCTGCGCGCCTGGGACGACGCAATCGAACGCGTGCGGCTGCTCCTCTCGCGCACGCAGAAGCGCTATGACGCGGCGGCGGAACGGCTGGCCGGATCGGCGAACGGCGCCCATGCACGACTCGGCGACGTGACGCGCGAACTCACGGAACGCAATGCCGGGAGACTCGACCGCACGGCGGTCAGAGGCGTCTCGAACACCTCCGGCATCTCCATGATGCGGGGACAGGCGGTCTCGATCGACGTTTCGCGTTACCTGGTGCTCCCCCCACGGGCTTTCGCCTACAACCCGATGCGCATCAACATCGGCTCGATCGCCATGTCGCGGCTCGACGCCGAGGTGCTGGTCAGCCCCGACTACGTGTTGTTCGCCTGCGAGGAGACGCGGCTGATCCCCGCTTACCTGGATCACGTCCTGAAGACGCGCCGCTGGCGCCACGATGTCAACGCCGGCGCGTCGGGAAGCGTCCGGACGCGCACCTACTACGCCGAGCTCGCGGCGATCCGCGTCCATCTACCCGACCTCGAACGTCAGCGCGCCATCGCGACCGCGCTGGATGCCGTTCGCGAAGAGCTCACCTTGCTCGGCCGTGAGCTCGAGCTGCTGCGCACGCAGAAGCGCGGGCTGATGCAGAAGCTGCTCAGCGGCGATGTCCGCGTGCCGCTCGACGAGGAGCCGAGCGGTGACTGACCCGCACGGCCTCGGGTTCTCCGACTACGTCGTCTACGTCGATGAGAGCGGCGACCACAGCCTCGTCTCCATCGACGCCGGATTCCCCGTCTTCGCTCTGACGTTCTGCGTGTTTCGGAAGGCTGACTACGCGCAGCAGGTGATCCCCGCGATGGAGACGTTCAAGTTCGATTTCTGGGGCCACGACGCCGTGATCATGCACGAGGCCGATATCCGCAAGAGTTCCGGCCCGTTCAACATCCTGCTCAATGCGGAGACGCGGGAGGCATTCTTCGAGCGGCTGAATCCTCTGCTCTCCGGTGCGCGGTTCGACATCATCGCAGCAGTCATCGACAAGCGGCGGCACGTGGCCAGGTACTCAGCACCAATGAGCCCCTATGAAATCGCGCTGCTGTTCTGCATGGAGCGGCTTCTCTCCTTCCTCATCGAGCGCGATCAGCAGGGACGTCGCGTGCACGTGATCTTCGAGAGTCGCGGCAAGAGCGAAGACCGAGAGCTTGAGGCGGAGTTCTCGCGGATCTGCAACAACGAGGTCCGCTGGGGCTACCGAGCGATGGACTTCTCTCAGATCCGTTTCGAGTCGATCTTCACGAAGAAGGACGCGAACTCCACAGGACTCCAGCTCGCCGACCTCACGGCCCGCCCCATCGCACTGCGCACCGTCAGGCCCGGCCAGGGCAATCGCGCCTACGACCTGATCCGGCCGAAGATCCGATACCAGAAGGTGTTCCCCTGATGTCGGCGGGGCAAAGCAAAAGGACCCGAGGCGTTCCTCAGGTCCCGTTGCCGACCGGGCATTCCCAATCCGATTCCAGTGTACGTCGGGCCGGCGACACCGGACAAGACGAGGGCGGTGCGCCATGACCGAGGCCACGTTCGACCCGAGCGAGAAGTGGCAGTCTCAAGTGCCCGCCGTGCAGATGCTCGCCGCGCTGGGTTTCCGGCCGCTCTCACCTGCGGATGCGCTCGCGATGCGGGGCGGGCGGCGTCGCACGCCGATCCTCGAGGACGTGCTCGCCGAGCGCATCGTCGCCCTGAACCGGGTGCGCCGGCGCGGTCAGGAGTACCCGCTCGATCTCGCTGACGCGCAGGAGGCGATCCGCCGCCTCCTGCCGCAGCCTGCCCTGCGCACCGGCGCGGCGACGCTGAACCGCGCCGTCTACGACGACCTCGTGCGCGGCCGCGCCATCCCGAAGACCATCGATGGCACCTCGATCAGCCCACAGGTGCGCTACATCGACTGGACGGATCCGGCGAACAACACGTACCACGTCACGGTCGAGTACGAGGTCGAGCGCACAGGCAGCACACACGCGAACCGCCTCGACGTGGTCGCGTTCGTCAACGGCATCCCCTTCGTCACGATCGAGTGCAAGCGTCCCTCCGATCCGATCGCGAACGCCGACCACCAGCTGCTGCGCTACCAGCGGCAGGAAGAGATCCCCGCCTACTTCTCGTTCGCGCAGCTGCTCATCGCCACCAATCGCCGCGAGGCGCACTACGCCACCGCCGGCACACCGAAGAGGTTCTGGACACCGTGGCGGGAAGCGCGTGACGCCGAAGGCGCAGTGGCCGAGGCCGTACGGCGCCCGCTCGCACCCGGCACCCTCGCAGACCTCTTCGGCGGCCCCGCGGAGCAGCTCGAATCCCTCGAGAAGCGCGTGCCGAGCGAACAGGATCGCCTACTGCACGCGCTGTGCCGGCCCGAGCGGCTGCTCGAGCTCGTGCGCACGTTCACGGTGTTCGACAGCGGGGTGCGCAAGGTCGCGCGCCATCAGCAGTACTTCGCCGTCAAGGAGACGATCGACCGCGTCACCTCGTGCGCGGCCGGGCGGACCCGGCCCGGCGGTGTCGTCTGGCACACGCAGGGATCGGGCAAGTCGCTCACGATGGTCATGCTCGGCAAGGCGCTCACCTTCGACCCGCGCATCGACGAGCCGCGCCTTGTGCTCGTGACCGACCGGGACGACCTCGACGTGCAGATCCGCGACACCTTCCGCGCCTGCGAGCTGGAGCCCGTGCGCGCCCGCACCGGCAAGCATCTCGCGGAGCTGATCGCGACGCGCGCTCCGCTCATCACGACGATCGTGAACAAGTTCGAGAACGCCGCCGCGCACCTGGAGGGGACGACGCCCGACGACGACCCGAACGTGTTCGTGCTCGTCGACGAGAGTCACCGCAGCCACTCCGCGAAGTCAGGCGAGTACGGCGCCTTCGCCCGCAGGATGCACCGTGCTCTGCCCGCGGCGAGCTTCATCGGCTTCACCGGCACTCCGCTGCTCAAGCGCGAGAAGAACACGATGCGCACCTTCGGTCCGCTCATCCACCGCTACACGATGAAGGACGCCAACGACGACAAAGCCGTCGTCCCACTGCTGTACGAGGGACGTCACATCGAGAAGCAGCTCGCGTCGGACGCCGTCGACGCGTGGTTCGACCGCATCAGCGCGGGGCTCACGACCGAGCAGCGCGCCGACCTGAAGCGCAAGTTCTCCCGCGCCGACCGCATCGCGGGCGCCGGCCAGGTGATCCGTGCCAAGGCATTCGACATCTCCGAGCACTATCGGCAGCACTGGCAGGGCACCGGTCTCAAGGCCCAGCTCGTCGCGCCCGACAAGGCATCGGCGATCCGGTTCCATCACGTACTGCAGGAAATCGGTCATGTCACGAGCGAGGTCGTCATCTCCGCGCCCGGCGATGACGAGACCATCGAAGCGGCGGACCAGGAGTCGCGGGAGCTGGTGCGACGGTTCTGGAACGACACGATGCGGCAGCACGGCACTGAAGGCGCATACCTCCGAGACGTCATCGACGCGTTCAAGACGCCCGGTGGTCCGGAGATCCTGATCGTCGTCTCCAAGCTGCTCACGGGCTTCGACGTGCCCCGTAACACCGTGCTCTACCTGTGCCGTACGCTGCGCGAGCACACATTGCTGCAGGCGATCGCCCGTGTCAACCGCCTCTACGAGCCGCCTCACGACACCGACCCGGCGAAGGACTTCGGGATCATCGTCGACTACGAGGGGCTGCTGCAGGAGCTCGACCAGGCGCTGACCGCCTACAGCGCGCTCGACGGCTTCGACGAGGGCGACCTGCTCGGCGCGGTGGTGAGCGTGCGCGACGAGATCGCGCGCCTGCCCGCCCGCTGGGACGCCGTCTGGGCGGTGTTCAACGGCGTCGCGAGGAACGATCAAGAGGCGATGGAGCAGCACCTCGAGCCGATCGATGTGCGCGAGGAGTTCTACGAGCGGCTGACCGCGTTCACCCGCACCCTGCACATCGCACTGTCGAGCGCCACGGTCGAGGACGCCGTGCCGGCGGACCGGCTGGACCGCTACAAGGCAGACTGGGCCGCCTTCATCCAGCTGCGCCGATCCGTGCAGTTCCGCTACAACGAGCGCGTCGACCTTCGCGACTACGAGCCGAAGGTGCAGCACCTCCTCGACGACCACGTGCTGGCGCTGCCCGCACGCGTCGTGATCGACGCCCTCGACCTCACCGACCCCGCTGCCGTGCACGACGCCGCCGTCGAACAGGGCGGGACCCCCGCCGCGCGCGCCGACCGGATCGCCAGCGCCGCACGCCGGCGCATCTCGGAGCGGATCGACGAGGACCCGGCCCTGTACCGGCGGTTCAGCGAGCTCATCGAGGAGACCATCGAGGCGCACCGCGCCCACCGGATCTCGGAGGTGGACTACCTCGCCCGGATGCGTGCCCACGCCGACGACGTCGCGCACGCGCGACGTCACGACGATCTCCCGTCCCAGGTATCGCACGACGAGCCGTCCGCCGCCGTGTTCGCGGAGATCGTCGGACGTTTCCCGGTCTCCGGCGCGTCACCGCGCGTCGACATGAGCTTTGTGGCCGACGTCGCCGTCGAGCTCGTCTGTCTCGCGCGCGACCGGCACATCGTCGGATTCTGGGAGAACGTGGAGGCCCAGCACGACCTCGCCAACGCCATCGACGACTACCTGTGGAATGAAGTCGAGGATCGGCACAGCGTCGCGCTCTCCCCGGAGGACGAGGACGCGATCCGCGGCGCCGTGCTGAGAATCGCGAAGGCGAGATTCCCGTGACAACGATGACCGCCGCCTACGGTGCCGGCACGATCACCTTCACCCTCCGGCGTCGCCCGCGCACCACCTTGGACATCGCCGTAGACGACGAAGGAAACGTGATCGTCACCGCACCGGAGCACGCGGCGAACGAGGAGGTCGTGCGACGGGTCGCGCGGCACGGACGCTGGATCACCGCGCAGCGGCAGTACTTCGAGCAGTTCCGGCCGCGCACCCCGCCACGCACGTGGCTGCCCGGGGAGACACATCTGTACCTGGGACGGCAGTACCGGTTGCGCGTAGGCAACCCCGACGCGACCCATCGTCGCGTGCGCCTGATCCGCGGATTCTTGCTCGTCGACGGCGTGCGCTTCGGAGACGCCGACAAGACCGAGCGGCTGGTGCACGCCTGGTACCGGGATCGTGCGACGGAGGTCTTCGCGCGGCGACTTCACGAGTGCCTGCGGCGTTTCGACACAGCGGCGGTCGCCCCCGTCTCGATGCGCATCCGGGAGATGAGCACGCGTTGGGGATCGATGTCCCCGGGTGGCGTCCTCAGCCTCGCGCCGGCCCTCGTCCGCGCGCCGTCCGACGCGATCGACTACGTCATCACGCACGAGCTCGCCCATCGCATCGAGCCGCACCACGGACCGGCGTTCTGGCGCGTGCTGGCCGCGGCCATGCCGGATTACGAACGCCGCAAGACGCGGCTGGAGCGTGCTCTGGCCTGACCCGGCGGGGTCGGGCCAGAGCCGCTGACCTCTCCCCGCGCCCGCGCCGGCCGGCGGACCCGCGCGGCGGGGGTCATCCGGGCGACGGCTCGATGACCACGAGATCGGACCGCGGATAGCTCACGCACGGCAGGACGCGGCGCTCGCCGTCGGCCAGGGTCGTGACCGCCCCGTCGACCTCGCCGAACAGCAGCCGCGACTCGCACGTGCGGCAGGTACCAACGCGGCAGTCGTAGGGGGCTCGAGACCGGAGTCCTCGGCGACCTCGAGCAAGGTCTTCTCCGTCGCGGCCTCCCACGCCGTGTCCGGGCCGCCCTGCCCGAAGCGCACGAGCGCATCGGTCCGCCGAAGCGGCGCGAGAGGCGCGGACGCGGCGGCGGCGAAGTCCTCGGCGAACACCAGGTCGGGGTTCGCGCCCGCCGAGATCAGGCCCTCGCGCACGGCCTCGGCGAACTCCGGCGAGCCGCAGACATAGGCGTCGCTCTCGAACCACGGCACGTCCACCCGGCCGCCGGGGGTCGGGATGTAGTTGTCGCGCATCACCTCGACGACGCGCTCCGCGGTGATCCGCCCCTCGTGCACCTCGCCCACGGGCGGCTCGCCCGCGGGCCGGGTCAGGAACCAGTGCAGGTGCAGGTCGTCGTGCCCGGCGAAGACCCGCTCCAGCTCGTGGCGGAAGGCCGCCTCCTCGGGGGTGCGCACGCCGTAGAGCAGCCAGAGCGGCGGCATGCCCGGCCCGCGCTCGAGATGCGCCTGGATCATCGCGACCATCGGGGTGATCCCGATGCCCGCCGCCACCAGCACCACGGGGCGGAACGTGCCGCGATCGAGGTGGAACCGGCCGGCCGGTGCGCGCAGCTCCACGGACACCGCGCCCGATCCCGCACGCGCGAGCAGCCGGCTGCCCCGCCCGTCGGGTCGGACGCGCACGCTGATCCGGTAGCGCTCGGGGCGCGCCGAGAAGCTCGACAGGCTCCAGGTGCGCACGACGGGCTCCCGCCCTGCTTCCGCGAGGCGCACCACCACGTGCTGCCCCGCCCGGGGCGCCGGCAGGGCGCCGCGGTCGCGCGGACGCAGCGACACCGAGACGATCTCGGCCGTCTCGTCGACGACCTCGTCGACGTCGAACGGCCGCCATCCCTTCCACCCGCCCGCGTACGCGCCCGACTCGCGCTCGATGCCCGCGACCTTCAGGTCGAGCGTGGCGCGGACCGTGGCGCTGAGGTGCGGCGACGCGAGGGCCCGGTCGATGACGGCGCGCTCGTCCGGCGTGATGCGCGTGCCCGAATCGCACAGCCGGGACAGCTCGACGACGGTGGGCCGGTCGTCCTCCCCGCCCAAGGGGACGAACTCGTCGCCGGGCCGCGCGCGGCCCGGGCGCAGCACGCCGAGGTAGACGCCCGAGCGGCCCGACAGGCGGAACCGCCGCATGAACGTCTTGGGCTGACCCAGCCGCCACGTGAGCTTCCAGCACGGCACACGCGGCCCGGTGACCACGAGCTCGGCCTCGCCGAGGGCGAAGCGGTCGCCGACCCGCAGCAGCGACGCGTCCAGCACATCGACCGTCAGGTTCTCGGCGAAGTGCCCGTCGCCCCACGCCGCGCGGTCGGCGCCGAGCTCGGCGGCCCAGTGGTCGTAGCTCGCCCGGTCGAACGCATACAGGTGGTCGGTGTGCGCGGCGACCTCGTCCCCCTCGGCGCCGGCGTCGGTGACGCGCCACGGCTCGGGCACCGGCGACTTGACGTAGCCGGTGCGCACGACCTCGCCGTCGATGAGCTGCGGGCGGATCCTGCCCGCGTTGAAGCCCAGCAGTCTCATGTAGCGAGGCTAGGGAAGGACGACCCGCGGGGCGACGTGGCGGGGGCCCACAGTGTCGCCCCCGGTTGTGCCGCCGCCACAGCGGCGACGGGCACGACCGGGGGCGCGCCGCGGGTCACCAGTGCACGGTCTGCCCCAGCAGGTTCAGCCCTGCGGCCGCATCCCACGTCCCGACGTTCGCGGTCCGGACCGCGAACCGCGGGTCGTCCGCGGTGCCGGCGTCGGCCGCGGGAAGGCCGAGCGCGAGCTCGTACGTCCCCGACCCCACGTCGGCGGCGGGGATCTCCGCCGTCAGCGTCGTCGTCGTGCCCGGCGCCCACCGGCGGGCGTCGCCGCCGGTGGCGAACGGCAGCTCGACGCGGCGATCGCCGTCGGCGAGCACGAGCACGGCGTCGCGGGGGTTGTACGGGGCGGCCCAGCCGTCGTTCCGCACCTCGACGGTGACCTGGGCGCCCGTCGCGGTCTGCTCGACCTCGCTGCGCGTCAGCACGAAGCGGTAGCCGAGCCGGCGGGCCGTCTCGGCGAGGCCCTCCGTGCCCCAGCTCGCCAGGACGTCCTGGTGGTAGTCGCGGTTGAGGTAGCTGTAGTGGTACCGGGCGAGCTCCGCGCTCGCGCTCGGCCACTCGGACCGCGGCGGGTTGACGTTGCAGGTCTCGCCCCCGACGGGCACGAACGCGCTGTCCGCCTCGAGGTACTCCTGGTCGAGCTCGATCGGGTCGGACAGGAACGTGCCCCAGTCGTCCGGCGCGGCCAGGAGGCAGTCGTTGTGGTGCCCGATGCGGGACGCGTCGCTGCCGCTGTAGGCGTCCGACGGGTCGATCGCGCCCGCCGCGCCGGTCGGGACGTCGAGCTGCCGCTGCTTCGCCAGCATCGTGCGCACCTGCACGCCGCGCTCGGGCGGCAGCGCCTCGAGCAGCGCGTCGACGACGGCGGCCCGGCTCTCCCAGTCGGCGTCGGTCACGGTGCCGGGGTCGGCGGGATCCGTCACGAAGTGGTCGGTGTAGTAGCCCTCGCCCCAGAGCCCCACGAACCCGCTCTGGACCACCGGCACGACGTCGGCGTTGCGCTGCAGGACGGGGGCGAGCTGGTCGATGTGGGCGAGCACGACGTCGAGCGGAGCGTCCCCGTAGGGCGGCACGTACGGCCAGTCGCCGCCCTGCGCGTACGCGAAGCGCGTGATGACCGAGACGCCGGCCTCACGAGCGGCGTCGAAGTCGGCCTGCACCAGGTCGAGGAAGGCCGGGTCGAGCGTCGGGCTGTCGACGAACGCCTCCAGGTAGAACACCCGGAGGATCTGGGTGATGCCCTCGGCGCGATAGCCCGCGAGGACCCCCGGGTCGAGCGGGACGTACCCCGATCCGTCCGCCCGGTAGTGCGTCTCGGTGTGGTGGTAGAAGCCGCGCTCCGGGTTGGCGATGACGGAGCCGTCCTCCTCGTAGAGGACCACGACGGGATCGTCGGACGCGGTCGCGGCGGAGGCGCCGACGGGCGCCAGGGCGGCCAGGACGAGCACTGCCGTCCCGAGCGTGGTGATGAGCTTGCGCATGGAGACCTCTCTTGCTGTCGTGACGATCGGGCTCACTTGAGCCCGCTGGAGGCGAGACCGTCGATGACCCGGCGCTGCAGCACGATGAACGCGATCAGCACGGGCGCCATGGCGAGCACGCTCGCGGCCATGGCGACGGGGTAGTCGGTGGTGCGGTCGCTCAGCAGCGTGGCCAGGCCCGCCGAGAGCGGCATGTCCGCGCTGTAGCTCGTGACGACCAGCGGCCACAGCAGCTCGTTCCACGACCACAGCACCGTCGTGATCGCGAGCACGCTCATGGTCGGAGCGGCGAGGGGCAGCATGACGCGCCAGAAGATCTGCCAGGTGTTCGCGCCGTCGAGGCGCGCGGCCTCCTCGAGCTCCTGCGGCATCGACAGGAACGCCGTGCGCATGAGGAAGGTGCCGAAGGCGCTGAAGAGGCCGGGCAGGACGAGGCCGCCGATGCTGTTTAGCAGGCCGAGGCCCTGCACGATCTGGTACTGCGACAGGAGGTACACCTGGGACGGCACCATCAGGATCGACAGCACGATCGCCAGGAGCACCCCTCGCCCCCGGAAGCGCAGGCGCGCGAACGCGTAGCCGGCCATCGTGCACAGCACGAGCTGCGCGACGGTGCGGATCGCGGTGATCAGCACCGAGGTGCCGAACTGCTGGAAGAACGGCAGCCGCTCGAACACCGCCACGTAGTTGCCCCACTGCAGCTCGCCGGGCCAGAACACGGGCGTCACGCTCTGCACCTGGGCGTTCGTGGACAGCGACATGATGAGCTGCCACACGAACGGGAACGCCATGATCAGCGCGCCCAGCCCCAGCACCAGATGGGCGACGGCGTGCTCGCCGCGGGCTCCCGTGCGGCGGGCGCGGGCACGGGCCGCACGGGCCGCGGACGGCCGGCCGTCGGCGGGGTCGCGGCGGCGCGTGGTGATGACCTCCGTCGCCGTGCGGAGGGACTCGGTGCGGAGAGCGTCAGTCATTGTGCACCCATCGCCGCTGCATCCGGAACTGGATCAGGGTGACGCAGCCGATGATCACGAAGATGACCATCGCGACCGCCGCGGCGAAGCCCTTCTCGTTGTTCACGAAGCCGGCCTGGTAGAAGTAGTAGACGAGGGACATGCTCTTCGGCAGCGAGGCGTTGGTGGCCGTCGTGCCGAGGATCGCGTAGAGCAGATCGAAGAGCTGGAAGCACGCGATGACCGTGACGATCGTCACGAAGAAGATGCTCGGTGTGAGCAGCGGCACCGTGATCGCGCGGAACTGGCGCCAGCGGCTCGCGCCGTCGAGCGACGCCGCCTCGTAGAGCTCCGGCGGGATGTTCTTCAGGCCCGCCGCGAGGACGATCATCGAGAAGCCCAGCGATGACCACAGCCCGACGATCGCCACGGCGACGATCGCGAAGCCGGGCGTGCTGGTCCAGTAGGGACCGTCGATGCCCACGAGTCCGAGCGCGTGGTTGACCAGCCCGAAGTCGCCGTTGAAGATGATGCGCCAGACGAACGCGATCGCCGTCGGCATGGCGACGTACGGCAGGAAGAACAGCACGCGGTACACGGCGGCGAAGCGCAGTCCGGGCAGGTTCAGGATGCTCGCGAGCCCCACGGCGATCGGCACGCCGACCAGCACGATCGCGGTGTACAGCAGCGTGTTGCCGAGCGAGAGGTAGAAGTTCGGCTCGGTGAACAGACGCGCGTAGTTCTCGATCCCGGCGAAGGCGGCGTCGCCGAAGACGCCGAAGCTGGTGAGCGAGAACCCGGCCGTCTGCACGATCGGCCAGAGGTAGAACACGCCGATGCCGAGCAGCAGCGGCCCCACGAACAGCAGGGCCCACCAGCCGTCGTGCGGGGCACGACGGCTGGTGGGCCGGACGGCGTCCGTCAAGGCGTCTCCTTCGCGAGCGCCTCGTCCATCTTCTCGGCGAGCTCGGCCGTGACGTCCTCCACCGTCCGCTCGCCGGAGAACGCCTGCGGCAGCAGCTCCGACTCCAGCGCGTTCCAGGCGGAGGTGTTCGCCGACACCGGCAGCGGGACCGAGTAGTCGACGGCGTCGAGGAACACCTGCAGGTCGACGTCGGGCATCGAGGCGGTGAAGGCCTCTTGCGTGCCCTCGTAGGCGGGGATGATCGACCCGGCCTCGCCGAGCCGGAGCTGGGCCTCCTCGCCCGCGAGGTAGGCCTGCAGCGCCTGCGCGGCCTGCTTGTTCTCCGACGACGACGCGACCACGTTCGCGACGCCGTGGATGACGGTGGCCTGCTCCTCACCCCGGGGCAGGGGCAGCACGTCCACGCTGTCGGCGAAGGGCACGTCGACGAGCGCCGGTCGGAACCAGCTGCCGCCCCAGTACATCGCCAGCTTGCCGGAGGTGAACCACTGGTCCGCCGACGTGTCGGTCAGCTGCGACATCGACGGCGAGCCCCCCGAGGCGATCAGGTCGGCCCAGAACTGCAGGCCCGCCTGCGTCGCGGGCTCGGTGTACCCCGAGGCGCCGTCCTCGACGATCGCGCCGCCGGCCTGGAACACCGTGTCGTAGTAGGTGGTCTGCCCGTCCATCCCGCCGGCCGCACCGTAGGAGCCCTCGTCGGCGAGCGCCTCGGAGATCTCCGCGGCGGCGTCCTGGAAGTCCTCCCAGGTCCAGTCGGCGGAGGGCACCTCGACGCCGGCTCGGTCGAACAGCTCGGTGTTGATCCAGACGCCGATGGTGTCGAAGTCCTTCGGCACCCCGTAGCTCACATCGTCCACGGTGTAGAGGTCGACGAGGGACTCCGGGTACTTGGCCGGGTCGATGTCGCCCGCGTCCACGGCACCGGTGATCGGCTCGATCTTGCCGCCCAGCGCGTAGAGCTGGATGTTCGGGCCGTTCATCCAGAACACGTCGGGCAGGGTGTCGCTGGACGCCTGGGTCTGCAGCTTCGTCCAGTACTCGCTGAAGGGCGTCACGCTGAGGTTCACGGTGATGTCGGGGTACTGCTCGTTGAACGCGGCGATGCTCTCCTCGAGCGCGGGCACCTGGTTCTGGTCCCACAGCCCGTAGGTGATCGTCGCGGACAGGTCGCTCGGCGCCGTCTCGTAGGCACCGGACTCGGCGGGGCCGCCGCCGCCGCACGCTGTGGTGGTCAGCGCGACGGCGCCGCCGAGGGCGAGGGCGCCCGCGGCACGACGCGCGAAGGGGGTTCGGATCATCGGTCTTTCCTCTCGGGGGACTGCTGCAGGGGTGGGGGGGTCTCTCGGGTGAAGTGCGACAGCACGGACTGGGGGAGCGGAGGCACGTCGAACGGACGGGATCCGTCGCGGAGCGACTGCGCCGCCAGCGCGCCGGCTGCGACGGCCGCGCGTGCGGCGAGGGGCGACACGACGGTGGGCTCGCCGTGGACGAGGTGTCGCAGGAACTCGCGCATCGTGTCGAGGTCGGCGTCGCCGTGGCCGCTGGCGACGCCCTCGATGGGGTGCTCGGCGTCGCCCGTCACCGACCATTCGCGACGCCGGTCCCAGACCTTGACCACGCCGCCGGCGGTGTCGCCGACGTTCTCGAGGCGCCCCTCCGTGCCGATCACGGTGTAGTTGCGCCAGTAGTCCGGCGTGAAGTGGCACTGCTCGTAGCTGGCGAGGACGCCGTTGTCGAGCGTCATCATCATCATCGACACGTCCTCGACGTCGACGACCGGGTTGAGGCCCGTGGCCGCCGTCGCCGGCCAGTTGTCGAACGAGAACCAGTCGGGCATCGTCTCGCCGACGCGCTCGCGCCGGTCCTGGACGTCGCCGTAGACCATGAGCGAGCCCATGCCCACCACGCGACGCGTGTACGCGCCCGCGAGGTAGTGCACGACGTCGAGGTCGTGGCTGGCCTTCTGCAGCAGCAGGGTGTTCGTGCGCGACCGGTCTGCGTGCCAGTCCTTGAAGTAGTAGTCGCCGCCGTTCCCGACGAAGTGGCGCACCCAGATTGTCTTGACCTCGCCGATGTCCCCGCGGTCCACGATCTCCTTCATGCGCCTCACCACGGCGGCGTGGCGGAAGTTGTGGCCGACGTAGAGCGGGGTGCCCGTCCGCGCGGCCTCGGCCAGCACGCGGTCGGCGTCGGCGAGCGTGGTCGCGAGCGGCTTCTCGAGGTAGACCGCGACGCCCGCCGCGAGGAGCGCGACGGCGATGTCGGCGTGGGTGTCGTCCGGCGAGGTGACGATGGCGGCGTCGACGTCCTCGGCGGCCAGGAGCGACGCGACGTCGGCGTGGGTCGGCACGCCCGGGAAGAGCTCGGCCGAGCGCGCGCGACCGGTCTGCGACGGGTCGACGGTCGCGACGACCCGGGCGCCCGGGTGCGCGGCGGGGACGTGATGGGCGATGACGCTGCGCGCGCCGATGCCAACCACGGCGACGCGGACGCCGGCCTCGATGGGTCCTCCGGGACGTGTCATCAGACGCTCACCTCACTGTGCATGCACCTCATCATGCATCGCCTGAGCGATTTTGTCACTGTGTGGGCATAAACGAGCATGACTAGACATTAGGGTCGGTCATCCGGTGCGACCACATCGGCCACGGAGGTTTTACGCGACCGAAACACACGACGGTCCCCAGGGGGATGCGCGCTCGCGACACGACCACCGCGCGATCGACGGCGAGCGCCGGAGAGCGTGCCCGCCCACGGCGCCGAAGGCTCAGCGGACGGGCGGCGCCACCACCACGTCGACGCTGGCCTTGTCGAACTGCGCCGCGACGCGGGCCGGCAGGGGGGCGTCGGTGACCAGCACGTCGACGGTCTCGAGCGACCCGATGCGCGCGAACGTGCTGCGTCCGATCTTCGTCTGGTCGGCCGCGACGACCACTCGCCGCGCGACAGCGGCGATGTGCCTGCTCGCGTCCGCCTCGCCCTCGTGCAGGGTGGTCGCGCCGAACTCCGCGGTGAGCCCGTCGACCCCGAGCACCGCCACGTCGAGGCTGAAGTCGCGCAGCGACGCGGACACGAGCGGGCCGATCAGCTCGTAGGACTGGCGGCGCGGCACGCCGCCCGTCACCACGATCTTGATGTTCTCGCGCACGGACGACTCGAACGCGATGTTCAGCGCGTTGGTCACGATCGTCACGCCCGGCTCGCCGGCGATCGAACGCATCCGCTCGCTGCGGCCGAGGGCGCGCGCCACCTCGGTGACCGTCGTCCCGCCGTTCATCCCGACGGTCGAGCCCGGATCGATCAGCGCCTCCACGGCCCGCGCGATCGCGAGCTTGGCGTCGGCCTGGCGAGCGATCTTGTACTGCAGCGGCAGCTCGTAGCCGGAGCCGAGGGCAGAGGCCCCGCCGTGCGTGCGCGTCACGAGGCGCTGATCGGCGAGCGTGTTCAGGTCGCGACGCGCGGTCGCCGTGGAGACCGCGAGCGTCTCGCTCACGTCGGCTATCGAGACGTTGCCGCGCTCGCTGATGAGCTCGAGCACCCGATTGAGCCGCTGCTGCTGATTCATGCGCACCCTCCCCGGTCATCGTCCCACACCGTGGATTGACGTCCGTGATTGATTCTGCTCAAATACTCCTTAAACGATCACACATGATCGCAGAGGCGTCTTCCGGTCTCCGCGAGTGGTCCCGCACCGAGGAAAGAAGAACGATGACCCGCACCTTCGTCGACGACGAGATCGCCTCCCAGCCGCAGGTCTGGGCAGAGGCCGCGACGCTGGCCGGGTCGTCGCCCGACGCGCTGCCCCGAACGGGCGAGCGCGT
This sequence comes from Microbacterium marinilacus, assembly GCF_019753765.1. GTDB lineage: Bacteria > Actinomycetota > Actinomycetes > Actinomycetales > Microbacteriaceae > Microbacterium > Microbacterium marinilacus. The sequence goes on from NZ_JAIJZW010000015.1 coordinate 64,783, forward strand.
CGCCTTCGTCGGCTGCGGCACCAGCTGGTTCGTCGCGATGGCGATCGCCGTGCGCCGCGAATCGCTGGGCCTCGGCGAGTCCGACGCCTTCGCGGGCAGCGAGTTCCCCGACGGCCGCGCCTACGACCGCGTCGTCGCCATCTCGCGCTCGGGGACGACGACCGAGATCGTCGACCTGCTGCAGCGCGTCGACGGGCCCACCACGCTCATCACCGCGGTCGCCGACTCGCCGGCGGCGGCGCACGCGGACGACACCGTCGCCCTGCCGTTCGCCGACGAGCGGTCGGTGGTGCAGACCCGCTTCGCTACCAGCGTCGTCGCGCTGCTGCGCGCGCACCTCGGCGAGGACCTCGCCGCTGCCATCGCCGACGCGCGGAAGGCGCTGGAGATCGACGTCACCGCCCTCACCTCCGTCGACCAGTGCTCGTTCGTGGCGACCGGCTGGGCCGTCGGGCTCACCTACGAGGCGGCGCTCAAGACGCGCGAGGCAGCGCAGTTCTGGGCCGAGTCCTACCCCGCGATGGACTACCGCCACGGGCCGATCTCGATCGCCCAGCCCGGACGCCTCGTCTGGAGCCTCGGCGGCACGCCCGACGGGCTGCCCGCGGAGGTCGCCGCCACCGGCGCCACGTTCGTCGAGCACGACCTCGACCCGCTCGCGCGCCTCGTCGTGGCGCAGCGGTTCGCGATCGCGCTGTCGAAGTCGAAGGGCCTCGACCCCGACCGCCCGCGTTCGCTCACCCGCTCCGTCATCCTCACGTGAGCGCGGCGGTGATCGGCGTCGACGTCGGCGGCACCACCGTCAAGGCGGTCGCCGTCGCGGACGGCCGCATCGTCGCCGAGCTGCGACGCCCCACCCCCTCCCCCGACCCGACCGGCTCCGGGGTCGTCGAGACGGTGGCGGACGCGGTCGCCGGGCTCACGCCGTCGCCGGAGGCGCCGGTCGGCGTCGTCGTGCCGGGCATCGTCGACGAGGCCCGCGGGGTGGCGGTGCACGCCGCCAACCTGGGCTGGCGCGACGTCCCCCTCCGCCGCCTGCTGGGCGAACGCCTCGGCCGCGAGGTCGCGTTCGGCCACGACGTGCGCGCCGGAGCCCTCGCCGAGGCGCGGCTCGGGGCCGCGCGCGCCGCCGAGGGCGTCGTCGCCTTCGTCCCGATCGGCACGGGCATCGCCGCCGCGCTCCTGGTGGACGGCCGCCCGATCGCGTCCGACGGCTGGGCGGGCGAGATCGGTCAGCCGCTCATCGCGCACGGTCCGCACGCCGGCCGGCGCGTCGAGGAGATCGCCTCGGCCGCCGGCACCGCCGCGCGCGCGGGTCTGCCCGACGCGCGCGCGGTCGTGGAGCGGGTGCGAGCGGGCGACCCCGCCTCCGTGGCCGTGTGGCGCGACACCGTCGACGTGCTCGCCGACGCCCTGACGAGTCTCGTCGCCGCCGTCTCGCCGCGGACCGTGGTGCTCGGCGGCGGCCTCGCTCTCGCCGGCGACACCCTTCTCGTCCCCCTGGCGGACGCCCTCCGCGCGCGGATGGGACAGCTGCGCCCACCGCGCCTGGTCACCGCCGCACTGGGCGACCGCGCCGCCGCGCTCGGCGCGGCGCTGCTCGCGACGGACGGCCCGTGACCACGCCGCAGCTGATCGTGGCCGCGCTTCCCGGAGACGACGGAGGCACCGCACCGGGCTGGCTGCTCGTCGAGAGCGGGATGGTGCGCGAGCGCGGCGAGGGCGCCGTGCCCGACCGCCTGCGCGGACGGCTTCCCGAGCACCGCGCGGAGCTCGTGCTGCCGGGCCTGGTCGACATCCATGTGCACGGCGCCCGCGGGGCCGACTTCTCGCACCCCGGCGTCGACCCCGAGCCGGCGATCGCTCACCACCGGTCCGACGGCGCCACCACGCTGATCGCCTCGCTCGCGACGGGCACCCCCGAGGACACCGCGCTGCGCATCCGCGAGCTGCGGCCGCTCGTGCGGGAGGGCCGCCTCGCGGGACTGCACCTCGAGGGGCCCTGGCTGTCGCCCGAGCGACGTGGCGCGCACTCCGCCGCCCTGCTGCGGGCGCCGCGCCCCGACGAGGTGGAGAGGCTGATCGAGGCCGGCGACGGCGCCGTCCGCGTGGTGACCCTCGCGCCGGAGCTGCCCGGGGCCCTCGACGCGATCCGCGCCCTCGTGCGGCACGGGGTCGTCGCCGCCATCGGACACAGCGACGCGGACGCCGCGACCGCGGCGCGCGCGATGGACGCCGGCGCCACGCTGGTCACCCACCTCTTCAACGGCATGCGTCCCTTCCACCACCGCGACCCCGGCGTCGCCGGCGCGGCGCTCGGCGACGAGCGCGCCGCCGTCGAGCTCATCGCCGACGGCCGGCACGTGGACGACGCCGCGATCGACGTGGTGCTGCGCGCGGCGGCCGACCGGCTCGTCCTCGTCTCCGACGCGATGGCGGCGACCGGCCTCGGCGACGGCGCCTACGAGCTCGCCGGGTCCCGCGTCGTGGTCGACGACGGCGTGGCGCGGCTCGCGGGCGGCGGGTCGCTCGCGGGGAGCACGACGACGCTCGGCGCCGCGGTGAGCCGGCTGCTGGGACGCGGCGTCCCTGCCGCGACGCTGGCGGAGGCGGCGTCGGCGCGGCCCGCGCGCGTGGCCGGGCTCGCGGCGTCGACGCTGCGCGCGGGAGACCGCGCCGACCTCGTCGCGTTCGGCGCCGACGGCTCGCGCCGCACGATGAAGGACGGCCGATGGCTCGTCTCCTGATCGTGACCCCCAATCCCGCGATCGACGTGACGTACGCGGTGGCGCGGCAGCGGCTCGGCGAGACCCTGCGCGTCCAGGACGTGCGGCGGCTGCCCGGGGGGAAGGGGATCAACGTCGCCCGGGTGCTGCGCGCGCTCGGCGGCGACGTGGCCACGCTGCAGCCCCTCGGCGGTGCGTCCGGAGACTGGGTCGCCGACCGGCTCGCCCGGCTGGGGGTGCCGGTCCTGCCCTGGACCATCGCCGGCGAGACCCGCACGACGGTGGCGGTGGTCGACGGGGACGCGCATCCCACCCTGCTCGCGGAGCCCGGCCCCGCGCTCTCGGACGCGGAGTGGGCGGAGGCGGGCGACGCGGTGGCCCGCGCGGTCCGCGCCGGCGACTGGGTCGTGGTCGCCGGGTCGTTCCCGCCGGGCACCACCCCGGAGAGGATCGCGTCGCTCGTCGCCGCGGCACACGCCCGCGGGGCCCGCATCGCCGTGGACACGAGCGGGCCGATGCTGCTCGCAGCCGCCGAGGCGGGCGCCGACGTCGTCAAGGCCAACGAGGGCGAGGTCGCGGAGGCCACCGGACACGACGACCGCGACGCCGCCCTGCGCCTGCTCGCTCGGTCGGGCGCGGTGGTCGTGATGTCGCGCGGCGCGCGCGGCGCCCTGCTGCGCACGCCCGACGGCGCCGTGCACGAGCAGCCCGCGGTGCCCGGCGTCGACGGCAACCCCACCGGCGCCGGCGACGCCGCGACGGCCGGGCTGATCGCCGCCCTCGCCGCGGGGCTCGGCCCTCGCGACGCCCTCGCCTGGGCGGCGGTCTGCGGCGCCGCGGCGGTGCTGAGCCCCGTCGCCGGTGAGATCGACGTCGATGCGCTGCCGCTGCTCTCGGCCCGTCTGTCCCCGCCGCCCTCCCACCCCCTGCCCCGCGCAGATCCCGATTGGAGACCCGCCCCGTGATCGCCACCCCCCTGACCGACATCGTCTCCACGGCCCGGCGCGGCCGCACCGGCCTCGGCGCGTTCAACGTCGTGCTGCTCGAGCACGCCGAGGCGATCGCCGAGGGCGCCGAGAGCGCCGGCCTGCCGGTGGTGTTCCAGATCAGCCAGAACTGCGTCGCGTACCACGGCAGCCTCGCGCCGATCGCGCGCGCGACGCTCAGCATCTCGGACGCGCTCTCGGTGCCCTCGCTCGTGCACCTCGATCACGCGGACGACGTCGAGCTGGTGCACGAGGCGGTCGAGCTGGGACTGCACAGCGTGATGTTCGACGCGTCGACGCTGCCGTACGACGAGAACGTCGCGCTCACCCGCGACGTCGCCCGGCACTGCCACGAGCGCGGAGTGCGGGTGGAGGCCGAGCTGGGCGAGGTGGGCGGCAAGGACGGCGTGCACGCCCCGGGGGCGCGCACCGACCCGGCCGAGGCCGAGCGGTTCGTGACGGCGACCGGCATAGACTGGCTCGCCGTGGCCGTCGGCACCTCGCACGCGATGACGACCCGGGAGGCCGCCGTCGACGACGCGCTCATCGGGCGTCTCGCCGCCGCGACCCCGGCACCGCTCGTGCTGCACGGCTCGTCGGGTCTGTCCGACGAGCAGCTCGGGCTGGCGGTGCGCGCCGGGATGACGAAGGTCAACATCTCGACGCACCTGAACGCGCTCTTCACCGACGCCGTGCGCGACGCCATGTCCGAGGGGCGGGTCGACCCGCGCCGCTACGTCGCCCCGGGCCGCGAGGCGGTGGGCGCGGAGGTCGCGCGACTGCTGACGCTCCTGGCGGCTGCGTGACCGACCGCGCGCGGATCCTGGGGCTCCCCGGAGGCCTTCCGGATCCCGACCCGACGGTGGTCTCCCGCCTGAGCGGCCTCCTCGGTCCCGAGGCGACCGTCCCGGACGAGCTGCGCCTCGCCGGCGTCTCGGACGACGGCGTCGCCGCGGCCCTGGCAGCGCTGGCTCCGGCGGCGCTAGCTGTACTCGGTCATGAGGTTGGTGACACTCGGCTGATCGGGGGTTGGCCACCGCAGGCGGTGTGTGGTCGAGCGTAGTTGTAGTGCTCGAGCCAGGGGGCGAGCGCGTCGGCGCGGTGCTGGTTGGAGGCGTAAGGCGCGCGGTAGGCCCAGTATTCCTGCATGGTGCGGTTGAAGCGCTCGGCCTTGCCGTTCTGCCAGGGGCAGTGCGGCTTTGTGG
>NZ_JAIJZW010000016.1 GCF_019753765.1 Microbacterium marinilacus
CAAGGCCGCATTAGCATGAGACACGAGAACCTCCTGGTTCAGAGCGGAAGCGGTAGCAGCTCCACTCTGCCGGGAGGTTCTCGTCACATCACGGCAATCAGATCAAACAACGACCCTGGGCACTACACCTAGCCGCGCGGCCGCGCTCCACGCGGAGCCGTGGAGGGCTGGGGCCGTGTCCTGCGGCGGGCCGACCCACGGCACCCGTCGATGCTAGGTTCTCGCGGTGAGGGGGTTTGATGACGGGTGAGCATTGGGCGACGATCCTCGAGCACGCGCGCTGGGCTCCGTCGCCGCACAATTCACAGCCGATGCGGGTGCGGGTGCTCGACGAACGGCGCGCCGAGGTGTTCTACGACCTCGACCGGGGCTTGCCCGCCGAGAGCTTCGGCATCCCGTTCGGGCACGTCGCGGCCGGCGTCTTCCTCCAGGCGATCGAGCTCATCGCACGCGCCCAGGGGCTGCGGGCGGAGATCGTCGAGATCCACCGTGAGATGGACTTCTCGGCGTCGGACCGACTGCACCCGATCGCAACGGTCACCCTGACGGACGAGCCCGCCACCGCAGCCGATCGCCGCCTCCTCGCGCTGTTCCGCAGCCGCCGCACGAACCGCCGACCGTACGACCCCGTCCCGATCGCGCGCGACACCTTCGTCTCCGCCGCGGCGGTCACCGACGGCTTCGGCTTCGCCTTCGCCCACACGGACGACGGGCGGCTGGTGGACCGGATCATCCGGGTCAACCAGGAGACCCTCTTCCGCGACCTGCAGAACGACGACGTGCACGCCGAGATCCTGCACTGGCTGCGCACGACGCGCGCCGAGGCCGCCCGCACGGGCGACGGGCTGAGCGCCGAGACGATGCTGCTGCCCGGGTGGCTGCTCGGCTTCGCGATGCGGCACCGGGGGCTGTGGCAGCTGCCCGTGATCGGTCCCATCGTGCGCGGGACGTACCTGCGGACGATGGGCGGGGTGCGCCATCTCGGCTGGCTCACCGGGCCGTTCGCGGGCCCCGCGGACTATCTGCGTGCGGGGAGGTGCTTCCTGGCCCTCTGGCTCGACTTCGAGGCTCGCGGCGTGGTGCTGCACCCCCTCGGAACCGTGATCACCAACCCCGCCTCTCACGCCGAGTTCGTCGAGAGCGCGGCGATCGTCGAACGCGAGGGCGAGATGGCCTGGATGCTGTTCCGTCTCGGCCATGCCCCGCGACCCCCGGCCGCGCGTCGTCGTCCCGTCTCGTCCCTGCTCGTGGAGGACCGCGCATGAAGACGCTGCCGCTCGTGATGATCACGGCGCAGGACAGACTGGTCCGCGCGCTGCGGGCCTTCCCCGCGACGCACAGGCTGCTGCTCGCGCCCGGCTTCGAACCGCTCCGCTGGCAGCTGGGACGGTGGCGCGCGTACCGGACGTTCGAACACGCGGCCAGGCGCGTGCCGGCCTATCGCGCGTTCCTCCGCGCGCACCGCTGCCCGGTCAGGCTGCCGGAGGCGGGCAGTCCCGCGCGCGCCTGGACCCGAATCCCCGAGATGGACAAGGCGTCCTACATCCGGCAGTACCCGATCACCGAGCGCTGTGTCGACGGCCGTCTGCCGCGCCGCGGCGTCGTGGTGGACGAGTCGTCCGGCTCGTCGGGCGTCCCGACGAGCTGGGTCCGAGGGCCCGCCGAGCGCGCCGCGACGCGCGATCTGCTGCAGCTCGGCTACGCGAACACCGCGCAGGGACTCACCAAGCAGCCCTTCCTGCTCAACGCGTTCTCGCTGGGCGCCTGGGCCACGGGCATGAACGTGACCTCGAGCCTCACCGACCGGACGATGATGAAGTCGATCGGGCCGGACAAGGACAAGATCATCCAGACGATGAAGGAGTTCGGCCCGGACTACACCTACATCATCACGAGCTACCCGCCGTTCCTGAAGGACCTGTTCGACGACGACCGGCTCGACTGGTCGCGCTACGACATCGTGTGCGCCTACGGAGGCGAGGGCATCTCCGAGAGCATGCGGGACCGGATCCTGAAGACCGCGAAGAAGGTGCTCGGCTCGTACGGCGCCAGCGACCTCGAGATCAACATCGCGCTCGAGAACGACTTCACCATCGCGCTGCGCCGCGCGATCCTCGCCGACCCGCGCCTCCAGGAGCGGCTCACGAGGATGGGCGTGCACGGCGTGCTGCCGGCGGTCTTCCAGTTCAACCCGTACGAGTACTACATCGAGTCGAACGCGGCGGGCGAGCTCGTCGTCACGATCAACCGGGCCGAGAACATCAACCCGCGCGTGCGGTACAACATCCACGACCGCGGCCACGTCGCGCGGTTCCGGGATGTGGCGGAGGCGCTGACGGAGCTCGGTCACGAGGCGGTGCTCGACGAGCGCATCCTCGATCTGCCGGTGCTGTTCCTGTACGGGCGCAGCGATCTGTCGGTCGACTTCAACGGAGCGGTCGTCCCGCCCGACGGGCTGCGCGACGCCGTCCAGGCCGATCCGGAGCTCTTCGAGCGCGTGGCGAACCACCGTCTGGTCTCCTACGAGGACGCCGACGGCAGCCCCCAGCTGCACCTCGCCGTGCAGCTGCACGAGGGCGTCGCGAAGCCGGATGCGGCGGAGGCCGCGGCGCGCGTCCTCGCGGCGATGCGCCGGGCGAACGGCGACTTCCACAACGCGATCAGGACCAGCGCGGAGGCCTCGCTGCCGACGTTCGGCGTCTACGAGTGGCGCACCGGGGTCTTCTCCGAGGACGGCCGCAAGCTGAAGAACGAATACGTGTGGCACCTCGACGCGGCCGAGGCGGCGGCTGCGGGCCTGGTGGTGGACGCGATCGCCGCGCGCTTCATCGACTGAGCGTCCGCCGGCAGCGAAGCGGGGCGCCCGTGTCGGAGGCCCCTCCTAGGCTGGAGGCATGCAGACGACGCGCAGCGTCCGCCCGTTCGAGGTGGTCAGCGAGTACATGCCCAGCGGCGATCAGCCGAAGGCGATCGCCGAGCTGGCCGCGCGCATCAACGCGGGCGAGACGGACGTCGTCCTGCTCGGCGCGACGGGAACCGGCAAGTCGGCCACGACGGCCTGGCTGGTCGAGCAGGTGCAGCGGCCCACGCTCGTGATGGCGCACAACAAGACGCTCGCGGCGCAGCTGGCCAACGAGTTCCGCGACCTGCTGCCGAACAACGCCGTCGAGTACTTCGTGTCGTACTACGACTACTACCAGCCCGAGGCGTACGTGCCGCAGACGGACACCTTCATCGAGAAGGACTCGTCCATCAACGCGGAGGTGGAGCGCCTTCGCCACTCGACGACGAACTCGCTGCTGAGCCGGCGTGACGTCGTCGTCGTGAGCACCGTGTCCTGCATCTACGGCCTCGGCTCGCCGGAGGAGTACCTGCGCGCCCTCGTCGCCCTCCAGGTGGGGGAGCGCTACGACCGGGACGCGCTCATCCGCGGCTTCATCGCCATGCAGTACAACCGCAACGACGTCGACTTCTCGCGCGGCAACTTCCGCGTGCGCGGCGACACGATCGAGATCATCCCCGTGTACGAGGAGCACGCGATCCGGATCGAGCTCTTCGGCGACGAGATCGAGGCGCTGTACAAGCTGCACCCGCTGACGGGCGACGTGATCGAGCGGCTCGACGCGATCGCGATCTTCCCGGCCACCCACTACGCCGCCGGCACCGACACCGTGCAGCGCGCGATCAAGACGATCGAGGAGGAGCTCGAGGGACGCCTGAACGAGCTCGAGTCGCAGGGGAAGCTGCTGGAGGCGCAGCGGCTGAGGATGCGCACGACCTTCGACCTCGAGATGCTCCAGCAGCTCGGCTTCTGCTCGGGGATCGAGAACTACTCGCGGCATCTCGACGGCCGCGTGGCGGGCGAGCCGCCGCACACGCTGCTCGACTTCTTCCCGGACGACTTCCTGCTGGTCATCGACGAGTCCCACGTGACGGTGCCGCAGATCGGCGCGATGTACGAGGGCGACGCGTCGCGCAAGCGCACCCTGGTCGAGCACGGCTTCCGGCTGCCCAGCGCGATGGACAACCGGCCGCTGCGGTGGGACGAGTTCAAGAACCGCATCGGCCAGACCGTGTACCTCTCCGCGACCCCCGGCAAGTACGAGATGGGCATCGCCGACGGCGTCGTCGAGCAGATCATCCGCCCCACCGGCCTCATCGACCCCGAGATCGTGGTGAAGCCGTCGAAGGGACAGATCGACGATCTGCTCGAGCAGATCCGGCTGCGCGTCGACAGGGATGAGCGCGTGCTGGTGACGACGCTGACCAAGAAGATGGCCGAGGAGCTGACCGACTTCCTCGGCGAGCACGGCGTCCGCGTGCGGTACCTGCACTCCGACGTGGACACGCTGCGTCGCGTCGAGCTGCTCACCGAGCTGCGCCAGGGCGTCTACGACGTGCTGGTCGGCATCAACCTGCTGCGCGAGGGTCTCGACCTGCCGGAGGTGTCGCTGGTCGCGATCCTCGACGCCGACAAGGAGGGCTTCTTGCGGTCGGGCACCTCGCTGATCCAGACCATCGGTCGCGCCGCGCGCAACGTGTCCGGCCAGGTGCACATGTACGCCGACACGATGACCGACTCGATGAGGAACGCGATCGAGGAGACCGAGCGCCGCCGCGAGATCCAGATCGCGTACAACCTCGAGAACGGCATCGACCCGCAGCCCTTGCGCAAGCGCATCGCGGACATCACCGACCAGCTCGCGCGGGAGGGCGCCGACACCGACGCCCTGCTCTCGAAGCGGGACGCATCGCGCCTGAAGAGCGGCAAGGGCAAGGCGCCGACGCCGCGTCTTCGCGAGGGCATCGCCGCCGAGGGCGCCCAGCAGCTCGAGGACACGATCGCCGACCTGAGCCGACAGATGCTCGCCGCCGCCGAGGAGCTCAAGTTCGAGCTCGCCGCCCGGCTTCGCGACGAGGTGCAGGACCTCAAGAAGGAGCTGCGGTCGATGGAGAAGGCCGGCCACGCCTGAGCGCGCGGCGTGCGGCGTGCGCTCCGTGAGTGCCATATGACACTCACGATCCGACCGCGAGTGCCATATGGCACCCACCGCGGAAGCTGCGCACCGAGGCCGTCGCGCGCCGAGTGCCTTATGGCACTCGCGACGCCGTGCAGAGTGCCATAAGGCACTCGCCAGGGGCCAGGGTGTATCGCTCGCGCGTGTCGAACAGCGTCAGGACTCAGTGCTCCAGCACCCCTTGCCGAGGTCTGTGGCGGTCCGGTCGCCGGTCTCGGTCATGCTCTCGGTAGGCCGCGCAATGCACGAACGACGGCGCGGAATCACCTCGGCGTCGGGCAGGCGAGCGATCCATCGGCCTGCGCGCGATGCTCGTCCTTACGGGCGCCGCAGTGCCCGCAAGGGTCGGCGTCGCGGTTGCGGGGGAGATTGGGGCTGACATGCGGCGGGCCCGCCAGCCTGATGAGCGCGCTGTTGAACCACAGGTACAGGCCGCCTGCCTCGCGGATGCGGGTGCGCAACGGGGCCTTCTCTGCCATAACCCTTAGTGTACTAAACAATTGTCGCCTATACTGCGGGAGTGTCGAACTCACAGGACGACCTGCTGAGGCTGGAGAACCAGCTCTGCTTCGCGATCGTCACGGCGGCGCGGAACGTGGTGTCGATCTATCGACCGGTGCTCGAGCCCCTGGGGCTCACCCATCCGCAGTACCTCGTGATGCTGGCGCTCTGGGAGAGCTCCCCGCGATCGATCGGCGAGATCGCGGAGGAGCTGGCGTTCGACCCGGCGACGGCGTCGCCGCTCGTCAAGCGTCTCGAGACCCAGGGTCTGGTGGCCCGCCGGCGGCGCCCGGAGGACGAGCGACGCCTCGACGTGCATCTGACCGAGAAGGGGCGGGCGCTGCGGCAGCGTGCGCTCGCCGTGCCGGAGCAGATCATGTCCCGCGTCGGGATGACCCCGACCCAGATGGCGGCGCTGCGCGACGCCCTGTCCCCGTTCGCGGGAGGGGCCGACCGGACTCCCTGAGCGCACGAGCGCCGGCGCGGACGCCGCTCGTGCCGAGGATCTTCGAATGTTCGCCGGGAAAACCTCGAACATTCGTCCGGATGTCGGTGGGGCCGCCTAGACTTGCCGGGTGCCGATCGTCCCTGTCTCCAGTCCCGGAAAGATCAGTGTGCGCGGTGCCCGCGTCCACAATCTCAAGAACGTCGACCTCGAGATCCCACGCGATTCCATGGTGGTCTTCACCGGGCTGTCGGGCTCGGGGAAGTCGAGTCTCGCGTTCGACACGATCTTCGCGGAGGGTCAGCGTCGCTACGTCGAATCGCTGAGCGCGTACGCGCGCCAGTTCCTCGGCCAGGTCGACCGACCCGACGTCGACTTCATCGAGGGGCTCAGCCCGGCGGTGTCGATCGATCAGAAGTCGACCAACCGCAACCCGCGCTCGACCGTGGGCACGATCACCGAGATCTACGACTACATGCGCCTGCTCTGGGCGCGCATCGGCGTCCCGCACTGCCCGGAGTGCGGCGAGCGGATCCAGCGTCAGACGGTGCAGCAGATCGCCGACCAGCTCAACGCGCTGCCCGAGGGCACCCGTTTCCAGGTCGTCGCGCCCGTCGTCAGCCAGAAGAAGGGCGAGTTCGTCGACCTCTTCAAGGAGCTCGGCGCGAAGGGCTACTCCCGCGCGATCGTCGACGGGGACCTGATCCAGCTCGCCGAGCCGCCGACGCTCAAGAAGAGCTACAAGCACGACATCTCGGTCGTCATCGACCGGCTCGTCGCGCGCGGCGACATCCTCGGTCGCGTCACCGACTCGGTCGAGACCGCGCTGGGGCTCGCCGGCGGCGTGATCCAGGTGAACTTCGTGGACGAAGAGGGCGACGACGCCTGGCAGTCGTTCTCCGAGAAGCTCGCGTGCCCGAACGGCCACGCCCTGCAGCTCACCGAGATCGAGCCGCGGACCTTCTCGTTCAACGCCCCGTTCGGCGCGTGCCCGGCGTGCTCGGGCCTCGGCACCCGCATGTCGGTCGACGTCGAGCTGATGCTCGGCGATCAGGAGCTCTCGATCCGCGAGGGCGTCATCGTGCCGTGGACCACGCAGGGCAAGGGACTGTTCCAGTACTACGAGCGTCTGCTCGTCGGCCTGGCGAACGACCTGAACTTCTCGCTCGACACACCGTGGCGCGCGCTGCCGGCGGCCGTCAAGGACGCGGTGCTGCACGGCGAGGGCTACAACGTCAACGTGCGCTACAAGAACCGCTGGGGCCGGGAGGTCCGCTACGCCAGCGGCTTCGAGGGCGTGGTGCCGTACATCGAGCGGCAGTGGTCGCAGGCGGAGAGCGACAGCCAGCGCCAGCGTTGGTCCGAGTACCTCCGCGAGGTGCCGTGCCCCGTCTGCGACGGCGACCGGCTCAAGCCGGAGGTGCTCGCGGTCAAGATCCACGAGCGTTCGATCGCCGAGGTCTCGCACCTCAGCCTCGAGGACGCCCGGAGCTTCATGGACCTCCTGAAGCTCACCGACCGGGAGACGCACATCGCTGCGCAGGTCCTGCGTGAGATCCGGGTCCGGCTCGACTTCCTCATCAGGGTCGGCCTCAACTACCTCACGCTCAGCCGCGCGGCGGGTTCGCTGTCCGGCGGCGAGGCGCAGCGCATCCGGCTCGCCACGCAGATCGGAACGGGGCTGACGGGCGTGCTGTATGTGCTCGACGAGCCGTCGATCGGCCTGCACCAGCGCGACAACCGACGCCTCATCGAGACCCTGGTGACCCTGCGCGACCTCGGCAACACGCTCGTGGTCGTGGAGCACGACGAGGAGACGATCGAGGCCGCCGACTGGATCGTGGACATCGGGCCGGGCGCCGGCGAGGGCGGCGGCGAGGTCGTCCACTCTGGGCCCTACGATCAGCTGCTTGCGGACGAGTCGTCGATCACCGGCGACTACCTCGCGCGTCGCCGCGAGATCCCCACCCCGGCGAAGCGGCGTCGCATCGACCGCAAGCGCATGCTGTCGGTGGTGGGCGCGCGCGAGAACAACCTCCGCGACGTTACGGCCGACTTCCCGCTGGGCGTCCTGACCGCCGTCACCGGCGTGAGCGGGTCGGGCAAGTCGACGCTCGTGAACGACATCCTGTACGAGGTCCTCGCCACCCGCCTCAACGGCGCGCGCCGCGTCGCCGGCAAGCACACCCGCGTCACTGGCCTCGACCACCTCGACAAGGTCGTGCACGTGGACCAGGCCCCCATCGGACGCACGCCGCGCTCGAACCCGGCGACCTACACCGGGGTGTTCGACAGGATCCGCAACCTGTTCGCCGAGACCCCCGAGGCCAAGGTGCGGGGCTACCAGGCGGGGCGGTTCAGCTTCAACGTCAAGGGCGGGCGCTGCGAGGCGTGCTCCGGCGACGGCACGCTGAAGATCGAGATGAACTTCCTCCCCGACGTCTACGTCGACTGCGAGGTGTGCCACGGCAAGCGCTACAACCGCGACACCCTCCAGGTCCACTACAAGGGCAAGAACATCGCCGAGGTGCTCGAGATGTCGATCGCCGAGGCGGCGGAGTTCTTCGAGCCGATCCAGGCGATCCACCGCTACATGAAGACGCTCGTCGACGTCGGCCTGGGCTACGTGCGTCTCGGGCAGTCGGCGACCACGCTGTCCGGCGGCGAGGCGCAGCGCGTGAAGCTCGCCACCGAGCTCCAGCGTCGCAGCAACGGGCGCAGCGTGTACGTGCTCGACGAGCCCACGACCGGCCTGCACTTCGAGGACGTCCGCCGGCTGCTCGAGGTGCTCGGCAGCCTCGTCGACAAGGGCAACACGGTCATCGTGATCGAGCACAACCTCGACGTCATCAAGTCGGCCGACTGGATCATCGACCTCGGCCCCGAGGGCGGCTCCGGCGGCGGGCAGATCGTCGCCACGGGCACACCGGAGAAGGTCGCCGAGATCGAGGGCAGCCACACCGGGGCGTTCCTCGCGGAGGTGCTCGGCACCCGGGAGCGCCAGCGCAAGGCGGGCTGATGGCGACCCAGCTCGCCTACAAGCCGCGGCCGGGGGAGGTGCCCACCGACCCGGGCGTCTACCGGTTCCGCGATGCGCAGGGGCGCGTGCTCTACGTCGGCAAGGCGAAGAACCTGCGGCAGCGGCTGTCGAACTACTTCGCCCCCCTGCACACACTGCACGAGCGCACGCGCCGCATGGTCACGACGGCGGCGTCCGTGGAGTGGACGGTGGTGCCCACCGACGTCGACTCGCTGCAGCTCGAATACCAGTGGATCAAGGAGTTCGATCCGCCCTTCAACGTGCGCTATCGCGACGACAAGTCGTATCCGTTCATGGCGATCACGCTGGGCGACGAGGCGCCGAGGGTCATGGTCACCCGCAACCGCCGCATCCCGGGCGCGAAGTACTTCGGGCCGTACCCGAAGATCTGGGCGGTGCACGACACGATCGATCTGATGATCAAGGTGTTCCCGATCCGCACCTGCAGCGACTCCTCGTACAAGCGCGCGATGCAGACGGGCCGCCCGTGCTTCCCGGGGCAGATCGGCAAGTGCGGCGGGCCGTGCTCGCATCGGGTCACGATCGAGGAGCACCGGGCCATCGTGAACGACTTCGTCGCCTTCATGAACGGGGGCGACGAGCGCTTCACGCGCGACCTGACGGCGCGGATGAAGGCCGCCGCCGCCGCGATGGACTACGAGCAGGCGGCGGTGCTGCGCGACAAGCTGGCGTCGATCGAGGCCGTGCTGAACAAGAGCGCGCTCGTGCTGCCGGAGGACGTGGACGCCGACCTGTTCGGCATCGCCGAGGACGAGCTGTCGGCGGCCGTCCAGCACTTCGTGATCCGGGGCGGTCGCGTGCGCGGCGTCAGCTCGACCATCATCGACAAGGAGCTCGACATCTCGGGCGGCGACCTCGTCGACCAGATCCTGCAGCGCGTGTACGGTGACGCCGCCGCGGCCGATGTGCCGCGTCGCGTGCTGGTCCCCGTGCTGCCGCCCGATGCCGACGACCTCGAGCAGTGGCTGCGGGCGCGCCGCGGGCGGGCCGTGGAGATCGCCGTGGCGCACCGGGGCCAGCGTGCCGAGCTGCTCCGCAACGCCACGCTGAACGCGCAGCAGGCGCTGCTGCGACACAAGACACGGCGGACGAGCGACTACGCGGCGCGCACCCAGGCGCTCGGTGATCTGCAGGAGGCGCTCGGCATGGACGAGGCGCCGCTGCGGATCGAGTGCTACGACATCTCGCACCTGCAGGGCACGAACGTCGTGGGCTCGATGGTGGTGTTCGAGGACGGGCTGCCGCGCAAGGACCAGTACCGCTCCTTCTCGATCGCCGAGACCACGGACGACACCGACTCGATCCACCAGGTGCTCACGCGTCGCCTCGCGCACCTCGACCGTGCGGACGAGGGCGAGGCCGCGGCCCCCGACGTCGCCGACGGGGACGCGGTGGTCGAGACCGAGCCGAAACGGCGCCCGCGATTCGCCTACCCGCCGCAGCTGCTGATCGTCGACGGCGGCAGGCCCCAGGTCGAGGCCGCCGCTCGGGCCCTGCGCGAGTCGGGGCATGAGGAGATCGCGCTGTGCGGCATCGCGAAGCGGCTCGAGGAGATCTGGCTGCCGGACGACGACTTCCCGGTGATCCTCCCCAGGACGAGCGAGGCGCTGTATCTCGTGCAGCGTCTGCGCGACGAGGCCCATCGGTTCGCGATCTCGCATCAGCGCCGTCGCCGCAAGCGCGACATCCGCAGCGTTCTCAGCGAGGTGCCGGGCCTGGGCGAGAGCCGCATCAAGGCGCTGCTGCGCCACTTCGGCTCGGTCTCCGCGCTGCGGGGCGCGACCGTGGAGCAGATCGTGGAGCTGCCGGGGATCGGCCCGAAGCTGGCCGAGACCATCCACCGGCATCTGCAAGGCGAACCCGCCCCTTCGGACGGGACGGGGGAGGAGCCGGATATTCCCGCGGAGGCATCCACCGCATAGGGTGGGACGTGATGATCGACGACGCTGAGGTGCGTGGAGAGACGCAGTCCGGCACGGGTGAGGTGCTGATCGTCACGGGCATGTCCGGAGCCGGGCGATCGACCGTGGCGAACGCCCTCGAGGACCTCGATTGGTACGTCGTCGACAACCTGCCGCCGCAGATGCTGCGTCCGCTGCTCGACCTCGCCGGCCGCCTCGGCGGGGCGCTGCCCCGGGTGGCCGCGGTGGTCGACGTGCGCGGGCGGGACCTCTTCGCCGAGCTGCCGGCGGAGGCGCAGGCGATCCGCGACAGCAGCAACCTGCGCGTGGTGTTCCTCGACGCGTCCGACGACGTGCTGGTGCGCCGATTCGAGGCTGTGCGTCGCCCGCATCCGCTGCAGGGCAGCGGCACGCTGGTCGACGGCATCCACCGGGAGCGGAGCCTGCTCGCGCCGCTGCGCGAGAGCGCGGACGTGATCATCGACACGTCGCGCTTCAACATCCACCAGCTCGCGAACCGGGTGGGAGACCTGTTCGCGGACGCCGAGGCGCCCGCGCACATCCTCACGGTGCAGAGCTTCGGCTTCAAGTACGGACTGCCGCCCGACGCCGACCTCGTGGCCGACATGCGCTTCCTGCCGAACCCGTTCTGGGTCGACGAGCTCCGTGGTCTCACGGGCGAGGACGCCGAGGTCAGCGGCTATGTGCTGCAGCAGGAGGGGGCGTCGGAGTTCCTCGACGCCTATGCCACCGCGCTGCGGCCCGTGCTGGCGGGATACCAGCGCGAGAACAAGCGGCACTCGACGGTCGCGGTCGGCTGCACGGGCGGCAAGCACCGCTCGGTGGCGATGGCCATCGCTCTCGCGAAGCGCCTCGCCGACGTGCCGGGTGTCGCCGTCCGCGTGCGTCACCGCGACCTCGGACGCGAGTAGGAGCCGGACGATGTCGGAGCGAGGGTGACGCGCCGCCCGGCATCCTCGGCGTCGTGCTCCACTTCTAGCGCGTGCGGCTGGGAGGACGCCCCCGGTCACGGCCGGGCGGGGGCGGGTAGGCTGTTCCCTCGCGCCACCCGTGGCGCCGCAGTCCGAGAGTGGGGAGAACGGTGTCACTGACCGCCGATGTAAAGGCCGAACTGATCGCGGTGCGCGATCCGCGTCCGACGGTGCGTGTCGCCGAGCTGACGACGCTGCTGCGCTTCGCCGGAGGCCTGCACTCCATCGCCGGTCGCGTCGCCGTGGAGGCGGAGGTCGACACCCCTGACCTCGCCCGGCGCACGGCGCGTGACATCGCCGAGATCTACGGCGTCCGCCCGGAGCTCGCCCGCATCCAGGGCTCGGGCAGCCGGGAGGGCGAGTACTTCGCCGTCCGCGTGGTCGAGGGCGGCGAGACGCTCGCCCGCCAGACCGGCCTGCTCGACGTGCGACGCCGCCCGGTGCGCGGCCTGCCGAACAAGCTGACGACGGGCTCGCGCGACGACCTCGCCGCGGTCTGGCGCGGCGCCTTCCTCGCGGCGGGCACGCTGTCCGAGCCGGGACGCTCCGCGTCGCTCGAGGTCGCCTGCCCGACGAGCGAGGCCGGAATGGCCCTCGTCGGTGCCGCGCACCGCATCGGGATCGCCGCGAAGGCACGCGAGGTGCGGGGCGTGCCGCGCGTCGTCGTGCGCGAGGCCGAGGGCATCCGCGGGATGCTGGTCGCCATCGGCGCCGCGCAGACCGCGGAGGAGTGGGACCAGCTGCGTCAGCGTCGCGAGGTGCGGGCGGGCGTCAACCGCCTGGTCAACTTCGACGACGCGAACCTCCGCCGCTCCGCACAGGCCGCGGTGGCCGCGTGCGCGCGCGTCGAGCGGGCCCTCGAGATCCTCGGCGACGAGGTGCCGCCGCACCTGCGCCAGGCGGGCGAGCTGCGGCTCGCGCACCGCGACGCGAGCCTCGACGAGCTCGGCCACCACGCCGAGCCTCCGATGACGAAGGACGCCGTCGCGGGGCGGATCCGTCGCCTGCTGGCGATGGCCGACAAGCGCGCGGAGCAGGACGGCGTGCCCGGCACCGAGTCGGCCGTCCCGGCGGGCAGCTGAGCGATCCCGCACCGCCGCATCCGTCACTAGGATGAGGAGGGTCCGGTCCCGTCGCGACAGCGACGCGGAGGTACACCGATAAGCGCCGTCGCCTCGGCGCGGATGGGAACATCGCATGGCCGTCTACACCCTGCCCGACCTGCCCTACGACTACGCGGCCCTCGAGCCGCACATCAGCGGCAAGATCATGGAGCTGCACCACGACAAGCACCACGCGACCTACGTCGCGGGCGCCAACACGGCTCTCGAGCAGCTCGAGGCCGCGCGCGGGAGCGGCGACTTCGCCAACATCAACAAGCTCGAGAAGGACCTCGCGTTCCACCTCGGCGGCCACACGAACCACACGGTGTTCTGGAACAACCTCTCGCCGAACGGCGGCGGGGAGCCCGAGGGCGAGCTCGCGGCGGCCATCGCCGACCAGTTCGGCTCGTTCGCCGCGTTCCAGGCGCAGTTCGCCGCCGCCGCCAACGGCATCCAGGGCTCGGGCTGGTCGGTGCTGGCCTGGGACTCGATCGGCCAGCGCCTGTCGATCTTCCAGCTGTTCGACCAGCAGGCGAACGTGCCGCTCGGCCTGACGCCGATCCTGCTGCTGGACATGTGGGAGCACGCGTTCTACCTCGACTACCTCAACGTGAAGGCGGAGTACGTCAAGGCGTTCTGGAACATCGCCAACTGGCAGGATGTCTCCGCTCGTTTCGCCGCCGCCCGCGAGAAGACCGCCGGCCTGATCGTCGCCGGCTGACAGACGGAGGTCCCGGCGGGGTGCGTGCCCGCCGGGACACCACCGTCACCACCCCATCGCGCGCGACGAGCGCGCAAGACCAACAGGAGACATCAGTGTCCGTCAGGATCGGAATCAACGGCTTCGGCCGCATCGGCCGCAACTTCGTCCGTGCTGCGCTCGCGCAGGGCGCGGACTTCGAGATCGTTGGAGTCAACGACCTCACCGACAACAAGGCTCTCGCGCAGCTGCTCAAGTTCGACTCCGTCGGCGGGCCGCTCGGCAAGGACGTCACCTACGACGAGCAGTCGATCACGGTCGACGGCAAGGTCATCAAGGCCTTCGCCGAGCGTGACCCCGCCGCGCTCCCGTGGGGCGAGATCGGCGCCGACATCGTGATCGAGTCGACCGGTCGCTTCACCAAGCCGGACGCCGCCTCCGCGCACCTCTCCGCCGGCGCCAAGAAGGTGCTGATCTCGGCGCCCGCCAGCGGCCCGGCGCCCACGTTCGTGATCGGCGTCAACGAGGAGGACTACAACCCCGAGACCGACCACGTCATCTCCAACGCGTCGTGCACGACGAACGCCCTGGCCCCGCTGGCCAAGGTGTTCAACGACGCCTTCGGCATCGAGCGCGGCTTCATGATGACGGCGCACGCCTACACCGCCGACCAGAACCTCCAGGACGGCCCGCACAGCGACCTGCGTCGTGCCCGCGCCGCCGCGATCAACATCGTGCCCACGTCCACCGGTGCGGCGAAGGCGATCGGCCTCGTGCTGCCCGAGCTCAACGGCAAGCTGGACGGCACCAGCTACCGCGTGCCGGTTCCCACCGGCTCGATCGTCGACCTGACCCTCGTCACGCGTGACGGTCTCACCAAGGAGGCCATCAACGAGGCGTACGCCGCCGCCGCTGCCGAGGGACGCCTGCACGGCATCCTGCAGTACTCGGAGGACCCGCTGGTGTCGAGCGACATCCAGCAGAACCCGTTCTCGTCGATCTTCGACTCGGGCCTGACGAGCGTGGCGGGAAACCTCGCGAAGGTGTCGGCCTGGTACGACAACGAGTGGGGCTACTCGAACCGCCTCGTCGACCTCGCGGAGTACGTGGGCGAGCGTCTCTGACCTGATCCGCTCGAAGGCCCGTCGGCCCCGGAACCCCGGGAGCCGGCGGGCCTTCGTCGTGGGTCGGCCGAAGGCGAGGCGGCGCGGTAGAGTCGGATCGATGTCTCTGCGAACTCTCGAATCCCTCGGTTCGGTCGCCGGCAAGCGCGTCATCGTGCGCTGCGACCTCAACGTCCCTCTCAAGGACGGTCAGATCACGGACGACGGCCGCGTGCGGGCGTCGCTGCCGACCCTCAACGCCCTGATCAACGCGGGCGCCCGCGTTGTCGTGGTCTCCCATCTGGGGCGCCCGAAGGGCGAGCCCGACGCGCAGTACAGCCTGGCGCCCGTCGCGCAGCGGCTGTCCGAGCTGCTCGGGAAGCCGGTGGCCTTCGCGCGCGACACGGTCGGCGAGTCCGCCCGCGAGGCGGTCGCCGCGCTCGGGGACGGCGACGTGGCTGTGCTGGAGAACCTGCGCTTCAACGCCGGCGAGACAGCCAAGGACGACGCCGAGCGTGCAGAGTTCGCCGCGCGTCTGGCCGAGCTCGGCGACGTGCTGGTCTCCGACGGGTTCGGGGTGGTGCATCGCAAGCAGGCCAGCGTCTACGACCTCGCCGAGCGGCTGCCGAGCGCGGCCGGCCTCCTGATCGCGTCCGAGCTGGGCGTGCTCGAGCGGCTCATCGAGAGCCCCGAGCGCCCCTACACGGTCGTCCTGGGCGGATCGAAGGTGTCCGACAAGCTGGGCGTCATCGACCACCTGCTGCCGCGCGTGGACCGCCTGCTCATCGGCGGAGGGATGCTCTTCACGTTCCTCGCCGCACAGGGGCACGCCGTCGGCGCGAGCCTGCTGGAGCAGGACCAGCTCGACACGGTCCGGCGCTACCTCCGCGAGGCGGAGGAGAAGGGCGTGGAGATCGTGCTGCCCACCGACATCGTGGTGGCCTCGAAGTTCGGCGCGGACGCCGAGCACGTGGTGACCGGCGCCGACGCCATCGAGCAGACGCCGTTCGGCGCGTCGGGCCTCGGGCTCGACATCGGTCCCGAGACGGCCACCGCGTTCGCCTCGGCCATTCGCGGCTCGAAGACCGTCTTCTGGAACGGTCCCATGGGCGTGTTCGAGCTCGCGCCGTTCGCGGAGGGCACCCGCGCCGTCGCGGAGGCCCTGACGGCGGTCGACGGGCTCAGCGTGGTCGGTGGCGGCGACTCCGCCGCGGCCGTGCGTCAGCTCGGTTTCTCTGATGACCGGTTCGGTCACATCTCGACGGGCGGCGGAGCGAGCCTGGAATTCCTCGAGGGCAAGAAGCTCCCCGGACTGGAGGTCCTCGGATGGTCGATCTGACCAAGCGCACCCCGCTCATCGCGGGCAACTGGAAGATGAACCTGGACCACCTGCAGGCGGTCGCGTTCGTGCAGAAGCTGCACTGGGCGCTGAAGGACGCCAAGCATGAGTTCGACACCGTCGACGTGTCGGTGTTCCCGCCCTTCACCGACCTGCGCAGCGTGCAGACGCTGATCGACGCCGACAAGATCCCGTTCGGCCTCGGCGCGCAGGACCTCTCGGTGCACGACTCGGGGGCGTACACCGGCGAGGTCTCCGGCGCGTTCCTGAAGCGCCTGGACGTCGCCTCGGTGATCATCGGGCACTCCGAGCGTCGCGAGTACCACTCGGAGGGCGATGACGTCGTCGCCGCGAAGACGAAGGCCGCGCTGAAGCACGGTCTCGTGCCGGTGATCTGCGTGGGAGAGACCGCGGAGGACCTCGAGACGCACGGCGCGAGCGCGGTGCCGGTCGGCCAGCTCGAGACGGCTCTGGACGGCGTCGCGTCGAGCGCCGAGATCGTCGTCGCGTACGAGCCCGTCTGGGCCATCGGCTCCGGTCAGGCGGCGACCCCGGAGCAGGCGCAGGAGGTCTGCGCGAAGCTGCGTCAGGTCGTCGCGGCGAAGCTCGGCGACGACGCGGCGGCGCGCACGCGCGTGCTGTACGGCGGTTCGGTGAAGGCGGCGAACATCGCGAGCTTCATGCGCCAGCCCGACGTGGACGGCGCGCTCGTCGGCGGCGCGAGCCTGCTGGTGGACGAGTTCGCCGCGATCGTGCGCTTCCAGAAGCACGTCGGCGTCTGACGGATCGCGCCCGGTCGCCGGCGGTTCGCGGCCGGCGACCGGGCGCGTCGTATACTGAACCTTCGTGCGGGTTCTCCGTCCCGCACCCACGAAAGGCCTTATCCGTGCAGATCATCGAATTCATCCTGCAGGTGCTGCTCGGTCTGACGAGCCTCCTGCTGACGCTGCTGATCCTGCTCCACAAGGGGCGCGGCGGCGGGCTGTCGGACATGTTCGGCGGCGGGGTGTCCCAGGCGATGGGATCGTCCGGCCTCGCCGAGCGCAACCTGAACATCCTCACCGTGATCCTGTCGCTCGTGTGGTTCTTCTCGATCGTCGGCCTCGGCCTCGTCACGAAGTTCCAGGTCATCTGATGGCCGTCGGAGGAAACGCGATCCGCGGTACGCGCGTCGGATCGGGCCCGATGGGCGAGCAGGACCACGGGCACCACGCCGACCGCATCGCGGTGAGCTACTGGGACGGCCTCGGCAACGAGACGGTGCGCTACTACGCCGCCGGCCTGCCGGAGGAGGAGATCCCCGACATCGTGGACCACCCGCACTCGGGCCTGCCCGCGGGGCGGGACAAGGAGAACCCGCCCGAGGTCGCCAAGAACGAGCCGTACAAGACGCACCTCGCCTACGTGAAGGAGCGCCGGACCGACGACGAGGCCGAGCAGCTGCTCGACGAGGCGCTCGACAAGCTGCGCGAGAAGCGCGGTCAGTGAGACCACGGATAGACGAGAGGGCCCCCGCCGCGGCGGGGGCCCTCTCGCCTATCCGGCGGCGGAGCCGGGACCGCGCAGGAACGCCCCGAGCCGTCGCGTGAACTCCGCGGGCAGCTGCGTGTTCCACTCGTGGCCCGCGCCCGGGACGACCTGAAGCTCGGCACGAGGGATGCCGCGGGCCAGCTCGCGGGCGGCACCGAGGTTCGGCCGGTCCCGCGCGCCGCAGAGCACGAGCGTCGGAGCGGTGATGCGGGGGAGGTCGTCGCGCAGATCCAGCGCGGCGATGGCATCGAGCACCTGCAGCATGGTCGCTTTGTCGACGCCCGCCGGCGCGGCGAGCCGTGCCGGCAGCAGGGCGATGATCGCGCGCTGCAGCCTCATGAGCGCGGGGCTCGGGCGCACCTGACCGCCGGACAGGGTGAGCGACGAGACGCGATCCGGGTGCGCGGCCGCGAACCGCGTCGCGACGACCGCCCCCAGGGACAGGCCGCACAGGTGGGCGCGCCCCACGCCCTGCGCGTCGAGCAGCCCCCGCAGCTCGTCCACCGAGCGGGACAGGCTGAACGGCCGACCGTCCGAGGGGAGAATGCGGGGCACGACGGGCGTGAAACCGGCGGGCAGCGCCGCGATCTGCGCGTCCCAGCACTCGGGGCCCACGCCCAGGCCGTGCAGGAAGACGATCGTCTGCGGCTGCGCGTCCATGGCTCTCCTCGGCGGGTCTCCGCCCGTCGCGTGATCCGGCGCGGAGTGGCGGGGGCGCGAACGGGTGTCTAGTAGTCCGGGTCGATCAGGTCCTCTGGCACGTCCGTCGCCGCGTCCTGGTCGACGAACACGACCGTGCGCGCGGTGCCCTCCGCGCCGGCGGCCGGGACGCTCGCGGGACCGGCGCCGGCGAGCATGAGCCCCAGCGCCGAGGCCTTGTCGGCGCCGGAGACGACCATCCAGATCCGCACGGACGAGTTGATGACCGGCAGGGTGAAGGTGATGCGCTCCGGCGGCGGCTTGGGGGAGTCGCGCACGGCCAGCACCGCGCGATCGCGGACCAGCACCTCGCGACGATCCGGGAAGAGCGACGCGATGTGGCCGTCCGGCCCGACGCCCAGGAAGCAGATGTCGAACTCGGGCCACTCCCGGCCGTCCGTGCCGAAGCGTGCCAGCTCGGCCGCGTAGGCGTCGGCGGCCTCGTCCAGGCTGAGGCCCCCGTCCGTCGACGCAGGCTCGTGCACGTTGCCGGCGGGCACGCCGACGCGATCGAGCAGCGCGGCGCGCGCCTGCCCGGCGTTGCGCTCTGTGTCGTCGGACGGCACGAACCGCTCGTCGCTCCACCAGAAGTGCACGAGGGACCAGTCGATGTTCTCCGCCCAGCCGTGGTCGGCGGCGGCCGCCAGGACGGCCGAGCCCATCGACCCGCCGGTCAGGGAGACATGGACGGGGCGCCCCTCCTGGGTGAGCTGCGCCAGCTTGCCGACGAAGCGGTTGGCCACCCCCTCTGCGAGCCCGGCCTTGTCGGGCAGCACCACCACGCGCTTCATGCGGACCCCCGCGGCTCGGCGAGACGTGACCAGCCCTCGCTGATGACCCGGCCGTAGAGCACGTCGGGGTCGAGGCGCCGCAGCTCCTCCGCGAGGCACTCGCGCAGCGACCGGCGGGGGAGGTGGAGCTCGTGATCCGGCTGCCCGGGCTGCGTCAGCAGCGCGAGCGACTCGGACTGCCGCTCGAGCACGATGTCGCCGCTGGTCCGGGTCAGCCGCACCGAGTGGATGCCGTGATCCCACTCCGCCGGGTCCTCGTACTGCCAGTCGACGGGAAGGTCCAGCGCCAGCCCGAGCCACGCTGCGAGCAGCGCGGTCGACGGCGACGTGGACGCGCCGCGCACCGCCACGGCGGTCACGGGCTCGTAGGGCGGCTGGTCGAGCACCGCGGCGAGCTGCTCCCGCCAGCGGGTGAGCCGCGTCCACGCGAGGTCGGTGTCGCCCGGGGAGTAGGAGCTCTCCAGCCGGCCGAGCCGGTCAGGGGAGTACGGCGCCGTGGCGGTGTCGGTGATCCGGCGCTGCGCGATGCGGCCGAGCGACGACCCGCCGGGACGCGTGGGCGCCTCGTCCGGCCACCACACGACGACCGGAGCGTCGGGAAGCAGCAGGCCGGTGACGAGCGCCTCCTCGTTGCGGGCCACGTCGCCGACGGCGCGCAGCACGATGACCTCGCTCGCCCCGGCATCGCCCCCGACGCGGATCTGCGCGTCGAGCCGCGGCTCGTCACCGGGGAGCGTGACGAGCATGATGACGCGCATCGGGTGCTCGCGGGACGCGTCGTTGGCCGCCTCGATGGCGTCCTCGTCCAGGTGCCGGGTCGACTTGATGATGAGCGTCAGCACGCGGCCGAGGGCGACGGCGCCGCCCTCCTCACGGGTGCTGACGAGCTGGCGCGCCACCTTGCTGATCGTGGTGTCGGGCAGGTCGATGATCATCGGTCACTCCAGTCGGTCGAGGTCGCTGCCGCGGCGAGGCTGCGGCGCCGCAGGGCGCCGACGGCCGTCACGGCCTCCTCCAGACGCGCCCGTCGCGGGCGAGCAGCTCGTCCGCCGCCGAGGGGCCCCACGAGCCGGGCTCGTACTGCTCGAGCGGACCGCCGAGCGACGCCCAGTACTCCTCGACCGGGTCGAGGATGCGCCACGACAGCTCGACCTCCTCGTGGCGGGGGAAGAGCGGCGGGTCTCCCAGCAGGACGTCCAGGATGAGCCGCTCGTACGCCTCGGGGCTCGCCTCCGTGAACGCGTGGCCGTAGCCGAAGTCCATCGTGACGTCGCGCACCTGCGTGCCGTTGCCCGGCACCTTGGAGCCGAAGCGGATGGTCACGCCCTCATCGGGCTGCACGCGGATCACGAGGGCGTTCTGCCCGAGCTCGGCGGTCTGCCCGCGCGAGAAGAGGTGCTCCGGCGCGCGCTTGAAGACCACGGCGATCTCGGTCACGCGACGCCCGAGCCG
Source organism: Microbacterium marinilacus (assembly GCF_019753765.1). Taxonomy (GTDB): domain Bacteria; phylum Actinomycetota; class Actinomycetes; order Actinomycetales; family Microbacteriaceae; genus Microbacterium; species Microbacterium marinilacus. The sequence goes on from NZ_JAIJZW010000016.1 coordinate 20,636, forward strand.
CTTGCCCGAGCGCACGTAGAACGGCACGTCGGCCCAGCGGCGGGTGTTGATCTCCAGCTTGATCGCCGCGTAGGTCTCCGTCGTCGAGCCGGGGTTCATCCCGTCCTCGTCGAGGAAGCCCGAGACCAGCTCGCCGCCCTGCCACCCGCCGGCGTACTGCCCGCGCGCCGTCGCCGTGGCGAGGTCGTCGGGCAGGCGCACCGCCGCCAGCACCTTCTCCTTCTCGGCCCGAAGGTGCTCGGCCGAGAGGCTGATGGGCTCCTCCATCGCGGTCAGCGCCAGCAGCTGCAGGAGGTGGTTCTGGATGACGTCGCGGGCAGCGCCCACGCCGTCGTAGTAGCCCGCGCGTCCGCCCACGCCGATGTCCTCGGCCATGGTGATCTGCACGTGGTCGACGTAGTTGCGGTTCCAGATCGGCTCGTACAGCTCGTTGGCGAACCGCAGGGCCAGGATGTTCTGGACCGTCTCCTTGCCGAGGTAGTGGTCGATCCGGAAGATCGAGTCGGCCGGGAAGGCCGCCTCGAGCGAGTCGTTCAGCTCCCGCGCGGAGGCGAGGTCGTGCCCGAACGGCTTCTCGATCACCACACGACGCCAGCGGTTGTCGTCGGGCTTGTCCTCGACGAGGCCCGACTCGAGCAGCTGCTGAGCCACGATCGGGAAGGACTTCGGCGGGATCGAGAGGTAGAACGCGTGGTTGCCCATCGTCCCGCGATCGACGTCCAGCCGATCCACGGTCTCCCGGAGGCGGCGGAAGGCCGCCGGATCGTCGAACTCGCCCTGCACGAACCGGATGCCCTGCTGCAGCTGCTGCCAGGTCTCCTCGCGGAACTCCGTGCGCGCATACTGCCTGACGGCGTCGTGCACGACCTGCGCGAAGTCCTGGTCCTCCCAGTCGCGGCGCGCGAAGCCGACGAGCGCGAAGCCTGGAGGAAGCAGCCCGCGGTTCGCGAGGTCGTAGACGGCGGGCATCAGCTTCTTGCGCGAGAGATCGCCCGTCACGCCGAAGATCACCAGCGCGCTGGGTCCTGCGATGCGGTTGAGGCGGCGGTCGCCGGGGTCGCGCAGCGGGTTGACGCCGCGCGAGATCTTAACGGTCATCGAGTGAGGTTCTCCCTGTCGCCTTACTGCGCGGCCTCGAACAGCGCCAGCACCTCGGCCTGCGGGTCGGTGAGGGTGAGGGTCACGACCGGACGGCCGTGCTCCGCGAGCACCGCCGCGTCGCCGGCGGCCTGCGCCTCGATCAGCTGACCGAACGTGAACGGACGATCGGGGATCTCCACGTCCGTCTCCGTGCGCTCCGTGATCTGCAGGAACACGCCCTGCGCGGGCCCGCCCTTGTGGTACTGACCGGTGGAGTGCAGGAAGCGCGGCCCCCAGCCGAACGTGGTCGGCCGGCCGGAGTCGGCGGCGACCATCTCGCGCAGGCCCTGCAGCTGCGGGACCTCGAGACGGTTCACGTAGGCCTGGATCGACACGTAGCCGTCTTCGGGCAGCGCCGCCCAGAGGGCGTCGAGCACGGCCTGGACCGTTCCGCCGGTCGCGAGCGACGGGTCGCTGACGCGCACCTCGACGCCCGACTCGACGAACGCCGGCGCGGTCGGCTCCGGACGCGCGTCCAGAAGTCCGCGTGCCGCCACCTTCGCCGACTCGACGTCGGGCTGGTCGAACGGGTTGATGCCGAGGAGACGGCCCGCGATCGCGGTCGCGTACTCCCACACCACCAGCTGGGCGCCCAGCGTGCCGCTGACGAGGATCTCGCCCGGGTGGCGGTGCTCGACCTCGTCGGCGTCGTCCACGAGGCGCACGATCTGGAGGTCGGCGGGCTTCGTGTCGAGCTCGGGGGAGACGGGCAGCAGCACGACGGGCAGGATGCCGGTGCCCTGCTTGCCGGTGGACTCCGCGATGAGCTGCTCGATCCAGTCGGGCAGGCCGACGATGTGCGTGCCGTCGGTGATCAGGCCGAGCTTGTCGCGGCGGGACGTGCCGTCGGGCGTCAGCGTGCCGGCGATGGCCGCCCCGAGGGCGAGCGCCGGGTTCTCGGGGGCGTCGATGGCGACCTCGAGCAGCGAGGCCTCGGCCTCGTCGAGGAGCGCATCGATGTCGACGCCGGCCAGACCGGACGGCACCAGGCCGAACGCGGTGAGCGCCGAGTAGCGGCCGCCGACCGACGGGTCGGCGTTGAAGACGCGGTAGCCGGCGGCGCGGGCGGACTCGTCGAGAGGTGAGCCGGGGTCGGTGACGACCACGATCCGCTCGGCCGGGTCGATGCCCAGGTCGCGGAACGCCGCCTCGAAGGCGCGGCGCTGCGAGTCGGTCTCGACCGTGGAGCCGGACTTGGACGACACCACGAGCGCCGTGCGCTCGAGGCCGCCGTCGAGGGCGGCGAGCACCTGGCCGGGTGCCGTCGAGTCGAGGATCGTCAGCTCGACGCCCTCGGTCTGCGTGATGACCTCCGGGGCCAGGGACGAGCCGCCCATCCCGGCCAGCACGAAGCGGTCGACGCCCTTGGCGCCGAGCTCCTCGCGTAGGGCGACGATGTCGGCGACCAGAGGTCGCGAGACCGTCACAGCCTGCACCCAGCCCAGCCGCTTGCCGGCCTCTTCCTCGGCGTCGGGGCCCCAGAGGGTCGTGTCGAGGTTGGTGATGCTCGACGCGACGTAGTCAGCGATCAGGGCGGGAAGATGCGTCGCGACCGCCGTCTCGGCGTCGCCGGAGACGCGGATCGAGAAGGTCACGCGTCCGCTCCCTTCGCAGCGTCCTCGAGCGCGTCCTTGACGGTCTGCTGGAGGTCGTGCCACGAGGCGATGAACTTGTCGACGCCCTCGACCTCGAGCACCTCGGTCACGTCGACCAGGTCGATGCCGACGTCGGCGAGCCGGTCGAACACGTCGTGCGCGTCGGCGTAGGCCGCCGTCACGGTGTCGCCCGTGATCTCGGCGTGGTCGAACGTCGCCTCGAGCGTCTTCTCCGGCATCGTGTTGACGGTGCCGGGGGCGACGAGGCCGGTCACGTAGAGCGTGTCCGGCAGTGCCGGGTCCTTCACCCCGGTCGACGCCCACAGCGGGCGCTGCACGTTCGCACCGGCGGCGACGAGGTCGGTCGCCCGGCTCTCCGCGAAGCGCTTCTCGAACAGCTCGTACGCGAGTCGTGCGTTCGCGAGGCCGGCCTTCGACGACAGCGCCTTGGCCTCGTCGGAGCCGATCGCGGCGAGGCGCTTGTCGACCTCGGTGTCCACGCGCGACACGAAGAACGACGCGACCGAGTGGATCTTCGACAGGTCGAGGCCGGCTGCCTGCGCCTTCTCGAGGCCCGCGAGGTAGGCGTCGATCACGAGGTCGTAGCGCTCGAGGCTGAAGATCAGCGTGACGTTGACGCTGATGCCGGCGCCGATCACCTCGGTGATCGCGGGGATGCCGGCGAGGGTGGCGGGGATCTTGATGAGCACGTTGTCGCGGTCGACCGCGGCGTGCAGCTCCTTGGCCTGGGCGACGGTCGCGTCCGTGTCGTGGGCGAGATCGGGGGAGACCTCGATCGACACGCGGCCGTCCACGCCGCTCGTGGCGTCGTAGATCGGACGGAAGATGTCCGACGCGTCGCGGACGTCGGTGGTCGTGATCGCGAAGATCGCGTCGTCGACCGATGCGCCGGCCGCCGCCTGCGCGGCGATGGCCTCCTCGTAGCCGATACCGGCGCTGATCGCGCCCTGGAAGATCGTCGGGTTGGTCGTCACACCGGTGACGTCGCGCGTCTCGATCAGCTGGGCGAGGTTGCCGGTCGTGATGCGCTGGCGCGAGAGGTCGTCGAGCCAGATGCTCACGCCCTGGGCGGCCAGGGCGGCGGTGGGGGTGCTCATGCGTTCTCCTTGAGGGTCTCGCGCGCCGCGGTGACGACGGCCTCGGCGGTGATGCCGAACTTCTCGAAAAGGGTCTTGTAGTCGGCCGAGGCGCCGAAGTGCTCGATCGAGACGGAGCGGCCGGCGTCGCCGACGATGCCGCGCCAGCTGAGGCCGAGACCGGCCTCGACCGAGACCCGTGCCTTCACGCCCGACGGCAGCACGCTCTCGCGGTACGCCTCGTCCTGCTCGGCGAACCACTCCAGCGACGGCGCCGACACGACGCGGGCGTTCACGCCCTCGGCGGCCAGCGTCTCGCGCGCCTCGACGGCCAGCTGCACCTCGGAGCCGGTCGCGATCAGGATCACGTCAGGCGTGCCGCCCGGCGCCTCGGCGAGCACGTAGGCGCCCTTCGCGGCCAGCGCCGCGGAGGCGAACGCGTCGCCGGAGGCTTCGCCATCGCCCCGCTCGAAGACGGGGATGTTCTGGCGGGTGAGCGCGATGCCCGACGGTCCCTTGCGGCGGCGCAGGATCTCGAGCCAGACGGCCGCCGTCTCGTTCGCGTCCGCGGGGCGGACGACCGAGAAGTTCGGGATCGCCCGGAGCGCGGTCAGCTGTTCGATCGGCTGGTGCGTCGGACCGTCCTCGCCGAGCGCGACGGAGTCGTGCGTCCAGACGAAGATGCTCGGGATGTCCATGAGCGCTGCGAGCCGCACCGACGGGCGCATGTAGTCGCTGAAGATCAGGAACGTGCCGCCGAAGGCGCGGGTGGGCCCGTGCAGCACGATGCCGTTCACGATCGCGCCCATGGCGTGCTCGCGGATGCCGAAGTGCAGCACACGGCCGTAGGGGTTGCCCGTCCACTCGCCGGTCGACCACTCGTCGGGGATGAACGACGGGGCGTTCTTGATCGTGGTCAGGTTCGACTCGGCGAGGTCCGCCGAGCCGCCCCAGAGCTCGGGAAGGCGCTCGGCGAGGGCGTTGATGACCTGGCCCGATGCGGCACGGGTCGAGACGTCCTTGCCGGTCTCGAAGACCGGAAGCGCGGCGTCGAGGTCGGCGGGCAGCTCGCCGGCCTGCAGGCGGTCCCAGAGCGCCTTGCGCTCGGGGTTGGCCGCGGCCCAGGCGTCGAACCGCTCCTGCCACTCGGCCTTGACCTGCTGTGCGCGCTCGGAGAGCGAGCGCGTGTGCGCGATCACGTCGTCGGCCACCGCGAACGTCTGCTCCGGGTCGAAGCCCAGGACCTTCTTGGTCGCCGCGAGCTCGTCCGCGCCGAGCGCGGAGCCGTGCACCTTGCCGGTGTTCTGCTTGCCGGGGGAGGGCCATCCGATGATCGTCTTGAGCACGATGATCGAGGGCTTCGAGGTCTCGGCCTTCGCCGCCTCGATCGCGCTGAACAGGGCCGGGACGTCCTCGACGTACTCGCCGGTCTTCTTCCAGTCGACCGTCTGCACCTGCCAGCCGAGCGCCTCGTAGCGGGCGGCCACGTCCTCCGTGAAGGCGACGTTGGTGTCGTCCTCGATCGAGATCTGGTTCGCGTCGTAGATCACGACGAGGTTGCCGAGCTGCTGGTGGCCCGCGAGCGAGGACGCCTCGTTGGTGACGCCCTCCTGGATGTCGCCGTCCGACGCGATCACGTAGATGTGGTGGTCGAACGGGCTCTCGCCGGCGGGCGTCTCCGGGTCGAACAGGCCGCGCTCGTATCGCGCCGCGTACGCGAAGCCGACGGAGGAGGCGAGGCCCTGGCCGAGCGGGCCGGTGGTGATCTCGACGCCGTCGGTGTGGCCGTACTCCGGGTGACCCGGCGTGAGCGAGCCCCAGGTGCGCAGCGACTTCAGGTCGTCGAGCTCGAGGCCGAAGCCGCCGAGGTAGAGCTGCACGTACTGCGTGAGCGACGAGTGGCCGGCCGACAGGATGAAGCGGTCGCGCCCGGGCCAGTGCACGTCGGCCGGGTCGTGTCGCATCACCCGCTGATACAGCAGGTAGGCCGCGGGGGCCAGGCTCATCGCCGTGCCGGGGTGGCCGTTGCCGACCTTCTCCACGGCGTCCGCGGCAAGAGCGCGGGCCGTGTCCACGGCGCGCCTGTCGATCTCATCCCAACGCAGTTCCGTCACCGGATGCCCTTTCGTGGTGGGGTGGTGCGCCCGGCGGGCCGCTCGGCGATCGCGCCCGTTGGGGGCGGACGTGCGGGTGCACGGGTGGAGCAGCCGGCGCGAGGCGCGCGTGTGACCCCAGCATAGCCCCGGGGGCCCTCGCCGGATCGTGCCGGGTGACGGAGCGTGACGGCGCCTCGCGGGCGCGTCGGCGGCGCTTCGCGGCGTGCGGCATGCCCTAGAATCGAAAGGTCGTTCACGAGGTCTACGAGGAGAGGGTCGCCATGTCGACGATCGCGCCGGAGGCCACGAGGTCGACGGGTCTCGGACGCAAGATCCGGGCGTACGTCGCGCTGACGAAGCCGCGCGTCCTCGAGCTGCTGCTCGTCTCCACGGTGCCGGTGATGTTCCTGGCGCAGGGCGGCCTGCCGAACCTCGGCCTGGTGCTCGCCACGGTGATCGGCGGGTCGCTCAGCGCCGGGTCCGCGGCGGCGTTCAACATGTACCTCGACCGGGACATCGACGCGCACATGCAGCGCACCGAGAACCGCCCGATCGTGACGGGGGAGATCTCGCCGCGCAACGCGCTCGTGTTCGCGTGGACGCTTGCGATCGTCTCCACCGGCTGGTTCCTCCTCACCACCAACCTGCTGACGGCCGCGCTGTCGGCCACGGCGATCTTCTTCTACGTGGTCATCTACACGATGATCCTCAAGCGCCGCACCGAGCAGAACATCGTGTGGGGCGGGATCGCAGGCTGCTTCCCGGTGCTGATCGGGTGGGCCGCGGTCGCGAACTCGCTCGACTGGGCCGCCTTCATCCTCTTCGCGCTGGTGTTCCTCTGGACGCCGCCGCACTACTGGCCGCTGTCGATCAAGTACGCCGCCGACTACGCCAACACCGATGTGCCGATGCTGGGCGCGACGCGGAACGGCGCCCAGGTCGGTCTGCAGATCATCCTCTACGCGTGGGCCACCGTCGCCTGCTCGCTGCTGCTGATCCCGGTGGCGGGCATGGGACTGGTGTACTCGGTGTCGGCGCTGGTCTTCGGCGGCTGGTTCCTGTACGAGTCGCACCGGCTCTACAACCGCACCGTGCTGAGCGCGGCGGCCGGAGACGGCACGACGCCGGGACCGATGCGGGTGTTCCACGCCTCGATCACGTACCTGACGCTGGTGTTCGTCGCGGTCGCGATCGACCCGCTCCTGCCGTTCTGACGCCGCGCTGAGCCTCCTTCGCTCGCGCCGAAAGCTCGCGGCCGGGAGGGGATCGGTCGGTCAGCCCGCTGCGGCGTCGCGAGACGCCTGTGAGCGGGCGGCGTCTCGGGCTTCCGGCGCGAGCGCCGCGCGCACGACCTCCGTGCCGAGCGCCTCGATGCGATCGGCGTCGGCGACCGGCAGCCCTGCGTCGGTGATCACGGTGTCGACCTCGTCCAGGCCCAGCACCCGGTACTTCGCGTACCGGCCGAACTTGCCGCTGTCGGCGAGCAGCGCCACGGACGTCGCCGACGCCAGCGCCGCGCGCTTCGGGTCGATCTTCGCCTCGACCGGCGTCGTGACGCCGTGGCGCACGTCCCACGAGCTGGAGGAGAGCAGGGCCAGGTCGAGCGAGAGCTCGGAGAGCGTGATCGTCGCCAGGCGGCCGATCATCGACTGGTTGTCGCGGTCGATGCGTCCCCCCACGCAGATCAGGTCGGCACTGGGATGGTCGAGGAACGACAGCAGCGTGCCGAGGTCGTTCGACACGATGGTGAGATCGCGGCGATGCTCGAGGTGGGGGCGCACGGCCTGCACGGTGGTCCCGGCGTCGAGGTAGACCGTCATCGAGTCGGACACGAGGTCTGCGGCGGCGCGGGCGATCGCCGACTTCTGGGGGAGCTCGGCGACGGCCTTGTCCGCCCGCGACGGCTCTGCGTCGAGGCGCGCGATGGCGGCCGCCCCGCCCTGCGTCGCGCGCAGCCGGCCCTGCTCGGCGAGGGCGGCGACGTCCCGTCGGGCGGTCATCTGGCTCACGCCGAGCAGCTCCGTGATCTGGCGGTAGCTGAGCACCTCCTCCGCCCGGAGGTGCCGCAGGATCTGCTGCCGCCGCTGCTCCGGGATGAGCGATGTCGTCCGTGCCATCTGTCCTCCCGCGCTCAGTCTATGGTCGGCGGCGTCCAGGGGCTGTCCCACCGCTCGGCGAGCTCGCGGACCTGTGCGGGGTCGAGCTCGTTGCGCGGACGCCCGGCGGTGAGCAGGGCGATGCGGCACGCCTCCTCGAGCTCGGCCGCGCGTTCGACGGCCTCTTCCAGCGAGGCGCCCGCGACGACCGCCCCGTGGTTCGCGAGGAGCGCGGCACGGAGCGGCCAGCGCGCGTCGCGGATGTCGGCGCCGAGCGCGGGATCGCCGGGATGCCGATAGGGGAGGAGCGGGGTCTGGCCCACGCGCATCACGAAGTACGGGGTCAGCGGCGGGATCGCGCTGTGCTCGCGCCACGGTGCCAGGCACGAGAGGGCGACCGCCTGGGGCGAGTGCACGTGCACCACCGCACGGTGGCGCTCGTCGCGCGCGTACAGGCCGAGGTGCAGCGGCGTCTCCTTCGACGGGCGGGCGCCGCCCAGGTGGGTGCCGTCCAGGGCGGTCTCCGTCAGCGCCTGCGGCGTGAGCGCGCCGAGCGAGGCACCGGTGCCGGTGATGAGGAGGCGGTCGCCGTCGAGCACGCTGATGTTCCCGCTCGATCCCGGGCTGAGCCCGGCCTCGACGACGGCGCGCCCCGCGGCGATCAGCTGTTCTGCGGCGTTCATGCGAGGGCCTCCCAGGCGTCCGTGAACAGCTCGGTGCGGCCGAAGTTGCCGCTCTTGAGGGCGAGCGCGATGCGCCGTCCGCCGGACTCCGCCGCCGCCCAGCACACGCCCGGCGCGAGCTCCGGCCCGATGTGCAGGACGCCGACCCCGAGCTCGCGCACGACGGCACCGCTGCTCTCCCCGCCCGCGACGACCAGGGCCGAGACCGCCCCGTCGGCGACGAGCAGCGCCGCTGTGCGTGCGAGGACCTCCTCGACCACAGGCGACACCGCGGTGCCGTCGAGAGAGGCTCGGACGTCGTCGCGGCTGCGAGCCGCACAGACCACGGGCACGCTGTCGGCGTCCTGGTTGAGCGTCCAGGCGGCGAGCTCCGCGGCGGTGGCCGCGGGGTCGGCGACCGCCGCCGCGAGGTCGATCTGGCGGACCGGCTGGGTGCGGGCCGCGTGCTCGATCTGAGCAAGGGTGGTGCGTGAGACGCTGCCGCACAGAACGGCTCCCCGCCCCGTGGCGGGCGGTGCCCACAGGGTGTCCGGCCGGTGCGGACCGGGGATGCCGAGCGCGAGCCCGGACCCGCCCGAGACGAGGGGGTGCTGCCCGGTCGCCGCCCCGATCGCGCGCAGATCGTCGTCGTCGATCGCGTCGACGACGACGTAGCGGGCCTCGGCGGCGTCGAGAGCGGCGCGCAAGTCGTCGGCGCCGGCGCGCACGGTGGCGTGGTCGATCTCGGACACCTCGGCGGGGGTCTGAGGGCGCAGCAGGTCGGCGACGCGGGACCGGGTCATCGGGGTGAGCGGGTGGTTGCGCATCGAGGAGTGCTCGAGCAGCTCGCGGCCGACGAAGAGGTGCCCCTGGTAGACGGTGCGGCCGTTCGCGGGCAGCGATGGGACGACCACGGTGCGCGCGGTGCCCAGGGCGTCGCCGACGGCGTCGAGCACCGGGCCGATGTTGCCCTCGTCGGTGGAGTCGAACGTCGAGCAGTACTTCACATAGAAGCGGTCGGCGCCCCAGCCGCGCAGCCGCCCGAGGGCGTCCAGCGATGCACGGACCGCCTCCGCGGCGGGTGCCGTGCGGGTCTTCAGCGCGACCACGACCGCGTCTGCCGCTCGGGCCTCCTCGGGCGCGAGCTCCGCGTCCTCGATCACGACCGACACGCGGTGCCCGGACCGTCGCAGCATCGTCGCGAGATCCGTCGCGCCCGTGAAGTCATCGGCGATCGCTCCCAGCACGCCGCTCCTCTCTGCATCGCGGGAACGGCCCCGCGCTGCGCGGCGGATGGTCCCGCCGACGGTGACAATCACACCGCATGTGATGATTTGGTGCAAATTTGTATGAAAGTGGAATCTCTGGCACAGTGGCCCGGACCCCACTCGAAGGCCGAGCCGGGGCACGAAGAACGGGACGACGGTGATCCTCACGCACTCCGCTCGCGGCAGAGCCCCCATCCGCATCGCGCTGACCGGCGCCAACGGCGGCTACGGCCGCACCTTCCTCGCCCAGCTGTCCTCGACGCCGGAGATCGTGCCGGCCGTCCTCGTCGATCCCGACATCGACGGCGTGCGACGCATGCTCCACCAGCTGGGCGTCGATGCCGACCGCATCGTCGAGTCGCAGGACGCGGACGAGCACGATGTCCCCGGCGCGTGCGCGCCGGGGACATCGTGCTCGTCCCCGGCGCGGACGCCGTCGACTGGTCCCAGGTGGACGTGCTCGTCGAGGCCTGCGGCCGCGTGTCCCACGGCTACCGCTACGCCTCGTCGGCGCTGGAGAACGGCGCGCACGTGGTGATGGTGAGCAAGGAGGTCGACACCGTCGTCGGCGTCGAGCTGAGCGCGCGCGCCGCGGAACGCGGGCTCAGCTACCTCCCCGGCGACGGCGACCAGCCGGCCAACCTCCTGCGCCTGCTCGACTGGGTCTCCGCCGTCGGGCTCGACATCGTCGCGGTCGGGAAGTCCGGCGAGTACGACCTCGAGCTCGACCCCGCCACCGGCACGGTGACGCAGGCCGGCGTCTCGGTGCAGGCTCCCGAGCTGGGCGACCTGCTCGAGCTCGGCGACGACGTGCGTGCGACCCTCGCTGCCCGTGCCGACGCGGTGTCCGGGCTGAAGCGCGCCGCCGCAGCCGACTCGTGCGAGATGACCGTCGTCGCCAGCCGCATCGGGATGCCGGCGGACGTGGAGGCGATGCACTACCCCGTGGCGCGGATCGACGAGCTCGCCGACGTCTATGCCGCCCGCGCGGACGGCGGCCTCGTCGCCCGCGACGGCGTGGTGGACGTGTTCTCCGCTCTGCGGCTGCCGGGGGAGGCGAGCTTCGCGGGCGGCGTCTTCGCCGTCGTGCGCACCGGTGACCGCCTCACCTGGGACACGCTCCGCGGCAAGGGGCACGTGCTCAGCCGCGACGGACGCTACGCCTGCGTGTACTGGCCGTACCACTACATGGGCGTCGAGACGCCGCTGACGGTGCACGCCGCCGTCGACCGTGCGCCCGCCAGGCCGGCGCGATGGACGACCCTGCTGGCCGCGAGGGCCACGGACGAGCTGCCCGCCGGCACGCCGTTCGCTGTCACGGGCCACCATCACGAGATCGCCGGCGTCGCGCCGGTGATGATCGCCCCCGACGCCGCCGCGGCGCCGTACTACCTGCTGGACGGCGCGCGTCTGCGCCGTCCCGTGGCCGCCGGCGAGCTGATCGGCCTCGACGACGTCGAGGGAGCCGACCCGGGCGCCCTCGACGCATATCGCGCGGGCGTCGCCCGCACCGCACACACGAACGGAGTGAATCGATGACGATCTGCACCAGGCGAGCGCCGCAGCGCGCTCTCGCCCGAGGGGAGCGCGCGTCGTGACCGCCGAGATCATCGCCCTCATCGGCCTGGCGGCGGTGTTCGCCATCTCGTCGCTGCGCAACGTGCACATGGGCGCCCTCGCGCTCGTGGCCGCCTTCGTCGTCGGGATCGGCGTGGTCGGCGAGGGGCTCGACGATGTGCTCGGCGGGTTCCCCGTCGACGCCCTGGTGATCCTGCTCGGCATCACGTATCTGTTCGGCATCGCCCGTGAGACCGGCACCATCGACTGGCTCGTGGACCGTTCGCTGGAGTTCATCGGGGACCGGGTGGCTCTGCTGCCCTGGGGCCTGTGGCTCATCGCCACGGCCGTCGCCTGCCTCGGCACCTCCCACGCGGCGTTCGCGGTCGTCCCGATCGCGATGAGCCTGGCGCACAGCCACCGGATCAACTCGACGATGATGGGCATCGCCATGAGCTCGGCGATCGTCGGAGGCGCGCTCGCCCCGACCAGCATCGTCGGCATCACGGTGCAGACGGTGGCATCGTCCGCCGACCTGCCCTACAACGCCGGCCTGATGTTCGCGCTGTCGGTCGGCGTGAACGCGCTGGTGGTCGCGGCGGCGTTCTTCATGTTCGGCGGACGCGAGCTGATCGCCCGCTCCCGTGGCGGGCGCGACGGCTCGACCGGATCCGCGTCGTCGACGGGCGGGGGCGCCGTGCAGACGGCGACCAAGACCCGCACCCGGCTCTCGGCCCTCCAGGCCACGGTGATCGTGTCGATCCTCGTGCTGATCGGCGGCTTCTTCCTGCTCACGCAGCTCGACGTCGACGTGAACCTCGGTGTCGTGGCGCTGACCATCGCGGTGATCATCGCCCTCATCGACCCGGGTGTGGGGCGCAAGGCGATCGGCCGTGTGGACTGGAGCACGATCCTGCTGCTCGGCGGCATCATCACCTACGTCGAGGTGCTGACGCGCCTCGGCGCCATCGACCAGCTCGGCGAGGCCGCGCGCTCGGTGAGCCAGCCGCTCGTGGCGGCATTCGTCATCTGCGTGATCGCCGCGCTCGTGTCGGCCTTCGCGTCGACCATCGGCATCATCGGCGCGCTGATCCCCCTGGCGGTTCCGCTCCTCATCCCGGGCGGCGGGCTCGAGACGACGGGCTTCATCTACGCCCTGGCGATCTCGGCCTCGCTGGTCGACTGCGCGCCGTTCGGCACCACCGGCGCGACGATCGTCGCGTCGACGGTGGAGGAGGACCGCCCTCGCGTGAACCGGAACCTGACGATCTGGGGGCTGTCGATGGTCGTCATCGGCCCCGTGGTGACCCTGGCCACGATGGTCGTGCCGTTCCTCTGGGCTTAGGCGCCGCGCGACCCCGGCCCCGCTCCGCCGCCCTCATGCGGTGGGGAGCGGGGCCTCTCGCATGCCGGCACGGGTCGTCCGACGGCCGCGGAGCGCCCGTGCGACGCCGACGGGAGGTAGCGTGTTCGCGATGACTGCGACAGAGCCGGAAGCCGGCGCCCTGCGACGGTGGCCGGCCTTCTGGGTCTGCGCCGGCGTGGCGAGCCTGACCATCCTCGACATGACCAAGGTCAACGTCGCGCTGCCCTCGATCGAGCAGGCCTTCGAGGTCGGGTCGACCGAGCTGCAGCTCGTGCTGTCGGGGTACGTGCTCGCGATGGGGCTGCTGCTCGTGCCGATGGGTCGCGTGGGCGACCAGCGGTCGCGCCGCACGCTCTTCGTCAGCGGCCTCACGCTGTTCACCCTCGCGAGCGTGCTGTGCGCGCTGGCGCCGAACGCCGAGGTGCTGCTGGTCGGCAGGCTGGTGCAGGGCATCGCGGCCGGCATCCACATGCCGCAGGTGATCGGGCTGATCCAGCAGCTCTTCCCCGGCAAGGAGCGCGGCCAGGCGTTCGGCCTGTTCGGCGCGACCATCGGCCTCGCGACGGCGTTCGGGCCGATGGTGGGCGGGCTCTCCATCGCGATCGGCGGGGTGGCGGACGGCTGGCGCGGTATCTTCTGGATGAACCTGCCGCTCGGCGCGATCGCCGTGGTCTTCGCGCTGCGGCTGCTGCCGCGCGATCGCGGCTCGGGGCGCCGACTCACCCTGGACCCCGTCGGGATCGTGCTGTTCGGCGGCGCCGTGCTGGCGCTCATGCTGCCCTTCCTCTTCACGACCGGTGCGCCGGACGACCCGGCGGAGCGGTGGTGGAGCCTCGCCGGGTTCGCCGTGCTGCTGATCGCCCTCGTCCTCTGGGAGCGGAGCTACGAGGCGCGGGGCAAGGCTCCGCTCCTGCCGCTGAGCCTGTTCGCGGTGCCCTCGTTCCGCAACGGGGCGGTCGTCGGCACCGCCTACTTCGCGGCCATGCCGGCGATGTTCCTGCTCACCACGCTGTTCCTTCAGTCCGGCGTGCAGCTCACCGCGCTCACCGCGGCCTTCGTGACGATCGGCTTCGCGCTCACGAGCTCGGTCTCATCCTGGCTGGGCGGCCGCCTCGTCGCCCGCCGCGGCCGGGGCCTGGTCGTGCTCGGGGTGTCGGTGATGCTCGTAGGGGTGGCCGGCATGGTCCTCGCCGCTCTCCTGCTGCCGCCGGGGGCCGTCGGCCCCGTGATGGCGGCGATCATGATCGTGAGCGGCATCGGTGGCGGTTTCGTGATCTCGCCCAATCAGACCCTGATGTTCTCCGAGGTGCCGGTGCGGCAGGCCGGCCTCGCCGGATCGGTCGGACAGCTCGGGCAGCGGATCGGCTCGGCCATCGGGATGGCGATCGCCCTGTCGCTCTTCTATTCGACGCTGTACCGCGAGCGCGGCGAGGTCGCCGATCTCGTCGCGTACCACGACGGGTACGCGCTGGGCATGGCGTCCGTGGGTGCGTTCCTCGCGCTGGCGCTGGCGGCGGGCATCGCCGACCTCGCCCAGCGACGTCGCGCGGGCGACGCGCCGGGCGAGGCCTGAGGCGCCATCGCGATCAGCCCCGCGTCGTAGGCGCGGGGTCGACGACGTCATCCTCGGCGACCGGCTTCTCCGGCGCCTCGGCGGCGTCCTTCGTCTCCGGGACGACGGGCTCGTCGGCCGGGGACTCGTCCTCCGCCACGGGCTCGTCCTCGACCGGGGCGGGCCCCGCGGCAGAGGCACGGGGGATCAGGGACGACGCGGCGGCCAGGGCGAGCGTGAGCGCCAGTCCGATGGCACCGGCGCCGGCCAGCGCGGCGCCCAGCGTCACCCATGCCTGCCCGGAGTACACCTCGACGCCGGTGGCCGTGTTGTCCAGCAGGGTCGAGGTCATGGTGTCGATGTTCGGCACCGTCAGCGCGATGCCGGAGGCGAGGGTGCCGGCCGATCCGGCGAAGAGCAGCCAGAACGGGATGCTGCGGCGCAGCAGCGGGCGAGGGGCGGGCAGGGTGCGGGGGCTGGTCATGTTCCTCCTCGTAGGGCACCGGGGTGCCGGGTGGTGCCGGGTTCGGCGGCCACCCACCCTCCCCGCCGATCCCATGCGGCCCCGATGCGATGGCTGTGCATCCGCTGGGCGCGCGTGCGGTCGCGATCCGGCGGCCGGTGCCGTGGTCAGGCGACCGCGCCGGCGATAGCCTGGCGGCGGAAGGAGGGTCCATGTTCTCGTATGACCCGTACGCCGAGCTCGCCACCCTGCGGGACTTCGCGCCGCTCACCCTCACCAGCACCGACATCGCGCACGGCCAGCCGCTGCCGCGCGCGCAGTGGGGATCGGCGGGGGGAGGCGCGGACACCTCGCCGCAGCTCAGCTGGTCGGGCGCCCCCGAGGGCACGCGGTCGTATGCGCTGTCGTGCTTCGACCCCGATGCGCCGACCGGATCCGGCTACTGGCACTGGGCCGTGTACGACATCCCCGCCGACGTGACGTCGTTCGCGGCCGGGCGCACCGAGGCCGGCATCGCGCTGAAGAACGAGGCCGGCGTCGCGGGCTACATCGGCGCGGCCCCGCCGCCCGGAACCGGGCTGCACCGCTACTTCTTCGTCGTCGACGCGCTGGACGTGGAGAGCCTCGACCTCCCCGACGGCGCGACGCCGGCGGTGCTCGGGTTCAACCGGCACTTCCACTCGCTCGCCCGAGGCATCCTGGTGCCGACGGCGACGAACGACTGACGGCCGGGTCTACTCCGCCGGTGCGGCCACCGGACGCTTGAGGCGCAGGACGACCACCGTGAAGGCGGCGGCGGACAGCGCGGCGAGCACCATGTGGATGCCCACGAGCAGCTCGGGCAGGCCGTTGCGCGCCTGCACGACCCCGACCGCGACCTGCACCGCGATGACCACGAGCACGGCCGCCAGCCAGCGGCGCGGGGAGAGCCGCCGCATCCACGCCGCCACCGCGAGCACCAGCACGAGGGCGAGGAGGACGTAGCCCGGCCAGGCGTGCACGTGCGCGAGGACCGTGGCGTCGAAGCCCGTGCGGATCACGTCCGCGTCGCCCGAGTGCGGGCCGTTCCCGGTGGTCAGCACGCCGAACGCGATCGTCACCGCGAGCACCAGGGTCGTGACGTGCGTGACGACGGCGAACCACAGCGGCACGGCGCGCTCGCGCGGACCGGCGACGGCGTACGCGCGCACGAGATACGCGGCGGTGACGCACACGAGCACCACGGACGACGTGTAGTGGAAGCCGACGATGAACGGGTTGAGCCCCGTGAGCACGGTGATGCCTCCCACGAGCCCCTGCGCGACGACGCCGATGACGACGAGCCAGGCCAGCGTGACGAGCTCGCGGCGGGCCCGCACGGCGCGGACGGTGACGTAGGCGGCCGCGACGCAGGCCAGCAGGGCGGTCGTGACGGCCAGGACGAAGGCCGGCGCTCCGAACGCGTTCGCGATCGCGTACACGGCGCCGGCCGCGACGAGCCCCCCGAGCGCGAACCACCCGACGACGGCGAGCTGGCGGCGCGCGCCGAGGCGCAGCAGGGTGAGGACCAGCACCGCCAGCGCGAGCAGGCCGACGACCCCGGTCATCGTGCGGTTGCCGAACTCGATGAAGCCATGGATGCCGAGGTCCTGGGTGGGCACGATCGACTCCGGCGTGCACAGCGGCCACTCGGAGCAGCCGAGGCCCGATCCGGTCAGCCGGACGGCCCCGCCGGTGCCGATGATCAGCACCTCGGCGAGGAACGAGAGCCAGGCGAGGACGCGCAGCGGGCGGCCGAGCACGGCGGGCGCGGGGGCGGCGGGCGCGGCGGGGGGAGCGGCGGTGTCGGCGGACATGCGGGTGAAGCCTCCTGGTGGCCCCGTGCGGCGGGTCCGGCACGGCCGTGCGGGGAGCGGCGGGCGGACCGCTGCGCTCGGGCGCGGACGGAGCCCCGTGAGGGGCGGAGCCTGTAGAATCGGTTGATGCAGCGGATGCGCGCGAGGACCCTCGCGGCGCCGCTCCAAGTCTAGGCGCGAGTTCCTCGCGTCTCGTTTGAAGGCCCACTACGACATCCCTCCCGGCTCGCCGGAAGGGGCGCCGGAGCGGCTGACACCGTCTGAGGCCTGAAGAGGAGAGTGTGACGCCATGTCGGATGTGCTGATCGACCGCCCGGAGCTCGAAGGTCTGGGGGTGTACGAGTTCGGCTGGCACGACCCCGATGCGGCGGGCGCCAGCGCGAAGCGCGGCCTCAACGAGGCCGTCGTGCGGGACATCTCCGCGCTCAAGAGCGAACCCGAATGGATGCTCAAGACCCGTCTGAAGGGTCTCGACCTGTTCGGCAAGAAGCCGATGCCGACGTGGGGCGCCGATCTCAGCGAGATCGACTTCGAGAACATCAAGTACTTCGTGCGGTCCACCGAGAAGCAGGCCCAGTCGTGGGAGGACCTTCCGGAGGACATCCGCAACACCTACGAGAAGCTCGGCATCCCCGAGGCCGAGCGTCAGCGTCTCGTGGCCGGCGTGGCGGCGCAGTACGAGTCGGAGGTCGTCTACCACCAGATCCGCGAGGACCTGGAGGAGCAGGGCGTCATCTTCATGGACACGGACACCGCGCTGCGCGAGCACCCCGAGTTCTTCGAGGAGTACTTCGGGACGGTCATCCCCTCCGGCGACAACAAGTTCGCGGCGCTGAACACGGCCGTCTGGTCGGGCGGGTCGTTCGTGTACGTGCCGAAGGGCGTCCACGTGGAGATCCCGCTGCAGGCCTACTTCCGGATCAACACCGAGAACATGGGGCAGTTCGAGCGGACCCTGATCATCGCCGACGAGGACTCGTACGTCCACTACATCGAGGGCTGCACCGCCCCGATCTACAAGACGGACTCGCTGCACTCGGCCGTCGTCGAGATCATCGTGAAGAAGAACGCCCGCGTTCGCTACACGACGATCCAGAACTGGTCGAACAACGTCTACAACCTCGTGACCAAGCGCGCCGTCGCGCACGAGGGCGCGACCATGGAATGGGTCGACGGCAACATCGGCTCGAAGGTCACGATGAAGTACCCGTCGATCTTCCTGATGGGCGAGCACGCCAAGGGCGAGACCCTGTCGGTGGCGTTCGCCGGACCGGGCCAGCACCAGGATGCCGGCGCGAAGATGATCCACATGGCGCCCTACACGCAGTCGTCGATCGTGTCGAAGTCGATCGCGCGCGGCGGCGGTCGCGCCGGCTACCGCGGCGAGGTCCGCGTCGACGCGAACGCCCACCACTCGGCGAACACCGTGCGCTGCGACGCCCTGCTGGTGGATACGATCTCGCGCTCCGACACGTACCCGGCCATCGACATCCGCGTCGACGATGTGCAGCTCGGCCACGAGGCGACCGTCTCGAAGGTGAGCGAGGAGCAGCTGTTCTACCTCATGTCGCGCGGCATGCCGGAGGACGAGGCGATGGCGATGATCGTGCGCGGCTTCATCGAGCCGATCGCGCGCGAGCTGCCCATGGAGTACGCCCTCGAGCTCAACAAGCTCATCGAGATGGGCATGGAAGGTAGTGTCGGATGACCCTTCATCTGACGATGAGAGGACTGGTCGCCTGAGATGACGACGTCGACGACGGCGCCGGAGACGGCGCAGGACACGCACGCCCACGTGGACCCGGCGGCACAGGTGGCCGCCGCGGAGTCCGGCACGACCGTGCCGGTGCAGACGCGCTCCGAGCGGCTGCGCTCGTACGAGCCCGGCGACTTCGGTCGCCCCACGGGCCGCGAGGTCAACTGGAAGCACGCCCCGGTGGCGCGTCTCGCCCCGCTGTTCGAGCCGGCCGAGTCCGGCGACGGCGTGACCGTGACGGTCGCGGCGGGAGCCGAGTACGTGGGCGAGCCGCTGAAGGCCGACGACGCGCCGCGCGGCGAGTTCTTCGTGCCCGAGGACCTTCCCGCCGCGCTCGCCTGGCAGGGCGCCACGGAGGCGCTGCACATCCGCGTCCCCCGTGAGGCCGAGGTGGACGCGCCGATCGTGGTCGAGCTGACGGGCCAGGGCGCGGAGCGCCGCGCCGACGGTCACCTCGTGATCGAGGCGCTCGAGCACAGCAAGGCGACGGTCGTGCTCCGTCACACGGGTTCCGCGCGGTACGCCCAGAACGTCGAGATCATCGCGCGGGACGGCGCCAGCCTGACCGTCGTCTCGGTGCAGCAGTGGGCGGACGACGCGGTGCACGCGGCGGCGCACCAGACCCGCGTCGACCGCGACGCCTCGGTGCGTCACGTCGTCGTCAGCTTCGGCGGCGGGGTGGTGCGGGTCAACCCGAACCTCGAGCTGTCGGGCGCCGGCTCGCACGGCGAGATGTTCGGCCTCGCGTTCAGCGACTCCGGCCAGCACCTCGAGAGCCAGGTCTACCTGCACCACAAGGGCGTCGAGACGACGGGCGACGTGCTCTACAAGGGTGCGCTGCAGGGCGAGAGCGCCCGCACCGTCTGGATCGGCGACGTGCTGATCGGCCCCGGCGCGACCGGCACCGACTCGTACGAGGCGAACCGCAACCTGGTGCTCACCAACGGCGCGCGTGCCGACTCGATCCCGAACCTCGAGATCCAGACCGGCGACATCAAGGGAGCCGGCCACGCGTCGGCCACCGGCCGTTTCGACGACGAGCAGCTGTTCTACCTGCAGGCTCGCGGCATCGCCGAGGACGAGGCCCGACGCCTCGTGGTGCTCGGCTTCCTCTCGGAGATCGTGCAGAAGATCGGCATCCCCTCGCTCGAGGAGGAGCTGACAGCGCTCATCGAGAAGGAGCTGGCCGAGGGAGCCGCGGCGTGAGCGCGACCCGCGTCTGCGCCCTGAGCGACCTCGAGCAGGACACCCCGCTCAAGGTCGACGTCTCGGGCGTCGCGATCGCGCTCGTGCTGGACTCCGCCGGCGAGGTGCACGCCATCGGCGACACCTGCACCCACGGCGACATCTCCCTGTCGGAGGGCTTCGTCGAGGGCGACACGCTGGAGTGCTGGGCCCACGGCTCGGCGTTCTCGCTGCGCACCGGCAAGCCCCTGAACCTCCCCGCTTACGAGCCCGTCCCGGTCTTCGTCGTCGAGATCGACGGAGACGACGTGCTCATCGACCCCACACGCAAGAAGGAAATCTGAACATGGCTGTCCTCGAGATCCGCGACCTCCACGTCACGGTGGAGACCGATGAAGGCACGACCCCGATCCTCAACGGCGTGAACCTGACGGTGCGCTCCGGCGAGACCCACGCGATCATGGGCCCGAACGGCTCGGGCAAGTCGACCCTGGCGTCGACGATCGCCGGCCACCCGAAGTACACCGTCACGAGCGGCACGATCACGCTCGACGGCGAGGACGTGCTCGAGATGGCGGTGGACGAGCGCGCCCGCGCCGGCCTGTTCCTCGCGATGCAGTACCCCGTGGAGATCCCGGGCGTGACGGTGACGAACTTCCTGCGCACCGCGAAGACCGCCATCGACGGCGAGGCCCCCTCCCTGCGCACCTGGACCAAGGAGGTCAAGGAGGGCATGAAGAACCTGCGCATGGACGACAAGTTCGCTCAGCGCAACGTCAACGAGGGCTTCTCCGGCGGCGAGAAGAAGCGTCACGAGATCCTGCAGCTGGAGCTGCTGAAGCCGCAGCTGGCGATCCTCGACGAGACCGACTCGGGCCTCGACGTCGACGCGCTGAAGATCGTGTCCGAGGGCGTGAACCGCGCCAAGGAGAGCACCGGCCTGGGCGTGCTGCTCATCACGCACTACACGCGCATCCTCCGCTACATCAAGCCGGACTTCGTGCACGTCATGGTCAAGGGCGAGGTCGTCGAGGAGGGCGGCCCCGAGCTCGCGGAGCGCCTCGAGAACGAGGGCTACGAGGGCTACTTCGCCCCCGGCGAGCCGGTCGAGGCGTAGGATCGCCGCATGACCGCGACGCTCACCCCGGAGAAGTACGACGAGGTCACCGAGGCGCTCAAGGACGTCATGGACCCCGAGCTCGGGGTGAACGTCGTCGACCTCGGCCTCATCTACGACCTCGCCTGGGACGACGAGAACGACGCCCTGATCATCCACATGACGCTCACGAGCGCCGGATGCCCGCTCACCGACGTGCTCGAGGAGCAGACGGCGCAGGCGCTGGACGAGGTCGTCGAGCGGTTCCGCATCAACTGGGTCTGGATGCCGCCGTGGGGTCCGGAGCGGATCACGGACGACGGGCGGGACATGATGCGGGCGTTGGGCTTCGCGATCTGAGATCGCGTATAGAGCACTGCGCGATCTGAGATCGCGTATGGAGCACTGTGCGATCTGAGATCGCGTATCGAGCACCGCGCGATCTGAGATCGCGTGTGACGTGCACGGAGGGCCTGGGGGAGACCCCGGGCCCTCTGTCGTCTGTAGGCTCGATCGGGTGAGCACCACCCCCCTCGACGCCCTTCCCCTCGACCAGCTTCGACGCCGCAGCAGCACGAAGTGGGCGAGGTATCCCGAGGACGTGCTGCCGCTGTTCGTGGCCGAGACGGACTTCGCGCTGGCGCCGGCGATCACCGAGGCGCTGACGGCGGCGGTGCAACGCGGCGACACGGGATACACGCCCCCGCGCACGCGCCTGCCCGAGGCCTTCGCGAGCTTCGCGGAGCGCCGCTTCGGATGGACGGTCGATCCCGCCCGGGTGCGCACGACGTGCGACGTGATGATGGGGGTCGCCGAGCTGCTGCGCGCGGTGACCGATCCCGGCGATCGTGTGATCGTGACGCCGCCGGTCTACCCGCCGTTCTTCGCGGTGAACGAGGAGTCGCGCACCGAGGCGGTGCGGGTGCCCCTGCTGCGCGAGGGCGACGGCTGGCGCCTCGACCTCGGAGGCATCGAGGACGCCTTCGCGCGCGGTGCGAAGGCCATGCTGCTCTGCAACCCCCACAATCCCACCGGCACGGTGCATGACCGCGCGACCCTCGCCGAGCTCGCCCGCATCGCCCATCGGCACGGCGGATGGATCATCAGCGACGAGATCCACGCGCCCCTCACGCTGCCCGGTGCCCGGTTCACGCCGTTCCTCGACGCCGCCCCGGAGGCGGCCGAGGTGGGCTTCGCGCTGACGAGCGCGAGCAAGGCGTTCAACCTGGCCGGGCTGAAGTGCGCGTTCGCGGTCACGGCGGCGGAGGCGCCGGCTCGCATCGTCGCCGCGCTGCCGGACGAGGTGGAGTGGCGGACGTCGCTGTTCGGCGTGATCGCCGCGGTCGCTGCCTTCGACGAGAGCGACGGCTGGCTCGACGCCCTCGTCGCGCGTCTCGACCTGAACCGCTTCCTGTTGCGGGACCTGCTCGCCGAGCACGTGCCGGGCGCCCGGTACGCGCCGGGGCAGGCCGGCTACCTGGGCTGGGTCGATCTGAGCGCCCTGGGCTGGGGCGACAACCCCGCCGTCAGGATCCTGCGCGAGGCACGGGTCGCGCTGCACCTCGGGCCGCTGTTCGGCGACGAGGGGCGCGGGCATGTGCGGATCAACTACGGCACCGGGCCGGAGATCCTCACCGAGGCCGTGACGCGCATCGGCGCGCTCGCCCGATGAGCATCGATCCACGCGGGTTCTCCGGGCCGATCCCGATGGCGCCGCCCGACAAGGGCGCGTCGATCTGGGATCCGCGCGTCGCCTGGGTGACGGTCGGGTCGGTCGCGCTGATCTTCCTCGCGGCGCTGACGTCGCTGGCCCTGACGACGGTGATGCCGATCGTGAGCGCGGATCTCGACGGTGACGCGCTGTTCGCCCTCGCGTTCTCGGGGACGCTCGCCACCGGCGTGATCGGGATGGTCGCGGCGGGTGCCTGGTCGGACCGGTCGGGCCCGGTGGCGCCGCTGTACACGGCCGTCGGCCTGTTCGTCGCGGGACTGCTGATCGATGCGGCGGCGCCCACGATGGAGGTGCTGGTGGTGGGCCGTCTCATCACCGGCCTCGGCTCCGGGGCGCAGGTCGTGGCCCTGTATGTGGTGGTGGCCCGGATGTACGCCCCCGCTCTGCACGGCCGGGTGATGGCGGCGTTCTCGGCGGCGTGGGTCGTGCCGTCCCTGGTCGGCCCGCTGCTGGCAGGTCTGGTGACGGAGCACCTGCACTGGCGCTGGGTGTTCGCCGGGCTCGCCGCGCTCACGGTCGTGGCGATCGCGATGATCGCGCCGCGGCTGCGGGGGCTGTCGGGCGACACCGCCGCGGTGCACGTGCCGGGTGTCGCACGCCGGCTCGCCCTGGCGACCGTCGTGGCGGGTGCCGCGCTCGCGCTCGGGTTCGCCGGCGAGCTGAGCGCGTCGGTGTCACCGGGAGCGGGCTGGATCGTCGCCGCGGCGTCGGTCGTCGTGATCGGGGTGGCGGTGCTGCCGCTGCTGCCGCGCCGCACGCTGCGGATGGGGCGCGGGCTGCCGAGCGTCATCCTGATGCGCGGCCTGATCGCCGGCGCTCTGTTCGGCGCCGAGGTGTACGTGCCGTATCTGCTGATCGACCGGTTCGGCTTCTCCGCCTCGCTCGCGGGCCTCGGTCTCACGGCCGCGGCGATCGCCTGGGCGGTCAGCGCCCACGTGTCGGGCCGTCACGGCGACCGGATCGGCAACGCGCGCATCGCCGTCGTCGGGGTCGCCCTGCTGCTGACGGCGTCGGTCGCCTGCGGCCTCACGGTGCTGCTGGGGCTGCCGCCGGCCGTGCCGATCCTGTGCTGGTCGTTCGCCGGCTTCGGCATGGGGCTGATGTACCCCCGCCTCACGGTGCTGACGCTCGCGTACTCGAGCGGGGCGAACCAGGGGTTCAACTCCTCCGCGCTGCAGATCAGCGACTCGGTGGGCGCGTCGGCGACGATCGCCGTCATGGGCCTGGTCTTCACCGCGCTGCGCGGAAGCGGAGCGGAGTTCGCCGTCGTCTTCGCTGTGGCGGCGGTGCTGACGCTGCTCGCGCTGCTGCCGGGCCTCCGGCTAGGGCACGCGCGCGAGCTGGGCTAGCGCCCGGGGAAGGTAGCTGAGGCTCGCCTTACCTGCGTAGACTGGCTGCCCGTGACCAGCACCGCCGAGCCCCTCGTCCGTCCCGCCTACCGGCCGTACCGGGCGATCGTCGAATCGGTGGAGCGCCTGACCCCGCACTTCGCGCGCATCGTCTTCGCGTGCGACGACTTCGTCCACTTCGGCACGGCGGGCCTCGACCAGCGCATCAAGGTGCTGTTCCCCTTCGCCGACGGGTCCCTCTGCGACGTGGGGCAGGACGACGAGGCGCGCCGGGCGGAAGGCGGCTGGTACGACGCGTGGCGGGCGCTGGACGACGAGCAGCGCAACCCCTTCCGGACGTACACGGTGCGGCGGATCGATCCCGACGCCCGAGCGCTGACGATCGACTTCGTCGTGCACCACGACGCCGGGCCCGCCGGCACATGGGCGGAGGGCGCGCGCGTCGGCGAGCAGCTGGTGATCGTCGGCCCGGACGAGCGCAGCCCGCACTCTCGGACCGGCATCGACTGGCAGCCGGCGAACGCCTCCCGCCTGCTGCTGGTGGGGGACGAGACCGCGGTGCCGGCGATCGCGAGCATCCTCGACGCCCTTCCCGCCGATCGCGTGGCGGATGTGTTCGTCGAGGTGCCGAGCCGCGCCGACACGGGCGTCTTCGCGGCGCCCGCCCACGCCGACGTGCGCTGGATCTCTCAAGAGCGGGAGGGGCTGCCCGATCGCGAGCATGGGGAGGGGCTCATCGAGGCCGTGACGGCGTGGGCCGCCGAGAGCGGCGAGATCCTGTCGCTCGCCGCCGCGCCGCGGCCGCAGGTGCTCGCAGACGTCGACGTGGATCGCGAGCTGCTGTGGGACAGCCCCGGGACCGGCCAGGACGGTCCGATCGACGGGGAGTTCTACGCCTGGATCGCGGGCGAGGCGGCGACCATCAAGCAGCTGCGCCGACTGCTCGTGTCCGGGCACGGCGTCGACCGCCGTCGGGTCGCCTTCATGGGCTACTGGCGTCGAGGGATCGCCGAGCGCACGGGCTGACCGCGCTGCGGGCACCCGCTCGGAGCTCACCCGGTGAACGCGCTGAGGCCGGTGATCGACCGGCCCACGATCAGCGAGTTCATCTCGTGCGTGCCCTCGAACGTGTAGACGGCCTCGGCGTCCGCGAAGTACCGGGCGAGGTCGGTGTCGACGCGGATCCCCTCGGCGCCGCCGATCTCGCGCCCCAGCGCGACCGTCTCGCGGACGCGGTCGGCGGCCCAGGTCTTGGCCAGCGCGGCGACCGGCTCGGTGAGCATGCCGCGGTGTCTGAGGTCGGTGAGCCGCACGGCGAAAGCGAGCGTGGCGGTGGCGTTGCCGAGCATGCGCGTGAGCTTCTCCTGGATCAGCTGGAACCCCGCGATCGGGCGCCCGAACTGCTGTCGCCGCAGGGCATAGGCGAGGGCCGCCTCGTACGCACCGGCCTGCATGCCCGCGGCGTTCCAGCCGATCACGTAACGCAGGCTGCCGAGGATGGCCGCGACGTCGCGGAACGAGGAGATGCGGCCGAGCCGCTGCGACTCCGGGACGTGCACGTCGTCCAGCACGATGTCGGCGTTTCGCACCATGCGCAGCGCGATCTTGCCGGTGATGTCGGAGAGGGCGACGCCCGGCGCGTCCCGCGGGACCAGGAAGGCCTTCGCGTCGCCGTCGGAGCTGTCTCGGGCCACCACGACGATGACGTCGGAGATCGCCGCGTTCCCGATCCACCGCTTTCGTCCCGTGATGCGCCAGCCGTCGCCGTCTCGCGTGGCCGTCGTCTCCAGACCGCGGGCGACGTCCGAGCCGTGGTCCGGCTCGGTGAGCGCGAAGCAGCCGGTGTAGTCGAACCGCCCGATGAGGGGGTCGAGCTCGGCGACCTGCTCCGCGGTGCCGCCCTCTCGGACCACCGTGCGGAACATGCCCACCTGGCCGCCGTAGAGCGTGCCGATCGACGCGTCGAAACGCTGGAACTCGAAGTGCTTGAAGCCGACGTAGTAGGGGCTCGGGTGCCCGCCCTCCCGCAGCAGCGCGGGATCGTCCTCCAGGTCGAGCGCCGCGAGCTCGCCGCGCAGGTGCTCGGGGCAGTGCGCCGCCTCCCACCACTGCGCCAGCTGGGGACGGGCGCGCCGGTCGAGCAGCTCCCGCAGGGCCGACAGCTTCTCGCGCTCGACGTCGTCGAGCAGCTCCTCGCCGTAGCCGAGCAGATCGGTGGCGGGGGACGGGGTCATGCGGTGGCGGCCTCTCGCTCGCGCGCCGCCTCGGCTTTGAGACGCGGCAGGTCGACCTTGCCCGCGCCGGAGCGTTCGAGACTCGCGCGCACCATCACCAGGCGCGGCTTCTTGTAGCCGGCCAGGCGGTCGTCGACGAACGAGAGCAGGCGGCTCACGTCGATCTCGGCGCCGGGCGTCGGGGCGACGGCGGCGCTCACGATCTCGCCGAATCGCGGGTCCGGCAGCCCGAAGACGACCGCGTCGTCGACGTCGGGGTGCGCCAGCAGGGCCGCCTCGACCTCGGCGGGGAAGACCTTCTCGCCTCCGGTGTTGACGACCGCGCTGAGCCGCCCGAGCAGCTCGATCGTGCCGTCGCCGCGCGCACGGGCCCAGTCGCCCGGGACAACGTAGCGGTGCCCGCGGATCGCGAGGAAGGTCTCGGCCGTCTTCGCGGGATCGCCGTAGTAGCCGCGCGGCAGGATGCCGCGGTACCCCACGAGGCCGAGCGCGCCGGGCTCGATGGTGATCTCGCGCAGGTCCTCGTCGAGGAGCACGGCATCGGGGGTCAGCACGAGGCGGGCCGGAAGGTCGGCGGCGCTGCGGGTGGTGCCGAAGGCGTACGGGCCGCCCTCGCTGGACGCGAACATGTCGACGATGGTGAGGTCTCCGAGGGCGTGCAGCCTCCGCTTCACGTCGTCGCTGAACCTCATGCCGGAGCTCACGATGGAGTCGACGCCCGGCAGCCCGTCCCCCCGCTCCGCCGCCTCGGCGAGCGGAAGGGCGAGCACGTCGCCGGCGACGATGAGGCGCGTGGCGCCGTGTTCGCGGATGAGCCGGTAGGCCTCGTCCATGTCCATCCGCGGGCGGGCGTGGAGGACGATCGTGCCGCCGATCGCGAGCGTGCCCGTCGTCGTCGACTGGGCGGTGCCGTGCAGCAGGGGGCTCAGCGGCAGGGTGACGACGCGCCGACGATCGTCGGACACGGCGATCGACACCGCCTCCGACAGCGTCTCCGGGGGCTCGACGCCGATCATGCCCCAGGTGGACTGGCGGCGCGCCACGAGCAGCGTGTCGACCTCCCAGACTACGGCCTTGGGCGCGCCGGTGGTGCCGCCGGTGTAGAGCCGCAGCTCGGCGCCGCGCGGTGCCGTCGCCGGCATCCGGCCGCCGCGCGCGACGAGGTCGCGGTACGCGATCGCGCCCGGGATCTCGTCGCCGCCGTCGTCCACGCTGACGAGCGCGGTGCCGAGGCCGTCAGCGGCCTCGGAGGCGACGCCCCCGAGCGAGGTGGGGGCGACGAGGACGCGGCAGTCGGAGTCGACGAGCAGGGCCCGCACCTCGCCCGCACGGTAGCGGTAGTTGACCGCCACCGGCGCGACGCCGATCGAGAGGCACGCCCAGGTGAACGCCAGGTACTCGGGACGGTTGTACAGGATGGTCGCCGCCGCGTCGCCCAGCCCGAGCCCGAGGTCGTCGCGGAGGTGCCGTGCGAGCGCCGAGGCCTCCGCGTGCAGACGGGACCAGCTCGTCGTCCCGTCGGCCGTGATCACCGCCGGGCGGTCGGGCACGGCGCGGGCGATGCCCTGCCACAGGTCGCTGTAATGCGGGGCGCTCATGCCGCGCCGCCCCGGCGGCTGGGCGGACCGGAGAGCTGCGCGCGGGATGCGAACCGCTCGCGCCACGACGCGTCGATCGCGGCGGCCGTCCAGCCGCCGTCGGCGTAGTCGGTGTCGAGCACGTCGGGGTGCGAGTAGAGCGTGAGCCGGTCGCCGCCGATGCCGATCGCCTGGCCGGTCACCTCGTCGGAGGCGGCGGACGCGAGCCACACGACGAGGGGGGAGACGTCCTCGGGGCCGCCCAGCGCGTGGTCGTGCCGGAACTCGTGCGGCACCGGCTCGCCGGCCTGGAACCTCTCCCACACCTCGGCGTAGGCGGGGATCGTGGCGGTCATGGGGCTGAGCGCCGTGGGGATGACGGCGTTGGCGGTGATGCGGTCGCGGGCGAGCTCGAGCGACCACGTGCGGGTCATCGCCACGATGCCGGCCTTGACGGCCGCGTAGTTGGTCTGGCCGAAGCTGCCGAACTGCCCCGCCGGCGAGCCGATCAGGATCAGGCGCCCGCCCTCTCCCTGGGCGCGCATGGCGCGCGCGGCGGCGCGCACGGTCGTGAACGTGCCGCGCAGGTGCGTCTCGACGACGAGGTCGAAGTCGTCGTCGCCCATCTTCCACAGCACGCGGTCGCGCAGCACGCCGGCGTTGGCGACCAGGACGTCCAGCCGCCCGAACCGCTCCAGCGCGGCGGCCACCAGGGCGTCGGCGGTGTCCGCGGGCCCGACCGCGCCCGGGGCCGCCGCTGCCCGGCCGCCCCGCTCCGCGATCTCGGCCACGACCCGCTCGGCGCTCTCCGCATCGACGTCGTTGACGACCACGGCCGCGCCCGCGTCTGCGAGGGCGAGGGCGTAGGACCGTCCGAGGCTGCGCCCGGCGCCCGTGACGATCGCCACGCGGCCGTCGAGCCGCACGTCCGCGGTGTTCACGGCGCCGCTCGCCGCGTCCCCGCTCATCGCCTCGCCGCTCATCGGTAGTGCCTCAGGATCAGCTCGGCCGCCACGGCGGGCTTGTCCGCGCCCTCGACCTCGAAGACCAGCGCGAGCGCGACCTGCCATCCGCCCTCGATCGCGGCGACGTCCGCGACGGTGCCCGAGACGCGGATCCGGCCGCCCGACGGCACAGGATGCGGGAACCTGATGCGATTGAACCCGTACACGATGCCGGTCGAGGTGCCCTCCACACGGTAGATCTCACGGAGGTGGGGGACGACCATGCTGAGCGTCAGGAGCCCGTGCGCGATCCGCCCGCCGAACGGCGACGCCGCTGCGGCCTCCGCGTCGACGTGGATCGGGTTGTCGTCGCCGGACAGCTGTGCGTAGAGGTCGATGTCCTCCTGCGGGATCGCTCTCCAGGTGGAGGGTCCGAACGTCCGTCCCGCGATGTCTCCGACATCCTCGATCCTGGTCTGGAGGCGCGCGGCGTTCGTCATCTGGACTCCTTCGTCGATCCGGGACGCCGGCGACGGCCCATGGCGTCGTCACCGTGCGTCGAGTCGGGGCGGCGACGTCGCCGTCCCGATGCCGATCGTGTCCCGGTGGAAGGGGCGTCGCGACCGGGATTTCAGTGAGAGGAAAACGCGTTGACGACCAGCGCGGCGTCGGCGACCGTCGTGCGTGCCGACCGCGACGATGCGGTCGCGAACCGAGAGTGAGGTCGACGATGATCAGGAATCTCGTGGTGACGGCACGGCGCGGCAGACGCGCGGGTGCCGTGGCGGGCCTCGCGGCCGCGGCGCTGGCGCTGGCGGCGTGCGGCGGTTCGCCGGAGGCGGCCGGCGAGGGCGGAGAGGGGTCGGGCGAGCTCGCGGAGATGGTCGTCGTGAGCTTCCTGCCGCTCGAGTCGTTCACGTTCACGCCGGAGATGTACGCGTACGCGGGCGGCTACTTCGAGAAGCACGGGCTGGACGTCGAGCTGCAGGCCGTGCAGGGCACGTCGGCGGCGATCCAGGCGCTGCTCGGCGGGTCGGCGACGCTGACCCGCGCGAGCACGGTGGACCTCTTCCCGCCGCTCGAGCAGGGCCAGCCGCTGACGGCCGTCGGCACGATGGCCTACAAGTCGAACGTCCGGGTCGTCTCGTCCACCGAGAACCCCGTCGAGTCGCCCGCGGACATGGCGGGGGAGACCATCGGCATGGGGTCGATCGGCGGCACGAGCGAGAAGCTCCTGAACCTCGCCCTCGACGCGGAGGGAGTGCCCCGCGACGAGGTCGCACGGCAGGCGGTGCCGGTCACGGCGGCCGCGTTCGAGCTCGTCAAGCAGGAGCACCTCGCGGGCTACATCGTGAGCCTCGACACGTCCATGCAGATCGCCCAGCAGAACGAGGACGCGGTCGTCACGGACGCCGGGCTGGGCGGATCGCCGGACATCCAGACGTGGATCGCGACAGAGGACACGCTCGCCGACCCGGAGCAGGCAGAGAACGTGCGAGCGTTCCTGGCGGCGATCGAGGAGGCGGTGCAGGACGTCATCGACGACGCGGACAACGACTTCGCGAACGTCATCGAGACGCTGCGCTCGAGCGGCGACTTCACGTTCGCGGCCCTCGACGACGACGAGGTCGCCCAGGGCGTGCTGGAGATCTACACGAGCCAGACGTGGGTCTCGCCCGACGGCGACACGGCGCTGCTCGAGAACGACCTCGACGCGTGGCAGTCCGCCTACGACACGTATGTCGAGGCCGGCTTCCTCGAGGGAGGCGCGGACCCGGGCGAGTGGATCACGGAGGAGTACCTGCCGGAGGGCTGACCTCCGGCAGGTCCTCGGGCCGCTCTCGCCCGCCCGCGGGGGCGGCCCGAGCCCACCGGCATTCCGTCGCGCGGAATCGGGGCTCGACGCCGGGTGCCTCGCGTTCGGATAGTGGGCGTGTGCCTTCCGGCAGCGGGAGGCGTCCATGACGCGATCGGAGGACCCCATGTCGACGGCCATCATCGATCCCACCGCCAGCGCCCGAGCCGATGCGGCCCAGGCGGCGGCGGGCGACGCGACGGTCTCCTCCGTGACCGGGCTCCGCGTCGGTCTGCTCGAGAACACCAAGCGCAACGCCGCGCAGATCCTCGACGCGGTGGGGGATGCGCTGGTGTCCGGGCACGGGGCGGGCTCGCTCGTCCGGCGCACCAAGCCGCAGTTCGCGATGCCTCTCAGCGAGGAGCAGATCGAGGACCTGGTCGCCGCCTGCGACGCCGTCGTGGTGGGGGTGGGCGACTGCGGCTCGTGCAGCGCCGCGGCCGTCGCCGACGGCATCGCGCTGCAGCGTGCCGGCGTGCCGGTCGCCGTGATCTGCACCGAGGCCTTCGCGCAGACCTCCCGGGCGATGGCGTCGCTGCAGGGCGACGCGTCGTTCCCCTTCCTCACGACGGAGCACCCGGTGGCCAATCTGGCCGCGGGGGAGATCTCCGGGCGAGCCGGCGGGATCGCCGACGACGTCGTGCGGGCGCTCACGGGCGCCGCGCGATGAGCGGTGCCTCGACGGTCACGGAGGCCGACGCCGCCGAGCTCGATCCGGTGGCCGCGGCGCGGGTCGGGGAGTACCTGTTCGAGCGCGGCTGGACGGACGGGCTGCCGGTGTTCGCCGCGACCGAGGAGGCGGTCGCCGAGTTCCTCTCGCACACGGACCGCGATCCCGATGAGATCGTCGCGCGCCTGCCGCAGGTGGGCCGGGTGGCGACCGTCCGGGACGTCGCGACCCACGCGGTGATGGCGGGCTGCCGGCCCGA
The DNA here is from genome assembly GCF_019753765.1 of Microbacterium marinilacus. Taxonomy (GTDB): domain Bacteria; phylum Actinomycetota; class Actinomycetes; order Actinomycetales; family Microbacteriaceae; genus Microbacterium; species Microbacterium marinilacus. The sequence goes on from NZ_JAIJZW010000016.1 coordinate 52,020, forward strand.
GTACCTGCCGGTGGTGCTCGCCACGTGGGATGCGCTGGCGGCCGAGAGGTCGGCGGTGGGCGGCGCCTGGCAGTCGACCAGCGGGCCCGGCCCCCTCATCGTCGTGAACGGCGATGCTCGCGCCGAGCTGGGCATCAACTCCACCGGCGGCGTCTTCGGGCCAGGGTTCCGCGCCAACGCGACGATCCCGCGTGCCGTCGGCCTGACCGTGCGCAACACGTTCGGGATCCTCCCGCACGAGCTGGAGCAGGCCACGCAGGGCATACCCGGGCGGTGGTCGATGTGCATCGGCGAGGACGAGGAGGGCAGCCCCTGGGAGCCCCTGTCCGTCGAGCTGGGACTGCCGGAGGGACGCAGCGCGGTGAGCGCCGTCCTGCTGCGGACCAGCGAGTTCGTGGACAACAGGCACTTCCACTCGCCGGAGGAGGTGCTGCGCGACTTCGCCGACACGATCCAGCGCTCTGGCTCGTGGATCTTCCGCCACTCGTCCGTCGGCATCGTGATGAACCCCGAGCATGCGCGGCTGCTCGCCGACGCCGGCATGTCCAAGCAGGACGTGCGGGACTGGCTCGTGGCGCACAGCGGACGCACGGAGGCCGAGCTGGCACGGGTGGGCAAGGCGCTGAGCGGCCGCGGCGGCGAGTCGTTCGCGCCCGACCATTTCCACCCGGTGTTCGCCGACGCGAGCCCGTCGAGCCTGCCCATCGTGGTGGCGGGGTCGCGCAACGCGGCCATCTCGATGATCGTCCGTGTCTTCTCCACCTGGTCGGGGCGCGCCTTTCCGGTCCACTGAGCGCACGCGACGACCGCAGCTTTCCGCCGGCCGGAAGGCGCCTGTCGCGCCGTGCGGCGCCGGTGGGACCATCGTCGTGCGGCGCAGAGGCGCGTCGCACGACGATGGAGACGAGGCGCTTCGCGGGCGCGCGTGACGGTGTCGCGCGAGGCGTGCGGCCTCGGCGAGGGAGCGACCCATGGGCACTGCGGCGCCGGAAGCGGGGCACGCGGGAGCCGACGAGCCCTCGGCAGACGGGGCGTCTGCGGAGGAGACCTCCACCGACGAGACGCGAGCCGGCGCGAAGCGCACCGCGGCGGCGCGGATGCTCGCGCTGCTCGAGGCCTTCTCGCGGGGCGGGGGCGCGCTGACGCTGTCCGAGATCAGCCGCTACGCCGATCTGTCGCTCACCACCGCCCACCGGCTCGTGCACGAGATCCTCGACTGGGGTGGCCTCGACATCGACGACGCCGGGCGCTACCGGCTGAGCCGCAAGTTCCTCGACCTCGCGTCGACCTCGACACAGGCGCTGAGGCTGCGCGAGACGGCGCTGCCGCATCTGATCGACCTGCACCGGATGACGGGCTTGACCGTGCACCTCACGACGCGGGACGGCGGCGAGGTCGTCTACCTGGAGGCGTTGCGCGGGCATCCGAACTACACCGGCGAGAACCGCATGGGGGGCCGGCTCGCCCTGCACGTCACCGCGACGGGCCTCGCGATGCTCGCGTTCGCCCCTGACGAGGTGCTGGAGCGCTACCTGGCGGCGCCGCACCGGGCGTTCACCTCGCGGACCCCCGTGACCGCCGCGGACATCCGCGCCCGGGTCGAGGAGATCCGCCGTCGCCGGTACGCGATCGCCGAGGGATGCCTCGCCGACGGCGCCGGCTCCGTCGCGGTGCCGCTGACGGGTGAGGACGGGCGGATCGAACATGCCGTCGGCATCGTCTACCGGCTGGGCCAGGCCGAGCCCCGACGGCTCGTGACGCTCGCCCGCGCCACCGCCGACCGCATCACCGCCGCGCTCGTGCACGGCACCGCCAGCCCCGACCCGCGCACGATCGCCTACAACCGACGAAAGGCCGGCCTGGCCTGACCACGCCGCGGGTCCTCCGGCAGGCCGGAGCGGCGGAACGCGGTGCCGGTCTCGCGGTCCTCTCCGCCTGCGACGACGGGACGCGCGGCCCGTCGCGCCCGCCGTGCCGGACGCCGGAGGATCGCGGTTCCGCAGGACGGAAGATTTTCGTCCCGTCCCTGTCGGGCGTGGCCAGGATGGACGCCACCGGCGGTCAGAGGCGACCGCGTCACGCGGAGGTTCGAGGGAGAACATGAGCGAGGCTCACACCCGAGCGGGAACGGCACGGCGGCGATGAAGGCGCTGGTCGTCCACTACGGCAGGCTCGTGCTGTCGTCCGTCCTGCTGTTCATCGCGGTCATCACCGTCCTGTTCTTCCTGCTCGAGATCGCGCCGGGAGACCCCATCCAGTCCCTCGTGGGGGATGCCCCGATCTCGGAGGCCTTCCGTGAGCAGATCACCGCGGCGTACGGGCTCGACAAGTCGGTGCTGGAGCGGTACCTGATCTACCTCGGCAACGTGCTGACCGGCGACCTCGGATACTCGTTCGGGTCGAACGAGCCGGTCCTCGGGCTGATCCTGAGCCGCATCCCCAACACGCTGGCGCTGGCGGTGCCCTCGTTCATCCTCTCGACCATCGGCGCGATCGTGCTCGGATCGATCGCGGCGCGCACGCGTCGGCGGTGGCTCGACGCCGGCATCTCCGGCGCCTCGGTCGCGCTGTTCTCGGTGCCGAACTTCTGGCTCGGCCTGATGCTCATCTCGGTGTTCTCGCTGTGGCTCGGCTGGCTGCCCACCCAGGGCAAGAGCCCCTACGGACAGCCGGGCATCTCGTGGGAGTACGCCGTGCTGCCCGTCATCACGATGGCGACCAGCGAGCTCGCCTTCAAGGCGCGCATCATGCGCTCCTCGATGATCGAGTCGCTCGGCCAGGACTACATGGACACCGCCCGCTCCAAGGGCCTGTCGTCGTCCCGGCAGCTGTGGGGCCACGGCCTGCCGAACGCCCTGCTGCCCATGGTCACGGTCGCGGGCTACAGTCTCGGCTTCATGCTCGCCGGCTCCGTGCTGGTGGAGCGCGTGTTCGGCTGGCCGGGCATGGGCCTGCTCTTCGTCGACGCGATCGAGCGCAAGAACAACATGGTCGTCCTGGGAGTGGTGATCTTCCTCACGATCACGATCATCGTCGTGAACCTCCTCACGGACGTGGTCTACGGCATCGTCGATCCGCGCCTCCGAGCGCGGTTCGCCCGACCCGCGAGGAGAGCCGCATGAGCGTCGGACAGAGCGTAGACACCACCGCCGTCTCGGTGGCGCTGACCGGCAAGCCGGGCGGCATCGGCCGGCGCCGGCGCGCGCGGGGCAAGCCCGGATCGGCCTGGGGCGCGTTCCTGCGCAAGCCGGTCACCCGGATCTTCCTGCCGATCGTGGCGTTCTTCGCCGTGGTGGCGATCGTGGGCCCGTTCGTCGTGGGCGACCCGTCGGCGGCGGCGTACCCGAGCGTGATGCCGCCGAGCGCCGAGCATCCGCTCGGCACCGACCACCTGGGGCGCGACTACCTCGCCCGCGTCGTCCACGGGTCGCAGGTGTCGCTGCTCGTCGGGTTCAGCGTCGCCGTGCTCTGCATGACGATCGGCGTCGTCGTCGGGGGCCTCGCGGGCTACTACCGCGGCTTCATCGACGTCGCGCTGGTGAAGGTCGCGGAGTTCTTCCAGGTGTTCCCGGGCCTCGTCGTCGCGCTGGTGGCGGCGGCGCTGATCGGCTCGAACGTCGTGATCATCGTGGTCATCCTGTCGGTGACGATGTGGCCGAGCGTCGCGAGGATCGTGCGGGCTGAGGCGATGCGCATCTCGCAGCTCGGCTACGTCGAGTCGGCGCGCGCCGCGGGCTTCCGGGGGCTGCGGATCCTCTGGTCCGACGTGATCCCGAACGCCATGCCCCCGGTGCTGGTCGCGACCACCATGACCGTCGGGCGGGCGATCCTCGTCGAGTCCGGGCTGGCGTTCCTCGGCGTCGGCGACGCCAACCGGCCCAGCTGGGGAGCACTGCTGAACGCGGCGCAGGCGCACCTGCGCGACGGGTGGTGGCTGGCGCTGTTCCCCGGCCTGTGCATCTTCGTCGTCGTGCTCGCGGTGAACATGCTCGGCGACGCACTGAACGACGCCTTCAATCCCACGATCGGGAGGGTGAAATGACGGACACGAGGCAAGCCGTGCCGCGGGGCGCGGACGGGGCCGGGGAGACCGGCGGTCCGGCGCTGCTCGAGGTCGCCGACCTCCGCGTCGATCTGCCGACGGGGGAGCACGACGAGGTCTGCGCCGTGGCCCGGGTCGGGCTCACGGTGGCGCGCGGCGAGCGGGTCGGCATCGTGGGGGAGTCGGGTTCCGGCAAGTCGGTCACGGGGCGCGCGATCGCGGGGCTGCTGCCGGCGTCGTCGCGTGTGCGCGTGAACGGCTCGATCCGGTTCGACGGGCGGGAGATGCTCGGCGCGCCGGCGGCGGAGTGGGCGCGCGTGCGCCGTGAGACCGTCGGCATGATCTTCCAGGATCCGCTCACCTTCCTGAACCCCGTGATGCGGATCGGACGGCAGGTCGCCGAGTCGGTGCCGAGGGGCACGCCGAGGGAGCGGGAGGCGGAAGCGCAGCGCTTCCTCGCCCTCGCCGGTCTCGAGGACGTCGCGGAGCTGGCCCGCCGCTATCCGCACGAGCTGAGCGGCGGGATGCGGCAGCGGGTGCTGATCGCGATCGCGATCGCCAAGCTGCCGAAGCTGATCATCGCCGACGAGCCGACGACGGCGCTCGACGCGACGGTGCAGGCGGTGGTGCTGAAGACCCTCGCCGAGACCGTGAGCGAGCTCGGCACCTCGCTGATCCTGATCTCGCACGATCTCGCGGTCGTCGCCGGCATGACGGAACGCCTGTACGTCATGTACCGCGGGCGGATCGTGGAGTCGGGCGCGACCGCCGAGGTGCTCGCCCGTCCCCGTCATCCGTACACGCAGGCGCTGCTGCGCAGCGTCCGCAGCCTGACGGACGACGACGAGCTGTACTCGATACCGCCCTCTCTGCGGGCGGAGCTGGCGGCGGAGGTGGACGGCGATGCTGCTTGAGGCGCAGGAGGTGTCGAAGTCGTTCCGGGGACGGCGCGGCAGCGCCGACGTGGTCGCCGTCGACGCGGCGAGCATGAGCGTCGCCCCTGGCCGGTTCGTGGCGGTCGTCGGGGAGTCCGGCAGCGGCAAGAGCACGCTCGCACGCATGCTCCTCGGCCTGATCCCCGTCACCGGGGGCACGGTGCTGCTCGACGGCGAGGACATCGCGTCGATGCGCGGCGAGAGGCTCGCGCACTTCCGCCGCAGCGTGCAGGCGGTGCTGCAGGACCCCGCGGGGTCGCTGAACCCGCGCAAGCGCGTGCGTCAGGCGATCGCCGAGGTGGTGAGGCTGCACCGGATCGCCTCCGGCCCGGCCGCCGTGCGCGAGAAGGTCGTCGAGGCGCTCGAGCTCGTCGGGCTCTCGCCGGGCGAGCAGTTCCTGGACCGCTTCCCCGGGGAGCTGAGCGGCGGCCAGCGCCAGCGCGTCCTGATCGCGCGAGCGATCGTCGTCGGCCCGCGCATCATCGTGGCGGACGAGGCGGTCTCGGCGCTCGACGCGTCGGTGAAGGCAGGCGTGCTGCGCACGATGCGCGACCTGACGGAACGGCTCGGCGTGGGCTACGTGTTCATCACCCACGATCTGCCGGTCGTGAAGAAGGTCGCCGACGAGGTGATCGTCATGAAGTCGGGGCGGATCGTGGAGTCCGGCCCGAAGACCGCGATCTTCTCCGAGCCACGGCAGGAGTACACCCGCACTCTGCTGGCGGCGGCTCCCGTGCTCGAGCCGGCGCGATGACCCGTGCGCGGTCCGGTCGTGCACGTCGGCACCGGGCCGAGCACCGCACCACAGGGGCGAAAGCCATCCCATCCCGACGAAAGAGGCACTCGATGAAGAGTCATACCGGACGAACGGCGGCGCTCGCGCTGAGCGCCGCCGCCGTGCTCGCGCTGTCCGCCTGCACCGGCGACGGCGGCGGAGGCGGAGGAGGAGGCGGCGGGGACCGCGTCTACATCCAGGCGATCGCGGAGGAGCCGACCAGCTTCAACGGCCAGGTCACGAGCGGGCTGTCGCCCACGATGTTCAGCGCGCAGATCTTCGACACCCTGGTGCGGGTGTCCGACCGTTACGAGCTCTCTCCAGGGCTGGCGGAGTCTTGGGAGCTGAGCGACGACGGGCTGACGCTGACGCTGCACCTGCGGGACGACGTCGCCTGGCACGACGGCGAGCCGTTCACGGCCGAGGACGTGAAGTTCAACCTCGAGGAGATCGTCGAGCTGCAGACCTTCGGAGCGCCCCTGGCGGCACGGATCGACACGGTGGAGGTCGTCGACGAGCACACCGCGGTCGTGCACATGACCGAGCCGTACGGGCCCCTGCTGGAGACCCTGGGCATCCAGTTCATCATCCCGAAGCACGTCTACGAGGGCACCGAGTACGTCACGAACCCGGCGAACATGGAGCCGGTCGGCACGGGGCCGATGATGTACGAGTCGTACTCGTCGGGCGAGCAGGTCGTGTTCGTCAAGAACCCGGACTACTGGGAGGGCGAGGTCCAGGTGGACCGCGCCGTGTACCCGATCATGACTGACCCGAACACGCGGGCGCTGGCGTTGTTCGCCGGCGAGGTGGACGAGGCGAGCATCGATCCCTCGCAGCAGGATCGCGTGAGCGAGGACGAGAACCTGGAGCTGCGCACGCGCGGCGTGTTCTCGCAGCTCGTGTCCGTGATGTTCAACGCGCAGAGCGAGTACCTCCAGGACCCGGAGGTGCGCGCGCTGGTGTTCGCGGCGCTCGACCGCGAGGCGATCACCGACACGGCGCTGTCCGGCCTCGGCCAGCCCGCGACCGGGTTCTTCCCCGAGACGCTCGACTGGGCGCGCGATGCCAGCATCGACTTCGACGAGGACTTCCCGCGCGACCTGGAGGCGATCGAGGAGGGGCTGGACGCCGCAGGGTATCCCGTCCAGTCCGACGGCCTCCGGTTCACCCTGGACGTCGAGTACATCACGTCGCTCAGCGAGGTGGCGGCGACGGCGGAGCTCGCCAAGTCGCAGCTCGCGGAGGTCGGCATCGGCCTGAACCTGAACGGCTCCGCGTCCGCGGTGTTCACCGAGCGCGTCTACACGGCGAGCGACTTCGACCTGGCGTTCCTGCGCTCCACGATCGGGGCTGACCCCACGATCGGCATCGCGCGCTGGTACACCTGCAACGACAAGAAGGCCGCGGCGTCGAACCCGTCGGGCATCTGCGACCCGGAGCTCGACGCAGCCGCCGCCGGCGCCGCCGAGAGCATCGACCGCGAGACGCGGGCCGAGTACTTCCATGCCATGCAGCAGCGAGCGCGCGAGCTGATGTACTACGCGCCCGTCGCGTGGTTCGACGGCGCCTTCACCACCGTCAACACCACCCGGTGGGACGGTCTGCTCGACGACACGGGGCGGGTCTCGACCACCCCCTGGCTGAACATGCAGCTCAAGGAATGAGGCGCACGACGAGGGGGCCCGGGATGATCCCGGGCCCCCTCGTCGTGCGTGGTGTCAGCGGCCCGCCGGCCCATGACCGGACAGGACGGTCAGGGCACCAGCGAGACGTGGATCGCCGGGTCGTCCGGGACTCCCGCGAGCACGTCGATGGCGTGCACGACCTCGTCCAGGCCGAACGAGTGCGTGTGGAGCAGGTCGAGCGGGAAGCGACGCGACTCGATCAGCGCGATCGCCTCGTCGATGGAGGTGGACTCCACCCCGCGGGCGCCGACCACGGTGATGCCCTTCTGCACGATCCGGTCCGTCACGAGCTCGATGCCGCGGCCGTGCTTCAGTCCGGCCAGCACCACCCGCCCGCCGGGACGCACGGCCTCGAGCGCGTCCTGCACCGGCTGCGCGGCGTCGGGGGTGAGGTCCAGCACGACGTCGGCGAGCCGTCCGCCCGTGAGCTCTCGCACACGCTCCGGGACGTCCTCGGAGTCGGCCATCACCGCCGAGTCCGCCGCGATCGCGAGCGCGGCGTCGAGCTTGTGGGCGTCCTGGGCGAGTCCCGTGACGATGATCTGCTCGGCGCCCGCCTGCCGCGCGGCGATCGCGGCCGCGATGCCGCGCTGGCCCGCGCCGAGGATGACGACGGTCGCGCCGGGGCGCACGTCGCCCAGGTGTCCGGCCCACCGCACGCCCGCCGCGATGGAGTTGAACATCGCGGCCTCCGCGACCGGGACCTCCGCGTCGATCCGATGCACGACGGACTGCGGATGCAGGTACATGTAGTCGGCGAAGCCGCCGATGAGCGGCGTCGGGCTCTCGAACGGGCGGTACCCGTAGGCGCCGAGCGAGCGCTCGCACGCGACGTGGTTGCGCACCGCGCAGGAGGGGCACTCGTGGCAGGGGACGACCACCTCCACGGCGACCCGGTCGCCGACGCCGACGCCCCAGCGACGCGCGGCGGACCGGCCGATCGCGTGCACCACTCCCATGGGCTCGTGCCCCGGCACCAGGTGGGTGGGCCTGCCGGCGCTGAGGCCCGAGCGCACCTGGGCGATGTCGCTGCCGCAGAGCGCCGCGGCCTCGATGCGGAGCACCGCGTCGTCCTCTCCCACGTCGGGCACCGGGTACTCGACCAGCTCGACGGTATCGGGGCCCGTCAGCAGGGCCGCGCGGGATGTGGTCATGGGCATCGCCTTTCGTCGTGGCCGTCGACATCGACGGCGCGCCGGATGCAGGCATCGCAGCCTGGACACGGGGAGGCTACGGCGACGCCGCGGTCGCGCCAATGCCCGGTTCCGGGGCGCGGAAGGCCGCTCGGCCTCCGTCAGCCGCGGGCGTACCCGCCGACCAGCATCCGCACGCCTCGAGCGAAGTCGGAGGCGGTCTGCTCGACGACCTCGGCCTCTGCCGCCGGGTACGCGCCGAACCGCGCGGCCTGGATGCGCTGCTGCACGAGCGAGGCATGGCCGAGCACGAACTGCAGGAGCACGGTCGCGGCGCTTTGCGCGTCGTCGCCGGCGAGCGGCGCGAGCACTCCGGCGAGGCGGTCGTGGGCGACATCCGAGCCCAGACCGAGGGCCTGCGTGCTCAGGACGATCTCCGCGCCGTCGCGGTAGGCGAGGAGCGCGTCGCGCAGGGCGGACGCGGCGGCGGCGACGTCGGCGGCCGGCTCGGCGGACGGGGCGACGGGCGCCGCGGAGGCGACGATGCGGTCGGCGATGTCGGCGAGGAGCGACTGCTTGTTGTCGAAGTGCCAGTAGAGTGCGCTCGGCTGCACGCCCAGCTCGGCGGCGAGCCGGCGCATCGAGAGGTCGGGCAGCCCGGCGCGCTGCAGCAGGGCCAGCGCGGTGTCGACGATGCCGTCGCGCGTGTGACGCTCGGTGCGCGCGTCACGTGACTCCATGAGGGCAAGTATAGTGAACGGTGTTCAGGTGAACACCGTTCAGTTGAGCGACCTTCAGGAGGAACCCATGGCCCCGTCCCCTCGCCTCGAGGCGCGCGACCTCGCACGGATCGCGATCTTCGCCGCGATCATCGTCGTCCTCGGCGTCGCCGGACAGATCCCGCTGCCCACCGGCGTCCCGGTGACGCTGCAGACGCTCGGCGTGATGCTCGCGGGCGTGGTGCTCGGGCCGGTACGGGGAGCCGCGGCGGTGCTCGTCGTGCTGCTGCTCGCGGCGGTGGGCCTGCCGGTGCTGACAGGCGGCAGCGGCGGGCTCGGCGTGTTCGTCGGCCCCACCGCGGGATACCTGGTCGGCTGGGTGCCGGGAGTCGTCATGACGGGGCTCATCGCACGCGCGGGTCTCGACCGGGTCGTCTGGTGGCGCTCCCTGATCGGATCGATCGTGGGAGGCATCCTGGTCGTCTACGCGTTCGGCGTGCCCGGCACCGCCATCGTCACCGACACCCCGTTGCTCCCGACCGCGGGCGCGAGCCTGATCTTCCTTCCTGGCGACCTGGTCAAGGCGGTGCTGGCAACGGTGATCTCGGCGGCGCTGTGGCGCGCCTACCCGCCGGCCTTCGCGCTGCCGGCGGTGCGTCGGCCGCGCGCGACGGCCGACGCGTGAGCCGTGGCGGACGGGCGGAGCCGGCCGGCTCCGCCATCCGGCTGGAGGGCGTGACGGTCGAGCTCGGCGGCCGCGCGGTGTTGCGGGACGTCACGGCGACGATCGACGCGCATCGCGTCGCCGTGATCGGCGCCAACGGCTCAGGCAAGTCCACGTTCGCGCGCCTGCTCAACGGGCTGGTCGCGCCGACGTCGGGGCGAATCGTGGTGCACGGCCTGGACGTGTCTCGCGACGGAGCCCGCGTGCGCGAGCGCGTCGGGTTCGTGTTCACCAACCCGGACGCCCAGATCCTGATGCCCACGGTGGCCGAGGACGTGGCTCTGTCGCTTCGCGGATCAGGCCTGTCGCGCAGTGAGACGGCCTCGCGCGTCAGGACCGCGCTCGAGCGGCACGGGCTCGCCGAACGCGCCGACCAGCCGGCCTACAGCCTCTCGGGCGGGCAGAAGCAGCTGCTCGCGCTCGTGTCCGTGCTGATCCGCGATCCCGCGCTGGTGATCGCCGACGAGCCCACGACGCTGCTCGATCTGGGCAACGCGCGTCGGATCGGCGATCTCCTGGTCCGGGAGGTGCCCGCGCAGACCGTGATTGTGACGCACGACCTCGAGCTCGCCGGCCGGTGCGACGTCGCGGTGCGCTTCGCCGACGGGCGCCTCACCGAGATCGGACCGCCCGCCGACCTGATCGCCCGGTACCGGGCGGAGTTCGCCGAGACGGGACGAGAGCCTGGTCGATGATCTCGCTCTACCGCCCTGGTGACAGCCCGCTGCATCGCGCCCCGGCCGGCGCGAAGCTGGCGGGGCTGGCGGTGCTCGCCCTGGCGATCTCGCTCGTCGCGCGCACCGTCCCGACCGCGGCCGCCGCGCTCGTGCTGGTCTGCCTCGCCTTCGCGTTCGGCGGCTTCGGTCCGGCGACCTGGCTGCGGCAGCTGTGGGCGGCGCGGTGGATCGTGGTGCTCGTGGCCGCGACCCAGCTCGTCTTCCTGACGCCCGCGGAGGCCTTCGCCAACACCACGCGCGTCGTCTCGGTCGTGATGCTCGCGGGGCTCCTCACCTTGACGACGCGCACGTCGGCGCTGCTCGAGGCGCTGCAGCGGGCGCTCATGCCTCTGCGGCACGTCGGCGTCGATCCGTGGCGGGTCGGGTTCACGCTGACCCTGACGATCGCGCTCGTGCCCGTGGTGGGCGACTTCGCCACGCGCATCCGCGAGGCGCAACGCGCCCGCGGAGTGCGGCTCGGTGCACGGTCGGTGGTGACGCTGCTGGTGATGAGCCTGCGTCACGCCGACGATGTGGCCGACGCGCTCGGCGCGCGAGGCATCGGATGACGCGGCGTCCGGACGACGACACGCAGGGCGGGGGAGCGGCGCCGACCCCGATCCGGGTCGGCGCCCACCTCGTGCACGGCGCCGTCGTCGACGCCCAGACGCGCTGCGCTCACTGGTCCGGCCCGCTGGACGTGCTCGCGATCCTCTTCCCCTGCTGCGGCAGGTGGTATCCGTGCCACGCGTGCCACGAGGCGGCGGCCGATCATCCGGCGAAGCGGTGGCGGAGCGACGAGCACGACCGTCGCGCACTGCTGTGCGGCGTGTGCGCCGGCACGTCCACGATCGAGGAGTATCTCGCCGCATCGGGTTGCGCGCGCTGCGGCGCGGCCTTCAACCCCGGCTGCAGGCTGCACCGGCATCTGTACTTCGCCTGACCCGTCGCGGAACGGACGTTTCAGGCGCTCAGGAACCGATCCCTATACTGGGAGGCTGGCCGCTCGGCCACGACCCCACCCTGGATGCCGCGCCGCGCGCGGAGAACGGATGCGCCGCTGTGCTTGCCGTGCACGACCTCGAGATCCGCGTCGGCGCGCGGATGCTCATGTCGGATGTCTCCTTCCGTGTGGGACCCGGCGACAAGGTCGGCCTGGTCGGTCGCAACGGTGCGGGAAAGACCACGCTGACGAAGGTGCTCGCCGGAGACCTGATCCCCGCGGACGGCCGCGTCGACCGGTCGGGCGAGCTCGGCTACCTGCCGCAGGACCCGCGCTCCGGCGACCCGGAGGAGCTGGCGCGCACCCGCATCCTGAACGCCCGCGGCCTGGGCTCCCTGCAGCAGGGCATGCATGAGGCATCCCTGGCGATGGCGTCGGAGGACGCGAAGGTCGCCGACAAGGCCATGAAGCGGTACGCCCACTTCATGGAGCGCTTCGAGTCGCTCGGCGGCTACACGGCCGAGGCCGAGGCGGCGACGATCGCGAACAACCTCTCGCTTCCCGACCGCATCCTCGACCAGCCGCTGAAGACGCTATCCGGTGGCCAGCGTCGGCGCATCGAGCTCGCCCGGATCCTGTTCTCGGACGCCGAGACCATGATCCTGGACGAGCCGACCAACCACCTCGACGCGGACAGCGTCGTGTGGCTGCGGGAGTTCCTGAAGTCCTACAAGGGCGGTCTGATCGTCATCAGCCACGACGTCGAGCTCGTCGGCGAGACGGTTAACCGCGTGTTCTACCTCGATGCGAACCGTCAGGTCATCGACATCTACAACATGGGGTGGAAGCACTACCTGCGCCAGCGCGTGGCCGATGAGGAGCGTCGCAAGAAGGAGCGCGCCAACGTCGAGAAGAAGGCGTCGGTGCTGCAGCAGCAGGCTGCGCGCTTCGGCGCCAAGGCCTCGAAGGCGGCGGCGGCTCACCAGATGGTGGCCCGGGCGGAGAAGATGCTGGCCGGCCTCGAAGAGGTCCGGCAGGACGAGCGCGTGGCGAAGCTGCGCTTCCCGAAGCCGGCGCCGAGCGGCAAGACCCCGCTCATGGCGTCGTCGCTGTCGAAGTCGTACGGCGCCCTCGAGATCTTCGCCGGCGTCGACCTGGCCATCGACCGCGGCTCGAAGGTGGTGGTGCTGGGGCTCAACGGCGCCGGCAAGACGACCCTGCTGCGCATCCTCGCCGGTGTCGACGAGAGCGACACCGGCCGGATCGAGCCCGGGCACGGTCTCAAGATCGGCTACTACGCCCAGGAGCACGAGAACCTCGACGTCAAGCGGTCGGTGCTCGAGAACATGATCTCGGCGGCGCCGAACCTCAACGAGACCGAGGCGCGGAAGGTGCTGGGATCGTTCCTGTTCACCGGCGATGACGTGCTGAAGCCGGCCGGAGTGCTGTCGGGCGGGGAGAAGACGCGCCTGTCGCTCGCGACGCTCGTGGTCTCGAGCGCCAACGTGCTGCTGCTCGACGAGCCCACCAACAACCTCGACCCCGCGTCGCGCGATGAGATCCTCGGCGCGCTGGCGCACTACGAGGGCGCCGTCGTGCTGGTGTCGCACGATGAGGGCGCGGTCGAGGCTCTCAACCCGGAGCGCGTGCTGCTGCTGCCCGACGGCGTCGAGGACATCTGGAACAAGTCCTACCTGGACCTCATCACGCTCGCGTGAACCGGCGGTGCTGCGGCGGTCAGAGGGGCCCGACGGACGCGTCCGTGGTGCCCCTCTGACCGACCGCCGCTACGCGCGGCGGG
>NZ_JAIJZW010000017.1 GCF_019753765.1 Microbacterium marinilacus
AACCCGACCCGCCGGCACACCGCGCTCGGCAACCTCAGCCCCGTGGAGTTCGAACGACTTCACATCCCCGCCGCAACCGCGGCATGATCAACACAGAGAAACCGTCCGGGAAACCGGGTCACGCTCCCCTCCGCTTTCGTGGTGCCCACCGATGTACCGGATCGGGTTCGCCGTGACGGCTGTAGCGGTGCCGGTGGATCGAGCTTCGCCGTAAGGGCTGTAGCTGTAACCGCCGGCGTAGGTACCGGAGGCGGAGAACACCCCGACGACGGACCCAAGGAGGTCCTGGACGTAGTACCAACGCGCGGCAGCCCTGTACCCGATCGGTTGCCCCTGCGGCGAGTAGGTGTACTGCATCACGGTGTTGCCGGCGCTTTCCTGAGTAGCGCCGAGCGGGGTGTTCACGAAGCTCGTGCCGCCGGACGTGAGCCTTGAACTGTTGCCACCGGCGAGATACGAGTAGGACGTCGATCCTGCCGAGGCCGCCTGAAGTCGATCGCCGAACGAACTGGAGACGCCACTGAGACCGTTGCGAGTCTGATTGCCTGCCCCGTCGTAGGTGAACGTTGTGGACTGCCCAGTTACGGACGTGAGCTGGTGCGCGGCGTTGTAGGAGTAGTTCGTGGTTCCGGCAGCGGCTCCGGTTGCACCGGCGCGTGTCTGGGAGGTCCGGTTGCCTGCGCCGTCGTACGCGTACTTCCAAGAGGCGGAGACGTTCGCTCCGATGCGCTCCTCTGCGAGGGTCAGCCGGTTCCGCTCGTTGTAGGAGTAGGTCGTCACCGCGCCCGCGGTGATGCCCTCCTCTTTGTATGCGGTGCGGGATTGCACGTTAGCCAGGTCATCTCCGGAACCGGGCGCCGCGTACGAGTAACCGATGTCGACCGCGGTTGCGCCGGCACCGGTCTTCGCGGTGACCCGTGTCGGCCGCCCGGAGTCGTCACGGTTCGTGACGGTGGTGGCTCCGCCAGGCAAGGTCCGCTTGCTCTCCTGACCGTTCTCGTCGTAGTCGAACAGGATGCAACCGGAGTTCGCTCCGGGCGTGCCGGAGGTCGGACACGCTCCTCCCGGTTCGACAAGTCTCGTGAGCTGGCTCGCCGCGTCGTAGCTGTACTGCGTTGTGCCGGTGACGTCTGAGTGGGACAGAAGGTTTCCCGCGGCGTCGTGCGTCATCGTTGCGGCGCTCGAGATGACTCCCGGGGTCGAGCTCTGTGTTGTCTGGGACGTGATCTGGCCGAGGAGATCGTGTTCGAAGCTCTGGACGGTTGCGATCTTGGAGTCGGACGTGCCGGCGAGAGTCCCGTCGAGGTTCCATGCCGAGAGCACGACGGAACCGTCGTTGTATGTCGTCGACGTGACGCGGTCTCGGTTGTCGTACCCGTACGCGGTGGTGTGGCCGTTGCCGTCGGTGACCGAGGTGAGCCGGTTCAGCCCGTCGTACTGGTACGTGGTATCCCCGAGCGGTGCGGGCGCGTCGACCTTGGTGACGTTGCCGGCCGTGTACTCGTACGAGGTGACGTTCCCGTTTGCGTCAGTCGCCGTGCACACCTGGCCGGCGAAACCGCCGCAGATGCTGCCGGAGCTGTTCTCGTACGCATACTGCTGCACGCTCGTCGTGCCGCTGGTCGTATCGGACTGTTTGGTCAGGTTCCCTGCGGCGTCGTACTCCATGGACGAGGTGTTGCCCGCCGGGTCGATCGCACACTTTGGCTGATAGGGGTTGCCGGCCTGCGCGTTCGGGCAGTTCGGTCCCTGCGCGTAGATCGCCTGCGTCGCCGCACCTGTGGGGAGCGAGACCGAAGTGAGGTTGTTCAAGTCGTCGTACTCGCTCGTCGTGACGTTCGAGCCGATCGCGTCGGTGCTCGTGGCAACATCCGAGTTCGGGGTCCAGGTCTGCGATCGAGTACGACCGAGCTGATCCTCCGCCGAAGTCACGCGATTCTGGTCATCGATCTCGTAGGCCGAGGTACCGCCACGCGGGTCGGTCACCACCGTCCCGCTAGCGGTGTAGTCGAACTCCGTGACGACATCGTCAAACCCGGGGGCTTTCTGCGTCACCTTGGTGACCTTCCCCGATGCGTCTTGGGCGTACTCGAACTCGATGCGCTTCCCGTCGGAACGTTCGAGGGCGTTGGGCCGGTCCCGGTTGTCGACGTCGGACTCGATCGACCAGTCCCCCCGAGCGAAGCTCGTCGTGGACCCAAGGATTCCCGGCACCGAGCCATGTTCGAAGTTCGTGCTCCGACCAGGCCCGTCTTCGATCTGCCGAACCCACGCGTTCCCGACACCCCCGATGTAGTCGAACCAGACAGTGTCGCCGGTCGCGTTGGTGACCGTCTGGATCCCTCTGTCGTCGTACGAGAGAGTCAGGCCCACCCCGTTGCGATCGGTGATCGACGTCGCGTAGCCGTTTGTGAACTTATAGGTCAGACCCGTCCGGTTGAAGCGGACTGTACCCACACCGTTCGCGCCGAACGAGAGCGATGCGTTCAGCCCTGCCGGAGCGGTCCAAGTGGATCCCGAGCGCGTGAACTTGGCGATGTAGCCGGTGGGGCCATAGAAGTGAGCGTCGTTGCTCGTCGCCGTGCCGACCAATCCAAGGCTGCCGAGACTTGTCGCCCACCGTTCACTGATGTCCCCGAACGGCGCCGGAATGCTGTTGAACACCCGTTGCACCTCGAGCCCGACGCCCGGTCCAGCGACCGCAGCTTCCGTCTCCTGAATGAGCAGGTTGCCGCTGCCCACATTGACACGGATGCTGGTTCCACCGTTGGCATCGAAGAACGGGAACTCCATGAAGGTGTACCCCGGAAGGTCACCCGTCCCGCCGGTGGTCGGGATCGCCCTGTCGGGTGCCTTCGCGGCCTGCCGCGCCTGGTTCGTCTTATCCGCATCAGGTGCTTCCCTCGGGCGCCACGCATCGGCGGGGACGTCAGTATTCACCGGACCGCGACCTGACTCCTGGGGTACCCAGTCCTGATAGTCCAGGCCGGCCTCCGACAACAGCTGTTCCGCCACCTGCTCCGGCCCCAGTTCATCCGCAGCGCTCGCTGGTGGCACCGCCACGAGCGAGACTGCCAGCGTTGAGGCTGTGACCAGTGCCGAAACAGCAAGTATCTTGGCGCGCACGTGCAAGTCCTCTCGACTCCCGCGGCGCTTGTCGCGACGCTCTCGGCTAACAGTCGCGAGGAAGCCCCGTCAAGCACCAGCAGCAACCCCTGAATGTAGGCGACTGTTCATCCCGTAGCTACCTGGCCACTCGTGTCAGAGTCAGACTTCAGCGTGCACGCCATCAACTCTCAGCAGCGAGGAGCGCTGGCCAAGGGGCCTGACGTTCAGGCGCGCGCCAACTGTGGGAATCGTCTCGTCGAACCTGTCAGCAGCGAATGCGGCGGGCAGAATCGAGATGTTCTCTCCGTGGGCACACCTGCAGTCAGACCTAGCAGACGAGCCGGCTCGCGCCAGTCCGCCTTCCACGCCACCGGCAGCTCTTCGCAGTCGGTGAAGTGACGGCTCCGGGGGTGTGGAGGCCACGAACGCGTTCAGAGCAGCAGCCCTGGGATCGCCAAGCTCAGCTCGCCCGCGAAGGTGTCGCGGGCATCTGCCAACGCCTGCGGGCCGTCCTCGGGGTCGGACAGGTGTGACACCACCAGGTGCTTCGCTCCTGCCTCGGTGGCGAGCTCGCCCGCCATCCGCGCCGTGAGGTGTCCATGCCCCTCGAGCGCGCTCGCGTCCGCTTCCAGGTAAGTCGCTTCGCAGACGAAGAGGTCGGCGTTCCGGGCCGCCTCGACTACGGGTGCGCAGTACCCGGTGTCGGAGGAGAATGCGAGCACCCGTCCGTCCGGCAGCGTGAAGCGCAATGCAGCCGAGGGTACGGCGTGGCGTGCGGCGAAAGCGCGCAGCGACACTCCGGCGATCCGCTCCTCCCGCTTGCCGTCGAGCACCAGCTCGCGCACGTCCCAGGCCTGCGTGATCGGCGCATGCATCGTCGGCAGGGTGGGGATGCCGAACAGCGCATCGAAGGCTGCGATCCGGGCGGTCTCCCCTGGCGGCACGAAGAGCGGGATGCGCGGCAGCACGCGTGGGAAGGTCCAGCGGTAGGCCCAGGCCATCAGGTCGAGGCTGTGGTCGGCGTGCAGGTGCGTGACGACGATGCCCCGCAGGGCCTCCAGCGGATACCGCGCGGCGTATGCCATGAGGGAGCCGGGGCCGGCGTCGACGAGCACGACGCCGTCGCCGACGTCGACCAGGTAGCTGGACGCGGCGCCGTACGGGGTGGGGGCGGTGGCGGCGCAGCCGAGGACATCGAGCATGGAGATTCCTTTCGAAGGGCGAGACGTCGAAATGCGGCGGGAGTCAGGCGGCGACCAGCAGCTCAGCCTTATTCAGCGCGACGCGCACCCGGCTGGGTACCGGCGCATCGGCCGGGACGCGCACCGGCAGCCGCACATCGCCGATCCGCACGTCGAGATGCCGCTGATCCCCCGCGTACTCGGAGTGGAGCACCACGGCATCGATCGCCGACAGGTCGTCGTCGCTGTCCGCTACCACGCGCAGGGAGTCGCCCCGCAGCAGCACCCGGCATCGGCCGTGCCGGGTGGGACGTGCCGTCATCCGCTCGCGCGGAAGAGTCCAGCCACCGCTGAGGACGGTGACGTCCGGCCCGGTGATCGCGGCGTCCAGCAGCCGCGCTCCGGTGAGGAAGTCTGCGACGAACGCGTCTGCCGGGTCATTCCAGAGCTCGGTCGCGCTGCCGAACTGGACGAGCTCGCCGTCGCGCAGCACGGCGACGCGCTGGCCGAGGGCGAGTGCCTCCCGCTGGTCGTGCGTGACGAGCAGCGTCGCGCAGCCGGTGCGCGACAGCAGCCCGGCGAGGTCGCGGCGGAGATCTCCGCGCAGCTGGGGGTCGAGGGCGGCCAGGGGCTCGTCCAGCAGGAGCGCATCGGGCGAGATCGCCAACGCACGGGCGAGGGCGACGCGCTGGCGCTGGCCTCCGGAGAGCTGGTCGGGTCGGCGCTCGGCGAAGGCCGTCAGCGCGGTCAGCTCGAGCATCTCGCCGACGATGCGCCGCCGCGCATCCGCGGCCACCCCGCGTGCACGCAGGCCGTAGCCGATGTTGGCCGCGACGCTCATGTGCGGGAAGACGGCGTAGCTCTGCGGCACCAGGCCGACTCGACGTCGGGCGGGCGGCAGCGTCGTGACGTCCCGCGCCCCGATATGTACGCGCCCGGCCTCGATGGGCGTAAGACCGGCGACAGCCCTCAGCGTGGTGCTCTTGCCGCATCCTGAGGGACCGACGACCGCGACGGTCTCGCCGGGCTCAGCGTGCATCGAGATGTCCCGGACGGCCAGGCTGTCGCCGTAGCGGACGGAAAGGCCCGACACGGCGAGACCTCCGGCCGACATCTCGGCGCTGGCTGGCAGTGGCGTGCTGGTCATGTGGTGCTCCGGATGGCTGCGCGGCGGACGAGGACGATGATGGCGAGGATCGGGATGATGGTGGCGATGAAGATCGTCGTCTGCGCGGACGCGTATTCGAGGCGCTGCGTCGAGTACGCGTCGAACAGGGCGAACGGCACGGTCGGGGTCGCGGGCGGATTGACGAAGAAGCTCAGGTTGAACTCGCCGAAGGACAGCGCGAAGATCATCGACGCCGACTGCGCGGCAGCCAGCGCGAGGGCGGGCGCCGTGACCGTGGCCGCGATCCGGGCGGGCGAGGCACCGAGGGTCGCGGCGACTTCCTCGTCTCCGCGCAGCGCCGGGGCGGCGAGCACGGGTGTCAGCGCGGCGACCGCGAACGGCAGCGTGAAGACGATGTGCGCCGCCACGAGCAGCGCGCCGCTGGGGCGCAACGCGGGATACGCCGAGACCAGAGCCACGCTCAGGGCGATGCCGGGCACCGCCATCGGCACGTTGAGGGCGTAGCGGACCAGCTGCGTGAGCCACGACGGGTGCCGCGCGAGCCACCACGAGAGGACGACGGCCAGCACGAGGTCCACTGCCACGACGAGGAACGCGATCGTGAGGCTGCGACCGAGCACCGGCGCCAGCGCCACGGCGGCAGCGGCGATCCAGTCGGCGGTCACTCCGCCACCCCAGGGACCCTGTGAAAAGTCGACGCTCGTCGCGGCGACCGCAGTCGCTGCGATCGGCGCGAGGATGAAGGCTCCCACGAGCCACAGCAGCCCGCGCGAGGTCATCGGCTCATCACCCGTCTCAGGCCTGTGGCGCACAGCCGACCGAGGAGCATCGCCACGACGGCGGTCGCGGCGAGGAGGATCGCGAGCGCAGAGGACTCCGCCAACCGGTATCCGGTGGACAACGCGTTGACGACGTTGAGGGGAAGCAGGCGTACTCCCTCCGAGAGCGTCGCCACGGTCCCGTACCCGCCCAGGGCGACAGCAGCGGCGGTGCCCGCGGCCTCGACCAGTGCGGGCAGCAGGAGCGGCAGCGTGATGGTGAACAGCACCCTGATCGGAGAGGCGCCTAAGGTCGCCGCGGTCTCGGCCAGCGCGGCGTCGATCTCCCGCGCCACCGCACGCAGGGGCCCCACCACCCGGGGGAGGCTGAAGTAGACGTAGGCCACCAGCATCCCGGTCGCCGTATAAGCCAGCCCGGACACGTCTTCCCACGCCAGGGCGAACAGGCCGGTGCGCCCGACGAGCACGATCGCGAAGAAGCCGATCACGATGCCTGGGAGCGCTATCGGAAGCGTCAGGAGGCCGTCCATCAGCGCGAGGCGGAGACCTCGTCGCCCTGTGCGTTCGGCGTGCGCCTGGCGCAGTACCAGCGGCACGGCCAGCACCGCCGCCGCGACGACGCTGCCGCCGGCGATGAGGATTGAGTTGCCGAGCGCCTGCTGTGCGCTGGGGGAGGTCAGCGCCGCGGAGAGGTGCGCGAGGGTCGGTCCCTCGTCTGCGGGGGCGATGCCCATGCCCAGCGCGTTGGCGGCGAGCACGAGCAGCGGGAACACACCGAATGCGGCGGGCACGGCCAACGCGACCGCGACGGCCGCGGCCCCCGCCGCGCGGCGCGCCAGCGGCATCAGAAGCCGACCTCTTCCTCGTAGAGCTGGATGAAGTCCTGCTGCACCTCGCCCTGCTCGACGTAGTCGATGGTCGCCGCACGCTCGTAGTCCTCAGCCGGCAGAGTCCTCTCGGCGATCTCCTGCGGCACGTCTCCGACCACGGGACGCATGTAGCCCTCGGCGAACAGCTGCTGCCCCTCGTCGGAGAAGTAGAAGTCGAGCAGCGCCTGCCCGTTGTCCGCGTGCGGAGACCCTGCCACGAGACCGACGATGTAAGGAATCTGCAGCGACCCCTCTTCCGGGATCACAACCTCGACGTCCGCCCCCTCGTCGCGCAGCTTGTAGCCGTTGAAGTCGGTGTCGATGAGGATCGGGATCTCGCCCTGCGCGACCTTTGCGGTGGCTGTCTGGGCCGACGTCGACGCTCCGTTCTCCTTCAGAGCCGCGAGGTAGTCGAGACCGGGTGCCCAATCGTGCAAGTCGCCTCCGAGAGCGATGTTCGCCGCGGTGGCCGCCGAGTACCCGACTGCGGCCTGGGTGGGGTCGAGGTACCCCACCATGCCGGAGTACGCGGGGTCGAGAAGGTCAGCCCAGCTCGTGGGCACTGGCGCCCCGTCGAGGTGGTCCGTGTTCACGATGAAGGCGACGGTGCCGGTGTGCACCGCCGTCCAGTTGCCATCCGAGTCCCGGAGATCGGCGGGCACCTCGGCGCTGCCGGCCGGCTCGTAGGCCTGAAGCACCCCGGCCTCGACGAGCTGCTGGCCGAAAGCGATCCCGGCGTACGCGACATCGGCCACCGGTGCAGACTTCTCAGCCTGCAGAGCGGCCAGCGCCTGGCCGGAGTTCTTCGGATCGTTGGGCGCCTGAATGCCCGTGCTCTGGGTGAACGCGGCGAGCACCTCACCGTAGTTGCCCCATTCGGCGGGGGAGTTGTAGGTGATGACGATGTCGTCCGACGAGGCGCCGGCCCCGCCCGTGACCGCAGAGGTGTCGGCGCTGGCGCACGACGCGAGCGCGATGGATCCGGCGAGGACGACAAGGGTGGCGCGGACGCGACCAGGACGGTTCATGGGCTCTCTCATTCCATAGGCATCGGTGGGCTTCCGACAGCGAGCAGTGCTATAACGATTTGGCACGATGCTGACCAGTCACCGTCGGGGCCGGAAACTCCCCACGTCCGGCACGTGAACAGAGGCTGAACACCACCGGGGGCTACCTTGCACGGCCCGTGCCCTCGCGCGGGAGCCGGATAGCGTACGAGCACCGACGAGAGGATCGATGTGACTGCCAGCCATCGCCGCGCCACGCTGCGCGACGTCGCAGCGGAGGCGGGCGTCTCGGTGTCACAGGCGAGCTTCGCCCTCAACGGCACCGGACGCGTCGCGCCCATGACTGCTGCACGGGTCCGCGCTGCGGCAGACACCCTCGGATACGCGGCTGACGCTCGCGCACGGGCACTGCGCACTGGCCAGAGCGACGTGTACGGAGTCGTCATCCGAAACATGCGCAATCCGCTGTTCCTCGACATCCTGCGCGGCATGGAGGAGCGCGCTGATGCCGCCGGCGCCACGCTTCTGATCGTCAGCACCAACTACTCCCCCGAGAGGGAACAGCAAGCGCTACGCCGACTGACCGCGCAGCACGTCTCGGGGATCGCCATCGCCCCGATCGGCGGGCTGGACCAGCTCGCCGACGGCGTCCGACGGTCCGGCTGGAGCGACCCCACCGCCACGCGTCCGCTCATCGCCTTCCACTGCTCGCCCCCCGAAACCGTGGAAGACGACGCCGACGGCTTCGCCACCGCGGGGCCGGACGAGAAGCAGGCCGTCGCCCTCGCCCTGGACGAACTGCGTCGACACGGCCACCGCGCACCCGTGCTCGTCGCCGCGCCCACAGACCTCGTCGCCGACAGAACGCGAGAGCAGACGTTCCTCCGCCTGTGCGCCCAGTGGGGCCTGTCAGGCGAGATCCTCCGTTGCCCTCTCGACGCACGTTCGATCGAACAGCTCACTCATCGTCTCTGCGAGGAACGCGAGCACCCGGCGTTGATCGTCAACTCCGACTACCTCGCCGCCGGCGTCTACGCCGCGGCCGCCGCGCGCGACGCGCGGGTGGGCACGGACCTCAGCGTGATCGGCCACGACGACCTCGCCACATCGGCGCTGCTGGCGCCGGGGCTCACCACCATCCGCTTTGACCGCTCCGGGCTCGGCCGTGACCTCATGGACCGACTGCTGGTGCCTGGTGACGCCATCCGCCACACCCGGATGCCCGTGACGCTGGTCCCACGTGCGAGTGTCGCCTTCCGTTGATGACGAGGTCTTTGGAGCACCCGGCTCGGCTGCCGCGGAGCGTGGCGACGGCAGTGCTGAGCAGACAACGACCCGTAGCCGAGCGAGTCTGCACGCCTCTCCCGCTGACGTCAGCACTGTGGGACTGCGATTGCCGTGTAAGCGGTCCCGTCTGCGATGCCCCAGCGGCCGCTCATGAAGCGCAGCCGATGAGTGAGCGCAAGCGGATGATGCACCTGCGCCACAAATGCGCCGTCCTCGGCGAACTTGACTGACACATCAGCGAAGTCGAGCCAGGTGCCGGTGAGCGGCGACCATGCCTTGAATACGCTCTCCTTCGCGCTGAAACGGAGTAGGGCGATGTGCGGGTCGGAGCCATCCCGCCTCTGCTCCCGCTCGTCGTCGCGTTCGAGAAAGTCGGCGAGGTCGTCCGGGATGTCTCTGATCGGTTCGGCATCGATCCCGAGCGCGCGATACTCGCGCGCTCGGGCAACGGCCGCCGCGTACACGCCGTCGCAGTGGGTGATGGAGCCGACAAAGCCCGCTGGCCACATGGGAGCACCGCCCGGTTGCCGGCCCACCCACGGAGCATCGACGCCGTGCAGTCGTAAGGCGTTGTGCGCGCAACGGCGACCGGTCGCGAAGTCGCGAAGACGCGCGGTGGCCATCCCGCTCACGAGGCCGGCCTCTGCGACCGAGGCAGGATCCGTCAGCGGTTCACCGAGCACGGACAACGTCACACCAGCCGGCAGGAGCGTGTCGAACAAGCGGTCAGCTCGGTCGTCTAAGCGATGCTGCGCGTCAGGGCCTCATCGGCTGCACGCTGGAGGTCGTCTTTCGTCCCGATGACTCCGCTTGGAATCGCGTCGGGCAGATCGTCTTCGAGGAGCCGGAGCCGCCGATCGCTCCAGCCGAAGATCGCCCACCCCAGCTGGAGCAGACCGCTCAGCACGATCAACAGTGCAAGGGCGCGCCCCGGACCGACGCCCGTGACCAGCCCCAACGTGTCCGCCCATGCGCCGCCCGGCTCGAGCAGCGGCTGGAGGTAGGTCTCGGCCAGCGGGCCGACCACGAGATAGCCGACCGGAACCGTCAGCAGCATCAGAGAGAGGAAGATCGAGAGCACACGACCCTGAAGCTCTAGGCCCACCTTCCCTTGCACGACCGCGGTCCAATGCCCGTCCGCGAGGGACTCCGCGACGCCCATCACGAACATGCCGAGTATCAGCAGCACGGGGTGACTGGTGAGGCCGACGACCATCATCGCGACGCTGCCGATCGCCATCGACAGGAGCATCCCGTGCGTGCGGCGGGCCGTGCCGCCCCAGATCCCCATTGCGACGCTGCCGAGAAGTGCGCCTACCCCGGTGGCGCCTAGCGCGGCACCCATGATCGCCGGGGGCTGCTCGAGCAGCAGAAGGGGAGTGATGACGGCGAAGCCCAAGACGTAGAAGACGTGGTCGATGACGAAGTACCGCAGCGCCGAGCGCAAGCCCGGCCGCCGCCGGATGTAACGCCATCCGTTGCGTACCTCCGCACCGAAGCTCTCCTCGCGGCGGCGGAAGGCCAGCTTCGGGAACCGGGTGATCAGGAGGGTGAACACCCCGATGGCGAAGGTGACCATGTCGAGGATGAGCACCCCTCCGATACCGATCAGGCCGATCAGAGACGCTCCGAGCAACGGCGCGAAGACCTGCCCGACCCCGGCTCCCAGTTGCCCTATGCCGGCCGCGTTGCCCAGGTAGCGCTTTGGCACCAGCTGCGCGACGGCCGACAGATAAGCGGGCCGCTGGAAGGCACCGGCGAGCGACGTGACCGCCACGGTGGCGTATACCTGCCACATGCTGAGCCCACCGCTGAGAATCAACGCAGCGAGCGCCACCATCGCCGCGGTGGCGACCGAGTCGCTGGCGATCATCACCTTCCGCTTGTCCCAGCGGTCGGCAATAGCGCCAGCGAAGGGACCCGCAACGATCCCCGGCAGCAACCCGACGGCGTTCACCACCGCGAAGTCCGTGATCGAGCCGGTCTGCTGGAACACCCAGATGCTCAGCACGAAGCTGCTGAGGCTGCTGCCGACCATCGACAGCAGCTGGCCGATCGCGACGACGCCGAATCTGCGCAGGCTCGGTTGCACGTCCGGTATCGCCTGCGGTTCGGCGTCGAGAGATGAGATCGCGGTCGTCTCGCGTGGGTCTGCGTCCCCCGTGCCGCGGGCGGTGAAATCGGCCAGCGCTTCAGCGAGTGGATGCGCGTGGTCCTTCACGAAGAAGTGCCCGGCACCGGGAAGCACGGTCAGACCCACCTCGCCCTCCGTGAAATGCGCCCACTCGCGGTGTCGTTCCTGGTAGTGCTCGGTCACGCGATCTCGTGCGCCCACTACCGAGAGGACAGGTGCCTTCAGACGTCCGATGTCGCTGCGGTAGGCGGCGGTGAAGTACTCTTCCGCGTCACGGGTGTCGTGTCGAACGTTACGCAGCGTGAACGCCTGCTCGTCAGCGTCCAGGTCGGAGAATCCGCCCCTGGCCCGCAGGTACTCGAGGTACTCGCGGTCGGAGCTCAGACGATCGACGGGGAGGTGCCGATAGATCCAGTCGAAGACGCGACCCGGCAGCCGCGCGGTGGGGAACCCCGCGCCGAGCGCAACGCCTGCCACCTGGATGCCGTTGGCTTCGGCGCGGCGCGCGAGCTCTACCGTGAGTGCCACCCCGAGGCAGTGCCCGTAGAAGAGAACGGGTCCGTCGATCTCCGCGACCTCCGCCACCACACGTTCCGCGACGACGTCGAGCGGCTCGAGCGCTTCATCTGGACGCGAACCGTCGTGGCCGGGCAGCTCGAGCGCCTCCAACGCCCACTCCGACGGCAACGCCTCCGCCAGCGGCCGGTAGGCCACAGCGCTGCCGCCCGAGTAAGGAACTGCGACGACGGTGAGTGTCGCCCCCGCAGCTTCGGCGGCGGGCGTCAGGCGGTGCAGCAACCGGGTACTGGTCGGTCCGCTTCGTTCGCGATCGTCGAGGTGTGCAGCCAGGCGACGGATGGTGGCGTGCTCGTAGAATTCGACCAGACTCGGTGCCGGGTCGAGCCTGCGGACGGTCTTCAACGCGGCGAACGAGTCCCCACCGAGCGCGAAGAAGCTCTCATCGATGCCCGGCGTCGCGATGCCGAGAACATCAGCCCACACCGCAGCGATCCGACGCTCGGTCTCCGTCCCCGGCTCGGCTGTCGTGTCGGGACGGGCCTCCGCGGGTGCGGGCAGGGCACGCCGGTCGAGCTTTCCATTCGGAGATGACGGCAGCGCCTCCAGCACGAGCACTCGTCCGGGGACCATGTGCGGCGGAAGGAAGGCGGCGAGACCAGCGCGGATCGTGGACTCGTCCCGCTCGACGCCCCGTCGTAGGACGACATACCCGACCAGAACGTCCAGACCGGTGCCGCGATCGTGAACCGCGGCGGCGCAGGCGGCGATGCCAGGGAGCGAACCGAGCGCGGACTCGACTTCGCCGAGCTCGATCCGGTGACCGTTGAGCTTGACCTGATCATCGAGCCTGCCCAGGAAGTCGACCGTGCCGTCAGCCCGGAAGCGGGCGGCATCGCCGGTGCGGTACATGCGAGCGTCGGGAGCGTCGGAGAACGGGTCGGGGACGAATCGTTCGGCTGAGAGCTCCGGTCGTCCGTGGTAGCCCGCGGCGACGCCATTGCCTCCCAAGAAGAGCTCGCCGATGACCCCGAACGGCGCATGGTTGCCCTGCGGGTCGAGCACGTACATGCTGTTCCCCGGGAACGGACGCCCGATCGGGAGCAGCTCGTCGTCGGCGAGATCGTCCGCGTCCCCGTCGAAGTAGAGGTTGTCGACGGTCGCCTCGGTGACGCCGTAGGAGTTCACCACACGCGCTTGCGGAGCCACGAGCGCGCGCGCACGCCGATAGTCACGCACGTGCCACTTCTCGCCACCTCCGATCAGCAGGCGCACCGAGGACAGGCCGCCCCCGTCACCCCGCTCCGCCTCATCCAGAAGCGCGCGCAGCACCGCGGGAACGAGCTCGGTGCAGGCGATCCGCTCATCGCGCATAGTCGCGAAAAGCGCGGGCGGGTCGAGCACGGTCTCGCGACCGACCACGACCAGGCGCCCGCCGGTGGTCAGCGCCCGCAGCGTCTCGCCGACGAACATGTCGAACGAGAAGCTCGCCGCCTGCAAGTAGGACCAGTCAGAGCGCAGCGCGTATGCCTCGCGCCACATCGCTACGGCGTGGACCAGGTTGCCATGCGTCACGACCACGCCTTTCGGCTTTCCGGTCGAGCCCGAGGTGAACACGACGTAGGCCGGGTCATCGGAGCCCGCCGGTGAGACCAGGTCCCCGTCGGAGTGGTCAGTCCCCTGGGCGCGGAGATACTCGGCGTCGATGACGACCAGGGGCGCGCTGTCGGAGATCATGCCTGCGCGGCGTTGAGCCGGGTAGTCGGGATCGACCGGCACGTAGGCGGCACCGGCTTTGAGCACCGCCCACATCGCGACGAAGAGTTCGACGCCTCTCGGTAGCACGATGGCGACCCGGTCGCCGGGCCCCGCCCCTTCGTCCTGCAGATGTCGCGCCAGACGGTTCGCGCGCCGGTTCAGCCCTCCGTACGAGATCGTCTCGCCGGAAACCGTCAGGGCGGGGGCGTCGGGGGTGCGACGAGCATGTTCCTCGAACAGCTCGTGCACGGTGCGCGAGTGAAGCGCAGGTGCGGGATCGCACCTCCCTGCATCCTGGAGGCGAAGGACCTCATCGGCGGACAGCATCGGGACCATCGCGGCGGGCTTCGAAGTGTCGTCCGCGACGGCGTCCAGCACGGTGATCAGATGGCTGAGCAGCGTGTCGACGCGTTCGCGATCGAAGAGGTCGAGCGCGTAGTCGGCGGTGAGCACCGCGCCGTCGACGGGGAAGTCGATAGCGAGCGACAGCTCCACCATCGACGCCACGGGCGGCACCTCGCCCGCGTAGCGAAGCATCGGGTCGGTGGAGTGCGGAGTGTTGTGCACGGTCAACATCACCGAGCTGAGGGGCGCCCGGTTCCCGGAACGCTCGACGAGCGTCATCAGGTCAGGCAGCGCGAGCGCCGCGTGATCGAGGTCGCGGACGGTCGCATCGCGCACACGGCGGAGGTGTTCTGCGAAAGTGGCGTCGTCGGCCACTTCCCCTCGCAGCGGGAGCACGTTCAAGGCCGGGCCGATGAAGGCGGAAGCCTCGTCGCTGTCGCGGCCGGCCACGGGCGAGAGGACGGTGATGTCGGTCGTGCCGGTGTGCCGACGCAAGACCGTCTGAAGCGCCGCCAACACGACGTGGAAGAGGCTCGCGCGCTCATCGCCGGAGAGCTTGCGCAGACGTGCCATGGTCTCGGCGGGCAAGTGGCGCACGACTCTCGCCGATGCGTAGCTGGGCACCGCCGGACGGGGGCGGTCCGCGGGGAGCGCAAGATCGCGCCTTGATCCGCTCAGCCGCTCCCGCCAATAGTCACGCAGAACCGGATCCACTGCCGCTGCAGCGTCGCGCACGGCCAGATCGAGCGCGGGGCGGGACGCCGGAAGAGCGGGAGCGGCCCCGTTGGGCAGCGCTGCGCGGTACAACGCCGCGAGCTCCTGACCGAAAACACCGGCCGACCAGCCGTCGAAGGCGAGGTGATGCACCAGGAGGGTGAGCGTCGCGCCGTCGAGGAAGGCATGGGCGATTGGTCCTCGGCGATAGTCGACGGCTGCCCGATCCGCTTCCCCGACCGTCAACGCGACTGTTGCATCGGCATCGATCACTAGACGCGGTTCGCCATCGACCTCCGGGAACCGCGCGCGCAGGAGGGGGTGGCGATGCGCGAGACCGTCGAGCGCGAGGCGCAGGGCGGACTCGTCCACCTCGTCCGTCCAGCGGTATTGCAAGCCCAGCGTGTACACCGACAGGTCGGCGCAGAGCTGCTCCGCGATCCAGTAGTCGCGCTGCATCGGCGAGAGGGGATGCTCCACCCCCTCCGAGAGCGTCGCCACTGCGCCTGTCGCCGAACCCGCACGGTTCGCGTCGAGGACGCCGTCAGCGGAAGCGATAGCCGAGGCGAGCGCCCCTACAGTCGGCGCGGCGTACCACTCGCTGAGACTCAGCGTCACTGCGTGCTCGCGACGGAGCGCCGTGAGCAATCTCACCGCGTCCAGGGAGTCACCACCCAGCGAGAGGAAGTCGTCATCCGTCCCCGCGACGCGCACCCCCAGAACCTCTTCGAAAAGCGCGGCGGACGCGGTCTGGCTCGGACTCTCGTCGGGAGTATCGACGCGCTCGCTTCGCTCGTCGGACTCGAGTGCGCGCTTGTCAACCTTTCCCTGCGGCGTGAGCGGGAACCGGCGGTGCGAGGCGAGCGTGGCGGGGACGAGGTACGGAGGCAGGGTTCGCGCCAGTTGCGCGCGCACATCGGTCAGATCGATCGTGTCGTCAGCCACGACATGCCCCATGAGGCGGGCTCGTCCGGTGCTCGAATCGACGAGGACCACCGCGTCGTCGATGCCTGCGATCTCGCGCAGGGCGGCTTCGACCTCGCCAGGCTCGACGCGGTGTCCGCTGATCTTGACCTGGTCATCGATACGGCCGAGAAACTCAAGGTGGCCGTCGGATGACCATCGAGCCCGGTCGCCGGTGCGGTACTCACGGGCACCGTCCGGGGAGACGATGAACCTCTCGGCGGTGAGGTCTGGCTGACCGAGGTAGCCGTCCGCGACCCCGATCCCGCCGACCAGGAGCTCGTCATCCTCGCCGATACGGCAGGTCACGCCGTCGTGCGGTACGCCGATCGGGACGATGTCGCCGTCCCACTCGGTCACGTCCGCCGCCGTCACTCCGACGGTCGTCTCGGTCGGTCCATAGGTGTTGAACAGGCGTGCGGAGTGTGCTCCAAGAGCTCGACGCCACTGCCGAACGGCGTCGGGGCGCGCCGTCTCGCCGCCGATGATCACGCAGCGCACGGACTCCGGCAGCGCCGCCTCCCCGCGCGAGACCGCGGTGACCAGTTCGTGCCAGTACGCGGTGGGGAGGTCGAGGACGGTGATTCCGAGCTCGCCGCAGCGCCGCAGGAAAAGCTCGGGTCGGCCGATCATGTCGTCATCGCGAAGCACCACGGTGGCTCCCCGCGTGAGAGTGGGGAAGATCTCCTCCACACTGACGTCGAAGCTCATCGAGGCGAACTGCAGCACTCGATCCGATGCGGACAGGGAGAAGGTTCGCGCGAAGGTGCGCGCGAACGCGGTGAGGGCTCGACGGCCGATGAGGACGCCCTTCGGCAGCCCGGTGGATCCGGAGGTGAAGATGACGTACGCCGGGTCCGTCTGCTTCGCGCCGTCAGACATGACCCGCACACCCTGCGCGGTCAGCACTGCGCGTGGACGGGTCTGCTCCTGCATGAACGTCAAGCGGGCTTCCGGATACACCGGGTCCAGCGGCACGTACCCCGCACCGATGCTGAGTGCCGCCAGAGCACCGATCACCGCGGCACGCCCCCGCGGCAGGTGGATGCCGACCAGATCGCCCCGGCGCACGCCCGCCTCCCTGAGCGCCTGAGCGGCGTCGGAGACGAGGACCTCGAGCCGCCCGTAGGTGACGTCGCCTTCCCCGTCCGCCAAGGCGATCGCGTCGGGCATCGTCTCGA
This sequence comes from Microbacterium marinilacus, assembly GCF_019753765.1. Classification (GTDB taxonomy): domain Bacteria; phylum Actinomycetota; class Actinomycetes; order Actinomycetales; family Microbacteriaceae; genus Microbacterium; species Microbacterium marinilacus. The sequence continues at coordinate 16,972 of NZ_JAIJZW010000017.1, forward strand.
TCTGCTGGACGATGTCCGTCCATACGTCATCCAGCAGCACAGGGGCGGTGGAAGTCGGCGGCATCGGTGTTCCTTCGGTCAGGCTCGGGTCGTCATGCAGGCGAGAGGACGGCGAATCACATCGACCACGCCGTGGGTGTGCGATCCCAACGGTGAGCTCGGAGCTCGTCGAGAACGTCCGCGGGCAGCGGGGCGGCGTCGGACACGGCGAGGTTGGCGTGCACGTGTTGGGGCTTACGCATACCCGGGATCACCACCGAGACGGCCGGGTGATGGAGGATGAAGCGCAACGCCAGCTCGGGCAGGGTCGACCCCTCCGGCACCACGCTTCGCAGTGCCTCGACACGTTCGATCGTCGGAGGCAGGTTCTCCGGGCCGAAGTACACCGCCCGCCAGTCTTCGTCCGGGAAGACGGTGTCCGCTCGAAGCGTCCCGGTCAGCGACCCCTCATCGAAGGGGACCCGCGCGATGATGGCGATGTCCTCCTCAGCGGCCCGGGGGAACAGCTCGTCCTCCGGCGCCTGGTCGAACACGTTGTAGATCACCTGGACGGCGTCGACCAGCCCCGTGTCGAGCGCGGCGAAGCAGTTCGTCGGCTCCCACCGGTTGACGCTGATGCCGAATCCGCCGATGAGTCCCTCGTCTTTGAGCCCGGCCACCACGTCCTGCCAACCCGGTTGCGATGCCCAACGGTCCTCCCACACGTGGAACTGGAGCAGATCTATCCTCTCGACGCCGAGGTTCTCGATGCTGCGGAGGGTGTAGTCCCGGACGTGCTGGGCGGGGAAGACGTCGTCGAGAGTGTCTTGCGCGCGCGGCGGCCACTCGCGATTGAGCGGAGGAATCTTCGTCGCCAGTCGCATCTCTCGCTCGGGATGACGGCTGCGCAGCGCTCCGAGCAACCGCTCGGACTCGCCCCGGCCGTACACCCACGCGGTGTCGAAGAAGGTGCAGCCGCGTTCGACGGCTTCGTCCAGTGCAAGGGGTGCGGTGTCGTAGTCCCAGCCCGTGAAACCGCCCGGTCCGCCACCGATCCCCCACATCCCGTAGCCGATCTCGCCGACCCGCCAGCCCAGTCTTCCCATCGTGCGCTGCTTCATCTGAGTCCTCTCGTCCTTTTGAGTCCTGTGCTGCTCGATCCGACGTCGCTGCGCGACGGAGCCGAGCTCTAGATCCCCGCAGGCACAGCGCCGACGACCTGCGCCCCTCGGGCGATCGGTGCTCTTTCGGCGCCGGGCGCGTACTGGATACCCCATCGACGCTCAAGGAGGTCCGCGCGGTAGCGGGAGAACCTTCTTGGGTTGTCTTGCAGGAGTCCCTCGAGCACCGCGCGGGCTTCGTCCTCATGGTCGACAGCACCACGCAGGCTGATGACGTCGTGCAACATGCCCAGTTCCGCATCTCCCGCGGCACCAGCTCGTCGCAGAGCCGCGATGAACTCGACGCACGACACGCGCTTGATCGTCTCCCCGGCCGCTTCATCGAACCGGATGCTCTGCGGCCGGAAGAGGTGAAGGGCGTGACCCCATGCTTCGGGGTCCTGGACCGCGGCGACGATCGAACGCGCGACGGTGTCGAGCGGGCTGTCATCGGAACGGATGTCCGCATCGGGCACCATCCCCAGGCGCCGGAAAGCGTTTATGAGCAGGGAGGTGAGGGCCGTGCGATTGGGCACGCTGTTATCGGCCGCCGGCATGACCTCTCCCAGGCGGAGCACCGTCACAGTGAGATCGTCTGCAGCGGCGGCCAGGACGCGTTCGGCGGCCCACTTCGAGAGGCTGTACCCGCCGGTGGGCGGGGTGACCTCGGCGATATCCACGTCCTCGTGGATGACCTCACCGGTGAGCAGGGCGTGATCGTGCAGCGCCCCGAGCGTGGATACGTAGTGCAGAGGGATGCCGCCGGCCTCGACGGCCAGTCGGATGAGCTCCGCAGTGCCGCGCACGTTCGGTTCGCGGTGCATCCGGTAGTCGTAGGCGAGGTTGACCATCGCTCCGACGTGGAGGATCACGTCGGACTCCTCGATCAGCCAGCCCCATCGCGAGGGCTCTAGCCCGAGCGCAGGTCGAGCGAGGTCACCGGGGATCGTCGTGACGCGCTCGGCAAACCCCGGCGCGGCCAGCTGTTGTCCCGACAGCGCGTCCCGGACTCGCCGTTCCGCGTCGGACGCGTCGGCGCCCCTGGCCATGCACACCACGTGAAGATCCGTGTCGAGCAGTAGCTGATGCAGGACACGGGCCCCGACGAAGCCGGTCGCGCCGGTGAGCAGCAGGGTCCCGACATTGTGGCGAGCTCTATGCGGCGACGGGCGGCGCTTCGATGCACCGGCGTAGGCGCGGAGATCAGCCTCGACGAGGGCCGTCACGTCGGGCTCCGCGGATCGCTCGCTGCGCCGTCGATGGATCAGCGTTCTCAGCTGCTCAGCGGTGGGGTGATCGACCATGTCACGCACACCGACATGAGCGCCGCACTCGTCCTCCAGGGCGAGAGCGGCGCCGACGACCTGCAAAGAGGTCGCGCCGGCGGCGAAGACGTCATCATCTGCGGCCAGGAACGGCATCCTGAGGGATCGCCGGAGGGCGGCCAGGATCGGATCGGACTTCTCGACGCCACCGTGTGTCGGCTGCTGCACGGCGAGTCGTGTCAGCGCAACACGGTCAGTCTTTCCTGCCGCAGTCAGCGGGAGCTCATCGACGACGAGACACCGCCGTGGCACGCTGCCCTTGGGCAGCTGTCGCCGCAGCAGGGCGAGCACCTTATCGCTCTTGACGTCGCCTGCGACGAAGATCAGGAGCTCCCGTGCTCCCTCCTCTTCACTCACGAGCGCGACCGCCTGGCGCACCCCGACGTGGCCGAGTGCCACGGCCTCGATTTCGGCGGGCTCGATCCGCACACCGTCCAGCTTGATCTGGTGGTCGACCCTGCCGCTGAAGCGGAAACGCCCGGCGGTATCGATGCGGCCGAGGTCGCCCGTGCGATACATGCGTGTGACTGTCGTGCCGTCGTCGAGGACAACCCTCCAGGCCGGGGTGACGAACCGCGACGCGGTTCGCTCCGGCGCCCGGTGGTATCCGGCGCCCACGCACGCACCGCCGATCAGGATCTCGCCCGTCGCTCCCGGCGGCAGCGGACGACCGTCGACGTCTACGACGACCGCGACACAGTTGTCGATCGGCCGGCCCAGAGGGATCTCTTCGCCGTCGTCCTCGGTGACGTCGTGGAAGATCATGCCGATCGACGCCTCGGTCGGACCATAGGCGTTGCTGACTCGGAGCCCGGGCAGCATCTCACGCAAGCGATGCGCGTCGCGGGGATCGATGCGATCGCCCCCGATGATCACGTGACGCAGCGATCGCAGACGCTCGGTCATCGCTGGGCGGCGTTCGATGAGGCGCAGCAGCGCGCCCAGCACCGCCGGAACGAAATCTACGACCGTCACACCGTGGGTCTCGATGAGGTCGAGGAGGCTCGCCAGATCGAGGTTCTCCGTAACGGGGGGAACAACGGTGGCGCCCCCGCGTGTCAGCGGCCAGAACAGTTGCCAGAAAGCGGAATCGAAGACATGCCGCGTCGTCTGCAGCACGACGTCCACGCCGTCGCTCGCGGCGAACCAGCCGTCCATGAAAGACAGTCGGTTCGCGAGCCCGCCGTGCAGGTTCACCGCACACTGCGGGGCGCCCGTGGTGCCCGAGGTGAAGACGCCGTACACGACGTCGTCGGCGGCGGGGAACCGGATGTCTTCGGTGTCGGCGGGGCTGTCACCTGCGAGATCAACGACGAGGGCACGCTCGCGGTGAGCGGCAGGCACGTCCTGCGTATTGGAGGTGAGCACCACTGGCGCGTCGAGCCGGTCCAGTACCTCGGCTACCCGACTCTCGGGCCAGCGGGGGTCGACGGGCACATAGGCGGCGCCGGCCATCATGGTCGCCAACCAGGCGACGGGCAGAGCCGCTCCGTCTGCCACGAGCACCGGCAGCAGCGTTCCGCGGGAGGGCACCGTGTTCGCCAAGGACGACGCAAGCGACTCGGCCGCGGATAGAAGCTGGGCGTAGGTGAGGGTCGTGTCCGCTGCGTGCACGGCGACCGAGGTGGGAGACGTGCCCGCAGCCGTGACGATCCGCTCGACCACTCCGCGGTATGTGCCGTGCTCGACCGCCGTGCCCGCGAGCGGACCCAGTACCTGCGTTCTCGTCTGCGCGGACATCGCCTCGGCGTCCTCCATGGCGCGCTCCGGGTGCGTGAGCGCCGCTGCCAGCAGTTCGCCGATCATCTCTGCGACGGCCGCCTTGGAGTGCTGCCACACGTCGCCGTTCGGGACGGCGACCTCGACGCGAACGGTGTTCGGGCCTTCCGGGCACAGCCGGACTTCTGAGCCATCACTGCCCGACGCCAGCGCGAACGTCGCGCCCCGAGAATCGGAGTGCCTGACCACCGGGTAGACCTCGCGGTCCAAGCGTCTTGCCGCCTCCCGCAATGCGCGACCGCCTGCATCGATCAGATCACTGCCCGACGCGGACGCCATCGATCGGCGATAGACGGCCACGGCAGCGCGGGACGAAGACGGAGTACTCACGAGGAGCAAGGATCACCAGAACCCGGTATCAGGTTCGTGTCACCGGGTTGAACGCACCATGAACGTTCACCGTGTCCGTCGGATTCCCGTTCACGGCACCGTGAAGATCGAGCAGGTGAGCAATGATCCCTCCCCCGTCCGCATGGACGCTCGACGAAGCGCACAGCGCGCCGCGGAACGCGCAGACGTCACTGTCCGCAGTCTGACCTCCCTCGCCGACTGCTCGGCCTGCGAGCAGCTTCTCGCGGAGGTCTGGCGCACCCCGCAGGACAGCCCGCCCCTGAGCGCGGACGTGATCCGAGCGATGTCGGACGGCGGCAGCTACGCCGCGGGAGCGTTCGAGGGGGAAGGCGGCGCCGAGCACCTCGTCGGGGCCTGCCTGGCATGGTGGAGCGCTCCTCAGCGGGCCGAGCTGCACAGCCACATCGCCGGCATTCGTGGGTCGCATCACGGCCGCGCCGTTGGTTACGCCCTCAAGCTCGATCAGCGCGCGCACGCGCTGGAGCGCGGTGTATCGAGCGTCACCTGGACTTTCGACCCGTTGATCGCGCGCAACGCGCACTTCAATATCCGCAAGCTCGGTGCGACCGCGAGCAGCTATCTCGTCGACCATTACGGTAGGCTTCCCGACGGCGTGAACGGCGACGACGAGTCCGACCGGCTTCTTGCCCGATGGGATCTCGCCGATGAGCGCACGGTCGCCGCCTGCGATCAGGGGCGTCCTCAGACCCGCTGGGGCATTCCACGACCGATGCTGGACATCGATGATGACAGGCCGGTGCTCCGCGGGGGCGGGGGTCCCATCGTTCTGGTCTGCGTGCCCCGCGACATCGAACATCTGCGCCGAGAGAACCCCAATGTCGCTAGAGACTGGCGCCGCGCGGTGCGCGATGTCCTGGGCGGGCTGATCGACGGCGGGGCGCATCTGGTCGACTTCGATCGTCGCCTGGGTGGTTACGTGCTGGAAACGGCAGCAGCCTGATGCGAGTCGAGAGAGTCGCCCTGCATCGGATCAGCCTCCCCCTCGTGGCACCTTTCCGCACCTCGCTTGGCGTCGAGCACGAGCGCACGGCTCTCCTCGTCCAGGTGACGTCCGACGAGGCTGAGGGCTGGGGGGAATGCGTCGCGGGCGCGGACGCAAGCTACTCATCGGAGTACGTGGAATCCGCGGAAGATGTCCTGCGTCGCCATCTGGTGCCTCGGCTCCTCGCCGCCGAGCATGTCACCGCGCACACTCTTGCGTCGCTCTGGTCCGGGGTCAAGGGTCATCTGATGGCCAAGGCGGCGCTCGAGGGTGCCGTGCTGGATGCGGAACTGCGCACTCACAGCCTGTCCCTCGCTTCCTCTCTCGGTGCTGTCTCCCGTCGCGTACCGAGCGGTGTCTCCGTGGGGATCATGGACTCCGTGCCCGAGCTGCTGGATGTCGTCGCGCAGTATCTGGCTGCCGGCTATCAGCGCATCAAGCTGAAGATCGAGCCAGGATGGGACCTCGCCCCCGTCCGCGCGGTGCGTGAACGTTTCGGTGACGACCTTCTCCTTCAAGTCGACGCGAACACGGCGTACACCCAGGGAGACGCCCGCCATCTCGCCCGCCTGGATGCGTTCGACCTCCTTCTGATCGAGCAACCACTCGACGAAGACGATCTGCGAGGGCATGCCCACCTCGCTCGGTCGCTGAAGACACCCATCTGCCTCGATGAGTCGATCGTCTCGGCTCGCTCCGCCTTCGACGCCATCTCGATGGGGGCCTGCGAGATCATCAACATCAAGCCCGGACGCGTCGGCGGTTACTTGGAAGCGCGGCGCATCCACGACGTGTGCGCTGCCGCGGGAGTGCCGGTGTGGTGCGGCGGGATGTTAGAGACCGGCATCGGCCGCGCCGGGAACGTCGCCCTCTCTGCACTTCCTGGCTTCACGCTGCCAGGCGATGTGTCGGCATCTGACCGTTACTACGCCACAGACATCACCGATCCTTTCGTCCTCGATGACGGGTATCTGGACGTCCCTCAGGGCGCGGGGCTTGGGGTTGCTCCTGTGCCCGACGTACTTGCCAGCGTCACCACGCACGTGCAAGAGCTCAATCGGCGTGGCTGACGGCGCTCCTTGCGTCGACTGTGCGCCAGTCGTGACAGAGCAGTCAATCGTCCGTCCTCATCTGACACCGTCGACTCTTTGACAACTGGGGTCTAAGAAAAGGACTCCTGGGTTGACGTCTCGGCTGACGCGGTGCTGCTGCAGGCGCACGGCGCTCGCAGTCCCGACGGCGCGGCAGGCGTGCTGCGTGACGTGAGGCACAAAGGTGCGCCACGCGCGAGCCGTGGCAGCCGGAAGTACGTGTTCGACGGTGGTGACGCCGTCGGTGAGCCGCCCCTGGATCGCGTGGCGACTTCGGACCGAACTTCCCGTCACGGTCGTGTGGCTGCTCATCGGTGACGGTCAGCTCCCGGTTCCGCGAGCCAGTTGTCAACGAGAGCTCTCTGTCGGTCGGTCACGCCGCGGCGCGAGAGCGCACGGCGTAGGTCATCGCTCCCGATGTGCTCCAACACCCATGCCCAGGCTCCCACGTCATCAGCGTCGAGCAACCGCCCAGCGATGTATTCGCCATCCTGCGTAGCACTGAGGCGCACAGGCTTCGCGTTCCAGAACAGATGATGGAACCTTCGCGGTACGGCATCGCTCGCGTCCGTCTGCTCCCGCTCGGGCAGAGTCACTCTCCGCACCGCACGCACCAGCGACCCATCCCACGCGCGTTGGCGTGCGCGCCACCTGTCCATGCTGCGCACTCGACCCCGAGCCACTTTCTCCGCGTTGTGTGAAACAAGCCCGAGTGCAAGCAGTCGCTGGAGCGCAGCGGACGCCGTGGTCGGGCTGACTCCCGCGAGAGCGGCCACTTCACGCGCGCTGTCTCTTCCGAGCGGCGAACGCGCGAGAGCAGCCAGCACAAGCATCTCCGCCCGGGTGTGACCGAGAGGTTTCTCCGGCGTGGCACCACGCCGACGCACCTCCGCAGCCAGAACGGAAGGAGGTACGGTTCGAGACTTCCCCCGCCCACAGGAGGGGACGCTGGCTGAGTCGAGCATGCGATGGACTGCGGTGAGCGACATGCCGAGAACGTCAGCTACTTCGGGAGCGGTCAAAGACGCCCTGTCCATTTTGATATTTTACTGCACCGTTGCGTTGACCTGCAGGAGTCGGGGCCATGCCTGGCTCCGCGATCACGGGCCCCAATCGAGGATCGCCGACAGGTGGATGTCCAGCATCGTCTCCGTTGACACCGGCGGCGAACAGGCGGGAGGGGTGTGCTCCGCTCCGGACGCCTTCAGAAGGACGAGAACAGAAGCTGTATCGACATGCCGCTGCGCGGCTCCATACTGTTGCCGGGTCGCACGAAGCATGCCCGAGGAACGGATTCGCCGGTGGCGAGATCGGAGGGCGCTGTGAGCTCGAAGGACGCACCGTGCCGCATGTGCGGTGCAATGGGACGAACTCGCGAACACCTCCTGCCAGATCACTGGCGCAATGAGTTCAAGACAGAGAACTTCTACGACTACGAGTCACGGGGACCCGCTGGCCTACGACAGCGCTCCAGGTACGGAACCGCGTTCGACGAACGCGTGTGGGTAGTGTGCGCGAAGTGCAACAACGGTTGGATGCAGGACATCGACCGCGAAGCGAAGACCGTGATCTTCCCGCTGGCCAGGGACCGGCCGATCGCTTTGAGCCTCGAGGCTCAGACGCTTCTGACGAAGTGGGCGGTGAAGACCACCCTCATCCGCACCGCCTTCGACGAGAAGCAGCCCGGCTTCATCGCTCCACCCGGAGTGTGGAGCGCCTTCTACCGAAACAGGGACGCGTTCGCCCCCGGCACCGTGCAGCTCGGCATGGTAAACAAGCAGCAGTGGCTTGCCAGCAACTCGCCGCTCGGCCTCGCGTTCGGAGCAAATAAGCGCAGCGGCATCACCGGCCGTGTGGGCATCACCGGCCGTGTGAACGTGGGCTCTTTTCAGATCGGTCATCTGTTCATCCAGGCCGCTGTGTACGATCCCGAGGTGCTCCCCGCCGAGGCAGCTCGAGAAGTGCTCGCGTCCGTCCGCGCCGCATATCCTGGCCGGCTGATCGCCCTGCCGGCTGGAGGCAAAGTGGTGCCGCCCGCTCCCATGAGCCACAACGAAGCGCGAGAGTTGCGCGAAGTTCCCACCATCGTCGGGAACGCGCCGCCTCTCGGCGGACACGTCGGCCCGAACGCATTCGGCATCATCTCGTGACGCCCACGCGAACAGCAGCGGCCATCCTGCCCAGAATGTCAGTGCTGCTCACACAGCGCGGCCGCCGGACAGCCCGATGTCGGGTCGCCCATCCCCTCGATGCACGGACCGACCGGACCAGTCGATCACAAACCTTCGAGAGTCGATCGGTCGCGGTTCCTTGGGACGTTGGGGCTCTGGTCGAGAAAGGCCGGCGATCGGATGCGCGTGCTCATGCCGGAACGCAGCTGCCGGGTCCGTGACACGCCGCACCGGCACCTGACGTGCGTTCTCGCACCACTCGTTCGCCGGCTCGAACCGCGCTGCAGGCTCACCCGGTGAGTTCGACAACGGGGGTCTTCCCTGGCTATCCTCGCCAACAGCCTTCGGGGCCTCGGGCCGCGTTGCGAGATGACCCTTCCGACGAAGCGAAGTGAAAATACTGTGGATCTCTGGCACTTCGTGTCCTCGCGTGCTGGAGAAATCCTGTTCGCCTCGGCGCAGCATTTCAGTCTCGTCGTCCAGTCGCTCATCGTGGCGACCACGCTGTCGATCCTCATCGCGGCGCTCGTCTACACCGGACCGACCCGCACGAGCATCGCCAATGCGGTCAGCGCGGTCGGGCTGACCATCCCGTCGTTCGCCCTCATCGGCATGCTCATCGCGCCGCTCGGCTTCGGTGTCGCTCCGGCCGTGGTCGTGATCGTCTTCTTCGGAAGCCTGCCGATCCTGCGCAATGCCATCGTCGGGCTGCGGGGCGTCGAGCGCAGCGTCATCGAGTCGGCTCGCGGCATCGGCATGAGCCAGATGGACACGTTCTTCCGTATCGAGCTCCCGCTCGCGTGGCCGATCATCCTCGCCGGCATCCGCGTCTCCGCGCAGATGGTCATGGGGATCGCCGCCGTCGCGGCGTTCGTCCTCGGCCCGGGCCTGGGCGGCTTCATCTTCCAGGGGCTCTCGCGCCTCGGCGGCGCCGGCTCCCTCGAGTCGATCATCACCGGGACGGTCGGCGTCGTCATCCTTGCCGCGATCCTTGACCTCATCCTCGTCGGCGTGGGCCGGCTCACGACATCGAAGGGCATCCGTGTCTGACATCGCACCCGCCGACTCCGCCGGTGATCACGCAACGTCCCCAGCCGCCGGGGTGGAGATCACCGGCAAGGCGATTCGCCTCGATGGGGTCACCAAGCGCTATGCGGGCCAAGAGACCCCGGCCGTCGACGGCATCACGCTCGAGATCCCGGCCGGCCAGGTCGTCATGCTCGTCGGGCCTTCCGGCTGCGGCAAGACGACGACGCTCAAGATGATCAACCGGCTCATCGAGCCCACCGAGGGGCGCATCATCCTCGGCGACGAAGACGTCACCGCGATCAACGGCGACGACTTGCGCCGACGAATCGGCTACGTGATCCAGGCCGGCGGGCTGTTCCCCCACATGACGGTCGCGCAGAACATCGCGCTCGTGCCCAAGATGCTCGGCTGGAGCAAGGAACGCGTCGACAAGCGCATCGACGAGCTCCTCGACCTCGTCTCGCTCGATCCCGCCGACTACCGCGACCGGTACCCGCGTGAGCTCTCGGGTGGTCAGCAGCAGCGGGTCGGGGTCGCCCGCGCGCTCGCCGCCGATCCGCCCGTGCTCCTCATGGACGAGCCGTTCGGAGCGGTCGACCCGATCACCAGGCAGCGCCTGCAGGACGAGCTGCTGCGCATCCAGCAGGAGGTGCGCAAGACGATCGTCATCGTCACGCACGACTTCGACGAGGCCGTGAAGCTCGGTGACTGGATCGTCGTGTTCCGCGAGGGCGCGCAGATCGTCCAGTACGACACCCCCGAGCGGATCCTCGCCGAGCCCGCCGACGAGTTCGTCGAGAACTTCATCGGCTCGGGAGCCGGGCTCAAGCAGCTCAGCCTGCGCCGCGTCAACGAGGTCGAGCTCGCCGACGCGATCACCGTGCCCGCCGGCGGCGACGCCGCCGAGGCGAAGGCGCGTGCGGAGAGCGAGAAGCACGGGCACGTCGTCGTGACCGATCAGCGCGGACGTCCGCTGGCCTGGCCGTCGCTGCGCGCCCTCGGCCGGATGACGACCCTGCCGACCACGCTCGACCCCTCCCTGCCGGTCATCGGGGCGCGGGCCACGCTCAACGACGCGCTCGACACCATGCTGGTCTCGAGCGCGGGGGCCGCGCTGGTGACGGGCCGCGGCGGTGCGTTCGTCGGCGTCATCGACGTCGAAACCGTCATGGACGCCATCACCGCCGCCCGCACCGCGATGGGCGAGCGGGCGACCGATGCCCCCGTGGGGACGAACACCGGCGTCATCGGCACCATCCCCGCCTCTCCCACGGAGCGCGCGGTCGATGGCTGAGTCGCGCACACGTTCCGGCGCGCACGCGTGGCGGCAGTTCGGCCTGCAGATCGCGGTGATAGCCGCCCTCGTCGCTGCGTTCGCCGTATGGCTCGCCGTGGCCCCGATCTCGGACACCGAGCGCAACACGCTGAACCCCGGCTCGATCCTCAACCTCACCGGTCAGCACCTGGCGCTCACTTTCGTCGGTGCTGTGCTCGTCCTCGTCATCGCGATCCCGCTCGGCGTGCTGCTCACCCGCAAGCCCGTGCGGCGTGCGGCCGGCCCGATCCTCGCGATCGCGAACTTCGGCCAGGCGGCACCGGCGGTGGGCCTCATCGTGCTTTTCGCGGCGCTCGTGCCCAACGGCTTCACCGCCTCGATCATCGCGCTCGTGCTCTACGCGGTGCTCCCGGTGCTGCGGAACACCATGATCGGCATCCGCGGCGTCGACGAGCGCCTCGTCGAAGCCGGGCGCGGGATGGGGATGACCTCCGCCGCCGTGCTGTGGAGGGTCGAGCTGCCTCTCGCCGTCCCGGTGATGCTCTCCGGCGTGCGCACCGCCTTGGTCCTGCTCGTGGGCACGGCGGCCCTCGCGGCCTTCGTCAACGGCGGTGGCCTCGGCCTCCTCATCACGACGGGAATCAACCTGTACCTCTTCGGCGTGCTGTTCTCCGGGGCGCTGCTCATCGCGCTCCTGGCCCTCACGGTCGACTGGCTCGGCCGTGTGGTGGAGCACGTCGCTCGCCCGAAAGGACTCTGATGCGTCGCCGACGGATGTCGTCCCGCCTCCTCGGAGCGACCGCGATCGCCGCGACGGGGCTCCTCGCCCTCACCGGCTGCGGGCTCCAGTCGGCCACCGCCTACACCCCGGCGTCCGCTCCCGGCTCAATCCAGCCGATCGACGGCCTCCCCGAGGGGGCGACGCTGACGATCACGAGCAAGAACTTCACCGAACAGCTCGTCCTCGGCAAGATCGGGGTCCTCACCGCGCAGGCCGCCGGCTTCGAGACGAACGACATGACGAACGTCCCAGGCAGCGTGCCCGTGCGCGAGCTGATGATCTCGGGAACCGCCGACATGACGTGGGAGTACACGGGAACCGCTTGGCTCACCTTCCTCGGCGAGGAGGAAGGGAACCCCGATAAGGATGAGCAGTGGGAGGCGGTGCGCGACGCCGACGCAGAGCACGGCCTGACGTGGCTGCCGCCGGCGCCGCTGAACAACACCTACGCGATGGCGGTGCGCTCGGAGGCCGTGGAGGAACTCGACGGCGTCGCGACGCTCAGCGATCTCGCCGCGCTCCCCGTCGAGGATCGCACGCTGTGCGTGGAAGCCGAGTTCAACTCCCGCGCCGACGGCCTGGGACCGATGCTCGAGCGTTACGGCATCCCGCGGGGTGAGTCCGACGCCATGCCGGAGGAGAACATCTCGATCTACGACATCGGCGCGGTGTACACCGCGACCGACCGTGGCGCCTGCAACTTCGGCGAGGTGTTCACGACGGACGGACGGATCGACAGCCTCGACCTCACGATCCTGGAAGACGACCAGGGCTACTTCCCCGCATACAACGCCGCAGCGGTGCTCGGGACCGACGTGCTCGAGCAGTACCCCGAGCTTGCCGACATCTTCAGTGCCGTGTCGGAGGTGCTCACCGATGAGGCTCTGCGTGAGATGAACCTGCGCGTCGACGAGGGCGGGGAGCTGCCGGCCGACGTCGCTTTCGACTTCATGGTTGAGCAGGGCTTCATCAGCGAACCCTGACTCTCGTCTCTCACAGTCGTAACATGCAGCGCCGCCCCATCATGCTCATCGAGTCGGGTGCGGCGAGGCTGCGCAGAGGAACCCCGTTCTCCCTCGACGGGTCCGCGATCACGTCGACGTTCAGGTCATGTCGACGGACGTGCTCGCGCTCTCCGTCGATGAATGTGTCCAGAACCGAAGCCGGAAGCGCAGCCTACGGAGCGAGGCCTAACGGACAGCTACCGTCGGCGAGCCGACGAGGACCTTCACCGCGTCCAAGTAGTCCTCAGTGAACGGCAAGGGCGTGCCTTCGACGGTCAGAGGGTCGCCGATGGCCTTCACTACAAAGCCCAGAGACCGATAGAACTCGTGCAGGCGTGGAGCATCGGCCTCCACGTGGGCGATGAGGTACTCGATGCCGCCCACCCGAGCCTGCTCCTCAACGGCGTCGATGAGGTCTTTGCCGAACTCACGGCCGCGGAGATCCCTGTGGACGTAGACCGCCTCGATACCGACGATCCGTGTCGCGATGGAAAACGCGTCCTCTCGAGTCATCCCGCCGAAGTACAGCGATTCCGCGGCCTGAGACGGTGACATGGCGTACGCCGCGCCCAAGATCCCACCCTCGCCATCGACCTGGTATGCCAGGGTTTGCAACTGCGCGTTCGGCTCATTCGGACGGACGGGACGGCCGAGGCCTGCGGCCTCGAAGAAGGCGTTCGCGTCATCCGCATGTGTCGCCGGATCGAGGCGATGAATCGCCACCAGAGGAGTACCGTCTTCGCCTGTAACGTCACTGCGCATAGGCCCAGTATGGAAGATCACGCGACCTGCCCTCGGCCCACCTGGCGTGCCAAGACCGAACCCGTCGGTTGGACCGCCGCACAGTCGCCAATGGAGCCGGCCATCATCGACTGTACCCCCACTGATCCGAGGCAGCGCGAGGAACTGCTCGCCATCATTCGACGGCGTCGGGCGACCTGACTCAACCCGCTCTAGACCGATTCGAGTGGGACACACTGGCGCTCACCTCCGCGGGCCCAGAGATATATGCTTTTCAGCATGGCTCGCAAGGTAATCCACCAGCTCGTTGACGATCTCGATGAATCTGTCCTAGAGCCCGGGGAAGGCGAAACCGTCCTCTTCGCTATCGACGGCAAGTCCTACGAGATCGATCTGAAGACTCAGAACGCCGAAGCGCTCCGCGAGGCATTCGCGCCGTACATCAAGGCGGGTCGTCGCGCTGGTGCCGCCAACGCACCGGCTGCTCGCTCGGCACGCAAGCGTAACTCTGGCGTCGACCTCAGCGCAGTTCGCGACTGGGCACGCAAGAACGGCCATACCGTTTCCGAGCGTGGTCGCGTTCCGCAGTCGATCCTCGACGCATACAACGCCGCCAACTAAGCGCCCGCGAACGGCCTCCGCTCCCGCATCCATGCGCTGGTGAGCGGAGGCGGTTCTTCATTTCGGCGCGAGATTCGCTCAGCCACCGACTTGTCCTTCTGTCCCAGATAGTGCAGAACCAGCGGATAGGCGACTTCGTCGGCGAACTTGCCGCGGCGGCCCAGACCGTCAAAGCTCGCGTGGCCTCGAGTAGAGCCCCAGCCCCTGCTCAGCCGTGCAACCCCGCAGCAGCCCAACATCCTCGACTCAGGCCAACAATGACGACACCCGCGTGAGGAGGACTCCTTGACGTAAGGACTGACTCCGCAGCGGGAGATCGTCGGCTTCCAGACCCGCGCCGACTGACTGGGAACCGAGGTGCTGACCCTCGCAGACGTCTGGCCTGCGACGTACAGTCTGCGACAGGCACGAAGGTCTGCCGCGACCCGGTATGTCGCTAGCGTCGTGACTTACGTCACGTCAGGTACTGGCGACAGGCGAAAGAGAAGTTGTTCTCCGTGCCTGTCGGCAGTATTCATTCGCTAGCCGGCTTCGGCAAGAACGTTCTCAACCACGGTGGAGAGAATTGACGCCCCGTCCAGTTGGCCAATTATGCGCGCCGCCACTCGACCGCTCTGATCGAGCACTAACGTGACGGGCGTCGCGCTAATGGGTATGGCCGCTGCGAACGCTAGCTTCACGTCCCCATTTTCAAAGTCGATGACGCTGGGATACGTGACCTCGTTCTCCTCCGCGAAGGCACGAGCGGTTGCTGGCTCGTTGCTCGTGTTCACACCGAGGAAGCGGACCTTCTGTTCCTGATAGCCCTGCCAGACGGTTTCCAGGGCGGGCGCCTCCGCGATACATGGTCCGCACTCCGCGTACCAGAAGTTGACCACGACGACGTAACCGTCGAGATCGCTGCTTAACAGCAGCTCGCCAGAGTCGGAGGTACCAGACCAGACGACGGGCTCGCCACGCTGCTCGGCTGCGATCTCGCGAACGGCGAAGTCGTCGCGGACGTAGCCCAGGTTTTCCCCGTTGCGGTAGGACTCAGTTACCGGGTCAGGCGCGCAGGCGGAGAACGCCATGATCGTCGTCACGGCAACGAGGGCGACAAGCGGCGTCCTAGATCGGCGGACGAAGGAACTGCGAACGAGAGCGCTCACGCAGTAATGCTAAGGGCGTCGCCCGCGAGTTGATCGCCACCGCCCCAAGCCGCGGGCGAAAGGTGCTGTCCAACCGACACGCGACCTGGGTACGCTCCTCATATGGCGCCGCAGACCTTTCGCTTCTCGGTCGGCGCTCTAATCGGGCTGGGCACGCTGTTAGGAGCAGTCTTCGGCCTGGGCTACGCAGTGCTCCTCGCGTACCTAGGCTGGTGGGGAACCGTCTTCCCCACCAGTTCTCTGTACATGCTCATCGCTTCGGCGGTCGGCGTCGTCGTCGGTGCGGTGCTTGGGGGGCTCCTCGCGACCATGGGCATGGTGATTCGCCAGGCCCGGGAGGGTCATGCAGACCGCGAGCACTGGTTGGTGTTCAGTCAGGTGGGCGCAACAGTTCTGGTAACGGCACTCGCCGCGATCCTCTTGGCACCGGGGAACTTGCCACCTTATTCACTGACGGTCCACGTTGCGATGGCTGTCGTAGTTGCCCTCATCGCGGCGTGCGGGACGTGGAGCAGAAATGCGTCCACATCCCCCACCGTTTGATTTGAACCTTATTCAGGTCTAGAGAAAAACTGCTTCCGATGATACTCGGCGACCTGCTTAACAACTCCATTGAGCGGCCCGAAGTCGTTCATAACGGTTACGTAGACTTTCATCACGGCATTCCCCAGCTGAGGCACCACATGGACAATAGCGCTCCCGACATCTTCGACAGGTTCGTGCAGCACCTCCGAGCCGTCGACGGCAGGAACAGCGGAGACCGCGAGAGTGGTCGGCTGGTCGTGTTCGAGGAAGGCTCTCCGCGTCACGCAAGCTTCCTGACGACCACGGACGACCTCGGAGCTCACCTTTCGGCTCTCGCCGAAGACGCCCAGCTGATCTGGCCCGAAGCGACGAGCGAGCTCGCTGCCTTTCGTCTCCTGTCGATCCACCTGCAGGAGAGCCTCAGCCCAGGCGGACCAGACCCCCGCCGGCTGACCGCAGACGGAATCTTCCGCGCCCCATCAGACTCACCGAGCTGACACTGCGACGCCGTCGAGAGGAAACTGTCTTCCCTCGACGGCGTCGCAGTCGCCTTGCCGCTTAGAACGTCGGCAGGCTGAGCAGGTTGTTCGTCCACTTTCCGTCGGCGTGGGTGCGCAGGTACGGGTCGGTGTCATTCGGCTTCACGACTCCGACGGGTACACGGTTGCTGCCGCTGCCGACATAGGCGTTGTTTCCGTCCTCGTCGACCCAGGCGACCAGCGACGGCTTGTCGTCCTCGTACGTCTTGCCGTTGCTGTTGTCGCGCGACTTGTACCGGACGATCTCGTCGTGTGTGCGCTGGGTACCGCCGAAGCGGATGTGGGTGATCTCGATTGCCATGTGCTCTTCTCCTACGAAGTAATGCCTGACCGTCATTGGTGCAGGACGCCGCCATTCAAGCAGCGGAGGAGCTCCGTATCAGCGCTCTTAAGGAGCCCTTCGCGCACACTTACGCCGACGTTGAGGTGGTGATTGGCGAGCAGCCGCTCGAAGCTGGCCGACCAAGGCGCCGTCGATTCACGAATCTTGCCGAGAGAACGGATCCTCACGGCGATGGGCGCATGCTCCGCACGGTCGGCCACTATCACGCGAGCTCACTGACGACCTGATGCCAGGCGACCGGCGGCTCATCGCACGATGAGGGATCGGAGGATGTCGAGCTGCCCCGTGTTCCACGCGAGCTCGGAGAGCACATGGGTGTAGAGACTCAGAACTGTCCGCGGTGACCTGCCCAAGACGACGTCCTCCACGTTCCGGCCCGCCAGGTTCGTGCGCGAGTGCTCGTGGATCTGGCGACAGTGTTCGGTCACTGATGTGATGCTGTCCGTCCTGCGCATCTTCCAGGAGTTCGCTGTGGCGATGGGAAGGCCCAGTTCGGAGCGGGGGCGGCCTGTGATCGCCTCACCGAACCACACCCCCTCGACGTAGGCGGTGTGGCGGACGATACCGAGGAGCGACGGCCTGCCATCAATGGCGACGGCACGCGCCTGCTCATCGGACAAACCGTCGAGGCTTGCGAGGATGAGCTGACGGTATTGCTCGATGCGCGCTTCGAAGTCGTCGCGAGTGGTGACGCCGGATTCGGTGTGCCGGTGAGACATCCACGGTCCTTTCGTGGGCCTAGTCGAGGATGAAGCTCAGGATCTCGTGGATGACGGCCTCGGGGTTCTCCTCCGGCAGCCAATGACCGGAGTCCGGGATCTCGACAGCCTCTCGGAGGTCGTCGAACAGCGGCGTGATCGTATGCTCGGCGCTCGCTAGCGAGCCGGTCGCGGTCACGAGCTTGGTCGGCACGCTAACGGTGACGCCGTCGTTGTCGAGCTGGTCCTGCTCGAGCGTGCGGTACAGCTCGAAACCGTTGCTGAGGACATCGGGGCGACTGTAGGTGCGAGTGAACTCGTCGATCGTCGCGCTGGTGAACGGCGGCGTGCTGCGATCCCCGCCGAACGCTGCGCCACCGAACGCGACCTGGGTGTAGAACTCCTCGAGATACTCGCGGACATCCTGGCGGTCGTCGACGAGCTGCTCGGGAAGGGCGGGCTGACTGTTGAAGCTCATGTGCCACGAGAACGTGCGGTACTGCGCAGCCGGCAGGGCGACGCTGCTGGGGAGGGGGTAGTCCATGTGGATGTAGCTGGTGACGGCGTCGGGGAACTGGGTCGCGTACTGGAATCCGACGCCCGCGCCGAGGTCGTGCGCGACCAGATCGACGGCGTCGAGCCCGAGCTCGTCGACGAGAAGGCCGTGCACGTATTGCGCCAGGGTCTTCTTGTCGAAGCTGCGGGGGCTTCCGTAGCTGTCGCCGAGACCAGGCAGGTCGATGGCGTACACGGTGCGATGCTCGGCGAGGGCGGGCATGATGTCACGCCACTCAAACCAAGTCTGCGGCCACCCGTGGATGAGCACGAGAGGCGGGCCTTCGCCACCGGTGACGTAGTGCATCCTGACGTCGTCGACGGTGGCGAACTTGTGCTCGAACTGTCGGTTGAACGCGGCGTCGTCGCGCGTTGCGGCGTCGTGGCGGTCGGAGGTCGCCTCGACGGCTCCCGATGCGGTCGGGGCGTCCGCCAGGCCGGCGCCGATGGGGATGCCGGTGAGGGCGCCGAGCGAAAGCGCTGCGATCACGGCGGCAGCGCTGCGGGCGCGTCGGGAGATCCAGCGGCTGGGTGCGTTGCTCATGGATCGAGCGTTGCGGCTAGATTTGTTGATGCGCAAGCGACGTGCCAGATCTGCAAACGAGGGGACCAGTGACGGACTCATCCAAGATTCTCGAGCGCGTCGGTCCGCGCCTGCGGGCGTTCCGTCAGGCGCTCGGGCTGACGTTGGCGGAACTGTCCGCGCAGACGGGTCTGACGCCCAGCACGATCTCGCGATTGGAGAGGTCTCAGATCGGACCGTCGTTGGAGCAGTTGTTGTCGCTTTCCCGCGTGTACGGCGTGCCCCTCGATGAGCTCGTCGCCGCACCTTCGCATGGCGATCCACGTGTTCACCTCCGGCCCGTGCGCCGCGAAGGGCTGACTTTCGTCCCTCTAGGGGTCAACCGGGGTGAGCTCCAGGCGTTCAAAGTGATCTACCCCGCCGTCACCGAGTTGCCACCGGCACGATTCCACTCGCATCCCGGACGGGAATGGTTGTACGTGCTGTCGGGAAGCATCCGTCTCGTCCTCTCAGATCAGACGACCGACCTCTCGACGGGAGAAGCAGCGGAGTTCGACACCAAGACCCCGCACTGGATCGGCAACGCGCATCCGACCGCTCCCGCCGAGATCATCGCCATCTACGGCAAGCAAGGCGGCCGAGTCCACCTCACCCACGTCTGAGAACCGGACGGTTCCCATGGACTCCCGGAAAACCGTCTCAGGCTCCGACGTCGCCCTCGCGGCGTGACTAGAAGCCGTCACCTATCAGTGCGGCAGACCCTCGTCATGGTGCAAGCGTGACTTGCACCTAGGTTCTGGCCGGCAACGGTGCGAGCGCGCCATCGAACTGGCGCATGTGCTCGTACGCCGCCTGCCAGGTCAGCCCGTTCGCGACCCAGCCGGACGCACCCGCTTGCTGCATCACCTGCAGGGTGGACCACAGTGTCAACTCGCCGGGTGCGGCCTTGCCGTGGAGATAGGCAATCTCACGACGAGCACGCCTTCTCCCGTCACCTTCGTCGATGAGTACATAGGCATTCACCCCTTGCTGGGCAAGCGAAGAGGCGTGAGCGATAGCCAGAATCTCCCCTAGCGACTCCCGCTGTCGCAGACGTTCTCGCGCCGGCATGCCGCTCACCCGAGCGATGGCCTGCGCAAAGTGCGGGCCTCGCAACTCATCCTCAAGTATCTCGATGTGCCGCGCCGCTTTCAGGCGACGCCACAGGTTCAGAGCGCCAGTTCGGCTGAACTTCGGATCGCGGCACTTTCCCTCGATCTCTCCGTCTACACGCTGCGGAACCGCAAGCTGAATCTGCTGTGAACTCGCAGCCTGGATCAGCACGTTCTGTTGCCTCGCCGCCATAAAGGTAAGACCAGGGCCTGCGTCAAGGATGATGCTCACGAACTAGCCGCACCGCCGAACAAAGGCTTGCCAATTCCGTAGTCGTCCTCAAGATCATCGTCGCGCTCAGCCGCCAGCTCGATACCCAGCCCGTCACGGAGATCCGCAGCATCGAGCCCGTACCACTCCGCGGCTTCGTCGAGATCTATGACTCCGGCCTGGACGGCCGTCACTGCGCGCTCCATAAGGCGCTGCGGGGCGCGCGGACGAAGCGAGGCCTCCGCCAGAATGCGGTACTGGCTGAGCCAGCCGTGGCGCGCCGCGAGCGTCGCGGCCGACACAGACATCCAGGCCTTGCAGGTGTCCACGTCAATGAGCCGCGCCTCACGAAGCTGAATCGCAGCGATTGCCGGGGACACGCCGTACTCCTGAACGAGCCTCGACAGATGCGCTTCTCCGATCGACTCGCCTGTGAAACGCTTCACCGCCACGAGCGGAAGCAAGAGGTGGCGCGCGAACGCGTCCGCGCGGACCTCGGCGTCAGTGCGATCACCGGGGGTGAACGAACCCTCGGCTTCGAGGTCGCTCGCAATGACGTGCCCGAGCTCGTGTGCAACCGTCGACCTCTGACGCATCGGGTGCGGTGTGGTCGCTACCGCCACGACGATGCCTCCTGTGTGCGGGTTCACCGTCGACAGCCCGTGTTCGCCCTCGGGAGCGTCCACGCTCAGGACATCAGCTCCCGCCACAGCGGATGCTAACTCGAACACATCTGGGATCGGAGCACTATCGAGATTGGCCTTCGCACGCGTCTCCGTTGCCAGCCGTCGGCCCTCGGATTCGTTGCTCACGTCGCGGAGATACCCTGATCAGCCAGGTAGCTATCGAGCTCCAAGTACGCGAGCAGCTTCGCCTTAAGCACGTCCATCGTCGCCGCCGAACCGTCGGTGCGTGCCGCGAACTTAGCCTGCTCGCTTGCCTCGATATAACCAGTCAGAGCGGACACGCGAACGCCGATGCGATCGGCGAGGATGACGAGCTCGTCACCCTTGAGCGGACGCTCGCCACTCTCGATTCGCGAGTACGTCGGCTGCGACACCCCAATGGCAGCGCGAACCAAGTCCTGCGTAATTCCCTTGCTCTCGCGCACCTCGCGCAAGCGCGCTCCCAGCGACGCATGAGTGATCATCTGAATAGCCCTCTCTCCTTATTCATCCTCTCACACTCCGACCCTGTGGCGCCGCATGCGCACGCGGATCCGTGGCGGTGTCGCCGACCTCTGCGGCGCTCCGGCTCAGGACGACCTTCGCTCAAGCACCCCAGCCCGAAGCCTGCGCCCGTCAGCTCGCGTGCGAGCGCAGGACCCGGCAAATCGCGTTGCAATCTTGCTGCGACGCGCCCAGGTACGTGGCGGGCTGGATGATCGGGATGTAGGCCGTACTGAAGGTTGGCATGGCCACGCCGCCCCGCTTCAGAGTTCCTCCGCGCTCTCGACAGTGAGGCTGATGCTCTCCGCATCCGCCTCAGTGAAGTCGCCGCTCAGCGTGAAGCGCATGCGGTGGCGCTCCATGCCGCGGAAGAAATGCTTGTTCCACTCCGCGAGGAGTGAAACGCTTTCAGCGCTGCCCGACAAATACTCTCCCTTGTCGATGTAGCCATCCAGACTGCAGTCGGCCTCCACCGTCACGCGGAGAGTGAGGTCAGTGGAGTCCGAGGCGCGAAAGATGTCGAACTGGATCGTGTCCTCGAGGAAGACGATCTCGTCGAAGGAGGGGTCATCGAGAGCGGTCTCGACTGGGATCGTGTACAAGCCACTGCCCTCGTAAACCCCGACAGCAGATTCAAGGTCGCGTCCCTGGAGGTGCGCCAGCGCCGACTCAACGAGTTCAATCACCACGGTCATCGGCATCGCATCTTTCACACGGAGGATCTCGAAGAGGGGCGCGACGTGGTCGTGTTGAACGAGCTTCTCTAGAGCCTCCACGATGTCGACTCGCTGCTCCTGTTCTAGTTCGTCCTGAAGCTGGCTGTCCAGAACCTTCGGGTCATTGCTCGTCAGGAAATCCTTGTCGTCGGTCACCATGATGACGAGCGTTCCGGCACCGTCTAGCTGTAGTGCCCAGGGACGTTGTTTGATCTGATTGCCGTGATGTGACGAGAACCTCCCGGCAGAGTGGAGCTGCTACCGCTTCCGCTCTGAACCAGGAGGTTCTCGTGTCTCACGCTAATGCGGCCTTGACGCCGCGCCAACGGCTCCGCCTTGCCCGCAAGGTCGTCGACGAGGAGTGGACGGTCGCTGCGGCGGCTGGCTACTTCCGCGTCTCGTGGCCGACTGCCGACAAATGGGCAC
>NZ_JAIJZW010000018.1 GCF_019753765.1 Microbacterium marinilacus
GTGCCCATTTGTCGGCAGTCGGCCACGAGACGCGGAAGTAGCCAGCCGCCGCAGCGACCGTCCACTCCTCGTCGACGACCTTGCGGGCAAGGCGGAGCCGTTGGCGCGGCGTCAAGGCCGCATTAGCGTGAGACACGAGAACCTCCTGGTTCAGAGCGGAAGCGGTAGCAGCTCCACTCTGCCGGGAGGTTCTCGTCACATCACGGCAATCAGATCAAACAACGACCCTGGGCACTACACCTAGAGCAGCTTCAGCATCCGCGTGTTGCCCAGCGTGTTGGGCTTCACGTGAGCCAGGTCGAGGAACTCGGCCACGCCCTCGTCGCGGCTGCGCACGAGCTGCGAGTACACGTCCGGGTCGACGATCTGCTCCCCGATGGGCGCGAACCCGCGGCGGGTGAAGAAGTCCACCTCGAAGGTCAGGCAGAACAGACGCTTCAGGCCGAGGCCGCGCGCGGCGTGCTCGAGACCCTCCACGATCGCGCGGCCGACGCCGCGGTGCAGCCAGCCGTCGTCGACGATCAGGGTGCGCACCTCGCCGAGGTCCTCCCACATGACGTGCAGCGCACCGCAGCCGACGACGCGACTCTCCGACTCGGCGACGAGGAACTGCTGCGTCGCCTCGTACAGCGTCACGAGGTCCTTGCCCAGCAGGATCCTCCGCTGCACGTACGGCTCGAGCAGGCGGTGGATCTGCGGGACGTCGGCGGCACGCGCCGCACGCACGACGAATCCGTCTGCCGCGTGCTGTGTCATACGGCCAGCCTAGGACCGCGACCCTGGGCGCCCGGCGACAGCACGCGCAGGTCGGCCCGGTCTGCGCCGGCTACGCCGGCTCGTCGGGCTCCTCCGCGGCGTCCGCGTCGACCTGCTCCAGCAGCAGCGAGATCGACAGCGGACGCGCGGTCAGCCGGTGGCGGGGCAGGATGCCCGGACCGCACGTCGCCGTGCCGACGCCCGACTGCGCGAGGTCGACGGACACGTGCGTGCGACCGTCGGCCTCGAGCTCCCAGCCGTGCCGCGCCGCGGCGATCGCGGCGCGGGAGAAAGGCGAGACCGTCAGGGCGAAGGGCTCCGAGAGCGTGCGCACCCGCAGCCCGCCCCGTGCGGTCAGGACCGTCGCGTCGACGACGCCCCGGCGCGATCCGCTCTCCTGGGGGAACACGTCGTCGACGACGAGATCGGCCGGCCCGAGGTCGTACCAGCCGAACCGGGCGGCGGCGCGCATGTCGGGATAGGACGGCATGGGGCCGAGCCCGGCCATCCGGACGCCGGCGGGCGCCGCCTCGATCACGAGGTCGAGGCCGAGGCGTGCCCACGCGTGCGGCCACCGCCCCACCGGGTCGAACACGGCGTCCAGCCGGACGGCCCGCTCGCCCACCGGCGTCCACAGCAGGTCGGCGTCCACGGCCAGGCCGGTGATGGGCGCGCCGGTCCGCACGCGCACCCGCGTGCCGCCGCTCTCGGGCGAGAGCTGCTGCAGCCTCGGCACCATCCGGTCCATCCCGATGTCGCGCCAGCGGGTCGCCACGGGCGGAAGGTCGAGCTCGTCGTCCGCGACGTCGAGGTCGTTGTCGGTGGGCGCGCGCCAGAGGCCGACCGAGGGGCCGCGCAGCGGGAGGCTCCCGATGCGCGTCAGCTCGCCCGTCACCGCGTCGATCTCGCAGGCGGGGCGGGCGGACGACGCATCCGCGGACGGCGCCGGGGCGACCGCGACCGCATGGACGACCGACTGCCCGGCGCCCAGCACGTGGCCGGCATCCGCCCAGGGCTGCGCGCCGACGCCGACGGCGGTCACGGTGACGACGTCGGCCACCGCGGCCTCGATCGACACACGGGCCTCGTGCGGCAGCGCCACCTCTGCCCGCAAGCGCGGTCCGCACGCCGGGACGGCGAGCTCTCCGGAGGCGAGGACGCGGCCGTCGACGCGGCGTTCCCAGGTCAGCGCCACCTGCCCCTCGAGCCGCAGGAAGTCCCAGCGGTTCTCGATGCGCACGCCGGTGCGATCCCCGGCGACATCGATGCGCACCGGCGCGATGACCGCCGCGTAGTGCAGCAGCCCCGGGCGCGGCTCGCGATCGGCGCTCACGAGCCCGTCGATCACGTAGTTGCCGTCGTGCACGGCCTCCCCGAAGTCGCCGCCGTATCGGAGGCGGCGCACGCCGTCGTCGCCGGTCACCGCGATGGCCTGCTCCACCCACTCCCACACGAACCCGCCCGCGATCCTCGGGTAGCGCTCGAACAGGTCCCAGTACTCCTCGAGCCCGCCGGGCCCCGTGCCCATCGCGTGCGCGAACTCGCACTGCAGGAAGGGGAGCGACGCGCGCCGCACGGTGTCGGCGTCCGCGTCGTACGGCAACGCGTCGACGGTCTCCTGACCGATCTCGCGCACCTCGGCGTGACTGGCGTACATCCGCGAGTAGACGTCGACGTACCGGCTGCCGCGGTCGCCCTCGTAGTGGACCAGACGGGTCGGGTCGAAGCCCTTCACCCATCGCGACATCGCCTCGAGGTTGGCGCCCTCGTGCGCCTCGTTGCCGAGCGACCACATGATGACGCTCGGGTGGTTCTTGTCGCGGTGCACGGTGCGCCGCATCCGGTCGAGGTAGGCGTCCCGCCACCGCGGGTCCGCGCTGGGGTTTCCGCTCCAGCCCACGTGCTCGAAGCCGTGCGACTCGAGGTCGCACTCGTCGATCACCCAGAAGCCGAGCTCGTCGAAGAGGTCGAGCGTGTCGGGGTGCGGCGGATAGTGCGAGGTGCGGACGGCGTTGATGTGGTGCCGCTTCATCAGCAGCAGGTCGGCCCTCGCATCGGCGGCGTCGAAGACGCGCCCGCGCTCGGGGTGATGCTCGTGCCGGTTGACGCCGCGCAGCATGATCGGCGCACCGTTGACGAGCAGCTGCGCGTCGCGCACCTCCACGCGGCGGAAACCGGCCCGCATCGACACCGTCTCGTCGGCCGTGCGGACGACCACGTCGTAGAGGCGTGGTGTCTCGGCCGTCCACGGCTCGACCTCGCCGGCGGGGATCCGCTCGTCGGCGGGCGCGTCGATGCCCAGCTCGGGGACGAGGACGCGCGCGGCGCCCGTCGCCCGGACGCGCACGGACAGCGTGCCCTCCCCCGTCGCCGGGTCGAAGTCGGCCACCAGCTGCACGTCGTCGACCGCCGCGGCGGGACGGGCGAGCAGGGCGACGTCGCGGAAGATGCCCGGCAGCCACCACATGTCCTGGTTCTCGATGTAGGTGGCGTCGCTGAACTGCGCCACGCGCACGGCGAGCCGGTTCGCGGTGGGCACCAGCACGTCGGTCACGTCGAACTCGTGGGTCAGCCGACTGCCGCGCGTCGTGCCGAGCAGCGCGCCGTTGAGCCAGACCTCCGCCGCCGACTCGATGCCGTCGAACCGCAGCAGCTGGCGCGGATGCGCAACGACGTCGGCGGGCGCGTCGAAGTCGAGCCGGTAGTCGCCGATCGGGTTCGCGTCCGGCGGGTGCGGCGGGTCGACCGGGAACGGCATCTGCACGTTGGAGTACGCGGGCGCGCCGAAGCCCTGCAGGTTCCAGTGCGCGGGCACGTCGATAGCGTCCCAGTCGTCCACGGCGCGCGTCTGCCAGCCGTCGTCGGGCGCCGCCCGCAGCGCGGGCGACAGCCGGAAGCGCCACGAGCCGTTCAGGCTCTGCACGGGCGCGTCGGAGCGCAGGCGCGCACGGGGCGGAAGGGAGCCGACGCCGGGGCGCGGAAGGGCGATGTCGATGGTGTCCTCCGGTGACTCGGATCAGAACCGCGGCAGCCGCGGGTCGAAGTCGGGCTGGAAGCGGCGGATGTACCCGGCGTCGTCACGCTCGCGTCGCCCGCTGTCGAGGTAGACGCGGTGCTGGCGGGCGAGCGCCGCCTCGTCGAGCTCCACGCCGAGGCCCGGCCCGGTGGGCACTGCCACACTGCCTCCGACGATCTCGAGGGCGCCCGGGACGATCACGTCGTCGCCGCGGTTCCAGGGGTAGTGCGTGTCGCACGCGTACGTGAGCCCGGGGCTCGCGGCGGCGAGGTGCGTCATGGCCGCGAAAGAGATGCCGAGGTGCGAGTTGGAGTGCATCGACAGGCCGATGCCGAAGGTCTCGCACACCATGCCGAGCTCGCGCGTGTGCCGCAGCCCGCCCCAGTAGTGGTGGTCGCCGAGGATGATCTGCACGGAGTCCTTCCGCACCGCCTCGGGAATCTGCTCGAACGCCACGACGCACATGTTGGTGGCGAGCGGCAGCCCGGTGGCGGCGCGCACCTGCGACATCCCGTCCAGCCCGAGCACCGGGTCCTCGAGGTACTCCAGCAGCCCGCCGACCTCGGCCGCCACGCGCTCGGCCGTCTCGACGGTCCAGGCGCCGTTCGGGTCGATCCGCAGCGGATAGCCGGGGAAGGCCTCCGCCAGCGCGCGGATCGCGGCGATCTCCTCGTCGGGGGGAAGGACGCCCGCCTTCAGCTTGATCGACTCGAAGCCGTAGCGATCGATGAGCGCCCGCGCCTGCGCGACGATGCCGTCCGGCGTCGTCGCCTCCCCCCACTCGTCGGCACCGGCGATGCGGCCGGTGCCCGCGTCGGGGTGATCCGCCCACTTGTAGAACAGGTACGCGCTGTACGGCACGCGTCGCCGGACGGCGCCGCCGAGCAGCTCCGACACCGGCAGTCCGAGGATCTTGCCCTGCGCGTCGTGGGCGGCCACGTCGATGGGGGCGAGCACCGACCGCAGGTCGCGGCGGGCGAGCGCGTCCGCGCCGAACGACAGCGCCTCGTCGATCGCGCGCTCGATGCCGTTCAGGTCGAAGACGCTCTTGCCGATCACCGCCGGCACGGCCCGCCGCAGCCACTCGGTGAACTCGGCGCCGCCGTTGCCCTCGCCGAGCCCGACGACGCCGCCGTCGACCACGACCTGGACGATGCTGCGCAGCGCGAGCGGCTCGTGCACGCCCGCGACGTTGAGCAGGGGCGGATCTCGGAAGGCGATGGGGGTGACGATGACGTCGCGGATGATCATGGGAACCCTTCGTTGCGCCGCCCACGGGGGACGGCTCGGCAGCATGCCGGTGGAGAGGACGGAGCGGGTGTTCGGCGCGGCGCGGTCTACTGCTTCACGCTTCCGGCGCTGAGGCCGCCCTGCCAGTAGCGCTGCAGCAGCAGGAAGACGATCATGATCGGCACCAGCGCCAGCAGCGATCCCGTGATCACGAGGTTGTAGATCGGGGTCGCGCCCACTCCGACCGCCTGCGCGTTCCACTGCTGCAGGCCGATCGTGAGGGGGAACAGATCGGGGTCGCTCAGCATGATCAGGGGCAGGAAGTAGTTGTTCCACGTCGAGACGACGGAGAACAGCAGCACCGTGACCACGCCCGGCGCGAGGATGCGCAGCGAGATCGTGAAGAACGTGCGCAGCTCGCCGGATCCGTCGATGCGTGCCGCCTCGAGCAGCTCGTCGGGGATCGACTCGTTGGCGTAGGTCCAGATCAGGTACAGGCCGAAGGGCGACGCGAGCGAGGGCACGATGATGGCCCACACGGTGTTCGTCAGGCCCATCTGGCTGAACATGAGGAAGGTCGGCACGGCAAGGGCGGTGCCGGGGATGGCCACGGCGCCGAGGATGATCGCGAAGACCGCGGCCTTGCCCGGGAAGCGGTACTTCGCCAGGCCGTAGCCCGCCATCGCTGCCAGCAGGGTCGCGCCGCCGCCTCCGACCGCGACGTAGAGCAGCGTGTTGCCGAGCCACGTCAGGTAGATGCCGTCGTCGTGGGAGAACACCTGGGCGATGTTGTCGAACAGCGCGAACGGGCCGGAGAACCACAGGCCGAACGAGCGGAACAGCTCGGGCTGGGTCTTGGTGGCGCTGATCAGCAGCCAGGCGAGCGGGAACAGCGCGTAGATCGCGAACAGCCCCATGGCGATGGTCAGCCCGAGCGAGCGGCGTGGCCGCCTGCCGGCCGACGCGGAGGAGGACGCCGGACGCGCGCGACGGCGCAGGGTCGAGGCGGGCATCAGGCGTCCTTTCGGCTGCCGCGCAGCTGCACGGCGTAGGCGATGACCGCCGTGACGACGCCCATGATCAGGGCGACGGTCGCGGCGTAGTTCGGCTGCTGGCCGAGGAAGGCGAGGTTGTAGGCGTACATGTTCGGCGTGTAGTACGTCGGGATCAGGTTGGGGACGATCGTCTTGAGGATGTTCGGCTCGTTGAAGAGCTGGAAGCTGCCGATGATCGAGAAGATCGACGCGATCACGACGGCGCCGCGGATCGAGGGGATCTTGATGCTCGTCACGATGCGCAGCTGACCGGCGCCGTCGATCTCGGCCGCCTCGTACAGCTCGTGCGGTATCGCCTTCAGCGCGGCGAAGAAGATCAGCATGTTGTACCCGATGAACTGCCAGGTGACGATGTTGCCGATCGACAGGAGCAGCCAGTCGGCCGACAGCGGCGCGAGCACATCGCTGCCCACCAGGCGGTTGAGGTTGCCGACGAGGCCGAACCGGTCGCCGTAGATGAACCCCCACATCAGCACGGCGACGACGCCCGGCACCGCGTACGGCAGGAAGATCGCGAGGCGGAAGAAGCTCGCCCCGTGCAGCCGGGCGCTGTCGATCGCCAGCGCGGCGAACAGCGCCAGCCCGAGCATGATCGGCACCTGCACGACCAGGAACAGCAGCACCCGGCCGAGGCCGGAGAGGAACTGCGGGTCGGTCAGCACGCCGACGAAGTTATCGGCGCCGACGAAGACCATGCCGCCGATCAGCCGGTTCTGGAACAGGCTGAGCACCACGGCATAGATGACCGGTGCCAGCATGACGAGCCCGAACACGACGAGGAACGGCAGGAGGAAGCCGTACCCGGCGCGCGCCTGGGCGAGGTCGGTGCGCGACATGCGCCGGCGCGAGCGCACGGCGGTCGACGTGGCGGACATAGGGGTCCCTTCGTGGCTGCGGGCTCGCGGGACGCGGAGCGCGTGGGGTCTGGTCGAGGAGGTCAGGAGGAGGAGGCGACGGGGCGCAGCCGCACGTGGTTCCAGGAGAGCGCGGGCAACGTGATCGACGAGGCGCCCTCGACGATCGCGAGTGCTCGGGGCTGCACGGGCTGCGACGCCTCGGTGTTCGTCGTCAGCCGGTCGCCGCCGTCGGGCACGCCGACCGTGGTGGCCGCGAAAGCGACGTATCCGTCAACGTCGAGCGTCACGTCGACGTCATGCTCGGCCTGGAGGTTGGCGAGGAAGAGCTCGACGCCGTCGTCGGTGCGCGTGGCCGCCGCGTCGAGCGAGGGCACCTCGCCGTGGCTGCGCGTGGCGAGCACCGGCGCGTCGACGTCGAGCGCGATCACGTCGCCGTGCGCGTGCGCGGCGGCGATCGCGAACGGGTGGAAGATGCTCTGCTTCCACGCAGGCCCTCCCTCCTCGCTGCGGATCGGGGCGATGACGTTGACGAGCTGCGCCTGGTTGGCGATCTTCACGCGGTCGGCGTGACGAAGCAGCGCGTTGACCAGGCTGCCGACGACCACGGCGTCGGTCGCCGTGTACTCGTCCTCGATGATGCGCGGGTGAAACCGCCACGGGCCGGTGAGCAGGGGCTCCTTGTCGACCTGGTTGAACTGCGTGGTGCGCCACACGTTCCACTCGTCGACGCTGATGCCGATGTGCTTCGTCAGCCCCTGCTCCCGCTCGACCTCGGCGACGATCGTCGCGACGTCGCCGATGAAGCGGTCGAGACGCGCGCTGGACGCGAGGAAGTCGCTGACGTCGTCGACCTCCTCGTAGTAGGCGTGCAGCGAGATGTGATCGGCGAGGTCCCCTACGTGGCGCAGCACGGTGCGCTCCCACTCGCCGAACGTCGGCATCTCGGCGGACGAGCTGCCCGCCAGGACGAGCTCGACCGACGGGTCGACGAAGCGCATCAGCCGGGCCGTCTCGGCCGCCAGGCGTCCGTACTCGTCGGCCGTCTTGTGGCCGATCTGCCAGTCGCCGTCCATCTCGTTGCCGAGGCACCACGTGGTGATCCCGAAGGGCTCGTCGGCGCCGTTGTCGCGGCGCTGCTGCGCCCGCGCGGTCGGCGCGTCGACGTTGGCGTACTCCAGCAGCTCGGCCGCCTCCGCCGCCCCGCGCGTGCCGAGGTTGACGGCCATCATCAGCTCGAGGCCGACCTCGGACGCCCAGGCGGCGAACTCGTGCAGGCCCACCGCGTTGGTCTCCAGGCTGCGCCAGGCGGCGTCCAGTCGCACGGGCCGCTCGTCCCGCGGGCCGACGCCGTCCTCCCAGCGGTATCCGGAGACGAAGTTGCCGCCGGGGTAGCGCACGCACGTCGCCCCCAGCTCGCGGACCAGCTCGGCGACGTCCTGCCGGAACCCCGCCGCGTCCGCGGTCGGATGGCCCGGCTCGTGGATCCCCGTGTAGACCGAGCGGCCCATGTGCTCCACGAACGTGCCGAACACGCGGCGGGAGACGGGAGCGGTCACGCGATCGGGACGGATGCGGACGACGGCGGTGTGCATGGAGCGAGAGCCTTTCGGAGAGGGAGGGCGGGGGCCGCGAGGGGCGGCCCCCGGGGTGGGAGGTCAGCCGCCGTTGACGGTGTATCCCTGTTCGTTGCCGTACTTGACGTTCGCGTCCTGCCAGGCGACGAGGCCCGCGTCCAGGTCGGATCGCTGGACGTACGAGACGCCGACGGTGTCGGAGAAGATGCTGCTGGCGTACGACTGCCACGGCAGGAACTGCCAGTCGGTGGGCACCGCCTCGGACGAGGCCAGGAACACCTCGTTGATCGCCTGTCCGCCGAAGTACTCCGACTCGGCGTTCAGGAACTCCTCCGACTCGAGGTTCGCGACGGTGCTGGGGAAGCCGCCGGACGACATGAAGATGTCGACGCTCTCCGGGTCGTTGCTCAGCCAGCGCACGAACGCGGCGACCAGGGCCGGGTTGTCGCTGTCCTTCATCACGACGTGCGAGCTGCCGCCCATCTCGGACGTGGCGTCGTCGCCGTCATAGGTCGGCATCGGGGCGACGCGCCACGACCCGGCGCCGTCGGGGACGCTGCTCTCGAGCACGCCGGCCATCCACGCGCCGGAGATCACGCTGGCGATCGAGCCGTCGCCGAGCGCCGTGAACCACTCGTCGCTCCACGTCGCCGTGGTGGTGTCGAGCAGGTCGTCCTCGATGAGCGGGTTCCAGACCTCGGTCCACCGGGTGGTGCCCTCGTCCTGCAGGTCGATCGTCACCTCGGTGCCCTCGACCGAGAACGGCTTCCCGCCGGCCTGGCGGATCATCGACGTGGTGAACGACGGCTCGCCGAAGTCGCCGGCGATCGCGGCGTCGGGGTCGGCGGCGCGGAGCGCCGCGGCCTGCTCGGCGAACTCGTCCCACGTGGTGGGCACGGTCAGGCCGTGCTCCTCGTAGACGTCGGCGTTGTAGAACAGCGCCATCGGGCCCGCGTCCTGCGGAAGCCCCCACACGCCGTCGTACTGCGAGACGTAGCCCCACGTCGAGTCGGTGTAGTCGCCGGCCAGCTCGTCGAAGCCTGCGGCGGAGAGGTCGAGGAGCGACTCGCCGAGGATGAACTGCGGCAGGATGTGGTACTCGAGCTGCGACACGTCCGGACCGCCCGAGCCCGCCGTCACGGCGTTCTGGAGCTTGAGGTTGTGAGACCCGCCGCCGCCGGTGTTGGTGTACTTGACGGTCACGTTCGGGTAGGCGTCCTCGAACGCGGCGACCTGGTCCTCGGCGGACGAGTTCCATCCCCAGTAGGTGATCTCGCCGCCTTCCTCGAGCGCGGCGTCGAGGTCGGCGTCGCTGAGCTCGACGGAGGACCCGCCGCCCTGGCTCGAGCAGCCCGCCAATGCCGCGCCGGCGACGATCAGCGACGCGAGGCCGGCGGCGACGCGGGTCCGCGCGCCATACGTTGTGTGCGTCATCGCACTCCCCATCTCCAGTGTTGTCCTGCGGTCAATTGGTACATCGTTGAACTCGACCTGTCAGTTCAACGTTGAACTAGTCACGAGTCGAGAGAGTAGCACGAGGTAGCGTGTCCCACGGAGACTTGTTTTTCGCGAACCGGGGAGGCTGCCGTGAACAGGCGCGTTCGCCTCGCCGACGTGGCGGAGCTCGTCGGGGTCAGCCCCAAGACGGTGTCGAACGTCGTCAACGACACGGGCGCGGTGAGCGACGCGATGAAGGCGCGGGTCCGCGACGCGATCGACCAGCTGGGCTACCGCCCGAACCTCGCCGCGCGGGAGCTGCGCAGCGGCAGCACGAGGCTCATCGCCCTCGCCGTGCCGGGCCTGGCGGAGCCCTACTTCGCCGAGTTCGCCGCCAGCGTCGTCGAGGCCGCGCGCCGCCGCGACGCCACCGTGCTCGTGACGCAGAGCCGCGGCAACCGCGCCCACGAGCTCTCCATCATCGAGGGCGAGGGCTTCCCCGCCCTCGGCGGCATCGTCCTCAGCCCCCTCGCGCTGACGGCCGACGACATCGCCTCCCGCCGCAGCCGCGTGCCGCTCGTCCTCATCGGCGAGCACGGCGAATCGCTCGCCACCGACGACGTCACGCACGTCGGCCCCGACAACGAGGCCGCGGCCCGGACGGCCACGGAGTTCCTGCTCGCCCAGGGGCGGCGCGACATCGCGGTCATCGGCCTGCAGGACCGCCTCGCCGACACCGCCCGCGTGCGCTTCGACGGATACCGCAGCGCGCTCGTCGCCGCCGGCCTCGCGCCCGACGAGCGCCTGCAGGTCGAGGTGTCGGGATACAACAGGGCGGAGGGGTCGCGCGCCATCGAGCGCCTGCTCGCACGTGACACCCCCTTCGACGGCGTGTTCTGCTTCAACGACTCCCTCGCCTTCGGCGCGATGCACACGCTCGCACGGCACGGCATCGCGGTGCCGGACGACGTGAGCGTCGTCGGCTTCGACAACATCGAGGAGAGCCGGTACACGGTGCCGCCGCTGCCGACGATCGACACGGGTGTGGCGCGGTCCAGCGACCGCATCGTCGAGATGCTCCTCGACCCCTCCGGGCCGCGCGGCGGGCACATCGAGGCGCCGTACTCGCTGCACGTCGGCGACGAGGTGCTTCCCACCCCCGCGTGATCCGCACGACGAAGGGGGCGGGTACCCGCAGGTACCCGCCCCCTTCGTCGGTCAGCCGAGCGTCAGCTCGCGCTGGCGGTGATGTCCGGCGTCGCGGTGATCGCGCCGCCCGCATTCACGCCGACCGCGACCTGCTCGCCACGCGGCGCGTTCTCGAACACGAAGCTGCCGCCCTCCACGTCCACCTTGATGTGGTGGCCCGAGTCGAGCTGCCCCTGCAGGATGCGCTCCGACAGCTGGTCCTCGATCTCGTGCTGCATGGCGCGACGCAGCGGACGAGCGCCGAGCGCCGGGTCGAAGCCGATCTCGATGAGGCGCTCCTTGGCCGCCTGCGACAGCTCGATCGTCATGTCGCGGTCGAGCAGGCGGTCGTTCAGGCGCTTCGTGAAGAGGTCCACGATCTGCACGAGCTCGGTCTTCGACAGCTGCGGGAACACGATGATGTCGTCGACGCGGTTCAGGAACTCGGGCTTGAAGTGGCGCTTCAGCTCCTCGTCGACCTTGCCCTTCATCCGCTCGTACGTCGTCGTCGTGTCGCCCTCCACCTGGAAGCCGACCGGACCACCGGCGATCGCCGACGAGCCGAGGTTCGTCGTCATGATGATCACGGTGTTCTTGAAGTCGACCACGCGGCCCTGACCGTCGGTCAGGCGCCCCTCCTCGAGGATCTGCAGCAGCGAGTTGAAGATGTCCGGGTGGGCCTTCTCGATCTCATCGAAGAGGACGACGGAGAACGGCTTGCGACGCACCTTCTCGGTGAGCTGGCCGCCCTCCTCGAACCCGACGAACCCGGGAGGGGCACCGAACAAGCGGGAGACGGTGTGCTTCTCTCCGAACTCCGACATGTCGAGCGAGATCAGCGCACCCTCGTCGTCGAACAGGAACTCCGCGAGCGCCTTGGCGAGCTCGGTCTTTCCGACGCCCGTGGGGCCGGCGAAGATGAACGAGCCCGACGGACGCTTCGGGTCCTTGAGGCCGGCACGCTGGCGACGGATCGTCTTCGACAGGGCGGCGATCGCCTCCTCCTGGCCGATGACGCGCTCGTGCAGCGCCTTCTCCATGAAGACGAGACGACTGGTCTCCTCCTCGGTGAGCTTGAACACCGGGATGCCCGTGGCCTGCGCCAGCACCTCGGCGATCAGGCCCTCGTCGACCGTCGCGGCGGTCTCGACGTCGCCCGAACGCCACTGCTTCTCGAGGCGCAGACGCTCGGCGAGCAGCGACTTCTCCTCGTCGCGCAGCGACGCCGCCTTCTCGAAGTCCTGCTCCTCCGACGCCTCTTCCTTGGCCTCGCGCACCTTCGCGATCTTCTCGTCGAACTCGCGCAGCTCGGGCGGCGACGACAGGATCGACAGGCGGAGGCGTGCCCCGGCCTCGTCGAGCAGATCGATGGCCTTGTCCGGCAGGAAGCGGTCGCTGACGTAGCGGTCGGAGAGGTTCGCGGCGGCGACGATGGCGCCGTCCGTGATCTGCACCTTGTGGTGCGCCTCGTACCGGTCGCGCAGGCCCTTGAGGATGTTGATGGCGTGCGGCAGCGACGGCTCCGCGACGTTCACCGACTGGAAGCGGCGCACGAGGGCCGCGTCCTTCTCGAAGTGCTTGCGGTACTCGTCCAGCGTCGTCGCGCCGATCGTCTGCAGCTCGCCGCGGGCGAGCATCGGCTTCAGGATCGAGGCCGCGTCGATCGCGCCCTCGGCCGCGCCGGCGCCGACGAGCGTGTGGATCTCGTCGATGAAGATGATGATGTCGCCGCGGGTGCGGATCTCCTTCGTCACCTTCTTGAGGCGCTCCTCGAAGTCGCCGCGGTAGCGCGAGCCGGCGATCAGCGATCCGAGGTCGAGCGAGTAGAGCTGCTTGTCCTTCAGCGTCTCGGGCACGTCGCCCTTGACGATCGCCTGGGCGAGGCCCTCGATGACGGCGGTCTTGCCGACGCCGGGCTCGCCGATCAGCACGGGGTTGTTCTTGGTGCGACGCGAGAGGATCTGCATGACCCGCTCGATCTCCTTCTCGCGCCCGATCACCGGGTCGAGCTTGTTGTCGCGCGCGGCCTGCGTGAGGTTGCGGCCGAACTGGTCGAGCACCTGAGAGCCGCCCTTGGCGCCCTCGGTCTCCTGCGGGCCGCCGGCGTTGACGCCCACGGGCTCCTTGCCCTGGTAGCCCGACAGAAGCTGGATGACCTGCTGGCGCACCTTGTTGAGGTCGGCGCCGAGCTTGACCAGCACCTGGGCGGCGACGCCCTCGCCCTCGCGGATGAGGCCGAGCAGGATGTGCTCGGTGCCGATGTAGTTGTGGCCGAGCTGCAGCGCCTCGCGCAGCGACAGCTCGAGCACCTTCTTGGCGCGCGGGGTGAAGGGGATGTGGCCGGTCGGCTGCTGCTGCCCCTGGCCGATGATGTCCTGCACCTGCTCGCGCACGGCGTCGAGCGAGATGCCGAGCGACTCGAGCGCCTTCGCGGCGACGCCCTCGCCCTCGTGGATCAGCCCGAGCAGGATGTGCTCGGTGCCGATGTAGTTGTGGTTGAGCATCTTCGCCTCTTCCTGGGCGAGGACGACCACACGACGGGCACGGTCGGTGAATCTCTCGAACATGTCACTCCTCCGGGCGCGATGGCCAGTGACGGCGCACCGCCCGAACGTCAGGCGGGGCCGTGATCCCACGCTAGCCATTGCCGGCGCGGCGGGAACCCGTGTTCGCCGTGGGCATAGTGCCAGGCCTGCCGGAACGGCCCACTTGACAGGAGGGACCACCTCCATAACGATCTTCGATAACAACGAATGTCGATAAGGAGGACCGCCCGGATGTCCGACACGCGGAGAACCAGCCCGGAGCTGTTCCCCCAGGGCGACCGGTGGACGTTCCTGGGGATGATCCCGCTGGCGGCGGTCGCCGCCGCGTGGATCGTGACGGAGGCGGTGACCGCGCTCGTGCGCATCCTGCCCAACCGGGACGCCCCCGTGCCCTTCCGCCTGGAGGACGCGGCGACGGGAATCCCGCTCGGCGGGGACGGAGAGGTCGTCACGGCCGTCGTCGAGCGCGTCGTCGTTCAGATGAACGATCTTCCGCCGGCCGCCCTGCTGCCGCTCGCCGGCAGCGTCGTCCTCCATGCCGTGTGCATGCTCGCCGTGCTGACGTGCTCGGCGTGGTTCGTGCTGAACCTCGCACGGGGCATCGCCTTCCACCGGACGAACACCCGTCTGCTCGCGGGCGTCGGCGTGCTGGTCGGCGTGGACCTCGCCCTCACGACGCTGCTCGATCGGATCGCCACGACGCAGGCCGCCGCCGTGCTCGGCGGCGGGGCGTTCGAGCCGGCCGCCGAGGACCTCGACTTCCTGCGGCTCTTCCTGGTCTTCGGCATCGGCGCGGTCGCGACGGCGTTCGGCGTCGGCGAGCGCCTGCAGCGCGACACGGAGGGGCTGGTGTGAGCCCGGCGGACGACGAGGGGCCCACCGGGGTGCACTGCCGCCTGGACGAGCTGCTGGCTGACCGCGGGATGACCCTGACGCGGCTCAGCGAGCTGGTCGGCGTCAGCATCGTGAACCTGTCGATCCTGAAGAACGACAGGGCGCGCGCCATCCGGTTCTCGACGCTGACGGCGATCTGCGCGGCGCTCGACTGCGAGATCGGCGACCTGCTGGTGCGGGCGGACTGAGGTCAGCGCGGCGCGACGAACTGCGGTCGCGGGCCCTCGATGCGGGCCAGGGCGATCTTCACCTCGACGAGCTCGTGCTCGACGGCGCCGATCCGGTCGACGAGCCTGCTCTCGACCCCGTCCATCTTCGCCGTCAGCTTGCTCTCGACATCGTCGATCTTCGCCGTGAGCCTGCTCTCGACCCCGTCGATCCTCGCCGTCAGCTTGCTCTCGACCCCGTCGATCCTCGCCGTGAGCCTGCTCTCCACCCCGTCGATCCTCGCCGTCAGCTTGCTCTCGACGCGCTCGATCCTGCCGGTCAGCGCGCTGTCGACGCCGTCGATGCGCGCCGTCAGCGTATGTCCGATGACATCGAACTTCGCGTCCATGCGCCCGATCAGCCAGGCGAAACCGCCCAGCATCGACACGAGCAACGTGACGCCGATGCCGAGCGTCGCGATGATCTCTGCGGGCACGAGCACGTCTCCATTCTCGCCAGCGGACGGCGGGATCGCCAGAACGATATCGAGGCACAGCCTCGCCCTCGTCCGTCCTCCATCGGACCGCCGGAGACCGGGGACCAGAACGCCCTGTGGACGACAGGCGGACGGAACGTGCCCCCGAGGCGGAGAAATCCACGGCGTCGGAGGGTTCATCCCGGAATGCTCCTACGCGGTGGAGATCTCCTCTGCCGTGGACGGCGGTATGGCCGAGACGGACGCCCGCGCGTCATCCGCCGACACATGCGGGCCGGCGCGGAGCGGGCTGTCACTACCGTGAGGGATGCCCGCGGGGGCGTCCTCCCCGCCCGTCACCAGGAGAAGCATGAGCACCACCCCCGCGCCGTCCGCCGCGCGCCCCGCGAAGAAGAAGCGACCGTTCTACGCGTCGTTCGGCTTCCAGATCGTCGCCGCGCTCGTCGTCGGCCTGCTGCTCGGCCTGCTCGCCGTTCAGCTGGGCCCGGGCGCCGACGACGAGCCCAACAGCCTGGCGGCGACGCTCGCCACCGTCGGCAGCTCATACGTGACGCTGCTGCGGGCCGCGGTCGTGCCGCTCGTGTTCACGGCGATCGTCGCGAGCATCTCGAACCTGCGCCGCGTGCAGAACGCGGCGCGCCTGGCCGGGCAGACCCTGGTGTGGTTCGCCATCACGGCGTTCGTCTCGGTCATCATCGGCATCGTCCTGGCGCTCGTGCTGCAGCCGGGCTCCCGCGCCGGCGACGGCCTCGAGGCCTCCGAGCCCAGCCGCATCGGGTCGTGGTGGGACTTCCTGATCGGCCTCGTGCCGCAGAACTTCCTCGGCATCGCCGTCTCGACGAGCTCGCCCGCCGAGGGCGTGCTCACGTCGAGCGTGAGCTTCAACATCCTGCAGGTGATCGTCGTCGCGGTCGTCGTGGGCATCGCCGCGCTGCGGGCCGGGCGCAAGGCCGAGCCCTTCCTCGCCTTCACCGAGTCGCTGCTGAAGGTGATCCAGCGCGTGGTCTGGTGGATCATCCGGATCGCGCCGATCGGCACCGCCGGCCTCATCGGCAACGCGGTCGTGCAGTACGGCTGGGACAAGCTCACCTCGCTCGCGTGGTTCGCGCTCGCGATCTACATCGGCCTCGCGCTGGTGCTGTTCGTCGTCTACCCGGTGCTGCTGAAGGCGCACGGGCTGTCGATCCGCCAGTACTTCACCGGCGTCTGGCCCGCCGTGCAGCTCGGCTTCGTGAGCCGCTCGTCGCTCGGCACGCTGCCCCTGACCGAGCGCGTCACCGAGCGCAACCTCGGCGTGCCCCGCGAGTACGCGTCGTTCGCCGTGCCCTTCGGCTCGACGACCAAGATGGACGGCTGCGCCGCGATCTACCCGGCCATCGCCGCGATCTTCGTGGCCCAGTTCTTCGACATCCAGCTGTCGTTCATCCAGTACCTGCTGATCGTGGTCGTCTCGGTCGTCGGCTCGGCCGCGACCGCGGGGACGACGGGCGCCACTGTGATGCTGACGCTCACCCTGTCGACGCTCGGCCTGCCGCTGGAGGGCGTCGGCCTGCTGCTCGCGATCGACCCGATCCTCGACATGGGTCGCACCGCGGTGAACGTGGCGGGCCAGGCGCTCGTCCCGGCGATCGTCGCCAAGCGCGAGGGGATCCTCGACCGCGAGCTGTACGACGCGCCGCGCGAGGGGCTGCCGTTCGCCGACGACTCCTCCGACGACGAGCCGTCGGGCGGCACGGACGGGGCCCGGGAGCCCGCGAAGGCCTGAGCCGACCCGTCGGGCCCCGCCGCGGCCGGTCGATCCGAGGGATCGCCGCCGGCGGCGGGGCCCGGCGTCAGGCGCGGCTCACGTCGGTGATCGCGCCGCGCGTGTCGAGCGCGAGCTCCTCGGCGTCGATCGCCGTCAGCAGCTCGCGCATGACCTCCTCACTGAGGTTGCCCCGATCGCGCTCCTCGATCAGCGTGGCGCGGCGCACCTCGAGCCACCCGCGGCGCAGCTCCACGATGTCGTCGTAGCCGGGCCGCGCGACCGGCTCCGTCCTCTCCGACTCCGCCTCCTGGTCGACGACGTTGCCCGCGCGATCCGTGTCGCGCTCGACCCGCAGGAGGGCTCGCGCCATCTTGTCGAACACCTCGGAGCCGGCGGTGCCGTAGCGCTCCTTCCACTCGCCGCGCTTCGCCCGCAGGTACGCCTTGCCGACCTCCTGGTTGCGCGCCTGCATGGCCTGCAGCTGCAGGGCGTCCTGGCGGCGCTCCTCGTCTGCTCCGACGCCGAGCGCCTTGATCACCGGCGAGAGCGTCAGCCCCTGCAGCAGCAGCGTGCCGACCGTGACGACGAACGCGACGACGATGAGCTTCTGCACGTGCGACTCGGGCATGGAGTCGCCGGTGAGGTCGGGCAGGGCGGCGGCCATGGCGAGCGTCACCACGCCGCGCATGCCGGCCCACGACACGACGGCGCGCTCCTGGGTGCTCAGCGCCGGCTCGGTGATGCGGGCGCGCAGCGACTTCTCGTCGAACTCGCGCCCGCTCGCCTTGAGCTTCTCCTTGCGGCGCCGGAACGCCTGGGCTCTCGGATGGTCGGGGTTCTCGCGGAACGCCTCGAGCGCGTGCTTCCAGCGCATGACCCGCAGCCCCTGCCACATCCGCCCCCAGGCGTAGCTGCCGTAGACGAACAGCGGCCGGATCAGCAGCACCACGACGAAGACGGCGACCGACAGCGCGATCGTGATGCCCGCCTTGTCGGTGCCGAGCTCGCGCAGGACGCGCGGGAACTGCAGGCCGATGTAGGCGAACACGAAGCTCTCGAGCAGGAAGTCGACCGAGAGCCACAGCGGTCGGTCCTGCTGGCGCGTCGTGTAGTTGGTCTTGGGCGCGTTGAAGCCGACGTACAGCCCCATGGCGACGACCGCCAGGACACCCGACCCGCCGATGTGCTCGGCGATCGCATAGGCGCCGAACGGCACCAGCAGGCCCGCCGTGCCGACCACGACCGGATCGTCGAGCCGCACGCGCAGCTGATGCAGGACGATCCCGAACACCAGGCCGACCACGACGCCCATGACGACCGCGACGACGAACGCCCAGACGCCGTCCCACACCGTCACCGTCGCGCCCGCCACGATCGCGGCGAACACCCGCACGAGGGTCAGCGAGGTCGCGTCGTTGATCAGGCTCTCGCCCGAGAGCACCGTCATCACGCGACGCGGCAGGCCGAGCTTGCGGCCGATCGCCGCGGCGGAGACCGCGTCGGGAGGGCCGACGATCGCGCCCAGCAGCAGCCCGCCCGCGAGCGTGAGCTCGGGCATGATCCACCAGGCGACGAGGCCGACGGCGAGCGCGGTCAGCAGCACGAGGCCCACCCCGAGGCGCCGGATGTGGGGCATGCTGCGGCGGAAGCCGACGAACGACACCTCCAGGGCCGCCGAGTACAGCAGCGGGGGCAGCGTCAGGTTCAGCAGCAGGTGCCCGTCGATGTCGAGCGTCGGCACCGCCGGGATCAACGACACCAGCAGCGCGGCGACGGTGATGACGAGCGGCGCGGGCCACCCTCTCCATCGCGCGAAGGCTCCCACCGCGAGGGCGCCGACCAGCACGTAGAAGACCTCGGGGTTCATGCGATCAGGCTAGGGGGTCTCCGCCCGGCCGCGATCACGAAGGCCCGGGTGCGGCGAGGCGGGGAATGCGCTCCGACCCGTCGCGGTTGGCCCTGGGGATGAGCGAGTCGACGATCCCCGCCCTGTCCGTCCTCGACCTGGTGCCGGTGCGCACGGGGCAGTCGAGCGTCCAGGCGGTCGCCGCCTCGATGGCGCTGGCCCGCACGGCGGACGATTTGGGGTACCGCCGCTACTGGTTCGCCGAGCACCACAACATGCCGGCCGTCGCCTCCACCGCGCCGCCCGTGCTGATCGCCGCCGCCGCGTCCCAGACCTCCCGCATCCGGGTGGGGTCGGGCGGCGTGATGCTGCCCAACCACGCCCCGCTCATCGTCGCCGAGCAGTTCGCCGCCCTCGAGGCGATCGCGCCGGGGCGCGTGGACCTCGGCATCGGGCGCGCGCCCGGGTCCGACCCCGTCATCACCCAGCTGCTGCGACGCTCGGGCACGACCAGCGAGGTCGACCAGTTCCCCCAGCACATCACCGACATCCTGCGGCTCGTGAGCGACGAGGGCGCGACCGTCCGGTTCACGGGAGGCGGCGAGTACGTCGTCAACGCCACCCCCGCCGCGACGGGCGTGCCGGAGGTCTGGCTGCTCGGCTCGAGCGACTACTCGGCGGCGCTCGCGGCGGCCTACGGCCTGCCCTACGTCTTCGCCAACCACTTCGCGGGCGACGGCCTCGAGCGCGCGATGGAGCTGTACCGCTCGCAGTTCCAGGCCACCGAGCAGAACCCGACCCCCCGCACCTTCATCACGGCGAACGTCGTAGCGGCCGACACGCAGGAGGAGGCGGACGAGCGCGCGCTGCCGCAGCTGCGCCAGTTCGCCCG
The DNA here is from genome assembly GCF_019753765.1 of Microbacterium marinilacus. Classification (GTDB taxonomy): domain Bacteria; phylum Actinomycetota; class Actinomycetes; order Actinomycetales; family Microbacteriaceae; genus Microbacterium; species Microbacterium marinilacus. The sequence goes on from NZ_JAIJZW010000018.1 coordinate 19,682, forward strand.
GCTGCGCACGAACAAGCCGATGCGCTCGCTCGAGACCGTCGACGAGGCCCTCGCCGCCCCGTCCGACCCGCTGGAGCAGAGCATGATCGACCAGAACCGCGCGCGCTGGTTCGTCGGCACCGGCCCGGACGTCGCCGCCCGGCTGCGCGACTTCGCCGCGCACCACGACGTGGACGAGGTGATGATCTCTCCCTCCGCCGGGTCGTACGCGTCGGAGCCCCTCGACGTCTCCCCCGGCCGAGCCCGCACGCTCGAGCTGCTCGCGGCGATCTGAGACCGGGGCGCCGGCCGCGGCCCGCGCCGTCCCTATCCTGGCGTGATGGACCTGTCCCTCCGTGAGATGCGCGCGATCCTCGCCGCCTCCGAGCACGGCAGCCTCTCCGCGGCGGCCGCCGAGCTGCGGACGGCGCAGTCCAACCTGAGCAGGATCGTCGCTGCCGCGGAGGCGCGGCTCGGCCACCGCGTGTTCGTGCGATCGAGTCGCAGCCTGACGCTCACGGCCGAGGGCGAGCTGCTGCGCGAGGCGGCGCAGCGCGTCGTGGCGCTCTACGACGCGGAGATGCGGCAGTTGGACTCCCGGCTCGCCGGCGCCGTCGGCCGCGTGCGGCTCGCGATGCTGCCGTCGGTGTCGTCGATGCTCGTGCCGCGGCTGCTGCGGCTCATGGCGGATCGCCACCCCGCCGTCGAGGTGTCGTTCGTCGACGGCGGCTCCGACGAGGTGCACGAGATGGTCGCCGGTCGCCGTGCCGACATCGGCATCGCCAGCGAGGTGTCCCACACCGAGGGCGTGCGCCATGTGCGGTACCTGTCGGACGCCTTCGTGGCGCTCGTGCCGCGGTCGCACCCGCTCGCCCCGCGAGCGGAGGTCTCCTGGGCCGATCTCGCCGACGAGACGTTCGTGTCCCTCCCCGGCGGCACCAGCGTGCACACGCTCACCTCGGCGGCCCTGCTGCAGGCGGGCGTCTCGCCGCGATCGGAGCTGCGGGCGCCGAACATGCTGCTGGCCGCCGGCCTGGTGGCGGAGGGGCTCGGAGTCATCGCCGTGCCGTCGCTGACGCTCGGCCTGTTCGACGCGCGGGGGCTCGCGCGCATCCCGCTGGGCGGACCGCGGGTCTCGCGGGAGCTCGCCCTTCTCCATCACGGCGAGGAGGAGCTGAGTGCGGCCGTGCGCGCGGGGCTCGGGTCGCTGCACCTGCTGCGACGGGAGGAAGGCCTGCTGCCCGAGGGCGCGAGCTGGAGCGGGCCGCCGTCGGACTGACCGCGGCTAAGCGACGCCGTCTCGCCCGGCCATCTCTCTCTGAGATGTCCGGTGCTGATTTCGGCATTGGAATCAGCTCGATCCGGTCGCCAGACTGATCGCTGTGACACGGGAGAGCAGGCCGCCGAGCGCGGCGGCGCGCATCGGCAGCGGAGCCGGCTTCGCGGGGGACCGCTTCGACGCCGCCCACGACCTCATCCGGCACGGCGAGCTGGACTACATCGTCTTCGAGTGCCTGGCCGAGCGCACCCTCGCCCTCGCGCAGCGACGCCGCCGGCAGGGCGAGACCGGATACGACCCGCTGCTGCACGAGCGCATGCGCCTGATGCTGCCCGACGCCGTGAGCCGCGGTGTCCGGGTGATCACCAATGCGGGCGCGGCCGAGCCGATGGCGGCGGGCGAGATGATCCGCTCGCTCGCTGCGGAGCTCGGCCTGGCGATCACGATCGGCGTGGTCGAGGGCGACGACGTCCTCGCCGAGCTCGACTCGTCGTCGCCGACCCTCGAGCACGGCCGTCCGATCGCCGAGCACGGCGTCCCGATCTCGGCGAACGCGTATCTGGGGGCGGGGCCCGTCGTTGAGGCCCTCCGACGCGGCGCGGACGTGGTCGTCACGGGCCGCACCGCCGACGCGGCGCTGTTCCTCGGCGCCGCGATGTTCCACCACGACATCGACCCGGGCGACGCCGCGTTCGTCGCGAACGGCACGATCATGGGGCACCTCCTCGAGTGCGCCGCCCAGGTGACCGGCGGATACTTCGCCGACGGCGGCCGTCAGCACGTGCCGGGCCTCGAGTCCCTCGGCTTCCCGATCGCCGAGGTGGCGGCCGACGGCGGCTTCGTCGTCACCAAGCTGCCGGGGTCCGGCGGCGCGGTCTCCCGGGCGGTCGTCACGGAGCAGCTGCTGTACGAGATCACCGATCCCCACGCCTATCTCACCCCCGACGGCGCGGTCGACGTGACGTCGGTCCGAATCTCGGACGACGGGGACGATCGCGTCGCCGTCCGCGCGGATCGACCGGCGGGCCCGGCGCCGCGAACGCTCAAGGTGAGCGTCGGATATGCGGCGGGATACGCGGTCGAGGGCGAGATCTCCTACATGGGCGCCCGCCACGCCGAGCGCGCGGAGCTCGCCGCCTCGCTGCTCTCTACACGCCTCGCGCCGGCGGGCGGGGAGCGCCCCGCGCCGGCGGGCGGCGCCGCGCTCGAACGCCTCTCGGGGACGCTCGAGGACGCGCGCGGCGCCCGCTACGGCTGCACGCGCCTGCGCGTCGCCGCGCGCGCCGAGGACCGCGCCGGAGCCGACCGGATCGCGCGGGAGATCGGTGCGCTCTATACGAACGGCCCGGCGGGAGGCGGCGGCATCCGCACGTCGATCGAGCAGCTGATCGGCATCGCCTCCACGCTCATCGACCGGGACGCGGTAGAGCCCCGGGTGACGCTGCTGACGGAAGGAGCACCGTGATCCTCGCGGACATCGCCCACGCGCGGGCCGGGGACAAGGGCGTGCTCGTCACCATCGCGGTCGTGCCCCACGACGAGGACGACTACGGGCTGCTGACCACGGCGCTCTCCGAGGACCGGATCCGCGACCGGCTGGGGTGGCTGTTCCCCGACGGGATCGTCCGCCACGAGCTGCCCTCGCTCCGCGCGATGCTGATCGTCGGGCGCCGAGCCGCCGACGACGACGTCACCGTGTCGCTCGCGGCGGACCGACACGGGAAGACCGCCGCCGGCATCCTGCTCGCGGCCGAGATCCCGGAGACGCCGAGCCCCCTCTCGGCCGTCGATCCGCCCCGCTCCCCGTCGCCCTCCCCCTCGCCCGGAAAGGCCGCCCCATGGCGGTGACCCTGCGCTACACGTCGTACGGCGTGCCCCACGTCGAGGCCGACTCGTTCCGCGAGCTGGGATGGGGCATCGCCTGGGCCCACGCGGAGCAGACCCCGGACTCGCTCGCCCAGCGCTGGCTGACGGTGCGCGGCGCGCGATCGGCGGCGTTCGGCGCCGACGCGGCGGTCGGCGACGGACCGGCGCCGACCGTGACGAACCTGCGCAGCGACCTCTGGTGGACGCGGACGCGGACATCGCCCGCTCTCACCACCGCGCTGTCGCTGCCCGCGCCACTCGGCGTCGACGACGAGGTGAGGGACCTCGTCGACGGCTACGTCGACGGCTACAACGCGTTCCTCTCGGAGCGAGGCGACGCCGGCGAGCGAGGCCCGACCGCCTCGCCGATCACGGCGGACGACGTCTACGCACGAGCCCTGCACTGGAACACGTTCCGCAGCTCGGGCGCCATGATCGACCAGCTCACGCGGGCGGCTCCGCCGGGAGCCGATCCGAGCGCGCCGGCGCCGGACTTCGCGCCGCCGCCGCAGGAGAGCAACATGCTCATGCTCGGCCGGGAGGCGACGGCGCACGGCGGCGGGATGATGTTCTCGAACCCGCACTGGTACTGGTGGGGGCCGGACGGCTTCCGCGAGCTGCACCTGACGGTGCCCGGCGTCCTCGACGTCTACGGCAGCACGGTGCCGGGCCTCCCGCTCATCATGACCGGGTTCACGCCCGACCTCGCCTTCGCGGGCACCTCCTCGTTCAGCCAGCGCTTCTGCCTGTACCGGCTCGAGCTGGTGCCGGGCCGCCCGACGGCCTACGTGTTCGAGGGACGCGAGAGGGAGATGACGCGCGAGACCGTCACCGTCCGCACGGAGCACGGCGACGTGGAGCACACCTTCTGGAGCACCCTGCACGGGCCGCTCATCCACAGCGAGCGGCACCCGTGGACGCCGGCTCGCGCCTACGCCCTCGCCGACGTGGCGCTCAGCGTGCGCTGGCTCAACCAGCAGTGGGCGCTGATGCGGTCCCGCTCGCTCGACGAGGTCGACGCCGTCACGCGACGCAGCATGGCGGTCGGATGGCGCAACCTGATGGCCGTCAGCAGGGACGGCGAGGCGTTCTACGCCGACCGCACCGCGGTGCCGCACATCGACGACGCCCAGCTCGACGACGCGCTGTGGCGGCCCGACCCCGAGGCGCGGCGCGACGACGAGTCGGTGCCGGTGCTCGACGGCACCCGGGAGGCGTCTCTGTGGGGCACGGACGCCGACGCTCCGACGCCCGGCATCTTCGGCGCCGACAGCCTGCCGCAGCTGCGCCGGGCCGACTACCTCGCGAACCAGAACGACACGCACTGGCTGAACAGCCTGCGCCAGCCCCTGGAGGGCTTCCCCCGCGTGCTGGGCGCGGAGCGCACGGCCAGGACGCTGCGGACCCGGTTCGCGCTCACCAGGGTCGAGTCCGCGCTGCGGCACGGCGGCCGGGTGCGCGACCCCGAGCACCTGCGCGAGCTGCTGTTCGACTCCGCGGTGTGGTCGGCCGAGCTGTGGCGCGCCGATCTGGTGGGGCTGCTGCGCGCGCAGGCCGATCCCGCACTCGCCGAGGCCGCGGACGTGCTGGCGGGCTGGGACGGCACGGAGGCCGTCGGCAGCCGCGGCGCCGTGCTGTGGCGCGCGTTCTTCTTCGCGCTCTGCGAGGACAACGAGCGCGTCGAGGCCTCGCTGTTCGAGAGGCCCTTCGACGTGCGGGATCCGTTGCGCACCCCGCACGGCCTGGCGACGGCGCAGAGCGCCCGGATCCTCGCCGCCGTCCGCGCCGCGGGCTCGCGGCTGCGCGAGCTCGGGCTGCGTCTGGACGCGGCGGTGGAGGACGTGCAGTACCTGCCGGACGGCGACGAGCGGATCCCGATCCCCGGCGGCCCGGGGGCGCAGGGCCAGTACAACCTCGTCGAGCCCCGCCACGGCGCGGTCGGCGACGTCGCCCCCGGCGAGATCGGCTACGGCACCGGCTTCCTGCTGTGGGTCGACTACCGCCCGGACGGCGTACAGGCGGAGTCGGTCGTCGTGTACTCGCAGAGCGAGGACCCGACGTCGCCGCATCACCGCGACCAGTCGCGCCTGTACGCGAGCGGACGGACGAAGCCGGTGCGCTTCGCCCGCGAGGACGTGCTGCGCGACACCCTTCGGGAGCGGCGCTGGCCGGACCGGGACGGGGCCGCGTGACGGGGAGCCGTCCCCCGCAGACGTCAGAGCACGGGGCGCCGCAGGTGGTGGCCCGTGAGCTCCTCGAACGCCTGCGCGGCGAGCAGGAGCTCCACATCCCTGCCGGGCGCCGCGACCAGCTGGACGCCGACGGGCAGGCCGTCGGCGGTGAAGCCCGCCGGCACCGACACGGCGGGGCACCCCGTCGCCGAGACGACGGTCGCCGCCCGCATCCACTCGAGGTAGTCGCGCATCGGGGTGCCGTCGATCCGTTCCGGGTACTCGATGCCGGCGTCGAAGGGGACGACCTGGCTCGCGGTCAGCACGAGCAGGTCGTGGTGCGCGAAGAACCCCTCCGTCGCGGCCAGGAGGCGGATGCGCGCCTCCTGCGCGGAGAGGATCTCGTCGACCGTGAGCGCGAGCCCCAGCTCGGTGTTCCACACGACGGCGTCGCGCACCGCGTCGCGGTGGTCGCGCACGAGGTGCCGGTAGTCCTCGGCGAAGTCGACGGCGCGGACGACCCGGAAGACCTCGTCCGCGTCGCGCAGGTCGGGGATCGCTTCGTCGACCTGAGCCCCGGCGGCGGCGAGCACCCCCGCCACGGTGTCGACGACCGACCGCACCTCGGGCTCCACGGGCAGCAGGCCGTCGAGGTCGGTCGAGAAGCCGATGCGCAGCCCGCGGAGGCCGGCGCCGGGCTCGTGGCGCCTCGGCTCCGCGAACTCCGGCCGCTGGAAGACGGACCCCGGCTCGGGGAGGGACGACGGGGCCCCGGCGGCGGGCCCGGAGGCCGCGGCCATCAGCAGGGCGACGTCGCCGACGGTGCGGGCCATGAACCCGGGCTGCGCGAGCCAGCTCCAGGGGTTGGCCGGCAGGGCGTAGGGGATGCGCCCGTTCGAGGGGCGCATGCCGACGATGTTGTTGAACGACCCCGGGGTGCGCAGCGAGCCGCCCATGTCGGACCCGTCGCCGGATGCCTGGACGCCGGCCGCGATCGCCGCGGCCGCCCCGCCCGAGGACCCCGCCGCCGATCTCGTCGTGTCGTAGGGGTTGACGGTGGTGCCGAACAGCCGGTTGAACGTGTGCGAGCCGGCCGTGAACTCGGGGACGTTGGACTTGCCGCTGGTGACGACGCCGGCGGCGTGCAGGCGGGCGATGACGAGCGCGTCCTGCGCGGGCACGTTGTCGGCGAGCAGCGCCGAGCCCCGGGTCTGGCGCCATCCCGCGACCGCCGTCGACTCCTTGTGCGTCATCGGCACGCCGTGGAGCGGCCCGAGCTCGCCTCCGCGCGCCTGATGCTCGTCGGCACGCTCGGCGTGCTCGCGGGCGCGGTCGTCGTCGCGCGTGACGATCGCGTTCAGTCGGCCGTTCACGGTGTCGATGCGGGCGAGCTGGTCGTCGAGCGCCTCTCTCGCCGACACCTCCCCCGCCGCGATCCGCGCGGCCAGCTCGCGCGTGCTCAGCCAGGTGAGCTCGGATTCGTGCAGCGGCTGGGGGGACACGGCGCTCCCTTTCGTCGGCCGGGTGCCCGCGTTACAAGCGGGTTACAGTTTTTAGAAATATCTAAAAGATACGCAACCATAACTCAACCCCACCCGCACCCCACACGCTCCCTGAGGAGGACACCATGCGAGGTCTGTTGAAAGGTGTTGCCGCCGCATCCGCGGTGCTCGCGCTCACCCTGACCGGCTGCAGCGCCGCCGGTCCCGACGGGGGCGACGACGCCCTCGACGAGATCACCATCGGATCGTCCGATCCGGTGCCCAACCTCACGCCCGGCCGCCAGAGCAACGCCTTCGGCCTGACGATGTCCGTGTTCAGCCCGCTGACCTTCCTCGACGGCGAGGGCGAGCTCAGCTACGTCGCCGCCGAGTCGGTCGAGAGCGACGACCAGACGACGTGGACGATCACGCTGCGGGACGGCTGGACGTTCCACGACGGCTCGCCGGTCACGGCGCAGGACTACGTCGACAGCTGGAACACGGTGGCCTACGGCCCCAACGCGTTCGAGAACACCGGCCAGCTCGCCGCCATCGAGGGCTACGACGAGGTGAGCCCGGCGGAGGGCGAGCCCACCGCCGAGGAGCTCTCCGGCCTCGAGGTGGTCGACGACCTCACCTTCACCGTGACGCTCGAGCAGGCCGACGGCCAGTTCCCCGTCCAGCTCTCGCAGGCCCAGACGGCGTTCTACCCGATGCCGCAGAGCGCCTTCGACGATCTCGACGCCTACGGCAAGCAGCCGGTCGGCAACGGCCCGTTCGCCCTCACCGCCGCCTGGACCGAGGGCAGCCCCATCGTCGCGGAGCGCTACGAGGACTACGCCGGCGACGAGCCGACGGTCGACCGCATCACCTGGGTGCCGTACACCGACCGACTCACCGCCTACACCGACGCGCTGGCGGGCAACGTCGACATCGCCTGGCTGCCGGCCACGCGCATGAAGCAGGTCACCGACGACTTCGACGAGGACCACGTCTACAGCTTCTCGGCGCCCGGCATCAGCTACCTCGGCATCCCCTACTGGGACGACCGGTTCTCGGACATCCGCGTCCGCCAGGCGATCTCGATGGCCATCGACCGCGACGCCGTCAACGAGGCGATCTTCGGCGACCTGAACAAGCCGGCGACCGCGTGGACGCCGTCCATCATGCCCGGCACCCCCGAGGGCGTCTGCGGCGAGTACTGCGAGTACGACCCCGAGGCCGCCGCCGCGCTGCTCGAGGAGGCCGGCGGCTTCGACGGCCAGCTCACGATCCACTTCCCCGGCGGCGCCGGCCACGAGGACCTTTACAACGCCGTCGCGAACTACCTGCGCCAGAACCTGGGGGTCGACGCCGTCGCCCGCCCGTCCGTGGGCTGGGCCGAGTTCGGCGAGGACCGCAACAACCAGGTGCTCGACGGGCCGTTCTTCTCGCGCTGGGGAGCGCTCTACCCGAGCCAGCAGTCGACCCTGCGGGCCATGTTCTCCAGCACGCCCGGCTGCATCAACTGCGGTGGCGAGCTCGACCCGGACATCGACGCGGCCCTCCAGGAGGCGGACGTGACCGGCGACGAGACGGGCGCCGCGTACGCCGAGGTGCAGGAGCTGATCGCCGAGGAGTTCCCGGTCATCCCGATGTTCGAGGAGTCGTACAACTACGTCACGTCCGACCGCATCGCGGAGCTGACGCCGTCGGGCGTGGGCGAGCCGATCCTCACCGACGTCGTGCTCGCCGACGACTGATCGGCGCCGCACCACCCATGATCCGATTCCTGTCTCGCCGGCTCCTGGAGCTCGTGGTCGTCTTCTTCGGCGTCACGTTCATCATCTACTGCGCCGTCTTCCTCCTGCCGGGGGACCCGATCGCCGCCCTCGGCGGCGATCGGCCCCTGCCGGAGACGGTCCAGCAGCAGCTGAGGGAGCAGTACGGCCTGGACCTCCCGCTCTGGCAGCAGTACCTCAACTACCTGGGCGGGCTCGTGCAGGGCGACCTCGGCACGACCTTCACGGGCCAGTCGGTGAGCGAGCAGATGGCGAGCCGCTGGCCCACGACGATCACGCTGGCGCTCACCGCGTGGGCGCTCACCGTGGTCATCAGCATCGCCCTGGGGCTGGTCGCCGGACTGCGCCAGGGGACGCCGGTCGACCGGTCGGTGCTGCTCGGCACGATCATCGCCGAGTCGGTGCCGATCTTCGTGATGGGCATCATGGCGCAGTATCTCTTCGGCATCGCGCTCGGCTGGACCCCGATCGCCGGCGTCGCCGACGGCTGGCCGCGCGGGTACATCCTGCCGGCGCTGATCATCGCGCTGTACGGGGTGTCCGGCGTGGCCCGGCTCATGCGCGGCAGCGTGGTCGACACCATGCAGTCCGACTTCGTGCGCACGCTGCGCGCGAAGGGGATGTCGCGGCGCAACATCGTGGGCCTCCACGCCATGCGCAACGCCGCCGCGCCCGTCGTCAACGTGCTGGCCATCCAGCTGGGCTCGCTGCTCGGCGGGACGGTGGTGATCGAGGCCATCTTCAACATCAACGGCGTCGGAGGACTGCTGTACCGGGCCATCCAGAACCAGGAGGGGACGCTGGTCGTCGGCGTCGCCACGACGCTCGTGTTCATCTTCCTGGTCACCAACGTGCTGGTCGACGTCTTGTCGTCCGTGCTCGACCCGAGGATCCGCAATGACTGAGACGACGACGAGGGCGATCGACACGGGCCTCGACGGCACCGCGCTGCAGGGCCCCACCACGCGCGGGCTCTGGGCGACCCTGCGCGGACGCGCGCAGTTCTGGGTGAGCCTGGTGCTGCTCACGGCGCTGGCGCTCATCGCGGCGTTCCCCGGCTTCATCTCCGGCCTGTTCGGCGAGAGCGACCCGCGGGCCTGCGACCTGCTGGCATCCAACCGCCCGCCGAGCGCGGGCCACCCGTTCGGCACCGACGTGCAGGGCTGCGACGTGCTCGCCAACGTGCTGTTCGGCACGCGCACGTCGTTGTTCATCGGTCTCGCCACGACCGCGATCTGCCTGGTGATCGCCGTGATCCTCGGCACCCTCGCCGGCTACCTGGGCGGATGGATCGACGCGCTGATCGCCCGCGGCGCCGACGTCGTGCTCGGCTTCCCCTTCCTGCTCGGCGCCATCATCGTGCTGAACACCGCGCCCGACCGCTCGCCGCTGCTGCTGGCGGCCGTGCTGGCGTTCTTCTCGTGGCCCACCTTCGCCCGGTTGATCCGCAGCTCGGTGAAGGAGGTGCGGGAGCGGGAGTTCGTGCAGGCGGCGCACGCCCTGGGCTTCTCGTCGTTCCGCGTCGTGCGCACGCACGTGCTCCCCAACTCGCTGGCCCCGACCCTCGCGATCGCCGCGACCATGGTGGGCGGCGTCATCGGCGCCGAGGCGACGCTGACGTTCCTCGGCGTGGGCCTCCTGCCGCCGGCGATCTCGTGGGGCGTGCAGCTGTCCACGGCGCAGTCCTACTTCCAGCTCGCGCCGCACACGGTCGTCTTCCCCAGCATCTTCCTGACGATCACCGTGGTCAGCCTGATCCTGCTCGGCGACGCCCTGCGCGACGCCCTCGACCCCCGGGGTCGCTCATGAGGCACCGGTCGCCGCGCGCATGTGAGGATCGAGCGGTCGGGGGCGCCCCCGCCCCCGGCGGCCCGCGCATGCGCGGGTGCTCGATGCCCGAACGCAGAAGGAGCGTGTCTCCGTGGACATGAACGAACTGAGCGACGAGATCCGCAGCTTCATCGACCGCTTCACGGACGCCTGGGAGCTGATGCGCGGAAAGCGCATGTCCGGACGTGTGCTCGGGCTGCTCATCATCACCGACGAGCCCTCGCTGTCCTCCGCGGACATCGGGCGGCTGCTCGAGACGAGCCCCGGCACCGTGTCGACCGCCACGCGCGCCCTCCTCAGCTCCGGGTACATCACCAAGGTGTCGGTGCCGAACAGCCGCACCATCAACTTCCGCGCCGAGGACGACGTCTGGGGAGCCTTCCTCAGCCGCGAGAAGCTCGGTCTGCAGCGGATGGAGGAGGTCCTCCGCACGGCCCGCTCGACGCCCGCCGGATCGGAGCCCGAGCCCTCGCGCCGACTCCGCAACGGCAGCCGGTACATGGCCTGGGTCGACCAGTACCACCGCAACGTGCTCGCGCAGTGGCACGCGTACCGCGACCAGGAGGAGGACGCCCCGCCGCCTCAGCACCTGCCCGCGGAGATGCTCGCCGCCATCAAGCACCCGAAGGAGAAGCCATGACCGACCCGACGAGGCGACCGCTGCTGGCCGTCGACGAGCTCGCGGTGGACTTCGTCTCCCACGACGGCGAGGCCAGCCGCGCGGTCAACGGCGTCTCGTTCGACGTCTTCGAGCGCGAGATCGTCGCGGTCGTCGGCGAGTCGGGCTCCGGCAAGTCGGTCACGGCCATGAGCATCCTCGGCCTCCTGCCCGGCAACGCGCAGGTCAGCGGCAGCATCACGCTCGCCGACCAGCAGCTGCTGCCCGCCGACGAGCGCGTGCTCGAGGGCATCCGCGGCCGCCGCGTCGCCATGATCTTCCAGGACCCGTTCGGCGCGCTCGACCCGGTCTTCACGGTCGGCTTCCAGATCCGCGAGGTGCTGCGCCGCCACGCGCCCGAGCTGAGCGCGCAGGAGCGCCGCGCCCGTGCCGTCGAGCTGCTCACGGCCGTCGAGCTGCGCGAGCCGGAGAAGCGCGCCCGCTCGTACCCGCACCAGCTCTCCGGCGGTCAGGCGCAGCGGGTCGTCATCGCCATGGCCCTCGCCTGCGCCCCCGTGCTGCTCATCGCCGACGAGCCGACCACGGCGCTGGACGTGACGGTGCAGCGCGAGATCCTCGACCTGCTGATGCGCGTGCGAGAGACGCAGGGCACCGCCGTCCTGATCATCACCCACGACATGGGGGTCGTCGCGGACGTCGCCGACCGCGTGGTGGTGATGCGCCACGGTCACGTCGAGGAGACCCAGCCCGTCGACAACCTTTTCGCCCAGCCGTCCGCCGCGTACACGCAACAGCTGCTGCGGTCGGTGCCGCGCCTCGAGGCGGCCGATCGCGCGACGCTCAGCGACGGCGCCGCCGCGCTCACGCTCGACGACGTCACGGTCGAGTACCGGCAGCGCTTCCGATCCGTCACCGCGGTCGCCGGCGTGAGCCTGGAGGTCGCCCGCGGCGAGGTCGTCGCCCTCGTCGGCGAGTCCGGCTCGGGCAAGTCCACGATCGGCAAGGCCATCACGGGCCTCGCCCCCGTCCGCAGCGGCACCGTCGTGGTGGACGGCATCGACACGACCTCGGCGCCGCGCCGCGAGGTGGCCGAGCTCAAGAAGAAGATCGGCGTGGTGTTCCAGAACCCGATGGGCGCCCTCGACCCGCGCTGGACGATGGCCGAGTCGATCGGCGAGCCGCTGCGCGTGCACGGCGGGATGCGGGGCCGGGCGCTGCGGACCCGGGTCGAGGAGCTGCTGGACGCCGTCGGCCTCTCGCGATCCTGGGGCGGGCGCTACGCCCACGAGCTCTCCGGCGGGCAGCGCCAGCGCGTGGCCATCGCCCGTGCCCTCGCGCTCGACCCGGTGCTGCTGATCGCCGACGAGCCGACCTCCGCCCTGGACGTGTCCGTCCAGTCCACCGTTCTCGACCTCTTCCGGCGGCTGCAGGGCGAGCTGCGCTTCGCCTGTCTCTTCATCAGCCACGACCTGGCCGTGGTCGACAGCCTCGCCGACCGGATCGTCGTGCTGAGCGACTCGCGGATCGTCGAGCAGGGCCCTCGACGGCAGATCCTGCGGGAGCCGCAGCAGGAGTACACGAGGAGGCTGCTCGAGGCGGCACCGGTGCCCGACCCGGCACGACAGCGGCAGAGAAGGCGAGAACGACAGAAGGTATGACGACCGACATGAACGCGCAGCGGGTATCCGACGACGAGATCGTCGAGCGAGCCCTGTCCCTTCCCGACCTCGACGGCTATCCGGGGGTGGACGAGCTGCTCAGCCGACTCGAGGAGCTGCGGCTCGCGTTCCCCGGCCTGCTCACGGTGAGGCGGGTCGGGACCTCCCGCCTCGGCGAGCCGATCTCCCTCTACACGCTCGCCCTCGGCGATCAGGGGGATCCCGGCGACGAGGTCGACGCCCCGCGCCACGCGCTCCTCGTCGGCGGCGTGCACCCGAACGAGCCGATCGGGTCGCACACGATCCTCCGGCTGCTGTCCGACCTGCTGCGCGACGACGACCTGCGCCGGCGGCTCGGCGTCGTGTGGCACGTCATCCCGTGCATCGATCCCGACGGGATGCGGCTCAACGAGGGCTGGTTCGACAACCCCTTCGATGACGAGACGTACTTCCGCCACTTCTACCGGCCCGCCGGCGCGGAGCAGGTCGAGTGGACCTTCCCAATCAGCTACAAGTCGAAGTACTTCGACGCGATGCTGCCGGAGACCCAGGCGCTGCAGCGCGTGCTCGACGAGGTGCGCCCCGACTACTACGTGCCGCTGCACAACTCCGAGACGGGCGGCGCCTACTTCTACGTGTCCGAGCCGCTGCGCGAGCTCGTGCCGCTGCTGCACCGCCTGCCGACCGACATCGGCATCCCCCTGCATCTCGGCGAGCCGGAGGCGGCGCACTTCACCGAGCTCGCCCCCGCGATCTTCGTCTCGGGCACGCCCGAGGACGTCTACGACTGGCGCGAGGCGAACGGGCTCGACCCGGCCCCGCCGGGCGGCGCCGGCCAGTCGTCGGGCAGCTATGCCCGCCGGCACGGGACGGTCTCGCTCATCGCCGAGCTGCCGGTGTGGCGCACGTTCGGCGCCGACGACATCAGCCCGTCCGACGCGAACTACGCCGACCTGCTCCGCGAGGCGGGAGACGCGCTGAGCGAGACCGGCGCGCACCTGGAGCGCCTGCTGGCGGAGCTCGAGCCGCACCTCGCGCTCGACACTCCGTTCCTGCGCAGCGCCCGCGTGTTCGTCCCCGGCATGTCCCACACCGGCCGGGCGATGCGCCAGCGCGCCGCGGCACCCGAGAACGACCGCGTCGCGACGGTCGCCGAGCGGCCGATGTCGGTCGTCTGGATGTACCGGCTGCGTTTCGGGGGCGCCCTGCTGCGCGCCCTGAAGGCCGAGGTCGCCGCCGGCACGGCGCGCGTGTCGGTCCGGCGCGCCGCCCGCGAGCTGGAGGAGCTCTGGTCGGGCTGGCTGGTGCGCCGGCAGCAGGACGAGCAGACCGACGGGATCCCCGTGACCGACGTGGTCGGGGTGCAGTACGGCGCCGTGCTCGGCTTCGTCGCGCACGGCCCGTACGCGTACGGCACCGCCGCTGTCCCCGCATCCCCGCCGGCCGCGCTGCAGGCGGCCGCATCGTCGACAGGAGAGCTGTGAACACCGCGCTTCCCGAGCTTCGGCTCGATGCCGCAGACCCCGCCGCGATCGACGCCGACGTGCTCGTCGTGGCGGTCGCGAACCGCTCCGGCGAGATCGACGTCGAGCCGACCGCGGCCGACGGCCCGTCCCCGGGCGCGGCCGCTCTCGGCGAGGACGCCGCCCGCGCGCTGCGGGACGCCGCCCGCGCCGTGGGGCACCGGGCGAAGGAGGGGTCGGCCCTCCGCGTGCCCGCGCCCACGGGAGTGGCCGCCACGTCGGTGCTGCTCGTGGGGCTGGGCGAGGCCGGGACCTCGTCGGCGGCCACCCTGCGCCGCGTGGCCGGCACCGCGCTGCGCGCGCTCGACGGGGTCGAGACCGTGGCGCTGGCGCTGCCGCTGCGCGAGGCAGGCGACGTCGCCGCAGTGGTCACGGGCGCTCTGCTCGGCGCGTACCGCTACACCGCCTACCGGGCGGACGGGGCCGGCCGCGGACGCGTCGCCTCGGTCGTCATCGCCGCCCCGGCGGCGTCGCAGCCGGAGGCGGACGAGGCGGCGACCGTCGCACGGGCCGTCGCGGCCGCGCGCGACCTCGTCAACCGACCGCCGCTCGACCTGTTCCCGCAGTCGTTCGCCGAGGCGGTCGTCGCCCAGGCCGAGTCGCTGGGCGACCGGGTGCAGGTGGAGGTCGTCGACGACGACGAGCTGCGTCGCCGCGGCTTCGGCGGCCTGATCGGCGTGGGCAGCGGGTCGACCCGCGCGCCGCGCCTGGTGAAGGTGTCGTACTCGCCGGCCGGCGCCGAGCGCCACCTCTCGATCGTGGGCAAGGGCATCACGTTCGATTCGGGCGGCATCTCGATCAAGCCGGCGGCGAAGATGGAGAAGATGACGTCCGACATGGCGGGGGCGGCGGCGGCCGTCCAGGCCGTGTTCGCGATCGCCGAGCTCGGTCTGCCCGTGCGGGCGACCGCCTGGCTCGCCCTCGCCGAGAACCTGCCCTCGGGCTCCGCGATGCGGCCCGCCGACGTCCTGCGCATCTACGGCGGCAAGACCGTCGAGGTGATCAACACCGACGCGGAGGGGCGCCTGGTGCTCGCCGACGCGCTGGTCGCGGCGCAGGAGGAGTCGCCGGACCTGCTCGTCGACGTCGCCACGCTGACCGGCGCGCAGGTCGCGGCCCTCGGCTACCGCACCAGCGGCGTCATGGGCACGCCCGGAGCGCAGCAGCGGGTGCTGCAGGCCGCCGAGGCCGTCGGCGAGCCCATGTGGGGGATGCCGATCCCGGGCGAGATGATCGGGTACTTCGACTCGCACATCGCCGACCTGAAGAACGCCGGCGCCCCCGCGGGCGGCATGCTGGCCGCCTCGGCGTTCCTCCGCGCGTTCGTCGCCGACGGCGTCGAGTGGGCGCACCTGGACATCGCCGGGCCGGCCTACGCCTCCGACCCGCACGGGTACACGACGGTCGGCGGCACGGGCGTTCCCGTGCGGACCCTGGTGGAGACGGCGCGGGCTCTCGCCGGCTGAGGCCACGCCTGCGCGTCGAGACGCCGGCTCAGCGCCGGGGCACGACGCCCTGGATGCGCCGGGTGACCTCGTGCGCGGCGCGCAGCAGCAGGCGTCCCAGCTCGGGGCGGCGCTCGTCGCGGAAGCGCGACTCGACGCCGGTGATGCTCACGGCGCCGCTCGGCGCGCCGCGCTCGTCGAACACCGCGGCGCCCATCCCCCAGCTGCCCTCGAGCACGAGAGCGGGGTTCGTGGCGTAGCCCGCGGCGCGGGTGGCGGCGATGCGGCCGCGCACCTGCTCCTCCGCGTGCGTCGGACCCCAGCGCCGCTCGAGGGTCACCCGGCGGAAGTAGGCGTCGATCTCGGCGTCCTCGAGGAACGACAGGATCGCCAGGCCGCCCGACGCGACGCCGAGCGGGAAGCGGGTGCCCTCCTGCAGCACGAAGGAGCGCAGCGGGAAGCTGCCCTCCTCGCGCAGCACGCAGACGTTCTCGTCGCCGCGCCGGACGGACAGGAACGCGCTCTCCCCCGTGGCCTCGGCGAGGGCCCGGATCTCGTCGCGGGCGAGCTCGGCCACGTCGAAGCGCGGCGCCGCCAGCGAGCCGAGCAGGAACAGCTCGGGGCCGAGCAGCCACACGCCCCGCACGTTGTCGAGGTCGAGCAGGCCGGCGCGCTGCAGCGCGCTGAGGATGCGGTGGGCCGTGGGGCGCGTGAGCCCGGTGAGCGACGCGGCGCGGGCGGTGGTCACGCCGGCGGCGTCGCCGCTCACCGCGCGCAGCAGCGAGGCGGCCCGCTCGATCGACTGGGTACCCGTCGCGCCGTCCACATGATGGACGCTATCAGCCGGCACGTTCGCCATATGACCGATTCCGCCGTCGTTCGCCTTCTCCTTTGCTGCTTACGGCGCTGCGTTCGTACCGTGGAAGACGACCATTTTGTGGACGCTCGTGACGAGGGAGTGCGATGTCCGGGATCTTCACCGACGCCGGGGCGGCGTTGGACGGCCTGCTGCATGACGGCATGACGATCGCCGTCGGCGGCTTCGGCCTCAGCGGCAACCCCACCGACCTCATCGAGGCGGTGCGCGACTCGGGAGTGCGCGACCTCACCATCGTGTCCAACAACATGGGCGTCGACGGGCGGGGGCTCGGGCTGCTGCTCGAGAAC
Organism: Microbacterium marinilacus; assembly: GCF_019753765.1. Taxonomy (GTDB): domain Bacteria; phylum Actinomycetota; class Actinomycetes; order Actinomycetales; family Microbacteriaceae; genus Microbacterium; species Microbacterium marinilacus. The sequence goes on from NZ_JAIJZW010000018.1 coordinate 36,481, forward strand.
CGTCAGGTGACCCGGGTGCTCGCGTCGTACGTCGGCGAGAACCGCCTGTTCGCGGCGCAGTACCTCGACGGCACCCTCGACGTGGAGTTCGTGCCGCAGGGCACGCTCGCCGAGCGGCTACGCGCGGGCGGCGCCGGGATCCCGGCGTTCTACACCGCGACGGGCGTCGGCACCCCGGTGGCGGACGGCAAGCCGACCGAACGGTTCGACGGCCGCACCTACCTGCTCGAGCGCGCCATCGTCCCGGACCTCGCGCTCGTGCACGCCCACCGCGCCGACGTGGCCGGCAACCTCGCGTACCGGCTCACCGCCCGCAACTTCAACCCGGTGGTCGCGACGTCCGGGCGCGTGACGGTCGCCGAGGCGGAGGCCGTCGTCGACGGGCACCTGGACCCGGACGCCGTCGCGACGCCGGGCGTCTTCGTGCACCGCGTCGTCGCGGCGACGCCGCGAGAGAAGGACATCGAGCAGCGCACGGTCCGGCCGCGCGCGCAGGAGGGGGCGGGTCATGCCGTGGAGTCGTGAGGAGATGGCGGCCCTCGCCGCCGGCGAGCTGGAGGACGGGCAGTACGTCAACCTCGGGATCGGCATCCCGACGCTCGTCGCCAACCACCTGCCTCCGGGCGTGAGCGTGACGCTGCAGAGCGAGAACGGCATCCTCGGCATGGGCCCCTTCCCCTACGAGGGCGAGGAGGATGCCGACCTCATCAACGCCGGCAAGCAGACCGTCACCCTGCTGCCCGGGGCGAGCGTGTTCGACTCGGCGACGTCGTTCGCGATGATCCGCGCCGGCAAGGTGCAGACCGCGATCCTCGGCGCGCTGCAGGTGTCGGCGCGCGGCGACCTGGCGAACTGGACGATCCCGGGCAAGCTCGTCAAGGGCATGGGCGGGGCGATGGACCTCGTGGCGGGCACGCCTCGGGTGGTCGTGCTCACCGAGCACAACGCGAAGGACGGCACCCCGAAGATCGTGAGCGAGTGCACGCTGCCGCTCACCGGCGTCGGGGTCGTGCAGCGCATCATCACCGACATCGCCGTCTTCGACGTCGGCCCCGACCGGTTCGAGCTCGTCGCGCTGGCGCCGGGGATCACGGTCGACGAGGTGCGCGAGCGCACCGGCGCCCCGTTCGTCGAGGCGCTCGGCGGTGCGGCGGCGCCCGCGGACGGAGACGCACGATGAGCGGCGCGCGCACGGCGGTGGTCGCCGGCTACGCCCGGACGCCCTTCACCCGCTACACGGGCTCTCTCGCCGACATCCCCGCGACGGCGCTCGGCGCGCACGCCGCGGCATCCGCGCTCGATCGCGCCGGTGTCGCCGCGGATGCGGTCGAGCTGGTCTACGGCGGCCAGGTCGTGCAGGCGGGCGCCGGCCAGAACCCGGCGAGGCAGGCCGCGCACGGCGCGGGCGTGCCGCTGACGACGCCGGCGCTCACGCTCAACGCCGTGTGCCTGTCGGGCATGCTGGCGGTGATCGAGGGCGCGCGGCTCATCGAGTCGGGGGCGGCTGACGTCGTGCTCGCGATCGGCCAGGAGTCGATGTCGCGTGCGCCGCACGTCTGGCCCGGCTCGCGAGCGGGCGCGCGCTACGGCTCGATCGAGCTGCTCGACACCCTCGAGGTGGACGGGCTGAGCGACGCCTTCGAGCACAGGTCGATGGGCGCCTCCACGGAGGCGGCCGGGCGCGACCTCGGCCTGACGCGCGCCGAGCAGGACGAGTGGGCCGCGGCCTCGCACCGGCGGCTCGCCGCCTCTCGGGACTTCCAGGCGGGCGAGATCGCGCCGTTCGAGGTCGCGCGACGCTCGGGCCCCCTCGTGATCGCCGACGACGACGGCCTGCGCCCGGACACGACGACGGAGTCGCTCGGACGGCTGCGGCCCGCCTTCGCCTCCGACGGCACGATCACGGCGGGGAACTCGTCGCAGGTCACCGACGGCGCGGCCGCCCTGGTGCTCGTCGCCGAGGGCCACGAGCTGGCCCGCGCGCCGATCGCCCGCATCGTCTCGCACGCGTTCGTGGCGGGACCGGACGTCTCGCTGCACGCGCAGCCCGCGAACGCCATCGCGGCGGCGGCAGAGCGCGGCGGCGTCTCGCTCGCCGAGCTCGCGGCGATCGAGATCAACGAGGCCTTCGCGGCCGTGTCGGTGCACTCCGCGCGGCAGCTCGGCGTCGACCCCGAGATCGTCAACCCGCACGGCGGGGCGATCGCGCTGGGGCACCCCATCGGGGCGTCGGGCGCGCGCATCGTCGGCACGCTGGCGCGCCAGCTCGCGGAGCGGGGGCCGGGCGCCCGCGGCGCCGCCGGGATCTGCGGCGGAGGCGGCCAGGGCTCGGCCGTGGTGCTCGAGGCGCTCTAGCCGTGATGTCCACCGACGTTTGTTGAGTCTGCTGAACGGTGTTTCGCCGATCGCGGAGTATCGCCTGCGGTGGAAAGGAGCGTGACCCGGTTTCCCGGACGGTTTCTCTGTGTTGATCATGCCGCGGTTGCGGCGGGGATGTGAAGTCGTTCGAACTCCACGGGGCTGAGGTTGCCGAGCGCGGTGTGCCGGCGGGTCGGGTT
>NZ_JAIJZW010000019.1 GCF_019753765.1 Microbacterium marinilacus
TCCGAGTCAGCTCGGCGAGCAGCTCTCCCGGCCTGGCTGCACTTCTACAATCACCACAGACCCCACACCGCCATCGGAAAGCTCCCACCCATCAGCCGCATTTCAAACAACCTGGCTGGGCACTACAACTAGCGCAGCGTGAGAGCCGGCGCCTCCGGGTGCGGAGGGAGGGCGTGGCCCGTCGCCAGGCTCAGCACGTGCTCGCCCGGCGCGAGGGTCGTCTCCGCCCCGCCGGGCGAGCAGAAGACGAAGGCGATCGGCGACGACACCCGCACGACATCGCCGCTCACCTCGACCGAGATCGGTCCAGCCGGGGTGGGCACCGCGCCGCGCAACTCGCTCGCGCCGCCGGGACGCGGCGCGATCCGCGCGACGGAGTAGCCCGGCTCCGCAGGCGTGACGCCCAGGACGGCGCGCACGATGTCGCGGGTCGGCGTCGCGCTCCAGCCGTGGCACGGCGACCCCCACGACCAGCCCTCGCCGAACGTGTCGTAGCCGTCCGCGAGGAAGCGCGACCAGTCGCGGATCGCGCGGTCGACGAGGTCGGCACGGCCCGATGCCAGATACGCGTCGTGCACGACGTACGACAGGAACGGCTCGGCCCGGACGATCTGCGAGCGCGGATCCCAGTCGATCACCCATTCGCCGCGCGCCACCCGCTCCCACTTCGCCATGTCGAGCCCGCCGCCGGGGGCGCTGAGCCAGGCCCGCTCGACCAGCGCCTCCGGGTCGGCGATCGCGGCGACCAGCGCGTCCCGGCGGGCGTCCGGCACCAGTCCGGCCACCACGGCGGAGGCGTTGGTCGCCTGCGAGAACGTGCGCACGGGCGATTCCGGACCGTCGGCGTCGACGTAGAGGCCGCGTCCGCCGTCCCAGAACGCCTCGAAGCCCGCGCGAGCGCGCTCCCACCACGACTGCGCCCAATCGGCGGACGCACGATCTCCGAGCGAGGCGCACATGCCCGCGTACTCGCGCAACGCGCGTGACCACAGGGCCGTCAGCGCCGCCGACCGGCCGGCGACGACCACGCTCGACCAGTCGACCAGATCCCATTCACCCGAGGCGCGGATCACGCCGTCCTCGTCCGCGTGACGGGCGAACCAGGCCAGCACCCCGCGAGCGACGGGCAGCCCCTCGACCACCTCGGGCACGGGGCCCGCGTGGGCGTGCATCTCGGCCAGACCATGGATCCAGTGCAGCGACCACGACGGAATGGTGACCCCGTCGGCGGCCTCGAAGTCCCCGGCGACGCTCATCGGCAGGATCCCGTCGGCGCGAGGCGAGGCGGCCGCGCGGAGGTACTCGCGCGCGGTGCCCCAGTCGGCGTTCGCGGCCAGGTGCACCATCTGGTGCACGACGCCGTCGCCCACCCAGGCCCGCTGCTCGCGCGTGGGGCAGTCGGTGAAGAGGTCCGCCGTGTTGAGCGCGACGGTGCGCACTCCGGCGCGCCAGAGGCGCTCCAGCTCCGGGTCGCTGGAGGCCAGATACGGCTCCTCGCGCCATGTGCTGAGCCGCTCGCGGATCCGGACGCCGGAGATCGCGATCGGGACGGCGGATGCCGTGCGGTTCACCGCGGCGACGACGAGCGTCCTCATGCCCGAGGCCTCGTGGACGACGATCGCGTCGTCCGTCCCCCGCGCGACGTATCGCGCGCCGGCCAACGGTGTCAGCGGGGTCTCCGCCGCGTCCGGGCGCTCGAGGAACGCCAGGTCGACCTCCGTGCCGGCGGGCGCGGAGAGCCGGACCTCGACGACGCCCGAGACGACCCGCCCGAGATCGAACTCGGCGACGAGGGCGTGGGCCGGCGGCACCGACGCGTCCTGAGCGGTCTCCTGAGCAGCGGCGACCGCACTCCCGCGGTACGCCGCACTCCGGAGATACGCCGCAGCCCGTCGCGCGGGATGCGGCGCGCCCGAGCCTGACGGGGCCTCGACGATCGCGGCGCGCGCGGTCGTCGGCCGCACGACCCGCTCGGTCCGCTCACCCACGGTGCGCAGCGGCACGGCGCCGTACGGCGCCAGGGGCGGACGGGCGCTGCCGGTCCAGCCTCGGTGCGCGGCTCCGAGGGGCTCGGCGGGAGCCCAGTGCGCGTCGTCGTGCTGTGCACCGGCCCAGTCCGCGGGCAGGGCGCGGGCGTCGCACGCCACTGCGGGGACGCCGTCGAGCGGCCCCCGCGGCAGGCCCGTCCAGGCGTCCGAACGGATGGCGCGCCAGCTCGCATCCGACAGGATCACGTCGTCGCCGAGGACGATCTCGGCCAAGAGGCCTGCCTCGGCGCCGAGCCTGCCGCTGGGCACGGGCGCCTGCCAGACGGCGTTGGACTCGCCGAACCACGTCACCAGCACCGCGATCGCGTTTCGCCCGGGCCGCAGGCCTCGCAGCGGCACCAGGTCGTGCGTCTTACGGCGCGGCTGGCCTCGCTGCGGGCCGCGCGCGATCTCCTCGCCGTTGACGTACAGGACGTAGGACGAGTCGGCGCTGATGCGGATCGTCGCCGGCCCGGCCTCGAGGCGCGCGACATCGATCGCGCGCCGGAAGAGCGTGCGCCCGAAGGCCGCGGGGGCATCGGGCCTCTCCTCGTCCGGCCGCCTCGCGCCGATCCACTGGGCACGCCACACGTGGCTCCCCGACATCCCGACCTCCGTCATGCCGGCCTCCGCTTCGACGCCACGATCTTGACAACGGGCCGCGCCCGCACGACGATACTACTTGCTCGTTTAAGTTGCGATGCGCCACCCGAAGGCTCAATGAAGAGAGCAGGAACGATGACCGGTTCCCCCACCCGCACAGCCCGCCCCTGGAAGACCGCGTTCCTCGCGGGCATGGCGTCGTACCTCGACGCCGCCGTTCTCATCTCCACCGGCACCGCGCTGGTCCTCTATCGCCCGACGATCGGCATCGACGACCTGCAGTTCGGCCTGCTCTCCTCTCTCCTGACGCTCTGCTTCGCCGTCGGGGCGCTGTTCGGGGGAAGGCTCGGCGACCGGTTCGGACGCCGCACCGTGTACTCCGTCACGCTGGTCGGGCTGATCGTCGCGATGGGGGTGATGGCCCTCGCGTCGTCCGTGCCGATGCTGTTCGTCGGCGTCGTCCTGGCCGGCCTCGCGATCGGCGCCGACCTGCCGGTGTCGCTCGCCCTCATCGCCGAGGACTCGCCCGAGGGCCAGAAGGGGAGGTTCGTCGCGTTCTCCGCGATCCTGTGGCTCGTCGGCATCTCGGCCTCCAACGGGCTGAGCGCCGTCGTCGGCGGGATGGGCGAGTTGGGCGGGCGGATCATGTTCGCCCACGTCGGCGTCGTCGCCATCGTCGTCCTGCTCCTGCGCATGACCCTCCCCGAGTCGCCCGAGTGGCTGGCGGCCCGCGCACGGCGCGCGGCGCAGGAGGACGGAGAGCGCATCGACCTCGACTCCCTGCGCCGGCTCTTCCGGCCGCCGTTCATCTATGCACTCGCCGCGACGGGGCTCTTCTACGCCGCCTGGACGATCGCCTCCAACACGATGGGACAGTTCTCGGCGCTGCTGTTCACCGAGCTGGGCGGCACCACGATCCAGCTCTTCGGCCTCATCAAGCTCGTGAACATCCCGCTCGGCCTCCTCAGCGGGTTCGCGTTCATGCGGATCGTCGACACCCGCTGGCGCTACCGCTGGTTCGTCGTCGGCGCGGTCATCCAGATCGCGGCGTTCGCCACGCCGCTGCTGTTCGACGGCGCCCTGTGGAGCCTCATGGTGATGACCTACGCCTTCTCCGTGGGGGCGGCGTTCGCGGGCGAGGCACTGTTCAAGGTGTGGTCGCAGGAGCTCTACCCGACTCTGCTGCGTTCGACCGCACAGGGCGCGTCGATCGCGTTCGCCCGCATCGCCGCGGCCGGCGCCGCCGTGTTCATCCCGACGCTCGCGACGCAGAACCCCAGCTCGCTGTTCGTGCTGCTCACCGCGTGCATCGTCGCCTCGTCCCTGATCGGCTTCCTGTGGGTGCGGGTGCTGCCGACCGCCCCGTCCGACGCGGTCGCCGGCACGGAGGACGACCGACGGACGCCGGCGGAGACCGTGGGCTGATCGTCCGCGGTCGGACGGCGCCGGCCTGCCACACTGGAGGCATGGAAGCGGAGCGCATCGACCGCGCGCGGCGCCGCCCCACCGCGGTGGACGTGGCTCGACTCAGCGGGGTCTCGCGCGCGACGGTGAGCTACGTGCTCAACGATGTGGCGAACCAGACGATCTCCGAGGCGACGAAGCAGAGGGTGCGCGCGGCCGCCGCGGAGCTCGGCTACTCGCCCAGCGCGGTCGCCGCCGCACTGCGGCGCGGCCACTCCAACATCGTGCTCGTCGTCCGCGACGCCGCGCTGAGCGGCTACATCACGGAGCCGTTCCTGGACGCGATCTCCGCGCGGCTGCGGGAAGCGGGATACTCGCCGCTGGTGCACACGCTCGCCGACGAGGCCACGCTCGTCGAACTGGCGGAGGCGATCCATCCCTTCGGCGTGGTGGCGCTCGCGCGGCTGACCCGGGACGTCTCGCTGCAGCTGCGCGCATCGGGCGTGAAACGCCAGTACCACTCGATCTCGCTCGACTCCGACGCCTCCCCGAGGCCGTGGGAGGAGGAGATCGGCGCGCTCCAGGCGACGCACCTCGTGGGCGCAGGCGTCGCTCGCCTGGCCTACGCGCATCCCGAGCCGCACTCTGCACGCGCGGAGATCGCCGCCTCGCGGGCGCTGGGCGCGCGACGCGCCGCCGCACGCGCCGGCCTGCCGGAGCTGCTCGAGCTCACGGTGCCGACCCGCCGCACCGAGGCGCTCGATGCCGTCCGCCCGCTGCTGACGGTGAGCGAGACGGAGCGCATCGGCGTCTGCGCGTTCGACGACACCACCGCTGCGGCCGTCCTCGCCGCGGCCACCGACTCAGGCGTCGCGGTGCCCGGCGCGCTCGCGGTCGTCGGCGTGGACGACACACCCTTCGCCGCGCTCATGAGCCCGGCGCTGTCCTCCGTCGCCGTGGACAGCGTGGCCTCCGGGAGGGATGTGGCCGAGCGGTTCCTCTCCCAGGATGATCAGCCCGCCACCAGCCGCCGCAGCACGCCCGCGAGGATCGTGCGGCGGCTGACCAGCTGACGACCGCCGAGCCTGCGGACGTCCCGTCTAGCGCAGCCCCTCGGCTACCGCGGCGGTCACCTCGAGCCAGGCCTCGCGCGAGTCGGAGCTCAGCGCCTCGTAGTCGATCACGTCGCCACGGTCGAGGGCGGCGTCGAACGGCACCGAGACCACCTGGCGCGTCAGCTGTCCCATGTGATTCGTCAGACGGCGCTCCAGGTCGGGGTAGCTCGTGGGCGACGGGTGGCTCATCACCGTCACGGCGTTGCGGAGCTTCTCCTCGTGGCCGTGGGCGATGAGCGTGTCGGCCATGGAGGCGAGCGTGCGGGCGCTGTCCTCCTTCACGATGGTCGTCAGCACCAGCACGTCGGCCGCCGCCACGGCCGACTGCCACGTGCCCGCCTTGGAGTTGTTGCCCGTGTCGACGATGATCACGCGGTACGAGCGGCTCAGCGTCTCGTGCAGCAGGCCGAACGCCTCCTCGTCGATCACGTCGCTGTCGCCGTCGAGGCTCTGCGATGCGAGCACGTCGAACTTGTTCTCACCCTGCGCTCGGACGAAGTCGATCAGGTCGGGCGAGCTCAGCTGTCCCGTGCCGACCGACTGCACGTGATCGAGCAGGTCGATCGCCGTGTGATCGTGGTCGGGCGACGGCAGCGAGCGGATGCCGAGCGTGCCCTTGAACTCGTTGTTGTCCCACGCCAGCACGCTCCCGCCGCGGACACGACCGAGGGTCGCGCCCAGCAGGTAGGTCGTCGTGGTCTTGCCGACGCCGCCCTTCTCGCCGATGACCGCGATCGTCTTGCGGCCCGCGAAAGCGCGCTGGACGGTCTCACGGCGATCGCGCTTGGCCTGCTCCTGCTTTCCCGGCGCCAGCCGGAAGCCGAGCCGGTTCATCCCGCCGCGGAGCCCTTCCGTCGCGGGCGCGGGGCCGACAGGCCTCGCCGTCTCGGCGAAGTCCCGCGCGGTGAGAAGTCGCGCCTCCCGGCGCGTGAGGGACGGCTCGGCGGCGGGATCCGACGCCGCGGCGTCGGCGGGGACGGGCGCGGCCGCCGGGGCGGGCGGCACCTCGGCGACCGGCGCCGCGGGGACGCCCGGAGAGGGAGCGGCAGCCGCCGGAGCCGGCGCCGGCGCCGCGGGGACGGGCGTCGACGCCATGGGCTCGGGCGCCGCGGGAGCCGCAGGCTCGGTCGGCGCCGCGGTCGAGCGAGAGGCGGGGGCGGGAGCGGCGGGCTCGACCGGCGCGGGAGCGGGAGCGGCGGGAGCTGGAGCAGCGGGAGCGGCGGGCATCGACTTCGGGACGCTCGTGACGAGCGGAGCGAAGGTCGGCGCCGTCGGCGCATCGCCCGATGCCGGCGCGGCGGACGGGACGGCGCCGACCGGAGGCAGCGGCGGCAGCGGGGGCACCGGCGGGATCGGGGGCGCAGCCTGCGGGGACCGATCGGACGGCGGCACGGTCGACTCGACGGCCTCCTCGACGGTGCCGTCGGGCGAGACCACCAGCTGCCGGACGCCGTCGCTGCCGCTGGCCGCGACCTTGACGGGACGTCCGTACTCCTGCGCGACGAGCACGACGGTCGTCAGCACGGCCTTCCGCGCGCCGGCGGCGTCCCGTGCCTTGACGGGGTGGACCGTGCCGTCGACGGTCACCTGACCGGTGCCGTCCTCGTTCGTGACCGCGGAGATCCTCGGTCGGTCCAGAGCTTCGGGGCTATCGGTCACGGTTCTCCTTGACTGGCGATCGGCGGCTGTCCGGGTCGTCGCGGGACGAGCCGCCGGTGGAACACGGCTTCAACCGTAACGCGCGCGCGGATCCGTTCCACGCCCGCCGGGGCGCCCGGCTCGCGGGCGCGCCGTCACCGACAGGCTAATGCGGCGACCGTCGAATCAGGCAGGCGACGACCAGGGGAGGGCTGCCCACCCGATGCCGCGTAATCTGGCGGGATGGCGCAGAAGGGTCGAGGCAGCGGACGCCGAGGCGCGCCCCGGCGCGCGGCCGGCGGCGCGAAGAGGGCCGCGCCCCGGGCGGCTACGCGCCCCACGCCGAAGGCCACCCCCGCCCCGCCCGCCCCGCGGGAGGAGCCGCGCACGTTCCGCCTCGGCGCGATCCCCGGCGCCACACCCGGCAAGTGGATCGACCGGTGGCGCGAGCGGATGCCGCACGTCGCGCTGGAGCTGGTGCCGCTCGAGGTGGCGACGCAGCGCGAGGCGATCGCCGCTGGCGAGGTCGACGCGGCGATCGTGCGCCTGCCGATCGACACCGACGAGCTGCACGTGATCCGGCTCTACGACGAGGTCGCGGTCGTGGTCGTCGCAGCGGACTCCGCGCTCACGACGGTCGAAGAGCTCACGGCCGACGACCTCGCGGGCGAGGTCGTCATCGTGCCGCGCGACGACGTGCTGGGGCCGATCGCGCTGCCCGGCACGGAGCACCCCCGTTTCGATCCTCCCGAGACGACGGCGGATGCGATCGCCACGGTTGCCGCCGGCGTGGGCGTCGTCGTCGTGCCGATGTCGCTCGCCCGTCTGCACCACCGTCGCGATGCCGAGTACCGCCCGTTGCGGGACGCGCCGACGTCGACGGTGGCGCTCGCGTGGTGGGCCGAGCGAACGACGCCGGACGTCGAGTCGTTCGTCGGCATCGTGCGCGGGCGCGGCGCCAACTCCTCCCGCTGAGGCGTGCGCCCTCGGCGCTGCGCCTATGCCCCCGGCGGCGGCGCGAGCAGCAGGCCGACGCGCTCGTCGAGATATGCGGAGAGCGGCATGAGCGCACCCGCCGGCGTCCAGCGGATCATGACGCGTCCGTCCTGCCACGACAGCGGCCCCGTGGGCTCCCCCGCGGCAAGGCCGGCGAGGTCGAGAGGCCACCACCCGAGGTGGACGGTCTCGCCCTCCGCGAAGCCGCCGCGGAGCGCCATGGCGCGCAGCTCTGCGCGCCGGCGGGCCGACTCGGCCGCGTAGCCCCGACGCCCGGGATCCGTGGCGCGCAGCACCTCGCCGGCCTCGTGCACGACGTCGTCGCCGATCAGCAGCGATCCGACCCTCCAGGCCGACCCGGCACGGACGATGCGCGGCCCCACACCGAGCACCCGGCGCAGCCCGGAGGGCTCGGCGATCTCGCCCAGCGCCTCCCGCGGCGCGGCGGCCAGGCGGAGTCGAGCCCGCTCGAACAGCTGCGCGGCGTCGTCCCTCATCCTTCGAGAATACGAATCCGCGCCGAGAATGCGGGTCTCACATGCATTCTCGGCGCGGGAACGGATTGTCGCTCGCGGGGTCGGTTACTTCCAGACGTCGGCGGCGATGTCGACCACCGCGCGGATCTTGGCCCACTGCTGGTCCTCGGTGAGCTCGTTGCCCTCCTCGGTCGAGGCGAAGCCGCACTGCGGGCTGAGAGCCAGCTGCTCGAGGGGCGCGAAGGTCGCGGCCTCGTCGATGCGACGCTTGACGGCGTCGGCGTCCTCGAGGTCGCCGGTCTTGGTCGTGATGAGACCGAGGACCACCGACTGCTCGCCCCTCGGGAGGAAGCGCAGCGGCTCGAACCCGCCGGAGCGGTCGTTGTCGTACTCGAGGAAGAAGCCGTCGTAGCCGACGCTGAACAGCTGCTCGGCGATGGGCTCGTAACCGCCCGAGGAGATCCAGGTGGAGCGGAAGTTGCCGCGACAGATGTGGGTGGTCACGACCAGGTCGTCGGGCTTGTCCTCGAGCACCCGGTTCAGGATCGAGGCGTACCGCTCGCCCAGCCCGTCGGTCTCGATGCCGCGCTCGGTGCGGGCCCGCTCCAGCTCGACCTCGCTGCACAGGTAGGCCCAGGCGGTGTCGTCGAACTGCAGGTACCGCACGCCGGCGTCGTAGAACGCCTTCACCGCGTCGCGGTAGGCGCCGACGAGGTCGTCCACGTATTCGTCGCGGTCGGCGTACGCGCCCGTGATGTTCTGCGGCTCCACGCGGAAGTCGAGCACGGTCGGCGAGGGGAAGGAGAACTTCGGCTGCACGCCGGCGGCCTCGGCGAGCGGCTGCAGCGCGCGCCAGTGCTCGAGCTGCGGATGCGCGCTGAAGCCGATCCGGTCGTGGACCTGCACCGCACGCTGACGGGTCTGGGCGCCCTGGAACGGCAGGCCGTGGTCGGTCTCGACGATCGAGACGCCGTCGAGACCGTCGAAGAAGTCGAAGTGCCACCACGACCGGCGGAACTCGCCGTCGGTGGCGAGCCGGAGGCCCGCATCGGCCTGCTTGCGGACGAGATCGGCGATCTGCGCGTCCTCGACCTCGCGCAGCGCGTCGGCGTCGATGCGCCCCTCCGCGAGGTCGGCGCGGGCGGTCTTGATGGCGTCGGGACGCAGGAAGGATCCGACGATGTCGGCACGGTACGGCGGGTTCACGGTCACGCGCCACAGCCTAGCGGCGGCGACCCGGGCCCTCAGGCGGGCCGTCACCCTCCGTCACGTCGCGCGACCGAGGGGGCGGCCTGCGGGATCAGGCGCGCGACGGGCCGCCGGACGGCAGCGCGCGCAACGGCGGCACGGGTGACGGATCCGGCTGCACGCCGTGGATCTCGCGGTGCAGGTTCTCCATGCGCGCGTCGAGCTCGGACGCCGTCACCGCCGCCTCGCGGAGGCTGTCGGTGAGACGCGAGGGCACGTGCTTGTCGTACTTGTAGTAGATCTTGTGCTCGAGGCTGGCCCAGAAGTCCATCGCGATGGTGCGGAACTGCACCTCGACGGGCACCCGGACCATGCCGGTGGAGAGGAACACGGGCACCTCGACGATCACGTGCAGGCTCTTGTAGCCGTTCTCCTTCGGCTCCGCGATGTAGTCCTTCACCTCGCGCACCGTGATGTCGTCCTGCCCGACCAGCAGCTCGAACAGGCGGTACACATCGCGCACGAAGCTGCAGGTGACCCGCACGCCGGCGATGTCGGTGATCTCCCGCCGGATCGAGTCGAGGTCAGGAGCGACACCCTTGCGCACCACCTTCTCGGCGATGGAGTCGGGCGACTTCAGGCGGCACGTGACGTGCTCGACGGGGTTGTACGCGTGCGCGTTCTCGAAGTCCTCGCGGAGGATCGACATCTTCGTCTCGATCTCTCTCATGCCGAAGCGGTACTCGGAGAGGAACCTCGTCATCTCGTCGCGCAGGCCGCGTACCTGCTCCAGCATGTCGCCATCGACCGGCAGGGATGTCATGCGCGCCACGCTATGGCGAAGGGCTACGAGCCGGCTGGGAAAGACGCTCCCGTCGGATGGGAGCGCGCGGGCCCACGAACGATGAGGGCACCCGCCTTCGATTAGCCTCGGCGTATGGGCATCCTCCACTACGGCACCGATTCCACTCCGATCCACATCGCCGATCGGGCCCTGGCGCACCTGAAGGTCGTGGTGGTCGCGAAGCTGCGTCGCCAGGAGAGCTTCACGGTCTCCTGGCAGCACCCGGCCGAGGACGGCGCCGGACGCAGCACGATCTGGATGCACCCGTCGATCCCCGTGCGCTTCGAGTTCGACGAGGCCGTCGCGCCCGAGCTGAACCGCGAGTGGATCGAGGACCTCGCGCAGTCGGCGAGCGCGCTCGGCGGCATCACCCTGGTGGCCGAGCACGTCGCCGGGGGCGAATCCGAGGCACCCGCGGCCTGACGCCGCCCCGCGCCCGCGAAGACGCCCTCGCCCCCGGTCATCACCGGGGGCGAGGGCGTCTTCGCGTGATCTGGTCAGTCTTCGACGACGGCCTGCTGCATCGGGTCGGGCGGCTCGGGCATGACGGTCAGGCCGTTGGGCCCGCTCGCCGCCTTCATGAGCTCGTCGAGCCAGGCCCGGTTGATGCGGGGCGCGCGGCCTCCGGAGAAATGGAACTGCATCGGGACAGCGGGGTGCAGCCAGAAGCTGCGTCGCCCGATCCCCTCACCCAGTTTGGTGTCGAACATGAATGGCTCGCCACGGCGCAGCTTGTTCATCACCACGATGCGCAGATGCGCGAGAGTTCGGTCATCGATCTCGACGGAGTCGGCCGCCGCGCCGTATATGAATCGCCCCACGGCGGCGACGATACCCGACACCCACCGACATGAGACGTCGACCGCTGTCTCACGAGGCGGGAGTTTGCGGAACCGGCAGAACGGCTTCCAAAATATTCGTATATCAGACTCAGGTCGTCATCGAGCAGGAGCCCTACTCGTCGGACGCCGTCTTGCGCCCGTCATGGATCTCGCCGCGCCACCCGCCCGTCTCGCCGCCGCGCTTCTCGATGAAGGTCTTGAACCGCTGGAGGTCCATCTGAGCCTGCGCCTTGTCGATGCCCACGGCCGCGCCGAGGGTCTCGAGGATGCCCTGGGGCTCCCAGTCCATGCGGAGCCTCACGTGGGTCTCGTCGACGCCGGCCTCCGACCGCCGGGGCTCGAAGTCGACGCTCCCCGCGTGGAAGATGCCGTCGGTGCTCTGCCAGGCGATGTGCTGATCGGGCACCTGCTCGACGACGTCGGCGTAGAACGCCTCCTCGCGGCCGCCGATGCTCACCGTCCAGCGCGTGCGCACGTCGTCGATCTGCTGCACGACCTTGACGGCACCGAGGTACTCGGGGAAGGACTCGAACTGCGTCCACTGGTTGTACACGGCGTCCACCGGCGCTTCCACATCGATCTCGGCGGTCAAGGTGGTGGTCATGCGCTTCCTCCTGCTGATGTCGCGTTCCCCCTCGACGCTATGGAGGCGTCCTCAGGGCGAGAATGGGCTTGACTCCGCCGGGTCGTCCGGTTACCGGCGTCAGTCGACCTGCTCGGACTGGGTGCGGATGAAGTCGCGATCGTCCGCGCTGAGCGTCGCGCCTTCCGGGACGTCCTCCCCCGCGATCCGCGAGATCTCCTCGCGCACCTCGTCGGGGATGTCGCCGCCGCCGTCTCGCAGGACATGCTTCCCGTCGATCGAGAGGCGGGGCCACCATTCGTGGATGTCGGGCAGTCGAGTGCTCATGGCCCCGACGCTAGACGCGACCGACGACGCCGCTCAACGGCTTGACAGGTCGCCGGATGCGGTTGCGGTCGACACCCGGCGTCGGACACGGGCCCGGAATAGACTGCCGTCTATGGATGAGGGATCCGCGCTGGCGACCATCGCGGACCCGACGCGCGCCCGCATCCTTCGTCTGATCCTCACCGCCCCCGACAGCCGTGCCCGCGTCGGCGAGCTGGCCGAGGCGCTGGGCCTGCGTCAGCCGACCGTGAGCCACCACATGAAGGCGCTGCTCGCCGAGGGCCTCGTCACGCGGGCGCAGGACGGCCGCCGTGCGTGGTTCGCGGTGGCCCCCGACCGCGTCGAGACGGTCGCGTCGCTCGTCGGCGCGCAGCCGTCCGCGACGAGCCCTGATATCGGCCGCATCGCCGCCGACCTGGCCCTGCGCTTCCGCGGCACCTTCAACGCGGAGACCGTCGACGCCTACGTGCGAGAGAGCCTCGAGCTGCTCTCGCGCGGAGACGCCCCTCCGCGCCAGCTCGCGTCCCGCACCGCGGCGTTCGCGGCGGCGCGCCTCGAGGCGCTGGCGCGGGCGGAGACGCCTCGGCCCGAGAAGCCCGAGGTGCTGTTCGTGTGCGTGCAGAACGCCGGCCGCTCGCAGCTGGCGGCGGCGATCCTGCGCCACCTGGCGGGCGACCGGGTCGGCGTGCGCACGGCAGGCTCGCTGCCCGCCCCGGACATGCGCTCGA
This sequence comes from Microbacterium marinilacus, assembly GCF_019753765.1. Classification (GTDB taxonomy): domain Bacteria; phylum Actinomycetota; class Actinomycetes; order Actinomycetales; family Microbacteriaceae; genus Microbacterium; species Microbacterium marinilacus. The sequence goes on from NZ_JAIJZW010000019.1 coordinate 12,772, forward strand.
CGATCGCGACGGCGCTCGACGAGATCGGCGTGCCCGTCGGAGGCGAGTTCCCCAAGCCGCTCACCGACGAGGCCGTGCGAGCTGCGGACGTCGTCATCACGATGGGCTGCGGCGACGCCTGCCCGATCTACCCCGGACGGCGCTACCTCGACTGGGAGCTCGACGACCCGGACGGCCTGCCGCTCGACGGCGTCCGCCCGATCCGAGACGACATCGAGCGCCGCGTCCGCTCTTTGCTCGACGAGATCCTGCCGGGCGCCTGACCCCGCAGAAAAAGCATAGACAAGCATCTATGCTCTTGTCGTGACCTCCCCTCCGACGGTGCTGTTCGTCTGCGTCCACAACGCGGGCCGGTCGCAGATGGCCGCCGGCTACCTGCGCGCTCTCGCGGGCGAGCGCATCCGTGTGCTGTCCGCGGGCTCACAGCCGAGGGACGAGCTCAACCCCGTCGCCGTGCGCGCGATGGCTGAGGAGGGCATCGACATCTCGCGGCAGGTGCCCGCGACGCTCACGCCCGAGGCCGTCCGGGAGTCGGACGTGGTGGTCACGATGGGGTGCGGCGACGCCTGCCCGGTCTTCCCGGGCCGGCGCTACGAGGACTGGGAGCTCGACGATCCCGCCGGGAGGGACCTCGAGGACGTGCGCGCCATCCGCGACGAGATCCGCCGCCGCGTGCAGGCGCTCATCGCGCAGCTCACGCACGAGCAGACGCTCCGCTCGTCTTAGCCGAACCCGTGCCCGCACCGGCGCCTTGCGCCGTCGAGCACGGGAAAAGTCGCGAAACGCTCTTCTTTTCCACAAGATCGTCGTTTCTTTCCCGCAGATCTCCGGTCCGCGGCGCTCCGCCCCCGGGATCCTGATTGTGCCCCCAGCGCCGGGGCCACGATCACGAGGAAGGCCTGAAGCAGGCCCGGAGAAGGAGAAAGAGATGAACGACATCGACGTCGACGCCCTCCAGCACGAGGGACTCCCCTACTGGTTCGAGAAGCACCCCTCGCAGGCCGAGGGCGAGGACTTCTGACTCTCCCGTCTGGTCGTCGGTCAGCGGGCCGCTGACCCGTTCCACGGCGAGGTCGACGGCCTCGCCCGCCCGGCCGGCGTGGCCGGCATCCGGCGTCTCCCGCGCTGTCCGGATGCCGGCCTCGCTGTCGCCCGGGACGAAGTCAAGCCCCTCCCGTCGCGGTCGGACGTCCGCCAGGTTGGAGTCATCGACACGGGAGGTGCATCGATGAGCAGCACGCAGAACGGACCGGGCGACAGCGACCCCGGCACGACGGACGACAAGCGCGGCCCCGAGGACGACCTCGTCAGCGAGGACCCGGACCTGAACGTGGGCGAGCATCCGGTGATCGCCGAGGACGAGCCCGCCGAGGTGCCCGACGAGACAGGGATGGCCGAGCCTCCGACGGACAGGCCGGGCGACGGCGCGGACGCCGGCCACGCGCCGGACGTGAACGCGCTCCGTCCCGACGGCCACCCCTCGCAGGCAGAGGGCGAGGACGACCACGAGCTCGACGGATAGACCCCGCGCAGAACCGGTGCCGGCCGGCCCTTATGGAGACTCATAAGGGCCGGCCGGCACCGGTTTGTGGAGCGACCAAGGGCGCTCAGAGGTCGCGGTACGTCGTGCGCGCGTAGTCGTGGTACGGCGCGGGGGCGACGGTGGCGCGGATGCGCACCTGCGCGTGGGCCTCGACGTTGCCCTTCGACGAGTTCGGCTCCTCGCCCCACAGCAGCTCGACCTGGGCGCCCTCGGGCACGTCGACGTCCACCGACGCGAGCGACAGGTAGAGCTGGTCGTACGCGACGTAGCCGGCGTCGGTCGAGACGCCGACGCGGCGGCCGTCCTGGTGCACGTCGTCGAACTGGTAGAAGCCGTAGCGCGCCTTGGGCCACTCGAGGTACTTGGCGGGCGCGCCGGGCGTGAGCTGCGACTCGACGACGGACGCGACATCGGCCGCGTTCCAGATCAGCGTCACCTTGCGGCGGGCGGGCGACTCGGCGATCCGCTGCAACGCCTCCTTGCCGATGAAGTCGTGGTCGAAGTTCACCGACCGGCCGAGACCCAGGTCGTACGGCGTCAGCAGGAAGTCGTCGACCGGCCCGTTCAGCGATCCGCCGATGGATCCCGCCCGCGCCAGCGGCAGCCACTCACGGTAGGCGGCGAACAGCGGGTCGTCGGAGAAGATCGCGGGGAAGGGGGTGGGCACCCAGCCCGACTCGAGCGGCGTGACCGAGTACGCCTTCGAGCCGATGCGCACGATGCCGAACTCGGCCCCCGCCTCGAGCAGCGCCTGACGCACCGTCTCGCCCTCGGCGTACGGGCCGAAGAACTCGAAGCCCGGCTGGCCGGCCATGCCGTGTCGCAGTCCCTGCACCGTCGTCGTCCCGCCGTCGGGAAGGCGGAAGCCGAAGTCGGCGATGTGGAAGAACCTCACCTCCGGCACGGGACCGCCCAGCAGCTTCTCGAGCACGTCGTGGGCGCGCGGGCCCTGCAGCTCGTAGCGGTAGAACGTCGGGTCGCCCTCACGCATGTTCGAGTTGCCCTCGAGGCGGTAGGCGATGTCGCGACCGTCGGCCGCGGCGCGCTCGGCGTGGAACCGCACCCAGTCGATCAGCACGTGGTGGCCGATCAGCACGATCCGCTCGCCCTGCGCCGTCGCGTGGTTCAGGTGGAACAGGATGCCGTCGCCGATGACGTGTCCGTCATGGTCGACCGAGATCAGCTGCTTCGCGACGCCGGGACGGAAGTTCGAGAACGTGTTGACCGCGATGCCGCTGAGCACCTCCACGACGTCCTCGCCGGTCAGGAACAGCTGGGTCATGTGATGGGACTGGTCCATCAGCGCGACGGTCTCGTTCCACGAGCGCGACTCGGAGCGCCAGTTCGAGAACTCCGGGTGCACCGGGAAGGTGAAGGCCGGATAGTCGACGTTGCGCAGCAGCTGGACGGGGTCTCCGACGCGGGAGAGCGCCTGGGCGAGCGTCTCTGTCATGATCGATCTCCTTCGATCGAGAGGGGCGGGATGACGCGGTCAGCCTAGGAACGCGTCCTCCGCGGGAGGAAGGACACTTTCCGTTGATGCGAAGACCACCGGCACCGCTGGATCAGAAGGGCCAGATCAGCGGCACGTACAGCACCGCGGCCGCCAGCCACACGATCGTCAGCGGCAGCCCGAGGCGCCAGTAGTCGCCGAAGCGGTAGCCGCCGGGGTCGACGACCATGGTGTTCACCGGCGTGGCGATCGGGGTGAAGAAAGCCGCGGCGCCCGCCACGGTGAGAGCCATCATGAAGGGCTGCACCGACACGTCGAGCGTCGCGGCGAGCGAGGTCGCGATCGGCAGCATGACGAGCACGGTGGCGACGTTGCTCGTGACCTGGCCGAGCAGCACGGTGAGGACGCAGAGCGCGAGCAGCACGAGGTGAGGATCCGTGGCCCCCACCGTCGCGAGCATGCCGTCCGCGATCAGCTCGGCGGCCCCGGTCTTCACGAACGTCGTGGCGAGGGGGATCATCCCCGCGATCAGGACGACGGTGGACCACTGGACCGACCGGAAGGCGTCGCCGATCGACACGACGCGCGTCAGCACGAGCGCGCCCGCGGCGAGCATCCCGGCCACGACCGGCGGCACGAGCCCGGTCGCCAGCAGCACCACCATCGCGAGCAGGATCGTCAGGGCGCGCCGGGCGCCGTGCCCGAGCGGGATGCCGCGGCGCAGCGACCGCGGGGCGGTGACCGCCACGACGTCGGGCTGCGAGACGTATCGTTCGAGCGCATCCCACGGCCCCTGCACCAGCACCGCGTCGCCCGCTCGCAGGGTCCAGCCGCGGCCCGCCGCCGGGTCCGATCCCGGCTCCTCGGCCGACGCGCGCTCGGAGCCCGAGGACGAGCGCGCGGACGAACGCACGGAGAGGATGACGAGGTCCTCGCGCACCGTGGTCATGCCGGGGTAGACCCGCCGCCCGATGTAGACCGACCGCGGCGGGATGACGACCTCGACGACGCCGGCGTCGGAGGTGAACATCGTGCCGGTGTCGATGCTCACGTCGTAGCTCTCGCGCAGGCGCACCGCGTGTTCCCCCGGGTCCGTCGCCAGGTCGAGCGTGCGTCCGCGCCGATCCGGCAGCAGGCGCCCGCCGAACGCCACGACGATCGCGACGGTCAGGGCGAGCAGCGGCAGGCCGACGAGCGCGAACTCGAAGAACCCGAACGCCCGGCCGCCCGCGGCGACCGCCGCATCGGAGACGATCACGTTCACCGGGGTGCCGGTGAGGGTGAGCAGCGATCCCGCATGCGCGGCGAACGCGAGCGGGATGAGCAGCTTAGACGGCGCGACGCCCGCCTTGACCGCCACCACGACGACGATCGGCAACAGCGCCGCGACGGCACCGTTGATGCTGATGAACGCCGTCAGCACGGCCACCATCAGCGACACGACCACGGTGATGCGGCCCCGACGCGTGCCCGCGAGGCCCGTGACGCGGCGGGCGGCCCACGCCGTCACGCCCGACTGGTCGAGCGCCTCGCTGACGATGAACAGCGTCGCGATGAACACGGGCGTGGGGTCGCCGAACCCGGCGAGCGCCTCCGTCAGCGTCAGCACGCCGGCGCCGAACAGGGCCAGCGCGACGCCGCACGAGACGATGGCGAGCGGCAGCCGGTTGGTCGCGAACGCCACGATCGCGAGCCCGAGGATCACGAGGGTCGCGACGAGCTCGTACATGCGTTCAGCGTAGCGACGGCCGGTCCAGCGGGCGCGGGCGGTAGGTTCGTCCCATCGGGATGAGCGAGGAGGCTGATCCGACATGGCCCGGTCGTCGCAGGGAGCGTCCGCGCTCACGCGCGTGCTCGCGGTGCTCGACGCGTTCACCGCCGATCACCCCTTCCTCTCCCTGACGCAGATCCACCGCCGCACCGACATCCCGCTGTCCTCGGTGCACCGGATCGTCGCCGAGCTGGTCTCGCACGGCCTGCTCGAGCAGGGATCGGGACGCACCTATCGTCTGGGCAACCGGCTCTGGGAGATCGGCAGCAAGACGCCCGGGGCCCTCGGGCTGCGCGAGATCGCCGAGCCGTACCTGCGGCGGCTGCACGACCTCGTGGGACAGCACGTGCAGCTGGCGGTGCGCATCGACACGGACGTTCTCATCATCGAGCGCCTGTCGGCCCCCGACGCCGTGGTCAACGGCTCGATCGTCGGCGGACGCGTCGCGATGCAGCACTCGTCGAGCGGGCTGGTCTTCCTCGCGTTCGGCGAGCCCGAGCTCGCCCAGGCGGTGCTGGCGCAGCGCGTCGAGCCGATCACGTCCGCTGGTCCCCGCGACGCCGAGGCGCTGCGCGCGCAGATCGACGCCACGCTCCGTCGCGGGTACGCGCTCACCGACGGCTGGATACACCCCGCATCCCGCGGGCTGGCGGTGCCGATCCGCGGATCCGAGGACGTGGTGGTGGGCGCGCTCGGCGCGGTCGTCCCGAACGACGGCGGCCCGCACCGGCGCACCGCATCGCTGATGCAGGAGACCGCTCACCGCATCTCCGACGCGCTGCTGCGCGCCTATCTGCCCGCCGGGCATCCGCGGGCGCTTCCCGGCGGCTCGCTGCGGGCGCTGGTCAGCTCGTCCGCCGAGTCGATGCGCTACCTCGAGCGCCGCACGCGCTCGCGCTGACGCCGGGCTCAGGGAAGGCGGTGCTCGTGCACCTCCGTGCCGAGGGCGGTGCCGTTCAGGTCGAGGTAGAGCTGCCGTTCGGTGACCGACACGGTCATCGAGTTGCGCCGCTCGATCGCGGCGACGGCGCCCTCGACGAAGCCCGCGTCGAAGCTGTGCACGACGAGCTCGTCGGCGCGATGGATGCGCTTGCCCGCCCACGATGCGAGCAGCCGCGCAGGCTCCCGCTGCGTGTACACGACGGTGCGGTCTGCGAGGCGGCTGCCGCGGTGCAGCCGCTCCGCATCGGGGGCTCCCACCTCGATCCACGCCGTGATGCTGCCGGTGAGATCGCGCACCAGCACCGCCGGCTCGTCCGTCGACGAGATGCCCTCGCTGAACGCGATGCCCTCCTCGTATTCGAGGCAGTAGGCCAGCAGACGCATCAGCATGTTCGCGTCTGTCTCGGACGGGTGCCGCGCGACCCGCAGTGCGACGTCCTCGTAGACGCCGCGGTCCACGTCGGCCAGCTGCACGTCGAACGTGTGGATCGTCGCGGGAAGCGCCATGAGGACGACCCTACGCGGCGGCGGCGATGCCTTCGTTCATAGTCATCCTCTAGGCGGATGTGCGCGCCGCCGGCGGTGCGTAACGTCGAAGACGCGCCGGGCAGGGGCACAGTCCCGGCGCCTCCTCGAGTGGGGCTCCGCGTTCGGGTCGCGGGCCCCACCACCCGGGGCGTGGCGGCTCTCGCTCACGCCCCGGCACGCGGGGTCAGCCCGCCTTGACGAGGATCTTCGCCCCGAGGCCCCCGCGCAACGAGTGGATGGCGTCGACGACGCCCTCCAGACCGACCTCGTCCACCCAGCCGGTGGTGTCGTAGGCACCCTCGGACATCGCGGCGATGACCGCGTCGAAGTCCTCGGGCGCATAGGCGAGGGCGCCGGCGATCTCGGTCTCCCCCATCACCAGCTGCGTGGGCAGGAACTCCATCGGACGCTCGTGGATCGCGACCACCACGACGCGTCCCCCGGGCGCGAGGCTCGCGAGCGACGACGTGACGGCCGGGCCGGCGCCCGCGGCGTCGAACGCGACGTCCACCCCGTCGCCGTCGGTCAGCTCGGCGACGGCGGCGGCGAGGTCGTCGTTCACCGGGTCGACCACGCGAGCGCCCAGCGCGGCGATGGTGGCCCGCCGGGCCGCGCTCGGCTCGGACACGAGCACGTCGGTCACGCCGCGTGCGCGCAGCCCGAGCCAGACCCCGATGCCGATCGGGCCCGCGCCGGCGACCAGCGCCGTGCCGCCGGCGCTCACGCCGCTGCGGGAGACGGCGTGCCACGCCACGGCCATCGGCTCGACCAGCGCGCCCATCCGCAGGTCGACGTTCTCCGGCAGCACGTGCACCTTGGCGGCGGGCACGGTGGTGTACTCAGCCATTCCGCCGCCGTGGGAGCTGAGCCCGTGGAAGCCGATCGTGCGGCAGGCGTTGTACATGCCGCGACGGCAGGCGGCGCACGTGCCGCAGTAGTAGATCGGCCAGACGGCGACGCGGTCTCCGACCTTCACGTCGGTGACGCCCTCGCCGAGCTCGACCACGGTGCCCGAGAACTCGTGGCCGAGGATCTGCGGCAGCGTCGATCCGGTGACGGGGTGGGGGTGCTCGAAGTCGAGCCCGGCGGCCTCGGGCGTGTAGTACACGTGCAGGTCGGAGCCGCAGATGCCGGCGAACGCGTTGCGCAGCTTGACCTCGCCCGGGCCCGGCGCCGGCTCCGGCGCGTCCTCGATGCGGAGGTCCTGAGCGGCGTGGAAGACCGCTGCCTTCATGATGTTCTCCTTCTCTCATGCCCCGGTCTCCGGGGCTCGCTCAGCGCAGCCACCACTCGGGCGATGCGGCGAGGATCAGCCGGACGGCCCGGTCGATGTCGTCGTCGCCCCGGCGCAGCCACTCCTCGATCGCCCCGACGGTGCCCCCCGCGGCATAGGCCACGGCGAGCTCGAGCGCCTGCGGGTCGTCGGCGAACGCGGGCGGCAGGATGCGCGGGTGAAGACCCGCCCAGGTCTGCAGGCCGCGGCGGATCATCCGGTCGAGGTTGGCGCGCACCGGCCCCGCCAGGAGGGGGTGCATGGTGTTGCGGTAGACCGCGGACCTGCGGTGCACGTGCTCGATCAGCGCGCGCTCGCCGTCGCCGATGGTCCGCTGCCCCGGCAGGCCGTCCATCACCTCGGCGATCTCGTCGGCGAGGGCCTCCGCCAGCAGGTCGAGCGGGCTCTCGGCGTGGCGGTAGAACGTGTCGCGCGTGACGCCGGCGCGCTGGCAGACGGCGGACGCGGTGACGTCGGCGATGGGGGTCTCGGTCGTCAGGTCGAGCACCGCCGCGCGAAGGCTGTCCCGCGATCGCAGGAACCGGACGTCCATGCCTCGATCCTATCCGACACCTGTCAGATAGGGCTATCCTTCCCGACGGGAGCGGTGCCAACGCAGGCCCGCGGAAGGGCAGTCATGACAGGGTTCGACAACAGCGTCGCGGTCGTCACCGGAGGCGTCTCCGGCATCGGCGCGGCCATCACCCGCCGCCTCGTCGCGGCCGGCTCGAAGGTCTTCGTCGCCGACATCAACGAGGAGGCGGTCGCGGCGGCGCCCGACACGTTCGGCCCGGACGTCGCAGGGCTGCGCACCGACGTGACGAGCGAGGAGGGCATGGAGGCGCTGTTCGCCGCGGCCGTCGAGCGCTTCGGCACGATCGACACGGTCTTCAACGTCGCCGGTGGGTCGAAGCCCGGCTCGGTGGTCGACATGGACCTCGCGACCTGGGACTTCAACATCCGCCTCAACCTGTACGGCGCGTTCCTCGGCACCAAGCTGGGCGCCAAGCAGTTCCTCGCCGAGGGCAAGCAGGGGTCGATCGTCAACATCGCGTCGCTGAACTCGCAGGTGCCGATGCACTTCGGCGCCGGCTACGCGTCGGCGAAGGCGGCCGTCGTGATGCTCACGAAGAACGCGGCCCTCGAGCTCGGCGGACAGGGCATCCGCGTCAACGCGGTCTCCCCCGGCCTCGTCGCGACGCCCCTGACCGGCGGACTGCTGTCGGCCCCCGGCGTGCAGGAGGCGTACCTCGAGCGCATCCCCGCGGGACGCGCGGCCGACCCGGACGAGATCGCCTCGGTCGCCCTCTTCCTGGCCTCCCGGGAGGCCGGCTACGTCAACGGCGAGAACATCGTGGTGGACGGCGCGTGGGCCACGACGGGATACCCCGACCTGCGCCCGTTCCTCGGCTGAGGCGGGGTCAGGCGATCAGCGCCCCGGTGACGACGGCGGCCGCGGGTCGAGGTCTCTCCCTCGCCCCGCGGCCGTACGGCGCACACGGTCAGCTCGCGACAAGCAGCCCCGTGGTCTTCTCGCGCGCGGTGTCGAAGCGCTCCTGCACGTTCGCCCAGTTGGCGATGTTCCAGAAGGCCTTGACGTAGTCGGCGCGCACGTTGCGGTAGTCGAGGTAGTACGCGTGCTCCCAGACGTCCAGCAGCAGCAGCGGCACGGTCCCGGCCGCGAACTGCGACTGCTGGTCGAAAAACTGCTGCACGATGAGGTTCTGGCCGATCGAGTCCCAGAACAGCCCGGCCCAGCCCGATCCCTGCACGCCGAGCGCTGCGGCCGTGAAGTGCGCGCGGAACTTGTCGAACGAGCCGAAGAAGTCGTCGACGGCCGACGCGAGCTCGCCCGTGGGCTTGTCGCCGCCGTCCGGCGACAGGTTCGTCCACCAGATCGAGTGGTTCGTGTGCCCGCCGAGGTTGAAGGCGAGGTCCTTCTCCAGCTTGTTGATGTTCGCGAACTCTCCCGACTCGCGCGCCGCAGCGAGCTGCTCGAGAGCGGTGTTCGCGCCGGTCACGTAGGCGGCGTGGTGCTTGTCGTGGTGCAGCTCGGTGATGGTCGCGCTGATGTGCGGCTCCAGCGCGGCGACGTCGTACGGCAGCTCGGGGAGCGTGTAGGCGGTCATTGTCGTTCCTTTCGTGTGGTCGAACAGGTGTGGTCGAACGGGTGTGGTCGAGAGGGCCGCGGACCGGCCGCGGCGATCAGGCGTGCGAGGTCTGCAGCAGGCTGAGGAAGCGGCGGTTCTGATAGATCAGCGGGGGCGACGTGGGGCCGTGATGCACCCCGATCACCTCGGCGAGCACCAGGCGCGACGAGCCGGAGGGCACGACGCTCAGCGCGCGGGCCCGCAGGGCGACCGGCGCGTCCGTCAGGTGGGGCTCGCCGGACGACAACGCGGCCCACCCCTGCTCCGGCGTGAAGCGCGGCGAGCCGGAGCGCGCGAACGCCTCGGCGACCGGGGCGTGGCTCTCGCCGAGCAGGTGCACCAGGAAGCTCGGTGCGGCCAGGACGCCCCCGGCGGATCCCTCGGTCTTCGTCACCGAGAACGACAGCGCGGGCGGGTCGACCGACACCGACGCCACGCTCGACGCGGTGAGGCCGACCGGGCCGTCCGCGGTCTGCGCGGTGATCAGCGCGACCCCCGCAGGGTGGCCGCGGAACGCAGCCTTGAAATCCTCAACAAGCGTCGACACTGCCGGGCACCTCTTTCGATTGCTTCGAGTCGTCGCCCCGTCGCGTCGGGGATGCGACGACGTTCTCGACCGTAAAACCTCAAGGGCGCTTGAGGTCAACGAGCGCGGTCACACAGCGCAACACCCCGCGGGCGCGGGATGCGCCCAGGGTCACTCCGACGCCTGCGGCGGGAGCGCCGCGACGAGGGGATGGTCCGCCTCCACCGGGCCGAGGCGAGCGGCCCCGCCGGGCGACCCCAGCTCGCGGAAGAACTCGACGTTCGCCTTGTAGTAGTCCTGCCACTCCTCGGGCAGGTCGTCCTCGTAGTAGATCGCCTCCACCGGGCACACCGGCTCGCACGCCCCGCAGTCCACGCACTCGTCCGGATGGATGTACAGGCTGCGCTCGCCCTCGTAGATGCAGTCGACCGGGCACTCGTCGATGCACGCTCGATCCTTGACGTCCACACACGGCAGTGCGATCACATACGTCACCTCCACGACCTCCCAGCCCTCGGAGCACAGCTGCCGGTCGAGCGTAAGACCTCAACTAAACTTCAGGTCAAGGAGAGGACGGCGCCATGGCACGCGAGACGGTCGGCGAGGACACCGCCGACGGCGACCACCGCAGCCCCGACGAGCTGCTCACGATCGGCGAGATGAGCCGCCGCACCGGCGTGGCCGTCTCCGCGCTCCGCTTCTACGAGCGGCTCGGCCTGATCGCCGCGGTGCGCACGCCCGGCAACCAGCGCCGCTACCCGCGTCACATGCTGCGCCGGGTGTCGCTGATCACCGTCGCCAAGCGCCTGGGCATCCCCCTCGGCGACGTGCAGACGGCCCTCGCCGACGTGCCGCTCGACCGCACGCCCACGCACGAGGAGTGGCAACGCGCGTCGAGGCGCTGGAAGCTGCAGCTGCAGGAGCGGCGGGAGGGCATCGAGAAACTCGAACGCGAGCTGACCGGATGCATCGGCTGCGGCTGCCTCTCGATGAAGGCCTGCTCGCTGCTGAACCCCGACGACGAGCTCAGCCGTGCCGGCAGCGGCCCGCGACGCCTCGCGGTGCCGGACGACGCCGGCACCGCCGGCCTCCGCGACGAGCGCTAGGAGTGCCGGCCGCGCACACCCGGCTGACGCGTCGACCACAGCGCCCCGGCGATGAGGGGGATCTGGAACGGCAGGCGCAGCAGCCGCTTGCGGTCGGTGTCGAGCCCGAAGCCGTCGCGCCGGTTCCGCCACTGCGAGACGTTGCCCGGGAAGACGGCGACGAAGAACGCGGCGACCGCGGCGCCGACCTCGCGCCCCCGCCATCCGCTGGCGAGCGCCGTGCCGAGGGCGATCTCCGCGACGCCGGAGGCGACGACCGTGAAGTCCTCGTCGACCGGCACCCAGGGCGGCACCTGCGCGCGGAACTCGTCGCGCGCGAACGTCAGGTGAGCGACGCCCGCGAAGGCGAGCACGGCGCCGAGGAGCACGCGCACCGTCGCGCGGGCGTTGCGACTCCGGCGCTCGGCGCGGCGCTCACGCGCGCGCTTCGTCACTGGACGTCCACTCCTCGATGGCGCCGACGATCTCGGGGGCGTCCGGCACGGTGCGGGGGCGGAAGCGCTTCACGCGCCCGTCGGGGTGCACGAGGAACTTCTCGAAGTTCCACGACACCTTCCCCGCCTTGCCTTCGCCGTCCGGCACCGTCGTGAGCTGCTGGTACAGCGGGTGAGCGTTCTTGCCGTTGACCCGCACCTTCTCGGTCATGGGGAAGGTCACGCCCCACGTCGCGGAGCAGTAGTCGGCGATCGCGTCCGACGAGCCCAGCTCCTGCAGGAACTGGTTGCTGGGGAAGCCGATCACGGTGAAGCCCTGGTCGCCGAAGCGGCGCTGCAGCTCCTCGAGCTGCTCGTACTGGGGCGCGAGCCCGCACCGGGAGGCGACGTTCACCACCAGCGCGACCCGGCCCTCCGAGAGCTTCCCGAACGTGGTCTCCTCGCCTCGCAGGGTGGTGACCGGGATGTCCTGCAGTCGTTCCATCGTGTGCTCCTTCCAGAGCCCGAGTGGCGGGTGGATGACGTCCGGCCGCGGTGCGCCGTCTCGCGTCGTCACCAGCTTGGCGCGTGCTCCTGGCCGTCCTCTCTCAATGATGCAGGTATCCCCGGCGAGAGGGGCCCCGGCGACGCGATTCCGTCGACGTGGACGACGGTGACGCGGATCTCGGCCGGCACGACGCCGTGCTGCACGAGCGCGGCGTCGACCGCCGCGTGCACGCGGTGCACGGTGTCGACCGCGCCGGCCGAGGCCTGCACGCCGATCGCGGCGTCGACCCGCCCGCCGTCGGCCGACTCTTCGATGCGCACGAGCGGCGCCGCCTCGTCCTTCGCCCCGACCAGCCGGGCGCCCACGTCGACCAGCTTCGACACCGTGGTGCCGGCGCGGAAGACCCCCGCCACTCCCGGCACCGATCGGATCGCCGTCTCGACGGCCGTCGCGAGCAGCTGCTCCTGTGACATCGTCATCTTCCCTCCCCCGTCGCCCCCGACGTCTGCCGGACGTCACGCACGCTGATGTCGATGCCGGCGACCTCGAGCTCGGTGTGCGCCGCCAGGCGGGCCGCGATCTCGGCCCGCAGGCGGTCGACGAGGTCGGGGATCGGCTGCCCGTACGGCACGCTGACCTCGACGCCGACGCGCAGAGACGCTCCCGGCTCCGCGACGTCCCCGTCGAGCGAGCATCTGCCCACGAGCACTCCCGGCACGACCTCCTCCGCCGCCCGCACGAGCCCGCGCACCGCTCCCTCGGTGATCCCGAGGTCTGCGCCCGGCACCGTCGAGCGGATCGGGATGCGACGCCCGGCCCGCGCGTCGAGCGCGATGCCGGCGAGGATGCCCTGCACCCACGCCTCGTCCGGCTCGGGCTCCGCGGCGATGTCCGCGGCGAGCAGGTCGGGGGTGAGTGCGCGAAGCCTCGCCAGCGCGTCCAGCGCGATCCGGCAGCCGGGCGACTGGTCGATGGACGGGTCGGCGGGCTGCCGTCCGGCGTCCAGGTAGTCGGAGAGCTCGTCGATCGTGTGGCCGTCGAGGTCCTCGGGCTCGAGGCCCAGGCCGGGCAGTCCGGGGGTGTCGTGTTCGCTCATCGCCACTGCTCCATCCGAACAATGATGTCCTTCCGGGCCCGGGCGAGGAGCCCCCGCACCGTCGAGAGCGGGATCCGCAGCTCTGCGGCGATCTCCTCGTAGGTGTACCCGCCGATCTCGCGCAGCACCCAGCACTCCCGCTGCTCGGCGGGAAGGCGCCGCAGAGCGGCGCCGAGCGCGGCCACTTCGGCGTGGGTCTCCGCCTGTCGCGACGGCGCCGTGCCGTCCGGGGCGGGCAGCTCGACGTCCGCGACGTCGGCGTGGGCCCGGGTGGCGCGGATGCGGTCGACGGCCTTCCGGCTCGTGATGCGCATCAGCCACGACTTCACCTTCGTGGTGTCGTCGAGCTTCGGCAGCTGCTCCCACGCCACGATGAACGCGTCCTGCACGACGTCGTCGACGTCGGCGGTGCCGGGCAGGATGCGGCGGGCGTAGGCGCGCATCATGGGCGCGTACCTCCGCACGAGCACCGCGAACGCGGCCGTGTCTCCGTCCGCTGCTCGTCCCGCGACGATCCAGTCGTCCGCGCCTTCCAACGGATCGCGGAAGTCATCACTGCTCATCCTTCGTCCCCCTCAAGCGAAGGGGCCCTCTCCGGCGAGGGCCAGCGGGCGGTGGCGCCGCCCCCATGCCCTGGTCTATCCGACGTCGGCTCATCATCGTGGGGTGTTGTGGGAACCGTCAGTTCTTCGCACGACGCCCGGTGATCAGGCCGTAGACCAGCAACACCAGGATGGACCCGCCGATGGCGAGCAGCCAGGTGGAGGGCGAGAAGAAGCCCTGCAGGTCGACGTCGAAGACCAGCCCGCCCAGCCAGCCGCCGACCATGGCGCCGACGACGCCCAGCAGCAGCGTGACGAGCCATCCGCCGCCCTGCCTGCCCGGCAGGATCAGCTTGGCGAGAGCCCCGGCGATCAGGCCGAGGAGGAGAAAACTGAAGAAGCCCACGAGAGAGTCCTTTTCCTGAGTGTGTCGATGGGTGGCCGGGGCGGGCGGATCACCGCCCGCCCCGGCACGGGTCACTTCTTGAACGCGTCCTTGACGTCCTCGGCCGCGTCCTTGACGTGCCCCTTGACCTGGTCGGCCTTGCCCTCGGCGACGAGCTCGTCGTTGTCGGTGGCCTTGCCGACCGCTTCCTTCGCCTGACCGGCGACCTTGTCGGCGGCGGCCTTGATCTTGTCTCCTGCGCTCATACCTCTTCCTTTCTCCGTCGGTCCTCGCCTCTCGAGGGCCGTGATCTGTGGCAGGCGCGCCTGCCTGGTCCGTGCTCGGCTCCGGCCGGGCCTCAGCCGAGCAGGCTCTTTCGCGCCTTGTCGATCGACTTGCGCGCCTGCTTGGCCATGCGACGCCGCGACTTCTTCGCGTCGGGGCTGGTCCAGAGCCGCTCGAGCTGATGCCTCAGGTCCTCGTAGTTCTTGCCCCTCGACTTGGCCGACTCGACGCCGATCAGGTAGGCGGCGACCACGATCACCACGAGGATCAGGATGTTCTTGCGCATCGCACCGTTCCCTTCATTCGTTCCCGCGGGGCGGGATCAGTTCACGCGGGGCTGGTCGGCGGCCAGTCGTGCGCGCACGCCCGAGTGGATCGAGACGTACGTCGGGGTGGCCTGGCCCGTCAGCGTCGCGAGGTTGTCGACCAGCCGCGTCACCGTGTCGGCGACGTCGACCGGCGACGTGTTGCGCCGCGGAGTGACGCTGATGTGCAGCACGTCGTCGCCCTTCACGCGGCGGGCGCTCACGCGGGACGAGAGGATCTCGTCGTGGCCGGCGAGCGAGTGCGTGATCGCGTCGGAGACGAACCCGTGCCGGATCGTCACCGGCCCCTGCGCCCCCTCGGCGGCCTCCGCCCGGATCACCGTGCCGGTGCGTCCGCCGCCCAGCTTCGCGATGACGACGATCGCCACCACGACGATCAGGAGCAGCACGGCGAGCACCGCCAGCACGAGCCCGCTCGCCGTCGTCGCGTCGGACAGGCGCGTCCGCTCGTCGGCGCCGATCATCCCGTCCACCGCCGACGACGTCGCGGTGGACCAGACGTCCCCGGCCACCGGCCAGGTCGCCGCGAGCACGGTCGCTGCGCCCCCGGCGAGCAGGACCACTCCCACCACGAGCAGGACGATCCTGTTCACCACCCGATTCGTGCCGTTCATGACGCACCCTCCGTCTCGGCGGTGCGCTGCACGCGCGCCCGCACCTTCAGCGCCGGCGAGGACGAGTAGGTCTGCAGCTCCGCCTCGGCGGCCTCCCGCACCTCCGACCTGTCGATCCGACGCCCGGGCTCGGGGCGCACGGTGACGTCGGCGCCCCGGTGCCCGATGCCCACCACGACCCCGTCGCGGGGCAGATCGAGCTCGCGCCGCACGCGCTCGGCGACGGCGGAGGCGATGACGCCGTTGTCGACGACGACCGCGTGCTCCGACAGCCCGAGCTGATGCTTGGGCAGCCGGCCGGGGCTCAGCGCGAGCCAGACGAGGATCACGCCGATCACCGCGACGACCGCGGCGCCGGCGACGACCGCCGACTGCGGCTGCGCGCCCGGCAGCGCGACCAGCCAGGCGAGCGCGGCGCCGGGAGCCACCAGCAGCGGGCCGGCGCCCGCCAGGCTCAGGACGATCTCGACCCCGGTGTACACGGCGGCGAGCGCGATCAGCACGAGCAGGACGACGGTCACGACCGTGCGCGGCGAGTGCGTCTCGCGACGCACCACCCGCTTCAGCACCTGCGTGGACATCTATCTCACCCTCCTTCGCTGCGGCACCGTCGCCCCGGTCACCGCGAACGACACCCGCTGGATCGGCCGCCCGGTCAGCCGGGCGAGCTCTTCGGCGAGCGCGCTCTGGATCTGCCGCGCCCTCTCGAGCACGGGGGTCGCCGAGCGGATCGCCTCGGTGTCGTCGAGGTCGGGGATCGGCAGCCGCGCCGCGACACGCACGGCGAGGCCGCCGCCCCACTCCGAGACCTCGACGCTCACGTCGTCCCGCGGCCCGCCGATGACCTTGGCCGCGGTCTCGCGGGCGATCTTGTCGATCACCCGTTCGCGCACGCGCACCGTGCCGGGCGCCGTCGCCGGGGCTCCGGCGCTCAACTGCGCGGGGGCCCCGACGGTGATGGCGCTCATGACGAGGTGCGCCGGCCCGTGAACGCCCCGGCGAGTGCGCGAAGGTCCAGCTGGCCCGAGAAGAGCCGCCCGACGAGGGCGCCGATCGCCATCAGCAGCGCGACCAGCAGGAACCCCCAGAACCCGAAGATCAGTGCGGCGAAGGCCAGGACGGCGCCGACCGCCGCTCCGGCCAGCGTCGCGCTCATGAGACGCGCGACTCGGCGTCGTCGTCAGCCGCGTCGTCGGTGGGCAGGTGCACGTCGTTCACGTCGACGTTGACCTCGACGACCTGCAGGCCGACGAGGCGGGTGATCGCCGCCGTGACGGAGGCGCGCACGTTCTCGGCGACCTCCTGGATCGGCGTCGGGTAGTCCACCACGATCGTGATGTCGGCCGCCGCCTGCGTCTCGCCGACCTCGACCCGCACGCCCTGCGTCAGGTCGGTCGCGTTCACCGCGTCGCGGAGCGCGCCCAGAGCGCGAGCCCCGCCGCCGCCGAGCGCGTGCACGCCCTTCACCTCGCGGGCGGCGATGCCCGCGACCTTCGCGACCACGCCCTCCGCGATCGTCGTGCGGCCGGCGGAGGAGCCGCCGTCCACGGGACGCGGAGCCGACGTCCCCCGGTCCACCCGCGACGTCACCGTCGGCGCGCCCGCCGTACGCGTCTCGGGCGCCCCACTCTGAGAAGCGACAGTCGTGTTCGTCTCGTCCGCAGCCATCAGAACAACCTCCAGAATCAGCGGCGCGGCCGCCCTGGCCACGCCATCCCAACGAGCGATGAAGCACGCTCTACAGGTGAGACGGACGAAGTGCGGCGGATGTCACAAACTCGTGGAGGATCGCATCGCCCTCGGTGCGACGCGCTTCGCGAGTGCCATATCGCACCCGCCCGCATCTGCGGAGTGCCATATGGCACTCGCGGCCGCTCGATCGACGCGGTTCCCGGCTCGACGGGCTAGTTGTACTCGGTCATGAGGTTGGTGACACTCGGCTGATCGGGGGTTGGCCACCGCAGGCGGTGTGTGGTCGAGCGTAGTTGTAGTGCTCGAGCCAGGGGGCGAGCGCGTCGGCGCGGTGCTGGTTGGAGGCGTAAGGCGCGCGGTAGGCCCAGTATTCCTGCATGGTGCGGTTGAAGCGCTCGGCCTTGCCGTTCTGCCAGGGGCAGTGCGGCTTTGTGG
>NZ_JAIJZW010000002.1:0-216039 GCF_019753765.1 Microbacterium marinilacus
CTCCACGGCGAACTCGACATGCGCACCCCGATCGAGACCGAGACCGAGTACTACGCTGCCCTTGAATCAGCCAACCCGGCCACCGCCGGACAGACAACCGGATAGGAACGAAAACCAGGCCGATTCAGTCGGGATGCTGGGCATCCTCTCCCCGCTGGTCTGGCTGATCGTCATCCCCGTCTCAGTGCTGGTGAACGGGATCGTGTTCATGCTATTCATCACCCGCGTCAAGCATGCGGGCATGGTGACCCTGTTCGGCGTGGTCATCGCGCTGTTCTTCCTCCTGACCGGCAACTCGATCCTCAGCACGATCGGGATCGTCGTGCTCGCGGCGCTCGCCGAGCTCGTCCTCTGGGCCGGTGGCTACCGGTCGCGGTGGGCGGCGATCTGGTCGTACACGATCTTCGCGCTGAGCTTCTTCACCCCCTTCCTGCCCCTCGTGTTCGACCGTGAGAACTACCTCGCCAGTCCGAGCTTCACCGCGATGGGCGAGGAGTACGTCGCCGGCACCGACGCGCTCACGACGCTCCCTGTACTCGGAGTAGTCGCCCTCGCGGTCGCCGTCGCCGGGTTCCTGGGCGGGCTGCTGGGCTCCGCGGTGTTGAGGAAGCACTTTGTCCGCGCCGGCCTTGCCTGACGGGCAGGCTCAGGTCGCAGCCCCCGTCAGCATCGATGTCGCGCGGCGGGGGCTGGACCCGCGCAGCAAGATCCTGCTCGTCCTCATCGTCAGCCTCGCCGTCATGAGCCCTGGCGGGCTCGTGTTCGTCCCGGCCGGGATCGTGCTGGCGACCGGGTTAGCCGTGGCGGACCGGGCCTGGTCCCGGGCCGTGACCATCCCCGTCACCGGGGCCATCATGTACCTGTTCGGCTGGGTATTTCCACTGGTCTGGGCCAACCCGGTGGTCACGGTCGTCGCAATCGGCTGCGGATACCTCATCCGCTTCGTCGCCGCGTTCGGCGTCGGCGCCCACCTCATCGCGACGACCTCGCCGACACAGCTCAGCGCCGCGCTCCGGGCCTGGCACCTCCCGCGCGCGCTCTCGGTCACCCTCGCCGTGATGCTGCGGTTCTTTCCGGTCGTCGCGACCGAGTCTGCCGCGGTGCTCGACGCCATGCGGCTGCGCGGCCTCGCCGGCGCAACCGGCCTGACGCAGCACCCGATCCTCACCATGGAGCGCTTCACCGTCCCGATGATCGCCGCGAGCCTGCGAGCCAGCGAAGACCTGTCCGCCTCGGCGATCCTGCGCGGGCTCGGCTCGCGTCGCACGCCCGTCGCGCTCGACCCGCCCCGCTTCGGGTGGCCCGATCTGCTGCTGGCGCTCGCCCTCATCGTTCTCGCGGCGGCGAGCCTTCTGCTGCCGAGCCCGCTGACGACGGTGATCGCATGATCGAGATCTGCGGAGTGAGCTGGACCTACCCGCATGCCGATAGCCCGGCGCTGCGCGAGCTCGATCTGCGGATCAAGCCCGGCCAGTTCGTCGTGCTCTGCGGTGCGTCCGGCTCCGGCAAGTCGACAGCCCTGCGGCTGCTGAACGGCCTCGTGCCCCACTTCCACGACGACGGCGTCCTCACTGGGACGGTGACCGTCGACGGCCTGGTCACGACCGCGGTCGAGCTCGACGCCCTGGGCCTTGCCACCGGCACAGTGCTGCAGCACCCGCGTCGGCAGTTCTTCACCGACACCGCCCGCGAGGAGACGGCGTTCGCGATGGAGAACTTCGGCTTCCCGCACGAGCGGATCCGCTCGCGCGTCCAGGCGACCATCGCCGACCTCGCCGAGCGGGTGCCGGTCGAGCAGCGGCTGCAGCACCTGTCCGGCGGGCAGCAGCAGCAGGTCGCGATCGCCGCAGCCACCGCGCATGAGCCGCGCATCCTGCTGCTGGACGAGCCCAGCTCCAACCTCTCCGCCGACGCCGTGGACCGGCTCACCGTTACCCTCGCCGAGCTCAAGGCCGCCGGGGTGACGATCGTTGTCGCCGAGCACCGGCTGCGCTACCTGCAGGAGCTGATTGACCGGGTCCTGGTCATGCGCGACGGCGCGATCGACCTCGAATGGACCGCGGAGCAGTTCCGCGCCGTCCCCGACGAGCTGCTCGCCACCGAAGGTCTGCGCGGGGAGATCCGCTCACCCGACGTTCCGGTACTCGCCGCGACCGGAGGCAGCGTCGCCCAGCCGCGCCCGCTCGACACCCCCTTGCCAGGGGCGCTGGAGCTGGAAGACGTCCAGTGCCGACTGGGCGGGCGGACGGTCCTCGACCTCGAGCGCGTCGCCTTCGCCGCGGGCGAGGTCACCGCGATCCGCGGCGTCAACGGCGCCGGCAAGTCCACCCTCGCCCGCATCATCACCGGGCTGCAACGCAGCACCGGAACGGTGCGCCTCGATGGGCGGGTGCTCAGCCGCAGGGCGCGGCAGCGGGCCAGTGCGATCGTGATGCAGGACGTGCAACGGCAGCTGTTCATCGAGAGCGTGCAAGCCGAGATCGACCTTGCCGGCACCGACGCACCGACCGCGCCGGACACCGCGGCCCTGCTCGACACCCTCGATCTCGCGCATCTGGCCGAACGGCACCCACTGTCGCTCTCGGGCGGCCAGCAGCAGCGCCTCGTCGTCGCCGCCGTCCGGGTCGCCGGCCGCCGCATCGTGATCTTCGACGAGCCGAGCTCCGGCGTCGACCGACGGCACCTGCAGTCCATCTCCGACCAGATCCGGCAGGTCGCGGCCGAGGGAGTCGTAGTGCTGCTGATCAGCCACGACGACGACCTCCTCGCCCTCGCCGCCGACCGGCAGCTCACCCTGGCCCCCGTCGACGAGCACTCAGCGGAGGTAGCCACGATGCTCACCCAAGATGAACCACTGAGGGAACCCCGATGAGCCGGCCAGACCCTGTGACGGCTCCCACGGCCGCGTCGCAACCGCAGATTCCGTTGCTGCTCGGCTCGGTGTTCCTCGTCTATCTCGGACAGATGACCTTGAACCCGATCATCGCGCCGCTCTCGCGCGAGGTCGGGCTCGCAGAGTGGCAGATCGGGGTGACCATCAGCACCGCCGCGATCATGTTGGTGCTCACCAGCCAGCTCTGGGGTCGCCGTTCCCAGTCCTGGGGTCGCAAACCGGTCCTGGTCGCCGCCTTCACGCTCGCGACGATCACGATGGCCTTGTTCGCATTGGTGTCACAGCTGGGGATGATGGGAATCTTCACCGGGACAGGACTGTTCGTGCTGCTGCGCGGTGTGGGCTTCGGCTCCGCGATCGCCGCCGTCCCACCCACCGCGCAGGCATACATCGCCGACGCCACCACTGACGAGGCCACCCGCGTCAAAGGCATGGCCGGCATCGGCGCCGTCTCCGGCATCGCGATGATCGCCGGTGCGGTCGTCGGCGGGGTGCTCGCCGCCGGTGGCCTGATCGTGCCCTTGATCGCCGTGCCCGTGCTGCTTGTCGCCGGACTGATCCTGATCGCGCTCCGACTACGCCGCGAACCCCGCCACGAGCTCATCGAGGCTCCCGCCAGGGTCAGTCCGTTCGATTCGCGGGTGTGGCCGTTCCTTCTCGCCGGGTTCGGCATGTTCACCGCGCTGGGCTTCATCCAGGTCATCACCGGATTCATCGTGCAGGACCGCCTCGGTCTGGATGCGCGCATGGCAGGCGTCCTCACCGGTGCCGCGCTCTTCGCCGCGGGAGTCGGCCTCGTGCTCGCCCAGGCCGTCATCGTGCCGCGCAGCGGCTGGTCCGCGCCGACCCTGCTGAAGGTCGGCGCGCCGATTGCCGTCGTGGGCTTCGCCGCCTACACGATCGACGGCGGGCCAGTGCTGCTGTTCGCGGCCCTCCTGGTGATGGGCCTCGGGCTCGGGATCGCCATGCCCGGCTACACCGCCGGCCCCACGCTCCTCGTTCGCAGGGAAGAGCAAGGCGGCCTCGCCGGGGTCACCACCGCCACGACAGGGCTGACCTTCGTCGTCGCACCCACCCTCAGCACCGCGCTCTACGGGGTGTCGGCGCCGCTGCCGATCATCATCGGCGGCGCCATCATGGCGATCGTCGCCACCTTCGTCCTGACCCACCCACGCTTCCGCCGTATGCCCGCGGTTCCCGTGTCGGCAGCAGCATCGACGTCTGATCGCGGCGGTCCCGGCTCGCCCTGACCAGCTGCGCGCGGGATGTGAGCCGGCTCAGGCACTCAGCTCTCAGCTCTGCAGCCCGGCGTGGTCGTGCAGCAGGTCACGGTAGCGGCCGGGAGCCGCAGCCAGCGCGGCGGGAGTACCGCTCTGGACGATGCGGCCTTCCTCGAGGACGAGGATCTGGTCAGCGCGGGCGGCGGTGTCGAGGTCGTGCGCGATGATCAGAACGCTCCCAGTGAGGGCGAGCCGGGTGGCAGCGTCGGCGACCAGGCGGGCATTCTCGGGATCGAGGGCCGAGGTCGCTTCGTCCATGAGGGTCAGCGGCGCGGCCTTCAGCAGAGCACGGGCCACGCACACCCGTTGCCGTTGCCCACCGGACAGCCGACTGCCGCCGGGGCCAACGGGAGTGTCGAGCGCGCCCGGCAGTCCCGCGAGGAAGGCGTCGAGCCCGACCGCGGCCACGGTCTCGGCGACCTGCTTGGCGGTGGAGGTGGGGCGGCCGAGGCGGATGTTGTCGCCGATGGTCCCCTCGAGCAGGTAGTCGTCCTGGAGCACGACGGCGAGTGCGCCGGTGAGCTCGCCAGGGGCGAGCGAGCGGAGGTCTGCACCGTCGAGGATGATTCTGCCTGCGGTGGGATCCCAGAAGCGGGCGAGGAGTCGGGCGAGGGTGGTCTTGCCGGAGCCGGAGGGCCCGACCAGCGCGGTGAGGCCGCGCCGCGGGAGCGTGAAGGAGACGTCATG
Organism: Microbacterium marinilacus; assembly: GCF_019753765.1. Taxonomy (GTDB): domain Bacteria; phylum Actinomycetota; class Actinomycetes; order Actinomycetales; family Microbacteriaceae; genus Microbacterium; species Microbacterium marinilacus. The sequence goes on from NZ_JAIJZW010000002.1 coordinate 4,861, forward strand.
AAGCACCGGGGTGTCGTCGTAGCCGAACGTGATGTTCTCGACCCGGACGAGCTCCTCGCCCGGCTTCGCCCGTTGCACGGCGGGCAGGTGCGCGAGTGGCGGCGTGTCGAGGGTGGCGGCGAGGCGGTCGAGGATGCCGGCCTGCAGGCGTAACCCGGCGGCGAGCTCGGCGCCGGACTGGGCGACCGCGACGAGCCGAGCCGCGACCACGAGCAAGCCGAGCAGGACCGGGACGGACAGGCTCGCGCCGGCGACCCAGAGGACACCGAGGCCGATCAGGACGGCGAACAGGGCGTTGAGGGTCAGGCTGAACAGGACGAACCCGGGGATCACGGTGCCCGCGGAGCGACGCGCGGCGGCGTGGACGCCGTCGAGCGCGCGATCGAGGGCGTCGCTGTCCTCGGGGCGTTGGTCGGTGCGGATGAGTGGCTGCCGGTTCGCGTACTCGAGGATGCGGCGGGTCGCCTCCGCAGACACCGCATGCCGTCGCGCGTCCACGGTGCGGGCCAGACGGGCACTGAGCCGACTTGCGGTCCATGCGATCGCGGTTATCACCAGTACGGCGACGGTGAAGCGCCAGTCGAGCAGGGCGAGGGTGAGTGCGGCGGCGACGGGGGTGACGATCGCGGTGAGCGCGGGCCGCAGCAGGATCGCGGGGTAGGACATCGCCTGCGGGACGCCGGTGGTGGCGAGGTCGATGATGTGCGCCTGCCGGGTGGAGGTGAACCATCCCAGCGGCAGTTCGGCCAGGTGCTCGCCGAGGCTCAGGTGCAGTGCGCGGGCGGTGCTGCTGCCGACCCGGAATGCGACCATCTGCGCGACCCATTGCACGATCACGAACGCGACGACCGTGCACGCGAGGGCGATCATCCAGAACGCCGGGTCGGCAACTGCGCCGAGGCAGGCGGCGGTCAGGATGCCGGCCACCCCTAGGGCGACGCCGTGCAGGACGGCGGCGGCGGTGAGCCAGACGGTGAGCCCGACGAGGATTCGGGTGTCGGGGGCGGGCAGGAGGCGGTGCAGGGTGCGGAGCATCAGCGGCTTCCTTCCTGTGTAGTCGTGGTCTGCGCCTCCCAGAGGATCCGGTAGGGATCGCAGGCGGTGAGGAGGTTGTGGTGGGTGCCGGAGCCGGCGAGGCGGCCGTGGTCGAGGACGAGGATGCGGTCGGCGTCCCGGACGAGGTGCAGATGGTGGGCGATGAGCAGCACCCCCCGCTCCCGGGCCTGCGCCCGCAGCGTCGCCATGATCCGGGTGCGGATGGTCGGATCCATGGCCGAGAGGGTCTCGTCGAGCACGAGCAGGTCCGGCTCGCGCAACAGTGCCCGGGCGAGAGCGACCCGTTGGCGTTGCCCACCGGACAGTTCCCTGTCCTCTCCGAGGATGGTGTCGTATCCGTGCGGGAGCGCAGTGATGTGGTCGTGGATCGCCGCCTGCCGCGCAGCGTCGACGACTCGCTCCTGCGGGATGCGACGTCCGCCGGTGAGGGCGTCGCGTATGGATGTCTCGCGCAGGGCCGTGTCCTGGAACACAAACGCGATTCGCTCATATAGGTCCGCCTCCCGCAGTGCCGGCAGTTCGACGTTGCCGAGGAGCACCCGGCCCGCGTCGGGGTCGGTAAAGCGCGCCAGCAGCGCGGCGAGCGTGCTCTTGCCGCTGCCGGACGCGCCGACCAGGGCGACGAGCCCGCGGTCGGGCAGCGCGAGCGTGACGTCATCGACCGCGACCTGCTCGCCGAAACGGACGGTGACGTTCTGGAGACGGGCGACGGCTCCGCGCGGCGAGGGGTCCGCGCCGCCCCAGGTCAGGCGGTGCTGGTCGAGGAGATCGCCGATGGAGGAGAGCGCGGATAGACCGGAGCGGATGGCCTGCAGGCGGGGACCGGCGACCGCGACCGGCGCGGAGATGGCGGGGCCGAGCAGGATCCCGGCCACGAGCGCGGCCGGAGTCAGCCAACCGGCGAGGAGACCGGCACCGCCGAGGAGGGCGAGCAGCGCCGCGGTGACGCCTGGCGCGACGACGAGCCAAGAGGCGGTGGTCACGGCCGCGGTCGAGCCGGACCAGGCCCGGAAGAAGTCATGGAACCCGTTCACCGCTGTCGTGTAGCGAGCCTTCGGGCCGTCGGATCCGCCGTAGATCTTTGCGACGGGCAGACCGTGGACGAAGTCGACGACGGCGCCGCCGATGCGTTGCTGTTGGATCGCGTACTCGGTGAAGTTCGCCCCCGATCCGCGCATCGCCCGCACATACCACCTGACCCCCAACAGCAACGGGATGAGGCTCACGACGGCCAGCCGCCAGTCCACGATCGCGAGGACAACGAGCCCGGCGACCGGGGTGATGAGGAGGGTGGTGGCGTCCAGCAGGGTGTGCGCGACGAGGTAGTGCAGTGCGCCGGTGTCGTCCTGGACGACCTTCCGCAGCCGGGCTGCGCCCTGCCCGGTCACAGCCGGCAGAGGGGCATGGCGGATGACGTCGGCGAGGCGGCGCTGCAGCAGCCAGGTCAGCCGGGCATCTGCGCGGTGGGTGATCCAGGTCGCCGCCGCCGCGGCGAGCGTCGCCCCGATCGTGCCGAGCACGGCGGCGATCACGAGCCCGGCTCCGGGGGCGGGCGTCCTGGTGAGCCAGGTGCTGGTGAACGCGATGAGGGTCAGGAGGGGCAGCAGTGCCAGCAGGCCGGCGGCCGCCTGCAGCGCGACGGCGGCGATCAGCGGGGCTCGCACGGGGCGCAGCAGTGTGTTCGGGCTCATCCGAGTCGTCCTTCCTGGAGGGTAAGGATCCGGTCGGCGCGGTCGGCGACGGCGTCCTGGTGGGTGATCAGCAGCACCGGCAGCCCTGTGTCGCGGCGCAGCGTGTCGAGCGTGTCGAGGATCCGCTGGGCGCTCTCCTGGTCGAGCGCGGCCGTGGTCTCGTCGCAGACCAGCACAGCGGGCCCGGCAGCCACAGCGCGTGCGAGCGCGACCCGGTGCCGTTGCCCGCCGGAGAGCTGATCCGCGGTATGATCCAGCAGCTCGGGGCCGAGTCCCACGAGCGCCAGGACGCTCTCCGGTCCTGCTGGCCTCGGGCGCGATCGGCGGCGGGCGGTGTCGAGGGCGCGCTGCAGGGTGCGGGAGATGGTCTCGCGCGGGTTCAGGGCGGCGCGAGCGTCCTGCCCGACGTAAGCGAGGAACGGTGCATCATTTCGGGCACGGCTGGTGGCGGCCCAGGGGATCTCGTTTCCGTGCAGGCGGAGAATGCCGGCGCGGGGTGGGGCGAAGCCGCAGAGAGCACGGGCGAGCGCCGTCTTGCCGACCCCGGAGGGCCCGCGGATAGCAAGGAGCTCCCCGACCCCCAGACACAGCTCGGCATCGTGCAGCAGTTCCCGTCCGCCGCGGCGGATCGTGGCCCCTGTCATCGACAGGGCGGCCCGGCTCGATGCGAGACGGGGCTCGGTGCTGCCTCGTGGCGCCTCCGCCGCACCGACGGGAGCAGCTGGGCACCCTCGCTGCTCCGAGAGGTGCCCGTGTTCGAGCCGGAGGGTGCGGTCGGCGGTGCGGGCGATGAGGTCGCGGTCGTGGCTGATCAACAGCACGGCCGGGTTCCAGGGCAGCCGCGCGAACGCGGCACTGACCCGCAGGGCGGTGTCGGCGTCCAGGCCACTCGTGGGCTCGTCGAGTATGAGCAGCTGCGGCTGGGTGAGGAACGTCCAGGCCAGCAGTGCTCGCTGTGCCTGCCCACCGGATAGCTGTGCCGGCAACCGGGGCAGGAGCATGGCGTCGAGCACAGCAGCTTCGACGGCCGCGTAACGCAGCTCGATCCTTTTCTGCCGTGAGGCCGTTCGGTGGGCGGTGCGTGCGGCGGTGCGCAGCTGGGCGGCGACGGTGCGGGTGGGGTCGAGTGCGCTGGCGGGGTCCTGTGGCAGATACGCCGTGACCCGGCTGCGCAACGCCCGCCGCCCCGCGGGAGTGAGCGGGTCGCGGCCGGCGACGCGCACCGTCCCGGCGGTCAAGTGCAGGCCGGGGGCGAGGTGGCCGAGCAGAACGTGGGCGAGGGTGGTCTTGCCCGACCCTGACTCGCCGATGAGCCCGGTGACCTCCCCGGGGCGTAGCTCCAGGTCGACCTCATGAAGGATCCGTTGCCCCTGCGGGCCGGTGATGTTGAGACCGGTGATCGTGGCGATGCTCATGCCGGCCGCCCGATCCGTTCGAGGCCGCCGACCCGGGTCTCGGCGGCGCGGTCCAGGAGCGCGGTCACACCGACAGCGAGGACGACGAGGAGCACAGCGGGCACGAGCACCGGCAGTGGGTTGGTGGCGAGGCCGGTGCTGTTCTCGCGGACCATGCGACCCCAGTTCGCTGCAGGGGCGCCGGCGCCCAGACCGAGGAACCCGGCGGTGGCGGCGAGCTGGGTCGCGGCGACGAAGCGGATTCCCGCCTCAGTCAGGGCGACTGGGGCTAGGCCCGGCAGGATGTCGAACCGCACCCGTGCCGTCAACGGCTCGCCGCGAGCTTCGGCGTCCCGAGCGTAGTCGGTGGCCGCGAGCGTGCGGGTACGTTCGCGGATGACACGGATCGAGAACGGGATGCTGACCGCGGCGATCGCGACCGCGACGACCAGATCGTCGCCGGGGAGCCCGGCGGCCAGAAGGAGCAGCAGAAACAGCGCGGGCACAGCTGCGATTCCGTCGACGACCCGCAGCACGGCGCGGGCGCTGCGGGCGTGGTGCGTCATGCCCGTCCAGATGCCGACGGACAAGCCGATCACGCTGCCGAGTACCGTCGCCGCGGCGGCTTGCAGGACGAGGGTTCGTCCACCGGCCAGGACGCGGGCGAGCACGTCGCGACCCAGCACGTCCGTCCCCAGTGCGACGCCAGCGTCCGGCGGCTGGAAGGGGCCGCCGACCGGTGCGCTGGCGCTGCCGACGACCAGCCAGGGCCCTGCCAGTGCGAGCAGGAGCACCAGCGCTGCGGGCACTGCGGCGACCCACCGGCGGGCGGTCACGCGTGCTCCTGCCGCCGGGTGCGCTGCTGCAGCACTCGCGCGATGATGTCGCCGACGAGGAGGATCATCAGCACGACCGCGCCGAGCACGAGCGCCAGGCCCTGCACGAGCGGCACGTCCCGGTTCCCGACGGCGCGGGTGAGTTCATAGCCCAGGCCCGGGACGTTGAAGAGGGTCTCCACGACGATCCCGCCGCCGAGGAGCCCGGCGATCATGATCGTGAACGCGTGCACGGCGGGCGGTGCCGCGTTCACGACGACGGTGCGGACGTAGGCGAGGCCGCGGATGCCGTTCAGTCGCGCGAACTCGGCGAACGGGGTCGCGACGGTCTGCGCGACCGAGGCTCGCAGCAGCCGCATCGTCGATCCGAACCCGCCGAGCGCGAGCGCCAGAGAAGGCAGCGCGATCAGCTCGGGGTGCTGCCACAGGCTCTGCCCCGCAGGGACGATCGCGACCGCCGGCAGGATCGGCAGCCACACCGCGAACACGACCAGCAGAGCGGTCGCGATGAGGAAGTCCGGCGTGCCGATCAGCCCGAGCGTGACCCCGGACAAGGCACGATCCACGCGGCCCCCGGCACGCATTCCGGCGATCGTGCCGAACACCCCCGCGAGAATCACGATGCCGGCCGCGGCGGGCACCAGCACAGCCATGCTCGCGCCCAGCCGAGCGACCACGATTCCGACGACCTCGCGACCCGAGACAAGCGACGTGCCCAGGTCACCGTGCGCGAGACCGTCGACCCAGGCGCCGTAGCGTTCCAGCGGCGGCCGGTCCAGACCGAGCGCGAGGCGCACGGCCTCCCGTTCGGCGTCGGTCGCGTCCGGACCGGAGACCACGCCGACGGCGTCGCCGGGCAGCACCTCGGTGGCCCAGAACACGACGAAGGAGAGAATGGTGAGGGTCGCCGCGCAGCTGGCGACCCTCACCGCGATCCAGGAGGCTGTCCGCACCGGGTCAGTCGGTGAGGACGACCTGCGACAGGTCGGGGAACTGCAGCTCCCGCACCCCGGTCACCCCGTCACGCGCCGCGCTGATGTTCGGCACGAACACCGGTGCGAGCTGGTTGCCCTCCTCCCACAGCAGCCGCTGCGCCTCGTGCGAGGCGGTCAGCCGCTCCTCGGCCGTGGCGGCGCTGCGCGCGGTCTGCACGAGCGCGTCTACCTCCGGGAAGGTCCCGGGCGTGTGGTTGGGTTCGAACAGCGCCGGCGGGTTGTAGCCGACCTTGAACGGCAGCGCCAGCCACGCCGGGTAGTCGGCGAACAACTGACCAGCGGGCAGTTCCCGCAGAGTCGCGTCCACTCCGACTGCCTGCAGGTCCTCCACGACCAGCGTCGCCGTCTCCACCATGCCCGGCAGTTCCGGGCCAGCGGTCAGCTCGACGCTCATGCCGGCCGCGCCGGCGTCCTGGAGCAGCTGCCTGGCCTGATCCGGGTCGTACTCGCGCTGCGGGATCGAGGTGTCGTAGCTGGCGAACCCGAGCGCGGGGAGATCGTTGCCGAGCGAGGCGAGCCCGTAGTAGACGTTGTCGATGATCCGCTGCCGGTCGATCGCGAGCTTGAACGCCTCCCGCACCCGCGGGTCATCGAACGGCGCTGTGGCGGTGTTCATCGTGAATGGCATGTACGACACGTAGGGCGGCTCGCTCGACGTCACGCTTAGCCCGTCCACGCCGTTGAGGGCCTGTGCCTGCGCGGGGGTGATGCCGCTGATGTAGTCCACCTGGCCCTGTCGCAGCGCGTTCACCCGCGCCGTGCCGTCCGGGATGGAGACGAGCTCGATCTCATCGAGCGAGGGCGCGGCGCCGTAGTAGTCGGGGTTGCGCTCCAGCAGCGTGGACTGGCCCGGCTCGAACGCGGCGATCGTGAACGGACCCGAAGACGGGGTGTCCGGCGTGAACTCGGTGGTGCCGTCCTGGATCGCCAGCATGCTCTGGCAGATCAGCTCCCGCCCGTCCGCGATCGGCGCGACCGTCGGCAACACGACCGTCGAGGCATTCGGCGTGATTGCAGCGTCCAGGTCGAAGCTGCGGGCCACGAGCATCGTGAACGGCAGCCCTTCGAGCAGCACCGGCGCGCGCAGCGAGTACAGCACGTCCGCCGACGTCAGCGCGGCGCCGTCCGTGAACGAGACGCCGTCGCGCACGTGCAGGGTGTACTCAGATAGATCATCGGACACGTCGACCGATTCGACTACCCCGTAGGAGACCCCCTCAGCCGCACCCGGGTCGAGCTCGCACAGCGGCGCGTGGACCAGTCGGGCACGCACATAGTCCAGTGCCGTGGGGCCCTGGAAGTAGTTCAGCGTCTCGGTCGAACCGCCCGCGAACGCGGCTCGCAGTGTGCCGCCGCTTTCCGGGGAGCTCTCGCCCTGCGGTGCTGCCGTACAGCCCACCACCGTCAGCGCCGCCGCCGCTGCGACGATCGCAGCCAGCCCCCGCGTCCTGCTCGACAACATCAAACACCATCACTTTCCATCGACAGAGAGACACCGACAAACGCCGATGTTTACTATGTATACCACGATGTTGAGAACGATTATCACAAAGAAACGACCGGTAGGATCGCGAGCATGACCGGCCTCTCGCTGAGCCGCGATGGCATCATCGAGGCGGCGCTGGACATCACCCGAACCGATGGACTGCGGGCGGTAACGATGCGCGCCATCGCGTCGCGCTTCGATGTCACGCCGATGGCCCTCTATCGGCATGTCACCGACCGCGAAGAGCTGGTGCGGCTCGTCGCGGACCACATCGGGAGCCTGGTACGCCCAGGGGCTCCGCCAGAGGAGCCCTGGGAGCAGCACGCTCGCGCGTGGGCCGTCGCCCAGCGCAACACACTGCGACAACACCCCGGCCTCGCGGCGTGGCTGATGGACAATGGGCCTGCCGGCGCGGAAGCCTATCGACTGCTCGAACTGCTGGCTTCAGCACTCGTCGCCGGTGGATTCGACGACGCCCGCGTCGCTCGTGGCGCCGCGCAGATCATGAGCTGGACGTTCTCCCGGGTCGCGATCGAGGACAACGCCGACGCCCGCCGACGCACCCAGCGCCGCAATCGCGCACAAGCCTTCGTCACTGGCCTGAGCGACATCGATCCGGCACAATACCCGACTGCGGCGCGCATCGGGCCGGAGTTCTTCACCCTCTCCATGCAGGAGATCTTCGACCTCGGCCTGGACTCGATCATCGCCGGTCTTCGCGCCGGCACGACGTGACGCGACCACGAGCGAGCGCGCGTGTTATCACTCCTGTCACCCCTTGACGTTCCGCCCATTCTTTGCGGCGGAAGCCGGCACGGGCGCAGATCCGCGGGCGTCAGACCGGACAGGCCGCGCAGCGACCGAAGACCTCGAGAATGTGCCGGGTCACGGTGAAGCCGTTGCGGGCGGCCGTGGCCAGGATCCAATCCTCGCTGGGCGGGTCGATCTCCACAGCGGTGCCGCAGTTCTCGCATACCAGGTGGTGATGGTGATCTCCGGGTTCGCAGGCGCGAAATAGCTGGCCGCCGGCCACGGGGACGGTATCGGCGCGGCCGGTCTCGACGAGGGCGTTGAGCTGCCGGTAGACGGTGGCGAGCCCTACCGAAATCCCCTCACTACTTAGGCGCTGGTGCAGCTCAGCGGCGGAAATGAAACCGCACGCCGTCTCCAGCGCGTGCGTCACCGCTTCCTTCTGCGCGGTGTTTCGGCGATCGCGGATCGTGGCGGGCATCACCGCCTCCCTCCCCGGGAATGAGAACCTTTCCCATTAGTATAGTCACATTGCAATCCGTTTATGTGTGTGATGGGATGGATGACATGGACATGGGACCCGGGCTTGCCGCTGCAGCGCAGCTGTTCAAGGTCCTCGGTAGCGAAGCACGGTTGGGGCTGCTGCATGTGATCGGGCAGGAGCCGCGCACCGTCGGCGCCCTGGCCGAGACGACGGGCTTGTCGCAGCCGCTGGTCTCCCAGCACCTGAGGACGCTCCGCCAGGCGGGCCTGGTGACCTCCAGCCGCAACGGCAAGGAGGTCACGTACCAATTGGCCGATCTGCATGTCAGTCATGTGATCGGCGACGCACTCGCCCACGTCCAAGAGCCTGCCGCGGCCCTGTCTGCGGACAAGGACTCATCCGAATCAGAACAGAAGGAGTCATCATGACCATCACCGACGTCCACGCCGAGCACACCACATCGGAACACGAGCACGGCACCGACTGCGGCCACGAGGCCGTCCAGCACGGCGACCACACCGACTATGTGCACGGCACGCACCACCACGCGCTGCACGGCGACCACTACGACGAGCACGAGTCCGTCGCCGAACACACCCCCGACGCTCACGCGCACGGTGCTGACTGCGGCCATGAGCCGGTCCAGCACGACGACCACGTCGACTACCTCCACGACGGGCACAAGCACGCCGTGCACGGGGACCACTACGACGAGCACTGAGTTCGACCGAGACGAGGGGGATGCGCCGCATAGCCGGCGCATCTCCTTCGTCATATTGGGCTCCTAGTTCCTCGCCTCGACCCGCGTGAACAAGCCGTCGGCCGCGCGCAGATTCTCGCCAGACCGGCCTCCACGATGCGAAGGGCTCCCGCCAGCACCGACCCGGCGGCTTGAAAGACACCCGCGCCGCAGTGACTGAACGGCATCGCGATCGCGCCGCGAGCGCCGCATTGAGCAGACCGGCGACGGGTCGGCGCGGCAGGTTCAGGGCGATGCTCGGCGCGAGTACTGCCACAGGCAGGAACAGGGCGAGCGCGAGGGCGGCCGTCGGGGCAAGACGGTTGGAGGTGTCCAGCAGCGCGACGGCGACGGCGAGGGCGTCGCAGCAAGGCTGTCGACGACGCGCGGGCTACGGGCATCGGGGTCACTCGCTGCGGTCGGCCGCCTTCGCCCACGCCGGGAAGGGGCCGGGAAGCATCCCCCACGCTGTGGGCCCGGCTGCGATCTCGGCGTCGGTGAGTGCGGCCTCGTCGAGCGCGGTGACGAGGCCGTCGTGGTCGAGGTCGAGCCCGACGAAGGCGAGGTCTTGTCCGAGCGCCAGTAGTTCCTCCTCGTCCTCGAGCCGGTCGTCGATCGCGAGCGGGTTCAGCGAGATCACCCGGCCGACGTGCTCCCACTGAGCCACGATGCTCGCCCGGGTGGCGAGCCGGCAGAACCCGGCCGAGCGCAGCACGTCCCCGAACTCGCCTGGTTCGATCCGGTCATCCAGGAGCTGCTTGAAGCGGCCGGGGTGCAGCGGACGGACCTGCTCGTAGCGAAACGCGCTGACGCGGGGGTCGGTCATGTGCGGGTCGAAGTCGTCGTTGAGAAAGCACACCCATCCGGGGCGGTCCTGTTCGACCCCGTACGCTTCACCGGGCTCGAGGTGCGCGATGGCGTCGCGGTGCAGTCGCAGCCGCGCGTGCGGGCTCAGGTGGTTCAGCAGCGCCATCACGACCGCAAGATCGGGCGGCGTCAGCGCCTTCCAGTTCACCAGCACGATCGCCGAGGCGTACTCGATCTGCGTGACGGTGAGCTGCGCCCTCGCGGCCAAGGGCGCCGCGACGCCGCTGTCGGCGTCCCGCAACGGCAGGTAGTCGTCCCGGTGTAGATCGTCCAGCATGTGGGCGGCGTCGACCACGCACACCAGTGCGAGCAGCCGGGTGCGGTCATCGAAGTCGCCGAAGGTGCCGATCAGCTCGGTCGCGGGCACCTCGTCGGGCAGCTCCACCACCGCGCCCGCCGCAGGGTTCGTCCATGACGACAGCACAGCAGCCTCCTGAGCCGGGTCCGGTGACCCGGCCAGCCGAGAGGCGGGGAAGAACCCCCGATTCGTCAGCTTCGCCAGCCGCTTCGCGTACCTCAGCCGTTCCGGCCCGCACGCGCCGACGACCGCGATCACGCCTACTGCATCCACCCGTTGTTCCTCGTTCTGCTCGCTACCGCTATCGTTAATGATAACTGTTCTCATCTAGGAGTTGCCATGAAGGTCCGCGCCTCACTCAAGTCGCTGAAGAACCAGCCCGGTGCGCAGGTCGTGCGCCGTCGCGGCAGGGTCTACGTCATCAACAAGCTCAACCCACGATTCAAGGGCCGCCAGAGCTGAACCCCGCTCGCCGCCGCGATCCGAGGAGACCCCCCGATGCCCGACGCCACCCAACTGGCCCGCTTCGAGAGCGGGCAGGGATTCATCGCCGCCTTGGACCAGAGCGGCGGCAGCACACCGAAAGCCCTTGCCCTGTACGGGATCGACGAGTCGCGATACGCGACCGATGCGGAGATGTTCGACCTCATCCACGCTGCCCGCACCCGCGTGATCACCAGCCCGGCGTTCACCAGCGAGCGGATCCTCGGCGCGATCCTGTTCGAGGGCACCCTCGACCGCGAAATCGATGGCCAGGGCGTGGCCGAGTACCTCTGGGGCGTCAAGGGGATCATCCCGTTCCTGAAGATCGACAAGGGCCTGGAGACGGAGCGGGACGGGGTGCAGCCGATGCGCGAGATCCCCGACCTCGACGCCCTTCTGTCCCGCGCGGCCGAGCGCGGGATCTTCGGCACCAAGGAGCGGTCGGTCATCCATGCCGCGCACCCTGCTGGCATCGAGCTGGTCGTCACGCAGCAGTTCCGCATCGCCGAACACGTCCTCGCCGCGGGCCTGGTGCCGGTGCTCGAACCCGAGGTCGACATCCACGCCCCCGACAAGGCCGCGGCCGAGGAATTGCTGAAGGTCGAACTGCTGCGCCAGCTCGACGACCTCCCCGGGTCCGGGAAGGTCGCGGTCAAGGTCACCATCCCCACTGTCGCCGGCTTCTACACCAACCTGATCGCCCACCCTCGTATCGCCCGCGTCGTGGCGCTGTCCGGCGGGTACGACCGGGACGAGGCGAACCAATGGTTGGCGCGCAACCCGGGTCTGATCGCGAGCTTCAGCCGCGCCCTGCTCGACGGGCTTACCGCCCCGCAGAGCGAGGAGGAGTTCGATCGCACCCTGGATACGTCGATCGAGTCCATCTACCGGGCTTCGATCGCCTGAGCGGATGGCCGTGAGCGTCAGCGAGCCGTCCTGGGTCTCCGAGGATCAGTACCGCTCGATCCAGGCCGGGCTGCGCGTGGTGGCCGCCTGGGCGGATGCCGAGCACGAGCCGGAGGCCGCCCTCGACGGAGCGCTGCGGCGGGAGTCCGATCCCGGGGATGTCGTCGTCGGGCTGGCGACGGTATCCCGCCTGCTGGCGATCGAGCTGGCCGCAGCGACCGGGGCGACCGAGGGCGCCATCCTCGCCCGGCTCGGCGCGCGGGTCGATCGCATGCAGCATTCCTGAAGCGCAGACCCCAGCCGCGTCAGGCCGCGCGCGAAGTTCGCGACTACATCCCGAGCTGCCATCGGCGCTCGAACTCGCGCTCACGCTGCCGACACGCCCCGTCTGACCTGCGCCGCCGGTTCTGGGCCTCTCGCTCCTCGGTGCTCAAACCACCTTCGCCAGATGTGGGGAGCGGCCTGCCGGGGCGTCGCCGCCGCAGCGGGAGGACTATGGCTGCCGGCGCGCTGGTGCGGAACCAATAGTGATGGAGTGACACGGTGACTCCTTCGATCAATTTGGGCCACGATTCGCGGCGGTGGGGATTCCCAATCTAGTCTATTGAGAACGCTTCTCAATTAGATTGCTAACTCATGCCGACAAACCCCCAAGATCCTCGATGCCCTCGTCGTCGGTGCCGGCCCCGCCGGTATCGGCACCGCCTTGGCGCTGACAGCCGTGGAGAACCCTCACCTTCGGGGTGCTCGAGCGGGGCCAGATCGGCCAGACGTTCCTGGATTGGCCGACTGAGCAGACGTTTCTCACTCCCTCGTTCACGGGCAACGGGTTCGGCGCGACCGACCTGAACGCAGTGCACCCGGAGACGTCTCCGGCGTTCAGCCTCGGGGTGGACTATCCGACCGGACCGCAGTACGCGAAGTATCTGCGTAGCGTCGTGAAGCACTTCCGGGTCCCGGTGCTGGACGACACGGAGGTAACGGCGGTCAGCCGGCACGAGCTGGGCTTCGAGATCCAGTGCGCCCGCGGACCCGTGGTGACCCGGTCGATGGTGTGGGCCGGCGGCGAGTTTCACCAGCCACTGGATCCGCGCATCTCCGGCAGCGGCCTCACCGATCCCGCCCGCACGCCGGAGGCCTGGGAGCCGCGCGAGGGCCGGGTGCTGGTGATCGGCGGATACGAGTCAGGTATCGACATCGCTGGCCATCACGTCGAACAGGGAGCGCACGTCACGATCGTCGACCGGTCCACGCCCTGGGATGCCCGCACCGGATCCGACCCCTCCTTCCGACTGACACCGCGCTCCAGGACCCGGCTCAAAGCCGCGGAAGCCACCGGCCGGCTGACCCTCGTCGACGCGCATGTCGGCGGCGTCAAGCGCGATGGCGACGAGTGGGTCGCGAGCCTGGACAACGGGACCCGCGTCCGGGTCGACTCGCGACCGATCGCGGCCACAGGATACGGACCCGGCCTCGGCCCCGTCGGACACCTGTTCGAGCGCCGGCCGGACGGGTGGCCCGAACTCGATGAGGACGACCAATCCACGATCGCGCCCGGCTTGTTCCTGTCGGGCCCGGCGATCCGGCACGGCGGGTTGAAGTTCTGCTTCGTCTACAAGTTCCGGCAACGCTTCGCCCATATCGCCCGCGTCATCGGCGAGCGGGCCGGGAAGGACACCGGTGCTCTGGAAGCGTGGCGCGCTGCCGGGATGCTCACCGACGACCTGTCCTGCTGCGGTGTGGAGTGCGCATGCTGACCGCGCCGCTGCGTACCGGCGTCACGACCGTGCTGTTTCTCGCCGCGATCCTCGCCGGCAGCCTGCTCGGCTTTCTCGCCCCGGCGGCGGGGCAGAGCGTCGCGGGGTTCACGGACCCGCTGATCCTGTTGCTGGTGGGGAGCCTGTTCTTCACCCTGCGTCTGGACGGCCTGCCGGCGCTGCGCCGCGCACCACGGACGGTGCTGCTGGCGGTGGGGATGAACTTCCTCGCCATCCCGCTGATCGCGCTCGCGCTCACGATGCTGCTGCCGTCTGACGCCCTGCGCCTGGGTGTCCTCATCTACTGCCTGGCACCCTGCACCGACTGGTTCCTCGGCTTCACCCGCCTGGCTGGCGGGGACACTATCACCGGCGCGGCCCTGATCCCCGTGCAGCTGACTCTCCAGCTGCTCCTGTACCCCGTGTGGCTTGCCCTGTTCGCGCGCGAGCACGTCGACGGGCTCATTACATCCGCAGCCCCGACGCTGCTGATGTGGTTCGTCCTCCCGGCGGTCGCCGGCCTCGGACTGCGACTGCTGCTGCGCCTCGCGCTGCCGGTGGGCGTACGGCGTGGGATCGTCGCCGCGGTTGATGGGGCGGTTCCCGGAGTCATCGCGGCAGTGATCGTCGCCATCTTCGCAGGCAACGTCGGCACGATCCTCGCCGCCCCGGCCTCGTTCACGTGGGTCCTGGTCGTGGTGTTCCTGTTCTTCGCCGTCACCTACGCACTGGGGGAAGGGGTCGCCCGGCTGTTCCGGCTGCGCCATCCCGAGCACGCGCTGCTGACGATGACCACCTCGGCCCGAAACGCCCCGCTGATGCTTGCCGTCACGACCGTCGCACTCCCGGACCGACCCGTCGTGCACGCCGCGATCATTCTTGGCATGCTCATCGAGTTCCCCCATCTCACGGTCATCACAGCCCTGCTGCGCCGCCGACACGGTGACGGTCGGGACAGAACGTCTCCAGCGAGCGTGACGACGAGCGGGGTGAAGCCGCGGCGGCTCCAGAACGGGCAGGACAGTACGTTGTCGTCGACAAAGTGCAGCAGCACATCGTCCAGGCCACGGTCGGCGAACCAGGCGAGAGCAGCGTCGACAAGGCTGGTGCCCACACCGGTGCCGCGGGCCTGCGGTGCGACGCTGGTCAGCCCCACGTAGCCGTTGACGTGCGGGCAAGGAGGCCCGCCCTGGGCTGTCCTCGGGCAGCTCCAGGATCATCGTCCGCAGGCTGCCGACCGGTCGCCCTTCCGGCCCGTCGACCACCAGGGTCTCGCCTCTGCCCTCGGCCTGCTCTCCCCGGGCGCGAGTTCCCGGCGGGTCGGCGCCTCGGCCTGATCCGCGACCGTTCCCCTGCGGGTGTGCCGTGCGTGGTACTCGGGTCTGCACGAGCAGCCGGGTGATGCCGTGCGGCCTCGCGTCTTCGGCGACCGCGCGGACGAGGGCCTACAGATGGGTCGTGACGTGCTGCCAGGTGGTTGCCGTCCACGCCGACAGCGACGTGGACGCGTGGCGAGGATGGATGTAGGTATAGCCGACGTGGTCGTCGACGACCTCCAACGTGGCACCCAATACGGCGACAGCGCGCTCTTGCTCCATTGCCACCCAGCCCGAGGCGAGAGGGTCGCCCTCGAGGTATCGCCGCATCGCCAGCCGAGCCGCCGCAGCCGCATACGGCGGGACGGTCGCACGCCAGGGGTGACGGGCTCTGCCCGGCGATCCCCGCCGCGACCAGCTCGAGAACGGCATCGGGTTGCTCGGTGATGCGACGCACTGTGGCCATGTTCGTGCTGCTTCCTCGTCGGGAGCTTCGTTTGTTCAGCCGCTGAGCCAGCGGTAGCGGTGCAGCCGTCGCAGGCCCGGGACGTCTGGTCGGTCTGCGGGTGCGGCGGCGACCGCCGCCAACGCCTGCTGAGCGATCGCCGGATCCAGGTGCGGGCCGATCGCGACAAGCTCACCCGAGGCCGGTGGCTCCGGCAGAGGAGCGATGTGGATCATCCGCCCCACGACGTTGACCACATACCCGCGCTCCGCCTTCGGGCCGCGGACCCGCGCGCGCCCCTTGACCCGGTAAGCGCCGTCGGGCGGCTCCTCGACCAGATCGATCAACGCAGCCGGCGCCACCGGCGCGCTCAACGGCACCGCGGTCGCCTGGGCGTGCGCGTGTCCCTCATGGCCGAGGTGTTCCTCGCGCATCAGCGCGGCGATGGGCAGCTCGTCCTCGGGCTCGGTCTGGCTCGCCGTGTCGAACACCAGAGCGGGGTCGATCCGCCCGGCCTGGGCTACGACCAACTGCGCGTGCGGGTTACGGGCATGCACCCGCTCACCGATGCGCTTGACCGTGCGTTCGCGTTCGCCTGCGGGCAGCAGATCGCTCTTGCCGATCACGACGACGGTAGCCGCCGCGTAACGCAGCGGCGGGTCCGGCCAGGTGTCCACGGTGCGGAAGTGCTCGATCGAGTCGATCACCTCGACGACTCCACCGGGCCGGACTCGCTCGGCGCCGCTGAAGCGGATCAGCCGGGCCAGAGTCACCGGGTCTGCTGCTCCGCTGGCCTCCACCACGATCGCATCCAGCCGCAGCCGCGGGTGGGAGAGTTTCTCCAGCGCGTCGTCGAGCCCACCGGCATCCGGCAGACAACACAGGCAGCCGCCGGCGATCCCCGCCACTTCGTCGATCTGTCCGGACACCAGTGCGGCGTCCACGTTCAGCGCGCCGAAGTCGTTGACGACCACACCGATCCGAGCACCAGGTGCACGCAGCAGATGGTTGAGCAGGGACGTCTTTCCGGCACCCAGGTACCCGGTGACCGCGACCACCGGCACTCGCTCGGAGACCGCGCGTGGGGGCGCGGCCTGGGCGCTTTGCTGATTCGGCATGAGAATTTTCACCCGCTTCCACCACCGTCGTACCGTGTCACTCAAGAATCTACTGAGAACGATTATCACTTTTGGGAGGGTGTGTGAGCGCCACCGCGACCAGCGTCGTCGACACGCCCTCGCAGCCGCGCGGCCCGCGCCGCTGGGTGTGGGTCGGTGCCGGCCTGCTCGTCCTCGCTGTCGCTGTGGCCGGCGTTCTTGTCGGCCAGGTCACCGTGCCGCTGGACGAGGTCGGTCAGGTCATCGCCGCCCACCTGTTCGGCGCACCACCGTTGGCGGGGCGCATGGCGGAGCAGATCGTGTGGGACGTGCGCCTCCCGCGGGTCCTTGGCGGCATCGTCGTCGGCATCGCCCTGGCCGTGACCGGAGTCGTGATCCAGGCCGTGGTGCGCAACCCCCTCGGCGACGCCTACGTGATCGGCGTGACCCCCGGTGCGAGCCTGGGCGCCGTCGCCGCGATCGTCCTGCTCGGCGTCGGAAGCCTCGGCATCACCGCGGCAGCATTCGCCGGGGCTATCGCCGCATTCCTGGTGATCATCGCCCTCGCCCGCCGCGGCGGCGGCTGGGCGCCGGGCCGGGTGATCCTCTCCGGCGTCGCGATCGGGTACCTGCTGGCCGCGGCCACCTATTTCCTCCAGATCATGGCGACCCCCACCCAGCTGCAGCGCGCCCTGTTCTGGACGCTCGGCTCCGTCGCCGGCGTCGGCTGGGACGACCTGCCCCTGCTCACCGTGATCACCGTCCTCGGGTGCGGGTGGATGCTGCTCCGGGCTCGCTGGCTCGACGCCCTGGCCGCCGGCCCCGAGCTGGCACGCTCGCAGGGCGTTCCGGTGGGACGGTTCCAGCTCGAACTCATGGGGATCGCCGCCCTCATCACCGCCTGCGTCGTGTCCGTCGTGGGAGGGATCGGGTTCGTCGGACTCGTCATCCCGCACGCCGCCCGGTTCCTCGTCGGCGCCGCCCACCGCCGCGTACTGCTCGCGAGCCTGCTGCTCGGTGCCGCGTTCCTTCCCGCCGCCGACATCCTCGCCCGCACCGTACTCGCGCCCACCGAACTGCCGATCGGCATCATCACCGCCGCCGTGGGCGCCCCGCTGTTCATCGCCCAGCTCGCCCGCACCGACTGGGGAGCACCGGCATGAGCGTCGAGGTGGACGCCGTCTCGGTCCGCATCGGCGCCGCGCAGATCCTCGAAACCATCACGGCCACCGTCGTGGACGGCCAGATGGTGGGGCTGCTGGGCCCGAACGGCTCGGGCAAGTCCACCCTGCTGCGGACGATCTGGCACGCCCTCATACCCTCGCGCGGCGCCGTGCTCATCGACGGCACCGACGTCGCCACTCTGCCGACCAGGGAGCTCGCGCGCCGCGTCGGGGTGCTCATGCAGGACGACGGCACCGACGCCCGGTACACGGTCCGCGAGGTCGTGGAGACAGGCCGGTTGCCGCACCGGCGGCTGTTCGGAGCCGACGAGGACCCCCGCGACCGGGTCGGCGAGGCCCTCGCCGCGGCCGGTATCACGAGCCTCGCGGATCGGCGGATCGACACCCTCTCCGGTGGACAGCGGCAGCGGGTGCTCGCCGCCCGCACTCTCGCCCAAGCCACACCAGTCGTCCTGCTGGACGAGCCGACCAACCACCTCGATCTTGCCGCCCAGCACGACATGCTCGGCCTGTTCCGCCGCCTCGGCGTCACCGTCTTCGCCGCACTTCATGACCTGAACCTCGCCGCCGCCTACTGCGACCGGCTACACCTGCTGAACGCAGGTCGGCTCGTCGCCTCCGGCAGTCCCGACGAGGTACTCACCCCCGAGCTCATCGGCGACGTGTTCAGCGTCGCCGCCGCCGTCACCACCAACCCCCTCACCGGAACCCGCGCGATCCATCTCGGACCGCGCCCCATCACAGAAAGCACACCCTCGTGACCACATCCCGCACCCGAGCCACGGCACCCGCCGTGGTGCTGCTCGCCGGCCTCGCGCTCGCCGGCTGCTCCACGACCACGCCCTCAGAGACGTCCAGCGGCCCGTACGACACCGCCGCTTACCCGGTCACCGTGTCCTCCTGCGGGCAGGACTTCGCTTACGACCAGGCGCCGTCCCGGGTGGTGCTCGGCAACTGGCGCACCCTGGAGACCCTCGACGCCCTCGGCGTCGGTGAATCCGTGACCGGCGTCGTCCTCGGACCCGACGACCAGGGTCAAGCACCCGCGGATCTTCCCGAAGGCGTCACCGTTGTCTCCCCAGACGTCATCCCCGCCCGCGAACCGGTGATCGAAGCCGCACCCGACTTGTTCCTGTCCTTCAACGAGGCGCAGCTGGTCGGCCAGGGCACGCTCTCCTATGACGACCTCGCCGGCATCGGTGCCAACGCCTACGTCATGGGCGCCTACTGCGCCGAGCCGTCGGGCAACCAGTCGATCGAGACCGTCTACACAGACATCACCAACCTCGGCGCGATCTACGACATGCCCACCCAGGCCGAGGAGCTCAACCAGGAGCTACAGGACCGGGTCGCCGCCGCAAAGGAGTCTCTGAACGGCAGCACCGCACGAGTCGCGTTCCTGAAGGTCGTCGGCGGCAAGGTCTATGCGATCGGCGGCTACCCGGCCTCCGCGTTCACTGAGGCACTGGGGCTGACCAATGAGTTCTCCGACCTGCCGACCGCGTTCGCGGAGCTCAACACCGAGCAGGCGCTCGCGATGGACCCCGACATCGTGTTCGTGAACTACGTCGGCGACGAGCAGGCCGCGATCGCCGACCTCGCCGCCGCTCTTCCTGGCCTCGCCGCTGTCACGGAGAATCGCGTCTACGGTGCCGACGAGAACCTCGCCCAGGGCAGCGGCGTCGGCATAGTCAACGCGCTCGAGGCCATCGCCGCGGACGTCGAGACGGCCGGACGCTGATCGGCAGGACGGAGACGATCGTGACCAGACCCATGCCGACCGCCCCGGTCTTCTGGGACGGGTTCTACGCCGAGCACACCCGCGCCGAGCAGGGACCGGTGAACCGCATCCTCATCACCGAGACCGAAGGACTCACACCAGGCACCGCGCTCGATCTCGGCTGCGCGGAAGGCGCCGACGCGATCTGGCTCGCCCAGCACGGCTGGGACGTCCTTGGCATCGACGCCTCGCAGATCGCCGTCGAGCGTGCCCAGGCTCACGCCGAAAGGATCGGCCACGGGGAGCGGGTGCGCTTCGCGCAGCACGATCTCGCTACGGACTTCCCGTCAGGGCGGTTCAGCCTCGTGTCGGCGCAGTTCCTGCATTCACCGGTCGCGGTTCCGGGGGAGCGGGAGCGGATTCTCCGCCACGCGGCCGAAGCCGTCGCTCCCGGCGGGCACCTGCTCGTCGTCTCCCACTGGAGCGTGCCCTCCTGGCACCCGGCGATGCCGGACCCCGGTCACCCAGTCAACCTCACCGTGCAGTCGCCCGAGGAGAATCTCGTCGCCCTGCAGCTCGCAGACGAGGAGTGGGAGATTGTGCGCGACGAGCTCGACCGGATTGAGCTCACCAGCCCAGAAGGGCGGCCCGGTGTCCGCGAGGACCATGTGCTCCATCTTCGTAGGTTGGATGCATGACGCGGATGATCGGGTTCTCTCGGTGACCGAGCAGGCGCCCGAGGAAAGTAGGCCCGGCCTCACGCAGGCAGTCTTGCGCGAGGTCGGGCCACGCCTGCGCACCGCGCGGCTGAAACGAGACCTCACACTCGAGGCGCTGTCCGAGACCACCGGAATCTCGGCATCGACCCTGTCCCGCCTCGAGTCCGGCAAACGCGCACCGAACCTGGAGCTGCTGATCCCCGTCACGCGTGCTCTGCGGCTCAGCCTCGACGACTTACTCATGTGGACCGCACCCGACCCGCGCATACGCTCCCGCACCCAGCGGTTCGGGAACCTCACCGTCGAGTACCTCTCACCCGAGTCCGCTCCGATCCAGACGTTCAAGATGACGCTCACTCCAACAAACGAGCCCATCCAGACCCGCTCGCACGACGGCTACGAATGGTGCTACGTCCTCCGGGGGCGTGCCCGCGTCATCTTGGGAGACCGCGAGCTCGTCATCGAAGCAGGCCAGGCCGCCGAATTCGACACACGCCTCCCGCACGGCGTCGCCGCCGTCGGTGGTCAACCCGTCGAGATCCTCGCCATGTTCAACCGCAGCGGAGAACGCATCCACTTGCCCGAATTCGGAGCTATTGATCGTCCGGCGAACCGCGACGGAGGGGCTCGCGAGGCGGAGACACCTGAGATCAACCGGTATATCGATCGATGAGAGTGTGCATGAGACTGCGGCGAAGAAGGCGCTGCTGACGCCGCGACGTACCTTGGCTTGCGTAGCGGTGAGATCAGCTACGTCTATTCAATCGGCTGTACGCGGCATCCCGGTCACGCGTCGGGACCTGGCCGGGACCTGATGCATGCAAACCATGCAATCCATGACATGAAATGAGACTGTCTGAGGGGCTGAGATGCCCGAAAATCAGGGAATCAGGCCGAACCGTCTACCTGGGGGTTTCGGTGGGGTAGTGGGGGAGGTTGGCGCCGCTGATTTACATTTTGTCCTGCTCAGGCGGGGTTTGCTCGCGCGCTGAGCGTTCTCGGATTCTCGTGAACATGGGGTTCCCGGGACCAAACCGGGACCACGGCCGATTTAGCGCACTTGACCGCCGGACAAGTGACGATGTCGTGGTTGAGGCTCACCGAGCTTCAAGATCCTGCTCGATTGTGGCGTAGAAATCGCGGGCCAGTGCGGTGAGCTCCTTCCCGGCTTTCTCTGGTGTCCCGGTTCCGAAGGGCGGTTGGGGAGCGTACTCGGCACCGAGTTCGAGGAAGCGTGCGTAGTCGTCGCCGCGCAGCCTGGCGACCAGTCGAATCGCGAGGTCCATGCCGGCGGTGACTCCTGCTGCGGTCATGACGTTTCCGTCGATGACGACGCGTTCGTCGACGGGTGTTGCGCCGTATCCGGTCAGGAGGTGCCGTACCGACCAGTGGGATGTGGCTCGTCGTCCGCGGAGGAGCCCGGCAGCACCGAGGGCGATGGCTCCGGTGCACACGCTCGTGACGATCGCTGCTTTCTCACCGAGGCGCTGGATGTCGGACATTGCTTGCGGGTCTGTGAGGAGGACGCTGGTGTCGCCGCCGGGCACGAGGAGCACGGTTGGTGCGTCTGGCACGTCTGTGAGCCTGATGGTTGGGGTGAGGGGGAGTCCTCCAGCGCTGGTTACGGGGTGGTCGAGGTCGCCGGTGGTGGCGAGGTGGATGGTCGCGCCGAGCATGGAGCTGAGGAAGTAGTGCGGGCCGATCGCGTCGAGGGTGTCGAACCTGGGGTGCAGGACGATGACGATGGTTTCGTCGCTTTGGAAGGTCACGCCGGGGCGTGCTGCGAGCGCGTGGTGCGCGGCGACGGATCTGTCCCATGCGGCCTGAGCCTGCGGGTCGCGGACGTTGTCGGCGGCGAGCGGCGGCTGATCGTGATGGATGGCGTCCCAGGCGACGCCTGCGCTGTTGCCGTCGTGCGTTTCTGTCACGGTGTGCTCCTGTGGGTGTAGACGAGTTGCGGGCGATTGGTCAGCGGGTTGGTGATGATGGCGGTGGTGACCCCGAAGACGCGGTGCAGCAGGTGCGGAGTGAAGACGTCGCGGGGCGCGCCGGTGGCGACGATCGCCCCGCCGGAGAGGACGACGATGCGATCGCAGTAGGCGGCCGCGAGGTTGAGGTCGTGGAGGGTCACGACGGTGGTGATGTCGAGGTCGCGCACCAGGGCGAGCAGTTCCAGCTGGTGCCGGATGTCGAGGTGGTTCGTGGGCTCGTCGAGCACGAGCACGCGCGGTCTCTGGGCGAGGGCCCGCGCGAGCTGCACACGTTGCCGTTCTCCTCCGGAGAGAGAAGCCACATCCCGATGCGCGAGCTCGACGACGCCGGTCAGGAGCATCGCCTGGTGGACAGCCTCCGCGTCTTCGGGGCGGTCGCCGCCGAGCATTCTCCCGTGGACGACTCGTCCGGTTGCGACGCACTCGGCGACGGTGAGCTCGAGGTCGCTGGGCGCATCCTGCACGACAGCGGCCAGGACACGTGCGGCTTCGCGTGCGCTCGTCGCCCACACGTCATTGCCAGCGGCACGAATATGGCCCGTGGCGGGTCGCAGCATCCGGTACACGGTGCGAAGGATGGTGGATTTGCCGCTGCCGTTCGGCCCGACCAGGCCTACCACTTCACTGTTGGCGCTGAGCGAGATGCCTTCGACGATGCGACGGCCCGCGATGTCGACGGCGACGTCGTCGATCTCGAGCGCGGCAGAGACAGATGCGGTTCTGCCGTCCCTGGTCATGACTGGCCCCGGCTCTGACGGCGCAGCATCCAGAGGAAGAAGGGGGCCCCGATTGCGGCGGTGAGCAGACCCACGGGCAGTTCCGACGGTGCGATGATCAGTCGCGCGGCGATGTCGACGACCACGAGCAGCAATCCGCCCGCGAGTGCCGATACGGGCAGGACCCATCGGTGATCTGAACCGACGACCATGCGCGCCGCGTGCGGTACGACGAGGCCGATGAAACCGATGGCGCCGCTCACCGCGACAACGACACCGACAAGCAGCGAGGTCACGATGAACAAGACCAGACGCATCCGGGCGACATCGATGCCGACGCTGGTTGCCGTCTCGTCGCCGATGAGTAGGGCGTTCAGGACGCGGGCGAGGAGCACCAGCAGGGTGGTCGCGAGAACGAGGACGACAGCCGGGATGCCCAGGTCGCCCCAATCCGCGGCGGCGAGGCTTCCGGAGAGCCAGGAGAGCACCTGCCCGACGTTCGATTGCCCGGGCAGCGTCGCACGCAGCACGAGGTAGCTCGTCACTGCACTCAGCAGATACGACATCGCCACACCGGCGAGCACGAGCCGGCCCGGGGTGACGCGACCACGACGCTGGGCGAGGGCGAAAACGACGAGAGTCGTCGCAAGCGCGCCGAGGAACGCCGCGAGAGGCACCGACACGAACGAGAACGCGCCGGCGGCGAGGGTGAGGACGCACACGGCCGCGGCCGAAGCGCCGGATGAGACGCCGAACACGTAGGGATCGGCGAGGGGATTGCGGACGACCGCTTGCAGGACGGCGCCCGCGACCGCGAGGGCGGCACCGACGACGAACCCGAGCAGGGCGCGCGGCAGACGGAACTCCCAGACGATGCGGGCCTCGACCTCACTCGCGTCCGTGGGCATCGGCCAGGGGGAGACATGGCTGAGGATGACGCTCACGACCCGTCCCGGGCTGATCGTCACCGACCCGACGGCGACCGAGAGCACGAGAGCGGTAAGCACCGCGCCGACCAGGACGATCGCGGTGAGACGCCGGTGACCTGCCGGCACCTCAGCCGAGATCGAGGTCACGACGCAGGCACCGGCAGGTCGAGTCCGTGGATGGCGTTGGCGATCTCGGTGAGGCCGCGCATGACGGAGATCGACGCGTCCGTGTCGGCAACCGGCAGCTCATACACGCGCCCGTCCCGCACGGCGGGAAGATCGGGGAAGGTCTGCTCGAGGTAGGCCAGGCGGGAGGCGAAGTCCTGCCCTTCGAAGGTGGCGACGAGGAGCACTTCCGCACCGGAGGCGGCGAAGTCCTCTCGGCTCACGTCGGCCTCGGTGGGGAACGCACTGGTTCCACCCGCTGTCTCGATCGCCGAGGTGTAGATGCCACCCGCGAGCACGTGGATCGGCCCCTCGCCGCCCTGATAGTAGACGACACTCGGCGCGTCGAGCCCGGAGACGGCATCGACGACCGCCTGCTTCTGTGCGGCAAGCTCGGCGATGAGGGCTTCGGCCTCGTCTTCGACGCCGAAGATCCTGCCGAGGTCGGCGAGCGTCTCCGACGAGGTGTCGACCGTCATCGAGAGCGAATCCTCCGGCACGCACATGTTCGCGCCGTAGAGGTCGATCCCCGCATCCTCGAGCTCCTCGGCGGTGGCATAACCGTACGATGCGTCGAAGGCGAAGCCCTCCAGCGACTGGCCGATCACCAGATCGGGATCCTGACTGAGCACGACCTCCTTCGAGGGCCAGCCCATGGCGGAACCGATCGAGTTCAGCGCCGCCGCATCGTCGGCGATGCTCTCCGGGTAGGCGGCGTAGTCGCCCGCGGTCGCCACGATCCGGTCACCGAGACCAAGTGCGAGGAGCATCTCGGTCGCCGACTGCCACAGGCTTACGACGCGGTCGGGCGCGGCATCGAACGTCGTCTCACGGTCGCAGTTGTCGATCGTGACCGGGTAGCCGGCGTGCGAGGGACTCGCTCCGGGGGAGTGGTTGGTCGTGTCGGTAGTGCTCGCACACCCCGCAAGGGTGAGCGAAACGATGATCGCGCCAGCGGCGGCGATACGGCGAGTGGGCAGGGGCATGCGATGGTCTTTCCGGGGCTAGAATCTTGTATCTACATGTTGTAGAGATAACAATTCTCCCCGCCACGCGACGCTAGAAACAGTGGCATGAACGACGCAGAAGGATAGATCTCCGCCATGACCACCCCGCTGGCCTCCACCGCGACCGCCGCGCATCGCATCGCGGTCCTCGTCCTCGACCACGCTCTGCCGCTGGAGATCAGCATGCCCTTCGTCGTTTTCGGCGCACCCCAGCTCCCATACGACGTTCTGCTGTGCGCGCGCGAGCCCGGCCCCGTCGCCACCGACCATGGCTGGCCGATCGTCATCGAGCATGGACTCAATGCCCTGTCGACAGCCGATACGGTAATCATCCCCGCCTACCGCGACTTCCTCGAACCCGTCCCCGACACTGTCACCGACGCGCTCCGCGCTGCCCACGCCCGCGGCGCCCGCATCGCCTCCATCTGCACCGGGGCATTCGCGCTCGCTGCGGCAGGCCTCCTCGACGGCAAACGGGCGACGACCCACTGGCATCATGCAGACGAACTCGCTCGACGTTGCCCGACCGCGCAGATCGACCCCGACGTGCTCTACGTCGACTCCGACGACATCCTCACCTCCGCCGGCGTCGTCAGCGGCATCGACCTCTGCCTTCACCTCCTTCGCGCAGATCACGGCGCGGCCGTCGCCAACGACATCGCTCGCGGGATCGTCGCAGCGCCCTATCGGGATGGGGGTCAGGCGCAGTTCATCCGCCTGCCGTCACGACCGCTCACGTCGGCCGACCTCGGCGCGACCCAAGAATGGGCCCTGCGCCACCTCGCGGACCCGTTGACGGTTGCTGAGCTCGCCTCCCACGCTCGTCTTCCCCTGCGCACCTTCGAACGCCGCTTCACCGCCGAGACCGGGACCACTCCGATGAAGTGGCTCAACGCGGCACGCGTGGACCACGCTCGCGAGCTCCTCGAGACCACGGACGCGGCCATCGATCACATCGGCCACCAGTGCGGGCTCGGTACCGCGGCGAACTTCCGACACCACTTCCGCAACATCACCGGCACCACCCCACGCGAGTACCGCCGCCGCTTTGCCAGTAGGTGAGAAACCCGGCTCCCCACCCTCCGTCATGACTACTACATGATGTAGAGTAAATGGTGGATAACAGAATACGCGGCGGGCCGGTCGTCACGCGGGCCCGCCGCATCTGTTTCGGCCCGCGACGCCTGCGTCGTGTTCAGAGCGTGAAGATGAGTTGCGGAATCCCGTCGCGGTCGATGCGATCGGCGGAGATCCCGTAGACGTCTTCGACGATGCGCGGCGTCAGCACCTCGGTGGGGTGGCCTTCGACGGCTACCGTGCCGGCGTCGAGCAGGACGAGCCGGTCGCAGTAGCGGGCAGCGAGGTTGAGGTCGTGGAGGACGACGATCGTCGCGATGCCGAGGTCGCGGACGAGCGTGAGGATCTCGTGCTGGTAGCGGATGTCGAGGTGGTTGGTCGGCTCGTCCAGGAGCAGGTGCGCGGCGTTCTGGGCGATGGCCCGGCCGATCAGTACGCGCTGTTTCTCCCCGCCCGACAGCTCCGAGAAGGTCCGGTCGGCGAGGTGGGATGCGCCGACCTTGTGCAGGGCGTGCGCCACGATGTCGTGATCGGTTCGGGTGTGCCGTTCGAAGGACCGCAGGTGCGGTGTGCGTCCCAGGAGCACGAGATCACGGACGGTGAAAGGGAGTTGTTCTCCGCCGGGTTCCTGGACGACGACGGCGATCTTCTTCGCTACCTCGCGGGCGTGCATGTCCGTGAGGGGAGTGTCGTCGATCAGGACGGCTCCCGATTGGACGGTGAGGGCCCCGTAGAGGGTGCGCAGCAGGGTGGATTTGCCGCTGCCGTTGGGGCCGATGAGCCCTACGACCTCGCCGGGGGCCGCGGTGATCTCGATGTCGTTGAGGACCGCGGCCCGCTGGTAGGCGAAACGGATGCCGTGTGCGGTGATCACTCCTGGAATCGCTCCACGATCTGCGTCAGCCCGTCGATCGTGATCGGTGATGCGGGGGAGGTGAACCCGAACAGCAGGGGGAAGAGTGCATCATTCTTGACGGCGTTGAGCTCGCCCGCGCCGGGCAGCGAGGTGAGCGACTCCTCGACCTCCTCGTCCGTCGTCCCGCTGTGCAGCAGGATGATGACCTCAGGATCGCGGGCGAGGAGTTCTTCCGCGGTCACTTCTGCGTTTCGGTCGGGGGGATCGGCGAAGACATTGGTGAAGCCGGCCAGTTCGAGCAGGGTGTGGTTCATGCTCCCAGACCCGTACGCGTATGTGGCGCCGCCTCCGATCGTGGGATAGAGCATCGCGGCGGTCCGGTTCTCGCCGTCGGGGATCTGTGCGATCGCCGCGTCGATCCGCTGGTCGATGTCGACCAGAGCCGCATCTGCTTCATCGTGACGGTCGAAGACATCGGCGTAGAGAGTGAAGAGCGTGTCGATGTCGTCCAGCGTCGACGTGGCCTGACTGCCGGCGCAGGATTCTTCGTTCTCGAGCACGTTGATGCCCTGAGCCAGCAGGCCATCGCGGGTGATGGTCTCCGAGGTGCCGATGACGAGGTCCGGCTCTTGTGCGATGACATCCTCCAGGGAGATCTCCCCGCCGCCGACCTGGGAGATCTCGTCGCTGAGAACCGGGATCTCCGACATCGTCGTCTGTGTCTGCTGGTCGAAGTAGGCGTCGTGGAAACGGCCGACAAGGCCCACCGTGCGGTCGAGAACCCCCAGAGAGGACAGCACGGGGATGACTTCGTTGCGCAGCACGACGATGCGCTCTGGCGACTGGTCGAAAGTGATCTCGTTGCTGCAGTTGGTCACCGTCACCGGATACGCGTCGCCGGACGCGTGATCGCCGTGCTCGGTTTCCGGGCTGCTGGCGCATCCGCTCAGCGCGGCAACGAGAGCGACGGCGGCGATGGTTGTCAGGATGGGGCGTGGTGAGGATGGCATGGTGTCTCCGGGTTGGGGTCGGTGGCGGTCAGGTGGTGGACGCGTGGAAGCGCCGCACGAGGAGGATGAGGAAGGGGGCGCCGACCAGGGCGGTGACAATCCCAATCGGGAGCTCGCGCGGCGACCAGACGGTGCGGGCGATGACATCGGCGGCAACGAGGAAGGTCGCGCCGAGGAGCCCGGTGAGCGGCAGCATTCGCCGGTGCACGGCACCGGCGAAGCGGCGGGCCAGATGGGGGATGACGAGTCCGACGAAACCGATGGAGCCGGATGCGGCGACGATGGTGCCGATGCAGAGGCTGACGACGATCAGCAGCTGAACCCGAAGCCGCCCGGGTGCGATTCCGAGGGTGAGTGCCGTGTCGTCGCCGATGGAGAGGGCATCGAGCTTGCGTCCCCACAGGAACAGGATGCCGGCGCTGAGCAGGACGACGAGGATGACCACGACGACGGTCGCGTTCCACTGTGCGAGGGCCAGCGAGCCCAGCAGCCAGAACATCACCGAACGGGAGCCTTCGGGAGAGTCTGAAGAGAACACCAGGATGCTGGTCGTGGCCGAGAGTACGTAGCCGATCGCCACCCCCGCCATCACCAGCCGGATGGACGTCATCCGCCCACCCGATCGGGCCAGTGCGTACACTCCCGCGGCGGCGACCAGCGCGCCCGCGAATGCACTCAACGGCAGTGCATAGGCGCCGAGCCCGCCGGCGACGCCGAACAGGATCGCCGCTGCCGCGCCCGTCGATGCTCCCGAGCTGATGCCGAGCAGATAAGGATCAGCCAGAACGTTGCGGACCATCGCCTGCAACGTCGCCCCGCACATGGCCAGGCCTGCTCCGGCCGCGGCACCCAGAATCACCCTGGGGAGGCGCACGTTCCACACGATCGACTCCTCGGCACCACTCCACGATCCGTCACCGGGAACGCCCATCAGGTGGTGCCCGAAGATCGACAGCACCGTGCCGGGTGGAACGGACACCGACCCGAAAGAGACCCCGCCGATCACCGCCAGCACGAGCGCAACGGCCACTCCCGCATACCACGGCCAGACCACCCGAGGGCGCTGCCGGGTGCCTTCGACAACGCTCGCCTCCGAGGGAGGGGAGATCCGTTGCGGTACGGGCTCAGACACTGCCGAAGAACTTCTTCATCCGCGGCAGGCGACGGATCAACAGCTGGTCCAGGGCGAAGATGACGATCAGGGACAGTCCGAACAGCGGCAGGAAGATCCCCAGGCCGAGCATGACGACCACGAGCAGCCAATTTCCCCAGACCGGCAGCTTCGCGCGGGGTGCGGCCATGCCGGATGCGGTGCCGCGCCTGGTCCACCACATGATCGGCGCGGAGACGCACATGAACATCACGGCCAGGCAGAACAGGGTCGACAGGATCGTGTTCACCACGCCGAGGCGGCGTCCCTCGTGGACGGCGATGCCCTGTGAGACGACCTGCGCGGCGATGCTGTAGTCGTCGTACCCGTACGTCCCGACGATGTCGCCGCTGTACTGGTCGACGTGGATGGTGCGTTCGAGGCTCACCTCGGACTCGGCGGGGTTGCCGTTGTCGTTCCACTGGCTCGACATGACGCTGAACACACCGGTGTCCCCGTCGGGGTAGATGATCGAATACGGTTCGGGCGCCCCCTCGGCGCGCGCCGCGGCGACGGCGTCATCGATCGAGATCCGAACCGTGCCGGTGCTCTCGCTCGTGCCGGTCGGGCCGTTACCGATCGCCCAACCGGCTTCCGCGTTGGTGCCGCTGGTGCTCTCGATGAGGTCATCGATCGTGGATTCCGCACCCGGGTCCTGCCCCCATAGCGAAGAGCCGTTGCCGGCCGCGACCTGCTGCGCCACGGAGCCCCAGACGCCCGTCCAGGGAAGGCCGGAGACGACGAGCATGAGAATGCCCAGGCCGACGGGCAGGCCCACGATCGCGTGCCATCCGCGCAGGCGTGCCCCCTTGACGCCCTTCGCCTGTGCCGCCTTGCGGGGCCGGCGCCCGAGGAAGAAGATGATGAACCCGGTGATAGTGAGCACGATCGCCCAGCTGCCGCCGAGCTCGACGATGCGGTCTCCGATGCCCTCTTCGCCGATCAGCAGGTCGCCGTGGATGCGTTCGGCCCAGTCCGAGATCAGCTGATCCGCGGTCAGCTCCCCGGTCACCGTTGCCGTGTACGGGTCGACGTAGACGTTCGCGTTGACGCCATCCTCACGGCCGGTCACGAACACCGTCGCCCGGTCCCCGGTCTGGTCCACCACGGACAGGATGGGGCGGTCGGGGAACGCCTCGCGGACAGCCTCCTCCTGCACGGACAGCTCCTGCCGCTCCGCTCCCTCGGGTGCGGTGACGGTGAGGACTCCCGGATGGGTGAAAGCGTCGACCTCCGCGCGGAACATGTAGGTCATCCCTGTCACCGCCAGCACGAACAGCACCGGGATGACGATCAGAGAACCATAGAAGTGCCAGCGCCAGAACGCCCCGAACCAGTTCGTCTTTCGTCGTTTCGGCGACGGGGCCGCGACGGGGGGAGTGTCAGCGGTCTCTGTCTGGACAGCGGTCATCAGCGGGCCTCTCAAAAGCGGGTACGGCGAGCAGAAACGAAATAACTCTACATATTGTAGTAGTAAGCTGGTGTGGTGATCGCATCGCCCTGGGACATCATCCTCACCGTCGTCTTCCTCGCCACCGGTCTCATCTGCATCGGAGACCTCATCGCACGCCGCGCCCGACGTACGCCAGGCGTCGAGGGGCTCGCCGATGAGGAGCTGATCGACATCAACCACGCGGTGATGAGCGCCGCGATGATCTTGATGACCTGGGTTGCCGTGCTGGATGCGGTGACGTGGGCGCAGATCGCCCTGTTCGCGATCTTCGCCCTCGCCCTCATCCCCGGCTTCCGCCGCGCCCACGGACTCCCGCACCGCGTGGACCTCGCCGGGCACATCGCCCTCAACGCCGCGATGATCTGGATGCTCGCAGCCATGCCGCTGCTCATGGCAGGAATGGACATGGCCGGCGACGAAGGGTCAGCGCATGCCGGCCACCACGGCGGTGGTGAGGAAATGGGGCTGATGGCGACCCCCGCCTGGGCCGATGCCGTCAACGCGACCTTCGTCATCGTCTGCGCCGTAGGCGCGGCGTGGTGGCTGTACCGAGCCGTCGTGACCAAGGGTCACCGCCTGCACGCCTTCTGCCACGCGCTGATGGCGGCAGGCATGGGGGCCATGCTCTGGCTCATGAACCTCTGACCCACGCGCGCGTCCCGTTGACGTTCAGATGTCCAGCTCGAGCACCGGGGTGAGGGACCGGGAGCAGCACACGTTGATGTGCGAGTTCGTCGAATGCTCCTCGGCGCTTTGCGTATCGTCCCGATGGTCCGGCACGCCCGAGATGACCCTGGTCACGCACGAGCCGCAGTAGCCCTGACCGCATGAGCGGTAGGTGTCGTAGCCGTGCCGCTCCAGAACATCCGCGATCGACTCGTCGGGTGTCACCGCCATCCTCTCGCCCGTCGATGCGGCGATCGCGGTGAACGGCGAGGAGTCGCCTGATGGGGTCGGGCTTGCGGGTGTGAACCGTTCACTGCGGAACTGCTCCGGGCGCCACCCCGCTTCGAGCGCACGGTCCCGGGCCAGAGTGACGAAACCCTCCGGACCGCAGGCATACACCGCACCGCCCTCCTCGGGCTGGGTGAGGCCCGTCGGCGCGAAGGAGCGGAACGAGTCGCCGAGGCTGCTGTCGTGGACGACCAGCTGATCCCGATAGGGCGCGGACTCCAGGTGACGACGCAGTGGGAGCGCGGGTGCGGAGCGCGCATACGCATGAAACTCGAAGTCCGCGCCGGAACGATGAAGATGCGCCGCCATCGACACCAGCGGGGTGACCCCCACCCCTGCCGCCAGCAGAACGACGCGCCCGGCCGGCTCAACCATGCCGAACGTGTCCCTCGGGAGAGAGATCTGCACGGTATCGCCCTCCCGGATGCTGTCGTGCACCGCGATCGAGCCTCCGCGACCGGCCGGCTCGCGCTGCACGCAGATCACGTAGGAGCCCGCACTCCGCTCCACGTCGACTAGCGAGTACTGCCGGACAACGCCCGGGCCGATGTGCAGGTCGACGTGCGCGCCCGGCGTGAACGGCCCCAGAAGCGCGTCATCGGCGGCGAGCAGCTCCAGCAGCACGGCGCGATCGGACACGGCCTCTTTCCGCGCCACGCGCACGAGCCTCTGCCCTGTAGCTGGCCCAGCCGGTCTCGGGGCGGGAGCTTTCGCGGTGGAGCGTCGAGAGCGGAAGAGGGAGGGAGCCACGGGCGGAGATCCTCGCGATGGGAGCGGGCAGAACGCCCAAAAGTCTACGACATCATGTAGATTTGATAGCGACTAGACTGAGTGCCGGAGGTGCCAGATGGCGGGAGAGCGTACGCGCGAACGAGGCGAACTCGAGGGCGAGGTCATGCGCATCCTCTGGGACGCCTCGGAGCCCTTGAGTGCGCGCGACATTCAGGCGGTGTTCACCGGTCACGTCCCGGCCTACACGACGTTGATGACCGCGCTGGAACGCTTGCAGAAGAAGGGCGACGTCGTTCGCTCCGGTGACTCCCCGCGAAAGGTCCGCTTCCATGCCGCTCGATCCGGCGACGAACACGTCGGACGGTCGATGATGACCGCCCTCGACGGAGCCGGCGACCGGCAGGCCGCACTGCTGCAGTTCGCGGGAAACCTCGCCGACGAGGACCTGGATCTGCTCCGCAGCGCGATCACCGGCAAGACGTCCCGCAAGCGCAGGTGAGCAGGTGATCGTCACCGGCTCCTTCCTCGCCGCCGCCGCGCTGGTCCTGCTGCTCGCGCCTCTCGTGCTGACCGCCGGGCGATGGCAGGTGCGCCATCCGCGTACCGCACTGACCCTCTGGTTCCTCGCGTTCTTCGCCGGCATCGGGCTTGCGGGAGCCTCCGCGACCACGGCCCTGCTGTGCTGCGTCGAGGTCGGAGAGGTACACGCGCCGGCCGAGGGCATGCTCTTGACGGTCGTGGGCTGGCTGAGCCTCGGCGTGCTCGCGGCGGTGATCGCCTTCGTCTCCGCCTCCGCGGAACCTCTTGCTGACTCCTGGCGCGAGGCCGTCGGTCGCTTCGCACCGGTCGCCGTCTCCCGCGAGAAGTCGGACGGGGTGACCCTCGTGTGGTTCGACTCGGATGAGCCGACCGCATGCGCCGTGCCCTCTAAGGACCCGGAGATCTTCCTGTCGACGGCCCTCACAAAGCTGTTGAGCAAGCCGCAGCTGCGCGCGGTGATCGAGCACGAGCGTGCCCATCTGCGTCAGCATCATGGGTGGGCGGTCCGAATCGCGGAGATCAACGCCCTCTGTGTCCCCCGCCGATTCCCCGCCGGACGGGCGCTCAAACGCGCCACGCTTCTGCTGATCGAGCTCATCGCGGACGACGCCGCGGCCCGGCGGGCCGGCGCCGTCCACCTCGCCAACGCCCTGGCGACCATGGGGCGTGTGACAGCCGACCCAGGACTGGAGCTTCGCGCTGACCGGCTCACCCTCCGCCGGTGGAAGACACCGAAAAAGAGGCGCGCCACCGCCCTCGCACACGCCTGACCTCGCTCGCACCGACGACCCCGTCTACGACACGATGTAGAGTTAAGGAGAGTTGTTCGGCGTCAAGAGGAGTGGTCATGGCCGAGTTCGAGTTCTGGGTGAACGGGATGACCTGCGAGCACTGCGAACGTGCGGTCACCGCCGAGCTGTCCGCCGTGTCGGGCATCGTCGATGTCCAGGTCGACGCCGCCTCTGGCCGTGTCCAGGTGACCCACGAGACGCCGCTCGAACAGGCAGCGGTGGAGTCGGCCGTCCAGGACGCCGGCTATACCGTGCGGGCGTGGCCCGCCGCGACGAATGTCTGACACCGGCGCACCCCACGCTTCCGCCGCAACTCTCGTACCTGCCACCGACCCTCGCGTCCGTAAGCCATTGGCCGCGGTGGCCGCGGTCCTTGTCACGGTAACCGTCGCGGTTCTCGTGATCTTCCCGGTTGTCGTTGCCGTCGTACTCGGCGACGAACCCTACGAACGTTTGCATGTCGGTTACCCGGGCGTCGATGTCGCCGTTGCCACCACCGCGCTGTTGTCGGGTGCTCATCTCGCCACGCTGGTGACCAGCGGTGCCCTGGTTCACTTGCTGTTCTTGCGCGATGCGCCTGCCCGTCGGGCACGGTATCTCTCGGACGGATTCGAGATCTCCGTGCTCCGTATCGCCTCCGGGGCGTGGGGATTGTTTGCCGGAGCTCTAGTGGTCTTCGAGGCACTCGACTCCAACGGCACCCCGCTAGAGCGACTGGCGACTCCCGGCGCTCTGCCGTACCTCTGGGAAGCGAGCTACGCACCCAAAGCGTGGACCATCAGCTTCCTGGCGGCGTTGATCGTCTTCTTCGTCTCGTTCTTCGCGGAACGCTGGACGGGACTGCTGATCCCGCTGTGGGCGACCGCGATCGCCGTGCTCGCCCCCGTCGTCTCCGGTCAGGTGCTCGTGGGGCCCGATCACGACTTCGGCAGCGACGCGGCGATCTTCCAGACCATCGCCGTGAACGCCTTCCTTGGCGCGATCGCCGTCGCGGCCCTGCGCGTGCTCTCCGGGAGACTCGTCTCGCCCGTGACGCTGCGGCGACTGTTTCGGATTGGCGCCGTCGGGCTCCCTGTCATCGTGATCACCGATGTCATCATCGCCGTGTTCAAACTCGCCGGTGGCGACATCACCTCCTCGTTGACCGGGTGGCTCATCCTCGCCGGGTTCGTCTTCTTGGCGATCCTCGCCGGGGCGTTCGTGACCGCCGTGATGCTCGCGCGGCGCGGGGTGCTGCGGGCGGGGAACCTCACCGGGCTACTCTCGCTCTCTGCGGTGGCGGTGGTGGGATGGACCGGGGTGGGTGTCGCGATGACCCGGCAGCCGCCGCCGCAGTACTTCGTGCCGACCAGCATCGAGCAGGTCTTCATGGGCTTTGAAGTGCCCGATGCCCCGACGCTCACGGTGCTGTTCGGGCAGTGGCGTCCCAATCTCCTCTTCCTCGGCATCGCCGCAGCGGCGGTCACGGTCTACCTGATCGCGGTGCGCACGCTACGGCGTCGGGGAGACCGGTGGCCGCTCGGTCGGACGGCTGCGTGGATCTGCGGGTGGACGGTCGTGGTCGTCGCCACCAGTTCCGGGTTTGGGAAGTACTCCGCCCCGGACTTCGGGGTGCACATGATCGTGCACATGTCGCTGAACATGCTCGCCCCCGGCCTCCTCGTCCTCGGCGGCGTCGTCACGCTGCTGCTGCGCGCGAGCCGCTCCGACCGGAACAAGCCCGCAGGCCTGCACGATTGGATCACCTGGGTGCTGCACTGGCGGGTGCTGCAGTTCCTCTACAACCCGCTGACCGTCTTCATCATCTTCATCGGCTCGTACTACGGCCTGTACCTCACCGGCCTCTTCGGCGACTACATGCGGTTCCACTGGGCGCACCAGCTCATGAACGTACACTTCCTCATCGTCGGGTACCTGTACTACAGCCTGATTATCGGCGTCGACCGGCCCCCGCGGCCCCTGCCGCACATCGGCAAGCTGGGGTACGTGCTGGCGGCGATGCCGTTCCACGCGTTCTTCGGGGTGATCCTGATGACCAGCCCGGTCATCATCGCCGAGACTTTCTACCGCTACCTCGACCTGCCGTGGGCCGACCTGCAGGCCCAGCAGTACCTCGGCGGGGGAGTGGCCTGGGCGGGCGGGGAGATCCCGCTGATGATCGTCATCGTCGCACTCGCCATCCAGTGGAGCAGGCAGGACGCCACAGATGCCCGCCGCAAGGACCGGCACATCGACACCGGCCGCGACGACGAATACGACGCCTACAACCAGATGCTCCAGCGCCTCGCCGACCGGGACGCCGCCCGCCCCGGCCCCCGGCCAGCCGTCCGAGAGGAAACACGACCATGACGACGACGGACACTGCCCCAGCGGTGCTCGCACCCGTGGAGCTCGACATCTCCGGGATGACCTGCGCCGCGTGCGCCGGACGCGTCGAGCGCGCACTGGGCAAGCTCGACGGCGTGACAGCGAGCGTCAACTATGCCACCGAACGCGCCATCGTCACAGGTCTTCCGGACAGCGAGGTGGACACGGCGATCCGTCAGGTCGAGAACGCCGGATACGGTGCGCACCTGCGCGACGGCAGCGACGACGCCTGGTCTGCGCGCGCCACCGAGGTGCGGATCTCCTCTCTGCGCCGCCGGTTGGCGGTCTCGGCTCTGCTGACGGTCCCTCTCATGGACATCACCATCGTCCTCGCCCTCGTCCCCGGGTGGCGGTTCCCCGGCTGGGAATGGGTGTGCGTGCTGATGGCGCTGCCGATCGTCACCTGGGCGGCGTGGCCGTTTCACCGGGCCACGCTCCGCAACCTCCGTCACGGCGCGGTCAGCATGGACACCCTTGTCTCCCTCGGCATCGCCGCCTCGTTCGGGTGGGCGATACTCACCCTGCTGCTGGGGTTCGGCACCACGGAAGCCGCCGGCTACTGGCTCGGGTTCGGCGTCACCCCCGCAGGTGCGGACTCGATCTATCTCGACGTCGCCGCCGGCATGACGACGTTCCAGCTCGCCGGCCGCTACTTCGAGACCCGCTCCCGTCGTAAAGCCGGCGACGTGCTTGGGGCGCTGAACGCTCTCGCCGCCACCCACGTCCGGGTCGTCCGCGACGGCGTTGAGACGATCGAGCCTGCAACGGCGCTGCGGATCGGCGACATTTTCGTCGTCCTCCCGGGGGAGACCATCCCCGCTGACGGCACTGTCCGTGCGGGCACAGCCGCGGTCGATGCGAGCATGATGACCGGCGAGCCCGTCCCCGTCCCGGTCGGCCCCGGTGCATCGGTGACCGGCGGCACGATCAGCACCGACGGCCGGCTCGAAGTGACCACCACCTCGGTCGGCGCGAACACGCAACTGGCGCAGATGGCGGCCCTCACCGAACTGGCACAAGCACGCAAAGCGCGCGTGCAGAACCTCGTCGACCGCATCGTCACCTGGTTCGTGCCCGCCGTCATCACCCTCGCCGTGATCGTCACTGTCGCCTGGACGCTCACCGGAACCCCGTTCGCGCAGGCATTCGGCATCGGGATCAGCGTCCTCATCATCGCCTGCCCCTGCGCCTTGGGCCTGGCAACCCCTACCGCGCTCATGGTCGGCATCGGGAGGGCTGCGACCCTCGGTATCCTCATCAAGGGCCATGACGCCCTTGAAGCCTCCGGCACCATCACCACCGTGGTCCTCGACAAGACCGGCACCCTCACTACCGGACGCATGACCGTCGAGACCGCGACCGCCTTCGACATCCCCGAGCACGAGCTCTGGCGCCTCGCTGCCTCCGTCGAGCGGGGCTCCGAGCATGCGATCGCCCGCGCGATTCAGGACGCTGCCCGCAGTCACATCACCGACCTCCATCCGCTCAAGGAGTTCACCGCGCTCCCCGGCCTCGGCGCCACCGCCCGCATCGCCGGCAGCACCCTCCTCGTCGGCAACACCGACCTGATCCGCGAGCACGGCATCGACCTCACCCCCGCCACCACCGCACTCGCAGACGCCCACGAACAGGGGCACACGGTCGCGCTCGTCGCCCGCGACGGGCACCTGATCGGCCTGCTCGCCCTCGCCGACACCATCAAACCCGGCGCCGCCGACGCCATCAGCGCGCTCCACGCCCAGAACCTCACCACCGTGCTCCTCACCGGGGACAGCCTCGCTGCCGGCGCCCGCATCGCCGCCGAGCTCGGCATAGAACGCGTCCACGCCGGCGTTGCCCCCGCGCAGAAAGCCGACGTCGTCCGCGAGCTCCAAGCAGCAGGGGAGAAGGTCGCGATGGTTGGCGACGGCATCAACGACGCCGTCGCCCTCGCCACTGCCGACCTCGGGCTCGCGCTCGTCTCCGGCACCGACATCGCCCTCAAAGCCGCCGACATCATCCTCGTCCGCGACGACCTCCACGTCATCCCCGACGCGATCACGATCTCCCGCAAGACCCTCCGCACGATCCGCACCAACCTCGGCTGGGCCTTCGGATACAACATCGCCGCGATCCCCATCGCCGCAGCCGGCCTACTCAACCCCCTCATCGCCGCGGCCGCGATGTCCCTGTCCTCCGTCCTCGTCGTCTACAACAGCCTCCGCATCCAACGCGTGCGCAGCACCCGGTAAAGCGGTCGAAGTCGAGAGGTGGATGTGCGTGGAACTCTTCCTGCCCCTCTCCTTCGCGGCGCTGCTCTACGTCCTCATCCTCTGGATCGCATTCACCACGCCACCGAGGCCGCCCCAGCTGCCTGACCCCACGCTTCGCGAAGAATGGGACTCTGCCGTCTTCCGTATCCGCAACAGCGTCGAGCGCATCCGCCGAAAATGGCGACGCCGCCGCTGACGTACTCGAGGCGAGAGCGCGACGCGCGGAACCCCTGAGGCAAGAGGTGAGCCGGGCGTATTGACGCGAGCTCCTTCGCTCTACTACTGTGACTACTACATGTTGTAGAGATAAGGTGTGTGGCATGCTGTCTGACCCGGTGCTCCAATGGGTGCTGACGCTCACCTTCTCCGCGACCGCCGCGTATTCAGCGCTCCGGCTTGTCAACGACCGTAAGCCGTTCCTGATCATCGGTGACGGCCTACACCTCGTGATGAGCCTCGCGATGATCGCCATGTGCTGGCCCTGGTGGGCCGTGATCCCGGCCCTCCCGCAGCTGCTCGTGTTCATCGCCGGCACGATGTGGTTCGCCCTGGTGGCCGTGCTCCAGTCGCAGCGTCGCATCCGCAGAGCATCCGTCGGCGGGCACAGTCCCTGGCACCAGGTGGCCCACGCGATCATGATGCTCGCGATGGTCTGGATGATCCTCGCCATGCCGTCCGGTACGGACTCCGCCGCGCACACGCACCACCACGGTGGCCTTGACCTGTGGGCGGCGCTGACCGGCGTCGCCATCACCGCAGCAATGGCAACGGCCGGCGTCATCTTCCTCGTCGAGCTCATCCGCTGCGTGCGCGGTCGCACCACCTGGCTCGGACACACCGGAGACGTCGCGTCCGGGACGCTCATGAGCTTCGGCATGGCCGCGATGTGCTGGCCCATGATCACCGGCTGAACACACCTGCACCACCCTCATCACCTGCCGTCTCGACGCGGCCCGACAAGAAAGAGAAATCACCATGAGCACACGACGCAGCAAGAAGCGGCCCCTTCTGATTGGAACCGGAGCCTTCGCCGGGGCCGTCGCACTGGTCCTGGGCGGTGCGGTCGCCGCCAGCGCACACGTCAGCATCGCAGAAGGCCCGGTCGAGGCGGGTTCGTACTCGATCCTCACCTTCGGAGTCCCGCACGGGTGCGACGGGTCGGCCACCACCGAGGTCGCGATCCAGATCCCCGAAGGGATCAACGCCGTCACCCCGACCCGCAACAGCCTGTACACGGTCGAGAAGGTGATGGAGGATCTTGACACCCCGATCACCGACAGTCACGGCAACGAGGTCACCGAGCGGGTCGCGCAGGTCGTCTACACCGCCACGACGCCGCTCCCCGACGGTCAGCGGGACGCGTTCGAACTTTCCCTACAGATCCCCGAGGACGCCGCCGACACCACTCTGTACTTCCCGACCGTGCAGACGTGCGAGCAGGGCGAGACCGCCTGGGTGCAGATCCCCGAAGAAGGCCAGGACGGCCACGACCTGGACGCACCCGCCCCCAGCGTCGACGTGGTCGCCGCCAGCGACACCGCATCCCACGGCCACGATGATGCCACCGAAGCGACCGCCGACGGGCACGACGAGGACACAACCTCAGCAGCGGCACCGGCGGATCAGACACCGCTCGTGATCACCTCCCTCGCCATCGGCGGCATCGGCCTGATCGTCGCCGTGATCGCCCTGCTGAGGGGACGAAAGAAGGCGTGAGCATCCTCACCGCCGGGAAACACAGGTCGCGGAACCGCCTCCTCGGACCACTCCGCGTGCTCGCCGCGCTTCTGTTGGGAGGGGCGTTCGTGCTCACAGGAGCGCAGGCCGCGTCCGCGCACGCGGAACTGCTGTCGACGACGCCCGAAGACGGCGCCGCGCTCGACCAGGCACCTGCCGAGGCGGTGCTGACGTTCAATGAGCCCGTGCAGCTCATCGATGGCAGCATCCGCCTGTTTCCCGGCGATGAAGAACCGCTCACCCTCGACGCGCACGTCAGCAACACCAGCGTCATCGCCCCACTGCCCGCGACGCTCGACGATGGCGCATACGCCCTGAGCTATCGCGTCGTCTCCGCCGACGGGCACCCGATCTCGGGCGCGATCACCTTCACGATCGGCGACGCCGCGGGAAGCCCAACCAACGCACCGCTGGTGGAAACAACGACACCGCAGGGCACCGCGTTCGCCGTCAGTGCTCTGACGGCACTGCAGTACCTCTCGCTCCTCGTCTTCGCCGGTCTGCTCCTTTTCGAACGCCTCGTGCTGCGCAACGTCTCACCGCCGGAGCACCGGACGCTCGCCATCATGAGAGTCACCGGCATCGCAGCGGCTGCGGCGTCGTTGCTGCTCATCCCCGCGTCGGCGCTCAACGTGACCGGAGAACGCCTCGTCGCCGTCATTGACCCGGCAGCATGGTGGACAGGCGTGTTCTGGGCGCCGGTGGCTGCGGCAGTCGTCGTCTGCGCCGGGGTCGTCGGAGCCACACTGCTGGCGAGGCGCAGCAGGCAGCATCGAGGAACCCGCCTGCTCGCCGTGCTGATGACGCTCCTTGCCCTGGCCGCGCCGGTCCTGGTCGGGCACACCCAGCTGATGGAACCGCGCGCCCTGATCATCGGGGCCGACCTCGGACACCTTCTCGCCGGGAGCTTCTGGATCGGAGGAGTCCTCGGCCTCCTTCTGTTCCTCGCTTCCGCACGGGCGACCGGCAACGCTACCGCGCCGACGCTTGCGGTGAAGGTCGTGCAGAGGTTCTCCCGTCTCGCGGTCTGGAGCGTCGCCCTCCTCGCGATCAGCGGCACGATCATGGGCATCATGATCGTCGGAAGCCTCGACACGCTCGTCACGACGAGCTACGGACTCACCCTGCTGCTCAAGATCGGGATCGTGATCCCGGTCATCGCGATCGCCGCCTACAACAGGCTCCGTCTCCTCCCCAGGATCTCCGCACGACCGACCGCTCGCATGCAGTGGCACACACTGCATCGAACGCTCGCCTACGAGGCCGCGCTGCTCGTGGCTGTTCTGCTCCTCACCGGGTTCCTCACCAACCTCAGCCCCGCGCATGAACATCACGACACGACAACGGGAAGCTCAGCCGGTACCGCACAGACCGTCACCCTCGACGCGGACGCCCAAGGTCTATCTCTCGAAGGTGAGCTCGAGCCGGCGCTGACCGGTGAGAACCGCATCACCTTCACACTCGAGTACGACGGTGAGCCCGTCACCCCCGACGAAGTGACGATCCGCACTCGACTACCCGAACACGACCTTGGGCCGTTCGAAGCCACCGCAGAACTCGACCCCACCACCGGCGGCTACTCGGCGCAACTGGAAATGCCCGTCGCGGGAGAGTGGCAAGTGCAGGTGATCGCGCGAGTATCGACCTTTGCTGAGCCGATCGTGACCATCCCTATTGCCGTGCGTTGACACATGCCCGCAGCAAGGTTGGTGGCTTGCAAGAGCTACAGCCTTCAAGGTCCCTGCGCGATGCTGATACCTACCTTGCTGTGGACAGACGTGGATCACATGCCTGCCGTAAACCCCACATAAACGTGTGTTGGGGTCATCGATGGTTACCGAGAGCCGGGACCTGTCCGGGACCTGATGCATGCAAACCATGCAATCCATGACGTGAAATCGGGCTTTCTGAGGGACAGAGATGCCCGGAAAATCAAGGAATCTGGGGGAACCGTCTACCTGGGGGTCAAGGGGTCGCAGGTTACTGATCGCCGTGACGACCCTGCACGTGTCCTCCGTCGAGCTCGGGCTGCTCGGCGCGATGCAGTGGCTGCCCTTCCTGCTGCTGTCCCTCCCGCTCGGCGTGATGATCGATCGTCATCGACGCCGACGGCTGCTCGTGGCGTCCGAGATCGGCAGGACCCTCTTGACGCTGTGCCTGGTGGGCGTGACCGCGGTCGGGATGCTGGGCTTTCCGCTGCTGGCGGTGGTGCTGGTGCTGCTCGGCGCGTGCACGGTGGTCTACGAGATCGGCTATCAGTCGATGATCCCGTCGCTGGTGCCGCGCGAGCGCCTCAGCGGCGCCAACTCGCGCTTCCAGGGGACCGCTGCGGCGGGGGAGATCGGCGGCCCCGGACTGGGCGGGGCGCTGCTGCAGCTGACGGGCGCCGCCGTGACCCTCGGCGTCAACGCCGGACTGCACCTGATCTCCGCGATCGCGCTCACGGGGATCCGATCCGCCGAGACGGTGCCCGCCGCCGGCCGGCGCGACTTCCTCCGCGAACTGCGCGACGGCTCCGGGCACGTGCTGAAGGACCCGTACCTGCGCGCGAACGTCGGGTTCTCGGCGCTGTACAACCCGTTCGCGCAGTGGGTGACGCTGCTTCTCGTGCTGTACGCCGCACGCGATCTCCACCTGGAGGAGGGGCACGTCGGCCTCGTCTTCGCCGTGGGCGTCGCAGGTGCGCTGGTCGGAGCGGCGCTCGCATCGCCGCTCTCGCGACGCC
This sequence comes from Microbacterium marinilacus, assembly GCF_019753765.1. Taxonomy (GTDB): domain Bacteria; phylum Actinomycetota; class Actinomycetes; order Actinomycetales; family Microbacteriaceae; genus Microbacterium; species Microbacterium marinilacus. Next base: position 47,536 of record NZ_JAIJZW010000002.1, read on the forward strand.
CGAGGGTCGGCCTGGTGCTGATCGCGTGCGCGAGCGTGGAGTGCGCCGCGCTGCTCTTCCTGCCGCTCGTCGACGGCTCCCTGGGAGTCGGGGTCACCGTCGGGCTGATCGCTGCCGCCATGGCGCTGAACGGTCTCGGCGTGGCGGCCTCGAGCGTGCTGCTCATCACCATCCGTCAGCTCCGCACCCCCGACCGCCTGCTCGGCCGCGTGAACGCGACGATGCGGACCATCACCTACGGCACCATCCCGATCGGCGCCCTGGCCGGCGGGATCGCCGGGGAATGGCTGGGCGCACGCACCGGTCTGCTGATCGGCGCCGTCCTCTGCCTGTCGACGGTGGTCTGGGTCGCCGTGTCGCCGCTGCGGCGCGTGTCGCGCCTGACGGACCTCGCCGTGTCAGAGGGGGCCATAGGCGAGGTCGACCCGGCGGGTCGGGGATCGTCGTGACGGCCGGGCCCGCTGGACGGCGCATGCTGCGCCGGTGCGGTGCTCAGCGCGCGTCGGGGTGCCTGCGCACCGCCTTGACCGTGCCGTCCGGGTTGTAGGCGACCCACTCGCCGGTCTTGCGGCCGCGGTCGTAGTCGCCGGCGTCGAGCGGGCGGCCCTGGGCGTCCCAGCGCTCCCACCGGCCGTGCTTGACATCGCCGTCGAGGCGACCGCGCTGCAGAAGGGCGCCGTTCGCGCGATACCAGGTCCATGTGCCGCGCAGGGCGCCGTGCTCGTACGGTCCCTCCGAGCGGAGGCGGCCGTCGTTCGAGAAGTGCCGCCAGACGCCGTGCCGAGCGCCGTCCAGGTAGTCGCCGACCATCACACCGCCGTGCGGGTCGGGCTCGGTCCACCGGCCGGTCGGGCGCCCCTGATCGTCGCGCGCGTTCGGCGACTCCGGCACGGCGCTCACGCGGGGCTCGCCAGCTGGACGAGGTTGCCGCACGTGTCGTCGAGGACGGCGGTGACCACGGGCCCCATCGGGGTCGGCGGCTGCGTGAAGCGGACGCCCGCCGCCGAGAGCTCGGCGTGCAGCCGCACGACGTCGTCCACCGCGAACGACGCCGCCGGGATGCCGTCGGCCACCAGCGCCGCCGCGTAGGCCTTCGCCGCCGGGTGCTGGTCGGGCTCGAGCAACAGCTCGGTGCCGTCGGGCTCGCCGGGCCCCACGACGGTGAGCCAGCGGAAGTCGCCCATCGGCACGTCGGCCTTGGGCAGGAAGCCGAGGCGCGTCGTGTAGAAGTCGAGCGCCTTGGCCTGGTCGTCGACGAAGACGCTCGTCAGGTTGATGCGGATGCTCATGTCTCAGTCCTTCGTGTCGACGGGCCAGCGCTCGAGGATGGCGCGCAGCGGCTCGGTGTGCAGGTGGTGGAGCTTCGTCCGTCCCGAGCGGCGCGAGCTGACGAGCCCCGCGTCCTCCAGGACGGAGAGATGCTGGGAGATCGCCTGCCTGCTCGACGTGATGCCGTGCCGCATGGCCAGTCGCCCGCACAGCTCGAACAGGCTCTGCCCGTCCCGCTCCGTCAGCTCGTCGAGCACCCGCCGACGGGTCGGGTCGGCGAGCGCCTGGTAGAGGTCTCCCACGTCGCGAACATAGGCAAGTGGTCACTTGCATGTCAAGGGGGCTCGATGTCGATGAAGGCGCTTGCGGGGTCGGGCGCGAGTCAGCGGGACCGCCTGATCGTCGTCGCAGAGTGCCAGGATGGTGCGGTGAACGAACCCGCATCCGCGTTGCAGAACCACCCCGGCGATGTCGAGTTCCCGGTGCGGGCGCGGCGCAAGTACGCACGCCTGCTCGAGACGCGGCGCAGAGCCGACCCGAAGGAGATGCGCCGACGGGCTCTGCCCGTCACGCTCATGGCGGCTCCGTTCGGCATCGCGGCGTTCGTCCTGTCGTTCGTGTGGGATGTCGACGAGTTCGGGCTCAACCTGTTCGCGTTCCTCGTCGGCATGTGCTTCGGGCTGCTGATCGCCTCGATCGTCCTCGCCGTGAGCGATGCAGGGGCGCCGCTCCGCGCGCAGCGGCAGTACATCTTCCGATCCGGCCGCACGGCCCTGTCACTGCATCAGCAGCAGATCCTCGCGCTCGACGCGGCCAGTGACTTCGCCGGCCGCGGCTGGAACTCGTCGCTCGCCTTCACCCCCACCTTCGCCGAGCTGCCGCAGGACCTCCGCGCCCGGCACCGTGATGGCGAAGACGGCATGCCGTGGTTCGCCCTGCCGATGTCGTCCGTCCGCCAGCTTCGTGCGGCCCTGGACGACCAGTTCAAGATCGTCTCGCGGTCGGACGCCGAGATGCTCGTCGCCGACACGCTCGCCCTCGGCGACAACTCGCAGCGTTTCGCCGAGGTCGCCGGTGGCGAGAACGCCGAGCACATGATGTCGCGCATCGCCGCTCTCACCGGCGTGCCCGTCTTCGACATCCACGACCTCGCACACGGCACAGACACCGCACCTGCCCGGCTGCTGCTCGCCGCCGACATCGAGCGGGCGATCGGCGGCGTCCGCTACTCGTACGTCGCCGGATATCTCACGCTCGAGGACACGTGGGGGCTGCTTGAGCCGGTCGCGGCGAAGGCCTTCGAGACGTACGACGGCTGGGACGAGTACTGGCGTGATGTGGTCATCGCGACGGCGTTCCGCACCAACTCGCTCGAAGCCGTGCAGAGCCAGCGCGACGCGCTCACCGGGCTTCGAGACTCGAACTGGCCGGCGGCATCCGTGCCTTGGCCGATGACCGGGCACGGCCGCGAAGCGCTGTCTCGGCTGCCTGAGCGTCAGCCGCGCGAGGAGCAGTCGTAGCAGCAGCTCACGACCCCGGGCCGTCGATGCGCGGTCGTCGGATCCATCGCGCGGTCGTCGGATCGGCGAGGCGCGTGGGACTCGTCGTGCACGCCCGCGTCTCGTCCGCCCCAGCCTTCCGACGACTGAGCCGTGCGTCCGCCGACCGAGCCGATCTGCGTCCCGGGCGACGGGTGGACGGGACGGGCTCGAGGCCTGGCCCCGGGACCGCCACGCCCGGTGTTGACTGTGTGCAGGGGACACGGTCTTGACTGTCGGCAGCAGGCCGGTCGCACCGTTCAGAAGGAGTCACACGATGACGAATCTCGAGAGGCGCCCCGGCGTGGAGGTCCTGGAGACCGGACGGCCGGGCGGCGACGTGCAGGTGCTCGAGCCACGTCTCGTCCCCCTGGGCGGACCGCGCGCGATGACCGTCCACCGCACCCTGCCGCAGCGCGAGCGATCCCTCGTCGGCGCCTGGTGCTTCCTCGACCACTACGGTCCGGACGACGTCGCGGCGACCGGCGGCATGCGCGTACCGCGGCATCCTCACACCGGCCTGGCGACGGTGTCGTGGCTCTTCAGCGGGCGCATCGAGCACCTCGACTCCGGCGGCAACGCGGCCGCGGTCGTGCCGGGAGAGCTCAACCTGATGATCGCCGGGCGCGGGATCACCCATCAAGAGCTCGGCGATCCGCAGACGCGCGTGCTGCACGGGGTGCAGCTCTGGTACGCCCTGCCCGATGAGACGCGCTTCGGCCGGCACGAGTTCGCCCGCCACGTGCCGCCCCCTGTCGCGGTGCCCGGGATGACCGCCCGTGTGTTCATCGGGGAGCTGCTCGGCTCGGCCTCGCCGGTCGACACGCGAACGCCCGACCTGCTGGGCGCCGAGCTCGTGCTCGAGCCCGGGGCGTCGGTGACGCTGGACGTCCGACCGGACTTCGAGCACGCGGTGCTCGCGGAGAACGGCCGGGTCTTCGTCGACGCGGCCGCGGTCGAGCACCGGTCTCTCGCCTACGTCCCGCCCGGAGCGGACACCCTCACCGTCTCGGCGGGGGACGCAGGGGTGCGTGTCCTGCTGCTCGGAGGCGTGCCGCTGGGGGAGCAGATCGTGATGTGGTGGAACTTCGTCGGCCGCGATCACGACGAGATCGCCGACTTCCGCCGCCGCTACCAGGCCGAGCTCGGCTTCGAGCCGGACGACTCGATCGATCCGAGTGATCCCGGCCTGTTCGGGCCGTTTCCCGAGGGACAGCCGCGTCCGCTGCCCGCTCCGCCCCTGCCCAACGTCCGGCTGCGCCCGCGGCAGTGACCGAACTCCACGCTCGCCGCGGCTCGAGGGATGACTCCGGCGCACGCGCGCCGGGACCGTGTCACGCGTCCCGGGCGACGAAGGTCGCGACGGCGGTGATCGCCGCCGCGGCGATCCAGCCGAGCAGGACCAGTGCGCCGGCGCCGGCGGTGAGCACGGGGTCGCCGTCCTCCAGGTAGAGGAGGGCGCCCGCGCGGTCGGGCAGCCAGCGCGCGTGCTCCGTGCTGGCGCCGACGAGCGGCGAGACGATGAGCACGAGCGCGAGCATGGCGACGAGCGGAGGGATGAGCGAGCGCAGCAGGACGGCCAGGGACAGCGCGAGCAGTCCGATCATCACCGGATAGACGACCGCCCCCGCAACATGCCATCCGTCGGAGCGCCCGTCCGAGGCGTGGTCGCGAACGGCCAGGACGACCGCCGCCGTCGCGAGCCCGCCGCCGACCGCCGCGGCGCTGGCGATCGTCGCCGTCACGAGATACGCCGTCGCCTTCGCCGCCAGCAGCCGGACCCGGGCGGGCGCGGCGGTCAGCGTGGTGCGGAACTGGCCGCCCTGATACTCGGTCGCGACGGCGAGGACGCCGAGGAGGATGGGGCCGATCTGGAGGAACGGCACGATCGCGACGACGGTCTGCTCCGGCGACAGAGGGGCGCGGGTGCTTCCGGCGATGCCGGCGGCGAGGGCGATCGCGACGGCGACCGTGCCGAGCACCGTCGCCACCGCCGCGGGCAGGCTGCGGAGCTTGACGAGCTCGGCGGCGGCCGTGTCGCGCATCCGCATCTCAGGCATCCCTGCGGGTGAAGGCGGCCCCGGCGACCGCGAGCAGGCCGACGGTCCAGGCGGCCATCACCAGCGCCCCCGGAAGGGTGTCGAGCCCGCCGTCGATGGTGTCGACCCCTCCGAAGAGACGGCGTCCGGCCATGTCCGGCAGCCAGTGGGCCAGCGGCGTGATGTTCGTCAGCAGCAGCGAGACGGACACCAGCGAGCTGTTCACGATCAGCACGATGAGCGGCACGACGCCGCTGCGCGTCAGGACGGCGATCGCGAACGCCAGCAGGCCGGTCAGCGTCCAGTAGAGGCAGGCTCCGAGCCAGCGCCAGAGCGCCTCCTGCGCGGACACGGTCTCGTGCCCCGCGTCGCCGATGACGGCCCGAGCGAGGACGAGGCAGGCGGGGAGGGCCACCAGCGCCGCCACGGCGACGACCGCGACGACGGCGACCGCCTTGGCCGTCAGCACGGTCAGCCGCCGAGGAATGACGGTGAGGGTCGTGGTCAGCTGTCTGCCGCCGCCGGCGTCCGGGCTGTTGGCGGTGTACTCGCTGCTGATCAGGACGACGCCGATGACGACGGCGCCCACGGTGCCGAGCGGGGCGGCGGCGTAGCCGGTCTCGAAGGCCGAGGTGCTGGCGAGCAGCTCGTCGGCTCGGCCCGCCGCGATGGCGCTGCGGGCCGTCACGGCGTTGAGCAGCGTGATGCCGAGCGAGCCGAGGATCGCCACGGCAGCGCCGGCCCACACGGCGGGCAGGGTGGCGGCCTTGCGGAGCTCGGCGGAGACCGCGTGGAACAGCGTCATCGCCGGTTCCCCTGATCGCCGGTGAGGCCGAAGAACGCGTCCTCGAGGGTGGCGTACCCCGCGGTGGCCTCGGCCAGCGGGCCGGCGTTGACGACACGTCCGCCGGCGATGACGACGAGGTCGTCGGCGATCTCGGCGACCTCGCTCATCAGGTGGCTGGACAGCAGCACGGTGCCGCCCGCATCGGCGTGGCCGCGCAGCAGGCGACGGATCCAGCGGATGCCCTCCGGGTCGAGCCCGTTCACCGGCTCGTCGAGGACGAGCGCGTCCGGCTCGCCGAGGAGCGCGGCGGCGATGCCGAGCCGCTGACCCATGCCGAGCGAGAGCCGGCCGACACGCGTGCGCGCTGCGTCCTCGAGGCCCACCTCCTCGAGCACCTCGGCCACGCGACGCTTCGCGATGCCGTTACTGCGCGCCACCCACGCGAGATGGTCGCGCGCGGTGCGCGAGCGATGCGCGCCGGAGCCGTCGAGCATGGACCCGACCGTCCGCAGCGGCGCGCGCAGGCTCCGATAGGGGCGGCCGTCGATGAGCGAGGTCCCCGCGGAGGCGCGATCCAGGCCGAGCAGGATGCGCAGGGTGGAGGACTTGCCGGCGCCGTTCGGGCCGAGGAAGCCGGTCACCCGCCCAGGGAGCGCCTGGAAGGAGACATCGGTGAGCACGGCGCGGGAGCCGTGACGTTTCGCGAGACCGTCGATCGTCAGCATTTCCCCATCCCACCCCGGCCGCGCCCCGGCCGTCATCGGACCGGAGCCCGGTGTTCCCGGCGCCGGCTGCGACCCCGGTCCGTCAGACCCAGGTCCGATGACGCGGCGAGGAGCGATACCTAGACTCGGCGGGTGGACACCGACAGGCCGACGTGGCGCTCGCGCGCATGGCTCGTCGCCGCGTCGGTCCTGCTCGCGCTCGTGCTCGTGCTCTCCACGGTCGGCGTCGACTCGCCTCAGACCACGCTGGCGATGACGCTCGTCGCCATCGGGGTCGCCGCCGCCATGGTGGTCTGGGCGCTGCTGCGCACGCGGTCGCACCGGAGGCTGTACGAGGCGGAGCTGGCCGCCTGGGCCGCCGAGCGGGCGGCGCAGGGCGAGCGCCTGCGGATCGCGCGCGACCTGCACGACCTCGTCTCGCACGGCCTCGGCATCATCACCGTCCGTGCCGCCGTCGCCCGTGCGATTCCCGATCCGGACGAGGACGACCGCGCGAACGCGCTCGCCGACATCGAGCGCGTCGGCCGCGAGACGACGACCGAGCTGCGGCGCATGCTCACCGTGCTGCGGACGCCCGGCCCGGCGCCCCTCCGCCCCGCCGACACCCTCGACGACCTGCCCGCGATCGTCGACGCCGCGAGCTCGACCGGCGTCGAGGCCACGCTCGCCGTCGCCGACCTCGGAGAGGTCTCGGCCGGCGTGCAGCTCACCGTCTGCGCGGTCGTGCGCGAGGCGCTCAGCAACGCCATCCGGCACGCCGGACCGACGCGGGCGCGCATCGACGTGCGGCGCGAGGGAGACGCGCTCGCCGTCGACGTCCAGGACGCGGGGCCGAGCGAGGGGTGGAGGCCGCAGCCCGGGGCGGGTCACGGCCTCGACGCCCTGCGCGAGCGTGTCGCCGTCCTCGGCGGCACCCTCGACGCCGAGCCCGCCGGCCCCGGCTTCCGCCTCACCGCGCGGATCCCCGACCGGGGGCCCGCGTGATCGCCGCATCGTCCGTCGTCCGCGTCGTGATCGCGGACGACCAGGCACTCCTCCGCCACAGCCTCGCCGCCCTCGTCTCGGCAGCCGAGGACGTGACGGTCGTGGGCGAGGCGGGGACCGGGCAGGAGGCCGTGCGTCTCGCCGGCGAGCTCGTGCCCGACGTGATCCTCATGGACATCCGCATGCCGGACGGCGACGGCATCGAGGCGACCCGCGCCATCACCGCCGACCCCGCGCTGTCCCGCTGCCGGGTGCTCGTGCTCAGCATGTTCGAGCTCGACGACTACGTCTACGGAGCGCTGCGCGCGGGCGCCAGCGGCTTCCTGCTCAAGGACTCCCGTCCCGAAGAACTCGTCGACGCGATCCGGCGAACTCATGCGGGCGAGTCTCTTTTCGCGCCGGCCGTCCTCACCCGGCTCGTGGAGCACTATGTGCGCCGGCCCGCCGCATCGCCGGGACGGCTGGACGTCCTCACCGACCGCGAGCGCGAGGTGCTCGTGCTGGTTGCCCGCGGGCTCTCCAACGACGAGATCGCCGCGTCCCTCACCATCTCGATCAAGACCGTCAAGACGCACATCGGCAGCCTGCTCGCCAAGCTGGCAGCCCGCGACCGCGCCCAGCTCGTCATCGCCGCCTACGAACGCGGGCTGGTCGCGGTGTCCTGACCGTACCCGGCAGATCGGTGAGCGACGAGAGCCGGTTCCGTTGTGCTCGCACCCCCGTCCGCTCCACGGCAGCCGTGCGTGCGTCACCGTTCGGCGTCGAACGACCGAAGGACGACGTCGAGGCCGGCGATCGACGCGTCGACGACGAACCGGTAGTAGGCCCAGCGCATGAGGGCGGCGGTCTCGCCGCCCTCAGCGAAGGGGCGGATGAAGTGCTGACCCATGGCGCGCACCTCGTCTGACGCGGCATGCAACTGCTCGAACTCCGCCATCATGGCGCTGTGATCGCGGGGGCCGTCGCCTTCGTGCTGCAGGCGATCGTCGCCCATGGACACCGTGAGCATGGCGTTGTTCAGCAGCAGTGCGTAGGCAAAGTCGGTCTTGTCGGCGAATCCCGCCCGCCGGAGCACGGCGATGCCCGCCTCGAGGACGGGCAGCACGGCGGGCAGCGTCGGGCCGTGCATCAGCATCCACTTCGCCGCGCCCGGGTACTCCGCGGCGGTCGGCCCGGCAGAGGACAGCAGCGCGCGAAACCACTCCTGCCAGGAGAGGTCTGACGGCGGCAGCTCGATCCGCCTCAGCATCCGCTCGACGACTCTGCGGCAGAGGAGATCCTTCCCGCCGACGTGGTGATAGATCACCGACGGAGCGACACCGAGCCGGCCGGCGAGATCCCTGATCGACCACGTCATCAGGTGGGTCTCGCGGGTCAGCTCCACGGCGGTGTCGGTCACCCTCTCCGGCGTGAGGCCGACGTGGAACGGTGGCGCATCCGTCATGGTGACGATTCTCCTCGAAGCTCCATTAGAACAGTGTTCACATTGTGTGTGATAATCGTTCTCAACAAATGGTCGGAGGAGGGCACATGAGCGTTGTGGACGGCACCCGCGGGTCGGAATCGTTCTTCGCGCCGGTGCGGAGGAGCCTCGCCGGCATCGTCGCCCTGAGCGTGCTCGGAGCGGTGAGCGGGGTCGTGCCCTTCATCGCGATCGTGGAGCTCGCGCGCACGATGCTGCCCGCGCTCTCGGGGGTCGCCGCCGACGCCGGACGTGTCTGGGCGATCGTCGGCGTGGCCACGGTCGCGCTGTTCCTGAGCTTCGGCGCCGCCTTCCTGTCGGGAATGGTGAGCCACTTCGCGGACGCCGAGTTGCAGCTCTCGTTGCGGCGGCGCATCGTGCGTCACCTGCAGCGGCTTCCGCTGGGCTGGTTCGACCGGCGCACCTCGGGCACCGTGCGGAAGCTCGTCGAGAACGACGTGGTCGCGCTGCATCAGCTGATCGCCCATGCGATCCACGACGTCGTGACGGCCGTGACGGTGCCGGCGGTCAGCCTCGCGTATCTGTTCGTCGTGCAGTGGCAGCTGGCGCTCGCCGCGCTCGTCCCGCTGGTCGTGACAGCCATCCTGTATCCGGTCCTCATGCGCGGGGGAGGGGAGAAGTACCGGCAGTACGACGAGTCGACGTCCGCTTTGTCCGGGGCCACGGTCGAGTTCGTGCACGGCATCGCCGTCGTGAAGCGCTTCGGCCAGCTCGGGCGCAGTCACCGCCGGTACCGCGACGAGACGGCGAGGTACGTGCGGTTCGTCGACGAGTGGACGCGGGAGACCGCCGCGATGTTCACGGTCATCGAGATCGTCACGTCTCCCGTGGTCGTGCTGACCTGGCTGCTCACCACCGGCGCGTGGCTCGTGTCGGTCGGAGCAGCCGCCCCGATCGATGTGCTCCCCGGCGTGCTGTTGGGCCTCGGGCTGACCAGCCCGCTGATGAAGCTGGGGTCATCGGCGCAGTTCCTGCGCAACGCGACGAAGGCCCAGCAGTCGCTTGCGGAGTTCCTCGCGCTCCCGCCCGCGCCGCGTGCCGACGTCCCGAGCAGTCCGCGCGGCGCGGACGTCGCGTTCGACGACGTCTCCTTCGCCTACGACGGCGACCATCGCGTGCTGCACGAGATCGCCGCGGCATGCGCGCCCGGCACCGTGACCGCGCTCGTCGGGTCCTCCGGATCCGGCAAGTCGACCCTCGCGAAGCTCGTGCCCCGCTTCTACGACGCACAGGAGGGCACCGTCGGGATCGCGGGTGTGGACGTCCGTCGGATCGAGCCCGCCGATCTGTACGGGGCGGTGGGCTTCGTGTTCCAGGACGTCCAGCTGCTGCGGACGAGCCTGCGCGAGAACATCCGCCTCGCCCGCCCGGAAGCGAGCGATGACGAGATCGAGGCCGCGGCGCGGGCGGCGCAGATCCACGAGCGGATCCTGCGGTTCGACCGGGGCTATGACGCGGTCGTGGGGGAGGACGCCAACCTCTCCGGCGGCGAGGCTCAGCGCGTCACGATCGCCCGCGCGCTGATGGCGGACACGCCGGTGCTCGTCCTCGACGAGGCGACGGCCTTCGCCGACCCCGACTCGGAGGCCGCGATCCAGCGCGCGCTCTCGACGCTCACCGCCGACCGCACGGTTCTGGTCATCGCGCACCGACTCCACACGATCACGGGCGCCGACCAGATCCTCGTGCTCGACGGCGGGCGCATCGTCGAGCGGGGCACGCATCCGGAGCTGGTCGCCGCAGGAGGCCGGTTCGCGCGGATGTGGGCCGACTACCAGGCGAACCATGCCCGCGCTCTGCCGGAAGGGGCTCGTCGATGATCCGCAGGCTGCTGCACTATTCGTCGCCCGTCGCGCGCCGGCTGCTGATCGCCGAGCTCGTCTTCATCGTCGCCACCGCCATCCTGCAGGGCGTCGCGTTCCTCATGCTCGTCCCGCTGCTTCGCGCGCTGTTCCTGGGTGACGCCGACGCCGTGCGGCAGGGGCTCGTGGTGCTCGCGGCGGTCGGGGCCTGCTACGTGCTGACGACGTGGTTCGCCAGCCAGATCGGCATGAAGGCCAGCAGCGCGCTGCTGGACTCGCTCCTGACCCGGCTGGGCGACCGGCTCGTGGAACTGCCCGTGTCGTGGTTCGCCGCCGATCGGTCTGGTCTCGTCACCGGCATCGCGACCCAGGGCGCGATGTTCGTCTCCAACATGCCGTACGCGATCCTGCGGCAGATCCTGATCGGCTTCGTCACCCCGGCGACGGTGCTCGTCGGGATGTACCTCGTCGACTGGCGCCTGGCTCTGGCGATGACCGTGATGATCCCTGTGCTGCTGGTCGGCTATCGCTGGCTGCGCAACGCCATCGGACGCGGCGACGCCCGCCATGCGGAGGCCGTCGCGGACGCGTCCAACCGGGTGATCGAGTTCGCCCGCGTGCAGCCCGCGTTGCGCACGGTCGGCGAGGGCTCGATCGCCGACCGGCTCGTGGAGGACGCGCTGCAGAACCAGCACCGCGCCTACCGCGGCATGCTCGTGACCGGGGGAGCGGGCATCGCCACGTTCGCCGGCCTCGTGCAGCTCTCGCTGACCCTGCTGCTCGTCGTCGGCGCGTTCCTCGCCGTGGGCGGGACGGTCGACGTGGCCACCCTCATCGCCCTGCTCGTGCTGGGGGTGCGCTTCAACGAGCCCATCGTCGCCGCGGGCGATCTCGGCGGCGGCGTCGCCGTCGCGCGCACCACCCTCGACCAGCTCGACCGGCTCGCCGCGGTGACCGCGCTGCCCGAGCCGCAGGCGCCCGCCGTCGCCGCCGACGCGGGGATCGCGTTCGACGGCGTCACGTTCGGATACGGCGGGGAGCCAGTGCTGCGCGACCTGTCGTTCCGCGCCCCGGCCGGGCGCATGACGGCGATCGTCGGCCCCTCCGGCTCGGGAAAGACCACGATCACGAAGCTCATCGCCCGCTTCTACGATCCCGACGAGGGGACCGTGTCGATCGGGGGCGTCGCGCTGCCCGACCTCGGCACCGCCGCGGTCGAGGCCGCCGTCGCCCCGGTTTTCCAGGACGTCTACCTGTTCGACGACACGATCCTGGGCAACATCTGGATCGGCAACCCCGACCTGCACCGCGACGACGTGATCGCCGCCGCGACGCGGGCGCGCGTCGATGAGATCGTCGCCCGGCTGCCCGGTGGCTGGGACGCGCGGGTCGGCGAGGGCGGGTCGAACCTCTCCGGCGGGGAGCGCCAGCGAGTGTCCATCGCCCGTGCGCTGCTGAAGGACGCGCCGATCGTGGTGCTGGACGAGGCGACGGCCGCGCTCGACATCGGCAACGAGATCGCGATCGGCGAGGCGGTCGACGCCATCCGCGCCGATCGGACGCTGATCGTGGTGGCCCACCGGCTTCAGACGATCATGACGGCCGACCGGATCATCATGCTCGACGGCGACGGGGGCATCCGCGAGACGGGCTCCCACGCCGAGCTCCTTGCCGCCGGCGGCGCCTATGCCGGTTACTGGCGCGAGCGCGTCGAGGCCGCCGGCTGGCAGCTCGCGGCACCCGATACCGCACCGGACCCCCTCCCCGAAAGGACCCGAGATGACCGATGACACCCTCGCCGCAAGCGCGGCCCCCACCGGACGGCGACGCTCGTCGATCTCGTTCAGCGCGCGCGATCTGCTGAACGTGGCGATCTTCGCCGTCATCTACTTCGTGATCGTGTTCGTCATCGCGATGCTCGGCGTCGTCAGTCCGCTGGTGATGCTGTTGACGCTGCCGCTGTCGGCCATCGCGGCGGGCGTGCCGTACATGCTGTTCCTCACGCGGGTGCGGCACACCGGCATGGTGACGCTGTTCGGTCTGGTCGTCGGGCTGCTGTATCTGATGATGGGGCAGCCATGGCAGAGCACCCTGGTCACCGTCGGCGTCTCGATCCTCGCCGAGCTCGTCCTGGCCGCCGGGGGCTTCCGCTCGAAGTGGGCGGCGATCTGGGCCTACACGGTGTTCTCGGCGTGGTTCGTCGGCCCGTGGATCCCGATGTTCCTCGACCGCGACGCCTACCTCCGCTCGGCCGCGATGGAGAGCATGGGCGAGGAGTACCTCGCCGGATTCGACCAGCTCGTCTCGACCCCTGCGGTGCTGGCGATGACGGGCGCGGCCGTGGTCTGCGGATTCCTCGGCGCGCTGCTCGGCACCGCGCTGCTGCGCAAGCACTTCCGCAAAGCCGGTCTTGCCTGAGGGCGGCGGCCCGGCGGGCTGGGGCAAGACGACGGGCCAGCGTCGGGCGCTGGACCCGCGGACGAAGATCCTGCTCGTCATCGCCTGCAGCGTCGTGGTGATGAGTCCCGCGGGCCTGCCGTTCGTCCCCACCGTGCTCCTGGTCGCGGTGGCGCTGGCGGTCTGGGAAGGCGCCCGCGCACGGGCGATCGGGATCGCCGCCGCGGCTCTTCTGCTGTGGGCGGTGGGGTGGCTGGTGCCGCTGTGGTGGCCGAACGGCGTCACGGCGATGGCGTCCCTCGTCTGCGTGTACGCGATCCGCTTCACCGCCGCGATCGGCGTGGGGGCGCACCTGATCGCCACGACCTCCCCGACCCAGCTCTCCGCCGCCTTCCGCGCCTGGCGCGTCCCGAGGCCGATCTCGGTGACGCTCGCGGTGATGCTCCGCTTCTTCCCCGTCGTCGGAGCGGAGTCGTCGGCCGTGCTCGACGCGATGAGGCTGCGCGGCCTCGTCGGCGTCCGGGGGATGCTGCGTCACCCCGTGCTCAGCCTCGAGCGGTTCACGGTGCCGATGATCGCGGCGAGCCTGCGCGCGAGCGAAGACCTCTCGGCCTCCGCCGTGCTGCGTGGACTCGGCTCCCGCCGCACGCCCACCGCGATGAACCCGCCGCGCTTCGGCGCGCCCGACCTCGTCCTGCTGATCGTCGTCGCGGTCCTCGCTATCGCCGTCCCGGTCCTGCCGAGGGCGCTCGCATGATCCGGCTCGAGTCCGTCAGCTGGACGTACCCGCACGCCGACGCGCCGAGCCTGCGCCAGCTCGACCTCCGCATCGCGGCGGGTGAGCTTGTCGTCCTGTGCGGCGCGTCCGGCTCAGGCAAGTCGACCGCTCTGCGCCTGATGAACGGCCTCATCCCGCACTTCCACGACGAGGGTGTGCTCAGCGGCACGGTCACGGTCGACGGCCTGGTCACCGCCCACGCCGAGCTCGACGACCTGGGATGTGCGACCGGGACGGTGCTGCAGCATCCGCGCCGTCAGTTCTTCACCGACAACGCGGCGGAAGAGCTCGCCTTCGCGATGGAGAACTTCGGCGAGCCGCCGGAAGAGATCCGCGAGCGCGTGGCTCGCGGCCTCGTGCGTCTCGCGCCGCACGTCCCGATGGGGCAGCGCCTGCAGCGGCTCTCCGGAGGGCAGCAGCAACAGGTCGCGATCGCCGCCGCCACGGCGCACGGCCCTCGGGTCCTCCTGCTGGACGAGCCGAGCTCGAATCTCTCGGCCGACGCCGTCGCCCGGCTCGCCGAGGCTCTCGGCGTGCTGAAGGCGCAGGGGGTGACGATCGTCGTCGCCGAGCATCGACTGCGCTGGCTGCAGCACCTGGCCGACCGGATCGTCGTGATGCGCGACGGCGCGATCGACGTCGAGTGGACCGCCGACGAGTTCCGTGCGATCTCCGACGAGGACCTCGCGGGGGAGGGGCTGCGCGGCGACGTCCGCACCGCGCGGCTGCCCGTCCTTCCGGCGGCCGGACCGAGCGTCGCGGGCGCCGTCGCAGCGCGCGAGGTGCCGGGAGGCACGCTCGAGCTCGACGGCGTCCGCTGCCGCCTCGGCGGCCGGACGGTGCTCGACCTCGATCGCGTGTGCTTCCGCGCCGGCGAGGTCACCGCCCTTCGCGGTGTCAACGGCGCAGGCAAGTCCACCCTCGCCCGCGTCGTCACCGGTCTCCAACGGGCGGGCGGCACCGTGCGGCTGGACGGACGTCCGCTCAGTCGACGGGCGCGCCAGCGCGCCAGCGCCATCGTGATGCAGGACGTGCAGCGGCAACTGTTCACCGACAGCGTCCGGGCCGAGATCGAGCTCGCCGCCACGGACGCGCCGCGTCCTCCGGACGTCGCAGCGACCCTCGGTGCTCTCGACCTCGCCCCTCTCTCGGAGCGCCACCCGCTGTCGCTGTCCGGCGGCCAGCAGCAGCGGCTCGTCGTGGCGGCGGTGCGCGTCGCAGCCCGACGCATCGTGATCTTCGACGAGCCGAGCTCCGGTGTCGATCGCCGTCACCTGCAGTCCATCTCCGACCAGATCCGTCAGGTCGCGGCTGCCGGCGCGGTGGTGCTTCTGATCAGTCACGACGAGGACCTGCTGTCGCTCGCCGCGGATCGGCAGCTGACCCTGGCGTCCGCGATGTCCGACGTCGCACCCTCGCGCTCAGAAACCGCTCGCGACGCGCTCGCCGTCGGGCATGACACACGGGAGGAACATCCATGACCGCACCGACCTCGAGCACCCCCGCCTCGAGCACTCCGCCTGCGCGCGACGCGCCCCGCCCGCAGATCTCCCTGCTGCTCGGGGCCGTGTTGCTCGCCTATCTCGGCCAGATGACGCTGAACCCGATCATCGCTCCGCTCTCCCGGGAAGTCGGCCTGGCCGAGTGGCAGATCGGAGCGACCATCAGCACGGCGGCGGTCATGGTGGTGCTCACCAGCCAGTTCTGGGGACGCCGCTCCCAGTCGTGGGGTCGCAAGCCGGTGCTCGTCGCCGCATTCGTTCTGGCCACCGTCACGATGGTGCTCTTCGCGCTGCTGGCATGGCTCGGGATGGCCGGGGCCGTCACGGGAACGGCCCTCTTCCTGATCTTCGTGCTGCTGCGGGGAATCGGGTTCGGCAGCGCGCTCGCCGCCGTGCCGCCCACCGCGCAGGCGTACATCGCGGATGTGACGACGGATGAGCGGGCGCGGGTCAAGGGCATGGCCGGCGTCGGCGCGGTGCAGGGCATCGCCATGGTCGGCGGCTCGATGATCGGCGGGCTGCTCTCGGCGTTCGGGCTGATCGCGCCGTTGATCGCCGTTCCTGTCCTCCTCGGCGCCGGCCTCGTCCTCATCGCCCTGCGGCTGCGCAGGGAGTCCCGTCACGAGCGGATCGATACCCCGAAGCGCGTCAGTCCGGTCGACACCCGCGTCTGGCCCTATCTCCTGGCGGGCTTCGGGATGTTCACCGCGCTCGGGTTCATCCAGGTGATCACGGGCTTCATCGTCCAGGACCGTCTCGGCCTCGACTCCGCCACCACGGGGCTCGTCACGGGCGGCGCCCTGCTTGCGGCCGGTGTGGGCATGATCGTCGCGCAGACCGTGATCGTGCCGCGCAGCGGCTGGACGCCGCCGACCCTGCTGCGCGTCGGCGGGCTGGTCGCCCTCGGGGGGTTCGTCGTCCTCATCGTCGACGCGGGCGCCGTGCCGCTGTTCGTGGCGATCCTCTCCATCGGCCTGGGCCTCGGCATCGCCATGCCCGGCTACACCGCGGGCCCGAGTCTGCTCGTCGACCGCGACGAGCAGGGTGGGCTCGCCGGTCTCGTGGGGGCGACGACGGGTCTCACCTTCGTCATCGCCCCCACGCTCGCGACGGCTCTGTACGGCAGCTGGGCGCCGCTGCCGGTCATCGTGGGCGCGGCGGTCATGGCGCTCGTCGTGCTGTTCGTCTTCGCCCATCCGCGATTCCGCCGTTCGCGCACGCGTGCCGAGGCGGAGCCGCGACGCGCCTGAATCCGCCGCCGGCGCCTCGGCGTGGCCGGAGCGGGGGTCTGCAGCGCTATTGATAAGGATTATCATTAAGATGTGGGCCGCCACGTCGGCGGCTCATGCGAAAGGAAGTTCATGCATCAGGTTTCTCGCACTCGTTCACGGCAGATCGCGAGCGTCGCCGTGCTCGGCGTCGCGCTTGCCGCCGTTCCGACCTCGGCCGCGTTCGCCTACGACCCGTCCGACGGGCGTGAGGTGCTCGGCGCCGGCGTCCACGTGGACGCGATCTATCCGGAGATCGAGGACGGGCGGCTCGAGGTCCACACGCTCACGCCGGACGGGGTGGTCGACGCGGACACCGTGCTGCTGCACATCCCCTCGACGGAGTCTTCGCAGGTCACGCTGCCGGAGGGCTACGAGTTTCTCGGCCCGGAGGGCACCGACGCGTGGGTGACCACCGAGGCGCAGGACCCATCGGTCGTCTGGCCGGGCTGGTCGTTCGAGGGGATCGAGCAGGGCGTCCTCAAGGGCACCGTGAAGATCGCCTACGAGGGATTCAGCTATGCCGGCGGCGGAGACGAGCCCCGGTTCGCCGTCACCCAGCCCGGCGGGTTCGAGGGAGACAAAGTCACCCCGGTGATCGTCCCGGGCACGACCTTCACGTCGACGTCCGGCGAGGTCGGCGGGCACACGCACGCCACCTGGACCTTCACGGAGGAGGGTGTCTATGACATCGACTTCACCGTCGAGGCCACGCTCGCCGACGAGACGCCGATCTCGGACGACGTGACGGTGCGCTTCGTCGTGGGCGAGCTGGGTGCCACCGACGGGGAGCCGCAGCCGCAGCAGGATCCGGAGGTGACCGACTCGGTCGAGTCCCTGACCGTCGTGCCGAGCAAGGTCGACGCCGAGTACTTCGTCGGACAGACGGTGAACCTCACCGCGCTGTCCCCGGACGCCGCGGAGGCGGACGTTTACCACTGGTACGTCACGAAGCCGGGCGAGTCCGAAGCCGTGGTCGACGAGGAGCAGACCACGAACACGTTCTCGACCAAGCCCGTGCGCGGCATCGACGGCGCCGAGGTCTACGTCGAACGGACCTCGGCTGACGGCGATGTGCTCGAGACCTCCGAGCCCCTCGAGATCGGCGTGCGCGCGATCGAGCCCACGACCGCGCTGTCGGTCACGGCGGACGCGGACTCCTACCAGGCGGGCGACACCGCCCACTTCACCTCCGCTCAGGCCCCGCAGACGGACGACGAGCACTACCACTGGTACCTCAAGCTCGCCGGAGAGGACGAGTACGCGTGGATCCCGGAGTCGCGTCTGGCCGACCAGGACCTCGAGATCACCTCGGACATGGACGGCGCGACGATCACCGCCCGGCTGTTCAACGCCGACCACTCGGTGCTGGCCGAGTCTCCGGTGCTGCACCTGTCCGTCGGCGACGACGACGCGACCGACATCGAGCCCCTCGCCGTGACTGCCGACCGGGACGGGTACGCCGTGGGTGACGAGGCCAGCTTCACCGCCGACGGCGTGGATGACGCCGACACGGTCGAATGGTCGGTTCGCAAGAGCGGCGAGAACGTCTTCACGGCTCTGGAGGAGACCGCCGGCGCGACGCTCGTCGCCGAGGTCGGCGAGGACTGGGACGGCGCGGAGATCCGGGCCGTCGTCCGCGACGGCTCGAACGTGTCGGCCGAGGGCTCGCTGCCTGCGGTGGCGTTGAGCGGCGAGGCCGCTGACGACGACGCTCCGGCCGCCGGCGACGAGGCCGGCGTGCCGGTGCTGACGATCGTGATCGCGGCGGTGATCGCCCTCGCGATCATCGTGATCGTCGTCCTGCTGCTCCGCGCGCGCCGCAAGCGCAGCGCCGAGTAGGTCGTCACTCCACGGGCTGGGGGCGCAGCGACGAGCGGCGTCCCCAGCCCGCCCGACAGAGAAGCTCCATGATCCGTACCGCTTCCCGCGCTTTTCGTCCGCTCGCGCTCGCGCTCGGCACCACCCTGGGCGCCGCGCTCGCAGCGCACGGTCTCTCCGCCGCGCCACCTCCCGCGGCCTCCCATATCGCCGCGGCACCCGCCGCCGACATCACGGAGCTCGACCAGGGGCACGCTGACATCGGGCCGGTCCTTGTCGACGGGCGGTGGCGGATCGAGATCAAGGACGACTCGGGTGGCGAGGCGGTCTGGCGCGATCCCGACAGCACCGTGCTCCGCGTGCGTGACGCCGCCGAGCACGAGCTCCCCGACTCGAGCGACTATGCGTTCCTCGGCGAGCCCGGCGACGAGGTCTTCCTCATCCCGCAGACACAGCTCGACGGGGTCATCTGGCTGGGGTGGAACACGCAGCACCCGGCCTTGCTCGACGATCCGCCGCAGCAGATCTCGTTCAGACTCCACGACGTGGTCGGGCCCGGGCGGCTCCACGTGTACTTCGACTACGGGGGCTTCCGGCCCGCCCGCGAGGTGTGGGACGGCTCCGACCCCGGCGAGCCGCTGCGGGTGGAGCCGAACACGCACGCGCACGCCAACTGGGCGTTCAGCGCGGCGGGGGAGTATCGGGTGGGCTTCACCGCCGAGATCGTCGACGCCGCGGGGGTGTCCCATACCGCTTCGGCCACGCTCCATTTCCTCGTGGGGGACGACGCCGAGAGCACCGCTGGGTCGCCGCTGTCCGTGCCGGTGACCCTGGGGGCCCTCCTCGGGGTGCTTCTGCTCGTCCTGCTCCTGCTCCTGCTCGTGCTCGTCGTCGACGTCCGCGGCGCTCGCCGACGGCGGGCCCTGTGATGCGCGCGCGAACGCGGATCGCGGTCGTCGGCGCGGGCGTCATCGGAATGGCGGTCGCGCGAGAGCTCGCCGTCCGCGGCGCCGAGGTGACGATCGTCGAACGAGACCGCGTCGGTGCCGGCGCGAGCGGAACGACGTTCGCGTGGGTGAACTCCAACGGCAAGGCGCCCGAGTCCTACCACCAGCTGAACGTGGCCGGCCTCCGGGCGCATCGAAGGCTGCAGGCGCGGGAGCGGACGCGGGCGCCCTGGTTCGTCCCGTCGGGCACCATCGAGTGGTCCGACAGCGCCGAGGGCGACATCCGCGTCCGTGAGCGCGTGGAGCGGCTCGAAGAGCTCGCATATCCCGTCGAGGAGATCACTGTGGACCGATTGCGGAAGGCGGCGCCCGGGATCGAGCCGGGTGCGGTGATGTCCGCGTGGCGGTTCCCCGCGGAGGGCTACGTGCACCCCGCGCTGTTGCTGGCGCGTCTCTGGGACGAGGCCCGCGAGCATGGCGCGCGCCTGATCGCGCCCGCCTCGGTCGTGGACGTCGTCGAGCACGGCGACGTGGTGACGCTGTCGCTGGACGACGGCGGCGAATGGATCGGCGATCAGGTCGTGATCGCGGCGGGCCGGTGGTCGTCCTCCATCGCGCTGATGCTCGGGCGCTCCGTGGCCATGATCGACGCGGACCTCCCTGGCCGCGTCGGGTGCAGCTTCCTCGGTTACACCGCGCCCATGCCCGTTCAGCTCGGCGTCAACCTCATCTCGCCCGCGCTGAACCTTCGCCCGGATGGCGGGGGACGGATGCTGCTGCAGTCCCCGCGGCTGGACCGCTCCGCCGACCCGTCGCGCACGTACGACCGCGATGGCCCCGTCGGCAGGGAACTGCTCCGGGAGCTGCGGCGCTTGTTTCCGGAGGTGGGGCCGATCCGTTTGGAGAGGATGGCCGTGGGGCAGCGGTCGCGGCCGGCCGACGGCCTCCCCGCGGTCGGCCGCCTCAGCGAGCGCGCCTATCTGGCCGTGGCGCACAGCGGCATCACGCTGTCCCTCGTTCTCGGAGAGCTGGTGGCAGCCGAGATGCTCGACGACGACCGGTCGGCGCTGCTCGACGACTACGCGCCTGACCGCCTTCTCGGCCGCACCGTCGCCGACTTCTCGGAGATCCGCACGATCCACTTCCCGGCGGACCAGTAGGACCGCGGCGCGGCCGTCAGCCCTCGGGGCAGTCGGCGCAGCGGCCGAAGACCTCGAGGATGTGCCGGGTGACGGTGAACCCGTGCTGCGCGGCGGTGTCGCGGATCCAGGCCTCATCGGGAGGGCCGATCTCGATGGCTTTGCCGCAGTTCTCGCAGACGAGGTGATGGTGGTGCGCGCCGGGCTGGCAGGCGCGGAACAGCTGCCCGGTGGGCACGGGGATCGTGTCGGCGTGTCCCGACTGGGTCAGGGCGTTCAGCTGTCGGTAGACGGTGGCGAGGCCGATCGGTGTGCCCTCGGCGTTGATGCGGTGGTGAAGGTCTCCTGCGGAGATGAAGCCGCCGGCGTCCTGGAGGGCTTGGTGCACCGCCTCCTTCTGGACGGTGCTGCGACGCTCGTGGATCACGGCGTTCATGGTCGCCTCCTGTCGGTGGGGCTGAGAAGCCCTCTCAATAGTATATTCACATTGCAATCTGTTTATGTGTGTGATGTGATGAAGTCGTGAACGTGGAACCCGGGCTCGCCGATGCGGCGCAGCTGTTCAAAGTCCTCGGCGGCGAGTCGAGGCTCGCGCTGCTGTGGCTGATCGGGCAGGAGCCGCGAACGGTCGGCGCCCTCGCGGAGGCGACGGGACTGTCTCAGCCCCTCGTGTCGCAGCATCTTCGGACGCTGCGCGACGCGGGGCTCGCGGTATCCCGCCGCAGCGGCAAGGAGGTCACTTACCGGCTGGCGGATCTGCACGTCAGTCATGTGATCGCCGACGCCCTCGCCCACGTTCGAGAGCCTGCCGGGGCCGAAGGGGCCTCGGAAGAGCAGTCCAGACATCAAGAAGAGGAGCCAGCATGACCACCACCGACCTCCACGCGGAGCACACCACCGCCGAGCACCAGCACGGCACCGAGTGCGGGCACGACACCGTGCAGCACGGCGATCACGTCGACTACGTGCACGGCACCCACCGGCACGCGCTGCACGGCGACCACTACGACGAGCACGAGTCCGTGGCCGAGCACACGCCTGCGGATCACGCGCACGGGAGTGACTGCGGACACGAGGCCGTCGAGCACGACGGGCACGTCGACTACGTCCACGACGGTCACAAGCACGCGCCCCACGACGGTCACTACGACGAGCACTGAGCCCACGCCTGACGGAGGGGATGCGCGAGGACTCTCGCGCATCCCCTCCGTCGTATCCGCTTCCGGTCGCGCGCTCACAGCTCGTGGATGGCGCGCGCCGCGTCACCGTGCGGGGGTCGCCCCGCTGTGGCCGGTGCGCCGTCACAGCGGTTACTCCGCGCGATCCGCCGTGTTGCGCCAGGCGGGGAACGGGTCCGGAAAGTGCCGCCACGCGTCCGGTCCCGCGGCGAGTTCCGCGTCGTCGAGCACGACCTCGTCCAGCGCGGCGGCGAGCGCGTCGGCGTCGAGGTCGAGGCCGATGAATGCCAGATCCTGGCCGACGGCGAGCAGTTCGTCGTCCTCGCCGAGCTCGTCGTCGCGCCCGAGCGGATCGAAGGAGATCATCTGGCCGACGTGATCCCACTGCGCCGCCACCTGAACCCGCGTGGCGAGTCGGCAGAACCCGGCTGAGCGCACCACGGTGCCGAACTCGCCCGCTTCGATCCGGTCGTCCAGCAAGTGCTGGAGACGCTCTGGATGCAGGGGGCGTACGTTCTCGTAGCGCACGGCGCTGACACGAGGGTCGGTCATGTGCGGGTCGTGGTCGCCATTGAGCAGCGCGACCCACCCCGGGCGCTCCTGGCCCACCGCATAGGGGATGCCGGGCTGCCACGGGCTGGTCGCGTCGGCGTGCAGGCGCAGCCGCGCCCGGGGGCTCAGGTGGCTCACCAGCCCCATCACCGTCGACAGGTCGTCCGTGGGCAGGGTCTCCCAGTTCACGAGCACGATGAGCGAGGCGTACTCGAGCTGCGTCACCGCGAGCAGGGCGTGCGCCGTGTAGCGCCCCATCGAAGGGTGCTGGCCGGGGAGCGCGGCGCGGTGCGCGTAGCTGTCGCGGCGCAGGTCGTCGAGCAGATGTGCGGCGTCGGCGAGGCAGACGATCCCCGCCAGCCTCGTGGGCGCGTGAGGGTCGGCGAGGGCGCCGATCAGCTCGGTCATCACGGTCTCGGTGGGGAACTCCACCACCGCGCCGGTGGAGGAGCCCGACCACGGCGCGAGGGCGAGCGCCTCGTCGATCGGATCGGGCGCGAGGGCGAGGCGGCGGGCGGGCACGAACATCCGGCGGGTCATCGCCGTGAGACGCTTCGCGTAGCGCAGCCGTTCCGGAGCACACGCGCCCACCACCGCCAGCACATCGACCTGCTCCACGTGGACCTCCCGCATCTTCGACATCGCCCGATGCCGGTAAAGTAATGATAACCATTATCAATAGGAGGTGGAACATGAAGGTGCGGGCATCCGTCAAGTCGTTGAAGAACCAGCCCGGTGCGCAGGTCGTGCGTCGCCGCGGCAGGGTCTACGTGATCAACAAGCTCAACCCACGATTCAAGGGTCGCCAGGGTTGACATCTCGACGGGGCACGGCGCCCGGCGCCGCGCCCCGTCGTCGCGTATCGGCGATGGTGTCCGGCCCGCATGCCGTAGCCTATTGAGAATGATTATCAATTGGCGCCGCCGGTGCCTGGAAAGCGACTCATCGTGACATCCTCCCCGCCCGTCCTCGACGCGCTCGTGATCGGTGCCGGTCCCGCCGGCATCGGGACCGCCCTCGCCCTCGCCGCCGTGGAAGATCTGACCTTCGGTGTCCTGGAGCGCGGCCAGATCGGCCAGACCTTCCTCGACTGGCCGGCGCAGCAGACCTTCCTCACGCCGTCCTTCACCGGCAACGGCTTCGGCGCGACTGACCTGAACGCGGTCCATCCCGAGACGTCGCCCGCGTTCAGCCTCGGCACCGATTACCTGACCGGCGGTCAGTACGCGAAGTACCTCCGTAGCGTCGTGAAGCACTTCCGCGTGCCCGTGATGGACGACGCGGAGGTGGAGGCCGTGCAGCAGTGCGGCGACGAGTTCGAGGTCTTCTCCGCGCGTGGTCCCGTGCGCGCCCGATCGCTGGTGTGGGCCGGCGGCGAGTTCTCGCATCCACTGACACCGCGCATCCCGGGTGCCGGCTTGACGACGCACTCCCGCGACGCGGAGGCATGGCGGGAGCACCGGGGCGAGGTCGTCGTGATCGGCGGCTACGAGTCGGGCATCGACATCGCCTGTCATCACGTCGCCGGCGGCGCGACGGTCACGGTCGTCGACGGGGAGCATCCCTGGGACGCGCAGACCGGGTCGGACCCCTCGTTCCGCCTCGCCCCGCGATCCCGGATGCGGCTGAACGCCGCGCTGTCCACCGGGCGCCTGCGTCTGGTCGACGCGCGCGCGGTCGGCGTCAAGCGCGATGGGGACGCCTATGTCGTCCGGCTCGGCGACGGCGAGGCGCTGCGGAGCGAAGAGGCGCCCATCGCGGCGACCGGGTTCGGCTCGGGGCTCGGGCCGGTGGAGCACCTGTTCGACGCGCGGGGTGACGGCTGGCCGGAGCTGGACGAGGACGATCAGTCCACCCTCACGCCGGGGCTGTTCCTGTCCGGCCCGGCGGTGCGGCACGGCGGCCTGAAGTTCTGCTTCGTGTACAAGTTCCGACAGCGCTTCGCCCACATCGCCCGCGTCATCGGCGAGCGAGCGGGGAAGGACACCAGCGCCCTCGAGATGTGGCGGACGGCCGGGATGCTCACGGACGACCTGTCGTGCTGCGGGGTCGAGTGCGCGTGCTGAGCGCCTCGTCGCGGGCAGGGTTCATCACGGCCCTGTTCCTCGTCGCCATCCTGGTCGGAAGCCTGCTCGGCGTCTTCGCCCCGGCCGCGGCGGGCGTGGCGGGCGGGCTCACCGACCCGCTGATCCTGGTGCTCGTCGGGTGCCTGTTCTTCACGCTGCGTTTCGAGCGCGTCTCCGAGCTGCGGCGGGCGCCGCGCACGGTGCTGCTGGCGCTCGGGATGAACTTCCTGCTCGTGCCCGTCCTCGCCGTCGCCCTGACCGCGCTGCTGCCCGAGGAGGCGCTGCGCCTGGGCGTGCTGATCTACTGCCTGGCGCCGTGCACCGACTGGTTCCTGGGTTTCACGCGCCTCGCGGGCGGCGACACCGTCATCGGGGGAGCGCTGATCCCGGTGCAGATGGCGCTGCAGCTGACGCTGTACCCGGTGTGGCTCGCTGTCTTCTCCGGTTATCGCGTCGACGCCATGCTCGACACCGTAAGCCCGACGCTGCTGACCTGGTTCGTCGTGCCCGCCGCGGTCGGGCTGGGGGCGCGCCTGCTGCTGCGCCTGACCGCGCCGACCGCGTGGCGGAACCTTGCCGTTGCGGGGGGCGACAGGCTGGTGCCCTTCGTGATCGCCGCGGTCATCGTGGGGATCTTCGCCGGGAACGTCGAGACGATCCTCGCGGACCTCGCGGCCTTCGGCTGGGTGCTGCTCGTGGTGTTCCTGTTCTTCGTCGCGACGTTCCTCCTCGGGAACGCCATTGCGCGGCTGTGCCGCCTGCGACATGCCGAGCACGCGGTGCTCACGATGACGACCTCGGCGCGCAACGCGCCGCTCATGCTGGCGGTCACCGCGGTCGCGCTGCCGGATCAGCCGCTCGTGCACGCCGCGATCGTCCTCGGCATGCTCATCGAGTTCCCGCACCTCACCGTGCTCACCCACCTGCTGCGCCGCTCGGCGTCGAGGGTGCCGAGCCCGGGCGTTCGTCGGCTCGCCGAGCAGGAATGAGTCGTCATGTTGCACCCGCGCAGTTGACATGGCGAGAAGAAGCGGGCACGATAACCTTAACGTGGATGATAATCAGTATCAATAAAGGCTGAGGTGACGGATGCGAGAGGTGAACGTCCATCGCTCCGCGCACCGCGGCCCCGTCCACGGCAGGCAGCCCTCCACCGGTACGGCCGAGCACCTGCACGGTCGCGGTCATCTCGGCTCCCACGGCCAGCCGCGGTGCGGATGCGGCGAGGACGTCCTCGACGGCGTCTCGCGCTTTGCCTCGGCGGACAGCTTCAGCGCGACGGCCTGGACGCCGTTCCGGCACCAGCACGCCGGCTACGTCCGCGCCCATTTCATCTACTCCGACCGAATGCTCCGCGCCGTCCGCCAGCCAGACGGTCCGTCGCTCCCGCCGCGTGAGCCGGGACCGTCGTCGCGGCTGCCGGGCGGTGTGCTCGCGGCCCACGCGACGCGCGTCTGACGGCGCGTGCGCGTGCCCGCCCTCGGAACCGGTAACGGCTCCGAGGAGCAGCAACAGCATCAGCACGGTCGAGATACACAGGAGAACCCCCAATGACCGCAGCAGTCCAGGCGCCCGGGAGCGCCTTCCGCAGCACCAAGAAGAAGACCGTCGTCGGCTCCGCAATCGCGGGCATCGGCGTCCTCGCCCTCACGCTGGGCGCCCCGCTGGCCGCGCAGGCGGCGCTCTCGGGCGTCATCTCTGCGGGCGACCTCGACGTGATCGAGGTCGAGGCCGCCGAGACGAGCGCGAACGTGTGGGACGTCGAGCTCGTCGGCCACGACCACGAGACGGGCGAGGAGTTCGACCCGGCCGACGTCACCTACCAGGTGACGGCGGTCGACGGGGTCGGCTACATCGGCGAGGGCGAGGCGCTGTCGGCCGGCTTCTCGGCCGACAACGCCGACTTCCTCGCCGCGGTCGACGGCGGGGCGGTGACGTTCACGCTGGAGAGCGCCACGCGCTCGGGCACCCTGTCGGGCACCGGCCAGGTGCTGATCGACGACGGGGTGGCAATCGGGCTGGCCTTCGACGCCGATACGTACGCGCCCGGCAGCCAGAGCTTCGCGCTGGCCGACCACACCCACCCCGACTGGCAGTTCAGCGGCACGGGCACGTACGAGCTCGTGTTCGAGGTCGACGCGGCCCCGGCCTCCGGCGTCACTATCAACGGTCTGCCCGACACCGTCACGGTGATCGTCGACGTGATCTGATCGCCCCCGCGCCCGTGCGGCGGCACAGCCCGGCACAGAGCCGGCCGCCGCACGGGCGTCCCCTCGCTTGCGTTTCCCCTCTTTCTCCTCCCCGACCCCGCAGCCCTAGAGAGCCCGTCTCGTGCGTCTTACCCGCCCCGTCCTGCCCGCCTCGACCGCCGCGCTGGCGATCGCGTCCCTCCTGTTCGCCGTGCTCACGGCGCCGACGCCCGCCGTCGCGGCGACGTCGTCAGAGCCTGAGCCGGCCCCCGCCAGCCGCGAGAAGACCGTCGTCGCGCTCGACGCCGGCGAGGCCGTCGTCGCCGGCGTCACGGGTGAGGGCGCGCTGGCGCTGGCCATCCGCGACGCGGGCGACACCCTCCTCGACCCCGCCGAGACCGTGCTCGCCGTGCCCGGTACCGAACCGGTCGAGGCGAGCGTGGGCGCCGACATCGCCCTCCCCGAGGGGTACACGGCCACGGGGCCGCTCGCGCTCACCCTCACCGACGCCCTCGGCCCCGACGGCACCTCCCTGCAGGTGCGCGACGGCGACGCCACGCTCATCGACACCGCCGGCACGTCGTCCACCGATCTCGCGGTCGAGGCCGGCGAGGCACGGGCGCTGCAGTGGCGGTTCGGAGCCCCGGGACGCCACGCCCTCACCTTCGAGGCGACGCTCACCGTGACCGATGACGCCGGCACCGAGACCACGCTGCGCAGCGACCCCGTGGAATACGACGTCGCCGTCGGCGAGATCGCCGCGACGCCGGCGCAGGCGACGCTCGACGTGCCCGCGCAGGCCGACAGCGGAACCGCCGTGCCCCTCACCGCACACGTCGAGCCGGCGACGGCCGAGGGCACCGTCGAGTTCTCCATCGACGACACCCTCGTCGGCACGGCCACTGTCGCCGACGGCACCGCCGCGGTGGACGCGACGGAGCTGTCCGACGGGACGCACACCGTGACGGCACGGTTCGTGCCCACCTGGTCCACCGACTACGCCGAGGCGACCGCCGAGCCCGCGCAGGTCGCCGTCGGGGCGGCACCGCCCGCCGAACCCGAGGCGGGCGACGCGGAGACCCCCGCCGACCCCTCGGAATCACAGGACGACGGCACGGCCGCGGAAGGCACGGACGAGGAAGGCACGGTCGCGGACGACGGGGCGCCGGAGGACACGGCCGCTCCCGAGGAAGATGCCGCGCCCGACGCAGATGCCGCGCCCGAGGAGACCGCCGCGCCGGAGGAGACCGCGACGCCCGACGCGGAGGCGCCTCCCGCGGCCCGCGTGGCGCCGCGCATGGAGGCGGACGCCGCGCCGCGCGAGACGACCGACGCGGTTGCTGAGGTGTCGGTGGTGTCGTCGGGTGAGGTGCGGTTCGCGGATCGTCTGGCGGAGGGGCGGTTGGAGCTGGGGTTGCGGGATGTGACGGATCCGGAAGCGACGGAGTGGTTGGATCCGTCGGCGACGGTGCTGCATCTGCCGCAGCAGGACTCGGCGTGGGGCGGGCAGGGCAAGCGTGGTGTCGCTCTGCGGAGCTGGCAGGCGATCTCGGACGGGTCCCAGCCGTTGTGGACGACCACGACGAGCGATGCGCTGGCGTATCCGGGCAATGAGCTGATCGTCGATGTCGACGCGGGGTTGATCCCGTCGGACGCGGTGGCCGCGCAGCCGCGGTTCAGCTTCGGCGGGCTGGAGACGGACGCAGACGGGTATGCCGTGCTGTTCCAGGGGGACTTGTCGCCGAAGCGGTTCTGGGACAGCCGTGACGGGCTCGCCGATCCGGTCGTGGCCGCGACGTCGGAGGACGGCGAGGGGGTCAGCTCGACCGCGTCGGGGATGAGCCAGCTGACGTTCACGGCGGAGGGCGTGTATCACCTCACGGTCACGACCTCGGCGGCCGCGGCGGACGGGGCGGCGTTGACCGACACGGCGGTGTACACGATCGTCGTCGGCGACGACGTCGACCCCGCCACCGTCACCCCCGCCCCCCAACCCGACGACGGGTCGGGCGGCGGCGGCGACGACCTCGTCCGCGACGACGGGGTGACGATCTTCGACGCCGGCGACGTCCGCATCGCCCCCGTCGCCGCCGACGACGGCCTCAGCCTGCGCGTCGCCGACCACACCGGGCTCGAGACGGAGCTGCTCGACGCGCATCAGACGGTGTTCTACCTGCCGAACCAGGACGACGCCTGGCCGGGCGAGGCGTTCGACTCGGCGAACCAGCAGGCGATCTGGAACCAGGTGGTCCCACGCGGGGTGCGGCCATGGCGGACCTCCGGGTACCTCGGGCAGTCGTCGGCCTACTACGAGAACGACCTGCAGCTCAGCCTGGACGGCAGCCTCGCCGTGGCCGGCACAGAGTTCAGCAGGCTGTCCCTCCAGTCCGCCGAGGGTCCCGGAGACTTCACCAGCTACAAGGTCCTCGCCAACAACACCCCGCCGAACGATGCGCTCATCTGGGATTCCCGCACGTCCACAAGAGGGACGACCGTGGGTCTGACCTCTGTAGGTGGCTATCAGAAGGCCTCGGGGTGGGCGTTCACTGAGGCGGGCGTGTACTGCGTGACGCTGCGGGCGGCCCTCGGCGACGAGCTGGCCGCGGCCACGTTCACGGTCGTCGCGGGAACGGACGTCGACCCGCGACAGGTCGACGTCTGCGCGCAGCAGGAGGCGGCGCTGCCCGACGACCACGACGACGGCGACGGCGACGGTGAGCTGGACCCGACCGTCACGTACCTGGACATCGGCCACACCGATCTTGCGGTCGACGTCGTGGACGGCGAGGCCGCGATCGGGGTCGATTACCAGGAGTTCTACGACCTCGACGACACGATCTGGGTGGGACAGCGGTCGACCAACGAGTTCGTCGTGCCGACCGTGACCGCCAACCGCGACTACACGTTCATCGGCGAGCCGGGAACGCCGTACTGGGGCTTCGTAGAGTCTCCCACTTCAGGGGTATCCCTCTGGCCCGGTCTGTCGCTCCAGGGCATCCAGAAGGGGGACATCCTCGACATCAGCCGCGGATCGGTCGAGCTGCTCGGGGTGTCCGGGCCGGGCGAAGTGGTGATCTTCGGCGACCAGGCGGCGGCCACGGGCTCCGGCAACAACACGGGGGGCCATCAGGCGAGCTACATCTACTGGAGCAGCACGCAGGGCTACCCGCAGTCACGCTCGTTCGAGCGGGGCAACCACTCGCACATGAACTGGGCGTTCACGCAGCCCGGCGTGTACTGCCTGAACTGGCAGGCCACGCTGCGCCTGCCGGACGGCCGCGACAGCACGGCCGCCGAGCAGCTGACCGTCGTCGTCGGCGACGAGGTGGACCTCTCGCAGGTGCAGCCGTGCGGCCGCGACGAGGAAACTCCCGCGCCCGTCGGCACGGTCCAGATGCCCGCGACGCTGGAGGACGCCCCGGCGGTGCTCGACAGCGGTCAGGCGCTCATCAGCCCCTATCTGGACGACAGCGGCGAGCTGCAGGTGTTCGCGCGCGTGCAGGACTCTCCCGTCTCGCCGCTCGTGGACCGCGACGTCGAGTCGGTGATCTTCTCGGGCGCCCGGTCGCTGAGCGGGGGCGGGAGCTTCGGAGATCTCGCCGGCGCAGGATGGTGGATCGGCCATGACTCGTACGGGCCGGCGCCCGACATCTCGTGGGACACCACCTGGTTCGAGCCGGGCGAGATCGACGGATCCCCCACGCTCTCCCTCGGGGAGGTCACCGGCCCCGGTGACGTGACGGTGAGCCGTGAGGAATGGTTCGGCACGAACTACATTCCCGACGAAGACGCGGTCGCGTTCCGCACGACCGCGGGCGGCCCGACGGAGACGTCGCTCTGGGACGGCTGGCGCGAGCGGCACATCATCCACTCGTTCACCGACCCCGGCGTGTACTGCGTGCCCCTGACCTGGGAGGTGACGCTGGCAGACGGCGGCACCTCCACCGTGTCGAAGACGCTGACTTTCGTCGCCGGCAGCGCCAACCCCTCGTCGGCCGACTACGTCGACCGCTCCGAGGTCACGCCCTGCGCCGACGGCGGCGAGGCGACCGAGCCCGAGCCCGGCGGAGAGGAGCCCGGCGAGGAGGAGCCCGGGGGCGAGGACCCGAACGAGGACGTGCCGGACTCGGACGCGACCGTGCTCGACGTCGGGCACGTCGACGTGGCCAGCACGGTGAAGGGGGGCAAGCTCCGCACCACCATCAAGGACGACACCAGCGGCGACGGCGTCGTGTACCGCGAGCCGGAGGACGTGGTGTTCCACGTCACGGATCTGGCGGAGTCGACCGTGCCGGCGTCGGACGACGGCGAGTTCGGCTTCCTCGGCCGGGCGGGCGATCCGTTCTGGCTGCTGCCCGCCACCCAGAACTCGCTGCTGCTGTGGCCGGGGTGGTCGACCGAGCTGATCGAGCGCGGCGTGGTGCCGGACGGCGTCGACTGGACCCTCACCGACATGGAGGGCCCGGGCGAGTTCGCGCTGTACGAGTCGGGCGACTTCGGCACGCCCGTCGTGCGCTGGAACACCCGTGACGGCATCACCTCGCGCGACTCGTTCACCATCGACGAGGCCTCGCACGTGCACGGCAACTGGGCGTTCTCGGCCGAGGGCACGTACTGCCTCGCCTTCGATCGGTCGGCCAGTGTCAACGGCGGCAAGCGCCAGACCATCTCGAACGTTCTCGCCATCGCCGTCGGCGACGTGAACCCGCAGAAGGTCGACCCCGCGAAGTGCTTCGCCGACCCGGGCGATGAGCCGGACGACCCGGACACCACGCCGACCGACCCCGGCGACCTGGACGACGGCAACACCGGCGGCGTGCAGGTGCTCGGCGGCGAGAACGGCTTCTACGCCGGCCAGCTGGTCACCGTGCAGGTGGGCAAGGACCGCGCCGGCCAGTGGGTGTCGGTGTGGCTCGACGACGTCAACTGGCTGGGCTGGGCGCGCGTGGGCTCGTCCGGTGCGATCCAGGTGCGCCTGCCTGCCACGGCGGCCGTCGGCTCCCACACCCTCGTGGTCGAGGACTCCGACGGCAAGCTGATCGGGTGGGACGCGCTGACCATCATCGCCGCTCCCAGCGGGGGAGGCAGTGGGAGCGGGGGCGGAGGAGGAGGTGCCGGCTCCGGGGGCGGCGACGATGCTCCGGTCGACCCGGAAGCCGTCTGGGACGTCGCGAACGGCACCCGCAACGAGGCCGGCGCGACCGTGCTGAACAACGGGCATGTCGACATCGCCTCGCTACTGGAGGGCAGCGCGCTGCAGACGAAGGTGAAGGACACCACCGCGTCGTCGAAGCCGGCGTGGCGGGACCCCGCAGAGACGATCCTGCAGCTGCTGCCCAGCGCCCGGACGACGGTGCCGAAGGGTGACCAGTGGTCGTTCCTCGGCTCCGCGGGAACGTCCTTCTATCAGGTCTCGCAGCGCCAGCAGACGGGCCTGCTGTGGCCCGGATGGTCGACCGAGACCATCGCCAGGACGGCGACCAAGGCCGGCGTCGACTGGACGCTGACCGAGATCTCCGGCCCCGGCGAGTTCTCCCTCTACCAGACCGACGCCTTCGGGCGCCCGCAGGTGCTGTTCAACACCCGCGACGGCGTCACCGGAGCCGACTCGTTCGAGATCCCCAAGCTCACGCACGCCCACGGGTCCTGGGCGTTCAGCGCACAGGGCAACTACTGCCTGGGCTTCGAGCGCAAGACCACCCTGGCCTCCGGAAAGACCGTGTCCGACGAGTTCGTGCTCGCCGTCGCCGTAGGCAAGGCCGACGTGATGCGCGTCGACCCCGACCAGTGCTTCCAGGCGCCGGCCGGCCAGCCCGATCGCAAGGACACCACGCCGATCGCCGCCGAGGACCTGCCCGACGACGGCGGCGGCAGCGTGCGCATCCTGAACGGACAGGACGGGTTCCTGGCGGGGCAGCTGATCAGCGTGCAGCTGGACGCCGACCACGCCGACGCGTGGGTCTCACCCTGGCTGTACTCCGACCCGACGTGGCTCGGATGGGCCCACGCCGACGAGGACGCCATCTTCCAGGTGCGCATCCCCGCCGACGCGACGCCCGGCACCCACCGGCTGGTCGTCGAGGACGACCAGGGCGAGCTGATCGGCTGGGCGAGCCTGCGCATCCTCGCCGCCACCGGCGGCGGAAGCGGCGCGGGCGACGGAGACGACGTCGCAGCGGAGGAGCCGATCCCGGACGCGGTCTGGGAGGTTCCCAACGGCACCGTCAACAACAAGGGCGCCACGGTGCTCAACGACGGGCACGTCGACATCGCCTCCCTGCTGGAGGGCAGGCGGCTGGACACGAAGGTGAAGGACACCACCGAGTCGGGGGACCCGACCTGGCGCGATCCGGAGAAGACGGTGCTGCAGTTGCTGCCCAGCTCACGCACCACGGTGCCGCAGGGTTCCGCGTATCGGTTCCTTGGCCAGTCGGGCACGCCGTTCTACCAGGTGACGCAGCTGCAGCAGCCGGGTCTGCTGTGGCCGGGCTGGTCGACGGAGGAGATCCCGTTGTCGGCGACGACCGGCGGCGTGGCGTGGACGTTGAACGACGTGTCGGGGCCGGGGGAGTTCGCCCTGTACGAGTCCGACTCGTTCGGTCAGCCGCAGGTGCTGTTCAACACCCGTGACGGCATCACCGGCGCCGACCGGTTCACGATCCCGAAGAACACGCACGCGCACGGGTCGTGGGCGTTCTCCGCGCAGGGCAACTACTGCCTGTCGATGCAGCGGGTCGCTCAGCTGCCGTCGGGGCAGACGGTGTCCGACCAGTTCGTGCTGGCCGTGGCCGTCGGCACGGCGGACGTCATGGAGATCGATCCCGCCCACTGCGGAGAGCTCGTCGACACCGAGCCCGTCGAGGTGACGCCGCCGCAGGCGAGCGACGACGCCGAGGCGGCCCCCGCCTCGCAGCAGGTCGCGGCGACGCAGTGCGTGGCGGGCGCGACGATCCT
The DNA here is from genome assembly GCF_019753765.1 of Microbacterium marinilacus. Taxonomy (GTDB): domain Bacteria; phylum Actinomycetota; class Actinomycetes; order Actinomycetales; family Microbacteriaceae; genus Microbacterium; species Microbacterium marinilacus. The sequence goes on from NZ_JAIJZW010000002.1 coordinate 80,954, forward strand.
GTCGGCCGGGCACATCGACTACTCGTCCCGCATCGTGGGCGGCAAGCTCGAGTCGCTGATCGGCGACGACACGTCGGGAACCAAGGTCTACCGGGAGCCCGACGGCACGATCCTCTGGCTCAAGCCGTCCAGCCGTGTGACGCTCCCGGCCGGGTTCGGGCAGATCGGTGCGGCCGGATCGGCGGTGTGGCAGGTGCCGCAGACGCAGAACCTCGACCTGATCTGGCTGGGCTGGTCGACCGAGGCGCTCAACGCGGGCAACACCCGCGGCCCGGTGTCGTGGACGATCAACAGCGTCGATGGGCCGGGATCGATGAAGGTGTACCTGACGGGCGCGTTCGGCGGGGTGCAGCAGGTGGTGTTCGACGGCACGGGGAGCTACAGCGTTCCGCTGGGCGTGCACGCTCACGCCAACTGGGCGTTCAGCGCCGAGGGTGTGTACCGGGTCAACACGACCCAGACGGTGACGCTCGCGAACGGGCAGACCTCGTCGGACACCGAGACGCTCACGATCGTCGTCGGCGATGTCGATCCCGCCTCGGCGGCGCAGGAGACAGGCGACGGCTGCGGCGCCATCTCGAACGCGATGCTGCTCTCCGACGACACAGACGCCACGCTGCAGGCCGCCGATCAGGCCGCAGCCGAGGCAGCCGAGGCAGCCCGCGACCGCCTGCCCGGACAGGACGCCGCGGACACACGCGACGGGTTCACCGATCCGTTCACCGCGCTCGCGCAGGGCGATCCGGTGCCGCTGCTGCTGTCCGTCCTGGGCCTGCTGCTGCTGATCGGGGCGGCCGGTACCGGTGTGCTGTGGTGGCGGCGGAGGGGCGGCGTCACGGCGTGAGCGACACCTACGAAGGCATGGGAGAGCTCCATGACCTGTTCATGATCGACGTCTGGGACGCGCTGCGGCCCGCGCTCGTCGAAACCTTCGCCCACCTCGGCACAGACACGACGATCCTGGACATCGGCGCGGGCACAGGCCTCGGCACCAGGGCGCTCGCGCAGTCCACGGCAGCGCACGTCGTCGCGGTCGAGCCGTCTCCGATCATGCGGGCGGTGCTGCTTGCTCGCGTCGTGGACGACCCGGCTCTGGTGGAGCGTGTGAGCGTCTTCGCCGGGGCCGTCCCCGACATCCTCGACGACGTCACCGGCCCCGTCTCCGGGTTCGTCTGCGCGCATATGCTCGGGCACCTCACGCCCGGACAGCGCGAGGCGACCTTCGCTCGGCTCCGGGGCATGCTCTCGCCCGGCGGTGTCGGGCTCATCACCCTGCCACGGCCGGGGGCGCCGACTGGTGAGGAAACGGTGGAGGAGGCCACCCGAATCGGCGGGCACCGCTACCTCGCGCGCCACCGGAGCCGGCCCGGCGGGGCCGGATCGACGAGTGAGTACCTCGTGCTGGACGGCGATCGAGTGCTGCGCCGACACGCCTTCGTCGCGAGCTGGCAGGCGCCCACCCTCGATCAGCTGCGTTCCGAGCTCGACCGCGCGGGGCTGCGGCTCGCCGGCGGCAGCGACGACGTCGTCGGTCTCGTGCGGCATGTAGGAGCCGTCGCATGACGCGCCGTGCGCTGACGGCGGTCGGCGCGCTCGCCGCCATCACACTCGCCCTGTCGGGCTGCGCGGTCAAGCCGCTGCTCGCCGCGGACGACGACCGGCTTCAGGTCGTGACCACCACCGGCCTGCTGCGCGACCTGGTGCAGCAGGTCGGCGGCGACCGTGTCGACGCCGTGTCGCTCGTCCCCGACGGCGGCGACCCGCATACCTACGAGCCCACCCTGAGGGACGCGCGCAACGTCGTCTACGCCGATGTCGCCTTCTCGAACTACGCGCTCCTGGAGGAGCACAACGTCATCAAGACGCTGGACGCCAACCTCCAACCCGAAGCGGTGAGCGTCTCGCTGGCCGAGGAGGCGGTGAAGTACGCCGCAGAGATCATCCCGCTGGTGGAGAACGTCAACCTCGACACCGTCTGGCTCGGGCTGCGCGCCCACGGCGACGGTAGCGAGCGCTACGGCGCCACCCGCACCTCCGAGGTGCTGCTGTCCGCGACCGACGTCACCGGCCCGGGCGACGTGTTCGCCTACCTGACGGGCACCTTCGGCGACACGGACGTCTACTTCGACTCGTCCGACGGCTTCGACGCGAGTAACGGCTACCGCGACGACACGATGTCGCTCCCCGCGGACGCGCACACGCACCTGTCGTGGGCGTTCACCGAGCCCGGCGTCTACACGATCACCCTGCAGGCGCAGGTGCAGGTCGACGACACGTCGCGCCCCCAGCAGCTGGGGGAGTCGACGTTCACCTTCGCCGTCGGCGTGAACCCTGCCGAGGCCGGCGTCGCGGACGCCGTGGTGCTGAACCAGGGCCACGCCGACCTGACGGCGAACCTGGAGGACGGGGCGTTGGAGGTGCGCTACGACCCGGAGGGCGGCGGCGAGCACACCCAGCTGGATTACACCCCCGCGGAGGTCGTGATCGACGTGCCGGCCAAGGCGCTCGACGAGATCCCCGCCGGCTCCCCGTTCACCTTCCTCGGCAAGGCGGGAACGCAGATCTACCAGCTGCCGCAGGCGGTCCTGGGAAAGCACGTGCACGGCGAGATCGATCCCCATCTGTGGCAGAACGTCCGCAACGGCATGGCGTACGTCAACCTCATCCGCGACACGCTCATCGGCGCCGACCCGTCCGGTGCCCGGGAGTACGCTGCCAACGCGTCCGCCTACCTCGCCGAGCTGGAGGATACCGACGACTACGTGCGCGAGACCCTCTCGGAGATCCCTGAGGCGAACAGGTACCTCGTGACCACGCACGACGCGTTCGGCTACCTCGCCCACGCCTACGACGTCCACATCGCCGGATTCGTCACTCCGAGCCCCGCCGCCGAGCCGTCCCTGGCCGACCGCCGCAAGCTCACCGAGACGATCCGCACCCTCGGCGTGCCGGCGGTGTTCCTCGAGCCGAACCTCGCGGCGCGCTCCTCGACGCTGACCGAGGTCGCCGCCGAGCAGGGCGTCGCCGTGTGCCCGATCTACGGCGACACCTTCGACGACACCGTCACCAGCTACGTCCAGATGATGCGGTTCAACGCCGACACGCTCCGCGATTGCCTCACCGAGTGACCCCGCGTCGCCCGAGCCCCAGAAGAGAACGACAAGAGATGACCCGACCGATGACGAACCCCACCCGATCCCGACGCCGAGCCCCCGTGCTGTGGCGCACCGCGGCGGCCGCCGCTCTCGCGCTGGCGCTGCTGACCCCGGCGACGGCCGCTCTCGCTGAGGGCGACGACGACCCGAACCTGGACCAGACGCTCGACGACCTGCCCGTCGTCCAGGGCGAACGCGTGCTGGACGCCGGCCACGTGGACATGGGCCCGAAGTTCGTGGACGGGCAGTGGCGCTTCCTGATTCACGACGACGCGGCGCGCGCGGATGCGAACGCCAGCAGCGTCTGGCGATACCCGGAGCAGACCGTGCTGCATGTGCGCGACCAGGCCGAGCTCACTGTGCCCGACGACCAGGCATACGAGTTCATCGGTGCCGCGCCCGGCGAGCCCGTCTGGGTCATCCCGCAGACGCAGAACCCCGAAGTGGTCTGGCTGGGCTGGAACACGCAGGATCCGGAGGTGATGTCCACCATCGACCGGGGCATCACGCTGTCCCTCACCGGCGTGCAGGGCCCCGGCATCGCCACCGTGTACCTGCAGTCCGGGTCGTTCGGCGAGCCGCAGCTGCTCTGGGACTCCCGCGTCACAGACGCCCAGCCGGCGTGGGTCGACGTGAACACTCACACCCACGCGAACTGGGTCTTCACCGAGCCCGGCGTCTACCTGCTGCGGCTGCAGGCCGACGCGGACCTCGTCGACGGGACGTCCGCCAGCGACACCCAGTACATCCGTGTCGCGGTCGGCACGGACACCGACCCGGCCGACGCCCTCGCGGCGAGCTGGGAGGGAGCGGCCGAGCCGGAGCCCGACGCCGAGACCGGCGCAGACGCTGAGGAAGAGGCCACCGAGACGCCCGCCGCAGCGCCGGAGGACGATGCCGACCCGCTGGTCCCGATTCTGATCGGCGTGATCGCGCTGGTCGCGGCGAGCCTCATCGTCGGCTTCACCGTCGCGATCGTCCGCGGCAATCGCGCCAAGAAGCGGATCCTGGCAGCCCGCGCGAGCACGCCGCAGACCGAAAGCGACGACGACGCGCGCGGAGAGGAGCGGCGATGAGCGACCCCGCCCCCGCCCTCGAGGTGCAGAACGTATCCGTCGAGCTCGGCGGACGCCCGGTGCTGCAGGGCGCCGACCTCACGGCCCGCAGCGGCGAGCTGGTGGGGCTGATCGGCCCTAACGGCGCCGGCAAGACCACGCTGTTGCGCACCATCCTCGGCCTGCTGAGCCCGACCGACGGCCGGGTGAGCGTGGACGGACACCCGGCGAAGCCCGGACGGACGGCGATCGGATACGTCCCGCAACGCCACGACTTCGCCTGGGAGTTCCCGATCAGCGTCGCCAACGTCGTCGCCACCGGCCTCACCGGCAAGCTCGGTCTGCTGCGCCGCCCCCGCGTCGCCGACTGGGAAGCGGTCGCCGACGCGCTGGACCGCGTGCGGATGACCGACCTCGCCGACCGACCCGTCGGGCAGCTCTCCGGCGGACAACGCCAGCGCGTGCTCGTCGCTCGAGCGCTCGTGCTCCGCCCCAGCCTGCTGCTGCTCGACGAGCCGTTCACCGGACTGGACATGCCCACGCAGGACCTGCTCAGCGAGCTGTTCACCGGCCTCGCCCACGAGGGACACGCCGTCGTGATGACGACGCACGACCTCGTCGGCGCGCTGGACACCTGCGACCGGATCGCGCTGCTGAACCGCACCGTGATCGCCACGGGCACGCCCGCCGAACTCGCCGCCGACCCGGGCGTCTGGATGGCGGCGTTCGGCGTGGGGCCCGAGTCCGCCCTGCTGCGCGTCCTGAAGGCGGCTGCCTGATGAACCCGATCGACTTCCTCACCGACCTGTTCAACCCCGACCTGGCGTTCCTGCCCAAGGCGCTCGCCGTCGCCGTGATGTCGTCCATCGTCTGCGGCGTCGTCGGCACCTTCGTCGTACTGCGCGGAATGGCGTTCATCGGAGACGCCGTCGCCCACGCCGTCTTCCCCGGCCTCGCCGTCGCGTTCGTGGTGGGCGGCAACCTCGTGCTCGGAGGCACCGTCGCCGGCATCCTCACCGCCGTGCTGGTCGCCGTCTTCTCGCAGAACCGCCGTATCAAGGAGGACTCCATCATCGGCGTCTTCTTCGTCGCCGCGTTCGCGCTCGGCATCGTGATCATCTCCCAGGCGCCCGGCTACGCCGGCTCCCTGCAGCAGTTCCTGTTCGGCTCGATCACCGGCATCCCCGACTCCGACCTCTACGTCGTCGGCGTCACCGGACTGGTGGTGCTCGCGGTGGTCTTCCTGCTGCACAAGGAGTTCGTCACGATCAGCCTCGACCGCGAGTCCGCCCGCGCGATGGGTGTCAAGGTCTTCTGGCTCGACCTCGCTCTCTACATCCTGGTCACCCTCGCGGTCGTCATCAGCGTGCAGACCATCGGCAACATCCTCGTCCTCGCCCTGCTGATCACGCCCGCCGCGACGGCCCGGCTGCTGACCGACCGGCTCGGGGTCATGATGCTGCTCGCGCCGGTCATCGGCGGCGCCGCCGCGCTGGTCGGACTCTACGTGTCCTGGTCTTGGGATCTTCCCACCGGCGGCACGATCGTGCTCATCCTCACCGTCGTGTTCCTGCTGGCCTGGTTCCTCTCGCCCCGGCAGGGCGTGATCGCGAAGACCCGCCACCGCCGCACCCGCGCGAACAGGGTCGAGACGCCCTCGACACCGCGCGTCCGTGCGACCTTCGACAGCGCCCCCGGCGACACGTTCGACCACGCGTCCACCGCGCCGCACACCCAACCAGCGAGGAGCGCGATCCGCCCATGACCGAACCGACGCCGCCACACGGATCCGCAGGCGACTTCGACGCGCTGCTTCGTCGCTCTCCCGACGAGCCGGCCGTTCCCGAGCCGCGGCGGAGAACCCGACGCTGGGTGCTGCCGACCCTGACCGCTGCGCTCGCGACGTTGGGCATCGGTGCCCTCGCGGCCGCCGCGCTCAGCCCGTCGCAGAACTCGACGACGCCCGACCCCACGGCCAGTGCGGCCGCGACCGACACGACGCCGAGCCCGCAACCGGTGCCGACGGTCGGCGCCGCCGTCGACGAGGCCACGGACGCGGACGCGTCAAGAGACATCTCCGCGCTCGCCGACACCGCGTGGGTCTCACGCATCGCGACGGAGGCGGACATCCCGGAACGGGCACTCGCCGCCTATGCCGGCGCAGCCCTCGACACCGCACGCACGGATCCCGGCTGCGGGCTCGGCTGGAACACGCTGGCAGCGATCGGGCACGTCGAGTCGGAGCACGGCACGATCGACGGCTCCCGCATCGGCGGCGACGGCATCGCCGCGCCCGCGATCGTCGGGATCCCGCTCGACGGCCAGGACACCGACGAGATCCCCGACACCGACGGCGGCGAGCTCGACGGCGACGCCACCTGGGACCGTGCGGTGGGACCGATGCAGTTCATCCCCGAGACGTGGGCCCGGTACGCGCAGGACGGCAACGACGACGGCACCGCCGACGTCCATCAGATCGACGATGCGGCGCTGACCGCCGCGGTCTACCTGTGCGCCGTCGGCGGCGACCTCACGCAGCCGGAGAACTGGATCGCCGCGATCGACGCTTACAACCCCTCCGTCGATTACAACAACCGCGTCGCCGCGGCAGCGAGCCACTACGCCACCCTGCGTTAGGCGTTTTGCTCGTCCGGATGAGTGATGCTCACGGAATGAGATTCTGACCGCCGGTCAGCCGCGCCATACACGGGGGAGCGTGGGGCGGTTCGGCAGAATGCGCCGCCGGGCTTTGTCGGCGGCATCCTGAGCGCTCCGGCGAGGGCGGGTGCACCTCCTCGAGAGAGGACGCGCCGACCGGGGGACGGAGCGGTCGGCTCCGTCCCCCGGTCTGGCGATCAGTGCGTGACGCGGCCGCGTCGGCGTGCGACGAGCAGGGCACCGCCGGCGACGAGCAGCAGCACCGCGAGCGCTCCCGCGCCCCACACCGCCGCACCGTCCGAACCGGTCGCCGCCAGACCGCCCGCGCCCACGGTCACCTCGGTCCAGCCGATGAGGTCACCGTCCGCGTCCAGCACCGCGATGCGGTGCACACCCGGCTCCAGACCCGCCGGCAGCGTCGTCGACGCCAGACCCTCGCCATCGGCCTGCACCCAGCCCAAGCCCGTCGGCTCCGAGTACGCGTACACGTAGTGCCACCCGCCCGGCGTCAGGCCGCCGAGGGACACCGTGCGTCCGCTCACGGTGGCGGACACCCGGTCGCGCAGCGCGGCCGGAAGGTCGGCACCGTCGGCCACCGGGGGCGCGGGCGTGAACGACGGCTGGACCACCGCGGGCTCGTCGGCGCTCGGCTCCTCAGCGCCCGGCTGATCGGTGCCCGGCTCGTCCGTGCCCGGCTGATCCGTGCCCGGCTGATCCGTGCCCGGCTCATCGGTGCTCGGCTCGTCCGTGCCCGGCTGATCCGTGCCCGGCTGATCCGTGCCCGGCTCATCGGTGCTCGGCTCGTCCGTGCTCGGCTGATCCGTGCCCGGCTCGTCCGTACCCGGCTCCTCGGTGCCCGGCTCCTCGGTGCCCGGCTCGTCCGTACCCGGCTCCTCGGTGCCCGGCTCCTCGGTGCCCGGCTGATCCGTGCCTGGTTCCTCGGTGCCCGGTTCCTCGGTGCCCGGCTGATCCGTGCCCGGCTTATCCGTGCCTGGTTCCTCCGTGCCCGGCTGATCCGTGCCTGGTTCCTCGGTACCCGGTTCGTCGGTGCCTGGTTCCTCGGTGCCCGGCTCGTCCGTGCCTGGTTCCTCGGTGCCCGGCTCGTCGGTGCCCGGTTCCTCGGTGCCCGGCTCCTCCGTCCCGGGCTCTTCGGTGCTCGCAACCGTCAGCGTGAGAGGATCGGCAGCCTTGTAGACAGTCGACCCGTTCGGCAGTACCGGTGTTGCTCGGTACTCCGCGCCGTCGTCCGTCACACGCGCGTCGAATCTCAGGACGTTGCCGGACTCACCCTCGATCTCGCTGAACGCATCCTCGTCCGCCGCCTTTCGCTCCCACAGGAAGTGCTCAAGCACCGTCTTCGGCGTCACTGTGGCAACTAGCTCCACCTCGTCTTCTGCGACATAGGAGCTCGCCCCCTTCACGGTGGTCGCCTGGCGCGGGAGCGCACCATGATCGTTGACGTGGACGATCCGCGTCTCGGATACGAGCGGGTCCGCCTCGTCGTCCGCATACGTCAGGGCGGCGCGAATCTCGACCCCGTCGAGCGCCTGCTCGGCGACCGCCGTGTAGCGGTTGTCCTCGACGCCCGTCATGGGGGTCCAGTCGGTGCCGGGCCACTTCCACTGCCACTCCAGGGAGTCGCCCGAGAGCGGAGCCGGGTCGACCGTGAGATCGAGGGAGAGGGGATCGCCCTGGTGATAGTGATCGGCCAGCGTGCTGAACTCGAGAATCTGTGTGCCGAGGTCGCTCGTCACATTCATCGCGAAAGGAGCGGACGTCTGGGCGACTTCGCCGTGGTTGTAGACCGTCAGGCGCAAAGAGCCGCCGTGGTGGTCTGCAACGCTCAACACGGGGCCGGCGAGGTCCGCGGTGAGCTGATGCTCCTCGCCCCACACCTCCGCGCGGTCGTCTTTGTGGAACGTCCATGTGTAGCTCAGGTCGTCCACCTCGCGCACCGGGTAGAGCGTCGCCGCAGACTCGACGTTGCCTCCCTCTCGATACAGATTGCGGAGTCCCGAGACATTCAGCTCACGATGACCCAAGAGAATGGGCTCGTGCGCCGAGCTCGCGATGGCGACGCCGTTCTTCACGATCGTGGCGACGAGGGGAGCGCCGTACGTCTCGTCTGTCCCAGGGTTCCTGAGGACCTTCAGCGAGATGGTGCTGTGGGACTCGTCCTCGTAGGAGGCTTCGAAGTCGCGAGACGAGATGGTCGCGCCGTAGAGACCGGCGTACCAGGGGAAACCCCACACGATCGACTCGCCTTCGCCGAGCTGCCGCCCACCGACCGAGTAACGGACGACATCTCCCGGCAGGAGGGGCGTCGGTCCTTCTGAGACCATGCTCACGACGGGTACCTCTCCCTCATGCTCGATCTCGACGGGTACCCAGGGGGTCTGAGCAAGGGTCGTACGGGTGGCGGGGTCGTAGATCGAGACACTGATCTCCGAATCGTCAGCGGTCGCATCGACGGTGCGAGAGTATGTGTCGCTCGTCGTGGACTGAGGCACGATCACCTTGGACTCGAAGCCCTTCGTCCGCAACTGCCAACGGAACTGCTGGCCCTCCTCCAGCGTGGCCCCGACAGCATGCGCGGTCATCAGGTCGCCCGGGCTGTAGCCGTCCGACATGCCGCCGATCCCGAACTCGACTCCCGAGCCGTCCACTGCTTTCACCACGACGGGCTCCGAGACTGATCGGTCGGTGAACGTCGTCGACTCCGGGACGAACGCCGCGGTGTAGGGGTGGTCGCCCGCGCTGACGGACTCGGCGGTGAACGTGGCGCGCCCGTCTACTGTCCGCTCGTGCCCCAGAACGCGCTCACCGTCTCGGAACTCGACGAAGCCATTCGCGTCAGCGGGAACGACGGCCGCGTCGAGGGTGACCTCCGCCCCGGGAGTCACGCTCGAGGCGGAAGCGCTGAGAGTCGTGCTGGTGGTGATGGGCGCGGGCAGCTCTCCCACGACGAAGGTGTATGTCGCCGTGGCGCTGATCGGCGCGCCACCCACACTGGCGGAGGCGGTGACGTGGAAGTCGTAGATTCCCGCCGCGGTGAAGGCCCAGTTCGCGTGCATGTGCACGTTGGTGGAACGGGCGAAGCTCTTGTGGTCCTCGTCGCTGGACCAGAGCCGCGCCCCGACTCCGCCGAAGTCTCCCTGCAGCCACAGCTCTGCATCGCCGGGGCCATCGAGCTGGTCGAGGGTGAAGACGATCTCGTCGTCGTCCAGGACTCCGCTCGGCACGCCCTGAGTCGAGAATCCCGGCCAGATGAGCTGAGAGTTCTGGCCTTGCGGCGTGAACCACATCGTGGAGCCGGCAGGGCCGACGAAATCGAGGCCGGACGGCACCGTCCTCTTGGCGGCCTCGCTCAGATGGAAGACGACCTCGTCAGCAGCGAATGGCTTGGCCAGCGCCCCGTCCACGTCCGCCTTGGTCGCGAGCGTGAGCGTGTCCTCCTCCCAGAACACGGAAACGGCATCGGTGTGCACATTCTCGAGCACGCGCTCCTGTCGAGGCTCGGGCGCGGGACCTTCGGCCGCATGGGCGACGGTCTGAGGTATGAGGACACCGGCGGCGGCGATGGCGATCGCCGCTACCGAGCCCGCCCATCTCCTCATAGGTGGACTTTGGCGCGTGGTACGCCCGGGAGCGGGCACGTTCGAGATCACGGAATGAACCTTCCAAGGGGGAGAGGAGAACTTACTAGCTAATGATAATCAGTATCATTAGCTGCGAGTGCGATCACCAAACCGCCCGTCGAACGCTCGCGTCTCATCGAAGTGCCGGAGGAGTGAGGAGGTGCCTCACGTTGCCGGGCGAAGCGGATGGTGAGCGGCGGCCATCCAGAGACGACCGCTCCGTGCGCGCGCGAGCCTGGATAGGTGACCCGGACTTGCGTGCCGGGCGGACCTCACGCCCCGGCGCGCTCCACGGGCTGGGCGAGAGAAGCGAGCGACTCGGCGTCGAGCTCGGTGCGCCACGACCGGCGCGGCCGCCAGCCCGTGTCGCGCATCGCCGCCGAGACGTCGAACGCGGGAGCGGTGCCCGACAGGCCCACGGCGGCGGAGGCGGCGCCGGGATGCCAGCGGGGGATGAGGTCGCGCAACGGCTCGGTGGCGAGGGCGTCGGCGGCCCCGACGAAGTACCGGGCCCCGCTGGGCGCCGAGTCGGCCGACAGCCAGCTCTCCACGAAGGCTGCGGCGTCGCGGGCGTCGACGTAGTTGAACAGCGACACCGCGGCGAGCTCGGGGCGGCGCAGGCGCTCCACCACCGTGTGACCCTGCTGCGTCGGCGCACCGTCCCACTCCGCGGGCGAGATGACGTAGCAGGGCCGGAACGAGGCGAAGCGCACGTCCGGCGTCGATCGCGCCAGCATGGCCACCGCATCCTCGACGTACGTCTTCGAGAGGGCGTAGGCGTTGCTCGGCGCCGACGGCGCGCTCTCGTCGAGGGGGAGCGTCTCGGGACGCCACCCCGGCCCGCCGTAGCCCACCACGGTGGGGCTCGACGCGGCGAGGATGCGCGTCGCGCCCGCGGCGACCGACGCCTGCAGCACGTCGAACGCCAGGGCCGTGTTGGTCATGAGGATCTCGCGCTCCGGCGCGCTGAACGGCACCGCGATGGCGGCGAGGTGCACCACCGCATCGGGCCGTCGCCGATCGAGCAGCGCGTGGACGGCCGCCGTGTCGAGCAGGTCGACGGTGAGGTCGTCGGGATCGTCGCCCGGCGTGCGGTCGACGGCGCTCACACGATGGCCTGCCGCGCGGAGCACGTCGGTGACGCTCGCTCCGAGCCGGCCGCGCGCGCCGGTGACGAGGACGTGCATCTCAGTCGCTCCCTGTCGTTCGGTGGATGCGGAACACGGCGGCGTCCGGCCCTGCCGGCACCTCGATCGAGAGCCCGTCCGGCCCCGAGAGCGCCGACCAGGCGCCGGCCCCGTCGAAGACCCGCTCCGCGTCCCGCACCCCGGGAAGAGCGAGCGCGGTCGCCGGGCCGCGCGACCAGACGAACAGCAGCTCGTCGCCGTCCGGAAGACGGCGCCCGAGCGTCAGGAGGTCGTCGTCCCATCGCGGCAGCCCGGTCGGCCAGAACGGGACGCTCTCGGCGAGGGTCGCGCGGTGCTCCTTGGCGAACCGCACGGCCTCCGCGACCCGCTCCCGGGCGTGCCCGGTCAGGGAGTCGAGGAACCCCGCGAGGTAGAGACGGCCGGAGAGGCCGGAGACCAGGGTGAGCGCCAGCTCGCCGTCGTCCATGCCCGCGGAGGGATATGCCCAGTTGCCCGCCTGCTCCGGCAGGACGCTGGCGGGAGCGGAGGCGGCGATGGCGGCGTAGCGCGTCGCGTCCTGCTGGTCGCTCGTCGACTGCAGGTGGGTGACGGCGAGCAGGTGGTAGTCGCTGCGCATCGCGCCCGAGGCGCAGTTCTCGACGAGCAGGTCGGGATGGCGACGCTGCACGTCGACCAGCCACTCCCGCAGCGCGCGGGTGTGGGCGAGGAGGCCCTGACCGGCGGCGAGGCCGCCGGCGTCGGTGCCGGAGCCCGGCTCGATGTTGTAGTCGATCTTGAGGAACCGGATGCCGTGCTCGGCGACCAGGCGGTCGACGGTGTCGTCCAGGTGACGCCGCGCCGCCGGGTGGCGGAGGTCGAGGTGTCGCCGCCGCTGCTCGACGACCGCGGCGCCGTGCCGGGAGAAGAACGCCGCCTCGGGCAGGGCGTCGACGACGGGGGAGTCGAGGCCGACCGACTCCGGCTCCAGCCAGAGGCCCGGCTGCAGTCCCGCGGCGCGGATGTCGGCGATGACCCCCGCGAGCCCTTCGCGGAAGCGGGTGGGGGCGTCCTGCCACGCGCCGACCTCCGACCAGTAGTCGACGCTGTCGGTGAACCAGCCGGCGTCGATGCAGAACACCTCGGCGCCCGCCTCGGCCGCCGCCGCGATCAGGGGGCGGAGCGCCTCCGTCGTGGGCTGCCCCATGAGGGTGTTCATGTAGTCGTTGTAGACGACGGGGAGCGCGGCGTCGGCCGCGCGCGGTGCGCGGAGGCGACGGCGATGGCGCGTGAGGGCGGCGAACACCCCGTCGCGGTCGGCGGCGGCCACACAGGCCGCCGTGACGGTCGTGAACGTCTGCCCCGGAGCGAGCACGAGCTCGCCGTGGTGCTCGCGCTCGGTCGGCCCGCCGGCGCTCAGCACCACGCCGCCGTCGCCGCGCGACAGCGACCACTGCCAGCCCGCCGACGACTCGATCTGCCACCCGACGGACGTCCCCGCGCCCACGAGCGCGCCGAGCGGGTAGACGCTGCCGGTCGACCAGCCGCCCGAGCTGCTCTGACCCGGGCCCGTGCGGTCCGGCTGCGCGACGGTCGCGAACCCGAGCTCGGGCAGGAGCGGCGCAAGGGGCTGCTCGCTCCAGCGCCCCTCGCCGAGCCACTCGCTGCGGCCGGACACGAGCGCGAGCTCCGCCGGTTCCGCCGCCGTCCGCACCGTCAGCGTCGGGAGCGCGAAGACCACGAGGGGGCGCTGCCCGTCGTTGAGGATGTCGTGGACGATCCGGAACCCGTCGTCGCCGAGCGCGATGCGCGTCGTCACGACGGCGCCGGTCGTCGCGTCGCGCTGGGCGATCGACGCGTTCGCGCCGTCTTGCTCGACCGACACCGTGCGCAGGCGCTCGCCGAGGGCCGAGCCGACGTAGCCGAGGGACATCCGCGCGTGCCGCTCTGTCGCGGTGAACAGCTCCACGAGGGGCTGCCGGCGCAAGGCGCTCGGCGCGCCGGCGACGCGAAGGCTCACCAGGCTCGCAGGCGCGTCCAGGCCCGCCTCGAGCGTCAGCGACACGCCTCCGGAGGCCAGCACGATGTCCCGCGAACGGTTGGGGGCGGCCGGAGCGCTCATCGTGCGGCTCCCTGATGCTCGGCGAGGGCGATGCCGGCGTCGGCGAGGACGACGGGCAGTCCCGTCGCCAGCGACTCGTTGCCGGCGATGCCCACGGCGATGGCGCGGAGGCCGTCGACCAGCCCGGCCCTCCGCCCCAGGGGGTCGGCCTCGGGCCGTCGTGACAGCAGATCGGACATCATCCGCTCGTCGCCTCCGCCGTGATCGCCTCGCCCGTCGGGGATGTCGACCACTCGCGCCTCGTCCCAGTGCCGCTGCACGACCAGTCGCTCGCCCTCGGTGCGCGCGGCGTTGCCGCTGCGAAGATCCGAGTAGCTGGGGTCGACCACGGCCGGGGACGACACGGACGCGCGCTCGACGACGGTGAGCTCGGCGCGCCCCCGCGTTCCGTTCACCGAGACCGCGTAGCCCTCCCAGGGGGAGTGGGCGTTGAGCGAGTAGGTCATGCCGGGGCCGCGGGCGTAGTCGACCACGAGCGACAGGTTGTCCTCGATGTCCATGTCGGCCGAGAACACGTCGAGGTCGCGCACGTAGCCGTCGTGCGTCTCGTTGTCGAGGTAGAGGGCCGCGAGGCCCGGAACCGTGCGCATGTCGAGCACGAAGGGATCGTCGCTGGCCGGGCCGACGCTGCCCCGCGCCGGGCGGGGTGGCAGGCCGCGCCCGGCGGCGTTGGCCGCGCCGTAGAACCGCAGGCCGCCGCTGGCATAGACGCGTGTCGGCGCGTCGTCGAGCCACCAGTTCACGAGGTCGAAGTGGTGCGCGGCCTTGTGCACGAGCAGGCCCCCGGAGCGCCGCTTGAGGCGGTGCCAGCGGCGGAAGTAGTCGGCTCCGTGCACCGTGTCGAGCATCCACTCGAAGTGCACCGAGGTGACGTCGCCGATCTCGCCCGACCGCAGCAGCTCGGCAAGGGCCGAGTTGCGGGGCGAGTAGCGGTAGTTGAAGGTGGCGGTGACCGAGCGCCCGGTGTCCGCCACCGCCGCGGCGATCCGCTCCGCGCCGTCGGCGTCGATCGTGAGGGGCTTCTCCACGATGACGTCTGCTCCCGCTCGCAGCGCGCGGTCCACGAGCTCGGCGTGCGTGTCGTCGGGGGAGGAGACGATGACGCGGTCGATGTCGTGCTCCCGGATCACGCCCTCGAGCGCGTCGGGGGCGAAGCCGGCGGGGTCGCCCCCGAGGCTCCTCGCGAGGGCACGGAAGTGGTCGACCCGACCGGGATTGACGTCGCCGATCGCTCGCAGCTCGGCGTCGGCACGATGCGGGCCGACGATGGCGCGCAGGTAGCTCTCGGAGCGGGCGCCCGCTCCGACGACGGCGTAGCGGAGGGGCGCTGTCGCGGCATCCATCGGTGTGACCTCGGTTCGGGATCAGGCCGAGCGGGGGCGCTCGGCGGGGGCGGACTGGCCCTGGTCGGCGGCGTCGCCCGCGGTGGACGCGCGCACGACGAGCTGCGGCGGGATGACGCGATGGCGCGTCGCCGACGACTCGGCGGTGCCGTCGATCTCCTGCAGCAGCATGTCGAACGCCGCCTCGCCGATCGCCTCGCCGGGCGTGCTGATCGTCGACAGCGGGATCGCCGACACGGCGGCGATCTCGTCGCCGTCGAAGCCGATGACGGCGACGTCGCGCGGCACGTCCACGCCGAACGAGGTCAGTCCCCGCACGACGCCGAGCCCGACGAGGTCGTTGACGGCGAAGACGCCGTCGGGCAGCTGATCGCCGCGGGTGGCCATCTCGACCCCCGCCGCGAAGCCGGCGTTCATCGTGCGCTCGTCCGCGCGCAGCACGGTGAGGGAGGCGTCGGGCACCGCGCGGACCGCGCGGCTCGCCCCGTCGAATCGCTCGCTGACCTGCTGCACGCTGAAGGGGCCGCCGACGAAGGCCAGGCGGCGGCGCCCGAGGTCGAGCAGGTGCTGCGCGGCGAGGTAGCCGCCCTCCGCGTCGGCGGCGGACACGGAGGCCTGCTGAGGATTGCCGGAGATCCGGCCCGTGATGACGCTGGCGGTGCCGCGGTCGCGCATCGCGGCCAGCTGCGGCTCGAGCTCGTCCACGGTGGCGACGATGATGCCCGCCACGCGCTTGCGTTCGAACAGCTGCAGGTACTCGAGCTGGCGCTCGGCCGAGCCCGCCGAGTTGCCGATCATCACTGTGCGGCCGGTCTCCGCGGCGCGGCGCTCGATCGCGTCGGCGATGACGCCGGAGAAGGGGTTGGTGAACTCGAAGGCGACGTAGCCGATGGTGTTGCTGTCGCCCGAGCTGATGTTGCGTGCCGCCTCGCTGGGGACGAAGCCCAGCTCGGAGATGGCACGGGCGATCCGGTCGCGCGCACCGGCGGAGACGATCTCGGGACGGTTGAGGTAGTTCGACACCGTCGAACGCGAGACGCCGGCCGCGAGGGCGACGTCGGTGATGGCGACGCGCTTCATGTGCGTGCGGTTTCCTTCCGTCGGAGGGAGGCGATCCGCTGCAGCTCGAGTCGCGATTTGGAATGATCCAGTTCTGACAACGGCGGCAGGGTGACTCCTGAGATGCCCATCATTATGCAGCTCATCTCTCGAAAAGTGCAAACAGCCGGATTCGATCATTGCCACTTGTTGAACCGATCCAATTCGGATAATGTTCGACAGCAGCCGCACCGATGCGGCGGTCCCGCGCCATGACCCACGCGCCTCGCGGCGGTTTGCCGGACCGATTACGAAGGAGTAACCACATGTCACGTCCGCTGCGCCGCAGAGCCGCCGTCAGGGCGATCGTCACGCTGTCCGTCTCCGCCCTCGCGCTCACCGCGTGCACGGGCGGGCCGTCCGAGCCGTCCGGAGACGGAGACACGGTCACGCTGACCGTCGGAGACATGCCCGCCGCGACCGACGAGGCCGCGCTCGCGATCTTCACCGAGAAGGTCGAGGCCTTCGAGGACGCCAACCCCGACATCAAGATCGAGGGCAGCGAGACCAAGTACGACCCGCAGACGTTCGCCGCGCAGCTCGCGGGCGGCACGCTGCCGGTCGTGATGGGCGTGCCCGTCACCGACATCCAGTCGCTCATCGCCCGCGACCAGCTCAAGGACCTCTCGAGCCACTACGAGTCGGAGCCCGTGCTGGGCGAGCTCAACGAGTCGGTCACCGCCAACGTGCAGGGCACCGACGGCGCGTACTACGGCATCCCGATCTCGGCATTCACCCTCGCGGTGCTGGTGAACCGCGCGGTGTTCGAGCAGGCCGGGCTCGACCCCGACGAGACGCTCGAGACCTGGGACGACGTGGCCGAGGCGGCCGTCGCCGTGTCCGAGAAGACGGACGCGGCGGGCCTCGCGCAGCTGACCACCACGAACCAGGGCGGCTGGACGCTCACCGCCCTCAGCGCGGCGTTCGGCGGACGGATCGAGGAGACCGACGGCGAGACGACCACCGCCACGCTCGACAACGAGGGGACGGCCGAGGCGCTGGGCTTCCTGTCCGACCTGCGCTGGAAGGACGACGCGCTGGGCAGCAACTTCCTGCTCGACTTCGACTCGGCCGGGCCCGCGTTCGCATCGGGCCAGTACGGCATGCTCATCGGCGCCTCCGAGTGGTACAACCCGCTCGTGCGCAACTTCGGGATGGCGCCCGAGGACTTCGGGCTGATGCCGCTGCCGCAGGAGGCCGGCGGGCTCGGCTCGCTCGGCGGGGGCTCGGTCTCGATCGTCCGCGCGGACGCGACCGACGCCGAGGCCGCCGCCGCCGTCGCGTGGACCACCTTCTTCCACCTCGACCGCTTCTCCGACCTGGAGTTCGCCGCGGAGGAAGCGGCCAGCCAGGCCGCCGACGGCGGCTCGGTCCCGCGCGTGGGGCTGCCGCTCGTCGCGCCCGACGCCTACGCCTCGTACCTCGAGGCGATCGACGAGAGCATCAACGTGCCGCTCGAGAACCTCGAGACGTACTACTCGGCCACCGAGAGCGACGACTTCACCGTCGTCACGGAGCCGCCGGTGGAGGCGCAGCAGGTCTACGGCCTGCTCGACTCGGTGCTGCAGGCGGTCTTCACCGACGAGAACGCCGACATCGACGCCCTGCTGGAGCAGGCGCAGCAGAGCGCGTCGACCATCGTCGACGACGCACAGGCTCAGTGACCCCCGGGGCGGGGCGGCGTGCCGCCCCGCCCTCTCCGGAAGGAGAACGCATGTCATCCGTCACCTCCCCGCCGGTCGTGCCGGCGGGCGCGGGCCGCGTGGAGCCCACCCCGTCGCGCGCGCCGCGACAGCGGGGGCGCCTGTTCCGCGCCCCCGGCACGGGGCTTCTGATCGCGCTGCCCGCCATCGCGCTCTTCGCCGTGTTCTCCTGGTGGCCGATCCTGCGCGGTCTCGTCATCGCGTTCCAGAAGACCAACCTGATCGACACGAGCTGGGTCGGCGGCGAGAACTTCCAGCGGGTGCTCGCCGACCCGCTGCTGGGTCAGGCGCTCGCCAACACCGCCCTGTACGCGGTGCTCGCGCTCGTGATCGGCTTCCCCGTGCCGATCTTCTTCGCGGTGCTGATCGCCGAGATGCGCCGCGCACGACAGTTCTCCAGCGTGCTGGTCTTCCTGCCCGTCATCATTCCGCCCGTCGTCTCGATCCTCCTGTGGCAGGTGTTCTACGACCCGGGCACGCGCGGACTGTTCAACTCCATCCTGTCGACGGTCGGCATCGGTCCCCTGCCCTGGCTGCAGTCGCCGTCGACCGCGATGCTCTCCATCGTGCTGGTGGCCACCTGGGGCGCCTTCGGATCGACCGCCATCATCTACGTCGCGACCCTGCTGTCGATCGACACGCAGCTCTACGAGGCGGCCGAGATCGACGGCGCCGGCATCCTGCGCCGTGTCTGGCACATCACGCTGCCGCAGATGCGCGGCACGATCCTGCTGCTGCTCCTGCTGCAGCTGATCGGCACCTTCCAGGTGTTCACCGAGCCCTTCCTGCTCACGGGCGGAGGGCCCAACAACAGCACGGTGACCCTGCTGATGCTGATCTACCGCTACGCGTTCATCTACGGCAACTTCGGGCAGGCGGCAGCCCTCAGCCTGATGCTGGCGGCCGCCCTCGGCGTGTTCGCCGCCGTGTACCTGTGGCTGTCCCGGAAGTGGAGCAAGTGATGGCCGACGCCGGCGCACCCCGTACCGCCACCCTCGTCACCGGCCCGTCGTCGCGGCGCCGGACCGCCGGATCCCGGTCGCTCGAGCGATCGAACGTCTCGGACGCCGACCTGTCGCGCCGCGGCACCCGCATCGGCTTCCGCCTCCTCATCGGGGCGGCGATCGCGCTCCTCGTGACGATCTCGGCCGGACCCCTGCTGTGGCTCGCGAAGTCGGCCGTGTCGACGACGCAGGACATCCTCTCCGACCCGTTCGGCTGGTGGCCCTCCGGCATCCAGCTGGGCAACCTCGCGGACGCGTGGAACCAGATCCAGATCGGGCGCTTCACGCTCAACTCGCTCATCGTGACGTCGGGCGAGGTCGTCGTCGCGGTGTTCGCCGCCGTCACGCTCGGCTACGTGCTCGCCGTGCTTCGGCCCCGCTACGGCGCCGTGCTGAACGGCGCGATCATGGCGACCCTGTTCATCCCGGGCGTGATCTCGCTCATCCCGCTCTACCTGACGGTGATCGACCTGGGGCTGCTCGACAGCTACTGGGCGGTGTGGCTGCCCAACGGCGTGAGCGCGTTCAACGTGCTCATCATGAAGCAGTACTTCCAGACCATCCCGCGCGAGGTGTTCGAGGCCGCGCGCGTCGACGGGGCGGGCCCGATCCGCGTGCTCTGGTCGATCGTGCTGCCGATGGCGCGGCCGATCGTCGGGGTCGTCGCGTTGCTGGCGTTCGTGGCGTCGTGGAAGGACTTCCTCTGGCCGCTGCTCGCGCTGCCGTCGCCGGCGAAGCAGCCGCTCTCCGTCGGGCTCAGCACGGTGGCGCCGCAGGCCGACCTCGCGGTGCTGATGGCGGGCATGCTCATCGCCGTGCTCATCCCGCTGGCCGTCTTCCTCGTCTTCCAGAAGCAGTTCCTCACCGGTGCGGGCTCCGCCGGCGCCGTCAAAGGCTGACCCGGGCACCGTCGCCCGACCATCCGCGATCGAAGGAGAACCGCGTGATCCATCCCATCCTGCGCGCGACACGCGTGCGTCCGTCAGGCGTGCGCCGGGTTCGCCCGCGCGCCGCCGGAGTCGCCGCCGTCCTGGTCGCTGCTCTGGCGTTCACCGGCCTCGGCGCTGTACCGGCGACGGCGGCCGAGACCATCACCCTCGAGGGCGAGAGCCCCACGTCGACGAACATGACACCCGGGGCGGCCGCGCAGACCGGCGCGAGCGGCGGGTCGTCGCTGCAGCTCTACACGGCCGCGGACGCCCCGGAGGGGGGATACGTCGCCGACTACGAGGTCACGGCGCCCGACACCGCGCTCTACCGCGTCGAGGCGACCACGATCCCCGTGGGCGTCGGCTGGGCCTCGCCCTTCCGCTTCCGCGTGGGCGACGGCGACTGGCGCGACACCTCCTCGGCCCGCCAGCTCGCGACGGTCACGAGCGAGCTGCGCAGCTACGACCTCGGCACGGTGACCCTCGCGGCGGGCGCGAACACGCTGAGCTTCCAGGTCGCCGACCGGCGCACCGAGCCGAACACCAACTACGCGTTCTTCCTCGACGCGATCAGCCTGGTGCCCGTCGACGTCTCGCTCGACGCCGTGGCGGCCCCCGACCGTTTCGGGGTCTTCGAGGCGGACGAGCCGGTCGAGCTCGAGGCATCGCTCAACGCCGACGCCCCCGCCGACGTCCCCGTCGACTGGACGGCCGTCGACTACGACGGGACCACGGTCGCGAGCGGCCAGGCGGTCGTGCCCGCGGGCTCCCGCACGGCGAGCCTCGACCTCGGCGACGCGCTCTCGACCGGCGCCTACCGCGTCTCCGCCCAGCTGTCGGGGGACGACCCCGTCGCCGGCGCGTTCGCCGTGCTGCCGGCCTCCGCGGACCGCCCCGACGTGGCCGACAGCCCCTTCGCCGTCGACGTCTACGGATCGAAGCTCATCGCCGAGGCAGATGCCGACGCCTTCGCGCGCGTCCTCTCGCTCACGGGCGTCGACTGGATCCGAGACCGCCAGCGGTGGAACGACGCCATCGACCCCGTGCCGGGCGGCGCGATCGACTTCTCCGGCGAGCAGCAGCCGCAGGCATGGCTGGAGGCCGCCGACGCCGCAGGACTGCGGACGCTGTCGTCCTTCCACGACGGCCCGTCCTGGACGCGCACGGACACCCGCGAGCTGCCGCAGGACCTGCGCGACATGTACGCGTTCGCGCTCGCCGCGGGATCGCACTACGACGGGCTGGTCGACGCCTGGCAGCTCTGGAACGAGCAGAACCGCAAGTTCGCGCTCGAGTCGGAGGGCGCCGACCGCTACGCCTCGGTGATCAAGGCCGCCGCGCTCGGCTTCCTCGACTCGGGAACGGACGCGCAGCTGGTGGGCGGCGGGCTCGCGGGCACCGACCCGCACTACGCCCAGTGGCAGTTCCGCAACGGCGTCCTCGACTACCTCGACGCCTACGCGTACCACACGCACACCACCGTGAACTCGTCGGCGTCGATCAACGCGCACCCCGACTTCTCGTCCCAGCTCGAGGCCGCGGCGCCCTACGGCGGCGACGCGAAGGGTCGCTGGGTCACCGAGGGCGGCATCGCGCTGAACACCGCCGACCCCACGCAGCTGCCGACCGCCGGGCAGGAGCGGCTGCAGGCGCGCTACATCGTCAGCTCCGCCGTCGAGTCGCTCGCCGGCGGCAGCACGAAGCACTTCTTCTTCATCGCCGCACCGTACCGGGAAGGAGCCTCCTACTGGAGCATGTTCCGCAGCCCCGAGGAGCCGATGGCGGCGCTCGCCGCGCAGTCGGTGATGACGCTGCAGCTCGGCGAGGGCCGCCCGCTCGGCCGGCTGACCGGACTGCCCGACGGCGTCGAGGCCGTGGTCTTCGACACCGGGGACGGGCCGACGGCCGTGCTCTGGGCGGGCGTCGACACGCCTGTCTCGGTGCCTGTGACCGGCGCGGCGACGGCGACGGACCTCATGGGCCGCGCCGTGACCCCCGGCGAAGACGGCGGCAACGCCACGCTGACCGTCGGCCCCGACCCGGTGTACCTGTCGGCCGACGCGTTCGGGGCCGTCGAAGCGGCGCCGCCCGCGGAGCAGCCCGCCGCGCCCTTCGCCGCCGGCGACTTCTCCGCCGCCGAGCGCGTGATCGTGCAGCAGGTGTTCGACGAGGCGACCTCCGAGGACGCCCAGACGCACGGCTACGGGCTGGACCCCGCCGTCGCCACCGCCCTCACGGTCGAGCTCTACAACTTCAACGACCACGAGGTGACGGCTGAGATCGGCGCGGCCGCCGACGGCGGCTGGGAGATCGCCGGCGACGGCACGTCGGTCACCGTCCCCGCGGGCGGCCGGGCCGAGGTTCCGCTCACCGTCACCGCGGGAGACGACCTCCGGCAGTCGATCGCCGATCTCACCGTCACCGCCACGGTCGGAGGAGAGGAGTCGTCGCCGTCCGTCACGGAGCTGCGCCCCCGCGTCGCCTCGCTCGCCGCCGTGCACGCCATCGACGGCGCAGACCACGTCGTCCGGGCGACGTACACGAACACCACCGACGCGGCGCAGCACATCTCGCAGGCGACGTGGACGTTCGGAGACGAGACCGAGACCGTCGCCGCCGACGTCGCGGTCGCGGCGGGGGAGAGCGTCGCGCTCGACTCTCCGCCGGCGCCCGCGGGGACGGGCGCGGTGGACTACGAGGCGGCCGTGACCGTGGACGGCGCCGGCACCGCCTCCATCCGGGGCGTCCTCTCGCTCTCCGCCGTGCAGGAGGTGCCGCGACTGGCGAAGCGCGCCATCGAGGTCGACGGCGTGCTCGACGACCTCGCCGGGATCCCGGAGCAGCAGCTGAGCGCGCCGGGCGTGGACGAGGACAGCCTCGCCGCCACCTCCTGGTTCACCTGGGACGACGAGCATCTGTTCCTCTCCGCCCGCGTGAGCGACGACGTCCACACCCAGCCGTTCGCGGGCAACGCCACCTGGCAGGCGGACGGGCTGCAGTTCGCGGTCGCGCCGATGTGGCCGGGGGAGACGAACCTCCGTCCCGAGATCCAGCCGCGCATCGAGTTCGGCTTCGCGCTCACGCCGGAGGGACCGCAGCTGTACCGGTACGCCTCCGGCGATGTGGGCGGGTTCCTCACGGACGCGGACATCGCCGCCGTCCGCGACGACGCCACCGGCGTCACGACCTACGAGGCCGCGGTGCCCTGGTCGCTGCTCGAGCCGATCGGGGTGACGCCGGAGTCCGCGGCGGCCCTGTCGATCGTCGCGAACGACAGCGACGGCGACGGCACCCGCGGCTGGGTGCAGTTCGGCGGCGGCATCACCACCGCCAAGGACACCGAGCTGTTCGAGCCGGTCGTCTTCGCCGACGACGAGACGGGGGAGTGACCCGCAGATGATCGAGCCGTATCGGCTGCGCGTCGAGGCGCGCGTCCGCCCGCGCGAGGTGGACGTCCCTCACCCCGTCCTGTCGTGGGCGGTGCGCGGCGACCGGGACGGCCAGCGGCCGGTCGCCGCGCGGGTGACGCTGCGGCGGCCGGGAGCGCAGGGGGTGGTCTGGGACTCGGGCGTGCTGCCGGGCGAGGCCGTGTCGGCGACCTACGACGGGCCGGCCCTCGCGCCGGACGAGGCCTTCTCCTGGCGGGTCGAGGTCGAGGACGACGCCGGAGGCCGCGGGCAGGCGGAGTCGGAGTTCGAGACGGGCGTCGGCGACTGGGCCGGGGCGACGTGGATCGGGCGCGACCCCGAGCCGAACGACGCCGTCGATGCGACCGACCGCGACAGCGACGCGTCCGTGCGCCCCACGCTGCGCACGATGAACCTCGAGCCGCCGCTGCAGCTGCGACGGGCGTTCGAGCTCACGGGCGAGCCGCGCCGGGCGCGTCTCACGCTCAGCGCTCGCGGACTGGTCGTGCCGTACGTGAACGGCGAGCGCGTCGGGGGAGACGAGTTGCTGCCGGGGTGGACGGACTATCCGTCGCGCATCCAGTACCGCACGTTCGACGTGACCGGGCTGCTGCGTGCCGGGGGCAACGTGCTGGCCGCCGCGGTGGCCGAGGGGTGGTGGTCGGGCTTCGTGGGCTTCGACCAGCGCCACCACGCCCACCACTACGGCACCGCGCCGCAGCTGTTCGCCCGGCTCCTCGTCGACGACGAGGACGGCACGCGCACGGTCGTCGCCACCGACGGCTCCTGGCGCGAGCACGAGGGGCGTCGCCGGTGGGCCGACCTGCTGATGGGCGAGTACCTCGACGACCGCTTCGCGACGCCCGGCTGGACCGGGCGCGGCTTCGACGACGCGCGCTGGCGCCCCGCCGCGGTGCTCGACGCGGAGCCGGGCCCGCTCATCGGCCAGCGGGACGAGCCCGTGCGGGTCGTCGACGAGCTCGCACCCGTCGCCGTGGACCGCACCTCCGAGCGCACCATCGTCGACTTCGGTCAGAACCTCGTCGGGCGCCTGCGCGTGCCCGCCAGCCCCGACACGCCCCTGCGCATCCGACACGGCGAGGTGCTGCAGGACGGCGAGCTCTACGTCGAGAACCTCCGTTCGGCCGAGGCGACCGATCTCATCCGCTCGTCCACGCCCACCGAGCCGTTGTTCACGTTCCACGGCTTCCGCTACGCCGAGCTGACCGGGGCGGACGTGGACGCCTCGGCGGTGCGCGCGGCCGTGCTCTCGTCGGACGTGGAGTGGACCGGCAGCGTCACGACGTCGTCCCCGTTCCTCAACCGCCTGATCGAGAACATCCGCTGGGGGCAGCGCGGCAACTTCGTGTCGGTGCCGACGGACTGCCCGCAGCGGGACGAGCGGCTCGGCTGGACGGCCGACGTGCAGGTGTTCGCCCCGA
Source organism: Microbacterium marinilacus (assembly GCF_019753765.1). Taxonomy (GTDB): domain Bacteria; phylum Actinomycetota; class Actinomycetes; order Actinomycetales; family Microbacteriaceae; genus Microbacterium; species Microbacterium marinilacus. The sequence goes on from NZ_JAIJZW010000002.1 coordinate 105,632, forward strand.
CGGCCACGCTGAACGCCGACCTGCAGGCGTTGCTCACCCGATGGCTGGACGACCTGGTGGCCGCGCAGCTGCCGAACGGCTCGGTGCCCGACGTCATCCCGCGCTCGCCGGGGACGACGCTGTTCGACTACGGCGCACCCGGCTGGGGCGACGCGATCGTGCTGGTGCCGTGGACCCTGTACCGCGTGTACGGAGACGCCGCCGTCCTGCGCCGCTACCTCGGGCCGATGCTGCGCTGGCTCGACTACGTCGCCGCCCGCAACCCGGACGGCGTGTGGCGCACGGGACGGGGCAACGACTACGGAGACTGGCTGTCTGTCGACGAGCACACCCCCAAGGAGGTCGTCGCGACGGCGTATCACGCGCATGCCACGGCGGTCGCCGCACACATCGCCGGGGTGCTCGGGAACACGTCGGAGGCCGACCGGCTGGAGGCGCGCGCCGCGATGATCAGGGAGGCGTTCGCGGGGGAGTTCCTGACCGCGGACGGTCGCGTGCACGGGGACTCGCAGACCGGGTACCTGATGACGCTCGCATGGGATCTCGCCCCCGACGAGGCGCGGCCCGCGCTCTTCGCCCGCCTCGTCGAGAAGATCGAGCAGCGGGGCGCGCGGCTGACGACGGGCTTCCACGGCGTCGCGCTGCTCTGCCCGACGCTCGCGCGGTTCGGTCGCGCCGACCTCGCGTACGACCTGCTCTTCCAGCGCGAGTTCCCGTCGTGGGGGTTCTCGATCGAGAACGGCGCGACGACGATCTGGGAGAGGTGGGACGGCTGGACCCCCGAGGGCGGGTTCCAGACGCCCGAGATGAACTCGTTCAACCACTACTCGCTCGGCTCCGTGGGCGAGTGGGTGTACACGGACGTCGCGGGCATCGCGCAGACCGACGCCTCGATCGGCTTCGAGGACGTGGTGATCGCGCCGCGCATCGACCGCCGGCTGGAGTGGGTGGAGGGCCGGCTGCAGACGGTCCGCGGCGAGATCAGGACGCGCTGGGCGCGTGAGCGCGACGAGATCGAGCTGACGGTCTCGCTTCCGCCCGGAGCCGGCGGTGTCGCCCGACTGGGCGGCGTCGAGCGCCGGCTCGCGTCGGGCACGTCCGTGCTGCGGGTGCTCGCGACGTCCGTGTGACGGGCTATACATGATCACGAACACAGCCGTCGGACTGGCGGCGAGACCACCGTCGGCGCCGTAGCCCCTGCGTCCTGCTCTCGATCTCGCTCGTGCTCGCGGTGTCTCTCCCGCACCAACGAGACGTCGTGCAGACGTGTTCTCGGGGCGATGACAGGCTGGTCATTACGCCTAACACCGGAGCAGCTCAGCAAGTCCGTGACGAGGTCGGCGGTGCCGGTCGCCTGTGCGTCAGCGACCGTGCGGGCCATGACGGCGGGAGACCTGTGCGCCACGCCGTCGAGCACTTCGGTCGACTCCCAACGCCCTAAGATCAGCCGATAACGCTCCGGATACGCGACGGCGCGGGCGACCTGCTCGGCGATCGAGCGTTCCAGCGCGTCGACGGCCGAGACGTCGCCGTTGAGGTCGCGTGCGAGTGCCGCGTGCAGGTGAGTGAGTTCGAGCGCCGTGAGCTCGGGCAGCAGGAGTTCCTTGCTGTTCGCGCGGTACGGCATCACTCGCGCTCGCGCGGGATCGTCACGGTCGTCTCCGAGCCCGCCGACCGGCAGGGCAACCTCCTACGTCGCGGGTCGCGTGGTGGTCGTCCCGTCGGTTACGGCCACGCCGACTACAAGGGCCGGAATCTCGTCGAGCGAGGATTCAGCGAGACGAAGCAGTGATTCGGGCTTGCCACCCGATACCACAGCGTTGTGACCGATCGCGGCGGTCTGTGTGCCGCGCTATCGCGCTGTGGCTGATGGCCACCAGGTGAGGGGCGTCAAGTATGTACGAGTTCGGAGGGGGTGGTTGCCTCTGATCGGAGCGCTCGTAGTGCTGCGGGGCGTCGTGCCGCGCGCGCACCGTTGAGGATGACGGCGACCTCGGCGATCTCGTGCACGAGTACGACGCCTGCGAGGCCGATGACGCCGAACAGTGCGAGGGGGAAGAGGACGATGATGATCGCCAGTGCCAGCACGATGTTCGTTGTCATGATGCGGCGGCCGCGTCGCGCGTGGGTGAGTGCGAGCGGGATCAGGCGGAGGTCGTGGCCGGTGAAGGCGGCGTCGGCGGATTCGATGGCCGCCGCGGATCCGGTGGCGCCCATGGCCAGGCCCACGGTGGCGGACGCGAGCGCGGGGGCGTCGTTGATGCCGTCGCCGACCATGACTGTCGGGGTCGAGGCCGTCAACGCGGTGATCGCGGCGGCCTTGTCGGGCGGTGTCTGCTCTGCGCGCACGTCGTCGATGCCGGCTTCTCGCGCGAGTGCGGCGGCGGTGCGCGGGTTGTCACCGGTGAGCATGACGGTACGGATGCCGGCGGCGTGCAGCATCTGGATCGCTTCGGCCGCGTCGGGGCGCAGCTCGTCCCGGATGCCGATCAGGCCGACAGTCCGTCCGTCGGCCTCGACGGCGACGACCGTCTCACCGTCCGCGGCCATGTCCTCGGCCGCGTCGCTCAGCGTGCCGGGGTCGATCCATCGCACGTTCCCGACCCGGATGCTCCGACCGCTCACTCGCCCCACCACACCGCGCCCCGCCTCCTCGACGACAGCGTCCGCGGTGAGAGTTGCGGGGGCCGCTGCAGTGACGGCTGCGGCGAGCGGGTGGCTGCTGGTGGCCTCGACGGCACCCGCCCACGAAAGGACGTCTTCCGTCGACACTCCGTCGACCGTGCGGATGTCGACGACCGCGGGTTCGTTGCGGGTGAGGGTGCCGGTCTTGTCGAAGGCGACGGTGCGGATCGTGCCGAGCTGTTCGAACGCCGCACCTGACTTGATGACGACACCGAACTTCGATGCCGCACCGATGGCGCTGATCACCGTTACCGGCACCGCGATCGCCATCGCACACGGGGACGCGGCGACGAGCACGACCAGCGCGCGTTCGACCCACGTCCACGGGTCCCCGACCATGATGCCGAACAGTGCAACCAGGGCGGCGACGATCAGGACGACGGGCACGAGGGGTCGGGCGATGCGGTCCGCGAGGCGCGCTCGTTCCCCCTTGCGGGCGTGGGCCTGTTCGACGAGCGCCACGATCTGCGTCAAAGAGTTGTCAGTGCCGTCGGATGTTGCTTCGAGCTGCAGGGTGCCGGCGCCGTTCACCGCTCCCGCAGGGACGGAGGTGCCTGGGCCCACATCGACGGGGATCGATTCGCCCGTGACGGCGGAGGTGTCGATGCTCGACCGGCCATCGACCACGACCCCATCGGTCGGAACGCGTTCGCCCGCGCCGACGATGACGATGTCGAGCTCCCGCACCTCGCTGGCAGGGATCGTCACCGTGCCGGACAACCGGGAGACACGCGCCGTCTCGGGGATCAGGGAGAGAAGCGCCCGCAGCCCCTCCTTCGCCCGATCCATCGCACGATCCTCGAGCGCCTCAGCCAGCGAGAAGAGGAACGCCAGCGCGGCAGCCTCACCCACGTGGCCGAGGAGCACCGCGCCGGCCGCCGCGACGGTCATCAGCAACCCGACACCGAGCCGACCACGCGCGAGCCGGCGCACAGCACCCGGGACGAACGTGTACGCGCCGGTGAGCAACGCCACAGATTGCAGCACCACCGCGGCAACGTCGAGCCCGGACCACTCCGCAGCGAAACCGACGAGAAGGAGCACACCGGATCCCGCCGACGGCAGCAACGCAGGGTCGCCCCACCACGGAGGTCGCACCTCAGCTGCCTCGGAATGCGCGTCACCAGTGCTTTGCGAGACCGGATCCGGTCCGCAACAGGCGTCACCGTCGTCGACGACGGGTGCAGGAGTCGTGGCCGTCCTCGGGGCGTGAGGCTCATCGACCGCGCAGCAGGCATCGCCGGTGGTCAGGGAGCGGGAGAGCGTGATGCGTCTCACGGCCATCGTTCTGGGGGCGTCTGCCGGGCCGCAGCACTCCTCGCTCATCGGAGAGCTTCCACCGTCTCGGTGTCCGACGGCGAGCAGCATCCGGGAACCGTGCACCCGTCCGTCGCGCACGGCGCGTCGTCGTCGAACGCGATCACCGCATCGACGAGCACCGTGATCGCGCGCGTCAGGTGCGCGTCGGCGATCTCATAGCGTGTGCTCCTCCCTTCCGGGACGGCCGCGACGATGCCGCACCCCCGCAGGCACGCGAGGTGATTCGACACGTTGGTCCGCGTCAGATCGAGTGCGTCCGCAAGACGGGCCGGGTAGCCGGGGCCGGAGAGGAGCTCCAGCAGAATACGAGAACGAGTCGGGTCGGACATCGCCCGCCCCAGCCTCGTCATGACGTCGACACGCGATCCAATGGTCAGCATCCCCTGAATATACAGCGGATGCTGACCAATAGTGAAGTGGCGGCTCGTCCTTGACTCTGCTTACGCTGCCCCGCTGCGAGATGTCAGCAATCGCAGGTGCACCCTCGACGAGCCTTGGCAGGCTTCGGAGCACGCACCAGTTCGGTCCATCGCTCGCCATCGAACCAGCGCTTACCCCCATTCGACTTCGGGTCGTCATACCAGCCCGCCGGGCGAGCAGTTGCGATCCGGACGAAGGACGATCCGTTCATGCGATCTCCGTTCTCTCGTTTCCGATGACGACACAGCTAGGCGCGGCGCTCGTCGGGGTGCAGCAGTCGGGCATGGCGCAGCCGGAACCGGTGCAATGGGCTCCGTCGTCGAACGCGATCACCGCGTCGACGAGTACGGTGATCGCGCGGGCGAGGTGCGCATCGGCCAGCTCGTACCTCGTTCGCCGCCCCTCCGTAGTCGCGACCACGATCCCGCACCCGCGCAGACATGCCAGATGGTTCGACACGTTCGGACGCGACAGGGCAAGGATCTCAGCAAGGCGGGCGGGGTAGGCGGGCCCAGAAAGCAACTCCAGCAAGATACGCGCCCGAGTTGCATCGGTCATCGCTCGACCCAACCTGATCATCACGTCAGCTCGAGCGCGAGCCTGGTCAACCGTGCCGAACTGACCCACCGATGAGATAGCAACCGAGGTAGCTGATCGAGGCGCACCTTCGACACCTGCGAGATCTACGGACGAAGTCATGCACGGGAGCCTAATTGATATCCGTTATCAATAATATTCTCGTCACTCAGCCGCCCCCGCTCCATCCCTCACACGGACCAGTCGGGGACGGACACGCCCTGTGCACGTTCCGGGAGGAGCGGCGCTGCGCGCTCCTCAAGCCACCGTGCCGCGTGCGCGGTCCACCCGGCGGCGGGGTCGTCCTCCGCGAGCCCGACGCCGTGCACCTCGCCGGGGAACAGATGCAGCTCGTGGGCGACGCCGGCGTCGGCCAGCGCCCGCGCCAGCAGCAGGGAGTGGCTTGCCGGCACCACGGGATCGCCGGTCGTGTGCCAGACGAAGACCGGCGGCGAGTCGGGGCGCACGAGGCTCTCGAGCGACACCGCGGTGGCGTCCTCGTCGCCCACGTCCTCTCCCAGCAGCACGGCCCTCGACCGCGGATGCGGGTCGCTGACCATGCTCACCACGGGATAGGCCAGGATCGCGAAGTCCGCGCGTTCGTCGGGCGCCGAGTCGGGGGCCAGCGCCGCGTGGCCCGCGAGGTGGCCTCCCGCAGAGAAGCCGATCACGCCGACGGGGCCCTCGCCAGTCGCCTTCTCGGCGGCGATCGCCGCGCGGACGGCGTCGAGGGGCGCGGGATGGGCGACGCCCACGGGGTAGCGGACGACCCGCGCATGCCACCCGAGGCCCTCGAGCCAGGCGGCGACGGGCTCGGCCTCGTGGGGTGCGTGCAGCTGGTAGCCGCCGCCGGGGAGCACCAGGATCGTCCCGTTGCGTCCGCTCACCGCGCTCGTCCCGTCCTGTCGGCGCCCTCGACCGCGAGGGCTCAGACGTCGAGCCTAGCCGGGCCGCGTGCATCCCGATCCTCGACGCTCGGCGATATCTTTGGCGGGTGTCGGATGCCGCCGCGGCCCGTGGGGTCGGGGACGGAGTTCGCACGCGCTCGCGTCGACGTGCGGGCGACGGGAAGTCAGGAGCGGTGATGGACGTGTCGGTGAGCGGCCGCATGGGCGGCCCGGAGACCGGAGCACGGTATCTCGCGTCGATCGTGCGACTTCGGGCGATGCTGAAGGCCGCCCTGGGCGAGGTGGCCGTCGCCGGCGTCGAGGTCACCGACATCGAGCTGTGGGTCGGCGGCACCGTCACCGATCACGCGCCGGGCGGCTTCTCGTCCGACGTGCGGTACTTCGCGAGGCAGCAGCGTCTGCTGCTCGCCGTGCTCGTGCCTGCGGCGTGCGCGCGCTCGGTCGACGACGATCTCGTCGACCGAGAGACAGCGAGGTGGATCGTCCGTGGGTTCGAGGACGCGAGGATGCCGAGGAGCGCGCAGAGACTGGATCTCGCGGACGTCTCCGTGGCCCTGCGCTCCCTCGTCGCCGACTGATCCGCCGCGCGTCGACGCGGGCGCGGCGACGTCCTACGGGTCGACATCCCAGAGGGTGTACGAGATCACCCCGGCCGGCAGCGGGTCGACCGGCTCGGTCAGCTCGTTCTCCACCCCGGCGAGGCGGCCGGTCTCCGCGTCGATCAGGACGGTGTCCTCCTGATCCTCCGACGTCGAGGCGACGCCGATGCCCACGACCTCGCGGCCCAGCCTGTCGGTGGCGGTGCCGCGCACCTCGAGGCCGCCGGCGTCGCGCAGCATCTCGAGCATGGTCGCCTCCTGCGCGTTCGAGAGCGTCCAGTGCTGCAGGAGCCCGTCGAACGCGACCAGCAGCTCGCCCGACGAGGCGCCGTCGGTCCAGCCGAACACCTCGAGCGCGGCCGAGATCTCGTCGCGGGACGAGCCGGACAGGCCCGTGATGCCCTCCGGCACGGCGAAGTCGGCGGGTTCGGTCACCACCTCGTCGATCAGCTCGCCCGGCTCGTACGGGCTCGCATCGACGCCGTCCGGTCTGTCGCCGTCGTCCCAGAACGACGGCGCGGCGACGATCGTCGTCCGGGCCCCGCCGTCCTCGGTCCACTCGTACGTGATCTCCTGCGGGACGACCTCGACGTGCTCCTGCTCGATCTCGGCGCTCCACGCCCAGACGATCGTCTGCACCTGGCGTTCCTGCTCCGGACCGTCCTGCGCCGCCAGCGTCACGAGGGCGTCGTCGAGGACGTCGTCGAGGCTGCCGGCATCCGAATACTGCAGCGGAGGCGGCGTCAGGGCGACGGCGCGGGGGGAGGGGGACAGCACGCCGACGGCCGCGAGCACGCCGATCGTGACGGCGGCGACGGCGGTCGACGCTCCCGCCCACAGGGCACGGGTGCGTGTCCGAGAGGCAGCGCGGCGCGGCGCGGCGGCGCCGCGGATGATGCTCTCGCGCAGCCGGACGTCCGCGGCGCTGCGAGCCGTCGCGGCCGATCGGCGCTCCGGAGCCGCCGCCCGGAACAGGCGGTCGAGGTCGTCTTCGCGAGTGCTCACGAGCGTCCTCCGTTCGCCTCGAGCTGCTTGCGCAGCTTCGCCCGAGCCCGGCTCAGCGTGGTCCAGACCGACGCCTGGCTGCACCTCAGCGCCTCGGCCACCTCGCCCGCGCTCAGCTCGTCCCAGTACGTGAGGACGACCACCTGACGCTCTCGCGCGGTCAGCTTCGCGAGCGCCTGCCGGAGGGCGAGCGCCTCGAGGGGGTGAAGAGGCTGCTTCGGCGACTGGAGACCCCGAGAGAGGGCGTCGAGCGCGCGCGCTCGCGAGCTCGCGCTGCGCGTGCGGTCCCGCAGCTTGTTGTCGGCCGTCCGCAGCAGCCAGGGGAGCGACATCGGCCTGCGGGGATCGAGCTTCCGCCAGGCCACGACGAAGACCTCGGCGGTCAGCTCGTCGACCTCGTCCTGCTCCTCGACCAGGCATTCGAGGTGGGCACGGACCCGGGGAAGGTACTGGTCGAACAGGTCCCGGAAGGCGGTTTCCTTCGCATGGTCCTCGGGCCCGGCCGCGGCGGCATGCGCCTGGCCGCTGTCGCTGCCGGTCTCCGACCTCGTCGCGCCTCGTGACACCCCCGCGCTGGAGAGCACCACGCCGAGCGCGGCGAAGATCCCGAGACGCACCGTGCCCCCTTGCTCCCCCGCCCTCGTGGGCCTCCGTCCAGGCTAGGGCATGTCGACGGAACGCCGAATCCGTCGCAGGGCCGATCGCCCCCGGGGTGACCCGTGAGCGTGTCGGGGACCGCGGCTGCCCCGCCGGTCAGGACGAGCAGCGGATGGTGCTGACCGTGCCGTAGACGTTGGTGCTCGTGCCCGCGCTGGCCGTGGCGAGCACCGCACCCGACGACGTCCTGGCCTGGACACTGCCCGAGCTGCGGGCGTTCGCGATCGAGCCCACCGAGGACAGGCCCGTCGGCGTCACGGTGGTGCACGTCGTCCAGCTGAGCTTCGTGCCGCCTCGGTCGGCGCGCGAGTAGGCGCAGAACGTGCCCGTCGCGCACGTGCCCACCGCGCGGGCGAAGGAGGGGACGGCGGACAGCTCCATCCCCAGCTCGGGCCAGACGACGTGGTACTCGTCGATCACGACCCCGCCGGGGACGGCATCGAGCGCGTATTCGACGTCCGGATGGAGCGAAGCCGGCACGGTCGTGGCCTCGGCGGCGGCGGGAAGCCCGACGAGCGCGAGGGTGAGCGCGGCGGCAGCGATGAACTTCTTCATGACTGTTCTCCTGGCGACGGGCGAGCGATCGGGTGAGGCTCGTCGTCTCGGGTGACGACGGGCCGCGCTCGCGCCTTCAAGAGAAGTGTCCGGCAGCGCGCGATATGCCAGAAGGGCGGAGTGTGCGCCCTTTTGCCGCTGACGCCGATTCCTGACATCCGTCGCGGTCAGTAGCTGAGGCTCGGCTGCAGCGCACCACCCACGACGAGCGCGAAGCCGAGGCCCGCGAAGCCCAGCGTCACCACCGTCCAGGACAGGACCGAGAGCCAGCGCCACCGTGCGCCCGACCGCGCCGCGGCCACCGCCCGCCACGCCGCGGGGACGACGCCGAGCGCGGCCAGCGCGAGCAGCACCTGCCCGGTGCGGATCACCGCCTCGGCCGGTGCCGGGCCGTCGGTGAGCAGCGCCTGGGCGACCGCGGACCAGGGCGCGACCGACGCCGCCGCGCACGCCGCGGCGAGCCAGGCGGCCCACGCCGGCGCCGCCGTGCGCAGGGACGACGCGCGCCGGCCGCGCGAGACACGGCGCGCCAGCGCGGCGATCGGGAGCGCCGCGAGGAAGGCCACGATGATCAGGGCCGATGCGAGCGCGACCAGCGGGAAGGCCGCCCGATGTGCGGGCATCGGCTGCAGGGTGAAGGCGGGGCTGAGGCCGACGGCCACCACCTCGCCGTCGCGGACGTCCGCGGCGACCACGCGGTCTCCGCCCACCTCCCGCCACACCCACGGCTCCACCTCGACGAGGTCGACCGGCTGCCCCGCGGCATCCGTGATGGCCGACACCGAGACCACGCCCTCTCCGCGGTCGGTCACGGCGACCGCGGAGGCGATGAAGAACGCGCGGATGAACGTCGACTCCCCGCGACGGGACAGCTGGTAGGTCCCGGCGATCGCCGCGGCATGATCCGCCGCCTCCGGGAGAGCGGCGGGCGTCTCCTCCCCGTCCGCGGGGAGATAACGATCGGCGAAGCCCGCGGCGACGAGCTCGCGCACGGCGGTTGACGAGTCGTCGCGGACGCCGCTGCTGTTCAGTGAGATGAAGATGCCGGCGCCGTCGTCGGGGTACAGCTCGAGCTGCGCGTGGAACGCCGTCAGGTCTCCCGCATGGCTCAGGACCCGATGGCCGCCCCGGGCGTCCTCGAAGAACCCCAGCGTCATCCGCGGGCCCGCGGCGAGGCCGCCGAGGTCGTCGGAGTCGAGCGCGGGCGCGTGCATCCGCTCGAGGCTCGCCTCCTCGAGCAGAGGGCGGTCGCCCGCGCCGAGCTGCGCCAGCATGAACCGCGCCATGTCGGACGACGTGGCCGAGACGGCGCCCGCCGGGGCGGGGGAGACGACCTCGAACGGCACCGGGTCCGACCCCGCGAAGCGGTACCCGGCGGACATGCGCTGCTGGTCCTCCGCGGCCAGGGGCTGCGTCACCGATGCGGTGTCCATGCCCGCCGGCTCGAAGACGTGCTCCTCGACGTACTGCTCGAACGGCTCGCCCGAGACCCGCTCGACGATGTACCCGGCGAGGCCGTTCGAGTAGTTGGAGTACGCGGGCGTGGTGCCCGGCTCGAAGATCTGCTCGGGCGGGTCGATCGACACCGCGTCGCGCAGGCTCACGGTCGGGCTGTCCGGCGACGTGATGAGCCCGGCGAGCTCGTCCTCGAAGCCCGCCGAGTGCGTGAGCAGGTGACGCACGGTCACCGGGGTCTCGAAGGAGACCGGCAGGTCGAAGTCGAGGTGGTCTTGGATCGGGTCGTCGAGGTCGAGCGATCCCTGCTCGACGAGCTGCATGACGGCGGTCGCCGTCACGACCTTCGAGATGGAGCCGATGCGGAACAGCGTGGAGCCGTCGACCGGGCGCGGGTCGGTCTCGTCGTCCCCGACCTCGGCGTAGCCGTAGCCCCGCTCTGCGACGATCTCGCCGTCGAGGACCACGCTGACGGTCGCGCCCACGATGCCCTCGCGCTCGAGTGCGGGGGGCACCATCCCGTCGAGCCACGCCGCGACGTCCTCCTCGAAGGCCGACTCCGACGCCGGCGCGACGACCGAGGACGCAGCCGGGGCTGCGATGTTCCGCGCTGCCGCGCCGAGGCAGAAGGGCGAGCAGGGCGGCGGCGCGGAGCACGGCGGAGGACTTCGGATGCACATGGCATGATCCCATGTCCGCGCCGCGCCCGACGCCCGCGCCTCGGGACAGGCGCGGGCGTCCTGACGGATCAGGTGGCGGCGTTCGTCCTCGGCTCGACGATCGGGTCGTCGGCGTGCTCGCGTGCATCATCCGGCCGGGCGCCCGGTGCGCCCAGGTCGGCCTGAGAGCGGACCAGCTCCTCGATCTGCGCGCCGGTCGCTGCGTCGACGCGCTTCCAGTACTCGAAGGCGCGCTGCAGCACGTCGCCCGTCACTCCGCCGAGCAGGTGACCCGCTACGGTCTTGACGAACGCCGCGCGCTGCTCGTCGTTCCACACGTCGCGGACGAGCGCGCCGGGCTGCGAGAAGTCGTCGTCCCTCTCCCGCAACGTGTACGCCTGGCGCACCATGTCGCCGTCGGTCTCCCACGACGGGTCGACCTCGCCGGTCTCGTCGGCGTAGCCGCGTCCGTAAGAGTTCGGCGCGTATACGGGCGCGTCCCCGTTGTGGTCGTACGCCATGGGCCCGTCCTGCGTGTAGGTGTTGACCTCGACGTGCGGCCTGTTGACCGGGAGCTGCAGATAGTTCGCCCCGATGCGGTGCCGGTGCGTGTCGGCGTAGGCGAACGCGCGCCCCAGCAGCATCTTGTCGGGGCTGAAGCCGATGCCCGGCACCAGGGCCGACGGCTCGAACGCCGCCTGCTCGATCTGCGCGAAGAAGTTCTCGGGGTTGCGGTTCAGGGTCATGGTGCCGACCTTGATCAGCGGGTAGTCCGCGTGCGGCCACACCTTCGTCAGGTCGAACGGGTTCGTGTGATACCCCTTCGCCTCGTCGTAAGGCATCACCTGCACGGACAGCGTCCACGACGGGAAGTCGCCGCGGTCGATGGCGGTGATGAGGTCGCGGCGGTGGAAGTCGGCGTCCTCGCCGGCGATGCGTGTCGCATCGTCGTCCGTGAGGCCCTCGACGCCCTGGTCGCTGTGGAAGTGGTACTTGACCCAGTGCTTCTCGCCCGCCGCGTTCACCCACATGTACGTGTGCGATCCGTAGCCGTTCATGTGACGGTAGCTCTTCGGGATGCCGCGGTCGCCCATGAGGTAGGTGACCTGGTGCGCCGACTCGGGGTTGAGGGTCCAGAAGTCCCACTGCATGTCGTTGTCGCGCAGGCCGCTGCCGCCGCGTCGCTTCTGCGAGCGGATGAAGTGCGGGAACTTCATCGTGTCGCGGATGAAGAAGACGGGCGTGTTGTTGCCGACGAGGTCGTAGTTGCCCTCGTCGGTGTAGAACTTCAGCGCGAAGCCCCGCGGGTCGCGCCACGTGTCGGGCGACCCCTGCTCGCCCGCGACGGTGGAGAAGCGCGCGAGCATGTCCGTGCGGGCGCCCGGCTGGAACAGGCCGGCCTTGGTGTACGTCGAGACGTCCTCGGTCGTCTCGAAGACGCCGAAGGCGCCGGAGCCCTTGGCATGCACGTTGCGCTCGGGCACGCGCTCCCGGTTGAAGTGCGCCATCTGGTTGAGGAAGTGGACGTCGTGCAACACGATCGGCCCGTCGGGGCCTACCGTGAGCGAGTTGCGGTCGCTGGGCGCGGGCGCACCCGTGTCGGTGGTGGACCCGAGCCGGGCCCCCTCCGACGGGGCGGTCTTGATGGATGTTCCGTCGTTCGGCTGGGGGAGCTCGGGCACGGGAGACCTCCGGATCATGGGGCCGCCTGCCGGACGCGGGCGGCGCGAGTGAAGACCCAGTGTCCGCCCGGCGGGCTCGCCGCGCGACGGGGTCGACGCGGCGACGCCGCGACGGTATCGTGACGGCCCACGCGAGCTCACGGGAGAGCCGGAGAGGAGGGGGACCGGTGCCCGCCGCACGAACACCCGCGACCTCGGCCCTCGGCCGGATGCTCGCCGAGATCCTCGACGGGACGATCGCCGCGGAACCGACGGTTCTCGAAGAGGGCGGCCTGCCCTCGGTGTTCCCGGTCACCGAGCTCGCCACCGCGTCGGTGGCCGCGGCGGGGCTCGCGGTCGCCGACCTCGTCGCGGCGATGGGGCAGCCCCCGCCGCGGGTCGAGGTGGACCGCAGGCTCGCGTCGTTCTGGTTCGGCTCGTCCATCAGACCGCAGGGGTGGGAGTTACCGCCCGCCTGGGACGCGATCGCGGGTGACTACCTCGCCGCGGACGGCTGGATCCGGCTGCACATCAACGCCGTCGCTCATCGCCGGGCCGCGCTCGCCGTGCTCGGCGTCGCCGCCGACCGCGAGCGGGTCGCCGCCGCGGTGTCGACGTGGCCGGCGGACGAGCTGGAGGCCGCGGTCGTCGCGGCGGGAGGATGCGCGGCGGCGATGCGCTCGGCCGAGCGGTGGGAGGCGAGCGAGCCGGGGCGCAGCGTCGCGGGCGAGCCGCTCATCCGCTGGGCGGACGGCGGCCCGGGGGACGCCGCCCCGCTCGCCGACTGCGCGCGACCCCTGGCGGGCGTCCGCGTGATGGACCTGACGCGCGTGCTCGCCGGCCCCGTCGCCACACGGTTCCTCGCCCAGCTCGGCGCCGACGTGCTGCGCATCGACCCGCCGTGGTGGGATGAGCCGGGTCTCGTCCCCGACGTGATGCTCGGCAAGCGCTCCGCCCGGCTGGACCTGCGGGAGGCCCGAGATCGCGAGCGCCTTCTCGACCAGCTCGCGGGCGCCGACGTGCTCGTGCACGGCTACCGACCCGGCGCGCTCGACGGGCTCGGCCTCGACCGCGACGTGCGACAGCGCGTCCGTCCGGGCCTGATCGAGGTGTCCCTCGACGCGTACGGGTGGACCGGTCCCTGGGCGGGCCGGCGCGGCTTCGACAGCCTCGTGCAGATGAGCACCGGCATCGCCGAGGCCGGCATGCGGCTGCTCGACCGCGACCGGCCGACGCCCCTGCCGGTGCAGGCGCTCGACCACGCGACCGGATACCTCATGGCCCACGCCGCCGTCCGCGCCCTCGCCGTGCGCCTCCGCACGGGGCGCGGCAGCAGCGCGGCGCTGTCGCTGGCGCGCACCGCGCGGCTGCTCACCGCCGACGGACCACGCCCGGCGGGGGAGTCGCTCCGGCCGGAGGACGAGCGCGACCTCGCGGCGGGCGTGGAGCGCACCGCGTGGGGTCCGGCCCGTCGGCTGTCCCCGCCGGTGTCGATCGCCGGCGTCGAGATGAGGGCCGAGCTGCCCGCACGCGGCCTGGGGAGCGAGGTCCTCTAGTGGGCGCGGGTCTGGTCGTCGGCAGGTGTCGGATCCCCGGCGTCCGCGGTCGCGGCCAGGGCGTCGAAGAAGCCGCGCAGGGTCTCCCGCTCCTCGGCCGTGAGGCCGGCCACCACGTCGAAGCGGCGCGCATGGCTGCGCCCGACGCTCGCCCGGGCGGAGCGGCGGGTCTCCTCGGTGACCTCGATGGCGAGGCTCCGACGGTCGCTCGGATGCGGGAGCCTGCGAATGTGGCCGCCGTCCGCGAGCCTATCGAGCAGCTTGGTGGTGGAGGCGGTCGAGATGCCGAGATGGGCGGCGATGGCCCCCGGCGTGACGACGACGCCCTGGCGGTGGGCCGCGATGAGGAAGCGGAGCGCGCGCATGTCCGACTCGCCGAGCTTCATGTACCGCTGGGACTCCTCGTTCATGGCGCGCTCGGCCTCGCGCCACCGGCCCATGGCCTCGAGGACGGCCACCACCTGGGCCAGTTCCTCCTCGGAAAGATGCGATCGGCGCACGAGTTCCTCTTCCGGGTCCGTCGTGCGCGGGTCGTGCATCACCACGCGCGACGATCCCCGTGGTGTCAGCTCGGCCATGCGTACGAGATTACTCGACAGCGGCTAGACATTATGCTCATCATGTAGCTAGCCTGTCTAGTAATCAAGATCTGGAGCAAAGTGGAAGACACACTCGAGCGCGTGATCCTGCTGGACGAGCAGGGAGAGCCCTGCGGCGCCGCCCCCAAGAACACCGTGCATCACGCGGACACCCCGCTGCACCTGGCCTTCTCGTGCCACGTCACCGACGACAGCGGGAGGGTGCTGATGACGCGCCGCTCTCTCGCCAAGCGGGCCTGGCCCGGCACCTGGACCAACGCGTTCTGCGGACACCCGCAGCCGTTCGAGCCCGTGCCGGACGCGGTCGCCCGGCGGGCGGACGACGAGCTCGGGCTCGCGCTCGCCGACCTGCGCCTCGTGCTGCCCGACTTCCGATACCGCGCCGTCGACGCGTCGGGCGTCGTCGAGAACGAGGTGTGCCCGGTGTACACAGCACGCGCCGTGGGCGAGCCGGTGCTCGACCCGGAGGAGGCCATGGACGCGCGCTGGGTCGAGCCGGCCGAGCTCGCGGCGGCGCTGCAGGCGGCACCCTGGGCGTTCAGCCCCTGGCTGGTGCTGCAGGCGCGCGAGATGTCGGCGACCGACGGCAGGATCTCGGCGGCCGCGTGGCGGCGGGAGCAGGAGCTGTGACCGTGGCGACGGCTGAGCCGGGGCTCGAGGACGCCATCGAGGGCTACTTCGCCGCGAGGATCGCGCGCGCCGAGACCATCGGCGAGCAGGCGGCCCAGCTCTGGCGTCGTGCCGCCGAGGCCACGCGCGGCGGGAAGCGCCTGCGCCCCCGCCTCGTGCTGCTGGCGCACGACGCGCTGGGCGGGAGGGCGCGTCGATCCGCGGTCACGGTCGCCGCGGCGTTCGAGGTGCTGCACAGCGCTCTGCTGCTGCACGACGACGTGCTCGACGGCGACCTGGTGCGCCGCGGCCGTGCCAATCTCGCCGGCCAGTTCGCCGACACCGCCCTCGAGACCGGCCTCGGCTCGGAGGCAGCGACCGCTTGGGGCGCGGCGTCCGGGCTGCTCGCGGGCGACCTGCTGCTCAGCGGCGTCCACGCGATGATCGCGCGCATCGACAGCCCCGCCCGCCCGGAGATCCACGAGATCGTGGACGACGCGGTGTTCCTCACCGCCGCCGGTGAGCACGACGACATCGGCTTCGCGCTCGGCGCCGTGCCCGCGGAGGCCCGGGACATCTGGCGGATGATGGAGCGCAAGACCGCCGCCTACTCGTTCGCCGCCCCGCTGCGGGCCGGCGCGGCGCTCGCCGGAGCGGACGCGTCGACCGCGCAGACCCTTGCTCGGATCGGCACGGGCCTCGGCCTCATCTACCAGCTGCGAGACGACGTCCTGGGCGTCTTCGGAGCGGAGGAGCTCACAGGCAAGAGCGCGACGGGCGACCTGCGGGAGGGCAAGCGCACGCTCCTGATCGCCTTCGCGTCCCGCGAGCCGGCGTGGCAGGACGTGGCTCATCTGCTGGGCCGCAGGTCCCTCGAGGACGAGGACGCCGATCGGCTCCGGGAGGCCATCGTCGCATCCGGCGCGCGCGCCGCGGTCGAGGAGCTCATCGCCGAGCAGCTGGCCCAGGTGGACCAGGAGCTCCTCTCCTCGGGCCTGCCCGAAGAGCTGCGCGTGGAGCTGCACGCCATCGGGCGGATGTGCGCGGAGCGCGACGCATGACCGCGTCCACCGGTCTGGCGCTCTACACGCGGACTGCTCGTGCGTCGTCGGCGCGCGTCATCGGCGCCTACTCGACGTCCTTCGGCCTCGCGAGCCGCCTGCTCCCGCGCACGGTGCGCGGACGCGTCGCCGACGTCTACGCCCTCGTCCGCGTCGCGGACGAGATCGTCGACGGCCCCGCGACCGAGGCGGGGATGGGCGGCGCCGACAAGCGCGCGGTCCTCGACGCGCTCGAGGCCGAGACGCTCTCGGCGATCGCGCACGGCTTCAGCGCGAACCTGGTCGTCCACGCCTTCGCCGTCACCGCGCGGGAGACCGGCATCGGGGCCGAGCTGATCCGGCCGTTCTTCGAGTCCATGCGGATGGACACGCGTGAGATGCCGGCGCTCGACGAGGAGGCGTACCGACGGTACATCCACGGCTCGGCGGAGGTCGTCGGGTCGATGTGCCTGCGCGCCTTCGCAACCGAGGACCCCCGGCTGCGCCTCGACGACGAGCTCGAGGAAGGCGCCCGCCGTCTCGGCGCCGCGTTCCAGAAGGTGAACTTCCTGCGAGACCTCGCCGACGACGTCGAGCGCCTCGGCCGGGTGTACCTGCCCGGCGTCGACCCCGCGCGCTTCGCCGACGTCGACAAGGACCGGTTCGTGGACGAGATCGCCGAGGACCTGACCGTCGCCTCCCGCGCCATCGTGCGGCTGCCGCCGGCGTCGCGACGTGCGACCGCCGCCGCCGCGGGCCTGTTCGACCGGCTGAACGAACGGCTGCGCGCGACACCCGCCGCCGAACTGCTGCGGCGACGGGTGTCGGTGCCGCGGGCGGAGAAGCTGCGGGTCGTGGCCCGCGCAGCGCTCGGCCGGGTGCCCGCATGACCGCGCGTCGGCGCGTCGTCGTCATCGGCGGCGGCATCTCCGGCCTCGCGACCGCGGCGCTGCTCGCTCGCGAGGGCGACGACGTCACGCTGGTCGAGGCGCGCGACGAGCTCGGCGGGCGTGCGGGCCGCTGGTCGTCCGACGGGTTCGTCTTCGACACCGGCCCGTCCTGGTACCTGATGCCCGAGGTGTTCGACCACTTCTTCCGTCTGCTCGGCACCTCGGCGGCCGAGCAGCTCGACCTCGTGCGCCTCGACCCGGCGTACCGCGTCTACTTCGAGGCGGAGCCGGAGCCGTTCGACCTGCCGGGCTCCGACGCGAGGGACGCTCTCGTCTCGCTCGACCCCGCGGCCGCGGACCGTCTGGACGCCTACCTCGCGTCGGCCGCCGAGACCTACGATCTCGCGACGTCGAAGTTCCTGTACAGCACGTACGAGTCGCTGCGCCCGCTGCTCGGACGCGACACGCTGGCCCGGCTGCCGCGCCTCGCGCGGCTCCTCGGCGAGCCCCTCGACCGCTTCATCCGGCGGCACACCGACGACGTCCGCGTACAGCAGGTGCTCGGATACCCCGCGGTCTTCCTCGGGACGTCGCCCGCCGCGGCCCCCAGCATGTACCACCTGATGAGCCACCTCGACGTCGGGCAGGGGGTGCTGTACCCGCGCGGCGGCTTCGGCGCGGTCATCGACGCGATCGCCCGGCTTGCCGAGAGCCACGGCGCAGAGCTGCGCACCGGAACGCGCGCGCGCCGCATCTCGGTCCGCGGGGGAGTCGCGACCGCGGTGGACGTGGAGCGCGCCGATGGCACCGTCGAACACCTGTCGGCAGACGTCGTCGTCTCGAGCGCCGACCTGCACGTGACCGAGCAGCGCCTGCTCGCCCCCGAGCATCGCAGCCGCCGCGAGTCGTGGTGGGAGTCGCGCGATCCGGGGCCGGGTGCGGTGCTGGCGCTCCTCGGAGTGCGGGGAGAGCTGCCGGAGCTCGCGCACCACACGCTGTTCTTCACGCGGGACTGGGAGCGCGGCTTCGACGCGATCTACGGCTCGCGGCCGCACATCCCCGACCCGGCGTCGATCTACGTCTGCCGGCCGAGCGCCACCGACGACGTCGCGCCCGAGGGCCACGAGAACCTGTTCGTGCTCATCCCCGTGCCCGCCGATCCCGGCATCGGCGAGGGCGGTCTGGACGGCGGCGGCAGCCCGGCCGTGGAACGAGCGGTGGACGCCGCGATCGACCAGGTCGCGTCCTGGGCGGGCGTGCCCGACCTGCGCGAGCGGATCGTCGTGCGCCGCAGCATCGGACCGGCCGACTTCGAGCGCGAGTACGGCGCGTGGCGCGGCGGGGCGCTCGGACCGGCGCACACGCTGCGCCAGAGCGCGGTGCTGCGCGGCAGCAACGCCTCGTCCCGCGTCGGGGGCCTGCTCTACGCGGGGGCGACGACGATCCCCGGGATCGGCCTGCCCATGTGCCTCATCAGCGCCGAGCTCGTCGTCAAGAGGCTGCGCGGCGACCTCTCCGCCGGTCCCCTCGAGGAGCCCCGGTGAGCCTCGTCTACCTCGCCTGCCTGCTCGTGTCGCTCGCCGGCGTGGTCGCGCTCGACCTGCGCCACCGTCTCTTCCTCGGCAGGTCGCCGCTCCGCGCGATCGCCGTGCTCCTGGCGGGGACGGCGTTCTTCCTGGCCTGGGATCTCGCGGGCATCGGCCTCGGCATCTTCTTCCGCGCCGAGACGTCGTTCATGACCGGTGTCCTGCTCGCGCCCGAGCTGCCGCTCGAGGAGCCGGTGTTCCTGCTGTTCCTCTGCGAGCTGACCATGGTGCTCGTGTGCGCCGCCGAGCGCCTGCTCGATCGTCGCGCCGCCGCCGACACGGCCACGGCGCGCCGGGGAGGCGAGCGCCCATGACGTACGCCGTGCTGTGCGCCGCCTTCCTCGCCCTCGCCCTCGCCGCCGCCGTGCTGCTGCGGCTCACGGCGCCCGCATCGGCGCGTCCCTTGCGGCCGTTCGGCCCGCAGGCGCTCGCCGCGGTCGCGCTGATCGTCCTCACCGCGGTGTTCGACAACGCGATGATCGCGGCCGGCCTGTTCGCCTACGACGACGCCCGCATCTCCGGGCTCCGCGTCGGCGCGGCGCCGATCGAGGACTTCGCCTATCCGCTGGCCGCCGTCATCCTGCTGCCGGAGATCTGGCGGCGCGTCCGCCTGGGGGATCCGGTCCGGCCGGGCGATCGCGGACCGTCGCGTCGCGACGAGCCCGCGGGGAACAGAGGGGAGGGCATGCGATGATCCGCGACCTCCTGATCGCCTCGCGTCCGCTGAGCTGGATCAACACCGCGTATCCGTTCGCCGCCGCGTACCTGCTCGCCGCGAGAGAGGTCGACGCCGCCCTCGTCGTCGGGGCGCTGTTCTTCCTCGTCCCGTACAACCTCGCGATGTACGGCGTGAACGACGTGTTCGACCACGCGTCCGACCTGGCGAACCCGCGGAAGGGCGGGGTGGAGGGGGCGCTGCTGCCCCCGAGTCGCCATCGGGCCGTGCTGATCGCCGCCGCGGTCGCGTGCCTGCCGTTCGTCGTGGTGCTCGTGGCCTGGGGCTCTCCGCTGTCGTGGGCGGTGCTGGCGGTCAGCCTCTTCGCCGTCGTCGCCTACTCGGCGCCGCCCTTCCGCTTCAAGGAGATCCCGGTGCTCGACTCGATGACGTCGAGCGTGCACTTCGTCAGCCCCGCCGTCTACGGCGTGGCCCTCGCCGGCGGCTCGTTCGACGCGCGGCTGCTCGTCGTGCTGGCCGCGTTCTTCCTCTGGGGCATCGCCAGCCATGCGTTCGGCGCGGTGCAGGACGTCGTGCCCGACCGCGCGGCGGGCATCTCCTCCATCGCGACGGCCTTCGGGGCGGCGCCCACCGTGCGCCTCGCGATCGCCGCATGGACCGCCGCCGCCCTGCTCATGCTGACGGCGGGTCCGCCCGGGGCCTGGGCGGCGCTGCTGGCGCTTCCCTACCTGTGGATCGCCGCCCCCTTCTGGAGGGTCTCCGACGACGAGTCCGGGCGCGCCAACCCCGGCTGGCGCCGGTTCCTCTGGATCAACTACGTCTGCGGCTTCGTCGTCACGATCCTCCTGATCGTCTTCGCGATGCAGACATCCTCATGACCGCCCTCGACCCTGGAGATCCTCCCGTGGACACCATCGAAACCGTCGTCCCGTTCGCCTCGCCCGCCACGCGGGCGGGAGAGCCCTACGCCACCGCCCCGCAGCGCTACGACGGGCTGCTGCTGGCGGGCTTCGGCGGACCGGAGGGGCAGGACGACGTCATCCCCTTCCTGCGCAACGTCACCCGCGGCCGCGGGATCCCCGACGAGCGCCTGGAGGAGGTCGCCCACCACTACCGCCACTTCGGCGGAGTGAGCCCGATCAACGCCCAGAACCGTGCGCTCAAGGCCGCCCTCGAGGCGGAGCTCGCGCGCCGCGGGATCGACCTGCCGGTCTACTGGGGCAACCGCAACTGGGCGCCCTATCTCGACGACGCGGTGCGCGAGGCGGCCGACGACGGGCGACCGCGTCTGCTCGCGTTCGCGACCAGCGCCTACAGCTCGTTCTCCAGCTGCCGCCAGTACCGCGAGGACTTCGCGCGCGTGCTCACCGAGACCGGACTGGCCGGCACGGTCACGATCGACAAGATCCGCCAGTTCTTCGACCACCCGGGGTTCGTCGACTCGTTCGTGCCCGGCGTCGTCGAGGCGCTCGCCGAGCTGCGCGGCGCCGGGGGAGCGGCTCCTCGCGTGCTGTTCACCACGCACAGCATCCCGATCGACGACGCGCGCCGCTCCGGGCCGAGCGAGCTCGGGCTCGGCGACGGCGGAGCCTACGAGGCCCAGCACCGCGCCGTCGCGGAGGCCGTGATGCAGCGGGTCGTCGAGCGCGACGCGCGGATGGCCGACGTCGAGTGGGAGCTGGTCTACCAGTCCCGCTCGGGGCCCGCGTCGCAGCCGTGGCTCGAGCCCGACATCTGCGACCGGATCGCCGAACTGCCGGGAGAGGACGTCGAGACCGTCGCCATCGTGCCGATCGGCTTCGTGAGCGACCACATGGAGGTCATGTGGGACCTCGACAACGAGGCCCTCGAGGCGGCGGAGGAGGCGGGTATGCGCGCGATCCGCACCCCCACCCCGGGCGTGGACCCGACGTTCGTCACCGGCATCGTGGACCTCGTCGAGGAGCGGATGGCGGCAGTGCCGCGAGAGCAGCGCGTCCACGCGACCGAGTACGGTCCGTGGTTCGACGTGTGCCGCCCCGCGTGCTGCGAGAACGTCCGAGCGGGCTTCCGCCCCGCCGCGGCGGGCATCGCGCCGTAACCTCGCGCCGGCAGGAGAGACCCGCACGACGCATTCATCGAGACAGACCACCGAGCACGGCGACAAGACGAGGAGGTGGGCGACATGGCCCACGACGAGCTGTCCTTCCCTGCGGACGCGCTGAGCGCGCCGACCGGCGCCGAGGAGGCGCTGCGCGCCGCGCGACGATCCGACGGTGAGCCCCCGCGCGTGCTCGTGCTCGGCGCGACCGGGTATCTCGGCGGCCGGCTCGTGCCGCGTCTGCTGAACGGCGGGTACCGCGTGCGCGTCCTGTCCCGCTCGGCCCAGCGCATAGCGGCGCTGCCCTGGGCCGATGACGTGGAGGTCGTCGAGGGCGACGCGGCCGACGCCGATGCGATGGCGCGCGCGACGTCCGGCGTCGACGTGCTCTACCACCTCGTGCACTCCATGACGAGCGGGCGCGGTTTCGCCGAGACCGACCGCGCGATCGCCGAGAACGTCGCGCGGCGATCGGCCGACCACGGCGTCTCGCGGATCGTGTACCTCGGCGGCCTGCATCCCGACGGCGTCGAGCTGTCCCCCCACCTCGCCTCCCGCACCGAGGTGGGGGAGATCCTGCTCGCTTCGGGCGTCCCCACCCTCGTGCTGCAGGCGGGGGTCGTGATCGGATCGGGGTCGGCGTCGTTCGAGATGGTGCGCCACCTGACCGACGTCCTGCCGTACATGCCGGCCCCGAGGTGGGTGCGCAACCGCATCCAGCCGATCGCCGTGCGCGACGTGCTCTACTACCTGCTGGCCGCGGCGCGGGTCGATCCCGAGCTGAGCCGCGCCGTCGACATCGGCGGGCCCGACGTGCTGCGCTACGGGCAGATGATGAACGGCTACGCGGTCGAGGCCGGGCTCCGCCAGCGCGGGATCGCCGCTCTGCCGGTGCTGACCCCGCGCCTCGCCTCGCACTGGGTGGGGCTCGTCACGCCCGTGCCGCGGCAGATCGCCCAGCCCCTGGTCGAGTCGCTGCAGCACCCCTGCGTGATGGCCGACCACGCGATCGACGAGATCATCCCGCCGCCGCCGGACGGGCTGACCGGGTACCGCGAGTCGGTGCGCCTCGCGCTCGGGCGCATCGAGATCGACCAGGTGGAGACGAGCTGGGTCGACGCGACGGTCTCCCGCGCGCCCAGCGACCCGCTGCCGAGCGACCCCGAATGGGCCGGCCGAACCGTCTTCACCGACCGCCGGACCCGCCGCACGACGGCCGACCGCGACGCGGTGTGGTCGGTCATCACGCAGATCGGCGGCGCCAACGGCTGGTACTCGGCGTCGGCGCTCTGGGCGCTGCGCGGCTGGCTCGACCGCATCGTCGGAGGCGTCGGCCTGCAGCGCGGGCGCCGGACCCGCTCGCGTGTGGTGGCGGGCGACGCGATCGACGTCTGGCGCGTCGAGGCCGTGGACCCGGGGCGGCTGCTGCGGCTGCGGGCCGAGATGTGGACGCCGGGCAGCGCCTGGCTCGAGCTCGGCATCGAGGACGCGTCGGACGGCGTCGCCTACTGGCAGCGGGCGGTGTTCTTCCCGCGCGGCCTCGCGGGCAGGCTCTACTGGCTGGCCATGCTGCCCTTCCACGGCCTGATCTTCAGCGGCATGGTGAGCCGCATCGTCTCGACCGCGGAGAAGACGGCCGCCGAGGGCGGCGCCGCGGACTGCGGCACCGCGGACGGCGGCTAGGCACCGTCGTCGTTACTTAGGTTGGCGTGACAGCTTGTGTCACGCTAATCTCAGTGAAGAGGTGATCCCCATGTCCATGGACGTCGATGCTCTTCGCACGGTTCAACGTGCGCCCTTGCGAACGGTGCGACCGCAGGATCTCGACGGTGTACTGACGCATTCCCGTCGGACGATCGGTCGGCTGGTTGAGGCTGGCGCGCTCGTCCGAATCGCTAAAGGGGTGTACACCGCGCCCCCAGACGGTCGGGACGGCCGAGCCTGGAAGCCGACGCTCGAAGACGCGGCACTGGCGATAGGCACGGCGCGATTCGGCAACCGCCGAGTGGTCTTGATGGGTTTGGGGGCAGCGCGGCACTGGGCGGCGATTCCGAGAGCGATCGGTGTGACGACGATCGCCGTGCCGGAGGCCGGACGCCCGCCGGTCGAGGTGGACGGTGGTGGAAAGGTGCACATGATCCCCCGCGACCTCGATCGCCTCGATGCTGTCCTCGAGCGTACGGAGCTGGGCCCCGCTCTCGTGACGACCCCTGCGCAGACCATCTACGACCTCACCATGAAATCAGCCCAGGGCGGCATGCCCGCCGAAGCGGATGCGGCAGTGCGCCATTTGCTCGCCCAAGTCACCCGAACGGAGCTCGCGGAGGTCGTAGAGGCGCGCGGACGCGCGAACGACGCGCTCCGGACGACGCTCGCGGAGATGGGATCACAGGATGAGCGCAGCTGAGCAGCCGGGCCAGCGGCGCTCTCGCACCGCACGCCCTCTCGGAGCGAATCGCGGCAACGACTCGTCCCTACGCGGTGTGCTGGACGAGCACGAGCGTTCGAAGGTGCAAACACTTTTCGGCGTCGCTGCCGAACAAGTTGTTCGCGATCACGCCATCTCGCATGCTCTCGCGGCCATCGGTTCGGTCGTATCCGACGACGTGGTGTTCTTCGGCGGCACTGCCCTCGCCCGCACACACCTCTCCGATGTTCGGTTATCGGAGGACATAGACCTGATCGCGCGTGGTGATCGTCGTGAGATCGGCGACCGGATCGAGGATGCGATCACTCGGTCGTTTCGTCGCGCCTTCGGCCGAGTGTCGTTCACTCCTCGCATCCGCAGCACCGATCATCCGGCCCCCTCGGTCATGCAGGTCGCGGACATCCGCATACAGATCCAGCTGCTGTCCTGCCAGGGGTACCCCGACTGGCCGACAGAGCTCGTCGACATCGAGCAGCGCTACAGCGACGCGCCGCCTGCGAGGATGCGCGTGCTGACGGCGCCTGCATTCGTCGCGTCGAAGCTCGCTTCCTGGAACGATCGAGGGGCCTCGCGCGACCTCTATGATCTCTGGGCACTCGCGAAGGCCGGCAAGATCGATGCCGCGGCGGCGGAACTCTTCGGGAGACACGGACCGTACACCGGGGTGTCGGGTGTCTCTTTCGAGCGGCTGCCGTCTGAGAGCGAATGGCGCGCTGCGCTAGCCCATCAGTGCCGCGTGTCGGTCAATCCGAAGGAAGCCGCGGAAGCCGTCATCGCGGAGTTGGCCACGGTCGGCGATACCTGATCTGCTCCAGCCGACGGCTGTCCCGGGGCGGCGCGCGGCTCAGGAGGACGAGGCGATCAGACCGGGGAACCGGTCGGGGATCTCCCTCGCCAGGTAGCCGACGCCGCCACGGACGGGCGCGAGCAGGCGGTCGGCCGCCGCGTGCACGTGCGTGCCCCACACGGCCGCGCCGACCGGCCCGGTGCCGCGGGCCGCGAACCCGGCGACCGCACCGGCGAGCACGTCGCCGCTGCCGGACGTGCCGAGGCCCGGCCCGCCCTCGCGGAATCGCCACGTCGCCCCGTCCGCCTCGGCCACGAGCGCCTGGGTCGCGACGGCGGCGGCGTAGCGGCGCGCCACCTCGCGGGCCGCGCGCCGCATCGCTCCCGGACGATCCGGCGGGACGTCGTCTTCGCCGAGCAGCACCCCGAGCTCGGTCGGGCTCGGGGTCATCACGAGCCGGCCGCGCAGGGGGTCGACCAGCCCCGGTCGCTTCGCGACGGCGCCGAGCGCGTACGCATCGAGCACGAACGCGGTGTTCTCGCGGGCCTCGGCCGCCAGCGCCTCGACGAGCCGGGCGGCCGAGTCCACGTCGTCGAGGCCGGGGCCGATCAGCACGGCCTGCGCCGAGCTGAGTACCGGCAGGACGGCCTCGTAGGCATCCGGCCGCACGGAGCCCTCCGTCGTCTCCGGCAGGGCCACGACGCCCGCCTCGGGGACGCCGACCCCGAGCGCCGGCGCCACGGAGCGAGCGACCGCCAGCGTGATGCGTCCGGCCCCGACGCGCAGGGCGGCGACGCCCGCGAGCGACACCGCTCCGGGGCTGCTCAGCGCCCCTCCCACCACCAGGACCGTGCCGCGGTCGTACTTCGACGCACCGGGGTCCGGGAGCGCCCAGCGCCGCAGGGCGCGACGGTCGACGGTCCTAGTCCGCGGCGGCATGGGACTCCTCCTCCGCGTCGTCGGGTCTGCCCGGGTCGATGTCGCCGCTGCGCGGCTCGACGTCGTGACGGCCGGCGTGCATCGTGGCCGGGACGCCGTGGCGCTCGAGGTGGGCGACGTCGCCGACGAGCGCGGCTCGCCAGGGGTCGCCCGGAGCCGCGCCGGCCTCGAGCAGCGTGACCGACGCGTTCGGCGCCGGCGCGTCGACCGCGGCGTCGAGCACCCGACGCTCGTCCCACCCCTCGAGGACATAGCGGATGAGATGCACGACGGCCTCGTGCACGAAGACGACGCCGGTGGCCGCGGGCGCCGCGGTCGCGTCCGCGAGGAACGAGCGCAACCGCAGCGCGACGTCCGCCCACGACTCGCCGCCCGGCGGGCGGTAGAAGAACTTGCCGAGGTGCGCGCGGCGCTCGGCCTCGGAGGGGTAGCGCGCGTTCACCCCGTGCGAGGTGAGGTGGTCGAGGACACCCAGCTCGCGGTCGCGGAGACGCTCGTCCAGCCGGAGCGGTGCGCCGAGCCCGGCGGCGGCCAGCGCGAGCTCGCCCGTCCTGGCCGCGCGCCGGTACGTCGACGCCCACACCACCGCGTCGCCCGTGACCCCAATCGCGTCGAGCGCGGATCCCACGGCTCGCGCCTGCGCCTCTCCCGTGTCGGACAGAGGCGTGTCGGCGTCGCGGAACGGCAGGGCGATGACCTCCTCGCCGCCCCGCTCGGCGGCGCTGGCCGCCTCGTTGCCGACGCTCTCGCCGTGCCGGACGATGACGAGCCGCTCGAGTCCCATCGTCCGAGCGTAACGAGCACGTCGCGCTCGGACGACGGGTTGACAGCCGCCGTCGCGGCCGCGTTCAGCGGTCGAACAGGCCGCCGAGGTCGAAGCCCGACACGGCGTCGCCGAAGGAGCCGAGCTCGCCCCCGATCCCGCCGACCGCCTCCTCGATGCCGCCGAGGGCCTCGCCGCCGACGCCCTCCGCGATCGCGTCGAGGTCGACGCCGCCCGTGAGGGCATCGAAGTCGACGCCGAGGTCGGCCGCCTGCGCGAGGAGGGGGCCTGCGACGGCCGTCGCGATCGCTCCGCCGGCCACCGCGGTCAGCAGCCCGCCCGCAGCGGCGCCCGCGCCGGCGGCGAGCGCCATGCGGCCGCGTCCGCCGCCGCCCGCTCGCGCCAGCAGCCCGCGCAGCGAGCCGGGCGTGCGCACCTCCGCGCGCGTTGCCGCCCGAGCGAGGTCGTCGGGGGCCGCGGATGCTGGACGCTCGTGGGGCGGGAGCTCGTCGCCCATGCGCGCCTGCACCTGTGCGCGCTGCTGCGGGCTGAGGCGCGCGAACGCCTCGGCATGCACCTGCTCCAGCTGGCGGGGATCCGCCGTCTGCAGCAGATAGTCGTACCGGGCGATCGCCGCACGGTCCTCCGCCGAGCCGCCTCCCGAGCCGGCGGCGGGCGGCTGCAGCGGGGTCCCCTGCCCGGGGCGGGAGGCGTATGCCGGCTGCGAGCTGCCGGCCGACGACGCGGCGGGGTACGCCTGCGGCGCGCCGCCCTGCGCGCCGGACGCCTGCTGGCCGCCCTGCTCGCCGGTGATCGCGTCGGCCGCCTTGCGGACCATCGCGCGCCAGTCGCCCGAGCCGCCTGCCGCGCCGCCCGCCGCTCCGCCGCGCTGGGACGAGCCGCCGTCCATCTGGTCGAGCGCCTTCTTGGCCATGCCGAACAGCCGGTTCATCTTGCTCATGGTTGCTCCTTCAGAGGTTTTCGGGGGAGGGCGTCGATCAGCGGTCCGACGGACGCTGCTCGACCGGGACGTTCGGCGCCTCGTCGGCGACAGCCTGCCGGCTGCCGCGATCGCCGCGGGTCTTGACGAGGCTCGCCACGGTGGCGATCGTGATCGTCGCCCCGATGAACAGCAGCGAGAACCAGATGGGGATCTCGGGCACCCACGTCACGTGCTCGCCGCCGTTGATGAACGGCAGCTCGTTGACGTGCAGCGCGTGGAAGACGAGCTTCACGCCGATGAACGCCAGGATGACGGCGAGGCCCTGCGCGAGGTAGACGAGCCGCTCGAGCAGGCCGCCGATGAGGAAGTACAGCTGGCGAAGGCCCATCAGCGCGAACGCGTTGGCGGTGAAGACGATGTACGCCTCCTCGGTCAGGCCGTAGATCGCCGGGATCGAGTCGACTGCGAAGATGAGGTCGACGAAGCCGATCGCGATGATCGTGAGCAGCATCGGCGTGACGAAGCGGCGCCCGTCGATCCTGGTCGTCAGCCGGTCGCCGTGGTACTCGTCCGTCACCGGCAGGACGCGGCGGACGAGTCGCATGAACCGTCCGTCCGCCGGGTTGTGGTCGCCGCTGCCGAAGGCCTGGCGCCAGGCGAGGAACAGCAGCAGGGCACCGAACGCGTAGAAGATCCAGCTGAGGTTCTCGATCAGCGCGGCGCCGACCGCGATGAACCCGCCGCGGAGGATCAGCGCGATCACTATGCCGATCATCAGCACCTTCTGCTGGTAGATCTTCGGCACGGCGAAGCCGGTCATGACGATCAGGAACACGAAGAGGTTGTCGACCGACAGCGCCTTCTCGGTGAGGTAGCCCGCGAAGTACTCGCCGCCGTACCGCCAGTCGACCAGCCAGCCGATGCCGACGCCGAACAGCAGCGCGAGGCCGATGTAGAAGGCGGACCAGCGCGCCGACTCGCCGATGGACGGCTCATGCGGCTTTCGCACGTGGGCGAAGAACTCGTAGACGAAGAACGCGATCGTGATCGCGATCGTGATGATCCAGACCAGCGGGGTTACCTGCACGGAGGGACTCCAAGGAGAGAGACGTCGACATGAACGTCAAGGTCTTCTCCACCGGAACGACTGTCCGGCCGGCGGCCCGGGACCCTGCATTGGATCCGTATTGACGGGCCGACCGTCGCTGGGAGTACTCCCCTTGATGGGACGAGGTTACGGCATGTTCTCTATGGCTGGCCTGAGAGCGCCGCCACGGCGTGGCGCCGCTCCGGCGCGATCCGGATCGGCGGGGCCCGCCGGGTCGCGTGCGCGGACGGACGGCACGTCCTCCCGTCCCGACCGCCGCGGGAGATTCCGATCCGTTTCGGGCTCGGCGACGAACAAGCAAGGAACGGTACGAGTGGTCTGCCGATCGAGAGGCGACAGCAATGGCGAATCCCACCGCACGAGCGCAGCAGGCGAAGACCCGTCGCGGGGTCTGGTGGCTGTGGAGCGCGCTCGCCGGCATCGTCAGTGCCGCCGCCTTCCTGGCGGTCGCCGAGCTGATCGCGCTGCTGGTCGCGCGCGAGAGCAGCCCGATCCTCGCGATCGGCGGCTTCGTCATCGACATCGTGCCGCAGCCGCTGAAGGAGTTCGCCATCGCGACCTTCGGCTCGGCCGACAAGATCGTGCTGCTCGGCGGTCTCGGGCTCGCCGTCGTGATCGCCGCCGCGATCGCCGGCATCCTCCAGTTCTTCGCCCGCCCGTTCGGGCTCGTCGTCATCGGCCTCGCCGGTGCGCTCTCGACGGCTGCGATCGTGACCCGCGCCGGCGCGAGCACGCTCGCGTTCGTGCCGCCCGTCGTCGGCACGCTCGTCGGGGCGTTCGTGCTGATCCTCCTCGTCACCCGGCTGCGGCGCTGGGCGGGCGGGCCGGCGACCGCGGATGACGACATCCCGGCGGCACCCGCCGCCGAGCCGCGCGGAATCGCGCGTCGGTCCTTCCTTATCGCGACCGCGGGCGTCGGAGTCGCAGCCGTCGTCGTCGGCGTCGGCGCCCGGCTGCTCAACGTCACGACCGCGTCGCTCGACGCCGTCCGTCGTGAGCTGGCGCTGCCCGCACCGCGCTCGACCGTCACGATCCCCGAGGGCGCCGAGCTCGACGTCGAGGGCATCTCGCCGCTCGTCACACCGAACGCCGACTTCTACCGCGTCGACACCGCTCTCACGGTGCCCAGGGTCGACCCCACGACGTGGCGACTCGTCATCGACGGCATGGTCGACCAGCGCGTCGAGCTGACCTTCGACGACCTCGTGGGCATGGGCCTCGACGAGTACGCCGTGACCTTGACCTGCGTCTCGAACGAGATCGGCGGCGGGCTGGTCGGCAACGCGATCTGGCAGGGGGTCCCGATCCGCGACATCCTGCGCATGGCGGGGCCTCAGGCGGGCGCCGACATGGTCCTGTCGACGAGCGCCGACGGCTACACGGCGTCCACTCCGCTGGAGGCGCTCACCGACGACTCGCGCGACGCGATCCTCGCCGTCGCGATGAACGGCGAGCCCCTGCCGCTCGAGCACGGCTTCCCGGTGCGCATGGTCGTCCCCGGACTCTACGGCTACGTCTCGGCGACGAAGTGGGTCACCGAGCTCAAGGTCACGACGTTCGAGGCGGACGAGGCCTACTGGACGCCCCGCGGGTACGCCGCCGAGGCGCCGATCAAGTTCTCGTCGCGCATCGACACCCCGCGCGCCGGAACGCCGGTGCCCGCGGGAACCGTCGCCGTCGCGGGAGTCGCATGGGCGCAGACCGTCGGCATCGAACGCGTCGAGGTGCGCATCGACGACGGCGACTGGCAGGCCGCGACGCTGTCGACCCCCATCAACGCCGACACCTGGGTGCAGTGGGTGCTCGAGTGGCAGGCCGACGCCGGCACGCACTACGTCGAGGTGCGCGCCGTCAACAAGAACGGCGACACCCAGACCGAGGAGCGCGCGCCGATCGCTCCGGACGGCTCGAGCGGATGGCAGCGCGTGCTCGTCACGGTCAGCGACTGACTGACGGACGGACGGACGCAGGCACGAGGCTCGCCCCGTGCCGCGGGTAGCCTCCGGGCATGGGATTCTCCGCGTGGGGACTGGCGATCGGCCTGGCCGTGCTCGCGCCCAATCTGCTGCTGCCGCTCTTCCCGCCGCGCACGTCGATCCCGTCGTCGCCCGTCCCGCGGGCCCTGGGATGGCTCGAACGCGCCGGGCAGGCCCTGTGCCTCGTGGTCCCCGCGCTCACCGCGTCCGGCGACCCCGTCTGGTGGTGGTTGATCCCGATGCTGGCGGCGCTGGCGGGCTACTACGCGCTGTGGGCGCGCTATCTTCTGGGCGGACGGCGAGGGGAGGACCTGTACCGGCCGCTGGGAGTGCTGCCCGTGCCGATGGCGATCCTTCCCGTGCTGGTCTTCCTCGCGTCCGCCGGCTGGCTCGGCAGCGCCTGGATCGCCGCCGCGGCCGTCGTCCTCGCGGCCGGGCATGTGCCCGCCGCCGCGATGCGCGCAGCGCGCGGCTGATCAGGCCTTCCGGCCCGCAGCCGGGCCGACGAGCCGCTGGGTGCCGAGGACGACCGCGAGCGAGAGACGGTCGGCGTCCTCGGAGCCCGGCTCGGCGGTGTACACCATCAGCCGCAGGTCGTCCCCGGCGACGACGAGGGTGTCGCAGTCGAGCGCGATGGGGCCGACGTCCGGGTGCTCGATCACCTTCCTCCGCGTCGGGTCGTCGCGCTGCGGCAGCTCGTCCGAGCCCCACAGCTCGACGAAGCGCGGGCTCTGCGCGCGCAGCCGCGACACCAGACGAGCCACGCGCGGGTCGCCGGGGTAGCGTGCCGCGGTCAGCCGCAGGTCGGCGACGAGTCCTGTCACCAGATCGTCCCGATCCTGCTCGGTGTGGACGACGCGACCCCGCGGGCCGAGCAGGTTGCGCCACAGGGCGTTGCGCTCGAGCCCCTGCCATGTCGTCGTCGCGCCCATCAGCGCGTCGTACGGGGCGTTGGCGATCACCAGGTCCCACAGCCCGTCGTAGACGGCGACCGGGATGCCCTCGAACCTGTCCAGCAGACGCAGCACGCTGGGCGCGATGCGCGCCGGCACCGTGCCGCGCCCGGGCGGCGCCTGCCCGGCCAGGCGGTACAGCAGCTCGCGCTCCGCGTCGCTGAGCCGCAGCACGCGGGCGAGCGCCTCGACCACCTGCGCCGACGGCGACGCGGCCCGTCCCTGTTCGAGACGCGTCAGGTAGTCGACCGAGATCCCGGCGAGGCCCGCCACCTCCTCGCGGCGCAGGCCGGCGGCCCGCCGTCGCCCGCCGACGGGCACCCCCACCGCCTCGGGCGCGACGCGGTCGCGCCAGTGCCGCACCGCCCGGCCGAAGCCGCCGTGACCCGATCCGGGATCCTCCATGCCACCAGTGTCCCGCGCCGCGGCGCGCCTGTCCTGGCCCTGCCGTTCCTACGACAGGCGGACGACTGCCGCGGGCCCGTCGGAAGGCGGAGAGTCGACGCATGACGACGACATTCATCACCGGGGCGAACAAGGGCCTCGGACGAGAGACCGCCCGCCAGCTGATCGCCCTCGGGCACACCGTGTGGATCGGCGCGCGGAACGAGGAACGGGGCCGCGCAGCGGCCCATGAGCTGGGGGCGCGGTTCGTGCGGGTGGACGTGACGGACGCCGCGTCCGTCGACGCCGCCGCCGCGCGGATCGCCGAGGCCGGAGGCATCGACGTGCTGGTGAACAACGCCGGGATCGAGCCGCGTCTCGCCGGCAACGCCATCCCGACGCCGGCGGACGAGAGCGCGGACGACGTCCGCAGGACGTTCGAGACCAACGTGTTCGGCGTCGTGTCGGTCACCCGCGCCTTCCTGCCGCTGCTGCAGCGGTCGTCGGCGCCCGTGATCGTCAACGTGTCGAGCGGGCTGGGGTCCCTGGCCGGGCTGTCCGACCCGGACGGGTACACGCACTTCTACTCGGGAGTGTCGTACCCGGCCTCGAAGGCGACCGTGAACGCGCTGACCATCCAGTACGCCAAGGCGTTCCCGGAGATCCGCGTGAACGCGGTCGAGCCCGGCTACACGAACACCGACCTCAACGGCCGCACGGGCACGCAGACCGTCGAGGAGGGCGCCGAGATGATCGTCCGGATGGCGTGCGTGGGGGCCGACGGCCCCACGGGCCGCTTCATGTCGAGCCGCGGCGAGCTGCCCTGGTGAGTCCGCGAGGCCGCGCGGCCGGTTCAGTGCCGCGCGGCCTCATGGAGTCGGCCGCGCGGGCGGTATCGGCCGATCAGGACGCGTCGTCGGGGGAGCGGTCTCCGCGACCCGACAGCGCCGATCGCAGCGCCTGCTCCGCCCCGTCGCCCGCGTGAGCGGCCTCGGCGTTCTCCGAGCGCACGGCGTCGACGATCTCCGCACGCTGGATGCGGGTCTCGCGCGGGGCGTCGATACCGATGCGGATGCTGTCGCCCTTGATGTCGAGCACCGTGACCTCGACGTCGTCGCCGATCACCACGCGCTCGCCGATACGCCTCGTCAACACCAGCATCGCCTCAGACTATCGGCCGTCGGGCGCGCGGAGTGAGGCGGCGTCGCAGACCCGTGTGCGGGCGGTCAGGCCGCGAGCGACTGGCTGTCGCGCACGACGCCGACGGTCTCGATCGCGAGTCCCGCCGAGGTCGCCTCGCTGTACGACAGCACGGGCAGCCCGTCGGTCTGCGCGGACAGCAGCCGACGCACGGCCGGACGCAGCGTCGGCGCGCACACGAGCACCGGCTCGCCGAGCGCCGGGTCGATGTCGGCGACCGCCGTCTTGAGGGAGACGAGCACCGCGTCGAGCCGCGCCGGGTCGAGCACGATGTGGCTGCCGTCCTCGCCCGCCCGCATCCCCTCGAGCATCGTCTGCTCCAGCAGCGGGTTGATCATCACGACGCGCAGCGTGCCGTCCTGGGCGAACCGCGTCGCGATGGCCGGCCCGAGCGCCGCCCGCGCCGCCTCGACGAGGCCCTCGGGCTCCGTCGAGGTCTTCGCCCGCAGCGCGAGGGCCTCGTAGATGCGCGCCAGGTCGTTGATCGGCACCCGCTCGGCCAGCAGCCCCGTGAGCACGCGCTGGATCTCCGCGAGCGAGAGCAGCGCGGGCGTGAGCTCGTCGACCGCGGCGGGACTGACCTGCTTCAGCCCGTCGGTGAGCTGTCGCACGTCCTCGCGGCTCAGCAGGCGCGGCGCGCTCGACTGCACGATGCTCGACAGGTGCGTCACGATCACGCTGGCGCGGTCGATCACCGTCGCCCCCGCCAGCTCGGCGCTGTGCCGCATCTCCTGCGGCACCCATTTGCCCTCGAGGCCGAAGACGGGGTCGAGCACGGCCGATCCGGGCAGCGCGTCGAGGGATCCGCCGAGCGCGAGCACGGCCCCGGGCGGGGCCACCCCGCGACCGGCCTCGACGCCCGCGACACGGATGGCGTAGGTCGACGGCGGCAGCTCGATGTTGTCGCGCGTGCGCACCGGCGGCACGACGAAGCCGAGATCGAGAGCGGTCTTGCGCCGGAGCGCCTTGACCCGCGCGAGCAGGTCGTCCGGCCCGCCGGTGACGAGGTCGACGAGGTTCGGCGCGAGGAGGATCTCGAGGGCGTGCACGCGCATGCGCTCGATGAGGTCCTCCGGGCGGTCGGACGGCGGTGCGACGGGCGCCTCGTCCCCCTCCTCCGCGCGGCGCCTCTCGCCCGCCTTCAGGCGCTGCGCCGCCAGCAGGAGCCCCGCGCCGATGGCGATGAACGGCAGCATCGGCATGCCCGGGATCAGCGCCATCACGATGGCGGCACAGCCCGAGATCGTGAGCGCGTTTCGCGACTGCGCCAGCTGAGAGGCCGCGGCGTTGCCCATCTCGTGCTCGGCGTTCGAGCGCGTCACGATCATGCCGGTCGACACCGCCATCAGCAGGGCCGGGATCTGCGTCACCAGGCCGTCGCCGATCGTCAGCAGGCTGTAGGTGCTGAGCGCCTCGTCGATGGCCATGCCGTGGGAGACCATGCCGATGCAGATGCCGCCGACGATGTTGATCACGATGATGACGAGGCCCGCGATCGCGTCGCCCTTGACGAACTTCGACGCGCCGTCCATCGCCCCGTAGAAGTCGGCCTCCGCCGCCACCTCCGCACGCCGGGCGCGCGCCTCGGCATCGGTGATGAGGCCCGCGTTCAGATCGGCGTCGATGGCCATCTGCTTGCCGGGCATGGCATCGAGGGTGAAGCGGGCGCCGACCTCGGCGACGCGCTCGGCGCCCTTCGTGACCACGACGAACTGGATGACCACGAGGATGAGGAACACCACGGCGCCGATGATCAGCGATCCGCCCACCGCGATGTGACCGAACGCCTCGATCACCTGCCCCGCGTACGCCTCGCCGAGCACGAGCCGGGTGGAGGCCACGTTCAGCCCGAGCCGGAACAGCGTCGCCACGAGCAGCAGCGACGGGAACACCGAGAAGTCGAGCGGCTTGCGCGCGAACATGGTGGTGAGCAGGATCACCAGCGCGAACATGATGTTCAGGATGATCAGCACGTCCAACAGCGGCGGTGGGACGGGCACGACCAGCAGCATGATGATGCCGACCACGCCGACCGGCACGGCGAGGCTCTTCAGCAGCGTTCTCATCTCGGGGTCTCCTGATGCGGGCCCGTGGCGGACCTCCCGCGAGGGGAGGACGCCGTCCGGGCGGGTTCGGGAACGGTGTGCACGCCGCCGGGGGAGCCGCGGCGTTCGAGCGCGGCGACGAACACGAGCACGCGCGCCACCGCCGTGTACAGCTCGGTGGGGATCTCCTGGCCGAGGTCGCACGCCGCGTGCAGCGCGCGCGCCAGCGGGATGTCCCGCACCATCGGGACGCGCGCCTCCGCGGCCTTCTCGCGGATGCGGTCGGCGATGACGCCGCTGCCCTTGGCCACGACGCGGGGCGCCGAGCGCCCCGGCTCGTAGGTCAGCGCGACGGCCACGTGGGTCGGGTTGACGAGCACCACGTCCGCGCCGGTGACCGCGGCGATCATGCGGTTGCGGCTCATGGACAGCTGCCGGGACCGGCGCTGCTGGCGGATGAGGGGATCGCCCTCGCTCCTCTTGTTCTCGTCCTTGGCCTCGCGCTTGGTCATGCGGGTGTGCTTCGTGTTGCGGCGCATCACCACCAGCACGTCGACGAGCGCGAGCGCGACGCCCACGGCGACCGCCACCCACAGCACCGCGACGGTCGCCCCCGCCGCCTCCGCCAGCAGCCGGCTGACGGAGTGCCCGCCGCTGGCGGCGAGCACCGGCACGAGGTTCGCGATCACGAGCCACAGGGCGCCGCCGATCGCGAGGGTCTTCAACAGGGCCTTCGCTCCCTGCCACAGCGCCTGCAGGCCGAACAGGCGACGCACGCCGGAGACCAGGTTGAACTGCTCGACGCGCCCGGTCAGTCCGCGCAGGTGGATGCCGCCCTGCGCGGCGGCGGCGAGCAGCGTCGCGATCGCCACGGCCGCGAGCAGCGGCCCGAGCGTGGCGCCGATCGACTCGATCCCGTCGGCCAGCAGGGCGACCGCGCGCTGCGGGTCGGGCGAGCGGGTGATCGACGTCACCGCGATCATCTGCTCGGTGCCCGACGAGGCGCCCTCCGAGATCGCTCCGGCCGCCATCGCCCCCGCGGCGGCGATGCCCACCCACGCCGTCAGGTCCTGGCTGCGCGAGAGCCGGCCCTTGCGCCGGGCCTCGCGCAGGCGCTGGTCGGTGGCCTTCTCGGTGCGCTCTCCGCTGTCCGCCTCGGCCATCAGCGCACCCCCTGCAGCAGTCCGAGCGCGTCGCGCGACAGCGCGGAGACGACGCCCGGCAGCACGAGGAACACGACGCCGGCGAGCAGCAGCGTGAGCATGATCTTCAGGGGGAAGCCGAGGGCGAACGCGTTGAGGGCGGGGGCGACGCGGGTGACCAGCCCGAGCCCGACGTCGGCGAGGAACAGCACGAGGATGAGCGGCCCCGCGATCTGCACGGCGGCGAGCATCATCTGGCCGACCACGTCGACGAGCAGCTCGGCGGGCTGCGAGATGCGCAGGACGCCGTCCACCGGCACAGCGGCGAAGCTGCGCGCGAGGCCGGCGATCACGAGCTGGTAGCCGTTCGACGCGAACAGCAGCACGACCGCCGTCAGCTGGAACAGCCTGGTGAACTGGGCGCCGTTCACCATCGACTGCGGATCGAAGGCCTGCGCGAGCTGGAAGCCGCCGAACGTGTCGATCAGGTTGCCCGCCGCCTGGACCGCCGAGAACACCGCGAGCACGAGGAAGCCGAGGAGCGCCCCGGTGGCCACCTGCAGCACCAGCGCGCCGAAGAACGGCCACACGCCCGCCGCGGAGGTGTCGACGCCCTCGTATCCCGGCGCGACGGCGGTGCCGATCGCCAGAGCGAGCCCGATGCCGAGCATCGCCTTGATGCGCGCCGGGATGGCGCCGTGCGAGAACGGCGGCGCGATCATCAGGAAGGCGGTGATGCGCACGGCCGCCATCATGGTCGCCTCGAGCCACGTGAAGTCGACGGGGATGTCCACGCGTCAGCCGCCCGACAGCAGCGACGGTATGCGTCCGAACATCTCGTTCGTGAAGGCGATGATCTCGGCGATCATCCAGTTGCCGCACACGAGCAGCGCGATGCCGACGGCGACGACCTTCGGCACGAACGAGAGCGTCACCTCCTGCACCTGCGTGATCGACTGCAGCAGCGAGATCGCGAACCCGACGACGAGCGCCGTCACCAGCAGGGGAGCGGCGAGCTTGGCGGCGACGATCAGCCCCTGCATGCCGATGTCGAGGACCGCCTCGGGCGTCATCCGCCGCCTCCGGCGTAGGACTCCAGCAGCGAGCGGATGATGAGACCCCAGCCGTCCACGAGGATGAACAGCAGGATCTTGAACGGCAGCGAGATCATGACCGGGGGCAGCATCATCATGCCCATCGCCATCAGAGCGGACGCGACGACGAGGTCGATGATCAGGAACGGCACGAAGATGACGAAGCCGATGATGAAGGCGGCGCGCAGCTCCGAGATCATGAACGCGGGGATCAGCGTGTACAGCGGGACGGCGGCCGCGTCCTGCGGGTTCGGCTGGTCGGAGACCCGCGTCATGAGCGCGAGGTCCTCCTCGCGGGTGTACTGCAGCATCCAGTCGCGCAGCGGCCCCTGGCCGAGGTCCACGGCCTGCGCGAACGTGAGCGACCCGTCGACGTACGGCTGCACGGCGATCTCGTTGACGTCCGTCAGCACCGGCCACATGATGAACAGCGACAGGAACAGCGCCAGCCCCGCGAGCACCTGGTTCGGCGGGATCGACGGCAGCGAGAGGGCGTTCCTCGCCATCGCGAGCACCACGAAGATCTTGGTGAACGACGACATCATCAGCAGCAGCGCCGGAGCGACCGACAGCAGGGTGATGCCGAGCAGCGTCAGGATCGACGCGGACGGCGAGCCGTTCACGCCGTTGATCTCCACCGTCACGCCCTCTCCGGGCGCCTCGGTCGGCAACACGGGATCCGCCGGCGGCGTGGGGGCGACGGGCGCGGCATGAGCCAGCGCGGGGGACAGGATCATCGCCACCACGGCGACCAGCACCGCGACGGCCAGCAGCACCGCGCAGCGGGCGGCCCAGTGCGCCAGCCTTCCCGGCTGGTCGCGGCGCGCGGCGTTCATCGCCGGGTGCGGAGCGCCGCTGCCGTCTGGCGCCACGTCTCCGGCGAGAGGATCGAGCCGCGCAGCGGGTCGGCGCCGCCGGGGCGAGCGCTGCGGCGGTCGCGGCGCAGCGCGGGCTCGGCCTCGTCCGGCCCCGTCTTCGCGGGGGAGTCCGCGTCCGCCGCCTCCGCGAGGAGCCGCTCGAACTCGCTCACGACGTCCGCCGCGGGGGTGCTTCCCGCGCCCGGCTCGCCGATGCGCTGGGGAGCGCGTGCGCGGTCGACGACCGAGATGCCGTGCTCCGTGACGCCGAGCACATAGCGCGTCCCCTCGATCTCGACGACGACCAGCTGCGCCTTGCCGCCGAGCCCCCGACGGGACAGCACGGAGATCCGCTCCTCGCGACGGCCGCGCGCGGTGCGGCCCGTGGTCCCGCGCGCGATGCGGCGCTGCAGGAACCAGAGCAGCCCGAGCACCGCCGCGAGCGAGACCGCGACGCGCAGGGCGAGGAGCAGATCGTCCAGGTCAGACCTCGGCGTTCTCGAGGATGCGCGTGATGCGCACCGCGTAGTCCTGGTCGACGACGACGATCTCGCCGTGCGCGATCAGCCGGCCGTTGAGCTTGACGTCGGCCGGAGCGCCGGCCGACCGGTCCAGCTCGACCACGCGGCCGGGGGTGAGATCGAGCACGTCCCGCACCGCCATGCGGGTGCGGCCGATCTCGACGGTCAGATCCATCTCGACGCCCGCGATCCGGTGCAGCCGACGCGAGCTCGTCGACGCGGCCGAGGAAGCCGCGGTGCCCGGCGTCACACGCACCGCGAGACGCCCGACGACGCGACCGGCGTCGTCCTGCAGGTCGAAGATCTGGGCCTGCGGGTGCGAGAAGAGCGCCGAGGCGTCGCCGAGGCGGGTCTGACCCAGCACGCCCGGTCCGAGCGTGGCGGCGGCCGCGTCGAGGGCGTCGTGCAGACGGTCGCCGAGCGGAGCGTGCGGCACGCCGTCGTTGAGGGCGCCGGGGTCCAGCAGCAGCACCGCCAACTCGGCGCTCGTGTCGCCGACGTACGACGCGATGACGGCGTCGCCGGTGTCGCCCGAGGCCTGCGAGGCACGAGCGCTGATCGCGGTCGTCGTCGGCATCCGCGCCGCGAAGGCGGCGGCGACGGCGGACTCGTGGGCGGTGATGCTCACCTGGGCTCCTCTGGATCGGCATGGTCGGGACGGTCCGCGGCCGCGGACCCGTCCGATGAGGTGGCGGTGACGACGCACGCGAGCCGGGCGCCGCTCGTCCCCACCGCGGCCGTCGCGACCGGGACGTCGCCGGCGACGAGGTCGAGGGGACGGTCGTGCGCGTGGGGCACGCGGATGAGGTCTCCCACGGACAGCCCCAGCACGTCGGCGGGGTGCACGGTCAGCGGGGCGAGGCGCAGCGAGAGGTCGACCGGGGTCTCCTCGACCTGTCGGCGGATGAGCCTCGGAGCCGTCTCCGCGGGGGCCGTGGGATTGTCGACGTTGAGCCGTTCCAGCACGAGGTGCGCGGGCAGCATGACGCTGGCGGGCACCGGGCGCTCGCCCAGCAGCAGCGAGAACTGGGCCACGACGACCAGGTCGCCGGCCGAGGCGAGCTGCGCGAACTGGGGGCTGTACTGGATGCCCGCGACCGTCAGACCGCGCGGGAACAGCCCGCCGAGCGCGTTGCCCAGATGGTCGAGGGCGCCCGCGGTGAGATGCCGGATGAGCGCCTGCTCGACCGGCGTGAGAGCGCGCTCCTCGGCGATGTCGACGGGACGCCCGCCCACCATCTGCACGATCCACGACAGCGCCGCCGACAGCGGGAACTGCACGATTCCCTTGCCCTCGACATCGGGCAGCGAGCACACGACGATCGTCGTGGTCGGCGGGAGGGAGTCGGCGTACTCGGCATAGGTGCGCAGCGAGACCTGCTGCAGGCCGACGTGCGCGCGCACGCGGATCTTGTCGGTCAGCTGCGTCGCCCACTGGCGCGCGAACGTCTCGAAGGCCAGCTCGAGCACGCGGGCGTGCTCGCGCGCGAGCGTCGCCGGGCGGCCGAAGTCGTACGGCTCGACGGCCGGCGCCGCATCCGCCGGCGCAAGCACGGTCGCGCGCTGCTCGATCACCACGAACCCGACTATCGGGCGCGTGGCGGTGCGCGTAAGGAGCGGCGCGCGCCGGATCGGCGCCGCCGGGTCAGAGGGGGAAAGGCATCGCGGTCAGGAGGGGGCGTCCCCCTCCACCAGCCCCGGGATGAGCGCGCGCACCTCCTCCGCGGCGTCCGAGAGCACGACGATGTCGACGCGGCGGTTGCGGGCCAGCGACTCGTCGTCCGATCCGTCCGCCAGGGGACGCGTGGCGCCGAACCCCACCGCCTGCGTCCGGTCGCCCTGCAGGCCGTCGGCCTCCACGAGATGCCGCAGCACCTGGGTCGCCCGGCCGGAGGACAGCTCCCAGTTCGTGGGGTAGGGGGCGACCGGCGCGCGGTGATCGGCATGCCCCTCGACCGAGATCCGGTTCGGAACGTCCACGAGCACCGATCCGAGGGCGTCGAGCACCGTCACGGCCTTGGCGGTCAGGTCGACGCTGTTGGTCGAGAAGAACGTCTCGGCGCCGACCAGGCCCACCGTGAGGCCGCGGTCGTCGATCGTGAACTCCGCCGTGTCCGCGATGCCCCGGGCCTCGAGCGCGCCCTCGAGGCGCTCACGCAGCGAACGCAGGTCGTCGAGCTCGGCCTGCGCCGCGGCGAGGTCGGCGTTGGACGCGTAGCCGACGTCCTTCGCGCGCAGCTCCGGGGGCAGCACCAGGCCGGAGAAGTCGATCTCGTCGGTGGGCTCCTGGCCGAAGCCCGTCGCCAGCGAGTCGCGCAGCGCGTCGAACTTCTGCTGGTCGACGCTCGACATCGCGAACAGCACGATGAACAGGCACATCAGCACCGTGACCATGTCGAGGTAGGACGCCATCCAGCGCTCGTCGGGCCCGTCGTGCCCGTTCGCCGCGTGGTCGGGCACGCGGCGCCGACCGCCGCCGCGCACGCTCACGACGTCTCCACCGGCTCGGGCGCCGGCTCGCGCTCTTCCTTCGCGCGCGCCGGCCGCTCGACGACGAGCGCCTGCAGACGCTCGCCGACCAGGTGCGGCGGGCTGCCGGACTGCACCGCGAGCATGCCCTCCAGGACCAGTGTCATCCGCTCCAGCTCGAGCTCTCCGAGACGCTGCAGCCGGTTTCCGATGGGCAGCCAGATGAAGTTGGCCGACAGCAGGCCCCACAGCGTGGCCACGAAGGCGGCGGCGATCATCGGACCGAGCGTGTCGGGGGTGTCGAGCTGCTCGAGCACGTGGGTCAGGGACACGACGGTGCCGATGATGCCCACGGTGGGGGCATAGCCGCCCAGCGTCGCGAAGAACCGGGAGGCGGTGCGGTTGCGCGCCGCCGTCGAGGCGATCTCGTCCTCGAGCATGACGCGCAGCTCGTCGGCGTCGGTGCCGTCGGCGATGCTCTGCAGCGCCCGGCGGGCGAACGGGTCGGCGGCGTCGGGCACGAGCTGCTCGAGCGACAGCAGGCCCTCGGCGCGCGCCTTCTCCGCGTACGCGACGATGTCGTCGATCATCGCGGACGCCTTGCGGCGGTCGCCGCGCACGGCGCGGGGAAGGGCTTTCACGGCGGAGACGGCGTCGCGCACCGTGGCGCTGGCGATGCCGATCGCGATCGTGCCGCCGAAGACGAGCACCATCGGCGCGGGCAGGAAGAGCGAGGCGATGCTCGCGTGCTCGAGCGTGATCATCGCGTACAGCGAGCCGAACGCGAGGACGATGCCGACCAGGAACGCGGGATCCATCAGCCGGTCACCCCCTCGCCGCGAGCGGCGGACCGCACACCGGCGGCGGCCGCGGCGAGCACCTCGGCGCGGAACGAGAAGATGCGGCCGATCACCTCGTCCATGGTCTCCAGGACGATGAAGGTCGCTCCGTCCACCATGACCAGAGTGGTGTCGGGCGATGCGTGAATCCGCTCGACGAGGTCGGGATTCACCGCGAACCGCGTGCGGTTCAGGCGCGTGACGACGATCATGGCTCCATCCTGGAAATGCAGTGCGTCGATCCGGGGGATCTCGTGACGCGTGCGACCCGTCCTGGGTCGCGATGCCGGCGGCCCGTCCTGGACCGTCGAAGAGGACTGTCGGCAGACGCGCGGCGGCGGTTAGGCGCGTATCGAGCATGTGGTGCTCAGGGTTTCCAACAATGTTGGATACTCTGAACAACTAGGAGGCGACATGGATGCGACGGCGGCGATCAGGGCGCTGGCCGAGAGGGGCGT
Organism: Microbacterium marinilacus; assembly: GCF_019753765.1. Classification (GTDB taxonomy): domain Bacteria; phylum Actinomycetota; class Actinomycetes; order Actinomycetales; family Microbacteriaceae; genus Microbacterium; species Microbacterium marinilacus. The sequence goes on from NZ_JAIJZW010000002.1 coordinate 148,074, forward strand.
GCGTGTCACCCCGCTGAGCGCGGACCTGCTCCGCGCACAGGACGGCACGCTGTACCGCATCGCACGCAGGCCGAACCCGGCCGCCGTGCGCGAGCTACGAGATCAGCACCCGGACGTCACGATCATCGCGCCCGTCGTTCGCACCACGGCCGCCATGAGAGAGCTCGCCGCACTGGACGGCAGAGTGATGCTCATCACGCAGCCGCCGCGACCGTCTGAGTCGACCGCAGGCAAGCGCGGTCCGGCGCCGCGGACGCAGTGGGCTGCCGCGCGCGCCCTGCTCGCCCATCCCGGGCGGCGATGGAGCCAGCGCGAGCTCGCCGCCGCGGCGGGTGTGTCCTCCGGCGCCGTCAACAGTGCCTTGAACCAGTCCCTCGCACCGTTCGTGCGCATGGACGTGCGGTGGTCGGTCGTGGACCCGGAAGGGCTGTGGGACTGGCTCGCGTCCGTCTACAGACCGGCCGAGACGCTGACGACGTACTGGTGGCGCGATGATGCACTCGACGTCCAGGCCGACTCCGTCGTCGCCGCCGACCCGGCCGCAGTTCTCACTGGCGATCTCGCGGCCGATCGCTACTTCGGCTGGCGGCGACCCGAGCACGCGATGTTCTACAGCAACCTCGGCGCCCCCGACATGGCGGCGCTCGGCTTCGCGATGGACGACGAGGGCGGTCACACCATCGCACTCTCCGTGCCCTCGGACAAGAGCGTCCCCGCGCAGGCGACGACCATCCAAGGGGTGCAGTGCGCAGACCCGTTCCTCGTGGCGTGGGACGTCCAGCGCACGGGTACCACCGGCGATCACGATGAGGCGGCCCGCATGATTCGAGACGAGACGATCCGGCGGTTCGCTCGTGTCTGATGCGGGACCCACTGTGCTGGGACCTGCCTACCTCGCCGCTTCAGCGGCCGCAGACGACGCCGCGTAAATCGCCCTGCATGACCTCACCCGCGTGCTCGCCACACATGAAGACGCCGCCGTCGTCGGCGGCCACATGGTGGCGATCCTCTGTGCGCTCCACCCCTCGCCGGGGCTCAGTGTCAGGCGCACCGGCGACGCCGACGCCGGCATCCCCGTTCAGGTGGCCCGTACCGGTGACATCCACGAAAGCCTGGTGGCCGAGGGATACACCGACACGCAGGGTAACCGGTACGAGAAGGAGACTCCGGAGGGAATCCCCAACGCGGTCATCGACGTGCTGGTGCCATCGACGGGATCGGCGACACGGATCCACGAAGTCGAGTTGGGCGGTCGACGATTCGACTCCGTGCCCGGCCTCAACTCCGCCATCGTCTCTGCGCGCGAGGTCGACGTCGAGATGCGGCTGCGCGATGGCACCGCCCTCACCGCGATGCCGCGCGTGCCCACCGTCGAGCTCGCATTGGTGCTGAAGGCTCTTGCCTGGTCCGACCGGCGCGCGGACAAGGACGTCGTCGACATCGCGAACCTCTTGGCGATCCGCGACCAGCACAGAGAGTCATCCGGACCCTGGTCGCTGAACGCGAAGGCACTGACTGCGAGCAGGCGCGACGGCGCTGCCGCGCTCCACACCCTGGCTGATCAGTGGGAGGGCGGCGGCACGAGGAACGCCCCGGTCGAGGTCCGCCGACTCGTCGTGCGGATCCGGCGTCACATCACGGACCCCCGTCCGTAGGAGAAGAACGCCGAGTCGACGACGAGCGGCGAGGGGGCCGAGGACGTGTTCCACGACGACGGCCTCCCCTTCTGCGGGACGGGCGTAAGAGACAGGCGAAAGCCTGTGCCTGTCAGCGCTTCAGGTTGGTGAGCTCCTGCAGCACCTCGTCGCTCGTGGTGATGATGCGGGCGTTCGCCTGGAACCCGCGCTGCGCGACGATCAGGTTGGTGAACTCCTGCGACAGGTCGACGTTGGACATCTCGAGGGCGCCGCTGATGAGCGATCCCATGCCGTCCACGCCCGCCTCGCCGATCGTCGCGTCGCCCGAGTTGACCGTGGGACGGTACTGCGAGCCGCCGGCCTTCTCCAGCCCCGACGGGTTGACGAACGTCGCCAGCGCGACCCGCGCGAGCACGGCGGTCTCGCCGTTGCTGAACGTGCCGACGAGGCTGCCGTCGTCGGACAGCGCGTACGACTGGAGCGTGCCGGCGGCGTTGCCGTCCTGGCCGCCGATCGCGACCGTCTTCAGCTCGGCGTAACCGGTCACCGCGGAGAGGTCGACCGCGATGGGCCCGGCCGTCAGCGAGCCGCCGCCCGTGAGCCTGCCGTCGTCGAACGTGAGGGACGTCGTCGCGCCGCCGGCCGTCGCGACGTCCCATCCGCCCGCCGTGCGCGTGAACGTCAGGGTCAGCGTGTCGGCCGTGCCCTCCGCGTCGTAGACGGTGACGTCGCGCACCAGCTCGTCGCCCACCGCCGCGTCCGATGGCAGGTTGCCCGTGACGCGAGCCGACGTCGTCGCCGCGGCGGGGGAGACGGCGCCCACCGGCAGGGTGATGTTGCCGGTCGGGCTGCCGGGGGCGATCGCGCCGTCCTGTGCCGTCCAGCCCTGCACGAACGCACCGTCGGCCGTGACCATGCGACCCTGCGCGTCGAACGAGAAGCCGCCGTTGCGCGTGTAGGCCGTCTCGGCGCCCGAGCGCACCACGAAGAAGCCGTCGCCCGCGATCATCAGATCGGTGGGCACCCCGGTCGCCTGCGCCGATCCCTGCGCGAAGTTCGTCGAGATCGACGCAACCTGCACGCCGAGGCCCACCTGCGCGGGATTGCGCCCGCCCGTCTCGGCCTGCGGCAGGGCCGAGTTCTGCACGATCTGCGAGAGCGTGTCCTGGAACTGCACGGACGACGCCTTGAACGCCGCGGTGTTGACGTTGGCGATGTTGTTGCCGGTGACGTCGAGCATCGTCTGGTGCGAGCGCAGGCCCGAGATGCCGGCGTAGAGGGAGCGGAGCATGGCTGCCTTCTTTCGTAGGGAGGAGGTTCTGGGGATCAGTTCTGGGTTCAGGCGACGGCGACGGCGACGCCGGAGACGGCGTCGAGGGGCACGGACACGTCGCCGAACAGCACCTGCGGCGTGCCAGAGGCGAACGACACGGCGGTCACCAGGCCGGTGCGCGTCTCGCCGTCGGCGTCGAGGTAGGACGCCTGCCGGCCGACGAGGTCGGCCGCGGTCTGACGCATGGAGAGGGCGAACGTCTCGTTCGACGTGGACGCGAGGGTCGTGAGCTGCTCCATCATGGCGAGCTGCGTGCTCTGCGAGATCATCTCGTTGGTGTCCATCGGAGAGCTCGGGTCCTGGTTCTTCAGCTGCGTGACCAGCAGCTGGAGGAACACCTCCGAGTCGAGCGACTGCTTGCGCTCGCTCGCGGGGGTCTCGTTGCGCGTGTAGAGGCCGGTCGCGGAGACGGGGTCGACGGTGGGCATGGGATCCTCTCGATCAGGCGAGCACGTCGAAGGACGCGGCTGCCGCCCAGCCGTTCGACGGGAGGGGGGAATCGGTCGCGGCTCGGGCGTGCCCGCCGTCTGCGTCGCCGGGGCGGGAACCCGGGGAGGGGCGCTCGGCGCGGTCGCGCGCCGCGTGCGGAGAGCCGTCACGCGGCGACTGCTGCGGCGCGCCGTCGCGGCCGGCCTGCGATCCGTCGGCGCCGGTGTGCGTGGAGGACTGCGGAGACGAGTGTCCCGCGGACGGGGCCGGCTCGCCGGTCGCCAGCGACAGGGTCGCGTGCGGCGCGGCGATCGCGAGGTCGCGTCGCAGGTCGGCGAGGACGAGACGGAGGGCGTCGCGGCCGACGTCCGACGGCGAGAAGAGCTCGATCCGCATCGTGTCGCCGGAGATGCGGGCGCGCACGGTCACCGGCCCGAGGTCCTCGGGCGAGACCGTGAGCGTGACCTCGTGATCGCCGTCGCCCGCGGCGGCGAGCGCGGTCACGTGCGGGACGAGCTGCGGGACGAGCGGCGGCCGCGGCCCGGCGGTCGCCGCCGGGGGCGGCGCGGCGGCCGGAGCGGCCGTGCGGACCGGGCTCTCCGGGGCGGCGGTGCCTGTCGTCTGGACCGGAGCGGGATCGCGCGGCGCCCCGTCGGCCTCGTGCGTGGCCGCCGACGTCGTCGGGGCGACGGGGACGGCTGCCGCCGCGCCCACGCGTCCGCCGGGGGCCGCGACCTGCGGTTCGGCGTCTTCGGGTCGGGAGGCGGCGGCGCGGCTCGTGGCGTCCGCCCCGTCCGGCCGCCCGGCCGCGGGCGTCGCGGCGAGCGGCGCGGAGGTCGTGTCCGCCGCGACGGGGCGCCCCGCGTCGGGCGTCGTCACGGTCGTCAGCGGCGCGGGCGCGCCCGTGGCGGCGTCCACGGTCGTCACGGGTCCCTCGGCGCCGCCTAGGCCGGAGTCGCCGTCCGCCGCGCCGGACGAGACCGGGGCGGGCACGCCCGCGTGCTCCGGCGGCGTGCCGGTGGCGACCGCGCGGCGGTCGGCCGCGCCGTCCGCCGCGGTCTCGGACGGGGAGGTGTCGGACGGCGCCGTCGCCCCGGACGGGGCATCGGACGGGCTCGCGTCGAGCGAGAGGCCCGTCGCGTGCGCGCCCTGGGGCACCGGCACCGGCACCGACTCCGGTGCTCGACTCGATCCGGGTAGGAAGGCCGTGGGGTCCGCCGGCTCTGCCGCCGTCGCCGCGGGGTCGGTCGGCCCGGGATCGGCCGCGTCGGGCTTCGCCGCGTCGGACGGTGCGATCTCGGCGAGGCCGCTCCCGGTCGAGGGCGTCTCGCCGCCGTCCGCGTGAGCGGCGACGGGCGACGGGGGAGTCGGGGCCGGCGGCGTCGGCGAGACGGGATCGGCGAGCGCGGCGAGCGCGGCGCCGAACAGGGACGCGGCCTCCGCCGAGCCCGACGAGGCGCCGCCCGCGCGCGGCGTCGGTGCGGCTGCCGGGAGCAGGCCGACGAGGCTCATCCGAGCAGCCCCGTCGTGAGCGTCCCGCCGGCGGGCATCGCCTGGGCGAGCCCCGTGGCCTGCGAGGCGAACATCGTCTGCATGACCGACAGCAGCTGGGCCGCGTCGATCTCCGGCGCCTGGGCCGGAGATCCTCCGGTCGCGGTGACGTCGGCGACCGGGCCGACCGTCGACGACGCCTCGCCGGCGGGCACGATGCGGCGGATCGTGGAGATCTCGTCGGCGGACAGATAGTTGTCCACCAGCTGCACGTCCTTGCCGGGACGCGGCGCGTGGATGATCTTGCCGTCGCCGGCGTAGATCACGATGTGACCCTCGCCCTTCACGACGAGCAGGTCGCCCGGCTGCGCCTGGTCGAGGGACGGCACCTCCACGCCCACGTCGGCCTGGTCCTGGACGACGCGGGGCACGTCCACCCCGAGGTCGGCGAACACGCGCTGCACCAGGCCTGAGCAGTCCATCCCCGTGGCGTCCTCGCCGCCGAAGACGTAGGGGACGCCGAGGTACTGCCTCGCCCGGGCGACGACGTCGTCGCCCGAGGCCACGCCGTCCGCCGTCGCGGACGATCCGAGCGCCGCCGTGCGCAGCGCCGCGGCGAAGTCCTCGGCGGTCGAGCCCGCGACCGTCGTCGCCCCGGTGGCCGTCGCCGCGCCCGTCGCGGACACCGTGGACGCTCCGGACACCCCGAACGTTCCGGACGTCGTCGTCCGAGGCTCCACGAGATCCTGGATCATCGTCTGGATCGCGCCGATGCGGTCCGTCGCCGCCGACAGGCTCATGCGACGTCCTCGGCTGCGGCGGTGAGGCGGGGCGCGGCTCCGACGCCGGCGGACCGGCCGGCGATCGAGCGCGCGGAGGCGATCTCGTCCAGCGCGGCCTGCTCGACGCGGAGGTCGTTCACGCGCTCGCGCTCGGCGTGCGCGCGCTCGAGCTTCTCGAGGCCCCGGGCGCGCGTCTTGGCCTCGCCGTGGACGCGTCGGGCCTCGTCGACGTCGGCGCGCTGCGCATCCGTCAGCAGAGCCAGATCGGCGAGCCTCGACCGTGCCGCGGCACGCGACGCCGCGATCGCCGCGAGCGTGCGGACGTCCACGGCGTCGTCGTCCGCCTTCGCGAGCGCCGCACGCGTGCGCCGGTCGCGCGCCTCGGTCTGCTGCGCCGCGATCGCCGCGCGCGACAGCCGTTCGGCGGCGGCCCGCTCTTGGACGCCGCGCAGCCGCAGCAGGCCGGCCAGTGAGAAGCCTCGGGTCATGTCACATCTCCGAACGTCGAGACGAGCTGGGACAGCCGGTGCCACGCCTCCGGTGCGGGGCACGACTCCTCCAGCGGCTGGGTGAGGAAGGCGGCGATCTCGCGCTCGTGGGCGATGGCGGCGTCGACCCGGGGGTTCGCCCCCGGCTGGTACGCGCCGATGTCGATCAGGTCGCCGGCTCCGCGGCGGGCGGCCATCACGGTGCGCAGCGTCGTCGCCAGCCGGCGCTGCTCCGGCGTGGTGACCTTCCCCGCCACACGGGAGACCGAGCCGAGCACGTCGATCGCGGGGTGGTGACCGGTCAGCGCGAGGGCGCGGTCGAGCACGATGTGACCGTCCAGGATCGATCGCGCGGCGTCGGCGATCGGCTCGTTGTGGTCGTCGCCGTCGACCAGCACCGTGTACAGCCCGGTCACGGACCCCTCGCGGCCCGTGCCGGCCCGTTCGAGGAGGCGTGCCAGCACCGAGAACGTCGACGGCGGGTAGCCGCGGGTGGCGGGAGGCTCGCCCGCCGACAGCCCGATCTCGCGCTGCGCCATGGCGACGCGCGTGAGCGAGTCCATCATCAGCACCGCATGGGCGCCGTCCTCGCGGAACGCCTCGGCGATCCGCGTCGCGGTGAAGGCGGCGCGCAGCCGCGTCATCGCCGGCTGGTCGGACGTCGAGACGACGACGACCGACCGCGCGAGGCCCTCCGGCCCGAGGTCGTCCTCGAGGAACTCGCGCACCTCGCGCCCGCGCTCGCCCACCAGCGCGATGACGGCCACCTCCGCCTCGGTGCCGCGGGCGATCATGGACATCAGCGACGACTTGCCGACGCCGGAGCCCGCGAACAGGCCTAGGCGCTGCCCGCGCCCGACGGAGGCCATGGTGTCGACGGCGCGCACGCCGAGCGACAGCGGCACGTCGATGCGGGCGCGATCCATCACGGCCGGCGGAAGGTTGTCGACACTCACACGAGGAGGGTCCACGAGGGGGCCGCGACCGTCGATCGGGCGCCCCAGGCCGTCGAGCACGCGGCCGAGCAGCGCCCGTCCGGTGGGCACGCCCAGCGCCCCTCCCGCCATACGTGCGGCGGTGCCGGTCGTCAGCCCCGACATCGCGGCCAGCGGCATGCAGCGCAGCGCGCCGCCGCCCGTCGCGACGACCTCCGCCTCGATCCCGTCGCCGAGCGTCAGCAGATCGCCGACCGCCGCCTCGAGCCCGCGCACCTCCACGCCGAGCCCCAGCACCTGCGAGACGGTGCCGACGCGCTCGGGACGCGCCGCGTCGAGCACCGCCTGCCAGCTCACGGGGCACCCCGCTCGCCTGCGCGGTCGCCGAGCGCCGCGCGGGCGCGGTCGAACGCGGCCCGGATGCGCGCGTCGACCGATCCGTCCGGCACCACGACGACGGCGTCCCCCGGGGAGAGGGAGCCGTCCGCTGTCAGGGCGATCCCGGACGGCACGGCGTCCTGGGCGCGCAGGGTCTCCAGGTCGGCGGTGCTCAGGCGCACCTCCCGCACCTCGGCGGGCGGCGCTTCCGCGAGCGCGCGACGCAGGGCCGCGCGCGCTGAGTCCTCGCCGTCGGCCAGCTCACGCGCGACGACGACCTCCGCGAGGTCGACGGCCAGGCGCTCGAGCGTGCGCTGCGCGGCGTCGGCGAGCTGGCGCTCGCGCTCCGCCAGCGACAGCGCCGCGGCCTCGAGCGCGCCGACCGAGAGGGCGATGGCGCGCTCACCGGCGACGCGCTCCTGCTCGCGATCCCGCTGCGCCTCCTCCCTCATCAGGTCGGCCGCAGCGGCAGCCGCGCGCATTCCCTCCGCGTGCCCCGCCGCATAGCCGCGCACGCGCGCCGATGCGAGCTCGCGGTCGGCATCGGGGCTGCGCCCGGCGATGCGGGGGAACACCGCCGCCGCGAACCGCGCCGGCGGCGGCACCGCGGCCGACGGGTCAGTAGACATACTCGTCCTCGTCCGCGCGGTGCACCGTGATGTCGCCGGCGCTCGCGAGCGCGCGGATCGTGCGCACGATCTCGGCCCGTGCCTCCTCGACCTGCGACATGCGCACCGGCCCCATGATGCGCACCTCGTCGTCGAGCACCTCGCGGTTGCGCTCCGACACGTTCTTGCGCACGACCTCGGCGATGCCCTGGTTCGCCCCCTTGAGCGCCAGCGCGAGCGTGCGGATGTCGACCCCGCGCAGCACGCGCTGCGCGTCGCGGTCCTCCAGCTTGACGAGGTCGGCGAACGTGACCATGCGCGAGCGGATGTCCTCCGCCAAGGCGGTGTCGCGATCCTCCAGGCTCTCCAGCAGGGCCTTCTCGATGGTCGCCTCGGAGCGGTTGATGATCTCGACGAGGGGCTGCACGCCGCCGACCGTCTCGGTCGCCTCCCGCATTGCGAACACGCCGGTGCGCGAGCGCAGCGTCTCGGCCACGACGGCGACCGCCTCCTGCGTGGGGGTGCCCATCGTCGCGATGGACTGCGCCACGTCGGTGCGAAGCGGGTCGGGGAGGGCCGCGAGGACCTCGGCCGCATGGCTCGTGCGCAGGTGCGCGAGGACGAGCGCGATGGTCTGCGGCAGCTCGCCCTCGAGCAGGGTCGCGAGCTGGGCCGGGTCGGCGACGTTCAGGAACTCGAGCGAGGTGCCCGCCATCGACGAGTTCACGCGGGTGAGCACGCCCGCGGCGCGCTCCGCGCCGAACGACGCCTCCAGCAGCCGCGCGGCGATGTCCCGTCCCCCGCGGCCCGGGCTGAGCCTGCCCGATGCGACGAGATGGAACTCGCGCAGGGCGCGGGTCGTCGTCGCGGCGTCGAGGCGCCCCATCCGGATGATCTCCGCGGCGAGCTCCTCCGCCTCGGTCTCGCTGAGGTGCTTCATCACCTCGACCGCGCGGGCGGGGTCGAGGTTCATCAGAACGACGGCCGCCTTCTGCGACCCGGTCAGCTCGATCACGCGTCGACCCGGTCGGACATCAGGCTGCGCAGCACCTCGGCGGTCTTCTGGGGGTCGCGCCGCGCCACTGCCTCGAGCTCGACGCGCTGCCGCTCCAGCGCCAGCTGATCGGGCTCGGGGCCGGGCTCCGGCTCGACGTCGAGCGCGATCGTCGGCGCGACCGTCTCCAACGGCGACGGCGGCGGTACGGTGGTGAGCTGCACGGTGTCGGCGTCGTCGGCGTCCTGCGGAGTGAGCAGCAGCGTCTCCGCGGTGAGCTCGAGGGGCGATCCCATGTCCTCGGGCTCCCGCCGGCGGCGGGAGCGCACGGCGAGGACGATCACGCCGATGAGCAGCGGGAGGCCGATCGCCGCCGCGATCAGCGACGTGCGCAGCACGCCGTCCGCGCGCTCCGCCTCCTCGGCCTGCCTCGCCTCGAGCAGCGCCTGCTGCGCGGCGTCCGCGTCGGCCGTGCTGAACGACATCAGCGCGACGGTCACCTCGTCGCCGCGCTCGCCGTCGAGGCCCGCCGCGGTCGCGACGAGGTCCTCGATCTGCGTCACGTCGATGCCGGCGACCGCACCGGAGTCGACCGCCACCGACACGGCCTGGCGGGTGATGTCGCCCGCCGGCGTGGTGATCGTCTCGGTCGACTTGTTGACCATGTTGTTGCGGGTGGTCTCGGTCGACTCGTAGCTGCCGCCCGCCTCGCCGGTCGGCACCGCGATGTTGTCGGGGCCCAGCACGCCGGTGCCGCCGGTGCCGCCGGTGTAGCTCTCCGTGCGGGTCTGCTCGGTGGCCGGCGGCGCGTCCTCCGGGTTCGTATAGGTCTCGTCGACGCGCTCGCTGGTGGCGCGCGACATCTCGGCCGCGACCGTCACCGTCGCGTTGCCCGCGCCGACCACGCGGTCGAGCATGGTCTGGATGCTCGCGGCGACACGGGTCTCGTAGTCGCTCGCCTGCTGGTCGGTGCCGCCCGTCGTGCCGATCCCGACCGCCGAGAGGGTCTCTCCGGACTGGTCGATGACGGCGACGTTCTCGGGCCTCATCCCGCTGATCGCCGCGGAGGTCAGGTGCACGATCGCCTCCACCTGCCTGGCGTCGAGCGTCGTCCGGCCCTGCGTCTCGACGAACACGGACGCCGTCGGATCGGCGGTCTCGGCGACGAAGACGCTCTCCTCGGGGATCGCCAGCTGCACGGAGGCGGCGCTGACCCCGTCCAGTGCGGAGATCGTGCGGGCGAGCTCGCCCTCGATGGCGCGCTTGTAGGTGACCGACTGCTGGAACTCGGACGTGGTCACGCCCATGTCGTCGAGCAGCGTGTAGCCGCCGGAGCTCTCCGTCGGCAGGCCCGCCGCCGCGGCGGTGAGGCGCTGGTCGTAGACGTCCTGCTGGGGCACCAGCACGGTGCCGCCGCCGTCGGAGAGCTCGTACTGCACGCCGGACGAGCGCAGCTGCTCGACCACGGCGTTCGCGTCCGACGCCGACAGCCCGCTGAACAGGGGGGTCAGCTGCGGACGCGCAAGCCAGCTGCCGAGGGCGACCGCCCCGAGCGCCAGCACGGCGACGCCGATGATCGCGATGGTGCGCTGGGCCAGGGTGAAGCTCGCCACGGCACGGCCGAGGCGTTGGAAGACGTTGGTGACCGCCTGGGGCATCAGGCCTGCATCCTCATGATCTCGGTGAACGCGTCGACGCCCTTGTTGCGCACGGCGGCGACCAGCTCGAGGGTCACCGACGCGCGGGTGGAGGCGATCATCGCGGAGTGGATGTCGGTGAGGTCGCCGGTGACGGCGGAGACCGCGAGCTGGTTGGACGTGGCCTGCAGCTGCTGCAGCTCGTCGACGGCGCCGGTCACCGCCGACGCGAAGCCGCTGCCGTCGGCGGGGGCGGCCGGCGCGGTCGGCGCCGGAGCGACGACGGCGGCGGCGCCCGAGACGGAGTCGATGGAGGGGACCGGCATCAGCTGCGTCCGATCTGGAGGGCGGCCTCGTAGGTGGTCTTGGCACGGTCGACCACGGCGGCGTTCGCCTCGTAGCCGCGCTGGGCGAGGATGAGCTGGCTCATCTGGTCTCCGAGGTCGACGTCCGGATAGCGCACGTAGCCGTCGTCGTCGGCGAGGGGGTTGTCCGGCTCGTGGACGAGCCGTCCCTCGGCGTCGCCGAGGGCGATGCCCGCCACGTGCACACCGGGGCTGTCCGGGTCGTTCTCCACCACGACATAGCGCGCCTGGAAGGCGCTGCCGTCCGTGGAGGACGCCGTGTTGACGTTGGCGATGTTGTCGCTCAGCGCGTCGAGCCACTTGCGGTGGACGTTCAGGCCGGTGCCGGCGATGCCGATCGCGTCGAAGGTCACGACGTGGTCCTCAGCGCCGTGCGCACCGAGCTGAACGACCCGCCGATCGCCTGGCTGGCGAACTGGAAGCGCAGCACCGTGTCGATGCTCGAGAGCGTCTCGGTGTCGAGGTTGACGTTGTTGCCGTCGGTGCGGGTCGGCTCGAGCGACTCCGCGGTGGTCGCGGCGACGCGGCCCGACCCCTCTGCCACGGAGGCCGCGAGGGCCTCCTCGAACTGGACGCGCTTGGCGCGGTAGTCCGGCGTGTTGACGTTCGCGATGTTGTCCGCGATGGCCCGCTGGCGTTGCGAGAGCCCGTCCATGGCGCTCGTGAGCGCGCTGATGGTCACTGAGTCGAACACGATCCCGTTTTTCTCGGTCTGCGGTTCGGCCGTTCCGTGGCCTGGGTGGCGAGCGATCCGTGCTCACACAGATCTATCGGCCGATCCGTCCGGGGCGTTAGCCGTCGAGGTCGAGGTACGCGGCGGGGCGCTCCGGCTCGGCGGGCACGAGCCGGAGCGCGGCCAGCTGGGCCGCGGCGTCGTCCCGCTCGTCGATGAGACGCGCCATGCGCTCGTGCTGGGCCGCGAGCGCGCGCCGCGCGCGGTCGGCCAGCTCGGGCGGGAGCGGGGATGCGGCCGGGGCCCACGCGTCGCCGACCGCGGCGTCGGGACCCTCGTCGAGCTGTCGTTCGAAGCGGTCGAGCAGCGCGGACCACTCGCGCTGCGCCGCGCCCTCAGGCACGCGCCTGCGCGGGGAAGGCGGACGAGACCGGACGTGCGTTCGCCGCCGCCACCTGCTGAGCCGCGGCGTGCCAGGCCTCGCGCAGCGGCGCCACCAGGTCGCGGCAGGAGCGGGTGCGCTCGGGGTCGCGACCCAGGTTCGCGCCGACGAGCGTGGTGGTGAGGAACGCGTACACGCCCCGCAGCCCGGCCGCGCCGTCCCAGGCGTCGGTGAGCGACGCGGTGAGCTCGGCGACGATCGACTGCGCGTGCTGCAGCTGGGCGTTCGCCTCCTGCCACTCGCCGGCCCGCTGCGCGGCCTCGCCGCGCTCGATGTCGAGCAGCAGCCGGTCGTACAGCATGGTGAGCAGCCGCTCCGGCGCGGCGGACATCACGGCGTCGGCCTGGTAGCGCTGCTGCGCGGCGCGCAGCTGGGCGACGCCGGCGCGAGCGGCGGGTGCGGGTGCGAGGTCGTTCATCAGGAGTCTCCCTGGCTGGTCGTCGGCAGCGACGCCAGCTGCGATGTGAGGTAGGCGGACTGGGACTGGAGCTGCGACAGCATGGTCTCGAGACGCGCGTAGGTGCGCTCGAGGGTCGCGCGGCGCTGCTCCAGGCGCACGTCCCACCGCTCGATCTGCTCCTCCAGCGAGCTGACCTCGCTCTGCTGCCCCGTGATGCGCGCGGTGAGCAGGCCGTCGTAGCGGTCGGAGTACTGCGTCGTGGTGGTCTCGACCCGCGCGGACAGCCCGGTGAAGACCTTCTCGACCGCCGCGGGGTCCTCCGCCATCGCCGCCTTGAAGCGCTCCGCGTCGAAGGACAGCACGCCGTAGCGGTCGATCGAGATGCCGATGCTCGAGGGGGAGACGCCGCCGACGGGATGCTGCACGGCGTCGGCGAGCGCGTGGCGCAGGGCGCGCACGGTGCTGTCGCCCGTGAACACCCCGAGCGTCGTCGTGTCGCCGGTCGAGGAGCCCACCGTCGCCTTCGAGCCGTTGTCGATGCGCTTGAGGATCGTCGCGATCCGGTCGACGAAGTCGCCGGCGGTCTTCGCGCGCGCGTCGTCGTCCACCGCCACGGAGATCGTCACGGGATCGGGCGATGCCCGGGAGACCGTCACGTCGACGCCGGGCAGCAGCCCCGTGAAGGTGTTGGTCGACGACGTGACGACCTGCTCCGCAGCCGTCCCCGCCCACAGCCGCAGCCGCGCGTCGGCTGCGGTCGCGACCACGGCGGCCCCGGTCTCGGAGGCGACGTCGACGGCCGTGCCCGCGTCGACGGCCGCCGCGTCGCCGCGGAACAGCTGGAAGGCGCCGGCCGTGCCCGTCTCGGTCGCGCTGAGCTGCAGGCGGAACAGGGGAGCACCGGACGCGTCGGTGCCCGCGGCGACGGCGGTCGCGGCGACGCCCGCTCCGGCGGCGTTGATCGCGCGTGCGACGTCGGCGGGCGACGACGACGCGGCGGTGATCTCGACGCGCTCGCCGGCCGCGTCGACCAGGGTGAGCACCGGCGGGTCGTCCGGCCAGGCGCTCAGCGCCGCAGTGACCAGGGTCTGCGCGGTGGCGACGCGGTCGACGACGACGTCGGTGGTCGAGGGCGTCGCGCCCGACGCGGCGGTCGCCGTGAGCGCGTCGCTCGACGACGTGGTGCGGTAGGCGGACAGTGCGCCTGGGGCGGCCGCCTTCTTCGCCTGCGTCAACAGGTCCTGCAGCGAGGTGTTCAGCGACTGGAGCTGCGTGATGATGACGCCCTTGTCATCGACCTTCGTCTTCAGCAGGGCGCGGGGAATGGACTGCACGTCCATGAGGGCGTCGATCAGCGCCGCCGTGTCCAGCCCCGAGACGAGGCCATCGAGCGAGAGTCCCATGCGCGCCTTCCGTTTTCGCGTGGAGGTCCGGGATCGGGGATGGCGCCCGGGGAGGGACGGGATGGGACCGTCCCTCCCCGGGGCCGGGACGAGTCCGCGAACGGCCCGAGGACCGCCGCGGGGGCTCTATCAGCGCAGCAGCTGCAGCACGCCCTGCGTCGACTGGTTCGCCTGCGCGAGCATGGCGGTGCCGGCCTGCGACAGGATGTTCGCCGCGGTGTACTTGACCATCTCGGAGGCCATGTCCGTGTCGCGGATGCGGCTCTCGGCTGCCGCGAGGTTCTCCGAGGAGATCTGCAGCGAGTTGATCGCCGACTCGAAGCGGTTCTGCGCCGCACCGAGGCCCGCGCGATCGGTCGAGATGCTCGTGATCTCCGTGTCGACGGCGTCGATCGCGGCAGCCGCGGTCGTCGCCGAGCTCACGTCGAGAGCCTTGATCGTCGCGCCGAGGCCTGACAGGTCGGTGAAGTCCACCGTGATCTGGTCCTCGGCCGCCGTGCCGCCGGCGCCGACGTGGAACGTCAGCGAGGCGTTGGTGGCGTCGAGTAGCTTGATCCCGTTGAAGTTCGTGCTCGCGGCGACGCGGGTGAGCTCGTCGCCGAGGGCGTCGATCTCGGTCTTGATGGCCGTGCGCGAGTCCGCGTTGTTCGAGTCGTTGCCGGCCTGCACCGCGAGATCGCGCACGCGCTGCAGGATGGAGTGGACCTCGGTCAGGGCGCCTTCCGCGGTCTGGATGACCGAGATGCCGTCCTGGGCGTTGCGGGCGGCCACGTTCAGGCCGTTGACCTGCGAGCGCAGGCCCTCGGAGATCGCGAGACCGGCCGCGTCGTCGGCAGCGCGGTTGATGCGGAGGCCGCTCGAGAGCTTCTCGAGGGACTTCGACAGGTCGTTCTGCGTGCTCGACAGGTTGCGGTAGGCGTTGAGCGCCGACACGTTGGTGTTGATCTGCATACCCATGGTTTTCCTCCGTGACTGGGTGGTGAAGCGGAGCCCGTCCGTGAGCTCCGCTCTGACCTATCGGCAGGTCTCCCGGGGAGGTAAGGCGAAGGCCGGCTCCCCTGGGGGAGCCGGCCTTCGCGGTCGCGTCGTCGTCAGAGCGCCGCGGCGCCCTTCAGGAAGGCGCCGGCGAGACGGCGCCCGCCGTTCGCGGCGATGCGCGTGAAGTACGCCTCGCGGGCGGCGTCGGACACGCGCGAGGTCGGTGCGGGGGAGTCCCCGGGGTTCTCGGCGTCGTACCTGTCGAGCGCGTCGCGCAGCAGCCGCAGGCCCTCGGCCCGCTGCTGCGAGACGGCCGAGTGGGACACGCCGAGCTCCGCGGCGATCTCCTTGACGGGCCGCTCCTCGACGTACACCGCCCGCACGATCAGACGCATCCGCTCCGGCAGCGCCTCGAGCGCGTGCTGCAGCACCTCGCGTCGCTCGCCCTGCGCGGCGGCCGCGTCGGGCAGGGGCAGGTCGGACGACACGGCGTGCACGATGGGGTCGTCGAGCGCGATCACCGTGCGCTCCGCATCGGCGAGCGCGTCCGTCACGGTCTGCGCGTCGACGCCCATCGTCGAGGCGATCTCGTCCGTCGTCGGCGTGCGTCCGAGCGCGGCCGTGAGGGTG
Source organism: Microbacterium marinilacus (assembly GCF_019753765.1). Taxonomy (GTDB): domain Bacteria; phylum Actinomycetota; class Actinomycetes; order Actinomycetales; family Microbacteriaceae; genus Microbacterium; species Microbacterium marinilacus. Next base: position 163,677 of record NZ_JAIJZW010000002.1, read on the forward strand.
TCGCGCACCGCGGTGGTCTCCTTGATCCGGCGCCGGATGCCGCGCGAGGCCCAGTCCATCGCGCGCATCTCGTCGGCGAACGCGCCGAGGATGCGACGGCGGGCGTAGGCGCCGAAGGGCACACCCATCGTGGGATCGAACGCGTCGGCCGCGGTCACCAGGGCCAGCGCGCCGGCCGCGGCGAGGTCCTCGCGGGAGATGTGGGTCGCCCGGGAGCTCAGCTCGGCGGCGAGGAAGCCGACCAAGGGGAGGTTCTCCACGACGAGGCGATTGCGCTCGACACGCGTCATTTTTCTGTTCTGCCGCTCTTCTAGGGGGGTAGGGGCGGAGTTCTCGGCTTCGGGGGAAGCCCACGATGCGGCATCCGGAGGTGTGACCCGCGCGGATGTCGTATCGAAGATATATCGCGATCCAAATGGACGTGCAAGCAGAACAGATGATCTTCTCGGATCCCCGTTCCGGTCGTGAATGGGTACCAGTCCCCACGGCCGCTTGTTACGGTACCCCCACGCTCGCCGATAGTGGCAGCTGACACGATCCCGGTCGTGTCGCATCAGGGGGAGATTGGGAACGGGAAATGGGAGCCAACGAGCTTTCGATGCACCTGTGGCGGGAGCGTGAGCTGCTGGAGATGCTGCTGTTCAAGCTGGAGGAGCAGGAACTGCTGCTCGCAGCGGGACGTTCGCGGTGGATCCACTTCGCCACGCGCGAGGTCGAACAGGTGCTCGAGCGCATACGCCAGGAGGGCCTCGGACGTGCCGTGGAGGTCAGCGGCGTGGCCGAGGAGTGGGGCGCACCCGACGACGCCACGCTGCGGCAGCTGATCGAGCACGCGCCGACCGATGCCTGGCGCGACGTGTTCACCGAGCACCTGCGGGCCATGACCGAGCTCACGGCCGAGGTCGCGCAGCGTCGGGACGCGAACGAGGTGCATCTTCGCGCCGCGGTCCGGGCGACGCAGGAGGCCATCGCCGGCCTCGGCATCCGCACCGGCGAGTACGACGCCGACGGCACGGTCGGGCCCGACGACTCGTCGCCCCGCATCGTCGACACCGCCCTCTGACGCCTCGGCGCCGGCACCGCACGAGCACCCGATCCGAACACGAACCGAACCTGGAGTGACATGTCGACCTTCACCGGACTGAACACCGCGGCCTCTGCGCTGTCAGCCGCGCGGCGCGGCATCGAGCTCACGGGGCAGAACATCGCCAACCAGACCTCGGCGGGCTACACGCGTCAGCGTCTGGAGACGTCGGCGGTCGCGGCGGTCGCCCAGGCGGGGCGGTTCAGCGCGGGCGCGGTGCCGGGCCAGGGCGTCTCGGTGGACGGCGTCGCGCGGCTCGGCGACGCGCTGCTCGACTCCCGGGTGCGCGACGCGCTCGGCGCGGCGGGCTTCTGGAGCGTCCGGGCCCAGGCGGCGCGCACCGCCGAGGCGACGATGGCCGAGCCGACCGAGGCGGGGCTCGCCCATCGCCTCTCGCAGTTCTGGGCCGACTGGCAGGACCTGTCCAACTCCCCGGACGCCGCGGCGGCGGCCGCGGTGGTGCTGAACGACGCGAGCGCCCTCGCCTCCCAGATCGCGGCGGGCTACGCCGCCGCGAGCTCCCAGTGGAGCGAGGCGCGCGCGGGCGTCGAACGGACCGTGTCGGAGGTGAACACCGCGGCGGATCAGATCGCGCAGCTGAACCGCGAGATCCGCGACGCGCTCGGTGCCGGGCGCTCGGCGAACGAGCTGATCGACCGCCGGGCCGTGCTGGCGGAGCGGGTGTCGCGACAGACCGGCGCGACGGCGTCCGTCGAGCAGGACGGCACGCTGACGGTCCGGATCGACGGCAACGCGCTCGTGTCGGGCGTGGAGGCGCGGCACCTGGTCGCGAGCGGCCCGTCCGGCATCACGGCGGGGCAGCCGGTCACGGTGGCCTGGGCGCATCGTCCGGACCAGCCGGTCGCCCTCTCCGGCGGCGAGCTCGGAGGCGCGCTCTCGGTGCTCGCCCCCGCCTCGGAGGGCGGCACCCTCGCGCAGCTGGCCGACACCTACAACCGCCTCGCGACGACGCTCGCCGAGCGCGTGAACGCCCAGCACCGCGCCGGTGCCACCGCGGCGGGGGAGCCGGGCGGAGACTTCTTCGACGTGTCCGCCGCGGGACCGGCCGCTCTCTCGCTGCGGGTGGTGCCGACGCGGGCCGACCAGCTCGCGCTCGCCGCGCCGGGCGCGGGCGCGTTCGACTCGTCCAACGCCGACGCCATCTCGCAGATCGGATCGAGCGCCGGATCGCCCGACGCCCTGTGGGCCGACTTCGTCACCTCGTTCGGCGTCGCGACGGCGGGCGACGTGCAGCGGGCGAGCGTCGCGGAGGTCGCCGCCGTCACGGCCGTCGGCGCGCAGCAGTCGGTGGCGGCGGTGGACGGCGACGAGGAGACCATCAACCTGCTCACGTACCAGACCGCCTATCAGGCGGCGGCGCGGGTGCTCACCGCGGTCGACGAGGCCCTCGACGTGCTCATCAACCGCACCGGCCTCGTCGGCCGCTGATCCCGCGACGCTCCCCGAAAGGCACGCCCATGATCTCCCGCGTCACCTCCCAGACGATGACCCAGGCGTCGCTGCGCAACCTGCAGACGAACCTGAGCCAGCTCGCACGCCTGCAGGAGCAGGCCACGTCGCAGCGGGCCTTCCTCGCCCCGTCCGACAGCCCGTCGGCGGCGGCCACGACGCTCGCCCTGCACGCCGAGCAGCGCCGCAACGAGCAGTACGCGCGCAACATCGACGACGGTCTCGCGCACGGCTCGTACGGCGGCGACATCCTCTTCGAAGGCGAGGGCGTGGCGTTCTCGTCGATCCGCGACTCCGAGGAGCGCGGCATCGTCATCATCCACCAGGAGCTGGCCCTCGTGCCGCACCTCTCGGTGGCCGAGAACATCTTCCTCGGCAACGAGCGGGTGCGCGGCGGCCTCATCGACTGGAACCAGGCGAACCACGAGGCGGCGGCGTTCATGGAGCGTGTCGGCCTCGACGAGAACCCGACCGTGCCGGTCGGCCAGCTCGGCGTCGGCAAGCAGCAGCTCATCGAGATCGCCAAGGCGATGACCAAGGACGTCAAGCTGCTGATCCTCGACGAGCCCACCGCGGCGCTCAACGACAACGACTCGGAGCACCTGCTCGGGCTGCTGCGCGAGCTGCGCGACCAGGGCATCACGTGCATCATCATCAGCCACAAGCTCGGCGAGATCGAGGCGATCGCCGACTCGACCACGATCATCCGCGACGGGGAGTCGATCGAGACGATCGACATGCACGGCGAGGACGCGACGCAGGCGCGCATCATCCGCGGGATGGTGGGCCGCTCGCTCGACCAGCGCTTCCCCGACCGCACGCCGCAGATCGGCGAGGAGATCTTCCGCGTCGAGAACTGGACGGTGCACCACCCGACGCAGGCCGGGCGCGTGGTGGTCGACGACGCGTCGATCTCCGTGGGCGCGGGCGAGATCGTCGGCATCGCGGGCCTCATGGGCGCCGGACGCACCGAGTTCATGATGAGCCTGTTCGGACAGTCGTACGGGCGCGACATCTCGGGCCGTGTCTTCCTGCACGGCAAGGAGATCCGCCCCCGCACCGTGCAGGAGGCGATCGGCAGCGGCCTCGCCTACGTGTCGGAGGATCGCAAGCACTACGGGCTGAACCTCATCACCGACATCCGCACCAACATCACGGCGGCGGCGCTCGGCAAGATCAGCAACAGGGCCAGCTTCGTCAACGGCAACGAGGAGATCAAGGTCTCCGAGGAGTACCGCCGCGACATGAACATCAAGACCCCGACCGTGATGCAGACCGTGGGCAACCTCTCGGGCGGCAACCAGCAGAAGGTCGTGCTGTCGAAGTGGCTGTTCTCGGATCCCGAGGTGCTGATCCTCGACGAGCCCACCCGCGGCATCGACGTGGGCGCCAAGTACGAGATCTACGAGATCATCAACGCCCTCGCCGCCGCCGGCAAGGCGATCATCGTCGTCTCCAGCGAGCTGCCCGAGCTGCTCGGCATGTGCGACCGCATCTACACGCTCGCGTACGGCCGCATCACCGGGCAGGCCCCCGCGGCCTCGGCCACGCAGGAGAGCCTGATGAGCCTCATGACCATCGAGAAGAACCAGAAGGAGGCCGCGGCATGAGCAATGTCCTGGCTGAGACCAAAGACCTGTTCACGCGCAACCTCCGGACGTCCGGCATCTACATCGCCTTCGTGGCGATCGTGCTGCTGTTCACGATCCTGACGGGCGGCACGCTGCTCGCGCCGGAGAACGTCACCAACCTGGTGCTGCAGAACGCGCACATCCTGATCATGGCGCTCGGCATGATCATGATCATCGTCGCCGGCCACATCGACCTGTCGGTCGGATCGGTGCTCGCGTTCGCGTCGGCCGTCGCCGCCGTGCTCGTCATCAGGCTGGGCATGCCGTGGTGGGTGGGCCTGCTCGCGGCCGTCGTGGTCGGCATCCTCGTCGGCGCATGGCACGGCTTCTGGGTCGCGTTCGTCGGCATCCCCGCGTTCATCGTCACCCTGGCGGGCATGCTGCTCTTCCGCGGCCTCACGTGGGTCGTGCTCGAGAACGTCTCGCTCTCGCCGTTCCCCGGCGAGTACAAGACCCTCGCGACCGGCTTCAGCCGCGGCCTGTTCGGCGAGGTCGTCGTGGGGCAGGGATCGGGGCTGCTGGCACAGCCGCAGACCGTCGACGTCTTCACGCTGCTGATCGGCGTGGTCGCCGTGGCCGGCTTCGTGGTGTCGCAGGTGCGCAGCCGCCGCGCGCGCATGGGCTACAACCAGAAGGTCGAGTCGATGCCGCTGTTCGTCGTCAAGCTCGCCGCCGTCGCGGTCGTGGCCATGGCGTTCGCGTGGGCGCTCGCCTACAACCGCGGCTTCCCGCTGGTGCTGATCGTGCTGGGCCTGCTCATCCTGATCTACCAGCTGATCACCAACCGCACGGTGTTCGGTCGTCACGTGTACGCGATCGGCGGCAACCTCTCGGCCGCGCAGCTGTCGGGCGTGAACGTGCGTCGTGTCAACTTCTGGCTGTTCGTCCACATGGGCATGCTGACGGGCATCGCGGCGGCCATGTTCTCCGCGCGCTCCAACGGCGCCCAGCCGGGCATGGGCAACAGCTTCGAGCTCGACGTGATCGCCGCCTGCTTCATCGGCGGCGCGTCGACCACGGGCGGCATCGGCCGAGTCACGGGTGCGCTCGTCGGCGGTCTCGTGATGGCCGTGATGTCGAACGGCATGTCGCTCATGGGCGTGCCGCAGTCGGTGCAGCCGATCGTCAAGGGCCTCGTCCTGCTGATCGCCGTCGCCTTCGACATCTACAACAAGCGCCGGGCCGGCGCCGCGCGCTGACCCGAGCCCACAGACGGCGGGCCGTTCCCCTTCCGGGGGAGCGGCCCGCCGTCTATCCGTCCAGCGCCGTCTCGTCGCGCTCGGCGAGGCGGCCGCCCGGCTCGAGGCCGATCACCAGGTCGATGCCCAGGCGGCGCAGGAAGGCGTGGTCGTGGCTCACGATCAGCAGAGCGCCGCGGTATGAATCGAGGGCCTCGGCCAGCTGCTCGACGCTCGCGATGTCGAGGTTGTTGGTCGGCTCGTCCAGGATCAGCAGCTGCGCGGGCGGGTCCGCGAGCAGCAGCTTGGCCAGCGCGACGCGGAAGCGCTCGCCGCCCGAGAGAGAGCCGACCGGGCGGTCGAGGGCGCTGCCGCGCAGCAGCAGGCGGGCGAGCTGGTTGCGCAGCTCCCCGGGCGCCGTCGCGGGGGCGGCGTCGCGCACGTTGTCCACCGCCGAACGCGCGTCGTCGAGGTCGTCCAGGCGCTGGCGCAGGTATCCGACCCGCTCGGTCAGCAGGATCCCACGGGTCGCGTCGCCCGTCACCAGCGCCTCGAGCAGCGTGGTCTTGCCGGCACCGTTCGGACCGACCAGCGCGACGCGCTCGGGCCCCTGGACCGTGACGGTGCGCGATCCGTCCGTCAGCTCGGCGATCCGCTTGCCGCGCGGCACGTCCGGATCCGGGAGCGTGATGTGGATGTGCTCCTCCTCGCGCACGCGCGCATCCGCGGCGTCCACGGCATCCTGCGCGTCCTGCACGCGCTCGTCGAGCGTGCCGCGCAGCGACCCGGCGGTCTCCTCGGCCTTGCGCTTGCGGGCGTTCGCGAGGATCTTCGGCATGTTGTCGGCCGACTTCCTCCCTGCGCGTGCGCGCGCCGCGATGCGCTGCTCGGCCTCCACGCGCTGACGCCTCTCGACCTTCAGCGTCTGCTGCGCGGTGCGGGCGGCCTGGGTGGCGGCGGCCTGCTCCTGCGCGAGCGCCGCACGGAACGCGCTGTAGGGTCCGCCGAACACCTCGAGCCGCGCGCCGCGTCCGCGGGCGACCTGGCCGAGGCCGCTCGACCGCAGCTCCGCCGTGTGCTCCATCCTCTCCAGCAGCTCGAGGTCGTGGCTCACGACGACGAGCGTGCCCGGCCACGCGTCGACCAGGCTCGCCAACCGCGCGCGGGCGGGTCGGTCCAGGTTGTTGGTCGGCTCGTCGAGCAGCGTGATGGGCGTGCGGCGCAGCCGCAGGCCCGTGATCGCGATCAGCATCGACTCGCCGCCGGAGAGCCCGCCGACGCGGCGGTCGAGGTCGGCGGCGCCGAAGCCGATCTCGTCGAGGGCCTCGTCGGCGCGGGCCTCGATGTCCCAGTCGTCGCCCACGGCGTCGAAGTGCCGCACGTCGGGGTCGCCCGACTCGATCGCACGGAGGCCCGCCAGCGTCGGCGCGATGCCGAGCAGGTCGGCGACCGTCGCGTCGCGGTCGAGCGTCAGCGTCTGGGGCAGGTAGCCGACGTCGCCGTCGGTCTCGACGCGGCCGCGCGTGGGCGGCAGGAGACCGGCGACGAGCTTCAGCAGCGTGGACTTGCCGACGCCGTTCCGGCCGACGAGCCCTGTGCGCCCGGACGGCAGCGTGCCGTCGAGACGGTCGAGGGCGACGGAGCCGTCCGGCCACTCGAACGTGAGGTCGCGGAGGGTGATGGCGGGCGTGGAGAGAGCGGGCATGAGAGGCCTTTCGAGGTGGGTGTCTAGGGCGCACCCGAACGGCTCTCCGCGGGGCGCTAGATGGTGCCGACCTCGATCTCCATGCCGACACCGTATCACCGCCCCGCCCGGCGTGCCCTACGTCAGCAGCGGCAGCCTGCCGACGATGCGGTCGACGCGGCCCCGCGGGCCCACCAGCGCGACCGCGAGGTAGCCGAGGTCGTCGGGCGCGCGGTGCGAGACCTCCTGCAGGTACTCGTCGTAGACCCGCGTGAGCTGCGCGTGCGCGGGCATGTCGGCGACCAGGACGCCGTCGGAGGATGCCGCGCGGGAGCGGATCGTCGTCAGCTGCGTCTGATCGCCCGCCAGCACCGTGCACCCGATCCACGGCAGCCCCGGATGCGAGGACCCCTCGGCGTCGACGGCGTCGGGGCCGAGCAGGCCGGAGACCGCGGCGCCCATCGCCGCGCCGACGCAGGCGGTGGCGTTGGCGATGCGACCGGCCGGGAGGCCGCCGTCGACCACGATCACCCACTTGAGCCGGGCCGCGCGGGTCGGCGCTCCCGTGTCGATCTCGTCGGCGGTGAACCCGAACGCGGGTGTATCCATGAGGCTCCTTGCGGTGTGCGGATCGTCGTGAGAACAGGGGACAATGTATCCAGATGATCCGGATGATGTTTCTACTGCCGGACGAAATACGGAGGAGACACCGAGATGGCGGATCTGGACGGACTTGATGCGGCGATCGTGGCCGCTCTCCAGACGAATGCGCGGATGACGAACCGCGAGGTCGCGGCGCGCGTCGGGGTCTCTCCGACGACCGCCCTCGACCGCACCCGTGCCCTGCGCCGTCGCGGCGTGATCCGGGGCGCCGTGCTCGACCTCGACCTCGCGAGCGTCGGAAGGGGCGTGCAGGCGCTGGTCTCGGTGCGGGTGAGGCCGCCCTCGCGGCGCAACATCGAGGCCTTCCGCGACTGGATCTCGGTGCTGCCCGAGACGCTGGGGGTGTTCGTGGTGAGCGGCGACGTCGACTTCATCGTGCACGTCGCGGTCGCCGACAACGATGCGCTCTACGCCTTCGTGATCGACAGGCTCACCGAGCGCGAGGAGGTGGCGGACGTCAAGACGACGGTCGTCTACGAGCACCTGCGCAACCACGAGATCGGCATCGCGTCGGCGCGCTGACCGTCACTCTCTGTCACATCGCCCTGTGCGTCCCGGGGCCGACGTAGCGTGGGGGCATCGCGGCGATCCGGGCGGTCCCGGGGCTCGGTTCATAACCGTCAGTCGTTGCGGGTTCGACTCCCGCCGTCGCGTCTGATCCGGCCCCGGTCCGCGAGACCGCGGCACCCGCGCGAGACCGAGAAAGCTGTGCGAGACCGTGGTCGCCGGCGCCGGTCTCAGCGGGAAACGTCGGTCTCGGCAGGGAACGTCGGTTTCGTGATGCAGCAGCAGCAGCTCAGGCGGGCGGGGGCGGGTGCTCGATGTCGAGGCGGACGCGCTGGGCGGAGAAGCGCGTCACGCCGTACTGCAACGGGGTGCCGTCCGTCAGCGTGTCGAGCGACTCGGTGACCAGGACGATCGCGCCCGGGTCGAGCCGCAGCAGCGCCGCCTCCGCGGCCGTCGCGTGCCGGGCGGACACCACGGTCGAGGCGCGGACGTAGTCGTCGATGCCGTGGGCGCGCAGCGCCGCGGTCACCGAGGACGTGCGCCGCAGCGCCGTCGCGATGTCGGGCAGCCGCCCGGCGTCGAACCAGTGCGCGCCCAGCGCGACGGGCTCGCCGTCCACGGTCCGCAGCGACTCCACGCGCACCACCGGGCCGCCCGCGATGCCGAGGCGCTCGGCGATCTCGGGCGACGCGGTCACCGTCTCGCTCTCGAGCACACGACCGGACGCCGAGTGCCGGTCGCCGATGCTCGTCGACAGCCGGGTGCGCATGCCGATCCGGTGCACGTGGACGGCGCCGCCGGTGACGAACGTGCCGCTGCCGCGGCGCGACTCGACCAGTCCGTCGGCGGCGAGCGAGGCGACGGCCTGTCGGGCGGTGTGGCGGTTCACGCCGAAGCGCTCGGCGAGGGCGTTCTCGGTCGGCAGCCGGTCGCCGGCGCGCAGGCCGCCCTCGGTGATCTCCGCGCGCAGCTCCTCCGCGATGAGGCGCCATGCGGAGTACCCGGTCGATCGGCTCGCGGCGGGATCGGTCATGCCTGCTCGCTCATCCTTCCTCGGTCTCGACCGGGCGGTTCACCGCACGTACATCCGTTCGTGGGCATCCGTTCGTGGGCTGTTCGCCACCCCGGGGGCTTCCCTTCTCCCCATCGTGCCACTACCTTGGCAGTTGTCTAGATAAATAGACAACTTGGAGGAGCGATGGAACACGGAGTCGACGAGCGCCGGCGCACCGCGCGCGTGCTCGCCCTGGCCTCCGCGGAGGAGCTCGCCGGGCTGTGGGCCGCGTGGCCCGACCCGCCGGAGATCGAGTACCTGCGCGGGCCCGAGGCGGGGCTGGTGATGGTGCAGGGCCGGATGGGCGGCACGGGGGACCGGTTCCACCTGGGCGAGGCGACCGTGACCCGGGCGACGGTGCTGGCGCGTATCGCCGACGCCGGCGAGACGGTCGGCACGGCGTACGTCCTCGGCAGCCACCCGGAGCACGCCGGGCTCGCCGCGGTCTTCGACGCGCTGCTGCTCTCCGCCCAGCGCGACCGCGTGCTCTCCGACGTGATCGAGCCGCTGGAGAGCGCGCAGCGCGAGCGCGACGAGCACGCTCGGGCGCAGGCCCGCAGCACCGTCGTGGACTTCTTCACGGTCTCCCGGGAGAACTCCGGGCCGGACGAGGACGACGACGAATGATCGGCGCCACGACCGCGACACACCTGCCCGGCTTCTCCGCCCCCGTGCACGACGCGCAGCGCACGTTCCGCGCGGTGCTCCAGGCCATGGCGCGGCCCACCCTGCCCCAGGACGTCGACCCCGTGCGCGAGGGCCGCCTGCGCACCCCGGCGCCGCTCGGCGCGGTCGCCGGCGCCGTGCTCCTGACCCTCTGCGACGAGCAGACGCCGATCTGGCTGGACCGGGCCCTCGCCGCCTCCGAGGACGTCCGCGAGTGGATCCGCTTCCACACCGGCGCCCGCCTGGTCGCCTCGTCCGGCGACGCGCTCTTCGCCGTGGCCTCCTCGCCGTCGGCAGCGCCTCGCCTCGCCGACCTCGCACAGGGGACGGACGAGGAGCCCCACCTGTCGGCCACGCTCGTGATCGACGCCACCGGCACCGCGCCGGTCGGGGCGTTCGTCGCGACCGGGCCGGGCGTCGACGGATCCGTCGCGTGGGACGGCTCCGGCCTGCCGCGCGTGCACGGCGAGGACGGCTTCCTCGCCCAGTGGCGCCGGAACCGCGTCGGCTTCCCGCGCGGGGTCGACGTCGTGCTCGCGGCCGAGACCACCGTGCGCGCACTGCCGCGCACCACCGAGCTCAGCGAGGGGAGCGCCTGATGTACGTCGCCGTCAAGGGAGGCGAGAAGGCGATCGCCAACGCGCACGCCCTGCTCGCCCAGCGGGGCCGCGGCGGCGACGCCGAACCGATCGCGTGGCGCGGCGTGCGCGACCAACTCGGCGTCCTCGTCTCGCGCGTCATGGCCGAGGGATCCCTCTACGACCCGGACCTCGCCGCCAAGGCGCTGCTGCAGGCGCAGGGCGACGTGCTCGAGGCCGTCACGCTGCTGCGCTCGTACCGCACCACGCTGCCGCGCTTCGGCACCACCGCCGCTCTCGACACGTCCGGTCTTCCGGCCGAGCGGCGCATCTCCGCGACCTTCAAGGACGTGCCCGGAGGGCAGCAGCTCGGCGCGACGTTCGACTACACGCACCGCCTCCTCGCCGACGACATCCCGGCGCCCGAGGTGCCGACGGACGGCGTGCCCGACGAGCAGCCGATGCCGCGGATCACCGACCTGCTGGGCGTCGACGCGCTCATCGAGCCCGATCGCGTGCCCGCCGACGGCGAGGCGGAGTGGACCGACCCGGAGCCCGCCGACCTCACCCGCGAGCCCACGGTGTTCCCGATGTCGCGCGCCGAACGGCTGCAGGCGCTCACCCGCGGCGACGAGGGCTTCCTGCTGTCGCTCGGCTACTCGACGCAGCGCGGCTTCGGCCGCACCCATCCCTTTGCCGGGGAGGTGCGGGTGGGCGAGGTCGAGGTGTTCTTCGACGCCCCCGAGCTGGGCTTCGAGGTGCCGATCGGACGCCTCGAGGTGACCGAGTGCCAGATGGTGAACCAGTTCGTCGGCAGCGCCGACCGGCCACCGCAGTTCACGCGCGGCTACGGCCTGGTGTTCGGCCGCGCCGAGCGCAAGGCCATGTCGATGTCGCTCGTGGACCGCGCGCTGCGCGCCGAAGAGTTCGGCGAGCGGCGGGTCTCGCCGGCGCAGGACGAGGAGTTCGTCGTCAGCCACGCCGACAACGTGCAGGCGACGGGCTTCGTCGAGCACCTGAAGCTGCCGCACTACGTCGACTTCCAGGGCGAGCTCGTGCTCATCCGTCAGCTCCACCGTGAGTTCCGCGAGCGCGTCGCCGCCGCGACCGAGGGGGACGAGTCCGCGGATGTCGTGTCGCCCTCCGCGACCATGTCGAGCGAGGGAACGAAGTGACCGAGACGAGACACGAGCCGCGCATCGTCTACAACGAGGGCTACCTCGACGAGCAGACCAAGCGCGTCGTGCGGCGCGGCCTGCTGAAGGGGGTCGCGGTCCCGGGCTTCCAGGTGCCGTTCGCCTCCCGGGAGGTGCCGATGCCGCGCGGCTGGGGCACCGGCGGGGTGCAGGTGACCGCCTCGGTCGTCGGCTCGTCCGACACGCTCAAGGTGATCGACCAGGGCGCCGACGACACGACGAACGCGGTGTCCATCCGGCAGTTCTTCGAGCGGGTCGCGGGGTCGCGCAGCACCACCCGCACCGACCTCGCCACGGTCATCCAGACCCGGCACCGCATCCCGGAGACGCCGCTCTCGGACGGCCAGATCATCGTCTACCAGGTGCCGATCCCCGAGCCGCTGCGGTTCCTCGAGCCGCGCGAGACCGAGACGCGCCGCCTGCACGCGCTGGAGGAGTACGGGCTGATGTACGTCAAGCTCTACGAGGACGTCGCGCGGTACGGCCACTTCGCGACCACCTACGACTACCCGGTGCTCGTGAACCAGCGCTACGTCATGGCGCCGTCGCCGATCCCGAGCTTCGACAACCCGAAGATGCACCAGAGCCCGGCCCTGCAGCTGTTCGGCGCGGGCCGGGAGAAGCGGATCTACGCGATCCCGCCGTACACCGACGTCGAGAGCCTCGGGTTCGAGGACTTCCCGTTCGAGCCGCAGAGCTTCGAGACGCCGTGCGAGATCTGCGGATCCGAGGGCGTCTACCTGGACGAGGTGGTGATGGACGACGCCGGCGGCGCGATGTACGTCTGCTCGGACACGGACCACTGCGAACGGACGGTCGCGAGCGACGAGGGCGCGGCCGGCGCGAGGAAGGAGGCGGTCCGATGATGGGCGCTCTCCGCACCCAGGTCGAGCGAGGGAACGAGGCGACCGAGTCGAGACCCGACGAGACCCCGCTGCTGAGCGTCGCCGGCGCGGGACACCGCTACGGCGACCGCTTCGGCTGCCGTGACGTGAGCTTCGACCTGTGGCCGGGAGAGGTGCTCGCGGTCGTGGGCGAATCCGGATCCGGCAAGTCCACGCTGCTCGGCATGCTGTCCCAGCGCCTGTCGACCGACGAGGGAGCCATCCGATACCGGCTGGCCGCCGGCGGCGACGGCAGGACGCGCGACCGGCTCGCCGACCTCGCGAGCCTCAGCGAGCGCGAGGTGCGGCGGCTGTGGCGGACGGACTGGGGCTTCGTGCACCAGCACCCCGCGGACGGCCTGCGCATGCACGTCACGCCGGCGGCAACATCGGCGAGCCCCTGATGGCGAACGGATGGCGGCACTTCGGTCGCATCCGCGCGCAGGCGGAGGGGTGGCTCGCCCGCGTCGAGATCCCCGCCGCGCGCATCGACGACGCGCCGGCGACGTTCTCGGGCGGCATGCGCCAGCGGCTGCAGATCGCCCGCAACCTCGTCTTCGGGCCGCGGCTGGTGTTCATGGACGAGCCCACGAGCGGCCTCGACGTGTCGGTGCAGGCCCGCCTGCTCGACCTGATCCGGTCGCTGGTCGCCGACCTCGGGCTCTCCGTCGTGATCGTCACGCACGACCTCGCGGTCGCCCGGCTGATCTCGCACCGCACCCTCGTGATGAAGGACGGCGCGGTCATCGAGTCGGGCCTCACCGATCGCGTGCTCGACGACCCCCAGGCCGCGTACACCCAGCTGCTCGTCTCCTCGATCCTCCAGGGCTGACCATGAACCTCGACACCTCCCGCACCATGCCTCCCGGCTGTGTCCTCTCCGTCCAGGACGTCGACAAGACGTTCACGCTGCACCTGCAGGGCGCCCAGCGCCTGCCCGTGCTGCGCGGGCTCTCGTTCGACGTGCCCCGCGGCGCATGCGTCGTGCTGGGCGGCGAGTCCGGCGCGGGAAAGAGCACCGTGCTGAAGATGGTGTTCGGCAGCTACGGGGCGGACGCCGGGCGCATCCTGCTCGCCGACGGCGATCCGCGGGACGGCGGCGTGCTCGATCTCGCCTCGGCCGCGCCGCGCCGAGTGCTCGCCGCCCGTCGCGAGACCATGGGCTACGTGAGCCAGTTCCTGCGGGCGGTGCCCCGCGTCCCCGCGCTCGACGTGGTCGCCGAGCCGCTGGTCGAGCGCGGCGTCGCGCGCGAGACGGCCCGCGAGCGGGCGGCCGAGCTGCTGGAGCGGCTCAGCATCCCCGACCGGCTCTGGGCGCTGCCCCCGGCGACGTTCTCCGGCGGCGAGCAGCAGCGCGTGAACATCGCCCGCGGCTTCGTCGCCGAGCGGCCGCTGCTGCTGCTCGACGAGCCCACCGCGTCGCTCGACGCGCGAAACCGCGGAGTCGTCATCGAGCTGGTCCGCGAGCGCCTCGCGCGCGGCACCGGGATGCTGGCGATCTTCCACGACCAGGACGTGCGGGACGCGGTGGGCGACGCGATCGTCGATGTCCGCGCGTTCACCCCCGAGCGGGAGGCGGCCGCATGACCCGCTACGCCGTCTACGCCCTGCCGGGGGCTCTCGGCGACGCCGACGCGCCCGAGGCGCTCCGGCTGCGCGCCGCCGCGGAGGAGTGGTACGCCCGAGAGGAGTTCCGCGACCTCACGGCCGGCGCGCGCCGCTACGGCTTCCACGCCACCCTCAAGGCCCCGTTCCGCCTCGCCGACGGCACGACCGAGGCCGGCCTGCGTTCCGCGGCCGACGCGTTCGCCGCCGAACGGGCGCCCGTGACGATCGCCGCACCGCGCGTGGAGGCACTCGGATCCTTCCGAGCGCTCCGGCCCGGCGGCGACGAGTCCGCCATCGACGCGCTCGCCGCAGACGCCGTCCGGGCCTTCGACGGGTTCCGCGCCGCCCCGAGCCCGGCCGAGACCGCGCGCCGCCGGCCCGACCGCATGACGCCGCGACAGCGCGAGCTGTTCGAGCGCTGGGGGTACCCGTACGTGCTCGACGAGTTCCGTTTCCATCTGACCCTCACCGACCCCGTCCCGGTGGATCGCGCCGCCCGGGTCGACGCGGCGCTCGCCGACGAGTTCGCGGGCGTCGCCGGCGCGGACGTGCCGTTGCTCTCCGTCGCCCTGTTCGTCGAGCCGGAGCCGGGCGCGCCGTTCGAGGTCCATTCCGTCCACCCGTTCCCCCGCCCGCAGGAGAGCCGCCGATGAGCACGACAGCAGAGACCGCCACCGAGACCGTCTTCACCAACGCCCGTGTCGTCCTGCACGACGAGGTGGTCCACGGCGCGGTCCGCGTGGTGGACGGCAGGATCGCCGACGTGTCCGAGAGCGTCGTCGCGACGGGCGTCGACCTGGAGGGCGACTTCCTGATGCCGGGCGTGGTCGAGGTGCACACCGATCAGGTCGAGGCGCACTTCCAGCCGCGTCCGCAGCGGTTCTGGGACCCGATCCCAGCCGTGATCGCGCACGACGCGCAGATGGCCGCCTCCGGCACGACGACCGTGCTGGACGCCCTGCGCATCGGCACGGGCCCCACCGACGGCAACGACATGGCGAAGAACGCGCGCACGCTCATCGACGCCGTCGTGCACGCCGCCGAGTCGGGGCTGCTGCGCGCCGACCACTTCGTGCACCTGCGTTGTGAGGTCTCCACACCCGACGTGGTCGACGTGTTCGACGCCGTCGGCGCGCACGAGCGCGTGCGCATGGTGTCGCTGATGGACCACACGCCGGGGCAGCGGCAGTACGCCGACGTCGAGGCCTTCCGCACCTACATGGTCGGCAAGGGACGGCTGAGCCACGAGCAGTTCGATGCGCACGTCGCCGAGCTGCACCGGCTCTCGGCGCGCTACGCCGACGCGCACCGACGTCAGATGGCCGAGCGCGCCGCGGCGCGGGGGATCACGATGGCCGCGCACGACGACGCGACGCAGGCGCACGTCGACGAGGGCGTGGCGCTCGGCGTCGGCATCTCGGAGTTCCCGACGACGCTCGACGCCGCCCGCGCGGCCCGTGCCGCGGGGCAGCTGGTGGTCATGGGAGCGCCCAACATCGTGCGGGGCGGCTCGCACTCGGGCAACGTGGCGGCCGTCGACCTGCTGGCGCAGGGGCTCCTCGACATCCTCTCCAGCGACTACGTGCCCGCGAGCCCGCTGCAGGCCGCGTTCCTGCTGTCCGCCCGCGGCGACGTCACGCTGCCGGAGGCGGCACGGCTGATCAGCGCCAACCCGGCGCGCGCCGTCGGGCTCGACGACCGCGGCGGGATCGAGCCGGGGCGCCGCGCCGACCTCGTCCGGGTGCACGCGTACGACGAGGCACCCGTCGAGCACCACCCGATCGGGTCGCCCGTGCCGATCGTGCGAGGCGTGTGGCGCGAGGGGGTCCGGGTCGCATGAGCGGGGCGTTCGTCGCCGTGATGGGGCCGAGCGGCGTCGGCAAGGACGCCGTCATCGGCTGCGCGAAGGACCTGCTGGCAGACGGCACCGGGCGGTACGTCTTCGCCCGGCGGGTGATCACCCGGCCGGCCGGTCCCGCCGAGGAGTGCACCTCGGTGACGGAGGACCGGTTCGCCGCGCTCGAGCGTCGGGGCGCGTTCGCGCTGTCGTGGCGCGCCCACGGCCTGGCCTACGGCATCCCGGACGAGTACGCGACGCACGTGCGCGACGGATCCGTCGTGGTCGGCAACGTCTCGCGCTCGGTGCTGACCCGGCTCGACGAGCGCTTCGCACGCTCTCTCGTGGTGCGGATCACGGTGCCCGACCACGTGCGCCGCGCCCGCATCGCGGCGCGCGGCCGCGAGGACGACCTCGGCGCCGCCGCGCGGCTGCACCGGGCGGATCCGGCGCCCGGGCACCGTCCCGACCTCGAGATCGTGAACGACGGCGCGCTGGCCGATGCGGGGGAGACGCTGGCAGCGTTCCTCCGAGAGGTCGCGGCGGTCGGTTCCTCGGAGATGCCGCCTTCTTCGGATCCCGCAGCCCGGTCGCGTCCGGAGAACACGGGATCTCCGTCGCAACCGGCACAGGACGGATGAGCGCGCCGGCCGAGGTCGCCGTCGTCGGGCCGGGGGCGATCGGCACGACCGTCGCGGCCGCACTGCACGAGGCGGGTCGCACGCCGCAGCTCTGCGGCCGCACCCCGCGGCGGAGCCTGGAGCTGCGCACGGGCGACGAGCGGATCGTCGTCCCCGGGCCGGTGCGGACCGACCCGGCGTCGATCGAGAGGACGGCGGGGATCGTCCTGCTGTCCGTGAAGGCGACGCAGACCACGGCCGCCGCGCCCTGGCTCGCCGCGCTCTGCGGGCCGGAGACCGTGGTGTGCGTCCTGCAGAACGGGGTCGAGCAGGTCGCCGCGGTCTCGCCGCTCGTCTCAGGGGCCCGGGTGATCCCTGCCGTGGTGTGGTTCCCCGCTGCGGCCCAGGAGGACGGGACCGTCTGGCTGCGCGGCGAGCCGCGCCTCACGCTGCCGGACACGCCCGCCGCGGCGGTCGTGGCCGAGGCACTGCGGGGCACGCGGTGCGTCACCGAGCTCGCCGCGGACTTCCGCACCGTCGCGTGGCGCAAGCTGCTGCAGAACGCGGCGGCCGGGCTGATGGCGCTCTCCGGCCGACGGGCGGGGATGTTCGCCCGAGAGGACGTGGCCGATCTCGCGCTGGCCTACCTGCGCGAGTGCCTCGAGGTGGCGCGTGCCGAGGGCGCGGAGCTCGGCGACGACGTGCCGGACCGGATCGTCGCCGGCTTCCGGGCGTCCCCGGCAGACCTCGGCACGTCGATCCTCGCGGACCGTGAGGCGGGCAGGGCCCTCGAGTGGGACGTCCGCAACGGCGTGATCGGGCGGCGTGCGCGCGCACACGGCATCCGCACGCCCATCGGCGACGTGCTCGTCCCGCTGCTGGCCGCCGCGTCCGACGGCCCCGGCTGACCCGTCGAGGGGCGTCCGGCACCGCGTGTCCGCGCCGAGACCGCGTGTCCGCGCCGGGACCGCGTGTCCGCGCCGAGACCGGGTTTCCGCGCCGAGACCGTCGCCGACGGACACGGTGTCGCGCGTCGAACGCTGTCTCGCCCGGTCGCCGCCGCGTCAGACCGCGACGCCCGCGACCTCGTCGGCGAACCCCTCGTCCAGGTAGCGGACGATGGCGGTGACGGCCTCGCGGCCCGCGCGGTTCGCGCCGACCGTCGACTGCGACGGGCCGAAGCCGATCAGGTGCACCCGCGGCTCGCCGCGCACCTGCGTCCCGCGCATCGTGATGCCGCCGAGGGAGCCCCGCAGGTACAGCGGGTCGAGATGCCGCAGGGCGGCCTTGAACCCCGTCGCCCAGAGGATCGCGTCCAGGGGCGTGAACGACCCGTCGGCCTCTCGCACCCCGTCCCGCTCGATCGCCGCGAACATCGGCCGCCGCACGAGCGCGCCGCGATCGCGCGCCGCGCGCGCGTAGGGCGTCCAGCCGAGGCCGGTGTAGCCGACGACGCTGCCCGTGGGGCGCCCCGCCTCGACGTCGGCGATCACTTTCTCGATCGTCGCCCTGCCGGTCGTCTCGGGCTCGAAGTCGCCCTCGACGAAGACCGGCTCGCGCCGTGTGTACCAGAACGTCTCGGCCACCCGCGAGATCTCCTCGAGCTGCTGCACCGCCGAGATGCCGCCGCCCACGATCGCCACGCGCTGCCCCTCGAAATCCTCCAGCGCGCCGTAGTCACGGGTGTGCAGCTGCCGCCCGCGGAACGCGTCCCCGCCGGGGTAGGGCGGAAGCACGGGGTTGTCCCAGGTGCCGGTCGCGTTGACGACGGCGCGGGCGACCCAGACCCCGGAGTCGGTGCGGACGACGAGGTCGCCGTCCTCGTCGTCGTCGGCGTAGTCGACGCTGACGACCCGCACGGGGCGCAGGATCGGCAGGCCGTAGCGCTGCTCGAAGGCCGAGAAGTAGCGCGGCACCGCGTCGCGGCTGGGCTCGTCCGGATCCATGTCCGGCTGCGGCAGCCCGGGCAGGTCGAAGATGCGGTTCAGCTTGTCCACGTGCAGCGACTCCCAGCGGTGCTGCCAGGCGCCGCCCGGGCCGGGGTTCGCGTCGAGCACGACGTACGTCCGCTCGGCGTCGGGCGCGGCGAGCGCGCTCCCGAAGCCGTGCCGGCGCAGATGGTACGCGGCCGACAGGCCGGCCTGGCCGGCGCCGATCACGACGACCGTGGCGCCGCGACTGAGATCGGGGGCGCGCCGAGAGCGCCTCTCGGCGCTGTCCGCCTCGTCGCCGGTCTCCGGGCTCGCGATCTCGGTCACGCCGGATCCAACCGCGCCCGTCGCCCGGGCATTCCTCAGCGTCGGGGCCGGTCCTCGCCGCCGCGGGGCGGGGCGGACGCGACGTCGACCGCGGGATGACCGGCGCGCGACTCCCAGGACCCGGCGAGCCCCTTGGCCGCATGCCGTGCCGCGCGCACCGCCCGCTCGTCGGCCCAGCTGTTGAGCCGGTGCCCCGCGTGCCCCTTGACGTGCTCGAGGATCACGTCGGGCAGCCCGGCCGCGCGTCGCGCGTCGCGGGCCTCGATGAGCGCCTCGAGGATCTCGACGTTCTTGACCGGCTGCTTGGCCGAGGTCTTCCACCCGCGGCGCTTGTGGGCGTCCATCCACGACGCGTACGTGTTGATGGCGTACATCGAGTCGGCCTGCACCGTCAGGCGGCGCACGTGGGCGTTGTCCACGATGCCGCGCAGCAGCGCGGTGAGCTCGCCGACGTTGTTGGTGCCCTGCGGGATCGCTCCGGCCGCCCACTGCCCGTCCTCGCCGATCCAGGCCCAGCCGGTCGGCCCGGGGTTTCCCTGGCAGGCCCCGTCGGTGGCGATCGTGTACGAGTCGAGGACAGCTTCCGGCACGGGATCAACCGTAGCCGCCCCGCGCTGCAGGGACGGGCCACGGCCCCACCACGTCCCGGGGCGTCGACGGCGCGCGCATGAAACGATGGGCGGGTGACCTCCGCCAACGCCGCCGCCAACCTCACGAGGGAGGAGACCGCCGCGCGTGCCGCCGCGATCTCGCTCCACGACATCCGGGTCGAGCTCGACCTCACCGGCGCCCCCGATGCGAGCCGCACGGGGTTTCCGACCACGACCGTCCTGACCTTCGACGCGAGCGCGCCCGAGACCTGGATCGACTTCATCGGCGAGGAGGTCGTGCGCGTCGTCGTGAACGGCGACCCGCAGCCGATCGAGTGGGACGGCGCGCGGATCCGCGTCGCCGGGCTCGCCACCGGTGCCAACGAGGTCCGGGTCGAGGCGGTGGGCGCCTACAGCCGCACCGGCGAGGGCCTCCACCGGTTCCGCGATCCGGTCGACGGAGAGACGTACCTGTACACGCAGTACGAGCCCGCCGACGCGCGCCGTGTCATGGCGTGCTTCGAGCAGCCCGACATGAAGGCGCGGGTCACGTTCGCGGTCGACGCCCCCGCGGGCTGGCACGTGCTGTCCAACCAGGCGTCCGTGCGCACGGGTGGCGGGGACGGGGAGCAGGCCGGCGGGACGCAGACGGTGGAATTCGCGCCGACGCTGCCGCTGTCGAGCTACATCACCGCCGTCGTGGCGGGCCCGTACCACCGCGTCGCGGGCGAGTGGACGAACGGCGAGCTGACGGTCCCGCTCGGCGCGTACTGCCGCGCCTCGCTCGCGCCCCACTTCGACGGCGAGGAGATCCTCGAGCTCACCCGCCAGGGTCTCGGCTTCTTCGACGAGGCTTTCGGCTTCCCCTACCCGTGGTCGACGTACGACCAGGTCTTCGTGCCCGAGTACAACCTCGGCGCCATGGAGAACCCGGGCCTCGTGACGTTCACCGAGGCCTACGTCTTCCGCGGCGCGACGACCGACGCCCAGCACGAGGCGCGCGCCAACACGATCCTGCACGAGATGGCGCACATGTGGTTCGGCGACCTCGTCACCATGCGGTGGTGGGACGACCTGTGGCTCAAGGAGTCGTTCGCCGACTACATGGGCGCCCACGCGTCGGCCGCCGCCACGCGCTTCACGGGCGCGTGGGTGTCGTTCGCCGCCCGCCGCAAGGCGTGGGCCTACCAGCAGGACCAGCTGCCCACGACCCACCCGATCGTGGCGGACATCCCCGACCTCGAGGCCGCGAAGCTGAACTTCGACGGGATCACCTATGCGAAGGGGGCGTCGGTGCTCAAGCAGCTCGTCGCCTACGTCGGCGAGGACGCCTTCTTCGAGGGCGCACGTCGGTACTTCCGCGCCCACGCCTACGGCAACACGACCCTCGACGATCTCCTCGTGCAGCTCGAGGAGGCGTCGGGTCGCGACGTGCGCGCCTGGTCCCGTGCCTGGCTCGAGACCACGGGCATGTCGACCCTCTCGTACGACCGGGCCTCGGGCGAGCTGATCCAGGCAGACCCGCGGCCGCACCGGCTCGCCCTCGGGTGCTACGCGCTCGCCGAGGGACGCCTCGCGCGGACGGCGCTCGTCGAGACCGACATCCGCGAGGAGCGGACGGCCGTCGAGCTGCCCGACGCCGACCTGATCCTCGTCAACGACCTCGATCTCACCTATGCCAAGGCCCGTCTCGACGAGCGCTCGCTCGACGCGGTGCAGGAGGCGCTGTCGACCCTGGAGGATCCGCTCGCTCGGGGCCTCGTCTGGTCGGCGCTGTGGAACGCGACGCGCGATGGCGAGCTGCCGGCGGCGCGCTACCTCGCGATCGTGCGCCGTCACGCGCCCCTCGAGTCGAACGTCGGCCTGCTCTCCGCCGCGACGGCGAACGCCGCGTTCGCCGTCGAGCACTACGTCGCCGAGCCCGCGCGTGCGCAGGAGCGCCGCGCCTGGCTCGACGCGACGTGGCAGCAGACGCACGAGGCCGAGCCCGGCAGCGGGGCCCAGCTCGCCTGGGCCCGCGCCCTGGCCGGCGCCGCGTCGCACGACGACGCGCGGGCGGCCGAGCTGCGCGGGATCCTCGACGGCGACGCGCCGGCGCCGGCCGGACTCGCGCTCGACGCCGACCTGCGGTGGTCCTGGCTCGCCGCGCTCGCCGCGACCGGGCACGCCGCGCAGGCCGACGCCGACGCCGAGCTCTCGCGAGACGACACGGCGACCGGACGCACGGCCTGGGTCCGGGTGCGCGTCTCGCGACCGGAGGCTGCGGCGCGCGCCGCCGCGTGGGACGCCGCGTGGAACGACCGGGAGCTGACGAACGACCACCTCGCCGCGACGATCGGCGGCTTCCACGCCGGTGAGTCCCGTCCTCTCGTCGCGGGCTTCGACGCCGAGTACTTCGCGCGGATCCGTGACGCGTGGGCGGAGCGCAGCATTGAGATCGCACGCCGTCTCGTCGTCGGCCTCTTCCCGTCGTCCGACTCGCTGGAGCCGGTCGACGAGTGGCTGCGGCAGAACGCGGATGCGCCGGGGGCGCTGCGGCGCCTGGTGGTCGAGCAGCGCGATCACCTCGCGCGCGACCTGCGCGTGCGGGCTCTGCAGTAGGCCGCACGGAGCGGCGTCCGCGTTCGCCGTCGCACGGGACGTACATCCTCAGGATGACCCGGATCCCCATGCGGAGGGACGCGCGTCGGGCGCGGGATCACGAGGCTGGAGTCATGACCTCGACTCCGACTCCGACTCCGATCCCACCGTCGACCTCGACCCAGGCGCTGCTCTCGGCCGCCGGCCTCGTCAAGACCTACGGCCCCACGCGGGCGCTCGATGGCGTCTCGCTCGACGTGCGGGCGGGCGAGGCGGTCGCCATCATGGGCGCGTCCGGCTCCGGGAAGACGACCCTGCTGCACGTGCTCGCGGGCATCCTCCCTGCGGATCAGGGCGCCGTGACGCTGCAGGCCCGGTCCGGGCCGATGCGGATCGACGGGCTGGGGGAGCGGGAGCGTTCCCGCGTCCGCCGCGAGGAGTTCGGGTTCGTGTTCCAGCAGGGGCTGCTGATCCCCGAGCTGACCGCCGTCGAGAACGTGGCGCTGCCGCTGCTGCTCACCGGACATGCACGCGATGCGGCCGAGGCGCACGCCGCGCAGTGGCTGGGGGCGCTCGGGCTCGGCGGCATGGAGCAGCGGCGCATCGGTCAGCTGTCGGGCGGACAGGCGCAGCGGGTGGCGATCGCCCGCGCCCAGGCGACCGGGGCGCGGGTGCTGTTCGCGGACGAGCCGACCGGGGCGCTCGACTCGGCCACCTCCGCGGACGTGATGACGGCGCTGCTGGACTCGACGCTCGCGCAGGGGCACGCGCTCGTGGTCGTGACGCACGACCCCCAGGTGGCCGCGCGCTGCGGCCGCACGATCCGCATGCGCGACGGCCGCGTCGTGCCGGAAGAGGCGCCGGAGGTCGCGCGATGACCGCCGTCCTCGCGCCCCGTCCGCTCGCCTCCGCCGGCC
Source organism: Microbacterium marinilacus (assembly GCF_019753765.1). Taxonomy (GTDB): domain Bacteria; phylum Actinomycetota; class Actinomycetes; order Actinomycetales; family Microbacteriaceae; genus Microbacterium; species Microbacterium marinilacus. Next base: position 186,682 of record NZ_JAIJZW010000002.1, read on the forward strand.
GGCGCGCGCCGGTCCTCCGGCTGACCTGGCTGGTGTCGCGGCCGAGCGCGCAGAGCGGCGCCGCGCTGCTGCTGCCGGCCGTGGCGTTCGCCGTCACCACCGCGCTGATGCTGATCGTGCTGGGCGGCGTGCTGATGTTCTGGGCCTGGCCGCCCGATGCCGACGGCACGACGGGCCTATACCAGGCTCTCAGCGCCATCGCCCTCGCGATCCTCGCCGTGCCGCTGCTGTCGCTGGGCGGCGCGGCCGCGCGGCTGTCGGCTCGCCGCCGCGACGAGCGCCTCGCCACGCTCCGCCTGCTGGGCGCGACTCCCGCCACCGTGGCGGCGATGACCGTGCTCGAGTCGACCGCCGTGGCTGTCGCGGGCGCCGTCGGGGGTGTCGTGCTCTACGCGCTCGCCATGCCGCTGGTCGGGCTGATCCCCTTCGCCGGCGAGCCCATCGGGGCGATCTCGCTGTGGGTGGGGCCCGTCGCCGTCGCCGCGGTGGTCGCCGGCGTGGCCCTCGTCGCGGCGATCAGCGCGGTGGTCGGCCTGCGCCAGGTCGTGGTCTCGCCCCTCGGCGTCCGCACGCGTCAGACGGCTCCGCGCCTGCACTGGATCCGCGTGGTCGTGACCGTGGTCGCCCTCGCGGTCGGATACGGCGTGCTCGACGGGCTGTCGGCGCTGCCGGGCTTCGCGTTCGTCGTCCTGGCGGTGGCGGCGACGTTCGCGGTCGGCATCGCGGTGCTGGGTCTGATCGGCCCGTGGGCGATCGGCGTGTTCGCCCGTGTGCAGGCGCGCCGCGCCCCGGATGCTGCGAGGCTCATCGCCGCACGCACGGTGCTGGAGTCGCCCAAGGCGGCCTGGCGTCAGGTCGGCGGCGTCGCGATGACCACGTTCGTCTCGGTCGTCGGCGGGTCGGGGATGGCGCTCGCCGGCACCGTGGACGACCCCTCGTCGGCGGTGCTCACCGGCGACATCCGCACGGGCATCCTCATCACGCTCGTGGTGTCGTTCCTGATGGTCGCCTGCTCCGTGGGGGTGAACCAGGCGGCGGCGATCCTCGACCGCCGTGGGCTGCACGTGGGGCTCGACCGCATCGGCATGCCGCGCGAGGTGATGGAGTCGGCCCGGATGCGCGCGACGATGGGGCCGCTGCTGTTCACCGTCGTGGTGTCGGCCCTGGTGGGCGGGCTGTTGGTGTTCCCGCTGGTGGGCGTCGCGATCATCGCCGCGCCGTTGTCGCTGCTGGTGATCGCCGCATGCTTCGCGCTCGGGATCGCGGTCGTGTGGCTCGCGCTGCGCGCCACACGACCGGTGCTGACGCGGGTGCTGGCGGAGCCCGATCGCGCGGAGTGAGCGGCTCAGCCGCGGTCGGGTCCGCCGGGCGGGTCCGGCCGCGCCGCGCCGCGGGCGCCGGCCGCGTCGTCGGGGGAGGGCGTGCCCTCCCGGGGCTCCCCGGGATCCGCCGCGGCGCCGGACGCGCCGCGCGACCGCGACCTGACGCGCTCGACGAGCACGCGCCAGGGCCCCTCCAGGGCGCGCTCGGAGAGCACCGCCTCGTGCGGCTCGCAGGTGATCCGGTACACATAGCGGTCGGGCTCCGCCGCCACCGCGGGCACCTCCTGCCACGGCATCGACTCGACGAGCTCCCGCCACGCGTGGCGATCCGGCTGCGCCTCGACGTGCACCTCCCAGGTGACGCGGACGCCCGCGAAGCCGCCCGTCCTCGAGACGATCACCCTCATGGCGTCAGCGTAGCCACGCCGCGCCGTCCGGGCTATGCCGGCACGACCCCCACGCTCTCCCACGCGTCGGCCACGGCGGCGGCCTCGACGGCGTCTGTGCCGTAGAGCTCCCGAGCGACGGACAGCGTGGCGCCCGCGAACTGCGCGAACGACGCGGTGGCGGTGATGCGGCCTCCGGTCAGGGTCTCGTACCAGATGCGCCCGGCCCGCTCCCCAGCGTGCCCGCCCAGCGTCTCGGCCAGCGCGACGAACGCGCGGTTCGGGATGCCCGAGTTGATGTGCACGCCGCCGTTGTCGTCGCTGGTCTCGACGTAGTCGCGCATGTGCGCCGGCTGCGGGTCGGCCCCGAGCATCGGGTCGTCGTACGCCGTCCCGGGCGCGCGCATGGACCGGATCGCCTCGCCCCGCACCTCCTCGGTGAAGACGCCCGCGCCGACCAGCCACGTGGCCTCTCGCGCCGTGTGGCCGAGAAGCCGCTGCTCGACGAGGACGCCGAACACGTCGGACACGTGCTCGTTGAGAGCGCCCGACTGGCCCTGGTAGACGAGGTTCGCGGTGCGCTCCGTCACCCCGTGGGCGAGCTCGTGGCCGATGATGCTGAGCGAGCCGGTGAAGCCGCGGAAGATCTCGCCGTCTCCGTCGCCAAACACCATCCGGGCGCCGTCCCAGAACGCGTTGTCGTACCGCTCGCCGAAGTGCACCGTCGCGTCGAGCCGCATGCCCTCGTCGTCGATGGAGTCGCGGCCGAACGCGTCCCAGAACAGCGCGTACGTGTCGCCCAGGCCGTCGTACGCCTGCGAGACGGCGACGTCGCCCGTGTCGGGCTCGCCCTCGGCGCGCACCTCGACACCCGGCAGGTCCTCCCCGCCGCGGGCGTCGAAGATCAGCCGGTCGGGAGCCCCCGGCGCGGCGGAGCCGCGGACGGTGCTGCCGAGCGCGGTCCGTGCCGACGAGCGCACGAGCCCCGGGAGGGTGCGCTCGTCGCCCCGCTGCTCGCGGAAGGGCTCGTCGATGCCGAGCGTGCGGCGCGCGGCGGCCGGGGCATGGTCGAGCACCGCCTCGTCGAGGCGCGCGATGCGGCTGAGCAGGAACGGCGGGACGATCCCGTGGCGGGCGGAGGAGGTGGGCGGCGTCATGCCTCGATGCTGACACCGGCCGCCGACATCCGCACCGGGTGCCGTGCCGCCGGCGTCAGAGCATACGCCGCGTGCGGGCGCGCTCGCGCAGGATCATCGTGCAGCCGAGCAGCCACAGCGGGATCTGCGTCGCGAACGCCCAGCGGAACGCGGTGTCCGTGTACAGCTCGGGGCGCGACGCCCCCTGCACGTCCAGCGCGACGCCGATCAGCAGGATGGCCGTGAGGCCCGCGAGGAAGCCGCCGACGTTGGTGACGCCCGTGGCCGTGCTCAACCGGTGGGCGGGGTTGTGGGCCCGGGCGAAGTCGAAGGCCACCATCGACGCGGGTCCGCCCGACGCCAGCGCGATGACGAGCAGGACGAGCAGCCATGCTGGCACGGGAGAGGGCCAGAGCAGCACCGCGACCCACGCGACCAGCTGGGCGCCCACCGCGGGCAGCACCAGCATCCGCGACCGGCGATGGGGATGACGGGCCGAGAGCGCGCCGACCACCGGTCCCAGCACGATGCCCGCGACGACGTAGACCGAGGTCACCGCCGACGCCTGCGCCGTCGTGAGCCCTTCGCCGGCTGTGAGGAACGGAACGCCCCAGAGCATGACGAACGCCGTGCCGGCGAACGGGGCGGTGAAGTGCGTCCAGAAGGCGAGACGGGTGCCGGGGTGCGACCAGGCCGCGCGGATCCCCTGGCGGGTGTCGACGGCGCTCGTGACCACGGTGATCGCGCCCGTGTCGGTGTTGACCGACACGTCGGCGGGTAGCTGCGGGGGATGGTTGCGCACGAACGCGGCGATCAGCACGGCGAAGACGATCGCGAGCCCCGCGAGCCCGCCGAAGGCCACCTGCCAGGAGGTCGCGTGCAGCAGCAGCGGCAGCGGCACGAGCGCGACCACCTGGCCGAGCTGGCCGGTGATGCCGGTGAGCTGCATCATCAGCGAGCTGCGCTGCGCGGGGAACCAGGTGGCGACCAGGCGCAGGACGCCGGGGAAGATCGCCGCGTCGCCGGCGCCGAGCAGCATCCGCGCGGCGATCGCGATTCCGACGTTCGGCGACAGGGCCATGACGATCTGTCCCGCCGCCATGAGCACCATGCCGATCGCCATGATCGGCCGGGCGCCCCAGCGGTCTAGCCACAGCCCGACGGGCAGCTGCATGAAGCCGTACACGGCGAGCTGCAGGACCGCGAACATCGACAGCGTCGACGCGTCGGCGTCGAAGCGGTGCGAGGCGTCGACGCCGACGGCCGCGAGCGACGTGCGGTTCGTGATCGCGAGGACGTAGCCGAACACCCCGATGCCCCACATGAGCCACATCCGCCACGACGGGGCGGGGGCGACGAACGTCATCGGTCGGCCCCCCGCACGATCTCCGCGGCGTCCTCCACGGTGTCGACGAGATGGACGTGCCGCTCCATGGGCCGCCCCTTCGCGAGGGCGCGCAGCAGGGGCCAGGCGGGCAGCGTCTCGGTCCAGTGCTCGCGCCCCACCAGCACCATCGGCGCGATCGCGTCCTCGGCGGCGTAGTAGTTCTCGCAGGCGTCCTGGAAGATCTCCTGCACCGTGCCGCCTGCGCCCGGCAGGAAGACGATGCCGTGGCCGCAGACCTGCAGCAGGATCGCCTCCCGCAGCGCGTTGCGGAAGTACTTCGCGATGGCGGTCGCGAACAGGTTGGACGGCTCGTGCCCGTAGTGCCAGGTGGGCACGCCGAGCGTGTCGACCCGCGGCAGCCCTGCCGCGTCCGTGAGCACGGTCCGCGCCGCCGACACCCACGCCTCCACGGACGGACGGTAGGACGGGACGGCGGCCAGCTCGTCGAGCGCGCCCTCGAGCGCCGCCGCGCCCCCGGCGCTCAGCCGGGCGCCGAGGTTCGCCGCCTCCATGGCCCCGGGGCCGCCGCCGGTGGCGACCGTGAAGCCGTCGCGGGAGCCGTCGCTCGCCGAGAGCAGCCGCCCGAGGCGCGCGGCCTCCGCGTAGCCGGCGCTGCCCCGCGGCAGGCCGTGGCCGCCCATGACGCCCACGAGACGACGGGGCTCGACCCAGTGCGCGAGGGCGCGATCGATGCCGTCGTCGTGCAGCGTGCGGTCGAGCAGGACGTCCGGATCGTGGCGCCGCTGCGTCCAGGCGTACGTGCGGCCGTCCAGGCTCGCGCCGTAGGCGTCGTCGTCGTACAGCTCGTCCGCCGTGTAGAGCGCCGTCCGTCGCGGATCCGCCGGCGGCCGCGGCACGGCCGGCAGCACCAGCGCCCCGCGCGCCGCATGCAGTGCGTCGTCGCCGGCGGCGAAGACGCACCCGGCGAACGTGGTGCGCGACGTGTCGCGGGCCGCGAGCTCCGCCGAGCGGTCCCGCAGGTCGAGTCCCACGACCCGCCATCCGACGAGGCGGGTGCCGCCCTGTTCCAGACGCCGATCGAGGTCCGCCAGCGACTCGATCGTGATCAGTCGCCCCGCGTGCCTCGTCATCCTGCGTTCCCCGTGTGATCCGTCTCGTCGTCCGCTGGCCAGTCTGCCCCATCCCATGCCCCGGCCCGACCGCGCCGGGCCGGCCGCGGGCATGGCCGGATGCGGCGACGCGCCCGGAGCCGCTCGGGGGTGTCGCTCGGGCCGTGGAGCCGCGCGCCGCTTAGGCTCGCAGATGCCATGATCCGGTTCGAACACGTCAGCAAGCGATACCGGGGGACCGCGAAGCCGGCCCTCGACGATGTCGACTTCGAGGTGCAGCGCGGGGAGTTCGTCTTCCTCGTCGGCGCGTCGGGATCGGGGAAGTCCTCGTGCCTCCGCCTGATCCTGCGGGAGGACACCCCGAGCGACGGGCGCGTCGTCGTGCTCGGCCGCGACACGAAGACCCTCTCCAACCGTCGCACCCCGTACTTCCGCCGGCACATCGGGTCGGTGTTCCAGGACTTCCGGCTGCTGCCGTCCAAGACCGTCTTCCAGAACGTCGCCTTCACCCTGCAGGTGATCGGCTCGTCCCGCGCGTTCGTGAAGCAGGCCGTTCCCGAGGCCCTCGAGCTGGTGGGCCTGGCCGACAAGGCCAAGCGCTTCCCCCACGAGCTGTCCGGCGGCGAGCAGCAGCGCGTGGCGATCGCGCGCGCCCTGGTGAACCGCCCGCAGGTGCTGCTGGCGGACGAGCCGACCGGCAACCTCGACCCGGCGACGTCCGTCGACATCATGATGCTCCTCGCCCGGATCAACGCGTCGGGCACCACGATCCTCTGCGCCACGCACGAGGCGACGTTCGTCGACCAGATGCAGCGACGGGTCATCGAGCTCAAGGACGGCCGTCTGATGCGCGACGAGCGGCACGGCGGTTACGGCGACCGCTCGGGGATCAAGACCCTCGAGCCGCAGGTGGAGCGTGGAGCGGCGGCGGTCGCGGCGCTCACCGCCGTGCTGGAGCTGCAGCGCGAGGTCACGGGCGGAGCCACGGCCGAGCCGGCCGGCGGCGCAGCCGCGCCCGAGGCGATCGCGCCGGTCGTGGAGGCCGTCGCCGCCGCGCAGGAGGAGCTGTTCGCCGACCTGCTGGATGATCCCGGGTCGGCGCAGCCGGACGCCGGTCCCGTGGACGGCGCATCGCCGGACGCGGCGACCGCGGCAGCGGAGCCCGAGGCGACGAGCACGCCGGCGGTGACCACGCCGCGGGAGGACGAGCCCGCACCGCGCACGGGCGCGGTTCCCCGATCCGACCTGCCGGTGGCTGACGTCGACGTGGAGGAGCTCGGCATGGCCGATCGACTGGGCCTGCGGCCCGCCGACGACGACGAGGTGGGTCCGACGACATGAGGCTGGGACTGATCCTCTCCGAGGTGTTCACCGGCCTGCGACGCAACGCGTCGATGGTCGTGTCGGTGATCCTCGTCACGTTCGTGTCGCTGACCTTCGTCGGCGCGGCGATCCTGATGCAGGCGCAGATCGCGACCATGCGCGACTACTTCCAGGACCGCGCGCAGGTCGACGTCTACATGTGCTCGGCGATCTCGACCACCGACACGTGCACGGGCGGCGCGGCGAACGACGACCAGACGGCGGCCGTGCAGGCCGAGCTGCAGGGGCCGACGCTGTCGCCGCTCATCCAGGAGTTCTCGTATCAGTCGGCCGGGGACGCCTACCAGGACCTCGTCGACAACTTCCCCGAGTACTCGAACCTGATGACCGAGGAGCAGACGAGCGCGGTCTTCCACATCAAGCTGCTCGATCCGACCCGCTCCGACGTGATCGCCGAGGGCTTCCAGGGCATCGAGGGCGTCGAACAGGTCACGGACCAGCTGGAGAACCTCGACCCGCTGTTCTCGGCGCTCACGATCGCGACGTACATCGCGATCGGCGTGGCGGCCCTCATGCTGATCTCCGCGGTGCTGCTGATCTCGACGACCATCCGACTGTCGGCCTTCGCACGTCGCCGGGAGGTGGGGATCATGCGCCTGGTCGGGGCGTCCAACAGGTTCATCCAGACGCCGTTCGTGCTGGAGGGCGTCGTGGCGGCCCTCATCGGCTCGCTGCTGGCGGGGGCGACCGTGCTGGTCGGCGTCAAGACGGGGGTCGAGGGATACCTCACGAGCCGCATGGGCTGGACGCCGTGGGTCGGCATGTCCGACGCGCTGCTGGTGGTGCCCGTGCTGATCGTGCTGGGCGTGCTGCTTGCGGCGCTCTCCGCGGGCTTCGCGATCCGTCGCTGGCTGCGCGCCTGAGCGCATGGCCCCGGAGTCGGCCGCGCGCCTGAGCGAGTCGCACCTCTCCCAGTCGTTCGCTGGCGCGGGCGCGACGTGGCCTGGGACCGTCTCGGCTCCGGCCCGCCCGTCGTGCTGCTGCACGGCACGCCGTGGTCCTCCGCCCTGTGGCGGCCCGTCGCGCGCGCCCTTTCGCGTCGTCACTCCGTCTACCTGTGGGACATGCCCGGGTACGGCGCCTCGTCCAAGGCGGCTGACCACGACGTGGACCTCGGCACGCAGGGCGAGCTGTTCGCGCATCTCCTCGAGCAGTGGGGCATCGAGCGTCCCCATGTGGTGGCGCATGACTTCGGCGGTGCGGTGGCCCTGCGCGCCCGGCTCCTCCACGGCGCGCGGTTCGCGTCGCTGTGCCTCGTCGACGTCGTCGCGCTCTCCCCGTGGGGGTCGCCGTTCTTCGCCCTGGTCCGGGAGCATGCCGAGGTCTTCTCCCAGCTGCCCCCGGCGATCCATCGCGGGGCGCTCGAGGCGTACATCCGCGGGGCGAGCCACAGAGGGCTGCGCGACGACGACCTCGAGATGCTCGTCCGGCCGTGGCTCGACGACGTCGGACAGGCGGCCTTCTACCGTCAGATCGCGCAGGCGGACGAGCGTCTCACCCGGGAGATCGAGGCGCGATATGGCGAGATCGACGAGCCGGTGCACATCGTGTGGGGCACGGCGGACACCTGGATCCCCGTGGATCGTGCGCATCGCCTCGCCGAGGCGATCCCGCACGCCTCGCTCACCCTGGTCGAGGGCGCGGGGCACCTCATCCAGCTCGACGCGCCGTCGGAGCTGGCGACCGAGCTGTCCGACTGGCTGGCGCGCGTCCGCTGAGCGCGGCTGTCGCGCCCGTCAGACCGCGTAGGGGGTCGTGACGCGCAGCGAGATGCGAGACAACGCAGATGCGAACTGGATCAGGTTTGTGGTGGCGAGAGACATCGGGGTTATGAGAGGTATCCCGCCTTGCGTAGAGAGGCGGCAGCCTTCTCCCGCACCTCTGCCACGAGTTCCCGCAGCTCTCGCAGCGCGGCGGTCTCAGCGCGGAAGACCAGAGCTTGGCTTATGGTCGGGTGCGCCTCGCGCAGATACATTTCGAGCATAGGCTCTCCGCTCGCGCGGTACACGATGAAATCAGCGTCGTCGTTATCGGGCAGACGGGTAACGCAGTAATACTGCCGTGAGACTGCCACATCTGCAGGCCCACCGATGGTCACCCGGAGTTCCGCACCCGAAGTATCTCCTGGAACTCGTCGATAACCACGTGGTGCGCGCGTTGTGACGCCTCTTGAGTGTCTGTGGACTCGACCGACGAGCGGCACTGAGAAGTGTTGATCGGTCACCTGCTTCGCTAATGCCTCAGAGAAGACGGTGAGTAGGCGGAGAGTGATAGCGTCGATCTCCTCATGCGGAAGGCCCGCCTGGCCGCTTAAGAGCGGCATAAGCTCGCCGATCTGCTCAGAAACGTCGGGCACGGCAGCGGCCAACACCTGTTCGCGAAGCATCCCGATTGTGTCGATGACGCGCTCACCGATGAACCGCACGAACTGTGAAGTGCGTCCTTGGTCTGCCTGCTCAAGGCCTGCGATGTAGTCTGCCTTCTGGTCTGCGAAAACCACGAGCGGGATACCGTACGCGCGGTACAGGAACATCGCCGAGAGAGCTCGTGCGACGCGCCCGTTACCGTCCGCGAAGGGGTGAATGCATACGAACGCGTAGTGCGCGTATGAAGCCTGCACGATCGGGTGCTCAGCAGCGAACGATTCGCTTCGCAACTCTTCGAGGAAGCGAGCCATCTCGGCCGGTGTCTCACTTGGCGAGGCGTAGCCATGCACAGTGTTCGAATCGAAGTTCAGTGGACTGTTCGGATGAGACTTGTATCGACCCTTAGGGAGATCGTGCTCTTGGGGTCCCACCGCTGTGATAACTGTATACTTGTCTTGAGAGGAAGTCACGATCTCATGAAGCTCGCGAACCCATACTTCAGTGAGCGGATGAGAACCAGTCGCTGCATCCAGGACGAAGTCGTACGCCTTCACTGCATCAGCGATGTGTTGAGCCGCAGAATCTCCCTTTATGGCTTCGATTTTTTGCCAGGCAACCGACGAGACCGCGACGCTATAAGTGAAGCCTCTGTCGACTTGATACAGCCCCTCGATCGCGCCGGTATTGACCGCAGCCCAGTTCGTTGCGATCCGAATGGCTTCCGAAAGCTGCTTGGGTGTGACAGATTCCTTCAACGCAGACAGCTGTCGTAAGAACCGGTCTACCGACGTTCCATCGAAGGGCGTTTCGAGCCAAGACTGGAACGTAGGAAAGGGCTCATACGGTCGAACCTTGGGCTCGGCTATCGACGCTGCGTCTGCAACTGGATCGTTGTTCATAGCCTCTCCTACACGTGTGCTCAGAACGATACACATTCGCGGCGGCCGCGCTGTTCGCGTGGGCGAACCGCCTCATGCTCACCCTCGGCGCGCCGGTGTCGCGGCAGGGCTGACATCCGCCCCGGCGCATGCGGCTCCCCGCATCCGCGTATAATGAAAGGCTGTGCCCGATCGGGCGCGAGACCGGTCACGAGGAGGAGGTGAGCACATGCCGAAGGAACAGGGCGAGAAGATCGTCGCGACGAACCGTCGCGCACGTCACGAGTACACGATCGAGAAGACGTACGAGGCAGGCCTCGTGCTCACCGGCACCGAGGTGAAGTCGCTGCGTCAGGGGCGCGCGAACCTCAGCGACGGCTACGCGTACATCAACGGCGGCGAGGCGTTCCTCGACGCGGTGCACATCCCCGAGTACTCCCAGGGCAGCTGGACGAACCACTCTTCGAAGCGGATCCGCAAGCTGCTGCTGAACAAGGACGAGATCGTCAAGCTCAGCCACGCGGTCTCCGCCGGCGGCTACACGCTGGTGCCGCTGAGGCTCTACTTCCTGAACGGCCGCGCCAAGATCGAGATCGGCGTGGCGAAGGGCAAGCGCGAGTTCGACAAGCGCCAGACGCTGCGCGAGCGCCAGGACAAGCGCGAGGCGGAGCGCGCGATGCGCATGCGCAACCGCACGGGCGAGTAACCACGTCGGAGGGCGCCGATACGCTGTCGCCATGGCGGTGCGGATCGAGTTCGAGGCGGAGGTCGTCCGCTGGCAGGCGCGTACGGAGGCGTGGTACTTCGTGCACGTGCCGGAGGAGATCTCCCGTGACCTGCGCGAGCTCCCGGCCCCGCGCCGCGGCTTCGGCTCGCTGCGGGTGGAGGCGCGGATCGGCGGGACGACGTTCCGGACGTCCATCTTCCCGGGGGCCGTGTCGGCCGCCGGGCATTCAAACGGTCCGGGGGCCGTGTCGGCCGCCGGGCATTCGGGCCGTCCCGGGGCCGTCGCCTATTCGCTGCCCGTGAAGCGGTCGGTGCGCGAGGCCGAGGGGCTGGCGGAGGGCGACGTCGTCCCGGTCCTCATCGACGTGCTCGAGCTCTGACGGCGATCCGACGGCCGGCACCCCGGTTGTCCACAGGCCGCCCCCGGCTCGGACGTCCTTTCCCTACCCTCGGGTGCCAGGGGAGGCACGAGCGGAGGGAGCGAGGATGGCGGCTGACGACGCCTCGGCGACGCTGGTCGTGGTCGCGCATGCGGGCTTCTTCGCGGTGTCGCTGCTGCTGGTCCGCATCGACGTGATGGAGCACCGGCTGCCCGATGCGATCGTGCTGCCGGCGACGCTCGGGCTGGCGGCGCTCTTCGCGGTCTCGGGTGTCGTCGGGGGAGACCTCGCCCCCGTCGGCCGTGCGGCCGGCGGCGGGCTGATGCTCTTCTCCGCGTATCTCGCGCTGCGCGCTGCGGCGCCGGCGGGGCTCGGCGGGGGAGACGTGAAGCTCGCAGGCCTGGTCGGCGTGTTCCTCGGCTGGCACGGGTGGACGGAGCTCGTGGTGGGGGCGGCAGCGGCGTTCGTGCTGGGGGCCGCCTGCGCGCTCGCGCTGCTGGTGGCCGGCCGGGCCGGGCGCGACACCCGCATCGCCTTCGGGCCGTGGATGCTGGTCGGGGCATGGACCGCGCCGCTGGTCGCCTGAGTCGCCGTCGCACGTCTCGTGGTCTGCCTGCTCGGGCGGCGGATGTCAAGCGGCGCCCGCCGCGGAGGGCGTCCCGCTAGCGTGGGGACATGGCGAAGCTCATGGCGCAGGTGAAGGTGCTCATCGCGTGGGCGCTCGCGCGCAAGCCGGTACGGGCGTTCCTGCTCTACTCCGAGCAGAAGGGCGCCCTGCTGGCGTCGGCGATCACCTACCGGGCGCTGTTCTCCATCTTCGCGGCGGTGCTGCTGGGGTTCTCGGTGGCCGCCGTCTGGCTCGCCGGCCGGCCCGAGCTGATCCAGGCCATCCTCGACGCCGTCGACAACGTCATTCCCGGTCTCGTGGGCGAGGGCGGGCTGATCGACACCGACGCCCTGCTGGAGCCCGCGAGCTTCACCGTCGCCGGGATCATCTCCCTGGTGGGTCTGCTCGTCGCCGCGATCGGCGCGGTGGGTGCTCTGCGCGAGGCCATCCGGATCATGGCCGACAACACCCACGCCGCCGCCAACGGCCTCGTGCTGATGCTGCGCGACCTGCTGTTCGCGGTGATCCTCGGGGCGCTGCTGCTCGCCGCCGCCGCGACCACGTTCCTCGGATCGGCTTTCGTGTCGACGGTGCTGGGTTGGATCGGCGCGAGCGAGTCGGGTTTCGCCGAGGTCCTCACCCGCGCCGTCGCGGTCCTCGTCACTCTCGCCCTCGACGCGGTGTTCATCGCGCTCATGTTCCGCATGCTCTCCGGGCTGCGCCCGTCCGCACGGGCTCTGTGGAGCGGCTCGTTCCTGGGCTCGGTCGGGCTCGTCGTGCTGCAGCAGCTGTCGGGACTGTTCGTCGGCGGCGCGACCTCGAACCCGCTCCTGGCGACCTTCGGATCGCTCGTGGCGCTGCTGCTGTGGGTGAACCTGTCGGCCCAGGTGCTGCTGATCTCGTCGGCGTACATCGTCACCGGCATCGAGGAGGACCACGACCGCGTGGGGGAGCGCTACGGCGCCGAGACGTTCGCGCAGCGCCGCGTGCGCCGGGCCGAGAGCTCGGTGCAGTCCGCTGTCGAAGAGCTGCGTCACGCTCGTGACGCGGAGGAGAAAGAGCGCACCGCCGACCTGCAGCAGGTGCGCGAGAGCCGGGAGTAGGTTGATCACATGGCCATCGCACGACTTCACGGAGGACCCCTCGACGGGCAGGTCCTGCCGCTAGAGACCCCTGACCTCGACCAGCTGATCCTGCCGTACTCGGAGGGGCAGGTCGTCTACGACCGCGACGGCGGCGCCGAGAACACGGGAGACGCGGACGGGCCCACGGAGGTGCCGTTCCGCTTCACGGAGGAGCCTCAGGAGATCACGCCGTCCGACGACGACGTGCGACCGGGAGAGTGAGCGCGGCGGTTCCCGACGGTCACGGCCCGTCACGCTCGGTCGAGATCGAGCGCAAGTTCGACGTCGAGGCGGGGACGCCGGTGCCGGACTGGATCGGTGTGCAGGGCGTCGCCGCGGTGTCGGCGGGGGAGGAGCGCCATCTCGACGCCCTCTACCTCGACACCGACGACCTCGCGCTCGGACGTGCCGGGGTCGCGCTGCGTCGGCGCACCGGCGGGCCCGACGCCGGCTGGCACATCAAGGGGCCGCTCGTGGACGGCGGCCGCACCGAGCTCGGCTGGCCGCTGTCGGACGGCGACGCCGTCCCCGACGAGGTCGCGGCCGAGGTGGCGCGTTGGTCGACCGAGGGGCTGTCGCCGCTCGCCCGCATCGTCAACGACCGCACGGCGTACGCTCTGCTCGACGCCGACGGCGGCGTGATCGCGGAGTTCGTCGACGACCACGTCCGTGCGACGGATCTGCGCGGCGGCGCGACGCGCGAATGGCACGAGTGGGAGGTCGAGCTCGGGCCTGCGGCCTCGAGCGACCCCACGGCGCGCGAGTCGTTCTTCGCCGCGGTCGCGGACGCCGCCCACGCGGCCGGCGCCCGCCCGGCCGGCTCGTCGTCGAAGCTCGCCCGCGCTCTCGGCCGCTGACCCCCACGAGACCGCATCTCCGCGGCGAGACCGTGGCCTACCTCTACGGTCTCGCGCGCGGTATGGGGTCTCGTACAGGAGAGTCCGCCTCGCAAGACGGCGACGGCCCCCGGATCATCCGGGGGCCGTCGTCGTAAGTGCTCTCACTTCATCAACTCACATGTTGATGAAGTGCCCCTGCAGACCGTGGAAGCCCTCCTGCAGCGTCTCCGACAGCGTCGGGTGGGTGTGCACATTGCGTGCCGCCTCCACCGCGGTGAGGTCCCACTTCTGCGCCAGCGTCAGCTCGGGCAGCAGCTCCGACACGTCCGGGCCGATCAGGTGTCCGCCGATGAGCTCCAGGTGCTCGGCGTCCGCGATCAGCTTGACGAAGCCGACGGGCTCGCCCAGACCGTTCGCCTTGCCGTTCGCGCTGAACGGGAACTTGGCGACCTTGATCTCGCGTCCCTCGGCGCGGGCCTGCTCCTCGGTGAGCCCGAAGCTGGCGACCTGCGGCGAGCAGAACGTCGCGCGCGGCATCATCCGGTAGTCGCCCAGGGTCTGCGTCTCGGCCTTGCCGATCTTCTCGGCGGCGACGACGGCCTGCGCCTCCGCGACGTGCGCCAGCTGCAGCTTGGCGGTCACGTCGCCGATCGCGTAGATGCCCTCGACGTTGGTGCGCATGTGGTCGTCGATGTCGATCGCGCCGCGCTCCGTGAGCTTGACACCGGTGGTCTCGAGACCGAAGCCCTCGATGTTCGGCGCGAAGCCCACGGACATCAGCACCTTGCCCGCGGTGATCTCGCCCGCGACGCCGTCGCGCGACTCGTAGGCGACGTGCACCGAGTCGCCGTTGTCGGTCACGGTCTTGACAGCCGTCGAGGTGAGGATGTCGATGCCGTACTTCTTGTACTGCTTCTGGATCTCCTTGGAGACCTCGACGTCCTCGTTCGGCAGGGCGCGGTCGAGGAACTCGACGATGGTGACCTTCACGCCGTAGTTCGACAGCACGTAGGCGAACTCCATGCCGATGGCGCCCGCGCCCACGATGACGATCGACTCGGGCAGCTCACGCGTGAGGATCTGCTCCTCGTAGGTCACGACGTTCTCGCTCAGCTCGACGCCCGGCAGCAGGCGCACCTTCGAGCCGGTGGCGATGATGACGTTGTCGAACGTGATCTCCTCGGTGGAGCCGTCCGACTTCGCGACCGAGACGGCCTTCGGGCCCGTGAAGGTTCCGCGACCCTCGTACTCGGTCACCTTGTTCTTCTTCATCAGGAAGTGGATTCCCTTGACGTGCGTGTCCGCGACCTTGCGGCTGCGGTCGAACGCCGTGCCGAAGTCGAAGTGCACGTCACCCGAGATGCCGAACAGATCGGCCTTGTGGGTGAAGGTGTGGGCGATCTCCGCGTTCTTCAGCAGCGCCTTCGACGGGATGCACCCGACGTTGAGGCAGACGCCGCCCCAGTACTTCTCTTCGATGATCGCGACGGAGAGTCCGAGCTGAGCGCTGCGCACGGCCGCGACGTAACCGCCGGGACCCGCGCCGAGGATGACGACGTCGTAATGAGCCATGCCCCAAGCCTATCGCTCGGCGGGCGTGCCCCCGGCGGTCTCAGGGGGCCGGCGACCCGCCGTCCCGATCCGCGCCGCCGCGGGCGCGCGACACCAGCAGGGCGACCACGCCGCCGAGCACCGCGATGCCGGCCGCGCCGAGCAGCAGCCACGGCAGCACCTCGCCGAAGGACGTTCCCTCGCCGTCGGACTCGCTCGCTGCGCCCGCGCTCGTCTCGGGCGTCGTGGCGGCCTCCGACGACGAGCTCGGCTCGAGCGTGGGCGTCGTCACGGGCTTCTTGGACGGCTGTGCGGTCGTGGTCTCGTCGTTCGCGGGCGGCACGGCGGAGCCGTCCTCGTCGCCCGGAACCGACTCGAGGGTGAAGGTGAAGGTACCGTCCGGCACGTGCCCGTCGACGCCGGCGGCGCGCCAGTTCACGGTGTAGACGCCCGTCTCGGTCGGCGTCTCGAACTGCTGGCGGATGATCGCGCCCTCGACCTCGGCGTCGCCGGTCGAGATGTTCGTGCCCGAGGGCGCGATCACGTCGATCTGCGCGGCGCCCTCCTGCATCGCCTCGGTGAACTCCAGGTCGACCGTCTCGGGCATCTCGTCGATGACGGCGCCGTCGTCGGGGTTCGTGTCGTACAGACCGCCGTGAGCGGCGGCCGGCTGCGCGAGCAGCAGCGAGCCGAGGATGACGAACAGGGCACTGCCGCCGACAGCGAGGAGGCGGCGCGGGCGGGAGGTGCGAGCGGCGGACATGCCGCCACGCTACCCCGATCGTCTCGACGTACGCCGGGCGTCGTGTCCCGACTGTCGTGACCCGCTTGTGATCTGCCGAAACCGATCGGTTAGGCTGGACGGATAAGGAGGGGATGACGTGTCACAGAACGAGCCCGGAGCCGGTTCGCCGATCCACCGCGACGGCGACAGCACGCGATTCGGCCACGACGGTGCGGGGGACTCCACCCAGACGTTCGGGCACGACTCCGATCTGTCGTTCGTGCCGTTCGGGGGTGAGCTGAACCCCGCCGAGCGCGATGCGATCGCCGCTCTGCCGTCGGGCTCGGCGCTGCTGCTCGTGCGGTCGGGTCCGACCGCCGGCGCGCGGTACCTGCTCGACACCGACGTCACCACCGCGGGGCGGCACCCGGAGGCGGACATCTTCCTCGACGACGTCACGGTCTCCCGACGTCACGCCGAGATCACCCGCCACCGCGCGGCCTTCGAGATCGTGGATCAGCGCTCGCTCAACGGCACGTACGTGAACGGCGAGCGCGTCGACCGCGCCGAGCTGCGCAACGGCGCCGAGGTGCGGATCGGCAAGTTCCGCCTGAACTTCTTCGTCTCGCCCCTCGACCGAGAGGGCCAGGGCGCCTGATGGCGGCTGCCGCCGCCCGCGAGCCGGCTTCCGCACGGAAGGCGCCCGCGGGGCTGCTGAGCATCGGCCAGGTGCTGGCGAAGCTCACGCCCGACTTCCCCGCGCTGACCTCCAGCAAGCTCCGCTTCCTCGAGGTGCAGGGGATCGTGACGCCGCAGCGGACGGCATCCGGTTACCGGAAGTTCTCCACCGACGACCTCGAGCGGCTGCGCCTGGCGCTCACGCTGCAGCGCGATCACTACCTGCCGCTGGTCGTGATCCGCGACTACCTGGACGAGGTCGACGCGGGACGCTCGCCGGCGATGCCTCAGGTACCGCCGCCCTCGATCCACCCCGCCGTCCGTCGACGCACCCGTCAGGAGCTGCTGAGCGCCGCCGGTGCGGCGCCGCAGCTGCTCAACGACGCCGTGAGCACGGGTCTGCTGAAGGCCGCGGACCACTACGACGACCAGGCGCTCGCGCTGCTGCGTGCGCTCGTCGCCCTCGACCGGCACGGCATCGAGCCGCGTCACGTGCGAGGCATGCGCCAGAGCGCTGAGCGCGAGGTCGCGCTCGTCGAGTCGGCGATGTCCGCGCTGCTGCGTCGCACCGACGCCGCCTCCCGTGCCAAGGCGAGCGAGCTCGCCCCCGAGCTGGCCGCGCGCCTCGACGACGTCCGGGGGATCCTGGTCAAGGAGGCCCTCGGCCGGCTGCTGTCGTGACGCGGATCGTGTCGCGTGATTGAAGTTCACGTTGAAGGTCACTGTTGGGTAACGCCGTGGCGACACGCCTCGCGGATCGCACGGATGTCGTTGCCGGTCCGGCGGGCCTCCCATACGGTGGATGAAGTAGCCGCTGCACGAGGAGGACGACAATGAGCGCTGACGATCGCACGGATCGTGGCATGACGGATCTCCTCTTCACCGACGGGCTTCCCGACCTCGACCCCGAGATGGGCTACCGCGGCGCGGTCGCCGCGCGGGCGGCGGGCATCACCTATCGCCAGCTCGACTACTGGGCCCGCACCGAGCTCGTCGAGCCGACCGTGCGCAGCGCCACCGGCTCGGGATCGCAGCGTCTCTACGGCTTCCGCGACATCCTCGTGCTCAAGCTCGTCAAGCGGCTTCTCGACACCGGCATCTCCCTGCAGCAGATCCGCACGGCCGTCGAACAGCTGCGGGCGGCGGGCATCCGCGACCTCGCGGGGACGACTCTGATGAGCGACGGCGCATCGGTCTACCTCTGCACCTCGAACGACGAGGTGATCGACCTGGTCAGCCGTGGGCAGGGCGTGTTCGGCATCGCCGTGGGGAAGGTCCTGCACGAGGTCGAGGCCACGCTCGTCGACTTCGAGGCGACCGAGCCCGACCAGCTCGACGAGCTCGCCCAGCGTCGGGCGAAGCGCACCGCCTGACGCGATACGGCTGAACCCCCGCGGGAGCGCGGGGGTTCTTTGGCGTCGCCGGAGAGGTCGGACGCGCCGTTCCCGGGCGTCGCCGATCCCGCCGCGAGCGGGGATCGGAGGGGACGAGCGAGCGTCCGCGTCAGCGCGAGGCGTCCTGGGTGTCGGACGGGTCCTCGATGCGGCCGGCTCGCATGATGCGGTCGAGCAGGGCGTCGAAGTCGGTGGCGAGCTCCTGCGCGGACTCGCCCGGCCAGACGTGCAGCGGCTTCGCCGCGCCCTGCGCCTGCTGCAGCGAGGTGCGCTCCGGCAGCTGAGGCTCGAGCACGAGCGGCCCGAACATGTCGCGGAGCTCCTTGATGCGGAACTGGTGCTCGACCGACTGCGGGCGCACGCGGTTCACCACGATGCCGAGCGGCTGCAGACGGGGGGAGAGGCCTCGGCGGATCTCTTCGATCGCGCGCAGCGCGCGGTCGGCGGCCGCGACCGAGAACAGGCCCGGCTCCGTGACCACCATCACGCGATCGCTCGCGGCCCAGGCCGTGCGCGTGAGGGCGTTCAGCGAGGGAGGGCAGTCGATCAGCACCAGGTCGTACTCCGACTCGATCGACGCGAGCGCCTCCTCGAGCTTCCAGACGTCCGCCACGGTGGGGTGGGGGCCGTCGAAGTTGATCGCCGACGGGCTGCCGAGCATCACGTCGATCGTGCCGTCGTGCACGCGGGTCCAGCCGCTCGAGGTGATCGCCTGGCGGACGATCTTCTCCTTGGGGCTGGTGAGCACGTCCGAGACGTTGAGACGACCGGCGATCTGGACGTCCAGACCGGTCGAGACGTCCGCCTGAGGGTCGAGGTCGACCACGAGCGTGCGCAGTGAGCGTGCGAAGGCGGCGGATGCGAGACCGAGGGTCACGGTCGTCTTTCCGACCCCTCCCTTGAGGGAACTGACGCTGAGTACGTGCACAATCCCCAACGTTACAACGCCCTATGCTGTGAGACACGTCAGCCCGGGCGACGAGTCCCCACCTCGCCCGGCCCCGCCAGAAGGGTGCCCATGTTTTCGAAGATCCTCGTGGCCAACCGTGGAGAGATCGCGATCCGGGCGTTCCGGGCCGCCTACGAGCTGGGAGCCCGCACCGTCGCGGTGTTCCCCTACGAGGATCGCAACTCGCTGCACCGCCTGAAGGCCGACGAGGCGTACCGGATCGGCGAGGAGGGTCACCCCGTGCGGGCCTACCTCGACGTCGACGAGATCGTGCGGGTCGCGGTCGAGTCGGGCGCCGACGCGATCTACCCCGGCTACGGCTTCCTCTCTGAGAACCCCGAGCTCGCGGCGAAGGCGGCGGCAGCGGGCATCACCTTCATCGGGCCCGGGTCCGACGTCCTCGAGATGGCAGGAAACAAGGTCACCGCCAAGGAGCACGCGATCAAGGCGGGCGTTCCCGTCCTGCGTTCGACGGAGGCCTCCGACGACGTGGAGGCGCTCGTCGCGCAGTCGGACGAGATCGGCTTCCCGCTGTTCGCGAAGGCGGTCGCCGGCGGCGGCGGCCGTGGCATGCGCCGCGTGGAGACGAAGGCGGAGCTCGCACCGGCGCTGGCCGAGGCGATGCGCGAGGCGCAGAGCGCCTTCGGCGACCCGCGGATGTTCCTCGAGCAGGCGGTGCTGCGTCCCCGGCACGTCGAGGTGCAGGTGCTCGCCGACAAGACGGGTGCGACGGTGCATCTGTTCGAGCGCGACTGCTCGGTGCAGCGCCGTCACCAGAAGGTCATCGAGATCGCGCCGGCGCCGAACCTCGACGACGCCGTGCGTGCCGACCTGCACCGCTACGCCGTCGCCTTCGCCGAGTCG
Source organism: Microbacterium marinilacus (assembly GCF_019753765.1). Classification (GTDB taxonomy): domain Bacteria; phylum Actinomycetota; class Actinomycetes; order Actinomycetales; family Microbacteriaceae; genus Microbacterium; species Microbacterium marinilacus. Next base: position 206,446 of record NZ_JAIJZW010000002.1, read on the forward strand.
ATCGGCTACGAGAACGCCGGCACCGTCGAGTTCCTGCTGGAGACCGCGGGGGAGCGCACCGGCGAGGTCGTGTTCATCGAGATGAACCCGCGTATCCAGGTCGAGCACACGGTGACCGAGGAGGTCACCGACGTCGACCTGGTGCAGTCGCAGATGCGGATCGCGGCGGGCGAGACGCTGGACGACCTCGGCCTGACGCAGGACACGATCCGCCTGCGGGGCGCCGCGCTGCAGTGCCGCATCACGACGGAGGATCCGGCGGCGGGCTTCCGTCCCGACACCGGCAAGATCACGACGTACCGCTCGCCGGGCGGCGCCGGCATCCGCCTCGACGGCGGCACGACCGCCGCGGGCAGCCAGATCAGCCCGCACTTCGACTCGATGCTCGCGAAGCTCAGCGTCCGCGGACGGGACTTCGGCGCCGCCGTCGCCCGCGCCCGCCGCGCGCTGGCCGAGTTCCGCATCCGCGGCGTGGCCACGAACATCCCGTTCCTGCAGGCGGTCCTCGACGACCCGGCGTTCGTGGCCGGGGACCTGTCGACGTCGTTCATCGACGAGCGTCCCGAGCTGCTCGAGGGCCGGGTCTCCAAGGACCGCGGATCGAAGATCCTCAACTGGCTCGTCGACGTGACGGTCAACAAGCCCAACGGCGAGAAGCCGCTCGCGATCGCCCCTGCCGCCAAGCTGCCAGCGGCCGACCTGACGGCCGCCGCCCCGGACGGGTCGCGGCAGCGGCTGCAGGAGCTCGGCCCGGCCGGCTTCGCCCGCGCGCTGCGTGAGCAGAGCGCCCTGGCGGTGACCGAGACGACGTTCCGCGACGCCCACCAGTCGCTGCTGGCGACGCGCGTGCGCACACGCGACCTCGTCGCCGTGGCGCCGCACGTCGCCCGTCTCACGCCCCAGCTGCTGTCGGTCGAGGCCTGGGGCGGGGCGACGTACGACGTCGCGCTGCGGTTCCTCGGCGAGGACCCGTGGGAGCGGCTCGACAAGCTGCGCGAGGCGCTGCCGAACGTCGCGATCCAGATGCTGCTGCGCGGCCGCAACACCGTCGGCTACACGCCGTACCCCACGGAGGTCACCGACGCGTTCGTCCGCGAGGCGGCCGCGTCCGGCGTGGACATCTTCCGCATCTTCGACGCCCTCAACGACGTGTCGCAGATGCGTCCCGCGATCGACGCGGTGCTCGCCACGGGCACGTCGGTCGCCGAGGTCGCCGTCTGCTACACGGGCGACCTCCTGGATCCCGCGGAGGACCTGTACACGCTCGACTACTACCTGCGCCTCGCCGAGCAGATCGTCGACGCCGGCGCCCACGTCCTCGCCGTGAAGGACATGGCGGGCCTCCTGCGCCCGGCCGCGGCCGCCCGCCTCGTGTCGGCGCTCCGCGAGCGGTTCGACCTGCCGGTGCACGTCCACACCCACGACACCCCGGGCGGTCAGCTGGCGACCCTGCTGGCGGCCAGCGCCGCCGGCGCCGACGCGGTCGACGCAGCGTCCGCTCCCATGGCGGGGACCACCAGCCAGCCGTCGCTGTCGGCGCTCGTGGCGGCGCTCGCCCACACGGATCGCGACACCGGCATCGACCTGCAGGCTGTCTCCGACCTCGAGCCCTACTGGGAGGCCGTGCGCCACCTGTACCGGCCGTTCGAGTCGGGCCTGGCCGGTCCCACCGGGCGGGTCTATCGCCACGAGATCCCGGGCGGGCAGCTGTCGAACCTGCGGCAGCAGGCGATCGCGTTGGGCCTCGCCGACGACTTCGAGCTGATCGAGGACATGTACGCCGCGGCGGACGACATCCTCGGGCGCGTGCCGAAGGTGACGCCGTCGTCGAAGGTCGTCGGCGACCTGGCGCTGCATCTCGCGGCGGTCAAGGCCGATCCCGCCGACTTCGCCGAGAACCCCCACAAGTACGACGTGCCGGACTCGGTGGTCGGCTTCATGGCCGGCGAGCTCGGCGACCTGCCCGGCGGCTGGCCCGAGCCCTTCCGCACGAAGGTGCTCGCGGGACGCGACGTGCGGCCGACGGTCACCCCGCTCGAGCCCGCGGACGAGCAGGACCTGTCCGGCGACGCCCCGACGCGGCGCGCCACCCTCAACCGCCTGCTCTTCCCGCAGCCGACGAAGGCGTTCGAGACCGCGCGCGAGACGTACGGCGACCTCTCGGTGCTCGACACGGCCGACTACCTCTACGGCCTCGAGCCCGGCGGCGAGCACGTCGTCGAGATCGAGCGCGGAGTGCAGCTCTATGTGGGCCTGGAGGCGATCGGCGAGCCCGACGAGAAGGGCATGCGCTCGGTGATGGCCACGCTGAACGGCCAGCTCCGTCCGGTCTCCGCGCGCGATCGCAGCATCGACGTCGAGGTGCTCGCCGCCGAGAAGGCCGACACCTCGAAGCCCGGTCAGGTCGCCGCGCCGTTCTCGGGCGTGGTGACGCTGAAGGCCGCGGTCGGCGACCGGGTCCAGGCGGGTCAGGCGGTCGCGTCGATCGAGGCCATGAAGATGGAGGCGGCGATCACGACCCCCGTCGACGGGGTCGTCGAGAGGCTCGCGATCGGCCCCACGCAGCAGGTGGACGCGGGCGACCTTTTGGTCGTCGTCGCCGCGGCCAAGTAACCTGGGGGCGCCCGGTCACCGGGCGCCGGGGCGGGAGGGGCTCGCCCGGTGGGGATCGTCATCCCCGTTGGAGTGAACCCGCAGTGGCCAAGAAGATCACGACCGAACACGACGACGTCCAGATGCAGGGCGAGGACCACGGCGTCCTCGACCACAGCGGACTCGACACGACCGCCATCGGCATCCTCGGCACGCAGACCGCGCAGGTGCGCGTCGTGCTGCCGCAGGTGCTGGAGGAGCCGGACGACGAGGTCGTCGACGACGAGCTCGAGCCCGGGGACCTGCGCAGCGGCGAGATCGTGATCGAGCTCCCCGCCGATCGCTTCGACGGCGATCGCGCCGAGACGGCCGCCCCCGCATCCGACGAGGACGCGGCGATCACCGGCGAGATCGTCGAGGACGTGGTCGCCGCCGTGCGGGAGCAGGCCGCTGCCGCCGCCGACGATGCCGAGGCCGATGAGGCGGACCAGGTGATCGACGTCGTCGTGATGCCCGAGCCCGAGTCCGCCGGCCCGGCACAGGAGGTCGCCGCCGACGATGCGGCGGACATCGACGACACCGAGGACGTCGACGACACCGAGGACGTCGAGGACACGGCGGACGTCGACGACGTCGTTGCCGACGACACCGATGGTCTCGATCCCGACGACGTCGAGCGGGAGGACGCCGCGGACGCGGCTGAGGACGATGTGGAGGAGGCGCCCTCGATCGAGGGTGGCGCGCCCGACGATGACACCGCCGCGAGCGACGCCGGCACCGTGAGCGATGACGTCGAGGCGGACGACGAAGGGGACGCGGCGGACGACCCGTCGCCGGTGGACGACTGGCGCGCGGCCGCCGCCGAGCTGCTCGCCGAGGTCGACGACGCCGGCCACGAGTCCGACGCCGAGGCGGAGGAGCCTCGCGAGGAGCCCGCCACGGACGACCTGGACGAGACCGACGCAGGCGCCGAGCCGGACGTGGCGGCCGTCGAGGACGACGAGGCGGAGACCGAAGCCGAGGCGGACGAGCCGGTCGTCGAGGACCGGGCCGCCGTCGTAGCCACGGCCTCCGCCGGCGCGGCACGCGCCACGTCGCACGCCCGGGCTTGGGCCGAGGAGACGGCGGCGCAGCGGGCAGCCGTCGAGGCGGCCCCGGAGAGCACGCAGAAGACCCAGACGACAGGAGCACTCACGATGACCGCCCGACGTCTGGAGGACCTCGGCAAGGACGCGGAGCGCGAGTCGAGCGACCTCCTCACCGCCGATCGCGTGCTCAACCCGCACCGGGTCGCGCGCCCGGCGCCCGAGGGCGCGTGGAGCGAGTTCGTCTACGGCCTGACCGGCGGCCGGGTCAACCTGGGCGACGGTCGCAAGGCGCGCGCCCGCAAGGCGCTCGACGCGCGCGTGGCCGCCCCCCTGGCGGGCGAGACCCGATTCGTGCCCGTGCTCAGCCGCAAGGGCGGCGTCGGCAAGACCACCGTGACGACGCTGCTCGGCATGGCGCTGGCGGACGGACGCGACGACCGCGTGATCGCGATCGACGCGAACCCCGACCGCGGCACGCTGGCGGACCGCATCGCGAAGCGCACCGACAGGACCGTGCGCGACCTGGTGCACCGCGCGGGGGAGATCCGCGGCTACAACGACATCTCGCGCTTCGTCGCGCGCGACGAGACCCGTCTGGACGTCCTCGCCTCCGACACCGACCCGCGCATCGCCGAGGCGTTCGGCGAGGAGGACTACCGACGCGTGGCCAAGGTCGCCGAGCACTTCTATTCGCTCGCGCTCACCGACACCGGCACCGGCATCATCCACTCCGCGATGTCGGCCACCCTGGCCCACGCCGACCAGCTGGTCATCGTGACGGGGCTCAACCTGGACGAGGTGCGCCTCGCGTCCGAGACCATCACCTGGCTGGAGTCCAACGGGTACGACGAGCTCGCCCGCCGGGCGATCGTCGTGCTGAACCAGCAGTCTCCCGGTGCGCCCATGGTGCGCCTGAGCGAGCTCGAGGTCCATTTCGGCAGCCGGGTGCAGGCGGTCGTGCACCTGCCCTACGACGCGGCCCTGGGAGCCGGCAGCGCCATCGTCTACCGCGATCTGCGCGCCGAGACGCGGCAGGCCGCCCGCGAGCTGGCCGCGCGTGTCGTGGACGGTCTGCGCGAGGGCCGCTCCGCGTGACCGTCCGCGAGATCCGCCTGTACGGCGACCCGGTGCTGCGGACGCCCTGCGCCGAGATCGAGAAGATCGACGACGGCGTCCGCGCCCTGGTCCAGGACCTGCTCGACTCGGTCGCCCTGCCGGGCCGTGCCGGCGTCGCTGCTCCGCAGATCGGCGTCGGCCTTCGCGCCTTCAGCTACAACGTCGACGGGACCATCGGCTACGTGCTGAACCCCCGCATCGTCGAGGTGCGCGGCGAGCCGCAGCCCACGGGGGAGGGGTGCCTGTCGGTGCCCGGCCTCTGGCACGACGCGCTCCGTCATCCGTACGCCCGCGTCGAGGGCATCGACCTCGACGGCGCGAAGGTGGTGCTCGAGGGCGAGGGGCTCATGGCGCAGATGCTGCAGCACGAGACCGACCACCTCGACGGGATGGTGTACCTGCAGCGCCTCGCTAAGGACGAGCGGGCCAAGGCGATGAGGGCCGTCCGCGAGAGCGACTGGTTTTGACGCCGCGTCAAGGTTGAGCGAGGGTGCGCAGCGCCCGAGCCGAGACCCGACCCTGTCGCGCCTGACTCCTCGTGCGTGAAGAGGCCCGGTCCCGATCTTCCGGGGCCGGGCCTCTTCACGGCACATCGGACGGCTCAGCCGGCGACCGAGATGTTGGTGGTCGAGACCGGCGCGGCGTAGATGTCCTCGATCTCGTGCGCGAAGTCCTTGATGATCTCGGCACGCTTGATCGACAGCTTCGGCGTCAGGTGACCGGTCGCCTCGGTCCACTCGGTGCCGAGGATCGTGAACTTCCGGATCGACTCCGCTCGGGACACGCGCGAGTTGGCCTCGTCGATCGCGCGCTGCACCTCGGCTCGGACGGTCAGGTTCTTCGCCGCCTGCTCGAGCGTGAGGTCAGCGCTCTCGCCGTGCGTCGCCAGCCAGGCCGGCAGCATCTCGGGATCGAGCGTGACGAGCGCCGAGATGAACGGCTTCTGATCGCCGACCACGACCACCTGGCCGACGATCGGGTTCGCGCGGATCGGGTCCTCGAGCGCGGCGGGAGCGACGTTCTTGCCTCCGGCCGTGACGATGATCTCCTTCTTGCGTCCCGTGATGGTGAGGTAGCCGTCGTCGTCGAACGAGCCGAGATCGCCCGTGCGGAACCACTCGCCGTCGAATGCCTCCGCCGTCGCGTCGGGGTTCTTCCAGTACTCGCGGAACACATTGACGCCCTTGACCTGGATCTCTCCGTCGTCGGCGACGCGGAGGCCGATGCCGGGCAGAGCGGGGCCGACCGTGCCGACCTTGATCTTGCCCGGCAGGTTGACGCTCGCGGGCGCCGTGGTCTCGGTGAGTCCGTAGCCTTCGAGGATCTTGATCCCCAGGCTGTGGAAGAAGTGTCCGAGGCGCGGGCCGAGCGGAGCCGAGCCGGAGACGGCGTAGGTGACCCGCCCGCCCATGAGCGCACGCAGCTTCGAGTACACGAGCCGGTCGAACAGCGAGAACCGGAGCCGCAGGCCGAGCCCGATCTTGTCGCCGTCCTGGAGCCGGCGCGAGTGCTCGATGGCCGTCTTGGCAGCCGCGCGGAAGATGCGGCCCTTGCCCTCGCCCTCGGTCTTCTGCTCGGCGGAGTTGTAGACCTTCTCGAACACGCGCGGCACGGCCAGCAGCAGTGTGGGCTGGAACGAGCCGAGCGTCTTGACGAGGTTCTTCGTGTTCGGCTCGTGACCCGTCTTCACCCCCGCGTGGATGTAGAGCACGGACATGAACCGCGCGAACACGTGCGCCGTCGTGATGAACAGCACGGTCGAGGCGCCCGGCTGGTGCACGATCTCCGACAGCGCCTCGGCGGCGTTGCGCGACAGCTCGACGAAGTTGCTGTGCGTCAGCACGCAGCCCTTGGGTCGTCCGGTGGAGCCGGAGGTGTAGATGAGGGTCGCGATGTCCGCGCCCTTGGCCAGGCCGCGACGGCGCTCGATCTCGTCGTCCGCCACGTCGGCGCCCTGAGCGCTCAGCGACGCGACGGCGTCCTCGTCCATGCGCCACACGGTGCGGATCAGCGGCAGCTCGTCGGCGACGGTCTGGAACGACTCGGCGTGCGCGGCGCTCTCCGTGATGAGGCCGACGGCGCCGGAGTCGGACAGGATCCACTGGATCTGGGCGGGGGAGCTCGTCTCGTAGACGGGGACCATGATCGCGCCCGCATAGAACAGCGCGAAGTCGATCAGCGTCCACTGATACGTGGTCTTCGCGAGGAAGCCGATCTTCTCGCCCGGCTGCACCCCCGCGACGACGAACCCCTTGGCCAGCGCGATCACCTGCCGCTCGAACTCCGCGGCGGTCACGTCTCGCCAGCCGTCGCCTTCCGGGATGCCGAAGAGCGGTCTGTCGGGTGTGGCCTTCACGCGTTCGACCAGCAGATCGGCGACGTTCGCCTCTGGGTCGGCGGGGACGATCGCGGGTGTCGAGAACTCGATCACGGCAGCTCCTTCGGTACCGGATGGGCGGGCTGGCTCGATTCTAATCGCACGCATTCACCGCGCCACCTGTCCCATGGGGCGCGGTGGCGGCGGCGAGTCGGCCGTTAGACTGCTGAGCGGCCCGCCCTCTGCGCCGGGCGTCCGGCGGCAGGGAAGGGACGTGCTCCGCGGTGTTCTACTGGCTGATGAAGTACATCGTCATCGGTCCGCTCGTGAAGGCGATCTTCCGCCCCTGGGTCATCGGGGCCGGCAACATCCCGCAGACCGGACCGGCGATCCTCGCGAGCAACCACCTCTCGGTGTCCGACTCGGTGTTCCTGCCGCTCATGATCGAGCGCCCCATGACGTTCCTCGCGAAGGCCGAGTACTTCACGGGCAAGGGGCTCAAGGGCTGGGCCACGAAGTGGTTCATGAGGGGCACCGGGCAGATCCCGATCGACCGGTCCGGAGGATCGGCGTCGGAGGCCGCGCTGAACACGGCCCTGCAGGTGCTGGGGCGCGGTGACCTGCTCGGCATCTACCCCGAGGGCACCCGCAGCCCCGACGGCATCCTGTATCGCGGGCGGACGGGCATCGCCCGCATGGCGCTCGAGGCGAAGGTGCCGGTCGTCCCCGTCGTGATGATCGACACCGACACCATGATGCCGATCGGCACGAGCCTGCCCCGGGTCGTGCGCGTCGGCGTGGTCATCGGCGAGCCGCTCGACTTCAGCCGCTACGCGGGCATGGAGAACGACCGCTACATCCTGCGCTCCGTGACGGACGAGATCATGGTCGCGCTGCAGCGCCTCGGCCAGCAGCAGTACCGCGACGTCTACGCGTCGTCGGTCAAGCAGCAGCGGCAGGCCGGCGTGTCGGGCGCCGCCTCCACCGGCGGGGAGGCGACGGACACCGCCACGATCGCGGCCGACTGAGGGTGGTCTTCGGCGTCGCGCGGCGGCGCTAGCATCGAAGAATGCACCTCACTTCCGATGCTCTGGATGCCTGGCGATCCCTTCCGATCAAGCAGCAGCCGGAGTGGCCGGACTATGCGGAGGTCGAGCGCGTCTCGACCGAGCTCTCGCAGCAGCCCCCGCTCGTGTTCGCGGGCGAGGTGGACAGCCTCAAGGAGCGCCTCGGTCAGGCTGCCGCCGGCAAGGCGTTCCTGCTGCAGGGCGGCGACTGCGCCGAGACGTTCGCGGGAGCCACCGCCGACAAGATCCGCAACCGTGTGAAGACCGTGCTGCAGATGGCGGTCGTGCTCACGTACGGCGCGTCGATGCCCGTCGTGAAGATGGGGCGCATGGCCGGTCAGTTCGCCAAGCCCCGCTCGAACAACGAGGAGACCCGCGGCGACGTGACGCTGCCCGCGTACCGCGGCGACATCGTCAACGGCTTCGACTTCACGTCCGCGTCGCGGCAGGCGGACCCGCAGCGGCTGCTCAAGGGCTACCACATGGCCGCCTCGACGCTGAACCTGATCCGCGCCTTCACGCAGGGCGGTTTCGCGGACCTGCGCGAGGTGCACTCCTGGAACAAGGGCTTCGCGCAGAACCCGGCGAACCAGCGGTACGAGCGGCTCGCCGGCGAGATCGACCGCGCGATCCGCTTCATGGAGGCGGCGGGCGCCGACTTCGACACGCTCCGTGGCACCGAGTTCTACACCGGCCACGAGGGCCTGCTGATGGACTACGAGCGTCCGCTCACGCGCATCGACTCGCGGACCGGCACGCCGTACAACACGTCGGCGCACTTCGTCTGGATCGGCGAGCGCACGCGCGACCTGGACGGCGCGCACGTCGACTACTTCTCGCGCATCCGCAACCCCATCGGGGTCAAGCTCGGCCCCAGCACGACGCCGGAGACGGCGCTGGCGCTCATCGACAAGCTCGACCCCGAGCGCGAGCCCGGACGCCTGACCTTCATCACGCGCATGGGCGCGGGCAAGATCCGCGATGCGCTGCCCCCGCTGCTCGAGGCCGTGAAGGACTCGGGCGCGACCCCGCTGTGGGTCACCGACCCGATGCACGGCAACGGCTTCACCACCGAGACCGGGTACAAGACGCGTCGCTTCGACGACGTCGTCGACGAGGTCCGCGGCTTCTTCGAGGCGCACCGGTCCGCCGGCACCCACCCGGGCGGTATCCACGTCGAGCTGACGGGCGACGACGTGACGGAGTGCCTGGGCGGCTCCGAGCAGATCGACGAGGCGACTCTCGCGACCCGCTACGAGTCGCTGTGCGACCCGCGCCTGAACCACATGCAGTCGCTCGAGCTGGCGTTCCTGGTCGCCGAGGAGCTCGAGAAGCGCTGACCTGACGGTGGTGGCGGGCGCGCGGGGGGCGGGGCCCCCCCCCCCCAGGGAGCCCCCCACCCCCCCCCACACGA
>NZ_JAIJZW010000002.1:216049-232824 GCF_019753765.1 Microbacterium marinilacus
GTTGTCTCGTCCTTCGCCGCCGCTCTGGGGGGGGCCGGCTCCCGCGCCGCCGCCCCCCCCCACCGCACTGAGTGCCGCACAGCTGCCCCGCGATCAGTCGCGCAAGTCGATGCTGATGTCGATCGTGGTGCCCTGCGCGTGCCACGTCCCGCCGGCAATTGACTGGGACTGCACTTCAGTCAGCTCGTTCATGGCGATGTTCCAGGGGAAGACCACGCCGGTGACTTCGAAGTGATTCGAAAGTGCCTGGACTGCCTCGTCGCGTGTCATGCCGACCACGTTCGGCACCTCGAACAGCTGCGGGCCGAGCGAGCTGACGATCGTGATCGCGTCGCCGGGGCGCCAGTTGCCCGCCTCGGCGCGGGGCTCCACGCGGATGACGGTGCCTTCGGCGACCGTGTCGCTGTACTCCTCGTTCACCGTCACCTGAAGCTGCGCGTCGCCCAGCGTGGACTCGGCGTCCGAGCGGGACATGCCCGTGACGTCCGGCAGCGGCCCGAGCGACACGATGAGGTCGGCGGCGTCGCCCTCGTGCGCCGCGCAGCCCTCGTCGAAGCAGCCCACGCGGTCGCCGCCGTCGGCGGGGACGATCTCGAGGCCGATCACCTCGTCCTTCGGGGCATCCGAGTACAGCATCAGGTTCTCGGCATCGTCGTACGAGATGCGCAGCTCGTCGAGACGGGAGTGGGCGTCCGTCAGCGAGACCCCCGCGAACGACGGCACCTGCACCTCGGCGGGCCCCGCGGACACCACCACGGTCACCTCGGTGCCGCGGTCGACGCGCGCGCCCGCCTCGGGCTCGGTGCCGATGACCTGCCCCGCCGGCACGTCGAGGCTGCTCTGCGGCGCCTCGGCCGCGGTCAGCTCGAACTCGGCGAGCGACGCCTTCGCGTCGGCGAACGTGCCGGAGACCTCCGGCACCGCCACCTGCGAGCCCGGGCCCGAGCCGAACCACCAGCCGATCGCGCCCGCCGCGGCCGCCAGCAGCAGCACGAGCGCGAGCAGCAGGCCTCCGCGACGGCGGCGCTGCGCCGACCGGTGTCGGAGGCGCGCGGCGTTGTCCGGCTGCTCGGAGGCCACGGAGTCGTCGATGCCCTCGGTGAGGTCGGCGGTGACGGGAAGCACTCCCGGCAGCACCTTGGTCGCGCCGGCGTCCGGGGCCTCGGCCGGAAGCATGCGGGTGTCGAACGCGGCGGCGGAGCGCGTGGGCAGGGGAGCGATGCCGAGCTCGCGCTCGATCTCGCGCAGCCGCTCGAGCATCTCCTGCGCGTCGGACGGCCGCTCGTCGGGGTCCTTCTCCGTGGCCCACAGCACGAGCTCGTCGAGCTGCTCAGGGACACCGGGGTTCTTGACGCTGGGGCGCGGCACCGAGTCGGTGGCGTGCTGGAACGCGATCTGCATCGGCTGCTCGCCCTTGTACGGCTGCTCGCCGGCGAGCAGCTCGTAGAGGAGGATGCCGAGCGCGTAGATGTCGCTGCGGGCATCGGCCGTGCCGCGGGTCACCAGCTCGGGGGCGAGGTAGGCGATGGTCCCGAGAAGCTGCGCCCCTGTCGCGGTGTTCGCCGACGATGCGCGCGCGAGCCCGAAGTCGCCGATCTTGATCCGGCCGTCCTCGGCCAGCAGCACGTTCTCGGGCTTCACGTCGCGGTGGATGAGGCCGGCGCGGTGCGCGGCGGCGAGCCCCGACAGGACGGCGTCCATGATCGTGATGGTCTGCGTGACCGTGAGGCGGCGCTGCTCCTTCAGCAGCTCGCGCAGCGTGATCCCGGGCAGGTACTCCATGACGAGGTACGCGAGCTCGCCGTCCTGGCCCTGGTCGAACACGTTGACCACGTGGGGGTCCGACAGCCGAGCGGCCGATCGGGCCTCCTGGATGAACCGGCTCTGGAACACGCTGTCGTCGCTGAGGTGGCCGTGCATCACCTTGAGCGCCACGCGGCGCTCCAGGCGCAGGTCGGTGGCGACGTACACGGTCGCCATCCCGCCGCGCGCGATGCGCGCGCGGACCCGGTAGCGACCGTCGACAAGCCGCCCGATGAGGGGATCGACCTGCTGACTCGTGCTCACAGGCCGATTCTACGTTCGAGGCCGGTCAGGACCTGGGAACGGCGCACCCGCAGCCGTCTGCTCGCGGGGCGCCGTCCTGCGCTCCGCTGGCGCGCGGAGGAGAGGGTCGCCAAGAGGCGTCGGCTCAGCCGAGCTGGGCGAGCCAGCCGTACGCGGCGGTCTCCCACTGGCCGTAGCGGTTGGGGAACGCGGAGATCTGCACGGCCTGCGCGGCGTCTGTGAACTCCATGCTCTCCCAGCCGGCGATGTCGTACAGGCCGCGGGTGTTGCCCTTGTTGGGATTGTGCTCGCCGCCGAAGAACACGCGCGTGGCCCGCTCGCGGTCGCGCACCTGGTCGGCGGTGCCCCAGCCGGCGCTCGGACGCTGCTGGAACAGGCCCAGCGAGTCGCGGTCGCCGTAGTCGAGGTTGCGGATGCCCGACTCGACCATGGCCGTCGCGAGCGCGATGGCGATCGCCCGGTCGGACGCGCCGATCTCGCGGCCGACGCGGATGATCAGGCTCGCGTTCTCGGACTGCTCGGCGTCGAGGACCGTCGAGCGCTGGAGGCTCGGGTCCTCGTCGGACGGCGTCGACGCCGTGCTGGCGGCGATCGGCGCGGCGGCCGACAGCTTCAGCTTCTGACCCGGGTAGATGATCGCGCCCTCGGACAGGCCGTTGGCCTCGAGGACGGCGGAGACCGTCGTGCCGTTCTTCTGCGCGATGCCCCAGAGCGTGTCGCCGGCGGTGACCTCGTAGGTCTTGCCCGAGCTCGAGCTCGAGGTGGCGGCAGGAGCCGGCTCCGCCTGCTTCGCGGGCTCCGCAGCGGGCGCAGGGTCGGCGGCGGGGGCGGCGGCCGAGGTCGACCCCGAGAGCTTCAGCTTCTGCCCGGGGAAGATCGTCGCGGCGGAGCCCAGCCCGTTCGCCTGGATCACGGCGTCCACGGTCGTGCCGTTCTTCTGCGCGATGCCCCACACGGTGTCGCCGGCCTGGACCGTGTACGACTCGCCGCCGGCGGCGGGCACGGGCTTCGAGGTCGGCGCCGATTCCGAAGAGGCGGGAGCGGAGGATCCCGTGGCGGCGGGCTGCGCCGCGGGGGCGGAACCGGAGACGGCGAGGTTCTGGCCCGGGTAGATCACGGCGCTCGCCGACAGCCCGTTCGCCTTGAGGATGGCGTCGACCGTCGTCTCGTGCTGGGCGGCGATCGCCCACACGGTGTCTCCGACCTTGACCGTGTAGGTGCCGGTGGTCGCTGCGGCGGGCTGCACGGCGGCAGCCGGGGCCGCGGTGGGCGCGGCGGGCGTCGCACCGGGAGCGAGGCGCAGGACCTGGCCGGGGTAGATGGTGCTCGACCAGCCCAGGTTGTTCCAGTTCAGGACGTCGATCGTGCGCAGCCCCGCCTGGATCGCGATGCGGGTGACGGTGTCGCCCTGCTGGACGAGGTGGGTGGTCGCGCGGGCGGCGGTGCGCACGGCCGCCTCGACCCGGGTGGGGGCGACCGTCGCGGCCGGAGCGAGCGCGGTGGCACCGCGGACCGCGCCGAACGCATCGGCGGGGGCCTGTCCGTCGCGCACGCCGTCGCGCATCTTCACGTCGGCGGCCGCGGCCGGCGACGCGCCGAGCGACAGCGCGATCGAGCCCGCGATCGCGACCGGGACGGTCGTGAAGAGCGAGCGCATCGGCTGGCTGGCGCGAGCGTGGCTGGCGCGTGCGGGAAGGCGTCGGTGCACGGTGGGGTCCCCCTCGGATGGTCGTCGGCGCTATTCGACTCAGAAACCGTGTCACGTCTGTGTAGGCGTGTCAACTGCTGCTATATGGAGTGACCTGTGTTATGAGCGGGTCCGGAGTGAGGCGTGTGATCTGTGTGACTGATGTGACGAAGGCCGCTGTCCTCCTGCGGGACGCCTCTCGGCTGCGGATGAGATAGTGGCAGCGTGACAGCGAACGATGCCGCCTCGACCAGTCCCCGCCATGATCGCGTCGCCACCGAGTGGCTGACGCTTCCCGAGGTGGCCGAGCTGCTGGGGGAGACACCCGGCCGGGTGCGCCGGCTTCTCGACGAGAAGGCCCTCGTCGGATCGCGACGCGAGGGGCCGCTGCGGATCCCCTCGGTGTTCTTCGTGGACGACGAGGTGCTGTCGTCGCTGCGGGGCACGGTGATCGTCCTTCACGACGCCGGGTTCGACGACGACGAGGCCATCGACTGGCTGCTCACTCCGGAGGAGTCGATCGGGGACGCCCCGATCGAGGCGCTCCGCGCGGGCCGCAAGGCCGAGGTGCGGCGGGTCGCGCAGACGCTCGCCTGACGCTCCGCCGCTGCGGAGAGGCGTCGGTCGCTCGGGGAGCGCTCTAGGCGCGCCGGTCGACGGCCGCCCGTGCCAGCTCCCGGAGCTGCCCCGCGGCGTCGGAGTCGAGGGGGGCGTCGTCCAGTGCCGCGTCGGCCTCGGCGGCGTACGCGGCGATCAGCCGCTCCGTCTCGTCCAGGGCGCCGGTCGACCGCATCGTGTCGCGGAGCTCGGCGACGTCGGCGTCGGTCAGCCCCGGGTCGCCGAGCATCCCGTCGAAGCGCTCGCGATCGGCGGGTGCGAGGGCCTGGCGACAGAAGGCGACCAGCGCCGTGCGCTTGCCCTCGCGCAGATCGTCGCCGGCCGGCTTTCCCGTCTCGACGGAGTCTCCGAACACCCCGAGCACGTCGTCTCGCAGCTGGAAGGCCATCCCGAGCGGATGGCCGAACGCGCGCAGTGACGCCAGTCCCGTCTCATCGGCGCCTGCCAGCGCGCCGCCGATCACCAGCGGCTGCTGGACGCTGTATCGCGCCGACTTGTAGGACGCGACGCGGAGCGCACGGCGGCCGTGCGTGTCGTCGCCGGCTGTGCTCCACGCCGACTCCTCCGCGACATCGAGGAACTGGCCGATCGTGACGATGCGGCGCATGAGGCCGTATTCGCGGCGGGCGACCGCCGCCGCATCCAGGTCGCGGAGCGTCGCGAGCGCCTCCTCGAGGAGATCGTCGCTCCACGCGACGAGAAGGTCGCCGAGCAGCACGGACCCGGCGCGGCCGAACGCGGCGGCATCGCCCGTCCAGCCCGCAGCGCGGTGTGCGGCCTCCAGGGCGCGGTGCGCGGACGGGCGGCCGCGCCGCGTGTCGGAGTTGTCGATCAGATCGTCATGGGCGAGTGCCGCCGCCTGGAAGATCTCGAGCGCGGCGCTCACGCCGATTGCCGCGTCCTCGGCGGACTCCGTGACGCTCGAGCCGTGCGCGACGCCGCGCCAGCCCCACCAGCAGAAGCGCGCGCGAAGGCGCTTCCCGCCGCGCAGGCCGGCCAACGCGTGCTCGGTGAAGGTCACCGCCTCGGGCCCCAGCTCGAGGGCCTCCTCGCGTCGTTCCGCCGCGAACTTATCGAGTCGCTGGGAGATCGCTTCGATGAAGGGGGGCGGCGACGTCACAGGCCTAGCCTAGTTCTCCGGCCCGAGACTAGAATGAGGGCTACCGATTCATTCGAGGGGGACACGATGCCACTCTCCGAGCAGGAGCAGCGTCTGCTGGATGAGATGGAGCGCCATCTCATGCAGAACGACGCCGATGTCGTGAGCGCGCCCGCGGGCGCTCAGGTCCTGAGCTACCGCAACCTGATCTACGGCGCGATCCTCGTCCTGGCCGGTCTCGGCGCGATCATCGCCGGTATCGCCCTCTGGCGTTCGAGCCTGCCGCTCGGTCTCTCCCTCGGCGTGGTCGGCTTCGCGGCGATGGTGGGCGGAGTCGTGCTCGCCGTCAGGCCCGTCAAGGGCAGCGAGACCCCCGCCCGCGCGGCCGGCGGAAAGCCCGCGCGCGCGCCGCGTCAGGCCTCCTTCATGGACCGCGTGAACGAGCGCTGGGACCGTCGCCAGAACGGCGACGGCTAGAAGCCCCGCCTCTCCTCTTCATCGAGCGCCGACCTTCGGGTCGGCGCTTTTTTTGTGCCTGTGGGGCAGGTCTGTCCGTCCGATGCGGCCCGGTGACGCGCACTCGGCGCGTCGGGCTCCACTTTCCCTCCACCCGCCACCACCCGCCATCCACCGCGGAATGATGCGGATCTTTCGCGCGCGACACGGGAATAAAGTCGTGTCTGTCTCTAGACAGTGGGGAGAAGTGGAGTAAAGTGGGGAATATCCTCGGGACCGGCCGGACAAGGGGGGTGATGGCCAGTGTTGTTGGGTACCCATACCCCCAAGCTCGACGACAAGGGCCGGGTCATCCTGCCGGCGAAGTTCCGCGAGGAGCTCGCCGGAGGGATCGTCGTCACCCGCGGACAGGAGCGCTGCCTGTACGTGTTCAGCACGGCCGAGTTCGAGCAGGTCCACGAGCGGATCCGGCAGGCGCCGCTCAGCAACAAGCAGGCCCGTGACTTCCTGCGCATGTTCCTCTCGGGCGCGAGCGCCGAGACCCCCGACGGTCAGAACCGCATCACGATCCCGCAGCACCTGCGCACGTACGCCGGGCTCGAGAAGGAGCTCATCGTCACGGGCGTCGGCGCGCACGCGGAGATCTGGGACGCGTCGGCCTGGAACGCCTACCTCGAGAACAACGAAGAGAGCTATTCGGAGATGGAGCAGGAGGTGATCCCGGGCCTTTTCTGAGCCGAACCCCCGGTTGTGACCCCCACCCGCAGCCCTGACGCACTTCCCCGGCGCCAGGTCGAGCGGATGGGGATCAGAACCGGGGGACCGGCCCCGGTCCCGAACATCATGAACCTTCGCGACATCCACGTCCCCGTGCTCCTCGAGCGCTGCATCGCGCTGCTCGGCCCCGCCCTGCAGCGCGCCGCCGACGAGGGCCGGACCGCCGTCTACGTCGACGGCACGCTCGGCATGGGCGGCCACTCCGAGGCCTTCCTCGAGAGGTTCCCGGACATCCGGCACATCGGGCTCGACCGCGATCCGGACGCGCTGCGCATCGCGGGGGAGCGTCTCGCCCCCTTCGCCGATCGCTCCACGCTCGTCCACACGGTGTACGACGGGATCGCCGAGGCTCTCGAGATCGCAGGCGTCGATCACGCCGACGCGATCCTCTACGACCTCGGGGTGTCGTCGCTGCAGCTCGACGAGGCAGAGCGCGGCTTCGCATATGCCCAGGACGCTCCGCTCGACATGCGGATGGACCCGACGCAGGGCATCACCGCAGCGGACGTGCTCGCGAGCTACGGCGAGGGCGACCTCCGCCGCATCTTCGAGCGCTACGGCGAGGAGAAGCTCGCCGGCCGCTATGCCCGGGCGATCATCGCCGCGCGCCAGGAGACGCCGCTGGAGCGCTCCGGACGGCTGGTCGACATCCTGCAGGCAGCGACCCCTGCGGCGCTCAAGAACGCCGGCCACCCGGCGAAGCGGGTCTTCCAGGCGCTGCGCATCGAGGTCAACGGCGAGCTGGCCGCACTCGAGCGCGCCATCCCCGCCGCGCTCCGCACGCTCTCGGTCGGCGGGCGTCTGGTCGTCCTCTCCTACCAGTCGCTCGAGGACCGCTTCGTGAAGCGCCTCTTCGCCGAGGCGACGAGCTCCACGGCACCCGCAGGGCTGCCGATGGAGCTGCCCGAGCACGCGGCGCAGTTCCGCCTGCTCGTCAAGGGCGCCGAGCTCGCCGGTGACGACGAGGCGGCTCTGAACCCCCGCGCGAAGCCGGTCCGGCTCCGTGCCATCGAGCGAGTGAGGGAGGCCGCATGAGTCTCGCGAACACGGCGGCCGCGCGCGTCCGCCCCACCCCGTCCGCACCGGAGCGCGCCCCGCGCCGCCGGCTGCAGGCGGTCCCGGCACCGGCACCGCGCCGCCGCCCGCGGCTCGGCTACGCGATCGTCGCCTTCGGCGGCGCCGTCGCGATCGCGGTCGCGCAGATGAGCCTGTCGGTCCTGACCACGCAGTCGTCGTACGAGCTCGCGGCGCTCACGCAGGAGGGGCGCACCGCGACGCTGCAGGCGCAGGAGCTGCGCGACGAGGTCGCCGGCCTCAGCTCGCCCCAGTACCTCGCCGCCAACGCCGCGGCGCTCGGGATGGTGATCGATCCCTCGCCGAGCTTCCTCCGCCTGAGCGACGGCGCGATCATCGGCGAGGGCAACGCGGCGGGGAGCACGTCCACGGTCGATGCCGCCGGACGCGGGGCGGTCGGCAACGCCCTCCTCGACCGTCGGCCCCTCACCACGGACCCCGACGCCACGCTCGCCGGCAAGGAGGAGACGGACGACAAGGCCGAGGAGGACGTCGAGGCCGAGCTGCCGCCCGCGCTGACCGAGGGGCTGCCGAGCCCCACCACCCACTGATGTCGATCCGTCGTCTGACCACGGTCAGCTGAACCAGCGCCCGCTGCGCCGCCACGAGGAGCCAAGGAGTCCGATGAATCCGACCGCGAGCCGGCAGTCCGGGACGGCCACCACCGCGCGCGGGACGATGAGCCGTTCGTCGCGGCGTCGCACGATGGTGGCGGCCGGCGCCGTGCTGGTCATCCTGTCCGGCTTCGTGCTGCGGCTGATCGACATCCAGGTCGTCCACGCCGACGACCACATCGCCGACTCGATCAGCACCGGCAACATGGTCGGCAGCGAGACGCTCTGGGGCAACCGCGGTGCGATCGTGGACGCGAACGGCACGGTGCTCGCCAGCAGCACGATGCGTTACGACGTCGCCATCGACCCGACGCTCGTCGGCGACATCAAGCGCGAGACCGAGGACGGCGAGTCGTACACGCAGACCTGGGACGAGCAGGCCGAGCTCATCGCGCAGATCCTCGGGCAGGACAGCGCAGAGGTGAAGCAGATCGTCGCCGACAAGAAGGCGAACGAGCCGGACTCGCAGTGGGCGCAGCTCGCGAAGAGCGTGTCCACCGCGCAGTACCAGGCACTGCGGGAGCTCGCCGTACCCTACCTGACGTACGAGTCGAACCCGTCGCGCGAGTACCCGAACGGCGCCGTCGCCGGCACGCTCGTGGGATTCGAGTCCAACGACGGCGACCCGCTCGCGGGCATCGAGCTGGCCGAGGACTCCTGCCTCGAGGCCACCAACGGCGAGGAGACCTACGCCAAGGGCGGCGCGGGCGGGGTCCGCATCCCGGGCACCGAGAAGGTCACCCCCGCGGTGGACGGCGGCCAGGTGCAGCTCACGATCGACTCCGATCTGCAGTGGTACATGGAGCAGATGATCGCGGAGGAGACGGAGAACCAGCAGGCGATCGCCGGCACCGTGACGGTCGTCGACGTCAAGACCGGGCAGATCCGCGCCGCCGCGCAGTACCCGTCGATGGACCCGAACGACGTCCTGTCGTCCGACCCGAACTACCGCAAATCGCTCGTGTTCAGCGAGGTGTTCGAGCCGGGTTCGACGTTCAAGCCGGTCACCGCCGCGATGCTCATCGAGGAGGGCGTCGCGACGCCGCTCAGCTCGGTCTCGGCCTCCAGCTCCGAGACGTTCCCGAACGGCGCCAAGGTCGGCGACTCCTTCGTCCACCCCACGTACGAGTACACGCTCGCCGGCGCGCTGATGGACTCGTCCAACGTCGCGCTGTCGAAGTTCGGCGAGCTGCTGTCGGACGAGCAGCGGCACGACTGGCTCACGCGCTTCGGCATCGGCGGCGGCGCGACCGTCGGTTTCCCGGGCGAGGAGAACGGCTGGATCGCCGCGGCCGACACCTGGGACAACCAGACCCATTACGCCACCACCTTCGGGCAGGCGTTCACGGCGACGATCCCGCAGGTCGTCAGCGCCTACCAGACCATCGCGAACGGCGGCGTGAAGGTGCCGCTCAGCCTCATCGAGTCGTGCACGACCGCCGACGGCGATGTCGTCAAGGCCGACGCCGGCGAGTCCGAGCGCATCATCAGCGAGGACACCGCGGAGCAGGTGCGGCTGATGCTGGAGAACGTCGGGTTCCAGGGGCCGGTGGCCGAGCAGATCAAGGTGCCGGGCTACAGCATCGCGGCCAAGACCGGAACCGCCCAGAAGACCAACGGCAGCGGCGGCTACAAGGCCGGGCTGTACTTCACCAGCATCGTCGGGTTCGCGCCCGCCGACGACCCGCAGTACGTCGTGATGATTACGCTCGACGAACCGAAGCGGGTAACCTCGTCTGCGGCCACGGCACCCGCTCTGCAGAAGGCGATGACGTACGTCCTGCAGTCCTACCGCGTGATGCCGGGCGCCTCGGAGCCCGAGACCAAGCTCCCCAAGTTCAAGTGATGCGCACCCCCGCCCGGCGGGCGGGAGCGCGTGCGCCACGGAGGTTCGCCGCATGATCGCCCTGTCCCTGTCCGAGATCGCGGCGGCCGTCGACGGCGAGCTGCGCCTGCACGGCGCGGACGAGCCGGCCACTGTCGTCTCCGGCGTCGTCGACACGGACTCCCGCAACATGACGGCGGGCGGCGTCTTCGTCGCCAAGCCGGGCGAGACCACCGACGGACACCTGTTCGTCGGAACCGCCGTCTCCCGCGGCGCGGTGCTGGCGCTCGTCGAGCGCGTCGTGGACGAGCCGGTGACGCAGATCGTGGTGGCGGACGTCGTCGTCGCGATCGCGCAGCTCGCCCGCGAGGTCGTGTCACGGGTGCGCGCGTCGGGACGACTGCGCATCGTCGGCATCACGGGATCGAACGGCAAGACGACCACCAAGAACATGCTGGCGACGATCCTGCGCCCCGAGGGGGAGACCGTCGCCCCGGTCGGGTCGTACAACAACTCGGTCGGCGCGCCGCTGACGATGCTGCGGGTCACCCACGACACCCGCTACCTGGTGTGCGAGTTCGGGGCCGACGCGTCGGGGCAGATCGCGCGTCTGGCCGGGCTCGTGACGCCGGACGTGGGCGTGGTGCTCATGGTCGGCATGGCGCACGCGGGGGGCTTCGGCGGCATCGAGTCGACCGTGCGGGCGAAGTCCGAGCTCGTCTCCGCGATCCGGGCCACGCCCCTGCCCGGGCAGGACGCCCCGGGGATCGCGGTGCTGAACGCCGACGACCCGCGCGTGGCGGGGATGGCGTCGATCGCCGACGACCGCGGTCTCGCCGTGCGATGGTTCGGCGAGGCCGACGCCGCGGACGTGCGGGCTTCCGGTCTGCGCGTGACCGCGGAGGGCACGGACGCGACCGTCACGGTCGACGGACAGGACCTGCCCCTGCACCTTCGCGTGCTCGGCGCGCACCATGTCAAGAACGCCGTCGCGGCGATCACCGCGGCGGTGGCGCTCGGCGTCGACCCGGCCGCCGCGGTCGAGCGCGTGGGCGAGCTCGAGCTCGCCGAGCGCTGGCGGATGCAGGTGATGGGATCGGACCGGGTGCGCATCATCAACGACGCGTACAACGCCAGCCCCGACTCGATGTCCGCCGCGCTGCGCACGCTCGCGCAGATCACGCGCCCGGATGAGCGCATGGTGGCCGTCCTGGGGGCGATGAGCGAGCTGGGGGAGCACGCCCACGAGGAGCACGCCAAGATCGGCCTGCTCGCCGTGCGCCTGCGGATCCCGCGCATCGTGGTCGTCGGCGACGAGGCGCGCAGCCTCTACCTGGCGGCCGTGGCCGAGGGCTCGTGGAGCGACGAGGCAGTGTTCTTCTCCGACGCCGACGAGGCGTTCGCCTATCTGCAGGGCGAGCTGCGCGACGGCGATCGCGTGCTCGTGAAGTCGTCCAACTCGGCGGGGCTCAGGTTCCTCGGCGATCGTCTGGGAGAATCGTTCACGTGAGATCACTCCTGACAGCTGCGGCGATCTCCCTGGCGTTCTCGCTCTTCCTCACGCCCGTGTTCCTGCGGGCGTTCCGCAAGTGGGGCTGGGCGCAGCCCATCCGCGTCGCGAACGCGAAGATGCTCGCCCCCGACCACGAGGTCAAGCGCGGCACGCCCACCATGGGCGGCACCATCTTCATCGTCGGCACCGTCGTCGGCTACCTCGTCGGCTGCTTCGCCGGCGGCAACCCCCCGACGCCCTCGGGCTGGCTCGTCATCTGGCTGATGCTGTCCTTCGGCGCCGTGGGCTTCATCGACGACTACCTGAAGGTCAAGCAGAACCACTACGACGGCCTGAGCGGCTGGCGCAAGATCGCCGGCCAGGTGCTCGCGATCATCCCGTTCGGCATCGCCGCGATGAACTTCCCCGACGCCTATCGGCAGACTCCCGCCACCGGCTACATCTCGCTGTTCCGCGACATCCCGGCGCTGTCGTTCTTCGCGCTGACCCCGGTGCTGGCGTGGCTGCTGTATCTCGCGTGGCTGTCGCTGCTCGGCACCGGGTTCTCGAACTCCGTCAACCT
The DNA here is from genome assembly GCF_019753765.1 of Microbacterium marinilacus. Lineage (GTDB taxonomy): Bacteria > Actinomycetota > Actinomycetes > Actinomycetales > Microbacteriaceae > Microbacterium > Microbacterium marinilacus. Next base: position 228,342 of record NZ_JAIJZW010000002.1, read on the forward strand.
CACCGACGGTCTCGACGGGCTCGCCACGGGAGCCGGCATCTTCGTCATCGGCGCCTACAGCATGATCGCGTTCTGGCAGTTCAACCAGGCCTGCACGGGCGAGGGCCTCGCGCCTGAGCTCGCCCCCGGCTGCTACAGCACCCGAGATCCCCTCGACCTCGCGATCGTCTCGGCCGCACTCGTCGGCGGTCTGGTCGGCTTCCTCTGGTGGAACGCCCCCAAGGCGCAGGTGTTCATGGGCGACGTCGGCTCCATGGCGATCGGCGGCGTCCTGACCGCGATGGCGGTGCTCACCCGCACAGAGCTGCTCGGCATCCTGATCGCCGGCCTGTTCGTCCTGTCGTCCGGCTCCGTGATCCTGCAGCGTCTCTACTTCAAGGCGACCCGTGGCAAGCGGCTCTTCCTGATGAGTCCCATCCACCATCACTTCGAGATGCGCGGATGGCCGGAGGTCACGATCGTCGTGCGCTTCTGGATCGTCGCCGGCCTTCTCGCGCTGAGCGGGGTCGGCCTGCTCTACGTCGAATGGCTCAGCCTCACATGAGCGAAGGGGCACGCATGACCTCCACGGACCGCCTCGACGCCCTGACGAGCTGGCACGCCGACTGGAAGGGTCTGCGCGTGGCCGTGCTGGGCCTCGCCGCGACCGGGTTCTCGGTGGCGGACACGCTGGCCGAGCTCGGCGCCGACGTCCTGGTCGTGACCGAGAGCGCCGCCGAGGAGTACGCGCGTCTCCTGCCGGTGATCGGTGCCCGGCTGTGGCAGGGCGACCTCGGCGAGGTCCCGGACGAGCTGGCGGCGTTCGCGCCCGAGGTCGTCGTCGCCTCTCCCGGCTTCCCCCCGTCCCACCCCGTCGTGGCGTGGGCGCGCGAGTCGGGAGTGCCGCTGTGGGGAGACATCGAGCTGGCCTGGCGCGTGCGCGACAAGGTGCCGAGGCCGGACGGCGCCCCGGCCGAGTGGGTCCTCGTCACGGGGACGAACGGCAAGACGACGACCACCCGGCTGGCCGCGACGATGCTCGTCGAGGGCGGCCTGCGCGCCGCGCCGTGCGGCAACATCGGCGTCCCGATCCTCGACGCCGTGCGCGACCCCGAGGGCTTCGACGTGCTCGTGGTCGAGCTGTCGAGCCACCAGCTCTGGTACCTCGGGCTGAACGAGGGAGCCGGCTCGCCGTCCCCGCACGCCGCGGTCTGCCTGAACCTCGCCGACGACCACCTGCTGTGGCACGGGTCGGCGGACGCGTATCGGGATGCCAAGGCCGTCGTCTACCGGGGCACGAAGGCGGCCGCCGTGTACAACAAGGCGGACGAGGCGACCCGGCACATGGTGGAGGACGCCGAGGTGGTCGAGGGCGCCCGCGCGATCGGATTCGACCTCGGCACGCCCGGTCCGAGCGACCTCGGCGTCGTCGACGGCATCCTCGTCGACCGGGCCTTCCTGGCGGAGCGCCGCACGTCCGCTCTCGAGCTGACGACCGTGGCGGCGCTGGCCGAACAGGGGCTCTCGGCGCCGCACATCGTGGCGAACGTCCTGGCGGCGGCCGCGCTGGCGCGCTCCCTCGACGTCCCGCCCGCCGCGATCCGCACCGCCCTCGAGGGCTTCCGCCTCGATCCGCATCGCATCGAGGTGGTCGCCCGCGAACGCGGCGTCACCTGGGTCGACGACTCCAAGGCGACCAACCCGCACGCGGCGGCGTCCTCGCTGGCCGCGTACCCGGGCGCCGTGTGGATCGTCGGCGGCCAGCTGAAGGGCGTCGACATCGGGGCCCTCGTGGCCCAGCGCGGGTCGGCGAGCCGCGCGGCGATCGTCATCGGCGTCGAGCGTGCCGAGGTGGTCGCGGCGTTCGCGCGACACGCGCCGGGGGTGCCGGTGTTCGAGGTGGACCACGCACAGACTGAGAACGTCATGGGCCGGGCCGTCGAGCTGGCGGCGCAGGCCGCACGAGACGGAGACGTGGTGCTGCTGGCACCCGCGGCCGCCTCGTTCGACCAGTTCGCGGGATACGACGACCGGGGCGAACGGTTCGCGGTCGCGGTGAGGGAGTGGAATGAAGGGGGAGCGCGCCATGAGCACGACGACGACGCGACCCCGGACGGGCGCTGACGGCCGCGAGTCCGGTGCGCTGACCGCGCGCGTCTCGCTCGGACGGGTGTTCGCGCCCGTGCCGCTCGAGTTCCTGCTGATCGCCTCCACGGCGCTGCTGCTCACCGGCTTCGGGATCGTCATGGTCACCTCGGCCACGACGGCGACCTCCATAGCCGGCGGCAAGAGCCCCTACAACGACGGCCTGCAGCAGGGACTGTTCGCGCTGGTCGGCGTCGCCGCGATGTTCGTCGTCAGCCGCCTGCCCGTCCGCTTCTTCCGACGCACCGGCTGGATCGCGCTGATCGGAGCGATCTGTCTGCAGCTGCTGGTGTTCGTCCCGGGGCTGGGCTACGAGTCGGGCGGCAACCGGAACTGGATCCGGATCGCGGGCTTCTCGGCGCAGCCGTCGGAGTTCCTCAAGCTCGCCCTCGCGCTGTGGATCGGCATGATCCTGTACCGCAAGCGCGCCCTGCTGGGCCGGGCGCGGCATGTCGTCGTGCCGCTCGTGCCGGTGGCGGCGCTGGCGATGGGCACCGTCCTCGCCGGGCATGACCTCGGCACCGTGATGATCCTCGTCCTGGTCATGCTGGGCGCGCTGTTCTTCTCGCCGGTCAATCTGCGGATCTTCGTGCTCCCGCTCATCCTGGGCGTGATCGGCGTCGTCGGCTACGCCGTCACGAGCGAGAACCGCATGAAGCGCATCCTCAGCCTGTTCGACGAGAACTGCGACTACCTGAACGAGTGCTACCAGGCGACGCACGGCATCTGGGGGCTCGCAGGCGGCGGGATCTTCGGCGTGGGCCTCGGCAACTCGGTCGAGAAGTACAGCTGGCTGCCCGCCGCCGCGGACGACTACATCTTCGCGATCGTCGGCGAGGAGCTCGGCCTCCTCGGCTGCGTCGTCGTGCTGGCCCTGTTCGCGACGTTCGCGGTCGGGGCGTTCCGGGTGATCCGCAACAGCGACGATCCGTTCGTCAAGGTGGCCGCGGGCGGCATCACGGTGTGGATCCTCGGGCAGGCGCTCGTCAACATCGGCGTCGTGCTGCGCGTCTTCCCGGTGCTGGGCGTGCCGCTCCCGTTCATGTCCGCCGGCGGAAGCTCCCTCGTGGCGGTGCTGCTGGCCTGCGGGGTGCTCCTGGCCTTCGCCAGATCACTGCCGCCGGACGCGGGCAGGGGCCGCGCGGCGAAGAGCGTGGCGCCGCCGAGAGCAAAGCCGGGAGCAAAGAAGAGACCGGCCGCACGAGCAGGAAGAGCCAAGTGACGACGTACCTCCTTGCCGGCGGCGGCACCGCCGGGCACGTGAACCCCCTGCTCGCGGTCGCCGACGGGCTGCGCCGCCGCGACCCGGAGTCGCAGGTGCTGGTGCTGGGGACTCAGGAGGGGCTCGAGTCCCGGCTCGTGCCCGAGCGCGGCTACGAGCTGCTGATCGTCGAGAAGGTGCCGTTCCCGCGCCGCCCCGATCGCGGGGCCGCCGCGTTCCCGGTGCGGTTCCAGCGCGCGGTCGGTCGGGTGCGCGGCTACATCCGCGACCGCGGGGTGGAGGCGATCGTCGGCTTCGGCGGATACGCATCCGCGCCCGCGTACGTCGCCGCGAGGCGGGAACGGGTGCCCTTCGTCGTGCACGAGGCGAACGCGCGGCCCGGGCTCGCGAACGTGCTCGGCGCCCGGCGGGCGGCCGGGGTCGGCGTGGCGTTCGCGGGGACGCCCATCCGACGCGGCGAGGTCGTCGGCATGCCGCTTCGGCCCGAGATCGTCGAGCTCGATCGCGAAGCGCGGCGCGCGGAGGCCGCTGCGCACTTCGGCCTCGACCCGGCACGCAAGACGCTGCTGGTGTTCGGCGGCTCGCTCGGGGCGCTGCGCATCAACGAGGCGATGGCGGGAGCGTGGCGCGACGTGCTCGACGCCGGGTGGCAGCTGCTGCACGTGACGGGGGAGCGCTCCGACCTGCCGGATCCCGGAGCGGCCGGGTATGCCGTCCGCCGCTACGTCGACCGTATGGATCTCGCCTTCGCGCTGGCCGACCTCATCGTCTCCCGCTCCGGTGCCTCGACGGTCAGCGAGGTCGCCGCGCTGGGCATCCCGGCGGTGTACGTGCCGTACGCCGTGGGAAACGGCGAGCAGCGGCTCAACGCGTCCGCCTCGCTCGCGGCGGGAGCCGCGATCCTGATCGAGGACGCGGCGTTCACGCCGGAGCGGGTGCGGAGCGAGATCGTGCCCCTGCTGCACGACGAGCGGCGGATCGCGAGGATGGCGGCTGCGGCGGAGACCACGGGCACCCGGCGCGGCACCGAGAACGTGATCGCGATGATCGACCGCGCGATGGCGGCGGGGGGGGGGGGGGGGGGGGGCGGCGGGGGGGGGGCCCCCCCCCCCCGCCCCCCCCCCCCCCCCCGCGGGC
>NZ_JAIJZW010000002.1:232834-261025 GCF_019753765.1 Microbacterium marinilacus
GCTGCCCGCCCGCGCGTTGGCGGCGGGGCGCGCGGGCACGCGCTGCGCTGCGCGTCGCCCGCGCGCCAAGGGGCCCCTCGCGGGGCCGCGACCTAGACTTGTGGCGACATGATCAGACCCGACCTGAGCACCCCGATCCCCGAGACGATCCGCGCCGCGCACTTCATCGGCATCGGCGGCTCCGGCATGTCGGGCCTCGCCCGCATGTTCCTGGCCGCAGGAGTCGCGGTGTCGGGATCCGACCGTTCCGACAGCCAGAACCTTCGCGACCTCGCCGACCTGGGCGCCGACGTCCACATCGGCCACGACGCGGCGAACCTCGGCGACGCGGACACCGTGATCTTCACCGGCGCCATCTGGCCGGAGAACCCCGAGTACCTGCTCGCGGTCGAGCGGGGGCTGCCGGTCATCCACCGGTCCCAGGCGCTGCACTGGCTGATCGGCGGTCGCCGGCTGGTCGCGGTCGCCGGCGCGCACGGCAAGACGACGTCCACCGGCATGGTCGTCACCGGACTGCGCGGCCTCGGCGTCGACCCGAGTTTCGTCAACGGCGGCGTGATCGCCGGGCTGGGCGTCTCGAGCGACACCGGCGCCGACGACCTGTTCGTCATCGAGGCCGACGAGTCGGACGGCTCGTTCCTGCTCTACGACACCTCGATCGCGCTCATCACGAACGTCGACGCCGATCATCTCGACCACTACGGCTCCCACGAGGCCTTCGACGAGGCCTTCGTGCGGTTCGCCGATGCCGCCGGCGAGGCGGTCGTGATCTCGTCCGACGACGAGGGCGCGCGGCGCGTGCGCGCGGGGCTCGGCCACGACAACGTGCTGACCTTCGGACGGGCCGCGGACGCCGACGTGCGGATCTCGGACATCGTCACGGAGGGCCCCGTGTCGTTCACCGTCACGCACGCCGGGCGCAGCGCTTCCGCACGCCTCGCAGTGCCCGGGGAGCACAACGCCGTGAACGCGACGGGTGTCGTCGCGGTGCTCGTGGCGCTCGGACACGAGCTGGCTCCCGCCCTCGAGGCGGTCGCGGCCGGCTTCTCGGGCACGGTCCGCCGGTTCGAGCTGCATGGCGCGGAGCGCGGCGTGCGCGTCTACGACGACTACGCGCATCACCCGACCGAGGTGGCGGCGGCCCTCGCCGCCGCCCGGACGGTGGTGGGCGACGGGCGGATCATCGCCCTGCACCAGCCGCACACGTACTCTCGCACGCAGCTGATGGCGGGGGAGTTCGCGCACGTCCTGGAGGAGCTCGCCGATCACACGGTCGTGCTCGACGTGTACGGGGCCCGCGAGGACCCCATCCCCGGGGTGACCGGCGAGCTCGTCAGCTCGGCGTTCGACGATCCCGCGCGGGTGCACTTCGTGGCCGACTGGCAGGCCGCCGCCGACTACACGGCGTCCGTGGCACGAGACGGCGACTACGTCATCACGCTCGGCTGCGGCAACGTGTACCAGATCATCCCGCAGGTGCTGGACGCGCTGCGCCAGGGCGGATCGAGTGGTGCGGCGCCGGAGGCGGTGGACGACGGGCTCGCACAGGGTGCGCTGAGCGAGCGTAGCGAGCCGAAGTGAGGCGTCCGGGGCCGCTGCCGCCGCCCGAGCCGCGGGACGCGGGCGATCCGCACGCCGATCCCGACGGGCTCGTCGCCGCGGATCCGGAGCCGCGGCGACGCGCGCCGCTGCTGCCGTTCCGCGGCCGTGGAGACGACCGGACCGACCGCGACGCGGGCCGAGGCGACTCGGAGACCCCCGCGACGCCTGCGGACGAGCCCGGCGCGGGCAGCGAGGGAGGCCGCGCGGGCTGGCGGGATGTCTGGCGTGCGACGCGGGCCCGTCGCCGTGCGCTGCGCTCGGAGATCCGGCGCTTCACCGCTCGCTCGCGCCGCCGCCGGCTCGTCTGGATCGTGTCGCTGTCGGCGCTCGTGCTGCTGGTGCTCGGCAGCCTCGGCGCCGCGTACAGCCCCCTGTTCGCGGTGCAGCGGATCACGTTCGAGGGCACGGAGACGCTCGACGAGGGCGACCTGCAGGACGCCCTGTCCGCGCAGGTCGGCAGACCGTTGCCGCTCGTGGACCACAGCGAGGTCAAAGCGGCGCTCGTCGCCTTCCCGCTGATCGAGACGTACGTGCTGGAGGCGCGGCCGCCGCACGACCTGGTGGTGCGGATCGTGGAGCGCAAGCCGGTCGGCGTCGTGCGCTCCGACGCCGGATTCACGACGGTCGACGCCGCAGGCGTCGTGCTGGCGACGAGCGACGCGCAGCCCGAGGGCCTGCCGGTGATCGAGGCCGCGGACGGCCTCGCCTCTCCGGCGTTCGTGGCGATCGGGCAGGTGCTCAGGTCGATCCCCTCGGACGTGCACGGCCTCGTCGCGTCCGCTCGCGCGACGACGCAGGACGACGTCACGCTCGTGCTGCACGACGGCACGGAGGTGCTCTGGGGGAGCGCGGACGACTCGCCGAAGAAGGCGGCGCGGCTCATCGCCGCTCCCGACGGGCACGCGTTCTACGACGTGTCGTCGCCCGGGTCCGTCGTCGTCCGCTGATCGAGGAGCCCGGGTGGCCGAATCCGCTCGTATACGAACGGATCTGCTCGTTTCTCCTGCGACACGCCCCGCCAATCCTGGAGCGGGCGCTCGCTCCGCATACCTTCATGGAAGGAAATGCATACCGGGCAATACTTTAACTCTCACGTAGAACGTGAAGGTTGAGGGCCTGGAGGAGACCAGGTTCGAAGCAACGGAGGCCGGCATGAGCCAGAACCAGAACTACCTCGCCGTGATCAAGGTCGTCGGCGTCGGCGGCGGTGGCGTGAACGCCGTGAACCGCATGATCGAGCTCGGTCTCCGCGGAGTCGAGTTCATCGCCGTCAACACCGACGCGCAGGCGCTGCTGATGAGCGACGCCGACGTGAAGCTCGACGTCGGACGCGAGCTCACGCGCGGCCTGGGCGCCGGCGCCGATCCCGAGGTCGGCCGCCGCGCGGCGGAGGACCACGCGGAGGAGATCGAGCAGGCGCTGGCGGGGGCCGACATGGTCTTCGTGACCGCCGGCGAGGGCGGCGGCACCGGAACCGGTGGAGCGCCCGTCGTGGCCCGCATCGCGAAGTCGATCGGCGCGCTGACCATCGGCGTCGTCACCAAGCCCTTCTCCTTCGAGGGCCGCCGTCGTCAGAGCCAGGCCGAGGCCGGCGTCGCCGCGCTGAAGGAAGAGGTCGACACCCTCATCGTCGTCCCGAACGACCGCCTGCTCGAGATCAGCGATCGCGGAATCTCCATGGTCGAGGCGTTCGCCACGGCCGACCAGGTGCTGCTCGCCGGTGTGCAGGGCATCACCGACCTGATCACCACGCCCGGTCTGATCAACCTCGACTTCGCAGACGTGAAGTCGGTCATGCAGGGCGCCGGATCCGCGCTCATGGGCATCGGATCGGCGCGTGGCGCGGACCGCGCGATCAAGGCCGCCGAGCTGGCCGTCGAGTCGCCGCTGCTCGAGGCCTCGATCGAGGGAGCGCACGGCGTGCTGCTCTCCATCCAGGGCGGGTCGAACCTCGGCATCTTCGAGATCAACGACGCCGCGCAGCTGGTGAAGGAGGCCGCCCACCCGGAGGCCAACATCATCTTCGGCACCGTGATCGACGACACGCTGGGCGACGAGGTGCGCGTCACGGTCATCGCCGCCGGCTTCGACGGCGGCGAGCCGCAGACGCGCCTCGACGTGCCCTCGCTCGCCGCCAACCGTGCGCCCACGCCCACCCTCCCGGGAACCACCGCGGGTCAGGCATCGTCCGACGAGGACGAGAAGAAGGGCGAGCCGAAGCGCGAGACCGTCTCGGTCGCCGCGCAGGCCCACGTCCTGCCCGACGCGGGCTTCGACTCCGCGTTCGGCGACGACGACCTCGACATCCCCGACTTCCTCAAGTGACCGGTCCGGCCGCCGGGCACCGAGCGGCGTGACGGAGATGACGCCGCTCGCGCAGCGCCTCGCCGATGTGGACGCCCGCATCGGCGAGGCAGCTCGCGCGAACGGTCGCGACCCGGGCGACCTCACCCGCATCGTCGTGACGAAGTTCCACCCCGCCTCCCTCGTGCGTGAGCTGCACGAGCTGGGCGTGCGCGACATGGGCGAGAACCGTCAGCAGGAGCTGTCGGGGAAGGCCGTCGAGGTGGCGGACCTGCGCGACCTGAGATGGCACTTCATCGGCCAGGCTCAGACCAACAAGGCCCGAGCGATCCGTCGTGCCGCGAGCGCCGTGCACTCCGTCGACCGAGCGCGCCTCGTCGATGCGCTGGACGCGGCGGCGGAGCCCGGTGACGACCCGCTCGACGTGCTGGTCCAGGTCAACCTGACGGACGACGCCGGCCGCGGCGGGGCCGAGCCCGACCAGCTCGTGCCCCTCGCCGAGCGGATCGTGGCCGCCGCCACCCTGCGGCTGCGTGGCGTGATGGCGGTCGCCCCGCTCGACGAGCCGGCGGGGCCGGCTTTCGAGAGGCTCGCCGGGCTCGCCGAGCGCGTGCGCGCGGTGGCGCCGGAGGCGCGCTGGATCTCGGCCGGCATGACCGGAGACTTCGCCGAGGCCATCGCCTGCGGCGCGACACACCTGCGGATCGGATCCGCAATCACGGGCCCACGCCCGGTGCGGGCGTAGCCTCGATGCAGAAGAGCAGACTTACGGAGGACGCCATGGCGAACCCGCTCAAGAAGACGATGGTCTACCTCGGCCTTGCCGACGAGGAGGAGTACGAGGATGCCCCTGAGCAGCAGTCTCACCAGGCAGCGCGTACGCACCGCGACGAGCCGGCTCACGACGACGCGAAGCCCGCTCCCGTCACGCCGCTTCGCCGCCCCTCGGTCGTGCGTCAGCCCGCGGCGGCTGCCGTGAACGAGATCGTCACGGTCCACCCGAAGCAGTACCGCGACGCGCAGACGATCGCCGAGCACTTCCGTGACGGCATCCCGGTCATCATCAACCTGTCGCAGATGAGCGACGCCGACGCGCGTCGCCTGATCGACTTCGCGAGCGGCCTCTCGCTCGGCCTGTACGGCCGCATCGAGCGCGTCACCAGCAAGGTCTTCCTGCTCTCGCCGGAGAACATCGCCGTGTCGGGCGACGGCGGCATCGCGCACGCCGATCCCGAGGCCGCGCCGTTCTCGCAGGGCTGACGCGCGCCCCGGCGCGTCGAACGCCCCGTCTCCCTGATCGGACTTCTCAGCGAACGTGACTGTCATCGGGCTGATCGCCTCGATCCTCAACATCGTCGTCCTGCTCTACATCGTCGTGCTCTTCGCGAGGCTCGTCCTCGAGTACATCCCGATGTTCAACCGCGAGTGGCGCCCGCGCGGCGCGATGCTCGTCGTCGCCGAGGTCGTCTATACGCTCACCGACCCGCCGATCCGCTTCTTCCGGCGGGTGATCCCGCCCCTGAGGCTCGGTGCCGTCGCTCTCGATTTCGCCCTGCCCATCACTCTGCTCGCCTGCTTCGTCCTGCGATCGATCCTGTTCGCGCTCTCGTCCCTGTGAGACCGCTGCGTCGCCACGCGGCGGCGGCGGGGCGCGGTGGTTATGCTGGAGGGCGGAGAAGTGCCCGGGCTCGGCCCACGGCCACAGACACCCCACGGAAGAGGAGCCACCCATGGCATTGACGCCGGATGACGTCGTCACCAAGCAGTTCCAGCACGTCCGGTTCAAGGAGGGCTTCGACCCGGACGAGGTCGACGACTTCCTGGACGAGATCGTCGTCGAGTGGCGCAAGACGATCGAAGAGAACAACGAGCTGAAGGCCAAGCTCGCCCAGTACGAGTCCGGAGAGGCCGCTCCCGCCGAGGCCGCAGCGCCCGTCGAGGCCGCGCCGGTCGTCGAGGAGACCCCCGAGCCCGTCGCCGAGCCGGTCGAGCCGGCTCCCGTGGCCGCTCCCGAGCCGTCGAGCACCGCGACGAGCGCCGCCAGCATCATCGAGCGGGCCCAGCGCCTCCACGACGAGCACGTGGCCGAGGGCAAGCAGATGGCCGAGCAGCTGGTCGACGAGGCCAAGGCCGAGGCCGACCGCATCCTCGGCGAGGCCGAGACGAAGCAGCGCGAGCTGAACGAGAAGTACGAGCGCGAGCGCACCACGCTCGAGGGTCGCATCACCGAGCTGCGTCACTTCGAGCGCGACTACCGCGCCCAGATGCGCAGCTACTTCGAGGGCAAGCTGAAGGACCTCGACTCCTCGGGGTCTGCCTCGGGCGACACGCCGGTCTCGGCGATCGGCCTCTGAGCCGGTCTTGAACGACCGCGCCCCCCTGCGCACGGCGGGGGGCCGCCCCCCCCAACCCCGCCCACCCGGCCCGGGGGGGGGCGGCGCCCCCAAGGCGAAACCAAGACGCGGGTCTTGAACGACCGCGCCCCCCTGCGCACGGCGGCGGCCAGCACCACCATCGCGATCCTCGCGGTCCTGGTGCTGGCCGCCGACCAGTTCGCGAAGCATCTCGCCCTGACGAACCTGCCGCTCGAGACCCCTGTGCCCGTGCTGGGCACGGCCCTGCAGTGGTACCTGATCCACAATCCCGGAGCGGCCTTCTCGATCGGCGAGGAGGTGACCTGGGTCTTCACCATCGCCCTGGCCGTGGTGTCGTGCGTGATCGTGTGGCTGGCCCTCACCCGCATCCGCTCCCGCGTGTGGGCGGTGGCCCTCGGCCTGCTTCTCGGCGGCGTCCTCGGCAACCTCACCGACCGGCTTCTCCGTGACCCCGGATTCGCCGTGGGGCATGTCGTCGACTTCATCTCGACGCCGTGGATGATGCCGGCGATCTACAACGTCGCCGACGTCTTCATCGTGTGCAGCATGGTCGGGATCGCCGCGTTGACGCTGTTCGGCGTCGGCTTCGACGGCAGCCGTGCGAAGCCGGAGCCGAAGGACGCCTCCGAGGCACCCGTCGACGACGCCGACGGCGCGCGGGAGGCGTGATGGAGTCTCGACGCCTGCCGGTGCCGGACGGGCTCGACGGCACGCGCGTCGACGCGGCGCTCGCGAAGATGCTCGGGTTCTCCCGCACCTTCGCCGCGGAGATCGCGGAGGCGGGCGGTGTGCAGCTCGACGGCGCCGTGGTCGGGAAGTCCGACCGGGTGCAGGCCGGCGGATGGCTCGACGTCGAGTGGCGCGCCAAGGAGGAGCCGCGCGTCGTCCCCGTCGAGGTGCCCGACCTCGGCATCGCGTACCAGGACGACCACATCGTCGTCGTCGACAAGCCCGTCGGCGTCGCCGCCCATCCGTCCGTCGGCTGGGAGGGCCCGACCGTCCTCGGCGCGCTGGTCGCCGCCGGGGTGCGCGTCGCCACGAGCGGCGCGAGCGAGCGACAGGGGATCGTCCACCGCCTCGACGTGGGCACGAGCGGTCTGATGGTCGTCGCGAAGACCGAGCACGCCTACACGGTGCTCAAGCGCGCGTTCAAGGAGCGCACGGTCGACAAGATCTACCACGCGGTGGTGCAGGGACATCCGGACCCGCTCGTCGGCACGATCGACGCTCCGATCGGACGGCATCCGAGCCACTCGTGGAAGTTCGCCGTCACACCCGACGGCAAGGACTCGGTCACCCACTACGAGACCATCGAGGCGTTCCCGGGCGCATCGCTGCTCGAGATCCACCTCGAGACCGGCCGCACGCACCAGATCCGCGTGCACATGGCGGCGCATCGCCACCCGTGCGTCGGCGATCCCCTGTACGGGGCCGACCCGACGCTGTCGGCGCGGCTCGGCCTCACCCGCCAGTGGCTGCACGCCCACGAGCTGGCGTTCGCGCACCCCGCGACGGGCGACTGGGTGACCTTCACCTCGCCGTATCCGGCCGACCTCGCCCATGCCCTGGCGGTGCTGCGAGGGGAGTGACCCCGCGCACGAGACCGCATCTGGCGCACGACGTCGCGGTCGGCGGGCGAGACCTGTGCCGACGGCAACGGTCTCGCGCAGGATGCGCGGTCTCGCACAGCGCCTGCGGTCTCGCGGATGTCGGAGGGCGGTGGGACGCTGACGGCATGGACATCGAGGTGCGCGCGGCGACCGACTTCGACGGCGTGCGCGCGCTCGTGGGGCCGAAGAGGCCGGATGCCAACGTGTGCTGGTGTCTCAGCCATCGCGTGACGGCGAAGGAGAACGCCTCGTTGCATGGCCCCGAGCGCGGCGAACTCGTGCGTCGGATGTGCGCATCCGAGCGGCCGCCGGGCGTGCTCGCCTACGACGGCGATGAGCCGGTCGGCTGGGCCGGGGTCGCTCCCCGTGCCGACACGCAGTACGCGCGCAGCCGGAAGATCCCGCGTGTCGACGACCTGGACGTGTGGACGGTCTGGTGCCTGCGTGTCCGGCCGGGGCATCGCGGAAAGGGGATCCTGCCGCGCCTGCTCGACGGTGCGGTCGACTTCGCGCGCGAGCACGGCGCGCCCGCGATCGAGGGCTACCCCGTCGACAACCGCGGCGAGAAGGTCGACCTCACGATGGCGTTCGTCGGGTTCCGCTCGCTGTTCGAACGTGCGGGCTTCGTCAGGGCCGCCGACACCGACTCCGTGTCGGGCGGGTTCCCGCGCGTCGTGATGCGTCTCGATCTGCGGTAGCCGTCAAGGACCTGGCCCTCGAAGGCGCGGGCCGCGAGGATGGCGGGCATGGGCGAGCACACCACGACGCGAGATGCGACGATCGAGAGCTGGACGGCGCGGCTCGGCGAGGCGAGCGGGAATCCGGGCGGGGGAGCGGCCGCCGGAGTGATGCTGGCGATCGCGGCGGGGCTCATGTCGATGGTCGCGGGCTACAGCGACGACGCCGGGGAGCTCCGCGACCGCGCCCGCGTGCTGCGCGATGCCGCCCTCGACGCCGCCGAGGCGGACGCCGCGGCATCGGCCGCGTTCGGCGCGGCGTTCCGCCGCGACGACGACGGACGGAAGGCGGCGATCCGGGAGGCGTCGCTCGCCGCCGCCACGTCGTCGGCGGCCCTCGGCGATCGCGCCCGGGCGGCCATCCCCGATCTCGAGCATCTCGCGGCCCACGGCGAGCCGACGCTCGTGGCCGACGTCGCGGTCGCGGCCGCCGCGCTGCGCGCCGCGCTGGCGAGCGCACGCACGAACCTCAGCTACGACCTCGCCACGCTGCGGTCCGCCGGGCACTCCCTCGAGGAGGTGCGGGCCGCCCACCCCGGTCTCTGGACGACCGTCGCCGCCCTCGCCGACGCCATCGCCCGCGTCGACGGGCTCACGGCGCGCATCGACGACCGCGCGGCGCCGACCGACTGAGCGCCGCCGCGGCCGACCGTCCCGACACCCGGAGGCGCCGAGCCGCGGTGTCCGACGCTCGACCTAAACTCGATCCATGGTCTCCGACTCCTTCGTCCACCTGCACGTGCACAGCGAGTACTCGATGCTGGACGGCGCGGCCAAGATCGGGGCGATGACGCAGGCGGCGGCCGACTACGGGATGCCGGCGATCGCCGTGACCGACCACGGCAACACCTTCGCGGCGTTCGAGTTCTACAAGGCGGCCAACGCCGCCGGCGTCAAGCCGATCATCGGCCTCGAGGCCTACGTGACGCCGGGCACCCATCGCAGCGACAAGTCGCGCGTGCAGTGGGGATCGCCCGACCAGAAGAGCGACGACGTCTCGGGATCCGGCGCCTACACCCACATGACCATGTGGAGCCAGACGACCGAGGGCATGCACAACCTCTTCCGCCTCAGCTCGCTGTCGAGCATGGAGGGCTACTACTTCAAGCCGCGCATGGACCGCGAGCTGCTGCAGACGTACGGCAAGGGCCTCATCGCCACGACCGGCTGCCCGTCGGGCGAGATCCAGACGCGGCTGCGCCTCGGACAGTACGAGGCGGCGCGGGCGGCGGCCGCCGAGTTCCAGGACATCTTCGGCAAGGAGAACTACTTCGCCGAGATCATGGACCACGGCCTGTCCATCGAGCGCCGGGTCATCACCGACCTGCTGCGCATCTCGAAGGACCTGGGCATCCCGCTCGTCGCCACGAACGACTCCCACTACACGCACCAGCACGAGGCGGACGCGCACGCGGCGCTGCTGTGCGTGCAGTCGGGGTCGACCCTCGACGATCCCAACCGCTTCAAGTTCGACGGCGACGGCTACTACGTCAAGACGGCGCAGGAGATGCGCCACCTCTTCCGCGATCACCCCGACGCCTGCGACAACACGCTGCTCATCGCCGAGCGCTGCGAGGTCGAGTTCAACACCTCCGCGAACTACATGCCGCGCTTCCCCGTCCCGGACGGCGAGACCGAGGACAGCTGGCTCATCAAGGAGGTCGAGGCCGGGCTGCACTACCGCTACCCGGACGGCATTCCCGACAAGGTGCGCAAGCAGGCCGAGTACGAGACCGGCATCATCCTGCAGATGGGCTTCCCCGGCTACTTCCTGGTCGTCGCCGACTTCATCAACTGGGCCAAGGACAACGGCATCCGCGTCGGCCCGGGGCGCGGCTCGGGTGCGGGGTCGATGGTCGCGTACGCGATGCGCATCACCGACCTCGACCCGCTCGAGCACGGTCTGATCTTCGAGCGCTTCCTGAATCCCGACCGCGTCTCGATGCCCGACTTCGACGTCGACTTCGACGACCGCCGCCGCGGCGAGGTGATCGAGTACGTCACCCAGAAGTACGGCTCCGAGCGTGTCGCCCAGATCGTCACGTACGGGACGATCAAGTCGAAGCAGGCGCTGAAGGACGCCGGCCGCGTGCTGGGCTTCCCGTTCAGCATGGGGGAGCGCCTGACCAAGGCCATGCCCCCCGCGGTGATGGGCAAGGACATGCCGCTCGACGGCATGTTCAACCCCGAGCACCCGCGGTACAAGGAGGCCAGCGAGTTCCGTTCGCTGATCGACACCGACCCCGAGGCCAAGACCGTGTACGACCGCGCCGTGGGTCTCGAGGGGCTGAAGCGGCAGTGGGGCGTGCACGCCGCCGGCGTCATCATGTCCAGCGAGCCGCTGGTGGACATCATCCCGATCATGCGCCGCGAGCAGGACGGCCAGATCGTCACCCAGTTCGACTACCCCGCGTGCGAGTCGCTCGGCCTCATCAAGATGGACTTCCTGGGGCTGCGCAACCTCACGATCATCTCGGACGCCCTCGACAACATCCGGATGAACCGGGGCGAGGAGCTCGATCTCGAGCACCTCCAGCTCGAGGACCGGCCCGCGTACGACCTGCTCGCCCGAGGCGACACGCTGGGCGTGTTCCAGCTCGACGGCGGGCCGATGCGCTCGCTGCTGAGGCTGATGAAGCCGGACAACTTCGAGGACATCTCCGCCGTCATCGCGCTCTACCGGCCCGGCCCCATGGGCGCGAACTCGCACACGAACTACGCGCTGCGCAAGAACGGCCTGCAGCCGATCACCCCGATCCACCCGGAGCTCGAGGAGCCTCTGCGCGACATCCTCGACACCACCTACGGCCTGATCATCTATCAGGAGCAGGTCATGGCGATCGCGCAGAAGGTCGCGGGCTTCAGCCTCGGCCAGGCGGACATCCTGCGCCGCGCGATGGGCAAGAAGAAGAAGTCCGAGCTCGACAAGCAGTACGAGGGCTTCTCGGGCGGCATGAAGGAGCGCGGATTCGGCGAGGGCGCGGTCAAGGCGCTGTGGGACATCCTGCTGCCCTTCTCGGACTACGCGTTCAACAAGGCCCACTCGGCCGCCTACGGGCTGGTCTCGTACTGGACGGCCTACCTCAAGGCGCACTACCCGGCCGAGTACATGGCGGCCCTGCTGACCAGCGTCGGCGATTCGAAGGACAAGATGGCGCTCTACCTCAACGAGTGCCGCCGCATGGGCATCAAGGTGCTGCCGCCGGACGTCTCCGAGTCGATCAACTTCTTCGCCGCCGTCGGTGAGGACATCCGCTTCGGGCTCGGCGCCGTGCGCAACGTCGGCACCAACGTGGTCGACGGCATCGTGGCGGGCCGTGAGGAAGGCCCGTACACCTCGTTCCACGACTTCCTGGCGCGCGTGCCGCTGCACGTGGCGAACAAGCGCACGGTCGAGTCGCTCATCAAGGCCGGCGCCTTCGACTCGATGGGCTCGACCCGGCGTGCGCTGGTGGAGGTGCACGAGAGCGCGGTCGAGGTCGCCGTGACCGACAAGCGGAACGCCGCGGGCGGTGCGATCGGCTTCGACTTCGACAGCCTCTGGGACGAGCCGCAGTCGGTGCAGAAGGTCCCCGAGCGCCCGGAATGGACGAAGAAGGACAAGCTCGGCTTCGAGCGGGAGATGCTCGGCCTCTACGTGTCGGACCACCCCCTCGCGGGTCTCGAGGTGCCGCTCGCCAAGCACCGCACGATCACGATCAGCAGCCTGCTCGCCTCCGAGGACCTGCAGGACGGGGACCAGGTCACCGTGGCCGGGCTCGTCACCAGCGCGCAGCACAGAGTCGCGAAGTCGAGCGGCAACCCGTACGGCATGATCACGATCGAGGACTTCGAGGGCGAGGTGACGGTCATGTTCATGGGCAAGACGTACACCGAGTTCCAGCCGATCCTGCAGCAGGATTCGATCCTGGTGGTGCGAGGTCGTGTGTCGCGTCGGGACGACGGGATGAACCTGCACGCGCAGTCGGCCTTCGCCCCCGACGTCGGCGCGTTCGACGAGGCGGGTCCGCTCACGCTCGTGCTGCCCGAGCAGCGCGCGACGGAACAGGTCGTGCAGCAGCTCGCCGAGGTGCTGCGCCGACACGACGGCGACACAGAGGTGCGTCTCAAGATGCACCGAGGGCGCACGGCGAAGGTGTTCGAGGTGCCGATGCACGTGCGCATCACCGCCGATCTCTTCGGCGATCTGAAGTCGCTGCTCGGGCCCCAGTGCCTCGGCTGAGCATCGCGTCGCGTGCCGACACATGCCACGCCGGATCGGCGGCGGCCGCCGGTAGGATCGACCGCATCGTAGCCAGGTCTTCGAGAGGATCAGCGTGACCGACCACTACCCGGGTTCGCCCGCCCCCGAGTCGGCGGCGGCCGCCGGGCCGCAGTCCACCTCGGACGCATCGCCTCCCGCGTCTCCCGCGGGAGACGCGCAGGCCGGCATCGGCCCGTTCACCGTGCGCGAGGGCATCCTGGTCGCGCTCGCCCTGCTCGTCCTCGTCCTGTCGTTCTTCTCCCTGTACGACCGCGGCCTCGGCCTGATGTGGGGCTCGTCGCTGATCTGGAGCGCCTCGCTCGACTGGGCGCTCGCCGTCGTGCTTCCGGTGGCCGCGGCGGTGCTGCTCGTGATCCGTCGTGTCTCGCCATCGGCGAGAGTCCGGGTCGGATCCCTGTCGGCCGACCAGTTCGCGTCGGTCGCGTTCGCGGTGGCCGCCGCGATGTGGATCAGCATGCTCGGCTACGGCGTCCAGAGCCTGGTCGACGGCTACGGCGTCCCGCTCAGCTGGGTGGTCTGGGTGCAGGTGCTGCTGACCCTCGCCGGAGTGTTCTTCACGGTCGTCGCGCCCTTCGTGCCGCCGTTCCGCGAGGACTTCGACGGCCGCGTCGAGAGTCCCGCGCATCCCGCCGCCCGCGCCCCGCGGCCGATCGCCCCGAGGCCGGAGCGCCCGCGCCCTGAGCCGCAGCCTGTGGCCGCGTACGGTCAGCAGACCGCGGCCCCCTATGGGCAGCACCAGGGCCAGCAGCCCTACGGCCAGCAGCCTTATGGCCAGCAGCCGTATGCGGCGCCCGGCTACGGTCACGCCGGGGCGCCGCAGTACGCTCCGCCCTCCGCTCAGACGCCGTATGGTCAGCCCGGGTACGGGCAGGCTCCTTATGGCCAACAGCAGTACATGCCGCCGCAGTACGGTCAGCAGCAGTACGCGCAGCCCCAGTACGAGCAGCCCCAGTACGGACGGGGCGCGCAGGCTGAGCCGCAGTCCGCTCCGAACGGCCAGGCGTACGCGCAGGCCCCGGCCGCTCCGACCGGGCAGCAGGAGCCGCAGCCGCTCGCCGAGCCGCAGAGCACGCCGGAGACCGAGGCTCAGGCGCCCGATCCGCAGACGCCGATCGCCGATGCGCCGGAGGCCGTGGACGCCGCACCCGTCGCCGACGCCACGTCGGTCATCCCCGTCCAGCAGGAGCTGCCGGAGACGGATGACATCGACGACGCCACGGTGCTGCGCGAGGACGTGCTGTCCGCCGATCCGCAGACCGCGCCGGAGCAGACCGCGCCGGAGCAGGCGGAGGTCGTGGAGGCGCCGGCCCAGCAGGCTTTCTGGGCGCTCGTCCCCGAGGAACGCGACGTGGTCGACGCGCAGGGCGCTCCGCTGTTCCGCATCGGGCCCACGGCATGGGCGCTCGTGATCGACGATCGCGGCGAGACCTACGTGGTGCGGCACGACGACGGGCGCATCGGCTTCCTGCACGACACGTCGGGCATCACCCGCGGCTGAGCCGCGGCGCCGGGGCGGGCGTCCGAAGGGCGGGCGTGCGACTGCCAGAATAGGGGCATGCGCACCATCGACCTCCGCGGACGCTCGCTTCAGACCGCGGAACTGCTCGCCGTCGTCCCCCGGGCCGCAGAGGCGCGGGCCGAGGCCCTCCACGTGGCGGCGGGGATCGTCGAGGACGTGCGGGAGCGTGGCGAGCTCGCGCTTCGCGAGCAGGCGGAGCGCTTCGATCGCGTCACCGGGCACGCGGTGCGCGTGCCCGCCGCGCACATCGAGGAGGCCGTGGCGTCCCTCACCGCGGAGGTGCGGGCAGCGCTCGAAGAGGCGATCCGTCGCGTGCGGGAGGCATCCGTTGCGCAGGTGCCCGCGCCTCGCGTGACTGAGCTCGGCCCGGGCGCCCGCGTCACCCAGCGCTGGCAGCCGGTGACGCGCGTCGGCGTCTACGTGCCGGGCGGCAAGGCCGTCTATCCGTCCAGCGTCGTGATGAACGTCGTGCCCGCGCAGATCGCGGGCGTGCAGGCGGTCGCGCTCGCCTCGCCGCCGCAGCACAACCAGGGCGGTCGGGTCCACCCCACGATCCTCGCGGCCGCGGGCCTGCTCGGCGTGGACGAGGTGTACGCGATGGGCGGCGCCGGTGCGATCGGCGCCCTCGCACACGGCGTGGGGTCTCTGGGCCTGGAGCCCGTCGACGTGGTGACCGGCCCCGGCAACAACTTCGTCGCCGCGGCCAAGCGCGCCGTCGCCGGTGTCGTGGGCACCGACTCCGAGGCCGGAGCGACCGAGATCCTGATCGTCGCGGACGACACGGCGGACGCCCGCCTGGTGGCCTACGACCTCGTCAGTCAGGCGGAGCACGACGAGCAGGCGTCCGCCGTGCTCGTCACGACCTCGCCGTCCCTCGCCGACGCGGTGGCCGCCGAGGTCGAGCGGGTCGCGGCCGCGACCCGGCACAGCGAGCGGGTCGCGGTCGCCCTGGCCGGGGAGCAGTCGGCGATCGTCCTCGTCGACGACGAGGCGGCCGCCGAGGCGTTCAGCAACGCCTATGCCCCGGAGCACCTCGAACTGCACATCGCCGACGCCTCCGCGTCGGCCGCGCGCTACACGAACGCCGGCGCGGTGTTCGTCGGCTCCTACGCGCCGGTCAGCCTCGGCGACTACCTGGCCGGGTCGAACCACGTGCTGCCCACGGGCGGCCAGGCGCGCTACGCGGCCGGTCTCGGCGCGCACACGTTCCTGCGCCCGCAGCAGGTGATCGAATACGACCGGGACGCGCTGGCCGGCGTGCACGAGGGCATCGTGGCGCTCGCGCAGGCCGAGGCGCTGCCTGCCCACGGCGAGGCCGTCGCCGCACGATTCGCGGCGGACGCTCAGAGCCGCACCCCGTAGGATCTCGCGTTATGCACTGCCCCTTCTGCCGACACGGCGACTCGCGCGTCATCGACTCCCGTACCAGCGACGACGGCCTCTCGATTCGGCGCAGACGGCAGTGCCCCGAGTGCGGCGGACGCTTCTCGACGATCGAGACCTCGAGTCTCAACGTGATCAAGCGCTCCGGCGCGGTGGAGCCCTTCAGCCGCGACAAGGTGATCTCGGGCGTGCGCAAGGCCTGCCAGGGCCGTCCGGTCACGGACGCCGACCTCGCGATCCTCGCGCAGCGCGTCGAGGAGGCGGTGCGTCAGACAGGGCTCAGCCAGCTGGATGCGAACGAGATCGGACTCGCGATCCTCGGTCCGCTGCGCGACCTCGACGAGGTCGCGTATCTGCGGTTCGCGAGCGTCTACCAGGCGTTCGAGTCGCTGGAGGACTTCGAGTCGTCGATCGCGGAGC
This sequence comes from Microbacterium marinilacus, assembly GCF_019753765.1. GTDB lineage: Bacteria > Actinomycetota > Actinomycetes > Actinomycetales > Microbacteriaceae > Microbacterium > Microbacterium marinilacus. The sequence continues at coordinate 249,049 of NZ_JAIJZW010000002.1, forward strand.
TGCGCGCCGACCACGCGCGTGCGGCCGTGGCGGACGACGCCGACGCCCCGGCGGCCGACACGGAGTGAGCGCCCTCCTCGCGATAGCCTGGGGGAGATGTATCCCCTCCTCTTCCGGCATGTCCTGAGCCGCTTCGACGCAGAGTTCGCCCACCACCTCGGGATGGCGGTCATCCGGGTCGCCGGCGTCTGGCCGATCGCGCCCGTCGTGCGCCGTCTCACGCGCCCCGCGCCGGAGCTCGCGGTCGAGACGCTCGGCCACGTGTTCCCGTCGCCGTTCGGTGTCGCTGCCGGCTTCGACAAGAACGCCGTCGGCGTGCGCGGCCTCGACGCGCTCGGGTTCGGCCACGTCGAGATCGGAACGGTCACGGCGATCCCGCAGGACGGCAACCCGAAGCCGCGGCTGTTCCGCCTGATCGCCGATCGCGCCGTGGTCAACCGGATGGGGTTCAACAACCGTGGCGCCGAGGCCGCGGCGCGCCGCCTCGCGAGGCTGCGGCGCGGCGCCGCGCCGGGCTACGGCGGCGCCGTCGTGGGCGCGAACATCGGCAAGAGCCGCGTCGTGGACGTGGCGGACGCCACCGCCGACTACGTGGAGAGCGCCTCCATGCTCGCTCCGCTGGCCGACTACCTGGCCGTCAACGTGTCGTCGCCGAACACCCCGGGGCTTCGCGGCCTGCAGGCCGTCGAGACGCTGGCACCGCTGCTTCGCGCCGTGCGCGAGGCGTCCGGCGCGACGCCGCTGCTCGTCAAGATCGCCCCCGACCTTCCCGACGACGAGATCGAGGCCATCGCGCGTCTCGCGGTCGCCGAGGGGCTCGCCGGCCTCATCGCCACCAACACCACGACCGGCCGAGAGGGACTGCGGACGGAAGACGCGACGGTCGCGGCAGCCGGCGCCGGGGGACTGTCGGGAGCGCCGCTCAAGGCGCGCTCGCTCGAGGTGCTGCGCATCGTGCGTTCCGTCGTGCCCGAGGAGTTCTGCGTGATCTCGGTCGGCGGCGTCGAGACGGCCGACGAGGTGCGCGAGCGCCTGGACGCCGGAGCCACGCTCGTGCAGGGATACACGGCGTTCCTCTACCGTGGGCCGCTCTGGGCGCGCGAGGTGAACCGAGGCCTGGAGCGTCAGCCTTCAGGCCTCTGAGACGGCCCAGCCGGCCGACACGGCTGATCCCGGCGCGAGGACCGGGACCAGCGGGGTCACACCGGGTACTCGCCCCGCTTGACCTGAGGCTTCGGCAGACGCATGAAGCGCATCTGCACCGACCGCATCGCGGAGTACCAGCCGAGGCCGCGCTCGAGCTTGTCCTTGCCGAACTTCGCGGCCACCTTCCGCTTGACGTTGGTGGACAGGATGATCATGTCGCCCACCGCGAAGAAGATGAACACCCACAGCGCCACGAACGAGTAGAGCTGGAACACCTCGAGCGGGATGAACGTGAGCACGATGACGACGATCATCGCCGGCATCAGCGCCTCGCCGAGGTGCCAGCCGGCGTCGGTGTAGTCGCGAGCGAACCGCTTCTGGGCGCCCTTGTCGCGCGCGGGCAGGTATCGCTCCTCGCCATTGGCCATGCCGACGCGGGCACGGTCCTGGCGCTCGCGCAGCTCGGCGCGGGCACGGGCCTTGGCCTCCTTCGTGTTCGCGACGAGAGGGCGCTTGCGGGCGGCCTCCTGCTCGGCGCGCGAGGGGGTGGGGCGGCCCTTGCCGGCTGCCAGATCGTCGATCGGCTTGCCGTTCACGGTCGTGCCCGGGGAGACGCCGTCGTTCACTGCGGGGGTCTTGCTCACGTCAATGCACCTCGGATCGGTGGAGGGGGATCGACCTAAGATTACCCGCATGACTTCGGAGCCTTCTGTGGATCAGTCTCTTCTCGACGCCGTCGAAGGCGGCCTCCCCGCCGCGCTCGCCGATCTCGGCCGGCTCGTTCGGATCCCGGGCATCGCCTGGCCGGCGTTCGACCAGGAGCAGCTGCGGCTCAGCGCGCGCGCGATCGCGAAGCTCGCCGAGGACACGGGCGTGTTCGACGAGGTGCGCATCCTGACGGCGGAGATCCCGGGAGGAGGCGAGCAGGGACAGCCCGCGATCCTCGCCACCCGCGCGGCACGCAACGGCCGCCCGACCGTCATGCTCTACGCCCACCACGACGTGCAGCCCCCGGGGGACGACACGCTGTGGGAGACCCCGCCGTTCGAGCCGACCGTTCGGGACGGGCGCCTGTACGGCCGAGGGGCCGCCGACGACAAAGCCGGGGTCATGGCGCACATCGCGTCGCTGCGTGCGCTCCACGAGGTGCGCGGCGACGACCTCGACCTGGGGCTGGTGCTGTTCATCGAGGGCGAGGAGGAGTTCGGCTCGCGCTCCTTCGCCCGCTTCCTCGCCGACAACGCCGACGCGATGCGCAGCGACGTGATCGTGGTCGCCGACTCGGGCAACTGGGACTCGGAGACGCCCGCGGTCACGGTCTCCCTGCGAGGCAACGCGAAGTTCCACCTCACGGTCCGCACGCTCGAGCACGCGTCGCACTCCGGCATGTTCGGGGGAGCGGTGCCCGACGCCATGCTCGCCACGATCAGGCTCCTGTCGACGCTGTGGGACGAGCAGGGGGCGGTCGCCGTCGACGGACTCGACACCCGTGACGCGGCGACGCCGGACTACACCGAGGCGACCCTGCGGGATGAGGTCGGTCTTCCGCAGGGCGTGCAGCCGATCGGCGACGGCACGATCCTCTCCCGCATCTGGAACAAGCCGTCCATCACGGTGACCGGGATCGACTTCACCAGCGTCGAGGCCGCGTCGAACACACTGTCGCCGGAGGTCACGGTCGTGGTCAGCGCGCGTGTCGCGCCGGGGCAGGACGCTGCGGACGCCTACGCGGCGATCGAGCGGCACCTGCGGGCGAGGGCGCCCTTCGGCGCCGAGCTGAGCTTCAGCGAGGTCGATCTCGGCGACGGGTTCCTCGTCGACACCGCCGGATGGGCCGTGGCGGAGGCGCGCGAGGCGCTGCGGGACGGCTACGGGAAGGACCCGGTGGACCTCGGCGTGGGCGGTTCCATCCCGTTCATCTCCGACCTGGTGCGGGAGTTCCCGGGCGCGCAGATCCTCGTGACGGGGGTCGAGGACCCGCACTCTCGCGCGCACAGCCCCAACGAGTCGCTGCACCTCGAGACGTTCCGCGGGGCCGTGCGCTCGGAGGCGCTGCTGCTGGGCCGGCTGTCGGAGCGCTCGCTCTAGGGGAAGTGCCGTCCGGCGTCACTTGAGAACGTCCGAGCCATTCCGGCCCGACGCCGGTAGAATCGACGCAGACATCGTGCAGGGTCGCCCAGATCCCGCCGTCCGCATCCCGTAAGGAGCGTCATGACCGATACGACACTGGCCGACACCACCGTCGCCGACACGCGCGCTCACGGCGTGAGCCTCACGGACGCCGCCGCGACGAAGGTGAAGAACCTGCTCGATCAGGAGGGCCGCGACGACCTGCGTCTGCGCGTGGCCGTCCAGCCGGGCGGCTGCTCGGGCCTGATCTACCAGCTCTACTTCGACGAGCGGTACCTCGAGGGCGACGAGACCGTCGACTTCGAGGGCGTCGAGGTCATCGTCGACAACATGTCGGTGCCCTACCTCGACGGCGCGATGATCGACTTCAAGGACACGATCTCGGAGCAGGGCTTCACGATCGACAACCCCAACGCGTCGGGCAGCTGCGCCTGCGGCGACAGCTTCCACTGAGCCTTCACGCCGAACGCCCCATGCCCCCGAGGCATGGGGCGTTCGGCGTGTCCGGGCGTTTTCTCGACGTTCTGTAGAAGAAGCTCGCCGGGACACGCCCCGGGCTGAGTGCTTGTCCTGAACAGGGTGAGAGGTTGCCCTAGACTGGCACTTGCCCCATCCACGTTCGAAAGGTGAATTCGTGCCGTCGAAACGCCGTCTCCGCTGGGCTGCGATCCCGGTCGCCGCCGCCGCAGCAGTGGCCCTTGCCGGATGCACTCCGCAGGAGCTGCACGGTTACCTTCCCGGTTTCGAGGCGGACGGTCCCGCGACGACGAACCAGGCCGAGCGCGTCGCGACGCTGTGGACCAGCTCGTGGATCGTGCTGCTCGCCGTCGGCATCATCACCTGGGGCCTCATGCTCTGGGCCATGGTCGTGTACCGCCGCCGCAAGGGGCAGACGGGTCTCCCCGTCCAGCTGCGGTACAACATGCCGATCGAGATCTTCTTCACGACGGTGCCGCTGATCCTCGTGATCGGCCTGTTCGCCTTCGTGGCCCGCGATCAGAGCGAGATCGAGCACAAGTGGACGGCCGACGAGATCGACGTGCACATCACCGCGATCGCGAAGCAGTGGGCCTGGGACTTCCAGTACGACGGCGAGGAAGAGGACAACTCCGACGCGGTCTGGACCATGGGCATCCAGGCTCAGCCCGATGCCGCTGGCAACATCGACCAGTCGCAGCTGCCGACCCTGGTGCTGCCGGTCGACCAGAAGGTCACGATCGACCTGCAGTCGCGCGACGTCATCCACTCGTTCTGGATCATCGACTTCCTCTACAAGAAGGACATGTACATCGGTCACGACAACTCGTGGTCGTTCATCCCGACGCGTGAGGGCACGTACGCCGGCAAGTGCGCCGAGCTCTGCGGCGAGTACCACTCGATGATGCTGTTCAACGTCGAGGTCGTGAGCCAGGACGAGTACCAGGCCTACCTCGACGACCTCGAGACGGACGGCAACACGGGCGACATCAACGACGCCTACGACCGTCTGGGCAATCTGCCCGGCACGACCGGCTCCACCGAAGTCACTGAGGAAGAGGGGCACTGATCATGGCGACGACCCTTGACGAGCACCGCACCACGCTCCCGCCCCGCCAGGCCGCTCTGCTCAGCGCATCGCGCACCGAGCAGAAGGGCAACATCGTGGTCAAGTGGATCACCTCCACCGACCACAAGACCATCGGGTACATGTACCTGATCGCCTCGGTGCTGTTCTTCGCGATCGGCGGCGTGATGGCGCTGATCATCCGCGCCGAGCTGTTCGCCCCGGGCATGCAGATCCTGCCCACCAAGGAGCAGTACAACCAGCTGTTCACGATGCACGGCACGATCATGCTGCTGATGTTCGCGACGCCGCTCTTCGCCGGCTTCGCGAACGCGATCCTGCCGCTGCAGCTGGGCGCGCCCGATGTGGCGTTCCCGCGTCTGAACGCCTTCGCGTTCTGGCTGTTCCTCTTCGGCTCGACCATCGCGGTCGCCGGCTTCCTGACCCCGTCGGGCGCGGCGTCGTTCGGCTGGTTCGCGTATCAGCCGCTCGCCAACGCGACGTTCTCGCCGGGAGTCGGCGGCAACCTCTGGATGCTCGGCCTCGGCCTCTCCGGCTTCGGCACCATCCTCGGAGCCGTGAACTTCATCACCACCATCATCACGATGCGCGCCCCCGGCCTCACGATGTGGCGCATGCCGATCTTCACCTGGAACACGCTCATCACGAGCCTGCTGATCCTCGTGGCGTTCCCCGTGCTCGCGGCCGCGATGTTCGCCGCCGCCGCCGACCGCGTGCTCGGCGCCCACATCTATGACCCGGCCAACGGCGGCGTGCTGCTCTGGCAGCACCTGTTCTGGTTCTTCGGCCACCCCGAGGTGTACATCATCGCGCTGCCGTTCTTCGGCATCGTGTCGGAGATCTTCCCGGTCTTCAGTCGCAAGCCGATCTTCGGCTACAAGACGCTGGTGTACGCGACCATCGCGATCGCCGCGCTGTCCGTCGCCGTGTGGGCGCACCACATGTACGTCACCGGAGCGGTGCTGCTGCCGTTCTTCGCGCTGATGACGATGCTGATCGCCGTGCCGACCGGTGTGAAGATCTTCAACTGGATCGGCACGATGTGGCGAGGCTCGCTGACGTTCGAGACGCCGATGGTGTTCGCGCTCGGCTTCCTCGTGTCGTTCGTGTTCGGCGGTCTGACCGGCGTGATCCTGTCGGCGCCGCCGCTGGACTTCCACCTGTCCGACTCGTACTTCGTCGTCGCGCACTTCCACTACGTCGTCTTCGGAACCGTCGTGTTCGCGATGTTCGCCGGCTTCTACTTCTGGTGGCCGAAGTGGACGGGCCGGATGCTCAACGAGCGGCTGGGCTACGTGCACTTCTGGATGCTGTTCATCGGCTTCCACATGACGTTCCTCATCCAGCACTGGCTGGGCGTCGACGGCATGGTGCGCCGTTACGCCGACTACTCGGCCGCCGACGGGTGGACCTGGCAGAACCAGCTCTCGACCGTGGGAGCGATCATCCTGGGCGCTTCGCTGCTGCCGTTCTTCCTGAACGTCTGGATCACGGCGCGCACGGCCCCCAAGATCACCGTGAACGACCCGTGGGGCTACGGTGGATCGCTCGAATGGGCGACCTCGTGCCCGCCGCCGCGGCACAACTTCACGTCGATCCCGCGCATCCGCAGCGAGCGTCCCGCGTTCGACCTCAACCACCCCGAGGCCGGCATCCCGGTCGGCGTGGGCCCGGCGAAGGACGCCCCCGACGCGCCTGTGATCGACGCTGCGGACGGAAAGGTCAAGTAATGCGCTCCAACGTGGCCATCTGGTGGCTGCTGTCGGGCTTCTTCGCCCTGATGGCCGTCGTCTACATCGTGTGGAACATCCTGGCCCACCCCGATCTGCCCTGGTACTCGGCCATCGAGTGGGCCGGTGCGACCGCGCTGACGTTCGGCATCTTCATGGCGGGCTTCGTCGCCTTCTACATCCAGATGGTGCACAAGGGCCAGAGGGGCATCGCGCTTTCCGAGGACCGCGACGACGCCGACATCGACGACGGCGACGCGGAGATCGGGGAGTTCAGCCCCTGGTCCTGGTGGCCGCTGGTTCTGGCGGCGTCCGCCGCGATCGGCATCATCTCCCTCGCTGTGGCACAGTTCCTGTTCCCCGTCGCGATCATGATCTTCGCGGTCGCGATCGTGGGCTGGGTGTACGAGTACTACCGCGGCTACTTCGCACGCTGAGACGCGCAACGACGACGCCCCCATTCCCGTTCGCGGGATGGGGGCGTCGTCGTTCTCGGCACTCGCCTTCTCGACATCCGAGAGGCGGGGTTCCGGCGGCTCGGTCGCCCTCCTACCGTCGCGCGTGACCCCCTCACCAGGACGGGGCGCGAGTCGAGGAGGATTCATGAGCACGCACAGGAGCGAGACGGAGAGCACCCGGGTGGCCGTGGCCACGGGAGCGGCCCGCGGCATCGGCCGCGGAATCGCGGAGAGGCTCGGCCGGGACGGTCTGCACGTCGTGGTCGCCGACCTCCCGCAGGCTGAGACCGGCATCGCGGAGACCGTGGAGACGATCACCGCGGCCGGCGGTGTCGCGAGCGCCGCCGTCGTCGACGTCACGGACGAGGCGAGCGTGGACGCGCTCGTGCAGGCCGCGGTGCGGGAAGGCGGGCGCCTCGACGTGTTCGTCGCCAATGCGGGCATCGCCCAGGTCGAGGAGCTCCTGGACTACTCCAGCGAGGACTTCCAGAGGATCCTCGACGTGAACGTCACCGGGGTGTTCTACCAGTACCGTGCCGCAGCGCGGCAGCTGATCGCGCAGGGGGAGGGCGGCAAGATCATCGGCGCCGCGTCGATCGTGGCCTTCCGCCCGTTCGCGCTGCTCGGGCCGTACTCGGCCACCAAGTGGGCCGTGCGCGGCCTCACTCAGGCGGCCGCGATGGAATGGGCGGCGCACGGCATCACGGTCAACGCGTACGGGCCGGGCATCGTCGGGACCGCGATGTGGGACCTGATCGACGAGAAGCTGTCGGCCAAGCAGGGGATCCCCCGCGGGCAGGCGCTCGAGGAGAACGCCAAGTCGATCCTGCTCGGACGTGTGTCCGTCCCGGACGACGTCGCTCGTCTGGTGTCCTACCTCGCGTCGGAGGACTCGGACTACGTCACCGGGCAGACCGTCCTCGTCGACGGCGGCATCCAGTTCTCCTGAGCGACGGCGCGGACACGACATGGCTGAGGGCCCTCCCCGTCCGTCGGGGAGGGCCCTCAGCCATGTCCGCCTCAGGCGCCGATCGGCGCCCGCTCCCGCAGCAGGCGGATGAACTCGCGGAACCACGGGCCGTTGTCGTTCCACGCCCTCGCGCTGACCAGGTTCCCGTCGACCAGCGCCTCCGAGTTCTGGTAGGTGCCGCCGCCCGCCACGACGTCTGCGGCGATCTCGGGGAAGCCGGACGTCGTCCGTCCCGCCAGCACGCCGCTCTGGGCGAGGATGATCGGACCGTGGCACGTCACGGCGACGGGGGCGTCGGCGCCGAAGAAGTGGGCGACGATGCGCTGAACGTCGGGGTTGTTGCGCAGGTACTCCGGGGCCCGGCCGCCGGGCACGACGAGCGCCACGTACGCGGACGGATCGACGTCGGCCAGCGCGATGTCGGCCTCCCAGCCGTGGCCGAGCTTCTCGGTGAAGGTGTCGTACCCCTCGAAGTCGTGCACCACGAACTGGAGGCGCTTCTTGGTCGGCGCCGCGATGACGGGCTCGTATCCCTCCTCCCGCAGCCGCTCGTAGGGGTAGAAGACCTCGAGCGTCTCCGAGAAGTCTCCCGCGAGGATCAGGACTTTGGACATCGGTGTCTCCGTTCGGATCGGGGCACGTCGGTCGCGTGATGGGGTCTGCGTCGACCGTCGCGTGCCGTCTGGGTCGAGGCTCGCCTCTGCCCGTCGCGCCCGCAATGCCGCTTCTCGCATGTCGAGAACGCCACTGGTGCGCTGCACCCGGAGCGGACACCGTGAGCGTCGAGACATTCATGCACTGGGCGACGTCGCCCGGCCTCGACGAAGAGGAGCGAACAGCCATGGCATACCCGGCCAAGTTCCCGCAGCTCAACCGCACCGAGCTCACCGACCACGCGCGGGACGTGCTCGTCCGCGTGCTGCGGGTCGCCTTCCCGCATCGCACGTTCCCGGACGGCCCCTACGAGCGGACGGCCGACATCATCCTGGCGGAAGCGCGCGGATCCACTTGGCTGCGGGTGACCCTGACGCAGGGCCTTCTCACCCTCGACTCGCTGTCCGACGGCGACTTCCGCGGTCTCGACGAGTCGGCCGCCACCGCGGTGCTGCGGGGCATCGAGCGCACCGATTTCTTCGGCTTCATCCGCCGCACGGCCGTGCTCAACCTGTACGACGACCCCGAGGTGTGGGAGGCGGTCGGCTACGAGGGGCCGTCGTTCGACCTCGGCGGCTACCTGCACCGCGGGTTCGACGATCTCGACTGGCTGCCCGAGCCGCGCATCGAGGAGTACGACGGGGACCCCCTCGATCCGCTGCCCGGCCCGCAGCGCCCGCGGACAGGCACGTCGCGCGTGCCGGTCGACGTCGTCCACAGCTCGCAGCCGGGAGACATCGCCGCGCAGCACGACGGGGTCGCACGATGAGCGCGCAGCGCGAGGCGTCGCAGAGCCGCTTCGGCAGGCCGATCGACCTCGACGAGGAGGCCGTCGTCCTGATCGGCTCCGGTGCAGGGGGTGGCACGCTCGCGCACGAGCTGACCGCACGCGGGATCCCCGTCGTCCTGCTGGAGGCCGGCGGATATCTGCGCAACGAGGACTACGAGAACGACGAGTGGCGCGCCTTCAACCAGATGGCCTGGCTGGACCCGCGCACGACCAGCGGCTCGTGGCGGATCGCCCGGGACTTCCCGAACCTGCCGGCCTGGATCGTCAAGGCGGTCGGGGGCACCACCACGCACTGGTCCGGAGCGACTCCGCGCTTCCACGCGCACGAGTTCCACGCCCGCAGCACGTACGGCCGGGTCGACGGGGCGAACCTGCTGGACTGGCCGATCACGCTGGACGAGCTGGAGCCCTGGTACGAGAGGGCGGAGGACGCGATCGGCTCGACGCATCGCGGAGGACGCCCGCCGCTGCCCGCGAACAACAACTACAAGGTGCTCGCGGAGGGCGCTCAGCGCCTCGGCTATCGCTACTACGCCACCGGACCGTACGGCACGAACGCCGAGCCGTACGACGGGCGCCCGGCGAGCATCCAGGACGGCTTCAATTTCCAGGGCGACAAGAACCGCTCGAAGTGGAGCATCATGGTGCGCGAGATCCCGCGCGCGCTCGAGACCGGCCTCCTCGACCTGCGCACGCGTGCGCATGCCGTGCAGATCACGCACGACGCCGCAGGCCGTGTCGACGCGGTGCTGTACCTCGACGAAGACGGCGCCCTGCAGCGCCAGCGGGCGCGCCTCGTCGTCGTGGCGGGCAACTCGATCGAGACGCCGCGGCTGCTGCTGAGCGCGAGCTCGCTGTTCCCCGACGGCCTGGCGAACTCCTCCGGACAGGTGGGTCGCAACTACATGCGCCACACCACCGGATCGCTGTATGCGCGATTCGACAAGCCGGTGAGGATGTATCGGGGCGAGACCATGGCGGGCCTGATCGCGGACGAGTCCGTGCACGACCCGAGCCGAGGCTTCGCCGGCGGATACTTCATGGAGACCATCTCGCTCGGTCCCGCCTTCCTCGCGAGCTTCGCCGAACCGGGCGCCTGGGGAGCGGGGTTCGCCGAGATCATCGACGCCTACGAGAGAACCGCCGGGATGTGGATCGTGGGGGAGGACATGCCTCAGGAGGGCAATCGCATCACCCTCAACAGGTCGGTGACCGACGAGCATGGTCTGCCGGTGCCGAACGTCCATTACGACGACCACGGCAACGACGCCGCCATGCGCGAGCACGGGTACGAACGAGGCACGCTCCTGTACGAGGCGGTGGGCGCCCAGCACGTGCACCGCACGCCGCCGTATCCCTCGACGCATAACCTCGGGACGGCGCGGATGAGCGAGCGGCCTGAGGACGGTGTCGTGGACCGATGGGGCGCCGCACACGACGTCCCGAACCTGTTCGTCGGCGACGGCTCGGTGTTCACCACCAGCGCCGCGGCGAACCCGACCCTGACCATCGTCGCGCTGGCCATGAGACAGGCCGATCACATCGCGTCGCGGCTGTCGTCGGGAGACCTGTGAACGCGCCGGTGCACTCGCTGTCACCTCCCCGCCCCGGCACGCTCACCACGGTCCCAGCAAGGTCTGCGCATACTGCTGGCGTGACGATCCTCGCCGGACGGACGGGCAGCGGAGCCCGGGGAGAGGGCGGCGTCCCCAGCGCCGTGAAATGCCTCGCGATCCTCGAGCTCGTGGCCGAGCGCGGCGGGATGGCCGCGGGCGACATCCGCGACGAGCTGGGCTATTCGCTGCCGACGGTGTATCGCCTGGCCCAGCTGCTGGTCGAGGCCGAGTACCTCGTCCACCTGCGCGAGGGTCATCGGTTCGAGCTCGGATACAAGGTGCACCGGCTCGGCCGTGCGCTGCATCACCAGATCGGCGTGTCGGCGCCCGTGCGCGACGTGGTGCGCGAGCTGCACGAGACCGGGCGGGTGGCTGCCTACTTCGCGGTCTATCGCGGCGCCGACGTCGTCGTCGCCCACGTCGTCGACTCGCCTCGCACGCCACGGATCCGCCCGCTCGAGTTCGGCTTCCACGAGGCCACCCATGCGACGGCGTTCGGCAAGATCGTGCTGGCGAACCTCACCGCCGAGCAGCGCGACACCTTCGTCGCCGCGCGCGGGCTGTCGCGCCTCACCGAGCACACGATCGTCGAACGGGCGGAGCTCGAACGGCACCTCGACTACGTGCGGCTGCAGGGGATCGCGTGGGAGCGGGGAGAGTTCGTGGACGGCCACACCTGTGCGGCTGTCGGCGTGCGCGGCGCCACGGGGGAGATCCTGGGCGCGGTGGCGTTCTCGGTCGAGACGGCTCGTCTCGGCGACCGCGCCGACGAACTGGAACGACTGCTGCGAGTGGCTGGAGCACGCGTCAGCAGGATTCTGCGCGGTATCGGCTGAGACGGGGGAAGCACGAGAGAGGGGGGGGGGGGGGTGGGCGCGCGCGCCCCCCCCCCCACAGGGGGGGGGGCGGGGGCGCGGGG
>NZ_JAIJZW010000002.1:261035-346371 GCF_019753765.1 Microbacterium marinilacus
TGTTTTCGGGGGTGTTGCGGGGCCTCGGGGTCATCCCGGTGCGGGGGGCTGGTCGATTCCGCGGAATCGACCAGCCCCTCTCTTTCGGCTCTCGAGCCGTCAGTGCTTGTCGTCGTGGCCCGACTCGAGCTCGGACGGACCGGGACCGTACTCGTGCAGCTCGTGCTTCTGGTGCTCGACGGCGGCGGTGAGCTCGGTCTGGGTCAGCGGAGCGAGGCGGTCCTCGAAGAACCAGCGCGAGAAGCCGGCGCGCATCCGCTCGCTGAGCGGGATCCGCCCCCGATCGTTCGGACGCAGCACGAGAGGCGCGTAGTTCTCGACGTCCACGAGCTTCCAGCGCTCGTACTCGTCCACGGGGCGGTGCACCTCGCGGTACTCGCCGCCGGGCATCCGCACGATGCGTCCCGACTCGTAGCCGTGCAGCGCGATCTCGCGATCCTTCTTCTGCAGGGCGAGGCACACGCGCTTCGTCACGAAGTACGCGATGACCGGGCCGAGGATGAGCGTCGCCTGGAGGAAGTGGATGACCCCCTCCATGGTGAGCATGAAGTGCGTCGCCACGATGTCGGACGAGGCCGCGGCCCACAGCACCGCGTAGAAGACCACGCCGGCGGCGCCGATCGCCGTGCGCGTCGCGGCGTTGCGCGGACGCTGGGCGATGTGGTGCTCGCGCTTGTCACCGGTGATCCACGCCTCCAGGAAGGGGTAGATCGCGACGGCGACGATGAACAGACCCAGCACGGCGACGGGCACCAGGATGCCGAGCGACAGCGTGTACTCGCCGAGTCGGATGTCCCAGTTGGAGGGTGCCAGGCGCAGGGCGCCGTCCGCGAAGCCGATGTACCAGTCGGGCTGGGTGCCGGCGGAGACGGGCGAGGGGTCGTACGGGCCGTAGTTCTGGATCGGGTTGATCTGGAACAGCGAGGCGATCAGGACGATCACGCCGAACACGATGAAGAAGAAGCCGCCCATCTTGGCCATGTACACCGGCATCATCGGGTAGCCGACGACGTTGCCGTTGGTCCGACCGGGGGCCGCGAACTGGGTGTGCTTGTTCACGATCATCAGCAGCAGGTGCACCGCGACGAGCGCGATGACGAGCAGTGGCAGGATCAGGATGTGCAGCGTGTACAGGCGCCCGACGATGTCGGTGCCGGGGAACTCGCCGCCGAACAGCATGAACGAGGTCCACGTTCCGATCAGGGGGAGGCCCTTGATCATGCCGTCGATGATGCGGAGGCCGTTGCCCGACAGCAGGTCGTCGGGGAGCGAGTAGCCGGTGAAACCCTCGGCCATGACCAGGACGAACAGCACGAAGCCGATGACCCAGTTGAGCTCGCGCGGCTTGCGGAACGCGCCCGTGAAGAACACGCGCAGCATGTGCACGCCGATGCCGGCCACGAACACCAGGGCGGCCCAGTGGTGGATCTGGCGGACCAGGAGGCCGCCGCGCAGGTCGAACGTGATGTGCAGCGTCGACTCGAGGGCCGAGGACATGGCGATGCCGCGCATGGGCTCGTACGCGCCGTTGTAGTGCGTCTCGACCATCGACGCCTGGAAGAAGAACGTCAGGAACGTGCCGGAGAGCAGGACCACGACGAACGACCAGAGGGCGATCTCGCCGAGCATGAACGACCAGTGGTCGGGGAAGACCTTGCGGCCGAGGGCCTTGACCATGCCCGAGATGCTGGTGCGCTCGTCGATGTAGTTCGCGGCGGCGCCGACGAAACGTCCGCCGAGCGGAGCCTCGGTCTTCTCAGGGGCTGTGGTGGTGCTCATCAATGACGCTCCCAGAAGCTCGGGCCGACGGGCTCGGTGAAGTCGCTCTGCGCGACGAGGTAGCCCTCGGCGTCGACGGCGATGGGCAGCTGCGGCAGCGGGCGCGCGGCCGGGCCGAAGATGACCTTGGCGTGCTCGGTGACGTCGAACTGCGACTGGTGGCAGGGGCAGAGGAGGTGATGGGTCTGCTGCTCGTACAGGGCGACGGGGCAGCCGACGTGGGTGCACACCTTCGAGTACGCGACGATGCCGTCGTAAGACCAGTCCTTGCGGTCCTCGTCCTCCTTGAGCTGCTCGGGCAGCAGGCGCATCAGGAGGACGATGGCCTTCGCCTTCTCCTCGAGGTAGCCGTTGTCGTGGCTGAGGCTCGCGAGCGACTCGGGGATGACGTGGAACGCCGAGCCGAGGGTCACGGACGACGCCTTGATCGGGGTGCCCTCGGGGTCGAGGGCGAGGCGCTCGCCCTCCTTCCACATCGTGTGCTTGAGCAGCGCGACGGGGTCGCCCGCGGTGGGGTCGTCCGGCGTGGAGTGCGGCGCGAGGCCGCGGAACAGAGTGATGCCCGGGATGATCGATGCGGCGACGGCGGCGAACAGCGAGTTGCGGATCATCTTGCGACGACCGAAGCCCGACTCCTCGTTCGCGACCCGGAACACCTCGACGGTGGCGTCGCGGGTCTCGTCGCTGCCGCGGGTCGTGTGGCGCTCCTCGATGTACTCCTTGTCGCTCATCAGCGCCTTGGACCAGTGGATGGCGCCCACGCCGATGGCGAGCAGCGCGAACGCGATGCCGAGCCCGATGTAGAGGTTGTTGTTGCGGATCGACATCATCGACCCGTCCTCGATCGGGAAGAGCATGTAGGCGGCGACCGCCCAGATGCTCGCCGCCACCGAGAGGTAGAACAGGGTGTAGACCGTGCGGTCGGCGGCCTTCTCGGCCTTCGGGTCCTTGTCGGTCATCCGCACGCGGTGCGGGGGCAGACCGGGGTTCTGCACGGGGTCGGCCACCGAAACGGCGAGCCCGGGGGAGGGCTTGTACGCCTCCACCTCGTGCGTGTCGCTCTCGTGCGCCATGGTGCTCCTCGTCACGTCCTCTTCGTTCGCCATCAGTTCGTCAATGCTCAGTTCGATCGCGCGGTGATCCACACGGTGATCGCGATGAGCGCACCGATGCCGAAGATCCACACGAAGAGACCCTCGGACACGGGGCCGAGCGATCCCAGCGTGAACCCGCCCGGTGCGGGCTGGTTCTGCTGGTAGAGCAGCGCCGAGATGATGTCGCGCTTGTCCTCCGGCGTGAGGTTCATGTCGTTGAACACGGGCATGTTCTGCGGGCCGGTCACCATGGCGGCCCAGATGTGCTGCGCGCTGGTGTCCTGGATGTCCGGCGCGTACTTGCCCTCGGTCAGCGCGCCACCGGCGGCGGCGACGTTGTGGCACATGGCGCAGTTGATGCGGAACAGCTCCGCGCCCCGCGAGACGTCGCCCTCTCCGTCGAGGTAGTGCTCATCGGGGATGTCGGGGCCTGGGGCCACCGACTGCACGAAGTCGGCCATCGCGAGGATCTGCTCCTCGGTGAACTGGACGGGCTTCTGCGGCGCCTGCACGTCCTGGCGCTGCATCGGCATGCGGCCCGTCGAGACCTGGAACTCGACCGCGAGCGCGCCCACGCCGTAGAGCGAGGGGCCGTTGTCGGTGCCCTGCAGGTCGAGGCCGTGGCAGGTGGCGCAGTTGGCCTGGAACAGCTTCTCGCCGTCGTCGACGGTGAGGGTGCTCTGCGCGGCGGTCGGCTCGGTGGCGGCCACCGCGGCCGTCGCGCCGGCGTACACGCCGCCGGTCAGCAGGAGGCCGATGCCGATGAGCGCGGCGGCGGCGAGGGGGGAGCGACGGCCCTTGCTCTGTCGGGACATCTTCTTCTCTCGTGACATAAGGGTGATGCAGCTCCGCTCTTACTTGAGGAAGTAGATGACAAAGAACAGGGCGATCCAGACGACATCGACGAAGTGCCAGTAGTAGGACACGACGATGGCGGTGACCGCCTCCTTGTGACGGGGGCGCTTGACCGCGTAGAAGCGGCCGATCGTCAGCAGGAACGCCACGAGTCCGCCGGTCACGTGCAGGGCGTGGAAGCCCGTCGTGATGTAGAACGCGGAGGCGTAGGGGTCGGCGCTGATCGGCATGCCCTCGATGACGAGCGTGGCGTACTCCCAGACCTGACCCGAGACGAACACGGCGCCGAGGCCGAACGACACCCAGAACCACGGCACGACGCCCCAGCCGATGAGCCTCTGCAGGAAGCGGCTCTTGAACGTGAGGCCCTCGGCGGCGAACACGCCGAGCTGGCAGGTCACACTCGACAGCACCAGGATGATCGTGTTCACCAGCGCGAAGGGCACGTTCAGCAGGTCGGTGCGCTCCGCCCACAGCTCCGGGGACGTGCTGCGCAGCGTGAAGTAGATCGCGAAGAGGCCCGCGAAGAACATCACTTCGCTGCCGAGCCAGACGATCGTCCCGACGGCGACAGGGTCGGGTCGCTTGACTGTTCTCGGTGCCGGGGCGAACGTAGCTGATGTCGTCACCCGTCCATTATGGCCGATCCGAGGGGGTGATCTTGGCAACTTCGACAACGCGTCGAAGTAAGGGGAGCCTAAGTGCCGCCTGGGATCGGGGCGTGAGAACGCCGTCAATACGCCCTGGCTAGGATCGTCCTATGGCGGAACCGACCTGGCCGGATGTGCTCACCAGCGTCCTCGCGCGACGCGACCTCAGCGTGTCGGAGGCCACCTGGGCGATGCGCCAGGTGATGCAGGGCGCCGCGACGCCGGCCCAGCTCGGCGGCTTCCTGCTCGCGCTCCGCGCCAAGGGCGAGTCGGTCGAGGAGATCATCGGTTTCCGCGACGCCATCCTCGAGGCGGCCGTGCCGCTCGACGTCGATCCGAACGTGCTCGACATCGTGGGAACGGGCGGAGACCGTTACGGGACCGTGAACATCTCGTCGACCGCGTCCATCGTGATCGCCGCCACCGGGGTGCCCGTCGTCAAGCACGGCAACAAGGCGGCCAGCTCGAAGTCCGGCTCCTCCGACGTGCTGAGCGCGCTGGGCATCGACCTGCGCCTCCCGCCGGAGGCGGTCGCCGGCGTGCTCGACCGTGCCGGCATCACGTTCGCGTGGGCGGCGGCGTTCCATCCGGGCTTCCGCCACGCCGGGCCGGCGCGCGCCGAGCTCGGCGTGCCGACGGTGTTCAACTTTCTCGGTCCCCTGGTGAACCCCGCACGCGCCGAGGCGAACGCGGTGGGCGTGGCGAACCCGGACGTCGTGCCCCTCATCACGGGCGTCTTCCGCACCCGCGGCGCCACGGCGCTCGTCTTCCGCGGCGAGGACGGCCTCGACGAGCTCACCACCACGGGGTACAGCCGCATCTGGGAGATCTCCCGCGGCGACGTGCACGAGTTCGACATCCACCCGCGCGACGTGGGTCTCGCGACCGCCTCGATCGACGATCTGCTGGGCGGCGACCCCGACCACAATGCCGGCGTGCTGCGTCGCACGCTGGACGGCGAGCAGGGCGCGGTGCGCGACATCGTGCTGCTGAACGCCGCGGCGGGCATCGTCGCGTACCGGCTGTCGCAGGACCCGACGCAGATGCAGCGGGGCATGGTCGATCGCCTGGTCGAGGCGCTCGACGAGGCGGCCTCGGCGATCGACGACGGACGCGCCACGGCCAAGCTCGACGCTTGGGTCGCGGCCTCGCAGGAGCTGTCGGCGACGCAGCCGCCCGCATGAGCCCGCTCGACCCTTCCGGAGGGAGGCATGCGTGGACCCGATCGAGGCGCTGAACGAGATCGCGTTCCTGCTCGAGCGAGAACGCGCCTCGACGTTCAAGGCGAAGGCGTTCCGCAATGCCGCCGCGACGGTGTCCGCGCTCGACGAGGACGCGCGTCGCGACCCCGAGCGACTTCGCCGGGCGAAGGGGATCGGGGCGTCGACCTTCGCGGTGATCGAGCAGGCCCTCGCCGGGGTGGTCCCCGACTATCTCCACGACCTGCGAGAGCGCACGGGAGGCGTCCGGCGGTCTGAGCTGCGGGGCCTTCTGCGAGGCGACCTGCACGCGCACAGCGACTGGTCGGACGGCACGACCTCGATCGGCGACATGGTGACGGCCGCGCGCGGTCTCGGGCACGAGTACCTCGCGCTGACGGACCACTCGCCGCGGCTGAAGGTCGCGCGGGGCCTCTCGCCCGAGCGGCTGCGGCGGCAGCTCGACGAGGTCGGGCGATTCCAGGAACAGGACTTCGTGCTGCTGAGCGGCATCGAGGTCGACATCCTCGGCGACGGCGCGCTCGACCAGGAGCCCGAGCTCCTCGACGAGCTCGACGTCGTCGTGGCCTCGGCCCACTCGGAGCTGCGGATGGACGCGGGCGCCATGACGCGGCGCCTCGTGACCGCCGTGTCGAACCCGCGCGTGACCGTGCTGGGGCACGTGACGGGCCGGCTGGTGTCCGGGGCGCGCGGGACGAGACCGCCGTCGACGTTCGACGCCGACGCGGTCTTCGAGGCCTGCGCGACGTCCGGCGTGGCGGTCGAGATCAACTCGCGCCCCGAGCGGGAGGATCCGCCGGACGAGCTCATCGTCCGTGCGCTCGAGGTCGGCTGTCTGTTCGCGATCGACTCCGACGCCCATGCACCCGGCCAGCTGTCGCTGCTGGACCACGGCGCCGAGCGTGCAGAGCGGCTGGGAGTGCCGGCCGAGCGGATCGTGACGACGTGGCCGCTGGCCCGCCTGCGGGCATGGGCGTGGGGCGCATGAGCGGGCGCGTGGCGGCGCGCGCGGCCTTCCCCTGGCTGGTGGTCGCGGGCGTGCTGGTCGCGGCGCTGAGCCTGCGCGGGCCGATCCTGTCGGTCACCCCGGTGCTGCGCGACATCGAGCACACGTACGCCCTCGACGCGGCCACCGCGTCGCTGCTGACGACCTTCCCCGTGCTGATGTTCGCCGCGATCACCCCGATCGCCGCCGTGGTCGTCCGGCGGGCGGGCGCCGAGATCGCCCTGCTCGCGTGCCTCGTCGCGGTCGCGGTGGGGACGCTGATCCGCGCGATCCCCGGTTTCGGCTGGATGCTGGTCGGGATGATCGTGATCGGCGCGGGCATCACGGTCGGCAACGTCGTCATCCCGGTCATCATCGGCCGCGACGTCCCGCCCGCCCACGTGGCCACCGTCACGGCCGCGTACACCGCCGCGCTGAACGCCGGATCGCTGGCCACCACCCTCGCCACGGCTGGGATCGCGCAGGCGACCGGCTGGCCGCTCGCACTGCTGCTGTGGATCGTGCTCACGCTGCTCGGCATCCTGCTGTGGGCGCTGCACCTGTGGCGCGACCGCCTGCCGGACGTGCCGTGGGACGAGCGGGGGTCGGGCGAGGCGCCCCTGACCACCGCCACGGTCCCCGTGGTCATGGGAGCGCGGCCACGAGGCATCCTGCGGCAGCCCGTCGTCTGGCTGCTGCTCGCGGCGTTCGGCTGCCAGTCGGCGGCCTACTACGGCATGTCGACCTGGCTGCCGGCGATGCTCGGCGACCTGACGGGCGCCGACGCGACGGCCGCGGGCGCGCTCGCGTCGCTGTTCCAGGGCGTCGCGATCCTCGGCCCGTTCATCGTCCCCGTGCTCGCCCGGCGGCTGCCGCTGGCGGTGCCGGCGACGCTCATCGCACTGTGCTGGCTCGGGTTCGCGGGCGGGATGCTCCTGGCGCCCGAGCTGTTCGTGCTGTGGGTCGTGCTGGGCGGCGTCGCGCATTCGGGCGGCTTCGTCGTGATCTTCACCGTCATGGTGGGGGCGTCGCGGACCACCGCGGAGACGGCGACGATGTCGGCGGTCGTGCAGGGAGGCGCCTACGTCGTGGGCGCCTCGAGCGCGCCCTTGCTGGGTGCGCTGCACGACGCCACCGGCGGATGGGCGGCCCCGCAGTCGGTGGTGCTCGGCCTCACCGTCGCGTTCGCGGCGTGCCTGCTGGCCGCCGTCGCTCGCGTGCGGCGCTGACGCGAGAGGCTCCGCGGAGGCTCTCGGTCTGTCCGGTCTGGTCATCGGCCGGCGGGCCGCCGACGTGAGGCGCGGGCGTCAGCCCAGCGCCGCGATCGCTCGCTCCATCGCCGTCCCGAGGTTCCAGCGGTCGGCGAGCTCCCGGGCCGCCGCGATCGCCTTCTCGTCGAGGCCGGGCAGCGCGTCGTCGACCGCGCCCAGGGCGAGATCCGTCGCGACCGCCACCACTCGCGGCGCGACGTCCAGGTAGTCCGCCGCCTCGGCGAGCTTCGCCCGCACGCCGGCCGACATGCCCTCGCCCGCGTCGGCCGCCGCCCGGATGCCGGCGAGATCGCCGTGGGCGGCGAGCAGCGTCGCCGCCGTCTTCTCTCCCACGCCCTTCACGCCCGGCAGGCCGTCCGAGGCATCGCCGCGCAGCGTCGCCAGGTCGGCGTACTGCGCGGCATGCACGCCGTACTTGGCCACGACGACCTCGTCCGTCACGATCTCGAGGTTGCTCATGCCGCGAGCGGTGTAGATCACCCGGACGTCGCGCTCGTCGTCGACGAGCTGGAACAGGTCCCGATCGCCGGTGACGATGTCGACGGGGTGCGCCGACGTGGTCGCGAGGGTGCCGATGACGTCGTCCGCCTCGTGCCGCGCGGCGCCGACGACCGCGATCCCGAGCGTCGCGAGCGCCTCGCGGATGACCGGGATCTGCGCCTCGAGGGGATCGGGCACCTCCTCGACGTCCGGGCCCGAGGCGACGTCCGGGCCCGAGGCGACGGTCTCCTCCACCCGGTGCGCCTTGTACGACGGGATCAGGTCCACGCGCCACTGCGGGCGCCAGTCGTCGTCCCAGCACGCCACCAGGTGCGTCGGCTCATAGGCGGAGACGAGCTTCGCGATCATGTCGAGCAGCCCGCGCACCGCGTTCACCGACGTCCCGTCGGGGGAGTGCACCTTGTCGGGCACGCCGTAGAAGGCCCGGAAGTAGAGGCTGGCGGTGTCGAGCAGCATCAGGCGCGAGGTCACGGGATCAGTGTCCCAGATCCCCGCACGGCTCACCGGAAGTCCCGGGAGTTGTGGCTCACGCCCACGCGGAGGTCCTCGAAGCCGTCGGCGACGAGGTTCGTGACCCCCTCGGGGGACCGCTCGAGGATGCCGCGCGCGATGAGGGCCGGGCTGTCGCGCACGACGCGGCGATGACGACCCCACACGCCCGCCGAGCAGATCACGTTGACCAGCCCGTGCTCGTCCTCGAGATTGAGGAAGGTGATCCCTGAGGCCGTCGCCGGCCGCTGCCGGTGGGTCACCAGTCCCGCCACCTCGACGCGTCTGCCCGACTCGTGCGTGCGCAGCCGGTCGGACGACAGCACCCCGCGAGACTCCAGCGCCCCACGGAAGTGCGCCAGCGGGTGATCCGTGGTCGACAGGCCCGTCGCCCACAGGTCGGCGGCGAGCACCTCGTAGCTGCTCTGATCGGGGAACAACGGCGGCTGCACGCCGTCCACGCCGAACGGGGCGGTGCTCTGAGGGGCGGAGTGCGGGAGGAACTCGGGCCGGTCCTGGGCAGCCGACCCGGCGAGCCAGATCGCCTCGCGGCGGGACAGCCCGAGCCCGTCGAACGCGCCGGCCGTCGCCAGCGCCTCGACATGGGCCTGCGTGATGCCGGTGCGGCGCACGAGCTCGTGCAGGTCGCGGTACTCCCCGCCCCGCTCGCGCTCGGCGACGATCTGGCGCGCGGTCTCCGGACCGATGCCCGTCACCGCGCCGATGCCGAGCCGTACCGCGAACGCGCCGTCCCGTCGGTGCGCGACCGACTCGTCCGGCGCATCGGGGTCGTACCTCGTCGGCGCCGGGTGGGCGCGGACGACGCAGTCGTCCCGCCCGGTGGCCGCTGCCAGCGCATGATCCTCCACCGGCTCGAGCGACTCGGTCGCGCCGGAGCGGTTGATGTCCGGGCGCCGCACCGTCACCCCGTGACGCCGGGCGTCGGCCGTGAGGGTCGCGCCGGAGTAGAAGCCCATCGGCTGCGCACGCAGCAGCCCGGCGAGGAAGGCGGCGGGGTAGTGCAGCTTGATCCAGGACGAGGCGTACACCAGCAGCGCGAACGACAGCGAGTGCGACTCGGCGAAGCCGAAGTGCGCGAAGGCCTGGATGCGAGAGTAGATCGCGTCGGCGACGTCGACGGGGATGCCGTTGGACGCCATCCCGGCGTAGAGCTTGTCCTTCAGCCTGTCGATCTTCTCGAGCCCGCGCTTGGACCCCATGGCGCGCCGCAGCAGATCCGCGTCCTCGGCGCTGCAGTCACCGACGGCCACGGCCATCTTCATCAGCTGCTCCTGGAACACGGGGATGCCCAGGGTGCGCTCCAGCACCTCCTCCAGCTTGGGGTGGTCATACGTGACCTCCTCGTCGCCCATCTTGCGGCGCACGAACGGATGCACGGCGCCGCCCTGGATGGGGCCGGGCCGGATCAGCGCGATCTGGATCGCGAGATCGTAGAACTCACGCGGCCGCAGGCGCGGCAGCAGCCCCATCTGCGCGCGGGACTCGACCTGGAAGACCCCGATCGAGTCGGCACGGCACAGCATGTCGTAGACCGCGGGCTCCTCCTTCGGCAGGGTGTCGAGGGTCCAGGACTCGCCCGTGGCATCGCGGATGAGATCGAAGCAGTGCTGCAGCGCCGAGAGCATCCCGAGGCCCAGCAGGTCGAACTTGACCAGGCCCATCGAAGCCGCATCGTCCTTGTCCCACTGGATCACCGTGCGCTTCTCCATGCGGGCGTGCTCGATCGGCACGATCTCTCCGATCGGCCGCTCGGTGAGGACCATCCCTCCCGAGTGGATGCCCAGATGCCGGGGCGCCTTCAGCAGCTCGGTCGCGTAGACGATCACCTGGTCGGGGATGTCGTGGTCGGCGCCGGTCTCGAGCACCGCGCCCCACCCCTCCACCTGTTTCGCCCAGGCGTCCTGCTGCCCGGGCGAGTAGCCGAGCGCACGGGCCATGTCGCGCACGGCGTTCTTGGGGCGGTACTGGATGACGTTGGCCACCTGCGCGGCGTTCTCGCGCCCGTACTCGTCGAACACCCACTGGATGATCTCCTCCCGCCTGTCGGAGTCGAAGTCCACGTCGATGTCGGGCTCCTCGTCCCGCAGCGAGGACAGGAAGCGCTCGAACGGCAGCCGGTACTGGATCGCGTCGACCGCCGTGATGTCCAGCAGATAGCAGACGGCGCTGCTGGCAGCGGATCCCCGGCCCTGGCAGAGGATGCCCCGGCGCCGGGCCTCCTGGACGATGCCGTGGACGATCAGGAAGTACCCGGGGAAGTCCTTCCTCTCGATGACGTCGAGCTCGCTCTCGATGCGGTGCCGGTCCTCCTCCCGGAGCCCGGGATACTTCGCCGGCACGGCGTCCCACACCAGCTTCCGCAGGTAGGACATGGGCGTGTACCCCTCCCGGACCCTCTGCTTCGGCAGCGCGGGCTTCATGCTGCGCAGCGAGAAGGCGAGCTCGTCGGCGAGGGGCACGGTGCGGGAGACGGCGCCGGGGTAACGGGCGAAACGCGCGGTCATCTCGGCTCCGTCGCGCAGGTGCGCCGAGTCATGGGCAGGCAGCCAGCCGTCGAGGTCGGCCATGCTGCGGGTCGCCCGCACCGCGGCGACCGCCTCGGCCAGGCGCGCCTTCTCGGGGGAGGCGTAATGGACGTTGTTCGTCGCGATCAGCGGCAGGCCGCGCTCGCCGGCCAGGGCCGCGAGCACGTCGTTGCGGCGGCTGTCGAGCGGATCGCCGTGGTCCGTCAGCTCGACGTGCACGCTGTCCCGGCCGAACAGGTCCACGAGACGGTCGAGCGCCGCGGCCGCCTCGGCGGGCGCGCTCGCCGCCGTTCCCCGCGCGAGCGCACGCCTGACCGCTCCCTTGCGGCAGCCGGTGAGGATCACCCAGTTCCCGTCCGCCCGCTGCGCGAGCTCGTCGACGTCGTAGAGCGGGCGGCCCTTCTCGGCGCCTCGCAGCTGGGCGCTCGTGATGGCGGCGGCGAGGCGATGGTAGCCCTCCTCGCCGCGGGCGAGGACGAGGAGATGCTCGCCGACGGGGTCGGGCACTCCGTTCTGCGGCGCGGACAGCCCGAAGGACAGCTCTGCCCCGAACACCGTCCTCAGCCGGGTGGACTCCGCGGCCTCGGCGAAGCGCACCAGGCCGTAGAAGCCATCGTGATCGGTGATCGCCAGGCCGTGCAGGCCGAGCCGCTCGGCCTCCTCGGTCAGCTCCTCCGGCGAGGAGGCGCCGTCGAGGAACGAGAACGACGAGTGCGCGTGCAGCTCGGCGTACGGCACCGCGTCGTCGGGGCGTCGGATCTCGGGTGCCTCATAGGCACCGCGCTTGCGGCTCCACGCCGGGCTGTCGCCGCCGTCGGCTCCCACGGGACGCGGGTCGGGCCGGCGTCCGCTGAGCGTGCGCTCCAGCTCCGACCACGGGATCGCCGGGTTGTTCCATCCCATCAGCCGTACCGCCCCTCCACCCGCCACCCCTCGCCGTCGAGGACGAGGAGCCAGGCGGTCTCGGTCTCGTCGACGACCTGAAAACGGAACGCCCGCCGCGCCGCCGTCCGATCCCATTGCCGCTCGATGACCGGCCACGGGCCCGCCCAGGCGGTGATCCTCCGTCCGTCGACGAGAGCAGGGGGCGCCGAGAGCCGCTGGCGCTCGTCGACGAGGACGGGAGCGCCGTCCGATGCCGTGACGACGGCGGCGCGCCGATCGCGGAACACCTCGCTGGGAAGGGGTGACGGAAGCGACCCCGGCCAGGGCAGGTCACGGGCGCGGGCGGGGCGCTCGGCGTCTCCCCACGGCACGCGGCGTTCGCGCTCGCCGAGCCAGCGCCCGCCGGCGAGCATCGGGGTGACGACGCCGCGGTGGCCGAGCAGCGCCTGTACGCGCGACATGGCGTGGTGCAGGCGCTCGTCGGGCCCCTGGCCGAGCAGCGCGGGCTGGTGATGCGTGACGTCGTCGACGGCCTCGGGCTCGATGCGCACGAGGGCGACGCCGCCCCTCAGCCGCCGCGCGGAGGAGGTCGCATCGGGGTGGGAGGACTCGTCTTCGAGGGCGGCCTGCAGCTGCCAGCGCACCCGGTCGACCAGGGCGGCGGCGTCGAAGAACGTGGGGTGCAGCCAGACGCGCTCGCTGCGACCGCCTCGATCGTCGAGCAGGGTGATCCGGGCCTCGGTGCACACCAGGTCGGTCTCGTCGAGCCCCGCCGAGACGGCATCCGCGGTCGTGCGCACGGCGAAGGCGACCTGATCGGCGAGCTCGAGGGGCGGCTCGAACTCGATCTCGCGGGCCAGCTCGGGCGGTGGGACCCGTGGCACCACGACCCGGGAGTCGGCTCCGCCGGCCAGGGCGTGCAGACGTGCGCCGTGCTCGCCCAGCCTCTCGCGCACCGAGGAGACGTCGAGCGCGGCGAACTCGCCCAGGGTCTGCACCCCCAGGCGTGCGAGCAGGGAGACCAGCTCCTCGTCGCCGCCCAGTGGGGACAGGGCGGCGATGGTGAGCGGGCGGAGGAAGTCGGCGGAGGCGCCGCGGGGGACGATCGCGACGCGCCGATCCGTGTGGAACGGCGTGGGGCCTCGCAGCCTCACCGCCTGTTCGGCGGTGAACAGACCGTCGGCGACGGCGGCGCGGGCATCCGGAACGCCCGATGCCGCGAGCTCGTCGAGCAGGGCTCCGGCCGCCTCCCTCTCGCCGCCGTAGAAGCGGGCGGGCCCGCGGGCGCGGATGGCGCACAGCCCGGAGCGCAGCGGCTGGACGCCCGGCGCGAGCCGTTCGAGACCGGCGAGGAGGGGCAGGAAGGCCCTCTCGTCGCGTTCGGGGTCGGCGGCGACCAGCCGGAGCGACGGGCAGGCGCCCTGGGCGTCGCGTCGTCGCTGGTTGCGGCGCACGCCCTCGAGACGTGCGGAGGCCGAGCAGGCGACGACCCTGTTCGCATGCATGATCGCGATCGGGGGGACGTCCTCCGGCGGCCCCTGCGAAGCCGCGGGGGAGACCCCGGCATCGTCCGTCGCTCCCGCCCGTGCGGCGGTGCGGGCCTCGCTGCGCAGCAGAGCGGTCACCGGCCAGTCGGGCAGCCATAGGACGATGACGCGTGTGGAGGAGGTCACCCGGCCACCGCCTCGAGGGAAGCGGGGTCGGCACGCCTCACCGTCCGCCAGGCCGGCCGCACGGCGGCGACGACGGAAGCGGGCGCGCCCAGCGGGCCGGGAAGCTGCACGCGCACGGACCGGGGGACGGGGAAGCGCCGTCCGACGGCCGTCACGGTGACCTCGCGCACCGCGAGCAGGCCGTGGCCCTGCCCGAGGCCGCTCCATGCGGCGTCGTGCAGGCGCAGCGTCGCCTCGGCCTGGGGCCAACGGCCCTGGACGAGCAGCACGCCCCCGCGATCACGGAGCTTGGCGCCGATGCGGGCGGTCTCGGAGTCTCGCGCGGAGTGCGACGGCCGTACGGCGACGACGGGGAAGACCTCGGCGACGGCGGCGGTGACGGCAAGCCAACGGTCTCCCGGGGAGGGGACCATCGCGAACCGCTCGAGGTCCACGCCGTAGCCCTCGGCGGCCTCGGCAGCCAGCTCGGGCATGCCGATGGCCGCGCACCACGACCCTGCACGCGACGGAGCGGCCATCAGCGCGAGGAGGAGCCCGGTGCCGCCGTCGACGCTGTACACCGAGCCGGGACGCAGCCCGCCGTCGGGGAAGAGCGAGGCGAGGGCGTCGTGCACGGGGATCGCGTCGACCTGCGCGCTGCGACGCTGCATGCGCGTGATCTGACCGCGCAGGCGCTGGACCTCAGCCGCGGTATGCGGCCTCGCCGTGGCCGTCTGCGTGGGATCGTGAAGTGCCATCCCCATCCCTCAAGAGTAGAACGCGTGTTCGAAGAAGTCGATCTTCCATCGAACGATAGTTCGTACATCCGACATCCCGCATCGGGCTGCCGGAGGGTGGGAATGCGGCGGTCAGAGCCGAGTGAGCGCGACGACCCCCGCGACGGCGGAGGCGGCGGCGAGCAGCAGCGCGAAGCCGATCAGCACGGCGTGCACGGTGAGGAAGCGCGTGGGACGCCCGGCGGCGTCGCGGGCGCGGGGGTCGCGGGCGACGCGGCGGAAGAAGGTCGGCCAGACGAGCGCGTTGAAGACGGCGTTCGCGAACAGCAGCACAGCCAGGAGAAGGGTCACGCCACGAGCCTAGGACGCCCGTTCCGGTGATGCCGATGTCACCCGCCGAGCCCGTACGACTCCGGCGAGCCCGCAGCGGATCTGGTGCAGGCTCGCCGGACGGGTGCGTGCTCGGTGCAGCCTCACCGCATCACGTCGACCCACGCGATCGCCTCCCGGTGGAACCTCTAGGACGCCCGTAGGGGAGTTGTCCCCATGCCGGAATGCGGGATATCGCCCACCATGACCGCATGGACAAACCGACTCCTGCGGCGCGTCTCATCGACCCGCATTCCCCCGCCGCCGCCAAGGTGGGCGAGCGCATCGCGGTGCTGCGGCGCGAGGCGCGACTCAGTCGCCCCATGCTCGCCGACTGCGCCGACCTCGACGTGAGGCACCTGCAGCGCATCGAGCGCGGCCACGGCAATCCCACGCTGCTGAGCCTGATGCAGATCGCCGTCGCCCTCGAGGTGCCGCTCTCGCGGCTCGTCGAGGGGCTCGAGCCCGAGGACATGCCGCAGACCCGGCGTCCCTACGGGCACTCGGCGAGGGACAGGCAGACGCGTCGTCGCTATTTCGCCGGTAACGGAGCCCTCGACTATAAACGTTGATCATGTACATATTCATGTACATGATTTAGGATCGCCCCATGGTCGCCGCCGAACGAGTGCTGGGCGTCGCGGAGGCGCGGGCGCAGTTGTCCGCGCTCCTCAGCGGCTTCCGTGAGGATCCGCATGCGGGGCCGGTGGCGATCGGCGCGCACCGTCGCCCCGTGGCCTACCTGGTCCCGGTCGATAGCGACCTGCAGGTCGCGTCGCGTCCTCTGCTCCCTGAGCTCCGACGGCTGGCGAGAGTGATCGAGCGCCTCGCTCAGGCGAGCGGGCTGGCCGATGTCCGCGTCTTCGGATCAGTCGCGCGCGAAGAGGACAGAGGTGACAGCGACCTGGATCTGCTCGTGACGCCGAGCGAGGGGGCGACGTACTTCGACTTCGCACGGTTCGCCCAGGACATGGAGTCGCTGACGGGCCGCACGGTCGACGTCATGAGCGATCGGTCGCTGCGAGCCGGGGCCGATGACGTCATCCTTCGCGAGGCCGTCGCTCTGTGAAGCGCGCGGACCGCGTGCCGCGGTGGCTCGACGACCTCGCAGAGGCGCTGGACACGGCGGCGTCCCTCGTCGCGCGGGGTCGGCGGGCGTATAACGGGGATCCTGCGATCCCGCTGGCGTTCGAGGCGCTCAGCATCCGCGTCGGTGAGATCGCCAAGCGGCTGACGACCGCCGATCCCGGCAGATTCTCCGCGGAGATCTGGTCGGATGCGGCGCAGCACCGCGACTTCGTCGCCCACCACTACGACCGCGTCGACCGCGACGTGCTCTGGGAGACCGTCGCGCGCGCGTTCCCCGCGCTGCGCGCGGAGCTCCAGCAGGTTAGAGAGGCCTGAGGCATCTCAGCGTCGGATGTCCATTCGTCCGAGGGGGGCGTCGGATCCGCGCCGCCGGGGCGATCCACGTCTTCGTCGTCAGACGACGAAGGACCACACCCACTCCCGGTCGTCGTCGGGGAGGAACCAGGCGAGCGTGACGGTGGTGTCGTCGAGATCGCAGCCGCACAGGCACAGCTCCCGGGACTCGCCCGGGGGCATCCGTCCCCACGCCTCGAGCTCGGGCGGCGTCGCGTCGTCGGCGACGTACACGCGCACGTACTCGAGCGCCTCGGAGCCCTCATTGACCAGCAGCGGATGCGCGGCGTCGTCGCGGACCACATGCCAGGGAACGCGGTGGGCGGAAGGGGCGGGGGACTCGGCGGGGTCGACGGCTCTCAGCATGCCGGCGACGTTACGAGCGGCCCTCGACGCGGGGTGGCGTCAGGGCTCTTCGCGCGACGTCTCGGGGGAGGACTCGACTGATTTCGGAGCTGTGGACGACCGATGCGGCAGGATCCTGCCCACGCCCCGCCCCATGGCGCCGGCGCCCGACGCCACCGCCGAACCGGCGCGCCTCACGCCCCGCAGCGCGCTGTGCTCGAGGCGCTCCGCGCCCGGAGACGGCTCGAGCTCTTCGGGGAGCCGGGAGGGCGCCGGCCCGAACGCCTTGCGCGACGCGACGACCACGCGCCGCCCGAGGAGGTGGTTGCCCGCCCCGCCGATCGCGGCGCCGACCCCGAACGGCAGCGCCTTGCCGATGATCGAGGCCCCGCCGCGCTTGGCGAACTGGCGGATGAACGAGGCCTTCAGGCGGTCGAGCGCCGGTCCCACGGCGGCGCGGGGCAGGGTCTTCGTGATCATCTCGCCCCAGTAGGACGAACGGCTGCTCGTCCCGGCCGCCTGGCCGGCGAGCTGGCGCACGAGATCGACGCCCTCGTCGCCCAGCATCAGCGTCAGCACCAGGGCGCGAGCGCGATCGGGAGAGTCCAGTGCGATGCCGTGCACCTCGGCGAGCGACTGCGCGTACAAAGCCGTCGCCTCGAGGAAGCCGACCGTCTCGGCGCCGGCGAGCGTGAGGGTCACCGCCGTGCCGATGCCGGGGACCACCGCGGTCGCGCCGACCGCCGCACCGCCGGTCGTGACCGCGGCCAGATACCGCTTCTCGAGCACCCGCGCGATCTCGGCGGGCGTCGCGTCGGGGTGCCTCAGGCGGATCGAGCGGATGTGCGCGACGACGGCCGGTCGTTGCACCCGGATCACCCGGTCGAGCACGCGCACCAGGAACGGGTGCTCGTCGTGCCCCGAGGGCGGCAGGCCTCCCTGCCACGGCGCGTCGGCCGGGAGCGAATGGATGGTGTGGACCTTGTCGGACACGCGCGTGATCCTATGGCGTCAGCGCGAGGACTGTCTGAGGGGGCGGCTCGTCAGACGAAGAGGTTCGCGTGCTCGAGGTCGTCCGCCGTGTCGATCTCGACCGCGTAGAGGTCGGAGATGTCCATGGGCTGCAGCTTCACGCCGTCGTGGGCGATCGCGAGCTCGAGGCCGCGCTCGAAGTAGTCCTGGTCGTCGACGCGCGCGAGGTGACGCATGAACGCCGGCTTGTCCGCGCGCGAGATGTAGTTGATGCCGACGGCCTCGCCGATGCCGCCCACGACCGTCTTCGACAGCTGGTCGATGTGACCGGTCTCGTCGATCGTGTACTTGACCTCCTCGTCGCTCACCTTGGCGGTGTTGACGGTGACGAAGGACTGGTCCCGCTCGATGAGCGAGATCGCGCGGCCGAGCACGCGCGGGTCGAAGACGACGTCGCCGTTCATCCAGAGCACGCTCTTCTTGCCGGTGGCGTGAAGGGCGCGCAGCAGGCTCTTCGAGGTGTTCGTCTGGTCGTACCGCTCGTTGTGCACGTAGCTCGCGTCGGGGAACGCGTCGATCACGGTCTCGGCCCGGTAGCCGACCACGGTGGTGATCTTCGAGTCCGGCCCGAAGGCCGCGTGGATGTTGTCGCGCTGCTGCTGCATGATCGAGCGGCCGTCGCTGAGCTCGGTGAGCGGCTTGGGCAGCGCGCGACCGAGGCGCGAGCCCATGCCCGCGGCGAGAATCACGATTCGGAAAGACATCTGTTCGCTCCTGACTCGTAAGGGCCCGCAGGTGCGCGGGCGCCTTCGCGTCCTGACTGTGTGGTCATCGGCCGAACCGGCCGTTGACATGCTGTGTTTGCGATCGATTCACCGATCGGTCACCTCGATGTGCCATTCAATGGTAGCGATCAGCTGCTGGGAACGGGCAGAGATGCCCGCTGATCGGCGATTCCGTCCGTCGGGCGTCACGGATCGACGACAACCCGGTGCCGTCCCGGTCCTGTCCAGCGTCGGTTGCTACGGTGAGGAAGTGACCTCTTCGCCCCTGGATGACGACGCCGGCACCCCGACATCGCAAGGGGACGGCTCCGCGGCGGAAGCCCCGCGCAAGCGCCCGGCCGCGAAGCGGCCCGCCCCTCGGAAGACCGCCGGTCCCCGCGATCCGCGGAACGGAGCGGAGGGCGCCGAGGAGGACGCTGCGAAGCCGCGCAAACCCGCCGCCCCGCGCAAGCCGGCGGCCAAGCGCCCCGCTCGCAGTGCGGCCTCGGGGAGCGCTCCGCGGAAGGGCACGAAGACGTCTGCGGCGCGAAACGCGGCAGGCCGAGAGACCGTCGCCGAGCCCGCCTCGGGCCCCACTGCGCCCGCGGAAGCCGCTGAGGGCGGCGAGCCGGCGGAGATCGCGACGAGCGCGCCGGAAGCGACCGGGGAGCACGTGGTCGCGGGCGAGGGCACGACTCCCGCCGGCGACGCCGTCGCCGAGGACCTCGTCGACGACACGCTCGCCGACGAGACGACGCAGGCCCCTCCGGCCGTCCCCGAGGACACGCCGGAGGGATCCACCGACCTTGAAGCCGCGGTGGACGAGGCTCCCACCGAGCCCGAGCCCGAGCCCGAGCCCGAGCCCGAGCCCGAGCCCGAGCCCGAGCCCGAGCCCGAGCCCGAGCCCGAGCCCGAGCCCGAGCCCGAGCCCGAGCCCGAGCCCGAGCCCGAGCCCGAGCCCGCAGACGCGGAGGTCGACGTGACCGACGCCGCCGCCGAGCCGGAGGCGGCCCTGGACACCGCCACGGTGCCCGAGGACGCCGCTGACGTGCCGCCCGCGCTCCTGCTGCGAGGGGTGTCCCGTTCCTACGCGGGGAACACGGCCGTCGCCGGAATCGACCTGACGGTTCCGGCCGGCTCGTTCTACGGGCTGGTCGGCCCGAACGGGGCGGGCAAGACCACCACGCTGTCGATGATCGCCGGACTGCTGCGCCCGGACCGCGGTGAGATCCGCGTCGGAGGCGTCGACCTGAAGAAGGACGCGCGGGCCGCCAAGGCGCTCATGGGCGTGCTGCCCGACCGCATGCGCACGTTCGACCGCCTCACCGGTCGTCAGCTGCTCTACTACTTCGGGGTGCTCCGGGGCCTGCGTCCCGACGTCGTCGCCCAGCGCACGGCCGACCTGGCGCGGGCCTTCGACCTCACCGACGCGCTCGGTCGCGTCGTCTCGGACTACTCCGCCGGTATGACCAAGAAGGTCATGCTCGCGGGGGCCATGATCCACTCGCCGCGCCTGCTCGTGCTCGACGAGCCGTTCGAGGCCGTCGACCCGGTGTCGTCGGCGAGCATCCTGGACATCCTCGGCACCTATGTGGCCCACGGCGGCACCGTCCTGCTCTCGAGCCACGGGATGGACCTCATCGAACGGGTCTGCACGCGCGTCGCAGTGATCGTCGCCGGCCAGGTGCTCGCGGAGGGCACGGTGGACGAGGTCAAGGGCGAGCTGACGCTCGAGCAGCGGTTCGTCGAGCTCTCCGGCGAGGTCAGCAGCATGGAGGGCCTCGAATGGCTGCACTCCTTCTCCGACTGACGCCGGTGCTGCGTCTCCGTCTCGCCCTCATGGCGGGCGCGCTGCGGGGCCCCGCCTCGCAGACGGTCTGGCGCGCCCTGGGGCTGCTGACCGTGATCGCGGTCGTCGTCCTGGTGGGCGCCGGCACGCTGTCACTGGTCGATGCGCCCGCGCCCGTCGCGTTCGCGCTGCTCGTGCTCGCGGGGTCGGCCATCACGCTCTCGTTCGCCGTCGGGCCCGTCGTCGCGGGGGCCGTCGACCCGCTCGATCCGCGCCGGTTCGCGGTGCTCGGGATGGAGCCGCGTCCCCTGGCGTGGCGGCTCGCCGGTGCGGGGATGTTCAGCGTGCCGGCCCTGGCGGTGCTCGCGTTCGACGTCTGCGCGGCGGTCGTCTGGGCGGCCCATGGCGTCCCCGGCATCGTGTGCGCGCTGACCGCGATCCTGCACGTCGCCACCTGCGTGGTGCTCGCGCGCCTCAGCATGGCGTTCGGCTCGGCCGTGCTGCGCACACGGCGCACCCGCGAGCTGTCGGGCCTGTTCGTGCTCGGGATCGTCGTCGTGCTCGTGCCGGTCGTCGTCTTCCTGTCGTCGCTCGAGTGGCAGGGCCAGGTGCCGAGCGCGCTCGCGACGGCGGCCGACGTGCTGGCGCTCACGCCGGTCGGGGCGGCGTCGGCGCTGCCCGGTGCGATCGCGCTCGGTGACACGTCGGCCGCCTGGCTGTCCGGCCTGGTCGGCGTCGTCACGCTCGCCCTCGCCGTCGTCGGCTGGGTGCTCGCCGTCGAGCGCGCGCTCACGACCACCGAGAACCCCGTCGAGGCGCGGGGCCGTGGCGGCCTCGGCTGGTTCGCGCTCGTGCCCGGCACGGCGGCGGGAGCGATCGCCGCCCGCGGCCTCGTCTACTGGCTGCGCGACAGCCGATACCTCGTGAACATCGCGATCATCCCCGTGGCGGGACTGCTGCCGGCGGTCCCGCTGCTGATCGCGGGCGTGCCGCCCGAGGTGGTCGCGCTCGTCCCCGTTCCGATCATGGCCCTCTTCTTCGGCTGGCTGCCCCACAACGACGTGGCCTATGACTCGAGCGCCGTCTGGCTGCACATCGCGAGCGGTGTGCGCGGCATCGCCGATCGCATGGGCCGCCTGGTGCCGGTGCTCGTGATCGCGGTGCCGGTGCTCGCGGTCGCCATCCCCGTCGCCACGGCCGCCTACGGGCGGTGGGCCGCGCTGCCCGCTATCGTCGGCGTGGCGGTGAGCCTCTTCCTGGCGGGGCTCGGGCTCTCGAGCGTCGCATCCGTCGTGGCGCCGTACGCCGTCTCCCGCCCGGGGGACAGCCCGTTCCAGCAGCCCCAGCGGTCGGAGTCGAGCGGTGTCGCGGCGCAGGCCGTCGTGATGATCGGCGCGCTGCTGCTGAGCGCTCCCGCGCTGTGGCTGGGCTGGCTCACGGTGACCGACGACATCGGTCGCGCCTTCGCCACGATGTGGACGGGCATCGGCATCGGCGCCGGCGTGCTGGTGGTCGGCCTCCTGCTCGGAGCCTGGCTCTTCGAGCGCCGCGACGTGCGGATCATGGAGTTCGCGGCCACGACGTGAGGCCCGCGAACCCGTGCCGGGAGGCAGGCCCACCGCTAGACTCGGGGACCATGAGCACCCCTCTCGACACTCCTGGTGACGGCGGCACCGCCCTTCTCGATCGCGAGCTCGAGAAGCTCCTCGAAGAGGAGGAGATCGAGCCGGGCGATCACGAGCGCTTCTCCCATTACGTCCAGAAGGAGAAGATCCTCGAGTCGGCGATCACGGGCAAGCCGGTTCGAGCGCTGTGCGGCAAGAAGTGGACTCCCGGCCGCGATCCCGAGAAGTTCCCCGTGTGCCCCACCTGCAAGGAGATCTACGAGTCGCTGAACTCGTGATCTCCGGCGCGTCCTGAGGCGCGAACGATCCCTGGGCGCCCGTCAGGCGTCGAGGTAGACCGTCGGGATGGCGGGGTCGGAGCGGCTGAGGGCGAGGGCGCGGATCGGCAGCTCCTCGCGGACGCGCAGGTGGTGCTTGCGCGCGGACTCGACGCCTGCCGCTCCCTCGTGGTCGGATACGGGCTCGCCGTCGACGACCAGCGGCACCTGGAGGGGGCGCGCGTCGGGGTGGTCCCCGGGCTGAGCGAGCTGCTCGAAGCCGTCGGCGATCTCGACGAGCTCCTGCGTCGCGACGCCGGCGTCCAGGCTGCGGAACGCGCTCTTCCTGCCGCCCTGCGAGCCCTTGCCCTCGGCGGTCTTGGCGACCGAGACCCATCCGCCCGCCGCGTCCTGGCGAGCCACGAGCTTGTAGACCATGCCCGCTGTCGGGTGTCCCGAGCCGGTCACGACCGAGGTGCCCACCCCGTAGGCGTCCACGGGCGAGGCGGCCAGGGCGGCGATGGCGTACTCGTCCAGGTCGCTGGTCACGGTGATGCGCGTGCCGGTCGCTCCGAGAGCGTCGAGCTGGGCCCGCACGGTGGCGG
This sequence comes from Microbacterium marinilacus, assembly GCF_019753765.1. Lineage (GTDB taxonomy): Bacteria > Actinomycetota > Actinomycetes > Actinomycetales > Microbacteriaceae > Microbacterium > Microbacterium marinilacus. Next base: position 283,848 of record NZ_JAIJZW010000002.1, read on the forward strand.
CGACGGCCGGCAGGTCGCCGGAGTCGATGCGCACCCCGCCGAGGCCGGTGCCCGCGACGGCGATGGCCGTCTCCACGCCGCGCGCGATGTCGTAGGTGTCGACCAGCAGCGTGGTCTCCGGTCCGAGGGCCTCGACCTGCGCGCGGAACGCGTCCTCCTCGCTGTCGTGCAGCAGCGTCCACGAGTGCGCGGCGGTGCCCATGGTGGGGATGCCCCAGCGCCGGCCGGCCTCGAGATTGCTCGTCGCGCCGAACCCGGCGATGTAGGCCATGCGTGCAGCGGCGACCGCCGAGGACTCGCCGGCGCGCCGCGATCCCATCTCGGCCAACGGCCGGTCCCCGGCGGCGATGCTCATGCGGGCGGCCGCCGTCGCCACGGCGGAGTCGTGGTTCATGACGCTCAGGGCGACGGTCTCGAGGATCACGGCGTCGGCGAAGCTGCCCTCGACCGTCAGGATCGGCGAGCCCGGGAAGTACAGCTCGCCCTCGCGATAGCCGGCGATGGACCCCTGGAAGCGGTACGACTCCAGGTAGGCGACGGCCTCGGGGCTGACGACGTCCGCGTCGCGCAGGTAGCGCAGCTCGTCGTCGCCGAAGCGGAAGTCGCGCAGCAGGCCCAGCAGCCGGCCCGTGCCGCCCACCACCCCGAACCGGCGCCCCCCGGGCAGGCGGCGCGCGAACAGCTCGAACACGCAGTGCCGCGAGGCGGTGCCGTCACGCAGCGCGGCATCGAGCATCGTGAGCTCGTAGCGGTCGGTCAACAGGGCCGTCGAGGCACTCATAACGGCAACACTACTGCCGCCTCCCGGGCTCCCGGCGCAGCCGCCGGGTACGCTGGGACATCATGAACGACGCGCCGATCGGCATCTTCGACTCCGGGGTCGGCGGCCTCACGGTGGCGCGCGCGATCGGCGATCAGCTGCCGCGCGAGTCGATGCTCTACATCGGCGACACCGCGCACTCTCCCTACGGCCCGAAGCCCATCGCGGACGTGCGCCGTTATGCGCTCGAGGTGCTCGACACCCTGGTGGATCAGGGCGTCAAGATGCTGGTGATCGCGTGCAACACGGCGTCGGCGGCCATGCTCAGGGACGCCCGCGAGCGGTACTCGGTGCCGGTCGTCGAGGTGATCGGGCCCGCCGTCCGAACGGCGATGTCGACCACTCGCAACGGGCGCATCGGGGTGATCGGGACGGTCGGGACGATCGGGTCCGGCGCCTACCAGGACATGCTCGAGGTGAACCCCGGCATCGAGGTCTTCACGGCCGCATGCCCGCGGTTCGTCGAGTTCGTGGAGGCGGGGGACACCGACTCGCCCCAGGTGCTCGCCGCAGCGGAGCAGTACCTCGCCCCGCTGCGTGACGCCGGGGTCGACACGCTCGTGCTCGGCTGCACCCACTATCCGTTCCTCAAGGGCGCGATCAGCTACGTGATGGGCCCCGACGTCTCGCTCGTCTCCAGCGACTCCGAGACCGCGAAGGACGTCTACCGCCAGCTGGTCGGTCGTGACCTGCTCGCCGGCCCGACGGCGACGCCCCGGCACGAGTACGAGGCGACGGGAGCGGCCACGCAGGACTTCATCGTGCTCGCCAACCGCCTGCTCGGCCGGGAGGTGCGCGACGTGCGCCTCGTGCGCACGGGCGCCATCGACCTGAGCACGCTGTCCTCCGGGCACGCGTCCGGCTGAGCGGCCGGGCACCGCGCCCGCTCCGACTCCGACGCAGACAAGACCATCAGACGCCACACCATCAGACGGAACAGGGATCCCATGACCACGACCCGCGCCGACGGCCGCACCCCCGACCAGCTGCGACCCATCACCATCGAGAGGGGATGGAGCAGCCAGGCCGAGGGGTCGGCGCTCATCAGCTTCGGCGGCACGAAGGTGCTGTGCACCGCGTCGTTCACGGGCGGCGTGCCGCGCTGGCTGACGGGCAAGGGCAAGGGGTGGGTCACCGCGGAGTACGCGATGCTGCCGCGCGCGACGAACTCGCGGGGCGACCGCGAGAGCGTCAAGGGACGGATCGGCGGGCGCACGCACGAGATCTCCCGCCTGATCGGACGCGCGCTCCGCGCCGTCGTGGACACCAAGGCGCTGGGGGAGAACACCATCGTCATCGACTGCGACGTGCTGCAGGCCGACGGCGGGACGCGCACCGCGGCGATCACCGGCGCCTACGTCGCGCTCGCCGACGCGATCGAGTGGGGTCGTGAGAAGAAGTTCATCGCGCAGCGCTCGCAGGTGCTGAGCGACTCCGTGGCCGCGGTCTCCGTGGGGATCATCGACGGCGTCCCGATGCTCGATCTGCCGTACGTCGAGGATGTGCGCGCCGAGACCGACATGAATGTCGTCGTCACCGGCGGCGGCAAGTTCGTCGAGGTGCAGGGCACGGCCGAGGGGGCGCCGTTCGACAAGGCCGAGCTCGACGCGCTGCTCGCGCTCGCCGTCGCGGGCGCCGCCGAGCTGCGCGAGCACCAGCTCGCGGCGCTGGGACGGGACGCCTGAGCATGGCGCAGGTCGTGCTCGCGACGCACAACCCGCACAAGGTGGCGGAGTTCCAGGCCATCGTCGCTCGCGTCCGTCCCGATCTCGAGGTGGTCTCCTACGACGGCCCGGAGCCGGTGGAGGACGGCACGACGTTCGCCGAGAACGCGCTGATCAAGGCGCGTGCCGCGGCTGCTCACACCGGCCTCGTGGCGCTCGCCGACGACTCGGGAGTGTGCGTGGACGTCCTCGGCGGCTCTCCCGGAGTGTTCTCGGCCTACTGGGCCGGGCACGCCAAGGACGACCGGGCGAACCTCGCCCTGCTGCTCGACCAGATCTCCGACATCCGTGATCCGCACCGCGGCGCGCACTACAACTCGACCATCGCGCTCGTGACGCCGGACGGCCGGGAGCACACCGTCGAGGGACTGTGGCCCGGGCGCCTCGCGGAGGCGCCGCGTGGTGACGCCGGCTTCGGCTACGACCCCGTCTTCGTCCCCGCCGAGCCGGCGGGCGACGAGCGGACGGTCGCCGAATGGAGCGCCGAGGAGAAGAACGCGGTCTCGCACCGCGCCCGGGCGTTCGCCGCGCTCGAGCCGCTGCTCGCCTCGATCTGAGCGTCGACCGCCGCACGAGCGGGCAGCCGTCCGCGGCGACGCCGCGAACGAGTGCTCAGTGGACGACGGCGAGGAGCACGCCGACGATCACGAAGAGCGTGCCGAAGAGGCGGTTCAGCAGACGCTGTCCGGAGGTGTGCGCGGTGAGTCGCGCGAGGCCCCGAGCCGCCGTCGCGAAGACGCCCCACATCACCACGATGTCGACCGCGACCACCGTCGCCGTCAGCACCAGGTACTGCGTGAGCAGCGGCAGGTCCGGGCGGACGAACTGTGGGACGAAGGCGACGAAGAACACGATCGCCTTCGGGTTCGTGAGGTTCACCAGGAGCCCGCGCCGGAACATCGGCCACGCGCGCTCGCGCAGCGGCACCGCCACCACGCCGTCGTCCTCCACCACGGTCGGCCGCGCGAGGAACTGCCGCACGCCGAGCAGGATCAGGTAGGCGGCGCCCGCATACCGGATCACCTCGAACAGCACGGGCGAGGCCGCCACCAAGGCTCCCAGCCCCGCCGCGACGATCGCGACGTGGACGACCAGGGCCGTCTGCTGGCCGAGGATTCCCCAGATCGCACGACGCCACCCCGATGCGATGGAGTTCGCCATCGTGTTGACGGCGCCCGCGCCGGGCGTCAGCGAGATGATCACGCTCGCGCCGAGCAGGGCCAACCAGAGCGTGGGCGACACAACAACCGATGCTAGGGCGTGCCCGCCGACACCCGGGCGCATGTGACGGTGCGTTCTCTGTCAGGCGTCTTTCATCGTCGTCCGGTCCGCCGGCTGCCCGGGATCTGTTCAGGCACCCGGGGCACAATGAGGGCAGAGCCCGTCAGCGGCTCCCGGACGATGGTCAAGTACCCGGTGCGCGACAAGACTTGCCGAAGGAGCAAGCCATGTCCTGGATCGTCCTCGTCGTGTCCGGTGTCCTCGAGGCCGTGTGGGCCACGGCCCTCGGCAAGTCCGAGGGGTTCACGAAGCCCGTTCCGTCGGTGGTTTTCGCCGTCGGTCTGCTGGCGAGCATGGCCGGGCTCGCCTGGGCCATGCGGGACATCCCGACCGGTACCGCCTACGCCGTATGGGTCGGGATCGGCGCCTCGCTCACGGTCGTCTACGCGATGGTGACCGGCGACGAGTCGGTCTCGTGGCTGAAGGTGCTGCTGATCCTGGGTCTCGTCGGCTGCGTGGTCGGCCTCAAGCTCGTCGGCGACGGCGAGCACTGGGCCCGAGACGCCGAGCTGCCGGGCCGTCACGCCTCGCGTGCGACCTCGGCCGGGCTCTTGTCGGAGCGGAGACCCCGCCACCGGGCCTGGCGCAGGTTTCCGCCGGGCGTCCACTCGGCGAACTCGACCTCGCCCACGAGCTCGGGCCGCACCCAGAGCGCCTCGCGCGCGTCGGCTGCGGGCACGCCGTGCAACGGGCTCTCTTCCACGCGCAGCGGCTCGAGCATCGTTCCCAGCTGCCGCAGCGCGCGGTCGCTGAACCCGGTGCCCACCCGGCCGACGTACCGCAGCCCGTCGTCGTCCGGCACGCCCAGCAGCAGGGAGCCGATGGAGCCCGAGCGACCGCCTTTCCCGGGGCGGATGCCGCCGATCACGACCTCCTGGGTGCGGGTCAGCTTGAGCTTCGTCCAGCGCTCGGAGCGGCCCGCGCGGTAGGTCGAGCGCGGGTCCTTCGCCACCACGCCCTCGAGCCCGTGCTCACGGGCGATCGCGAGCGCCTCGTCGAGGTCGTCGAAGACCGGCGGCACGTCGACCGCGGCGCCTGCGCCCTCGGCGATCCGCTCCAGCACCTCGCGTCGAGCGGCGAGGGGCCGTCGCGCCAGGTCGGCGCCGTCGGCGGCGAGCACGTCGAACAGATAGAGGCGCACCGGGGTGCGCCGCGCCTCGGCAGCCACCTCCGCGGCCTTCGTCAGATGCATCCTGTTCTGCAGCAGCGCGAAGCTCGGCCGGCCTCGGCCGTCCAGGGCCACCACCTCGCCGTCGACGACCGCATCGGCTGCCTCCAGCGACACGGCGCCCGGGGCCGTCAGCTCCGGATAACGATCGGTGATGTCGGCACCGCTGCGGGCGAACAGGCGCAGGCGGCCGTCCGCCCAGACGCCGAGCGCGCGCACCCCGTCCCACTTCATCTCCACCCAGTCGGCCGCGCCCGTCGACGCCACGAGCCCCGGTGTGGAGGACGTCGCAAGCATGGGCTTCGGCGAGGCGATCCGCCCATCCGGCGATGTGACGTCCTCCACGTCGTCAGCTGCCGGTGCCGGGGCAGATCCGTCATGCTCTCGGAAGACCTGACGCTCCCTCCCCTGCGACTTGGTGCGGTGCAGCAGCCACTGCGACTTCTCGCCGCTGCCGGTCGTCCGGATCAGTGCGAGGCGAACGCCGCCGTCGAGAGGCCCGCCGGCCCGGCCGTGCAGCGTGAAGATGACCTCGTCGTCCCGCCACTTCTCCAACTCGAACGACCCGTCGTCCCAGATGTCCATGTGCCCGGCGCCGTATTCCCCTTTCGGAATGTCGCCCTCGAACGACGCATACGACAGCGGATGGTCCTCGGTCTGCACCGCCAGGTGATTGCGACCGCTGATCTCGGGCACGCCCTTCGGCACCGCCCAGCTGGCCAGCACGCCGTCTCGCTCGAGCCGCAGGTCGAAGTGCAGGCGCCGAGCCTGGTGGCGCTGGATCACGAAGCGCGATCCGTGCGACGCGTCCGCCGGGTCGCCGGGCATCGGCTCAGGTGTGCGCGAGGCGTCGCGCTTGGCGACGTACGTCGCGAGCGCCGTCGCGGAGGGCTCGCCCGGAGGCGCAGGGTCGAGGGCCGCCAGCGGGTCGCCCATCCGCTCGACGCGCTCGAGCACCTCGTCGAAGCGCAGCTGCCGCAGGTCGGGGTCGTCGAGCTCGTCCCACGTGCGCGGGGCCGCGACCCAGGGCTGCGACCGGCCTCGCAGCGAATACGGGGCGATCGTGGTCTTCTTGCCGTTGTTCTGGCTCCAGTCGACGAGCACGCGGTCGGGGCGAGCCGACTTGCTCATCGAGCTGACGACGAGGTCGGGATGATCCGCCTCGAGGGCCTGGGCGAGAGCCTTCGCGACGGCCGACACCTGGGCGCTCGTCTGCGATCCGGGCAGACGGGCATAGAGGTGCAGGCCCTTGCTGCCGCTCGTGACGGGCTGCGGATCCAGGCCCATGCCGGCCAGGATCGAGCGCGCGAGCCGGGCGACCTCGGCGCACTCGGGCAGCCCCGCACCGGGGCCCGGGTCGAGGTCGAGCACCAGCCGGTCCGGGCACAACGGCTCGCCGTCGGCGCCGAAGCGCCACTGCGGCACGTGCAGCTCGAGGCTCGCCACCTGAGCGAGGTACACGAGCGCGGCGGCCTCGTCGGCGAGCGGGTACGCCTTGGGGCCCGTGGAGTGGCGGATCGTCTGCCGCGGCAGCCAGTCGGGCGCCCCGCGCTCGAGGTCCTTGGCGAAGAAGGACGGCAGCGGGGAGTCGGCGGTGCCGACGCCCTCCACCCAGCGCTTGCGGGTCACGGGCCGGCCGGCGACGTGGGGCAGCAGTACCGGAGCGATCCGCGACATGTAGCCGATCACCTCGCCCTTGGTGGTTCCCGTCTCGGGGTAGAGCACCTTGTCGAGGTTCGTGACGCGCAGGCGACGGCCGCCCACACGCACCACCTGCTCACCCGTCATGCCGACAGGCTATTCGGCCGATCCGCCCCGAAATCAAGCCCCTGGTCGAGCCGCACGCGCTGGTGTTCACTGGCCCCATGCGATCGATCTGGAAGGGCGCGCTCACGTTCGGTCTCGTGAACGTCCCGGTGAAGGTGTACGCGGCGACGGAAGACCACGACGTCAGCCTGCACCAGGTGCACTCCGAGGACGGCGGCCGCATCCGCTACCAGCGACGCTGCGAGGTGTGCGGCCAGGTGATCGCGTACGCGGACATCGACCGCGCCTACGACGACGGCGACCGCACGGTGGTCCTGACCGACGACGACCTCAAGTCGCTGCCCTCCGAGCGCAGCCGCGAGATCGACGTCGTCGAGTTCGTCCCCAGCGACCAGGTCGACCCCATCACGTTCGACAGGTCGTACTTCCTCGAGCCCGACTCGTCGTCTCCGAAGGCGTACGTGCTGCTGCGGCGCACGCTCGAGAGCACCGATCGCACGGCGATCGTGCGGTTCTCGCTGCGCCAGAAGACGCGGCTGGCGGCGCTGCGCGTGCGCGGCGACGTGCTGATGCTGCAGACGCTGCTGTGGGCCGACGAGGTGCGCGAGGCCGCGTTCCCGGCGCTGGAGGAGAAGGTGAGGATCTCGTCGAAGGAGCTCGAGCTGTCGGCCAGCCTCGTCGACAGCTTCTCGAGCGACTTCGACCCGGACCAGTACGTCGACGAGTACCAGCAGGAGCTGCGGACCCTCATCGCCGCGAAGCTCGACAAGGGCGACGCCATCGACACGGAGGCGACGTTCGGCGAGCAGGAGGACGAGGGCGGTGAGGTCATCGACCTGATGGAGGCCCTCCGGGCGAGCGTCGAGCGCTCGCGCGCCGCCCGAGGCGGGAAGGGCGACACCGACGAGAAGGCCGCTGCGGACAAGGGCGACGGGGAGAAGCCGAAGCGCAAGAGGACGAAGAAGGCCTCCTGAGGCGGCGCCCGCCCGCGCCGGTCGCGGCCCGGAAGGGCTAGAACCGGATGTCGGGCTTGCCGTCGCCGTCGATGTCTGCACCGCGCTCGAAGACCTCGGGCTCGAGCACCAACCGCTCGGCCGGAGGATGTGCGGCGTCCCGATGCGCCTTGTGCCGCTCGGAGAAGTAGTGCCACAGCGTCACGAGCGCGGTGCCGGCGACCGCGGCGATGAGGATCAGGTCGATGTACTCGGTCACGAGGTGACGCACGAACGGGATGTAGGCGATCACGTAACCGATCATCGTGAGGCCGAAGCCCCACAGCACGGCGCCGATGAGGTTGTAGAGGCTGTACTTGCGCCACGGCATGTGGCCGACGCCCGCCGCCACCGGCGCGAAGGTGCGCACGACCGGCACGAAGCGCGCCAGCACGATCGTGATGCCGCCGAAGCGCTCGAAGAACGCGTTGGTGCGTTCGACGTTCTTGGTGCTGAAGAGCCCCGACTCCTTGCGTTCGAACACCCGGGGGCCGCCCTTGTGCCCGATCAGGTAGCCGACCTCGCCGCCCACGAACGCCGCGAGGGCGATCAGCCCGCTCACCAGCCAGATGTTCACGCCGAACACGTCGTTCGTGTGCGTGAGCAGCCCCGAGATGACGAGCAGCGTGTCTCCCGGCAGGAGGAAGCCGACCAGCAGTCCCGTCTCGGAGAACACGATCAGGCACACGACCGCGAGGGCCCATGGGCCCGCGGCCTCGATGATGGCCTGCGGGTCGAGCCAGGGGATGAGGGCCAAGGAGCGCACCGGGGGTCCCGTCTCGTATCTGCTGCTGCGGTGTAGGGGGAGGACAAAGCCGTGCGGAAGGTGGGACTTGAACCCACACGCCGTGAGGCACAGGAACCTAAATCCTGCGTGTCTGCCGATTCCACCACTCCCGCGGGTGGGTTCAGTCTACGTGCGAAACACGCCGCTGATCCGGGGATAGCCCCCGTCCTGGAGCCGGCCATCCGGCTGTGGATAACTTCCGCGGGTTCCATCGGCGGATTGCCATCATGACCGGGTGAGACAGCCGCATCCGGATCGGGGAGCCGCCACCGCGGCGCTCGTCGAGCGTGTGCGCGACCGGTTGCGCGCGGATCGCACCGACCCGGCCGGCGCTCCGGACGCCGTCGAGCGGATCGCACGCGCCGAGGTGCGCCGCCACAACGACGTGGCGCTCGCCCGCGGCACCGCGACGATCGACGACGAGCCGGCGCACGTGCGCCAGGTGCTGGCGGCGGTCACGGGCTACGGTCCGCTGCAGCCGTACCTCGACGACCCCGCGATCGAGGAGATCTGGCTCAACGCGCCCGACCGCGTGTTCGTCGCGAGGGACGGGGTCTCGCAGCGCGTGCCGGTCGAGCTGACCGAGGCGGGCGTCCGCGACCTGGTCGAGCGCATGCTGCACTCCACGGGGCGCCGGGTCGACCTGTCGCAGCCGTTCGTGGATGCCTCCCTGCCGGACGGCTCGCGCCTGCACGTCGTCATCGGTGGTATCGCGCGGCGCCACTGGGCCGTCAACATCCGCAAGTTCCTGCCCGCCCACCGCTCACTCGAGCACCTGGTCGAGCTGGGCTCGCTCAGCGCGGAGGCCGCCGCGCTCCTCCGCCTCGCGATCGGCAGGGGGCGCAGCGTGCTGGTGTCCGGCGCGACGCACGCGGGCAAGACGACGATGCTCGCGGCCCTCGTCGCGGCGGGGCCGCCCGCGCATCGCGTCGTCACGGTCGAGGAGACGTTCGAGCTGTCCGTGGACGCGCCGGACATCGTCGCGCTGCAGGGACGTCAGCCGAGCCTCGAGGGCACGGGGGAGATCACGCTGCGTCGACTCGTGAAAGAGGCTCTGCGCATGCGGCCCGATCGCCTCGTCGTCGGGGAGGTTCGCGATGCCGAGGCGCTCGACCTGCTGCTCGCACTCAACACCGGCGTGCCGGGCGCCGCGACGATCCACGCCAACTCGGCCGTCGACGCGCTCGGCCGCCTCGCGGCGCTGCCGTTGCTGGCCGGCCGCAACATCGACCGCGGCTTCGTGCTTCACGCGGTCGCGTCCAGCGTGGATCTCGTCGTGCACTGCGAGCGCCTCCCTGACGGCACCCGTCGCGTCGCCGAGATCGTCGAGCCGACGGGACGTGTCGTCGGCGAGCTGCCCGAGGTGCGGACACTGCACCGCGCAGACGACGCACGCGAGCCGGGGCCGGCCGGAAGCCGCGTGCGGGGAGCGCACGCATGATCGCGCTGTGGGGCGTGCTGCTGGGCGGCGGGCTCCTCTTGACCCTCTCGCCCTGGCTCTGGCCGCTCCGCGCCGACCCTCCGCGTCCCAGGCGGCACCGGCGTGCCGGGAGGATCTCCCGGCTCCTCGCCGCCGCGGGCTTCCCGCACGTCGCCGAACGCGTCGTCGTTCTCGCCTGCGCGGCGTGCGCGCTCGCCGCCGGTGCCGTGGCGTGGCTCGCGGCCGGGGTGCCGACGCTCGCCGCGCTCGGCGCCGTAGCGGGCTCGGCGACGCCCGTCGTGTGGCTCCGTTCCCGCGGGTCCAGGCTGATCCGGGCGCGCCGTGGGCTGTGGCCCGACGTGTGCGACCTGCTCATCGCGTCGGTCAGGGCGGGGATGTCGCTGCCGGACTCCCTGTCGAGTCTCGCGGCGTCGGCGCCGCCGGCCCTGCGCGCCGCGTTCGCCGGATTCCAGCACGACATGGCGGCGTCCGGACACTTCGACTCCAGCGCCGATCGGCTGAAGGCTGCGCTGGCCGACCCGATGGGCGACCGGATCGTCGAGACGCTGCGCATGGCGCGTCAGGTCGGCGGCACAGAGCTCGTGCCCGTGCTGCGCGCCCTGTCCGCGTCCGTGCGAGCCGACGCGACGCTGCGCGCGGAGGTGGAGTCGCGGCAGTCATGGACGAAGGGCGCCGCGGTGCTCGGCGTGGTGGCGCCGTGGGTGATCCTCGCGATGCTCGCGCTGCGCCCCGAAGGCACCGAGGCGTACGCGAGCGCCGAGGGGATCGTGCTGGTGATCGTCGGCGCGGCGGTGTCTCTCGTGGCCTACCGCGTCATGATCCGGATCGGGAGGCTTCCGGAGGCCAGGCGGTGGTTCGCATGACCTGGGCGACGGATGCGGCTGTCGCGGTCCTGCTCGGCGGCTCGCTCGGCGCGGGCGTGTGCCTGCTCCTCGTGCTGGTGCCGCGCATCGGCGCGCCCTCGCTGTCGCGCCGCATCGCGCCCTACATCAGGGAGGCGACCGACCCGGCCGGCACCACGGCGTGGAACCTGCTCGGGCGCGCCGGAAGCGCCGCGCTCGAGTGGTCCGTGGTGTTCGCGCGCGCGACACGAGGGGCAGCACGTGTTCTCGGGACGTCGGAGGGACTCATGACCCGCCTGGCGCAGGCGGGCCGGCCCGCGGACCCCGCCCTCTTCCGTGCCCGGCAGCTGGCGTGGGGAGTCGCCGGCGCCGCCGCCGGGGCGCTCGCCGTCGTGGTGCTCGCGCTGGCGGGGGCTTTCACGAGCCCGAGCCTGCTGCTGCCGCTCGCCGGCGGCGTGGGCGCGATGGTGCTGTGCGACGCGACACTGACGGCGCACGCCCGTGCCCGGTCCGCCCGCATCGCCGACGAACTGCCGACGGTGCTGGAGTTCCTCGCCCTGTGCCTGGCCGCGGGTGAGGGCATCCTCGACAGCCTGCGCCGGGTCGGCGGCGCCGGCTCGGGCGAGCTCACCGCCGAGCTTCGCGAGGTGGTCCTGGACGTCGGCACCGGTGTGAGCCTGCCCGACGCGCTCGCCGCGATGTCGCGTCGCATGCGGGTGCCCGGTCTGTCGCGGGCGGTCGAGCACATCGTCGCGGCGCTCGACCGCGGCGCGCCGCTCGCCCAGGCCCTGCAGGCGCAGGCCTCGGACGCGCGAGAAGAGGCCAAGCGGACGCTTATCGAGACCGCCGGGCGCAAGGAGATCCTGATGCTCCTCCCGCTCGTGTTCGGCCTGCTGCCGCTCAGCGTCGTCTTCGCGGTGTTTCCGGGGGTGTTCATGCTGCGGCTCGGGATCGGCTGATCCGCCGGCGTCTTCCCGTGTGACAGGACAAGACGGAGACCAGGACAAGACGGAGACCCGGACAAGACGGACCAAGAGGAGAGGAAGAGAAATGGACCGACCCATCACGACCATCGCCGGCCGAGCCCGCACAGCGTGGGGAGAGCTCTGCGACGACGAGCGAGGCGACGTGCCTGGCTGGGTGCTGATCACCTTGATGACCGCGGGGCTCGTCGTGCTGATCTGGGCGCTCGCCGGTCCGGCGCTGTCCGGGCTGTTCGAGCAGGCGATCTCGCGCGTCTCGGGGCTGTGACCCGCTCGCCCTGCCGCCCGCGAGCGGGCAGCCTCACGGCGCACTCCTTCGCCGGTGAGGAGTGCGCGGAGCATGAGCGGGGCTCCGGCCCGGCGGAGTTCGTGCTCGTCGGAGCCCTCCTCACCGTGCTCACCCTGGCCGTCCTCCAGCTCGGTCTCGCGGTCTACGTGCGAAACGTGGTGCACGACGCCGCGGTGGAGGGCGCCCATCAGGCCGCCCTCGCGGACGCGACTCCCGCGCACGGCGTCGAGCGCACCCGGGAGATCATCGTGCGCGCCGTGGGCGCCGCCTACGCCGATGACATCTCCGCGTCCCACGAGAGCATCGGCGGCATGGCCTCGATCACCGTCGCGGTGCGCACGACGCTGCCGGTGGTCGGGCTCCTCGGCATCCCCTCGGCCCTGGAGGTGGAGGCCAGTGCGCCCGTCGAGACGCTGCGCTGAGGCGCTCCGCACGATCCGGGGCCGCCTGCGCGCGTCCGCGGGGGACGACACCGGGTCTGCGGCTCTCGAGTTCCTCACCGCGGGGGTGCTGCTGCTCGTGCCGCTCGCGTACCTCGTGATCGCCCTCGGCGAGGTGCAGTCCTGGCTGCTCGGGGCGGAGACGAGCGCGCGAGTAGCCGCGCGGGCCATCGCCCTCGGCCCGGATGCAGGGAACCCGGACGCCGTCCTCGAATCGGTGACCCGCCAGTACGGCATCGAGGCGTTCGACGCCGACGTGTCGTGCGTCCCCGCCGTCACATCCTGCCCCGCAGCCGGCGCCACCGTCATCGTGACCGTGAGCACTCAGGTCACCCTGCCGCTGATCCCGCCGGTGCTGGGCCTCGATCGCCTCGCCACGGTGCCGGTGCAGGCGAGCTCGGTGCAGAAGGTCTCGGAGTACTGGGAGAGCCGATGACGACGCCTCCCATGGGTCCGCCGTCCGCCGACCCGGTCGGGGACGAGGACGGCAGCGTGCTGCCCCTCGTGCTGGGGTACGCGGTGCTCGCGATCGCGTTGATCCTCGTCTGCGCGAACGCGACATCGCTCTACCTCTCGCAGAAGCGCCTCGACGCCCTCGCGGACGCCGCCGCGCTCGCCGCGGCCGACGGCTTCGCGCTCACGATCGAGGACGGCACCCCGCACGTGCGGCTCGAGCAGGACCGCATGCGCGAGCAGGCCCAGGCGGTGGTCGACGCGATACCCGGGGAGGCGACGCTCGCCTCGGTGACGTCCTCCGACGACGTCTCGGTGCGGGTCGTCGTCTCCGGCTCGTGGGCGCCGCCGGTCTTCGCACCCTTCGTGCCCGATGGCGTGCCGCTCAGCGCGACCGCGACGGTGCGCAACGCGTTGGACTGACGCGCATGCTCAGTCTCGCCGTGGCGACGGCACGAACCGCGGCACCCAGCGGATGAAGCCGATGGCGCCGAGCAGGCCGACGGCGCCGATGACGGCGGTGCCCGCCGACAGCGAGACGAGCGCTGTCAGGGCCGACACGATCAGCGGGCTCAGCGCCCCGCCCGCGTCGGTGAGCGTCCGCCAGGCCCCCAGGAAGGCGGCCGGGTTCTGCTTGGGGGCGACGTCGGCGCCGAGCGTCAGGAGGATGCCGCTCGACAGGCCATTGCCGACCGCGATCACGAGGGCGAACACTCCGAACCACATCGCCGCCGACGGCAGGTCGTGGGTGAAGGACATCGCGATCATCGCCCCGCCCATCAGCAGCAGCGACGGCACAGACGCCCACAGCCGGCCGAAGCGGTCCATCACCTGGCCGCTGGCGTAGAACAGCGCGAACTCCAGCGCGCCGGCGATGCCGACGATCAGCGCGATCGACGACGAGTCGAGACCGATGGACAGGCCCCACAGCGGCAGGAGCGCGGGGCGGGACGCGCGCAGGAACGACAGCGAGGCAGCCGCCACGCCGAGCCGCGACAGTACCGCACGATGCCGCCAGATCGTGCCGAACATCCCGATCCGTTCCGTGATCGGGATCGACCCTGTCACGGCCTCGCCGGTGTCCTCGGACGGCGCCGAGTCGTGATCGATCGACTCGCGGGCCGCCGCCCGCTCCGCACGGGCCGCCTGCGCGGCCTTCTGCTCGGGGTCGGGGCCGAAGGTGACGAGCAGCCCGACGAGCACCAGGCACGCGCCGAAGAACCAGATGCTGGCCTGTTCGCGCCCGAACAGGGCGAGGAGGCCCGCCGAGACGAACGGGCCCGTGAACGCGCCGAGCCGGAAGGAGCCGCCGAGCAGCGACAGAGACCGAGCGCGGTACGCCAGCGGCACGCGCGTGGTCATGAACGTGTGTCGGGCGAGGGCGAAGGCCGCCGCGCACAGCCCGATGACGAAGGTCGACGCCATCAGCACGCCGAGATGCCGTGAGAGCAGCATGCCCGCGATGCCGACGAGCGACACGACGGACGCCGCGGTCATCGTGTAGCGCTCGCCGAGCCGCGAGACGAGCCATCCGGCCGGCAGGTTTCCGCACAGCTGGCCCACCACGATCATCGCCGTGACGAGGGCCGCGGTCGCCAGGTCGGCGCCGAGCTCTTGCGCGATGATCGGCAGCAGCGGCAGGATCGCGCCCTGCCCCAACGAGTACAGAGCGGTGGGGCCGTAGACCATCGGCGCGTAGCGACGGATCGCCTCCGCGGCTGTGCCGCCGCCCGGGCCGGTGTCTCCTGTCATCGCTCCCCACGCTACCCCCGGCGCCCGCCGCCCCTGGGCGGAGCGCGGCTCGGTCGTCGCCCGGAGAACGGGCAGATCGGCGTGGATCAGTTCAGACCGCCGCGGATCTCACCGGCGGTGACCGACGTGCCCGCTCTCGGCAGGTGGGAGCGACGGGCCCGAACGGTGGGGGAGCGCACAGCCGAAGGTGGGACGCACGACGCCGACCCGGCCCGCGATAGGCTGGGGCGTCATGCTTGAATACGATCCTTCCGCCGAGATCCAGGCGCTGCGCTCCACGTTCGCGAACATCCGAGAGGTCGTCGACGTCGACGCCGTGCGCGCCGAGATCGCGCGCCTCGAGGACGAGGCGGCCGCCCCCGGCCTGTGGGACGACACCGCGAACGCCCAGAAGGTGACCAGCGCGCTCAGCCACGCGCAGGCGTCGCTGACGCGTGTCGAGGGGATCGAGCGCCGCCTCGACGACCTCGAGGTGCTGGTGGAGCTCGCCAACGAGATGGGCGACGAGGACTCGGTCGCCGAGGCGCGCAAGGAGATCACCGACCTCGAGAAGGTCATCGGCGACCTCGAGGTCAAGACCCTGCTCGACGGCGAGTACGACGATCGCGGCGCGGTCGTGACGATCCGCTCGGGCGCGGGCGGCGACGACGCCACCGACTTCGCCGAGATGCTCATGCGCATGTATCTGCGCTACGCCGAGCGCAACAAGTACCCGGTGAAGGTGCTCGACACCTCGTACGCCGAGGGCGCGGGCATCAAGTCCACGACCTTCGAGATCGACGCGCCGTACGCCTACGGCATCCTCTCCGTCGAGGCCGGCACGCACCGCCTCGCCCGCATCAGCCCCTTCGGCTCGGCGGACAAGCGCCAGACGAGCTTCGCCGCCGTCGAGGTCATCCCGGTGATGGAGGAGGCGCAGGAGGTCGAGATCCCCGAGAACGACCTGCGCGTCGACGTGTTCCGGTCGTCCGGCCCCGGCGGCCAGTCCGTCAACACGACCGACTCGGCCGTGCGCCTGACCCACCTCCCGACCGGCATCGTCGTGTCGATGCAGAACGAGAAGTCGCAGATCCAGAACCGCGCCGCGGCGATGCGCGTGCTGCAGACCCGCCTGCTGCTGCTGCAGAAGGAGGAGGAAGCGGCAAAGAAGAAGGAGCTCGCCGGCACCATCACGGCCAGCTGGGGCGACCAGATGCGCTCGTACTTCCTCTACGGTCAGCAGCTTGTGAAGGACCTGCGGACCGGATACGAGGTCGGCAACCCGGCCAGCGTGTTCGACGGCGACCTCGAGGGACTGATCAACGCCGGCATTCGCTGGCGCAAGCGCAAGATCGAGGACTGATCGCGCACGGCCGCGCCGGTGCCGGGTGCCGCCCGACACGGCGGGTCGAACGCCCGACGCCCGGGTCGATAGGCTGACCGACATGAGCTCGCGCGACGACGACGCGCTGTCCTGGGACGGCGACGACGACTCGACCCTGGTGGCGGGCGACGGACGTGCGGCGGAACGCACGCCCGAGCGGTCCACGCAGCGGCGGCCCGAGCCGTCGGAGTCGCTGCCTCGCGGCTGGCGCGCCGTCGGGCGGGGGAGCGGCGAGGTCGTCGCGGCCTCCGGCGAGTCGGACGAGACTCCGCCGGCCGCAAAGACGACGGGCGAGGGCGAGGACGAGGCCGGCAGTGGGCCCGCCCCGATGGGCAACGTCGCGCTCATCTGCTTCGGTGTGCTCGGCGGCGTCTACACGCTGTACGTCGTGGGCTGGATCCTCGGCGGCCTCCGGCTGCGCGAGCAGCTCACCGGCGGAGCCGGGGTCGCCGACGCGATGAGCGAGGCGGCGCTGTGGCTGGGCATCCTCGCACCCGTGATCTGGTTCGCCGTCACGCTCTACGTCACCCGCGGCAAGCCGAGCTGGCAGCGGTTCGCGGGCCTCGTGCTGGGCGTCCTGCTGCTCGTGCCGTGGCCGTTCGTGATGCTGGGAGCCGTGGGACTGTGACCGAGGAGAAGACCGTGCGCGCCGCCCGGACCACGCCGACGTGGATCGTCGCGACCATCTCGGGCGTCTTCGGGCTGCTGTTCGCCTACGCGGTGTGGACCGCGATCAGCTACCTCGTGCAGTGGATCCAGGCCGCGGGCGCCGCGGGGCTCTCGCTGTCGGCGATGGGCTGGATCGTGTGGATCCTCGCCGTGGCGATGCCGATCGCGGTGTTCGCCCTCGCCTTCTCGCTCGGCAGGCGCCGCGGCCCGCTCACCCTGACGCTGTTCCTGCTGGCGGGCCTGGCGCTCGTCGCGGTGTTCTGGCTGGACGTGCTGGCGTACGTCACGCCCGACCGCATGCTGGGCTGACGAACCCGCGATCGTCGTCGTCCCGCCGACGGATCGGTCGGCATCCGCGCGACACCCCGCGTCGGTCGGGAGCGCCGCGGCGCCTCCGATAGAGTGGCCGTGACGATCGCGCCCCGGTCCGATGGAGGGCCCGCCCCTGACGGGGCGACCACGTGGCGTGCGGCGCGACGACAATCCCCACACCCTGCGCGACCCCCATGCGCACGCACCGAAGGATCTCATCCGTGCCGAAGCCCGTCGTCCTCCTCGCCGAAGAACTCTCTCCCGCAACGATCGAGGCGCTCGGCCCCGACTTCGATGTTCGCACGGTGGACGGAACCGACCGCGCGGCCCTGTTCGCGGCGCTGGCGGACGCCCACGCCGTCCTGATCCGGTCGGCCACGAAGATGGACGAGGAGGCGATCGGCCGCGCCCCGCAGCTGAAGGTGATCGCCCGCGCCGGCGTCGGCCTCGACAACGTCGACATCAAGGCCGCCACGACCGCCGGTGTGATGGTCGTGAACGCGCCGACGTCCAACATCATCTCGGCCGCCGAGCTCACGTGCGGCCACATCCTGAGCCTGGCTCGCCGCGTGCCGAAGGCGGCGGCCTCGATCGCCGCCGGCGAGTGGAAGCGCAGCGCGTTCACCGGCGTCGAGCTGTACGAGAAGACTCTCGGCGTGATCGGCCTCGGCCGCATCGGCGCGCTCGTCGCCGCCCGCATGCAGGCGTTCGGGATGCGCGTGGTCGCCTTCGACCCGTACGTCACCCCGCAGCGCGCGCAGCAGCTCGGGGTCGAGCTCGCGACGCTCGACGAGCTGCTCGCGCAGAGCGACTTCGTCACGATCCACATGCCGAAGACGCCTGAGACGACCGGCATGATCTCGACCCCGCAGCTGCAGCGGATGAAGCCGACGGCGTACGTCGTGAACGTCGCCCGTGGCGGCCTGATCGACGAAGCCGCGCTGGAGCAGGCGCTGAAGGACGGCGAGATCGCCGGCGCCGGCCTCGACGTGTTCTCGAGCGAGCCGCCGGCCGACACGCGGCTCACCGGCCTGCCGAACGTCGTGGCGACGCCGCACCTCGGGGCGGCCACGGAGGAGGCCCAGGAGAAGGCGGGCGTCTCGGTCGCGAGGTCGGTCAAGCTGGCGCTCGAGGGCGACCTCGTGCCCGACGCCGTGAACGTCGCGGGCGGCGTGATCGACCCGTTCGTGCGCCCCGGCATCGCGCTGGTCGAGAAGCTCGGCCAGGTGTTCAGCGGCCTCGCCAAGAGCGCGGTCACGAGCCTCGACATCGAGGTGCGCGGCGAGCTCGCGGCCTACGACGTCAGCGTCTACCGTCTCGCCGCCCTCAAGGGGATCCTGTCGAACGTCGTCAGCGAGACGGTGTCATACGTGAACGCGCCGCTGTTCGCCGAGCAGCGCGGCATCGAGACGCGCATGACGGTCGAGCAGGAGAGCCCCGAGTACCGCAACATCACGATCCTGCGCGGCACGCTCGCGGACGGCAGCGTGCTGAGCGTGGCGGGCACGCTCGCCGGCACGCGGATGGTGCAGAAGATCGTCGGCATCAACACGTACGAGATCGAGGTGCCGATCGACCGGCACCACGTCGTGCTGATCTACAAGGACGGCCCCGGGGTCGTCGCGATCTACGGTCAGAAGTTCGGCGCCGCCGGCATCAACATCGAGGGCATGCAGGTGGCCCACGAGCAGGCCGGGCTGGCGCTCAGCATCGTGACCGTCGACCAGCGCGTGCCCGACGAGGTGCTCGACGAGATCGCGCGCGACGTCGACGCGACGCTGGTCACGCAGATCGAGATCGCCGAGGACTGATCCCCGTCGGCGGGCGATCAGCCCGCCGCGTCCTCCACGAGCCGGATGAGCGCGGCGAGGTCGTCCCCGGTCGGAAGCGGGCCGGGGACGCCGCCGCCGTCGAGCGCGGCGTTGAGGTACAGGCCGTCGCCGACGAGCATCACGAGGTCGAGCGCGGCGGCGTCGCGCGTGTGGGGGCGCAGGAGGTCCTCCCACCGCTCCCGCACCGCGCGAAGGGCGTCGGCGGCGGCGGGGTGGCCGCCGTGCGCGAGCCGCGCGACCGCGACGATCGCGCGGTCGAACGGGGTGTCGCTCTCGCCCGAGCTGCGCAGGTAGTACGAGATCGTGCCGTCGGGGGCGGAGCGGCCGCGCTCCACGTCCTCCTCCGCCAGCGCGTCGAGGCGGTCGACCAGCGCGCGCTCGAGGTCGTCCTTCGAGGCGAAGTGGTACAGCAGCCCGCCCTTCGAGACGCCCGCCGCGGCGGCGACGGCCTCGATCGTCGCGGCGCGGTCGCCCTCGGCGATCAGGATCGTCTCGAACGCGTCCAGCACCTTGTCGCGTGCGCGCGGCGGTCGGCTCATCGGATCAGCCTCTCATGCCCGGCATCTGCCCATCTTGAGCAGTTACTATACCAACCAGACGGTACAGTAATGAGTGGAGCGAGGAGCACCATGTCGCACGCGACGACGATCGAGCAGACCGGACGCAAGGCCGGATGGCGCGGCTGGGTGGCGCTCGTCGCCCTGATGCTGCCCGTGCTCCTGGTCTCGGTCGACAACACCGTGCTGAGCTTCGCCCTGCCGGGGATCTCGGCCGATCTCGAGCCGACCGGTGTCGAGCAGCTCTGGATCATCGACGCGTACTCCCTGGTGCTCGCCGGGCTGCTCGTCACCGCCGGGTCGCTCGGCGACCGGTTCGGGCGGCGCCGCATGCTGCTCATCGGGGCCACCGGGTTCGCCGTGGTGTCGACGCTCGCGGCGTTCGCGCCCAGCGCCGAGCTTCTGATCGCCGCGCGCGCGGCGCTGGGCGTCTTCGGCGCCCTGCTCATGCCCTCCACGCTGTCGCTGCTGCGCAGCATCTTCACGCACCGTGACGAGCGGCGTCTCGCCCTCGCCGTGTGGGCGACGATGTTCTCGGCGGGCGCCGCACTGGGCCCGATCGTCGGCGGCGTGATCCTCGAGCACTTCTGGTGGGGCGCGGTCTTCCTGCTGGCGATCCCGATGCTCATCCCCATGCTCGTCCTCGTGCCGCTCGTGGTTCCGGAGAGCCGAGACCCGCGACCGGGCCCGCTCGACCTCGTGAGCGTCCTGCTGTCGATGGCCGCCACCGTGCCCGTCGTCTACGGGATCAAGGAGCTCGCGGTCGCAGGGCTCGGCGGCCCGTCGCTCGTGCTGTTCATCGTCGGAGGCGTCTTCGGCTGGCTCTTCGTCCGTCGGCAGCGCCGGCTGGCGGTGCCGATGCTCGACATGGCGCTGTTCCAGCGGATGGGCTTCACCGGCGCGATCCTGGTCAACCTGCTGAGCGTCACCGCCCTCGTCGGCTTCCTGTACTTCGGTGCGCAGCACCTGCAGCTGATCGTGGGGCTGAGCCCCGTGCAGGCGGGCCTCGTGCTGGTGCCGGGCATGGCGGCGATGATCGTCGCCGGGATCGGGGTCGTCCCGATCGCGCGGCGCGTGGCGGCGCGCGTGGTGATCCCGTCGGCCCTCGTGCTGTCGGTCGCCGGCTACCTGCTGGTGGCGTGGGGCGGCGCCCACGACCTCGGGGTGCTCATCGTCGCGTTCGCCGTGCTGGGCATGGGCATCGGGGCGGCCGAGACGGTGTCGACGGACCTCGTGCTGACGAACGCACCGCCCGAGAAGGCCGGCGCCGCGAGTGCCGTGTCCGAGACCGCGTACGAGCTCGGGGCCGTGCTCGGCACGTCCATCCTGGGCGGCATCCTGACCTGGTGGTACCGCGCGAACCTCGTGGTGCCGTCCGGCATCCCCGCCGAGGGCGCGGAGGCCGCACGGGAGACGCTCGCCGCCGCGATGCACGTCGCCGACCAGGCGGGCGGCACCGTGGGGGAGGCGCTGCGTGAGGCGGCCGCGGTCGCCTTCGACGGCGGGGTCGTCATGACGTCCCTCATCGGCGCGGCGCTCGTGGTCGTCGCGGGCATCGTCGCGGCCACTACGCTGGACAGGCGCCGGGAAGGCGCGTGACGTCGTCCCTCCCGTGCCGGCGCCGGTGCCTCCGGTGCGAGCAGATCCGGTGCCCCCGGCCCGAGCAGAAGGAGAGTCGATGACGCGGACCGTGAAGCTGGCAGTGATCCCGGGAGACGGCATCGGCCCCGAGGTCGTCGCCGAGGCCGAGAAGGTGCTCGACGCGGCGACCGCCGGCTCGGACGTCGTCTTCGACAAGACCCGGTTCTCGCTGGGCGCGGGGCGCTACCTCGAGACCGGCGACACGCTGACCGACGACGATCTGGCCGCGATCAAGTCGCACGACGCGATCGTCCTGGGCGCGGTGGGCGGCGTGCCCGGCGACCCGCGTCTCAAGGACGCCAACATCGAGCGCGGCCTGCTGCTGAAGCTGCGCTTCGAGCTCGACCACTACGTCAACCTGCGCCCCTCCAAGCTGTACCCCGGCCAGCCCGGTCCGCTCGCGGACCCGGGCGACATCGACTTCGTCGTCGTGCGCGAGGGGACCGAGGGGCCGTACGTCGGCAACGGCGGATCGATCCGCCGCGGCACGCCGCACGAGGTCGCGAACGAGACCAGCGTGAACACCGCCTACGGCGTGGAGCGCGTCGTGCGGTTCGCGTTCGAGCTCGCCGAGCGCCGCTCGAAGCGGCTCACGCTCGTGCACAAGACCAACGTGCTGGTGAATGCCGGATCGCTGTGGCAGCGCACGGTCCAGGAGGTGGCGATTGGACATCCCGACGTCGCCGTAGACTATCTGCACGTCGACGCGGCCACGATCTTCCTGGTCACGAACCCGGGTCGCTTCGACGTGATCGTCACCGACAACCTCTTCGGCGACATCCTCACCGACCTGGCCGGCGCCGTCACAGGCGGGATCGGGCTCGCGGCCTCCGGGAACATCAACCCCAGCGGCGAGCACCCGTCGATGTTCGAGCCCGTGCACGGCTCGGCGCCGGACATCGCCGGCACGGGAACCGCCGACCCCACGGCGGCCATCGGATCCATCGCGCTGCTGCTCGACCATCTCGGGCTGCGCGACGAGGCGGATCGCGTCTCACGCGCGATCGAGGACGACATCAGCGAGCGGGGCGCCGAGCCCCGCACCACGGCACAGGTCGGCGACGCGATCGCCGCCCGTCTGCAGGCGTAGCCTGGGCGCAGCCCCTCGTCTGCCGGAACCCGAGACAGGACACGACATGACCGACACCACGCTCTCCGAGCCCGACGCAGCCCTCGCCCCGCTCGAGTTCGCCGTCACGAAGAACCTGGCCGCGAAGTCGCCGGCCGTCCGCGAAGAGATCCTGCGAGACCCGGGCTTCGGCACGCACTTCACCGACCACATGGTCGACGTCTGCTGGTCGGCCCGCGGCGGGTGGCATCGCCCGCGCGTGCAGCCCTACGGTCCGATCAGCCTCGACCCGGCCGCCGCCGTGCTGCACTACGGCCAGGAGATCTTCGAGGGCATCAAGGCGTACCGTCACGCGGACGGCGGGATCTACACGTTCCGTCCCGAGCAGAACGCCCTGCGCCTGCAGCGCAGCGCCCGCCGCCTGGCGCTGCCGGAGCTGCCGACGTCGTACTTCCTGCAGTCGCTGCACGAGCTGATCGCGGTCGACGGCGGCTGGGTGCCGTCCGGCGAGGACCAGAGCCTCTACCTGCGTCCCTTCATGTTCGCCAAGGAGGCGTTCCTCGGCGTGCGCCCCGCGAACAAGGTCGCCTACTACCTGATCGCCAGCCCGGCCGGTTCGTACTTCACGGGCGGCGTGAAGCCGGTGAAGATCTGGCTGTCCGAGACGTACCAGCGCGCGGCGAAGGGCGGCACGGGCGCGGCGAAGACCGGCGGCAACTACGCCGCGAGCCTGCTGCCGCAGGCCGAGGCCTACGAGCAGGGCTGCGACCAGGTCGTCTTCCTCGACTCCGACGGCAACATCGAGGAGCTCGGCGGCATGAACATCCTGTTCGTGAAGAAGGACGGCACGCTCCTCACTCCGTCGTCCGACAGCATCCTCGACGGCATCACGCGCAACTCGATCCTCGAGCTCGCGCGCGACCGCGGTCTCACGGTCGAGCAGCGCGCGGTGTCGCTCGCCGAGTGGCGCGAGGGCGTCGCCTCGGGCGACATCACGGAGGTGTTCGCGTGCGGCACCGCCGCGGTGATCACGCCGATCGGCGCGCTCAAGGCCGCCGGCTTCGAGGACGAGCAGCCGATCGGCGAGCTCGCCCTGTCGCTGCGCGAGGAGCTCACCGACATCCAGACGGGCCGCCGCGAGGACACCCGCGGCTGGCTGCACCGGCTCGACGCCTGACGCGATCACATGTCTCCGTTCGGCAGGGGATCAGGGCGTCGAACCCTGCCGAACCGAGACCTGGTCCTCGCGGCCGCCATCGGGCGGCGGGCATGCCCGGAGGCGAGACGTCGTCGTCTGTAGGCTGAAGCGGTGAAGATCGCTCGCTTCAGCCACAACGACACCATCCGCTACGGCATACTCGACGGCACCGATCTGGTCGTGCTGGCGGGGGATCCGATGTTCGCGGGCTTCGACACCAGTGGTGAGCGCGTGCCGCTGTCGGATGCGGCCCTGCTGGCCCCGGTCATCCCGCGCTCCAAGGTCGTGTGCGTCGGGCGCAACTACCGGGACCACGCGGCGGAGCTCGGCAACGACGTGCCGAAGCAGCCGCTGCTGTTCTTCAAGCCGAACACGTCGGTGATCGGACCCGGCGACTCGATCGTGCGCCCGCCGCAGACGCAGGACACCCAGTGGGAGGGCGAGCTCGCCGTCGTGATCGGCCGCATCGCCAAGAACGTCAAGGCGGAGGACGCGCTCGACTACGTGTTCGGCTACACGATCGCCAACGACGTGACCGCGCGCGACCTGCAGAAGCCCGACGGGCAGTGGGCGCGGGCGAAGGGCTTCGACACGTTCTGCCCCCTCGGCCCCGCGATCGAGACGGACTTCGACTACACGAAGGGCGAGGTCATCACGCGGCTCAACGGCGAGGTGAAGCAGCAGGCGCCGTTCAGCGACATGATCTTCGACATCCCGTTCCTGCTGGAGTACGCCTCGGCGGCGTTCACCCTCCTCCCGGGGGACGTGCTGCTCACGGGCACTCCGGCCGGCGTCGGGCCGTTCCAGGCGGGCGACACGGTGGAGGTCGAGATCCCCGGCCTCGGCGTGCTGCGCAACACGGCGCGCGACGCGCTGACGGCGTGACCGCGGAACCCGCCGCCCCGGCGATCGAGGAGGTCGCGCGGATCCAGTCGCGCACCGTCCGCGTGCTGGCGGCGGGCCAGGTGCTGGGCGGCGTGTCGTTCGGCGCGACGGTGTCTCTCGGAGCCCTGCTGGCCGCCGATCTCTCGGGGCAGGAGTCGCTGTCGGGCTTCGCCACCGCGTCGGTGACGCTCGGCGCGGCCCTGTGCGCGATCCCGCTCGCACGCCTTGCCGGTGCGCGGGGGCGCCGCTTCGCGCTCACGCTCGGCAACGTCTTCGCGCTGATCGGCATCGCCGTCGTGATCACCGCGGCGGCCGTGCGCTCGTTCCCGCTGCTGCTGGTCGGCGTCGTCCTGATCGGGGCGGGGAACGCGGGCAACCTGCAGTCGCGCTTCGCGGCGACCGACCTCGCCGCGCCGGCGCGTCGCGGGCGCGACCTCGGCACCGTGGTGTGGGCGACGACGGTCGGCGGGGTGCTCGGGCCGCTGATGATCACGCCGGGGGAGATCCTCGGCGGAGCCATCGGCATGCCGCCGCTCACCGGCGCCTACCTGTTCTCGATCGTGGCCCAGGCGGCCGCGCTCGCCCTGTATCTCGTCGCCCTGCGGCCGGATCCGCTCGTCCTCGCCCAGCGCATCGAGCGGGCGTCGACGAGGGTGAGGGCTGCCGGTGTCGACGCGGACCGCCCCGTCGCGGCGCGCTACGCGATGTTCGCGGTCGCGGCGTCGCACGTCGTGATGGCGTCGGTCATGGCGATGACGCCCGTGCACCTGTCGCATCTCGCCGTCGGCGGTCCGGCGGGGCACGGCGACCACGCCGACCCGACGGCCGTGACGCTGCTGGTGGGCATGACCATCGCGCTGCACGTCTTCGGGATGTACGGCGCATCGCCGCTGTTCGGCTATCTCGCCGACCGGATCGGGCGCGTCCCCACCGTGCTCGTGGGCCAGGGGCTGCTGGCGGTCTCGCTCCTCGTCGCCGCCGCGTGGCCCGACGCCCAGGTGGCGGTCGTGGTCGCGCTGTTCCTGCTTGGGCTGGGCTGGAGCGCGGCGACCGTGGCGGGGTCCGCACTGCTGACCGAGAGCACGCCGCTCGCGCTGCGGCCGCGCCGCCAGGGCCTCAGCGACACCGCCATGACCGCCTCGGCGGCCGTGGGCGCCGTGCTGGCCGGTCTGGTGCTCGGCGCGTTCGGGTACGGCGTGCTGGCGCTGTTCGCGCTGGTGCTGGTCGCGGCCACGACGCTGCTGTCGCCGCTCGGCCGGCGCTGACCCCGGCGCCGGTGGCGCGCGGCGCCGGCAACTAAGCTGGTGTGGATGTCTTCTGCACCTGATCCCCGCACCACGACCGCGACCGGCGCCGACGTGCGCGTGCGGTTCTGCCCCTCGCCGACCGGCCTGCCGCACGTCGGCCTGATCCGAACCGCGCTGTTCAACTGGGGCTATGCGCGCCACCACGGCGGCAAGCTCGTGTTCCGGATCGAGGACACGGACGCCGCGCGCGACAGCGAGGAGAGCTATCAGCAGCTGCTCGATGCGCTGCGCTGGCTGCACATCGACTGGGACGAGGGCGTCGAGGTGGGCGGCCCGCACGCGCCGTACCGGCAGTCCCAGCGCACCGAGCTGTACCTCGAGGTGCTCGAGAAGCTGAAGGCATCGGGAGCCGTGTACGAGAGCTTCTCGACGGGCGAGGAGATCGACGCCCGCAACGAGGCGAGCGGCCGCGCCAAGCAGCTCGGTTACGACAACTTCGACCGCGACCTCACGGACGAGCAGAAAGCCGCCTTCCGCGCCGAGGGGCGCCAGCCGGCGCTGCGCCTCCGGGTGCCCGACGAGGACATCACCTACGTCGACCTGATCCGTGGCGAGGTCACGTTCCCCGCCGGGTCGTTCCCCGACTTCGTGATCGTGCGCCCGAACGGCGCGCCGCTGTACACGTTCGTGAACCCGGTCGACGACGCGCTCATGGGCATCACGCACGTGCTGCGCGGGGAGGACCTGATGCCGTCGACCGCGCGCCAGCTCGTGCTGTACGCGGCACTGGTCGACGCGGGCATCGCCTCGTTCGTGCCCCGGTTCGGCCACATGCCGCTGGTGCTCGGCGACGGCACCAAGAAGCTGTCGAAGCGCGACCCGCGCGCCGACCTCTTCCTGCACCGCGACCGCGGCTTCATCCCTGAGGGGCTGCTCAACTACCTCGCGCTGCTGGGATGGTCGATCGGCCCCGACCGCGACATCTTCTCGCTCGACGAGTTCGTCGCGGCCTTCGACATCGCCGACGTGAACCCGAACCCCGCCCGCTTCGACCAGAAGAAGGCCGAGTCGATCAACGGCGACCACATCCGCATGCTCGCCCCGGACGACTTCGCCGCGCGCATCGTCCCGTACCTCGCGAAGGCCGGCGTCGTGGGGGAGGAGCCCACCGACGCGCAACGCACCCTGATCGCGGCGGCGGCGCCGCTCATCCAGGAGCGCCTCCCGCTGCTCGGGGATGCCCCCGGCCTGCTCGGCTTCCTGTTCGCCGACGACGTGTCGTACGACGACGACGCGGTCGGGGCTCTGCCGGACAACGCGGCCGAGGTGCTGAACGCATGCGTCGCGGCGCTGCAGCTCGTGCCCGCCGACGAGTTCCGCGCCGAGGGCGTCCAGGCGGCGCTCTCGACCGCGCTGATCGACGGCCTCGGCCTCAAGCCGCGGGTCGCCTACGGCCCGCCGCGCGTCGCCGTCTCCGGCAGGCGCGTGTCGCCGCCCCTGTTCGAGTCGATGGAGCTGCTCGGCAAGGACGCGACCCTGCGCCGCCTGGCCGCGCTCGTCGAGCGGCTGACCGCATAGGGCGACACGCCATGGTGCGGGGCCCGGTTTGGACCGTCCCGAGGAGTCGGGTAAGCTAGACCCTCGGTACGGCTTCGGCCGGTAGCCATTGGGGTATGGTGTAATTGGCAACACGGCTGATTCTGGTTCAGTTGTTCTTGGTTCGAGTCCAGGTACCCCAGCTTCAAGAAAACCCCCGGTCGATCCGGGGGTTTTCTGTTTCCGACGGCGCGGCGGCTCGTGCCCTCTTCGCCGGTCGCGGGCCTGCTCAGTCGAACCCGGCGGCCCCGATGCGCCAGAACCCGTCGGGCGATCCGGTCGGGATCAGCGGCTCGATCCACGCGGTGACGGCCTCGACCACGGCGTCCTCCAGGTCCTCGTGCGACCACCCGTGCGGTCGAGACGGCACGTCGGGCTCCCAGCCGGTCTCCGTCCAGACCACCTCGAAGAGGTGGCGGTCGTCGTCGAAGCGACGGTCGAGGGCGAAGGCCTCGCGGCCCTCGAAGCGCGCCCAGACGTCGAACGGGCCCTCGCCGTCCTGATCGAGGAACACGTCGACGACGATGCCGTCCACACCCTCGCCTGCGCCGCGCGCCGTTTCGTCGAAGCGTGCGAGTCGTTCGGCGGTCTTCTCCGAGCCGGCGGCGAGGATCCGGCGCACGGCGGCACCGTAGTCGTGCGTGTCCATGGCCTCACCGTATCGGCGTCAACCGGCCGCCGGTCCCGATCGCAGCACGCGGCGGGGGATGACGAGCGGGGTGCCGGTCTCGGGGTCGGGCTGGATCACGCACGGCAGGTCGTAGACCCGCTCCACGAGCTCGGCCGTCAGGACCTCGGACGGGTCGCCCGAGGCCACCACCTCGCCGTCCTTCATCACGATCAGGTGATCCGCGTACCGGGCGGCCTGGTTCAGGTCGTGCAGCACGACGACGATGGTGCGCTGCAACTGCGAGCGCAGCGTCTCGAACAGCTCGAGCAGCCCGTACTGATGGGAGATGTCGAGGAACGTGGTGGGCTCGTCGAGCAGCAGCACCGGCGTCTGCTGGGCGAGCGCCATGGCGACCCAGACGCGCTGGCGCTGCCCACCGGAGAGCTCCTCCACGAGGCGGCCCGACAGGTCCGACGTGCCGGTCGCCTCGAGCGCCGCCGTCACGGCCGCCTCGTCCTCCGTCGACCAGCGGTCGAACATGCCCTGATGGGGGTGGCGGCCGCGGGCGACGAGGTCGGCGACACGGATGCCGTCCGGCGCGAGCGACGACTGCGGCAGCAGCCCGAGCCGCGTGGCGAGCCGCTTGGTGGGCATCGCGTGGATGTCGGTCCCGTCGAGCAGGATCGCGCCGTCCGCGACCGGCAGAACCCGCGCGACGGCACGGAGCAGGGTCGACTTGCCGCACGCGTTCGGCCCGATGATCGCGGTGTACGACCCCCGCGCGACGGCGATGTCGACGCCGTCGACGATGATGCGCTTGTCGTAGCCGGCGCGGACGTCGATCGTGCGGAGGGCCGCGGTGTCGTCCTCGGGGACGGCGTGCGGGTCGGTGGCGGGCGTCATCGTGGTCATGTCCTTCTCCGGAACTCCGAGATCAGCAGCCAGGCGAGATAGGCGCCGCCCAGCGAGACGGTGACGACGCCGACGGGCATCCCGACGCGCTGCGCGAGCACGTCGGACGCGAGCAGCGTGAACGCTCCCACCACCGCCGAGGGCACCAGCAGCAGGCCCGAACCGCGCACCAGGCGCCGCGCGATCTGCGGAGCCGCGAGCGCGACGAACGAGATGGGGCCGGCGGCCGCCGTCACCAGAGCGGTCAGCGCGACGCCGAGCACGACCGCGGCGGCGCGCACACGGTTCGCGGGCAGGCCGAGCGACCGGGCCGCGTCGTCGCCGAGCTCCAGCTGCCGCAGGCCCGGCGCGAGCGCCGCCAGCGCGGCCAGCATCACGGCCAGCAGCGCGACCATGGGCCAGAGCTGCTCGTGGCCGAGAGCGTTGAACGACCCCGCCGCCCAGACCGCGGCGAGCATCGCGGTGTCCACGCTCACCGACAGCATGAGCGCCGAGTTCAGCGACGACAGCAGCGCCGCGACGCCGATGCCCATGATGATCAGCCGGAACGACTGCACCGATCCGTTGCGCGTCGCCAGCAGGTACACGACGGCGGCGGTCACCACGCCGCCGACGATCGCTCCGGCGGCGATGTCGAGGTAGCGCGTCGAGCCGAGCAGCAGCATCACCGCGATGGCGCCCGTGTACGACCCGGACGAGAACCCGATGATGTCGGGCGAGCCGAGCGGGTTGCGGGTGAGGGACTGGAAGATCGCTCCCGAGACGGCGAGAGCCACGCCGCACGCGATCGCGAACAGCGCACGGGGCAGCCGCCAGCCGACCACCAGCATGCGCGCCTGGTCGTCGGCGGTGCCGAGCAGAGCGCCGATCACCTCGTCGAGCGGCACGGGATAGGTGCCGAGGCCGAGCGAGACGACGCCCAGCACGACGGTGGCGATCACCAGCGACGCGCAGATCGCGAGGGAGCGCGCGCTCAGCAGGGCGGACACCCGCGGCAGCCGCAGCGCGACGGCGCGGTAGCCGTGATCCAGGCCGTTGCCCGCCACGCGCGTGCCGCGGTCGTGCACCGGGGCGGTCACAGGCCGCTCACCGTCCTCCGCCGCGCGAGCAGGATCAGCACCGGCGCCCCGACGATGGCGGTGACCAGGCCGACCCGCAGCTCGCCGCTCGGCAGGATGATCCTGCCGACGACGTCGGACAGGAGCAGCAGCACGGGGGACACCACGATCGTGTAGGCGAGGATCCAACGCTGGTCGGGGCCGACGAACCAGCGCACCACGTGCGGGACCATGAGGCCGACGAAGCCGATCGGCCCGGCGAGGGCGGTGGCCGTGCCGGCCAGCAGCGTCACGGCGAGGATCACGACCACGCGGATGCGGCCGGTGCGCACGCCCAGCGCCGCGGCGAGCTCGTCGCCGAGGGCGAGCGCGTTGAGCGACCGCGACACGGCGAGCCCGAGCACCAGCCCCACGAGGATCAGCGGCGCGAAGGACAGCACGATGTCGAGCTGCCGCCCCCCGATCGCCCCGACTCCCCAGAAGCGCATGTCGTCGAAGGCGTCACGGTCGCCCAGCACGATCGCGGTCGTCAGCCCGCCGAGCACGGCGCTGATCGCGACACCGGCGAGCGTGAGCTTCGCGGGCGTCGCACGTCCGCCGCCGACCGCGCCGAGCGCGTACACCATGACCGTCACCGCACCGGCGCCGAGCAGCGCGAACCAGACGTAGCCGAGCGGTGCGGCAAGCCCCAGGAAGCCGACGGCCAGCGTCACGGCGAACGTCGCACCCGCGTTGACGCCCAGGATCCCCGGATCGGCGAGGGGGTTGCGCGTGTACGCCTGGATGAGCGCCCCGCACATGCCGAGCGCCGGTCCGACGACGAGGCCCACGACGGTGCGCGGCACCCTCAGCTCGAGGATCATCACGTGCTCGTCGACGTCGGCGTCGTACGACCACAGCGCGTCCCAGATCGTCGGCAGCGAGATCGCCCTGGCCCCCACGCCGATGCTCAGCAGGACCACCACCGCCAGCACCGCGATCGCGAGCACCAGGCCGGCGAACCGCAGCGAGCCGCTGCGAGCGACCCCGGCGTGCTCGCCGTGCTCCTCCTGCGCGCGGGACGTCACGGCTCCCGCCGGGGTGCCGCTCACAGTCCGGCGGCCTCGTAGAGTCGCTGGACCTCGTCGACGATCTCCTCGGTCTCGCGATCGCTGTCGTACAGCTCCCGCACGCGGTTGTGGAACTCCTCGCCGAGCGCGTCGTACCGCTCCCGCCACTCCTCGGCCCGGTCCGTCCAGTAGCCGACGATCTTGTACGCGTCGGCGGGCAGCGAGCGCTCACGGCGCAGGTGGGTGCGGATCTCGCGGGTCACGCGGGTCTCGGAGGCCACCCAGACGTACGCGTCGTCGGCGACGTCGGCGCGGCGCACGGCCGCGGCGAGCTCGCTCGGCGCGTGTCCGTTGCCGGTGCCGCGCAGCCACACGATCTCCGCGGCGTCCCCGGGCGCGTCGGGGAGCAGCTGGTGCTCGGTGCCGCGCACCTCGAGCACGAGCGTCGTCGGCACGTCGGCGGCGGTGAGCTCGGCGATCCGCAGAGCCGCGGGCAGAGCGGGCTCGTCGGCGACGAGGATCTGCCGACGAGCCCAGACGGGACGGTCGTAGAGCGCCTTCGGCGGGTTCACGCCGACCTGCTGGCCCGGTCGTGCCTGCGCCGCCCACGCGGCGGCGATGCCCCCGTCGTGCTCGACGAAGTCGATGTCGACCTCTCCGGGGCGGTGGGCACGGATCGTGTACGTCCGCATCTCCGAGGGGGCGACGCCGTCGGCGAAGTCCCAGCCGCGCTCCGTCGCGAACGGCAGGCGCACGTCGTCCTCCGGCCGGTCGGGGAAGAACAGGCGCACGTACTCGTCGCCCACGCTCGTCGTCGGATAGTCGTGCATGTCGTGCCCGCCGAGCGTGATCCGCAGCATCCCGGCGCCCACGCGACGCGTCGCGGTGACGATGCCGAGGTGGATGCGCGGCGCGTAGTCCTCCGGCAGGCCGGGGTAGTAGGTCGAGGCGCTCACCCGGCGCTCCGCACGACGGCGCCGCCGTCGACGGCTGCCGACAGATCGTCGAGGTATCCCTGCTCGATCATCCAGGGAATGGTGATCGGCGTGGGGCCGTTCGATGCGCTCACGATCTTCGTGTTCTCCAGGATGAGATAGTTTCCGTTCGCCATGGGCTCCCACCGGGAGACCAGTGCGTTCTCGAGAGTTGTGGCGGTGTTCTCCGGGGAGCTCGACCAGTACAGGACGACGTCCGTGTCGATCGTGTCGAGCTCCTCCAGGCTCACGCCCCCGTACCAGATGCCCTCCTCATGGTCGGCCGTGGCGGACTCGAGGCTCGGGCTGTCCAACAGGCCGAGCGAGCGGTGGAAGACGACCCGCGGATCGTCGGAGATGTACAGGGCGAGCTCGGTCCCGCCGTCCTGCCCGAGGGTCAGGCTGTACACGAATGAGGTCCCGTCCAGCTCCGGGTGCTCGGTCAGGGCGTCCGCGAGGACGGCCTCGGTCTCGTCGATCACGTCCTCGGCCTTCTCGCCCTCGCCCAGAGCCGTCCCGACGAGCCGGGCGAGGTCCTGCCATGTGCCGTAGATGTAGGGCTGGTCGGCGTGCGCGACGGTTGGCGCGATCTCGGTCAGCCGCTCGTACTGAACCTCTGTGAGGCCGGAGGTGGGGGCAAGGATCAGGTCGGGCTGCAGAGCGAGGATCTGCTCGTAGTCGGGGCCGTCCTCGGTCGCGGTGATGAGCGCCGGCAACTCCTCCTGCATCTCCTGCTCGATGTAGGCGCGGGTCCACACGTTGTAGCCGTCGGCGTCACCGCTCCAGGTGTTCTCCGGGATGCCCACCGGGACGATCCCGAGCGATGCGATGACGTCGGCGGTGGAGCCGCCGAGCGTGACGATCCGCTCGGGCTCGGCCGAGATCTCCGTCTCTCCGTAGACGTGCTCGATCGTGACAGGGAAGCTCGCGTCCGCGGCGACGGTCTGGTCGCCGGAGGTCCCGGACGCGTCCTGTCCGGCGTCCGCCGTGCAGCCCGCCGCGGCGACGGCCACGCTCGCGAGCACGGCGAGCGCCGTGGCGCGGGTGCGTCGGGGCGCCATCAGTCCGCCTCTCGCACGACGGCGCCGCCGTCGATCGCGGACGAGATGTCGTCGATGTAGCCCTGCTCGATCGCCCACGGGATGCTCAGCACGTCGGGGCCGCTGGTGGCCATGCCGAGCGTGGTGTCCTCGACGATGTAGTAGCGCCCGTCGGCGATCGGATCCCAGCGCGAGAACACGGGGTGGGTCTGCGTGTACTCCGTGTCCTGGGGGCCGTTCGACCACGCGACCACGACGTCGGCCTCGACGGCGTCGAGCTCCTCCAGGCTGAAGCCCGTGTAGAAGACATCGGAGTCCAGGCCCTCGCTCGCGGCGGCGAGGGCGGGACTGTCCACCATGCCGAACTCGTGGAGCAGCGAGACCCGGGGATCCTCGGTGATGTATGCCGCGATCTCGGTGGAGCCCTCCGAGAGCGTGAGGCTGTAGATGAAGGAAGATCCGTCGAGGTTCGGATGCTCGGACGCCTCTGCGTCGACGGCGGCCTCCGTCTGCGCGATCAGTTCAGACGCCTTCGCCTGCTCGCCCAGGATCTCGCCGATGACCTCCGTGTGCTCCTGCCACGTGCCGGCGGTGAACGGCCGCTCCAGGTACGCGACCGTGGGGGCGATCTCGCTCAGCCGCTCGTACTCCGCCTCGGTGAGGCCCGAGTAGACGCCGATGATGACGTCGGGCTGCAGCGCGAGGATCTGCTCGTAGTCTGGGCCGTCCTCGGTGAACGTGATGACCTCCGGCATCTCCGCCCCGAGCTCGTCCTCGACCTGGTCGCGGAACCACGGGGTGAACCCCTCCTCGTCGCCGCCCCAGGTCTCGGGAACGCCCACCGGAACGACGCCGAGCGCCGCGACGATGTCGTGGTTCATCCAGCTCAGCGTGACCACGCGCTCGGGCTTCTCCGGGATGACCGTCTCGCCGAGGGCGTGCTCGACCGTCAGCGGGAAGGTCCCCGACGCCTGTCCGCCGTCGGCGGCGGCCGAGGTCTCGGAGGCGCCGGGATCGGCGGGGGCGGAGCAGGCGGAGGCGGTCAGGGCGATGGCGGCCAGCAGAGCGATGGCGCCGGAGCGGCGGAAGGAGGGCATGGGACCTCTCAGGGACGGTGCGGGGAGGGGAGATCGGCAGCCAGGTAAGGCATGCCTTATCTCAGGCTAGGGAGCCGATGTTGTCGCGGGCAGACAGGTGGTGTCGCGCAGGTGACACGCGACCGGCTCCGTGCGGAGCCCGTCCAAGCCCGAGGCGTCAGCTGCCGGGGGTGCGGGGGAGGAACCGATGGGGCGGCCTCCCCATGACCCGGTGGAACGCCGCGCTGAACGCGCTGACGGTCGCGTACCCGACCCGACGTGAGACGACTCCCACCGGCACCCCGTCGCCGAGCAGGCGCACGGCCGCCGACATCCGCGCGGCCGTGCGCCACTCGCTGAACGTCATGCCGACCTCGGCGCGGAACGCGCGGGCGAGGGTGCGGGTGCTCATCGACGTCAGCCAGGCCCAGTCCGCGATCGAGCGGTCGTCCGCGGGGTCGGACATGATCGCCCGCGCGATCGGCGCGATCCGCTCGTCACGCGGCAGGGGCAGCTCGATGGCGGGAAGCTCCTCGTCGACGATCATCTCCAGGCACACGCGCTGGGCCCGCAGGCGCTGCGGCTTGGGCATGCCCGAGACGGCCAGGAACGCCAGCATCTCGCGGAGAGCCGCGTTGACGACCACCGTGTGCACCTCACTCGTCGCCGGGGCCGCGACCGGCTGCCCGGGGTCGTCCTCCACCGGCCAGGCGAACGGCATCACGTACACGGCGGCGAGGGTGGTGGACGCGGCCCGGCTCGTCGAGTGCGGAGTGCCCGACGGCACCCACAGGCCCTGGCCCACCGACAGCGAGTGCCGGGTGCCCTGCACCTCGACGTCGGCGGCGCCGCGGCTCGGCCAGAAGACCGTGTGCTCGGGATGCGCGTGGCGCTCCGGTGCGCAGCCGTCGGCGTCGTCGACGTATGTGTGGCGCAGGAAGCGGGTGGTGAGCAGGTACCCCTCGGGCACGACGACGTTGCGGAGGAGCGCATCCGGGTCTCCGGGCGTTGCGGCGGCAGCGCTGCGGGCGAGGGGCATGGCGGGGTCCTCTGCTCGTGACGTCCGCGTCGGTTCGGGGGACGGACGTCGTATCGGGTGAGTAAGGATACCCTCGCTCGTGGTGTCGCCTGCGCGACACTTCTCGTCGTCCGCGGGCTTCGCGCGCTGCCTAGCGTGATGGCGATGCACACCGAGAGCCCCTCGTCGACGCCGACCCCCGGCGGCCTGATCCGCCATGCCCTCACGCGCGGCGGACGCGGCTGGCGCCTCGCCGGCGCGACGACGGGCTACATGCTGCACCAGGCGAGCGAGGCGGCCGTGCCCATCCTCATCGGCGTGGTCATCGACCGCGCGGTCATGCCCGGGGATCTCGGCGCCCTCGTGCTGTGGCTCGGGGTGCTCGGCGCCGTGTTCGTCGTGCTGTCGCTGAGCTATCAGTCGGCGAGCCTGGCCATGGTGCGCGTGTACGGTCACGGCGAGCACGATCTCCGCCAGCTCGCCGTGGCGAGGGTCCTGCATCCGCGTCGTCTGGCGCCCCGCCCCACGGGGGAGGTCCTCTCCGTCGCCACGAGCGACACGTATCGCGTGGCCGGCGTCGCGTGGAGCATCGCGGAGCAGGGCGCGACGCTCTCCGCCCTCCTGACCGCGGTGATCGCGCTGCTGGTGATCTCCGTGCCGCTCGGCTTGGGCGTGCTCGGCGGCGCGCTCCTGGTGCTGTGGGGCATGACCGCGCTGGCGCGGCCGATCGAGCGCATCGGCCTGGCCGAGCAGGGGGCGGTGGCGCGGGCCAGCGACGTCGCGACGGACGCGATCGCCGGGCTGCGCGTCGTGCACGGCCTCGCCGCGCACGATCAGCTCGTCGAGCGGTATCGGATGGCGAGCGCCGCATCGCGCGACGGCGCGGTGCGCGCCTCCCGGTCGCTGCTGGTTTATCGGGCCGTCAGCACGGCGGTATCGGTCTGCTATCTCGCCGCGCTCGCGGCGGCGGCGGGGTGGATGGCGCTGCAGGGCGCCATCACCCCCGGGCAGCTCGTGACGGTGGTCGGCCTCGCCCAGTTCCTCCAGGGGGCGCTCGATCACATCGGCACCTTCGGGGCGAACTGGGCCCACAAGCGGGCGTCCGCGCGGCGCCTCCACGAGCTCGTCGCCGAGCCGTACGCTCTGCCCGACGGCGCCGGGACAGCCCCCGAGCCGCGGTCTCTGCGCTGGACGGCGCCCGGCGGGGTCGTCGAGACGCTTCCCGGCGCGATGGTCGGCGTCCGGGTGCGCGATGCCGCGCAGGCGCGCGAGGCCGCGGCGGCGCTCGGCTTCCGCACGGTGCCGGCGGCGGGCGAGCTGAGCCTGGGCGGCCGGGATGCGCTCACGATCGGTCCGAACGCCTATCGGGCCCACGTGCTGGCGCCGCCCCACGATGCCTTCGTCTTCACCGGCACGCTGCGCCGGAACGTCCACCTCGACGATCGAGCGCCCGACGACGGCGCGGTCGATGATGGCGCGGCCCACGACGGCTCGCGCGAGCGGCGCTCGCTGGACGACGCGGTGCTCGCCGCCACGGCGCTGGACGACGTGATCGAGCACGCGGGCTCCGTGGACGCCCCCGTCGGGGAGGAGGGGCGGCGGCTGTCGGGAGGGCAGCGTCAGCGGCTGCTGCTCGCCCGCGCCCTGCACGCGCCGGCCGACGTGATCGTGCTGGACGAGCCCACCACGGCGCTCGACCCGGTCACGACACGGCGTGTGGCGCACGGCCTCGCCCGCAGCGGCCGGACGATCCTGCTGATCACGAGCGACCCGCTGCTGCTCGACGCCTGCGCGCGGGTCGTCGACCTCGGCGCGCCGTCCGCGTCGCGGTCGGGAGCCGGCCGCGAGGAGGTCCCGGCATGACGGCCCCGAGGCTGCCCGTCGCGTCACCGCGAGACACCCTGCGCGCCGTCGGCTCGCTCCTCGCGCGTCGCCGAGGGGCTCTGCTCGCGACCATCGCGCTCCTGGTCTCCGGATCGGCGAGCGCCCTCGCCATCCCGCCTCTTCTCGGGTGGATCGTCGACGTCGTGGTGGACGGGGGCGGCACCGAGCGCATCGGTCTCGCCGCCGCGGGCCTCGTCGGAGCGGGAGCGCTGTCAGCCGTCTGCACGTGGTGGGGAGGGCGGCTGCTGGTCGCGTGCCTGCAGTCGATGCTCGCCGAGCTGCGTGAGGAGGTGTTCGCGACCGCGATGCGTCTGGATGCCGGGGAGGTCGAGCACGCCGGCAGCTCCGATGTCGTCTCGCGTCTCACCGGCGACGTCGAGGCCGTCACCGAGGCCGGATCGGGGGTCCTTCCGCGCTTCCTCGGCGCGCTCTTCACGATCGTGCTGACCGCCGTCGGGATGGCCGTGCTCGACCCGTTCCTCGCGCTCGCCGCGTTGGTCGCCGTCCCGCTGCAGGCGGTGGCGGTGACGCGTTTCCTGCGACGCTCACGGCCGCTGTACGTGCGGCTGCGCCGCGAGGAGTCCGATCGTGGGCAGGCCATCATCGAGAGCGTCGCGGGCGCGGAGACGGTGCGGGCTCACGGGCACGAGCATCACCGGCTCGGTCTCGTCGCCGAGC
Organism: Microbacterium marinilacus; assembly: GCF_019753765.1. Classification (GTDB taxonomy): domain Bacteria; phylum Actinomycetota; class Actinomycetes; order Actinomycetales; family Microbacteriaceae; genus Microbacterium; species Microbacterium marinilacus. Next base: position 321,255 of record NZ_JAIJZW010000002.1, read on the forward strand.
GCAGTCTGACCGCTGTCGAGACGCAGCGCGTCACGACCCGCGCGCGCAACGTCTTCAACGGCACCCTGAACCTCGCCGAGCTCGTCGGGCTGGCAGCCGTGCTGGCGGCGGGGCTCTGGCGGGTCGAGACGGCGGGGCTGACGATCGGGGCCGTCACCGCCGCCGCGCTGTTCTTCCACCGTCTGTTCGGGCCGATCGGCGCGCTGCTGTCGAGCATCGACGACCTGCAGCGCGCACAGGCGGGGCTCGAACGTCTCGTCGGTGTGCGCGGAGCCGCACGCCCGGCTCGCCCGGTACAGACGATCCGGGACTCCTCGGTGCGGCTGCGCGGGGCGTCGTTCGCCTACCCGGGCTCGTCCTCGCCGCGCCCCGCTCTGGAGGACGTCGACCTCGTCGTGCCCCCGGGGGCGACGGCCGTCCTCGTCGGTGCCAGTGGGTCGGGCAAGTCGACGATCGCCCGCCTCGTCGCGGGCCTCGCCGAGCCCGACGCCGGCGAGGTGCTCGTGGGCGGAGCGCCGGCGGCGCGGGCGGCGCGGGCGGACGGGCGCCCCGCCGTGATGCTCGTGACCCAGGAGACCCATCTGTTCTCGGGTTCGCTGGCGGACAACCTCCGACTCGCGCGCGCGGATGCCTCGGACGCCGACCTCGTCGCCGCGCTGGAGGGCGTCGGCGCCGGGTGGGCCGTCGGCCTGCCGGGCGGCCTCGACGCCGTGCCGGGCGGTGACCTCGACGAGCAGCGTCTGCAGCAGCTCGCACTGGCCAGAGTGCTGCTGGCGGACCCGCCGGTGGTCGTGCTGGACGAGGCCACCGCGCACGCCGGGGCGGACGCCACCCTCGACCGAGCGGTCCAGGCGGTGGTCTACGGGCGCACGGCCCTGGTGGTGGCGCATCGACTGTCGCATGCGGAGGGAGCCGATCTCGTCGTCGTCTTCGAGCGAGGCCGCGTCGCCGAGCGCGGCACGCTCGAAGAACTCGTCGCGCGCGGGGGTGCGTTCCGGGCGCTGTGGAGCGCCTGGCGCGGGGCGGGAACGGGCGCCGGCGCATCGGGCTGAGGCCTGTTCTCCCGGGGTGAGCGGCTCAGCGCGCCTCGAGGCGGTGCGCGACGCCGTCGATGACGAGGTCGACCTTGTCCTGCCACCAGCGGCTCGGGCGGCCCGGCTCGCCCATCGCGTAGCGCATGGCTTCGAGGTACTGGCCCGACAGTGCAGGGTCGGCGATGGTCGCACCGGCCTCCGCCATGCGTGCCAGAACCTGCTCGCTGTAGCTTCCGCCGCCTTCGACGGGGCGATGCAGCGACTCGATCGTGAGGAACGCGTCGGCGGTCATGTCGCCGATCGTGTCGACGATGAGCGCCGCCTCGCGGAGCTCGAAGCCGAGACCGGTCGTGAGGTGCTCGACGACCCGGTAGGACTGCGCGACCAGCTCATCGGGCACCGTCTTCATCTCGCGCAGTCGCTGCGCCAGGCCCGGCGTGCGCGCGAACATCCGCCACATCGCCTGCGCGCACGTGCGCAGGTACTCGGCCCAGTCGTCGTCGGGCTCGGGCCAGTCGGAGCGGGCGACGGCCAGGGCGACGGCCGCGTCGAGCATGTCCTCGACACCGTCGACGTGTCGGTACAGGGTCGACTGATCGACGCCGAGCCGGGCCGACACCGACGTGATGGTCGCCTGGTCGAGCCCGAGCTCCAGGACGGTGTCCAGAATCGCCTCGCGGGAGGTCAGAGGGGGTCGGCCTCGGCGCGGTCGAACGGGCATCGCCCCATGGTACTCAGCACCGGGCGGCCGACAGCCGAGGTCGTCGATTAGGCAAGCCTTGCCTATCTGTAGTGGGAAGGATACGCTCGGGCTGTTTTGCAATACACATTTGCAAAAGGAGGCAGCATGGGGACGAGCACCGATCGCGCAGAGGCGAAGGCCGAGCGGGCCCGCGGACGGGAACGGCAGCGCGCGGCGAACGCCCTGCTGCTCGGCCCCGTCCGCTCCCGCCTCGCGGCTGCGAGCGCGCTGACCGCCCTGTCCTCCCTCTGCGCGGTGGTGCCGTTCATCCTGATCGCCGAGGTATGCCGCGAGCTGCTCGGCCCCGCTCCCGACTGGGACCGCACCTGGACCCTGCTGCTCGTGTCGCTCGGCATCCTCGGTCTGCGCGGACTGCTGTCCTCCGTCGCGCTGCTGTGGTCGCACCTCATCGACTCCGAGCACCAGTTCACGCTGCGCCGCCTGCTGGCCCGCAAGCTCAGCCGCGTGCCGCTCGGCTGGTTCACCGAGCGCAGCTCGGGCGAGGTCAAGAAGCACCTGCAGGGAGACGTCGAGGCGCTGCACTACCTCGTCGCGCACGCGCGGCTGGAGTTCGTCGCCGCCGTCACCCTCCCGGTGGCGACGCTCGTCTACCTGTTCGTCGTCGACTGGCGCCTCAGCATCGTGGTGACGGCGACACTGGCGGGCTACGCAGTCGTCATGTCTCGCATCATGGGGGAGGGGTACACCGAGAAGATCGCCTCCTACGAGCAGTGGAACGCGAAGGTCTCGGCATCGACGATCGAGTTCGTCGACGGCATCCAGGTCGTCCGCGCGTTCGGGCAGCCGAGGCGCGGGCATCACCGCTACCAGAGGGCGATCGAGGGCTACTCGGCGTTCTACACGGCGTGGGTCACCCCCATCACCAGGCTGGAGGGATTCGGCAGCCTGCTGCTGAACCCCGTCGTCGTGATGGTGCTGGTGCTGGTCGCGGGCCTCGGGCTCATCGGCGCCGCCGGGGCTCGCCCCGACGTCCTCATCCCGTTCATCTTCCTAGGGCTCGGCATCGGTGGCAGCGTCCTCGCCCTCGGGTACGGCGCGCAGGCTCTGCGACAGGCGTCCGCCGCCGCCGTCCGGCTGTGGGAACTCACCGAGACCCCCGACCTCACCGACCCGGCCGACGGGCCGGTCCCCGGCTCGGGGCTGGTGCGCTTCGAGGACGTCTCCTTCGGCTATCGGGAAGGCCACCTCGTCCTGCGCGGGATCGACCTGGAGCTGCGGCCCGGCACCATCACCGCGCTCGTCGGCCCGTCCGGCTCGGGCAAATCGACGCTCGCCCGGCTGCTCCCGCGCTTCTTCGACGTCACCGCCGGCCGCATCACCGTGGACGGCCACGACATCCGTACGCTGCGGTCGCGCGACCTGTACCGGTCTGTGGGCTTCGTGCTCCAGGACGTGCAGCTGATCGCGGGGACGGTGCGCGAGAACCTCCTGCTGGGGCGCCCCGACGCGGACGACGACGCCGTCGAGCGCGCGACCCGTGCCGCCCAGATCCACGATCGGATCCTCGAGCTGCCCCGCGGCTACGACTCCGAGATCGGGGTGGACGCGCGCCTGTCCGGAGGGGAGGCGCAGCGGCTGTCGATCGCACGGGCGTTGCTCGCCGACGCGCCGATCCTCGTGCTCGACGAGGCGACCGCCTTCGCCGACCCGGAATCGGAGGCGGCCATCCAGGACGCCCTCGCGGTGCTCGTCGCGTCGCGCACCGTGCTGGTCATCGCCCACCGGCTCCACACGATCGCCGACGTCGACCACGTCGTCGTGCTCGACGAGGGCCGGGTCGTGGAACAGGGGCCGCCCGCGCAGCTGAGAGAGGGCGGAGGACTGTTCTCCCGGCTGTGGCAGGCGAACGGACGTGCGCTGCAGGAGGTCGAGGAGGTCGCGAGCGCGCCCACCACGGCCGTCGACAACACCGAGGAGGTGTCCGCATGATCCGCAACGTCCTGAGGCTGGTGCCGGAGTCCCACCGAGCGATGGTGCCCGGATATCTGGCGATGATCGTGCTGAGCGCCCTCGCACAGGCGGCCGCATACGTGCTGCTGGTGCCGATGCTGGGTGCGGTGCTCTCCGGCCGCGTGCAGGACGCGTGGGGCTGGACGGCGGCGATCGCCGGCGCTGCGCTGCTGGTGTGCGTGGGCGGGTATCGGCAGTCCGTCATCGGCATCCGCATCGGCATCGGCATGGCGCTGTCCCTGCAGACGCGCCTCGGCGACCACATCGCCACGCTGCCGCTCGGCTGGTTCGGATCGGCGACGGCCGGACGCGTGTCTCAACTCGTCAGCGCGAGCGTCCGCGACGTCATGGGCGTGTTCGCACATCTGCTCGCACCGATGCTGACCGGCGTCGTCGTCCCGGTGGCCGTCGCCCTCGGGATGCTGTTCGTCGATCCGCGGGTAAGCCTCGCGATGCTGCTGAGCGCCCCTCTGCTGTACCTCGTCAACCGATGGGGACAGGGGGTCTACTCGCGCGCGGAGAAGCGCGTCCACGCCGCCGCGGAGGAGTCCGACTCCCGCGTCATCGAGTTCGCCCAGGCTCAGCCCGTGCTGCGGGCGTTCGGGGCGGCGGGGGACGGCAACGCCGGGCTGCAGGGGGCCCTGCAGGCGCAGCGGCGCGTGGGGCGGGGACTCGTCTGGGCCTCGGTGCCGGGACTCGTCGTGTTCTCGCTGCTCGTGCAGCTCACCTTCGTGCTGCTCGTCTTCCTGGCGGTCGCGCTCGCCGCGGGCTCGGAGCTCTCGGTGCCGTCGGCCATCGCCCTGATCGCGGTCAGCTCGCGCTTCGTCGAGCCGCTGAACCAGTCGGCCGAGCTGACGACCGCGATGCGCGGCGCCGCCAACGCCGCCGACCGGATCACCGGACTGCTGGCGACCGAGCCTCTGCCCGAACCCGAGGAGGATCCCCGTCCCGTCGATGCCTCCGTGCGCTTCACGGACGTGCGATTCGCCTACGACGGCGGCGCCCCGGTGATCGACGGCGTCTCGTTCGAGGTGCCCGCGGGCACCACGACGGCGCTGGTCGGCCCGAGCGGCAGCGGCAAGACGACGCTGCTGCGGCTGGCCTCGCGCTTCTACGATGTCGATGCGGGCGAAGTGGCGGTCGGCGGGCATCCGATCGCGGGCTACCGCTCCGGCACGCTGATGGCGCAGTTCTCGCTCGTGTTCCAGGACGTCTACCTGTTCCATCAGACGATCGAGGAGAACGTCCGCATCGGGCGGGTCGACGCGACCGCCGACGACATCGCGCGGGTGGCCGGGATCGCGCGCGTCGACGAGATCGTCGAGCGCCTGCCCGACGGCTGGAGCACGGACGTCGGCGAGGGAGGCACGTCGCTGTCGGGAGGCGAACGGCAGCGGGTGTCGATAGCCAGGGCCCTGCTCAAGGACGCTCCGATCGTGCTGCTGGACGAGGCGACGAGCGCGCTCGACCCCCGGAACGAGGCCGCGGTGGTGCGAGGTCTTCGAGAGCTGACGAGGGACAAGACGGTGATCGTCGTGGCCCATCGCCTGTCCACGATCCGGCACGCCGACCAGATCGTGTTCCTGGACGCCGGACGGATCGTCGAGCGGGGTACCCATGACGAGCTCCTGGCGGCGGACGGCCGCTACGCGCGGTTCTGGAACGAGCGCTCCCGCGCCTCCGGGTGGCGCCTCGCCGCTGCCGCCGAGCCGGTCGGGGCGTCGACGGTCGTCGAGGAGGCCCGCTGATGGCCAACTGGCAGCGCGGGATGATGCGGCTGCTGCGCATCGCCAACCACCCTGCCGAGGTGATCGCGGTCGACGACCTCACCCCCTGGTATCGGCGGATCCTGTTCCGCTCGCCGGAGGTGGTCGCGGCGGTCGACCCGTTCCCGACGCTCTGGCTGCGTCTGTGGGCGCCCGACCCGCGCCGAGGAGAGGGAGCGGTGGCGCAGCGCGGCTACACGTTCGTGTCGCTGGACGCCGCGGGGCAGACCTTCGAGCTGGACTTCGTGCTGCACGACGTCGCGGGGCCGGCGGGCGACTGGGCGAGGCGGGCGCGCATCGGCGAGCGGGTCGAGGTCGCGCTGACGCCGGCGCGCATCGAGATCCCGGACGGCACCGACACGCTGCTCCTGGCGGGCGACGTCACCGCGCTGCCCGCCATCAACACGTGGCTGGAGTCGGTGCCGGCCGGCATCTCCACGCACGTCCTCGTCGAGGACGACCACGCCGATCGCGACGCGCTGCCGCAGACGCCGCGGCCGCGGGGCACCTGGCAGTGGGTGACGCGCGAGGGGGATCGCGGCGCGGCCCTCGCTCGCGCGGTGCTGAGCGTCGCCTCGGCGGGTGACGGCCTCTACGCATGGGGCGCGGGGGAGAAGACCCTGGTGAAGAACCTGCGCGGGGCTTTCCGCGACCACCTGCGCCTCGACCGTGCGCACCATTTCACGCAGTTCTACTGGATCGAGGGGAAGGCGACGGGATGAGGAACCTGCCCACTCGGCTGCTGCTGACCTGCGCTGCGATCGGGGTCGCGGCGGGCATCGTGCTGCTGCCCGTCTTCGGCTTCTTCTCGGCCGCGGCGATCGCGGTCATGCCGCTCGGCTATGCCGCGCTGCTGGGCGCCTGGTTCTTCGCGGGCGTCCTCATCCAGTCGCTCACGCACCGAGCGGGCACGGCACTGGTGGCCAGTCTCGTGGCGGGGCTCGTCGCCGCGCCCTTCACGCCGTACGGCTTCACGACCGTCGCGTCGACGGCGACCGTCGGCCTCATGCAGGAGCTGCCGTTCCTCGCGACCCTGTATCGCCGATGGCCGGCCTGGCTCTTCTATACGGCGAATACGCTCATCGGCGTGCTCTACGCGTTCCCCGCGCAACGCCTGCTGGCGGTGGACGCGGCCGACTGGGTGAGGGCGGCGATGTATCCGGTGGCGGGGCTCAGCGCGCTGGCGTTCACCTGCGTCGCTCGCGTCATCGCCCGCCGCCTGGAGCGCACCGGCGTCACCCAGGGGCTGCGTCCCGGGGGCCGTCCCGGCGCCGTTCGATCTGTGGGCGACTGAGCTTATATCGCTTCGCGTGCCTCGGTGTCAAGGGTGAGCGAGTGATTAGCGGATCCGGCCGGTCATGGCCGATCCTTTACGTAACGCTGGTCGTCCTCCGGGGGGAGAGCGACGGCGAGTCTTGTCGGAGGCTTCGGGTGGCCCCGGTGAGGCGTCGGGTAACAGGATCCATCCCTCCGGGTCGAGCGACACGGCTCCCCGGAGGGATGATCCCTCCGATCGGGTGAGTGCGGCTCGCCGCGTCGGCGAGAATATGCACATGGGGGCGATCCACACCGGCGGGCTGCGCGCGCGTGACCGCGGCGAGGCCGTCTCGACCGCGTGGTCTGCGCTCTGGAACGTCGCCCGGCTCGCCGTCGTCGTCGCGATCGTGCTGGCGACGATCGAGCAGGGCCGATTGGCGATCGCGGCGGCCGAGGGCGCGGGACTGCCGGCGGGAACCGCCCTGGCGCGCCTGTTCAGCTTCTTCACCGTCCAGTCGAACGTGCTCGCGGCGACGGTGCTGGCCGCGGTCGCGGTCCGGGCGTTCGTCACGCGGTTCCGAGCGGACGGACCCGTCGTCGCCACGGCATTGGTGGCCGTCTCCGCCTACATGCTCGTCACCGGCATCGTCTACAACGTCGTGCTGCGCGCGGCCGGCGGGACCGACATCATGACCGGATGGTCGAACGACGTCCATCATGTCCTGGCGCCGGCGTTCCTGCTTCTCGACGTCCTGATCGGTCCCGGCCGCACAGCGGTCCGGTGGCGTGCCGTCCTGATCGCGCTGGCGTACCCGCTCGTCTGGGTGGCGTGCACGCTCCTGCTCGGCCCCTTCCTCGTCTCGCCGTCGACCGGCATGGCCCCGTGGTACCCGTATCCGTTCCTCGATCCGGCCTCGGCACCGGACGGCTACGTCGCCGTCGGCGTGTGGGTCGCCGGGATCGCGGCGCTCATCGCCGCGCTGGCGGCCCTCGTCGTCCTCACCGGGCGTCTCCGCGGGCGACGGGCCGCCCGTCGCGTGCGCGCGCGGGATCGCCCGTCGTCGGCCGGGTGAGGAACGGGCAGCGAGGGGCTCAGCGCCCGGCGGGGACGCGGGACGCGCCGAACCTCGTCGCGCGCACGACCTGTACGACGCCGAGGACCAGCAGCGAGGCGCCGACGAACAGCCACAGCAGCGTCACGTACAGCGGGGCGAACAGCAGCAGGACACCGGCTGCCAGGCTGACGACGGCGTAGAAGATCGTCCAGCCGCGCCCCACCGTCGCCGTCGTGACCGTGGTCAGCGCGACGACGCCTTCGACGATCCACGTGATGCCGATCGCCACGGCGACGAAGAGCGCGAGGAACGCGGTAGTGGCCGCCAGGTTGGCGAGCGCGTACACGCCCGCCGCGACGAACAGCAGGCCCACGAAGACATGGCCGATCCGCGACCAGCCGCGCAGCGAGCTCTTGCGCACGCCGATGAAGGCATACACCAGGCCGGCGACGAGCGCGTAGACGGCGATGATGCCGGTACCTACGGCGGCCGTCTTCAGCGGCCATAACAGGATCAGCAGACCGACGACGATCCCGATGACACCGGCGATCGCGAAGGCGGCGCGCACGCCGCGGATCGCACCGTCTGCGGTCATGTCCGGTCCTCCATCTGTCGCATGGGGACGATCATGCCCTCCGCCGAGCACTTTTATCAATCGTGGAAGTCTCACTCGGCAGCGACCGGGCCCGGCGGACCGCGCAGCCTCAGACGTCGATGCTGTCACCCGGTTCAAGGGCGTTGAACGTGCCGCCGCCCTGCTCGGTCGCCCACTTCAGCCTCGCCAGGTGGCCTGCCCGCCCGACGACCGAAAGGGTCATGTCGTGCGTGCCGAACGCCCGCCGCGGCTCGACCGCGAGCAGGAAGTCCATCGCGTCGCCGAGTCGCAGCCACGGCGCGCCGACGGGCACCGCCAGGGTGCCGACCTCCACGCCCTCCGGGATCGCATACGAGTCGCCGGGGTAGTAGAGCTCGTCGTTGACCAGCACACCCACGTTGTCGATGGCGGGCAGGCTCGAGTGGATCTCCTCGTGCCGGCCGCCGAAGAAGCGCAGCGAGAACGGGCCTGCGGTCGTCTCATCGCCCGGCGAGACCACGACCGTCTCCCGGTCGTGCAGCGCGGACGCCACCGCCGCGGTCGTGAAGATCGGCACCGACGGCGCGGCGGCGAAAATGCGGTCGAGCTGCTCAGGCGTCCAGTGATCGGCGTGCTCGTGGGTGATCACGACGGCCTCGAGCGCGTGCAGGTCGTCGAGCACCGACGTGAAGCTGCCCGGATCGATGAGCAGGGTGCGGCCCTCGGCCTCCACGCGGAGCGCCGCGTGCTCGTGCTTCGTGATGCGCATGTCCCGAGTCAAGCAGAACGCTCGGGGCTGAGGGCGAGAAAGACGAAGAGCCCGGATCTGATGATCCGGGCTCTTCGAGCGGTGTGACCCCAGCGGGATTCGAACCCGCGTTACCGGCGTGAGAGGCCAGCGTACTAGGCCGCTATACGATGGGGCCTTGCCTTCGGGCCCTTTCGGGCCCCGTTCCCGTTTCCGGCAACTAGAAGATTATGGCATGACTTCCCGGCGCTGAACAAATCGGGGCACGCCCCGCGCGGATCCCGCGCGTGTCGCTCGGTCGGAGCGGCATGCCCCGTGTCACTCCGCCGTCTTCCGGCGCCGTCGCACGGCCCGGACGACGCCCCAGACCACCAGGGCGGCGATGCCGATCGCCACGATCCAGGGGAGCAGGAAGCCGAGCGCGACGACGATCCCGTTGGCGGTGGCGAGCAGTCCGTTCCATCCCGCCGAGAGGCCGTCCCCGAAGCCGGCCGGATCCGGCTCGACGGCCGGCGCCTCGGTCAGCAGCGACACCGACAGGGTCGACATGGCGACCTGGCCCTCGAGGGACTCGAGCTGCTGCTCGAGGGATTCGAGCTCCGCCTGACGCTGGGACAGGGTGGTCTCGACGTTCACGAGGTCGCCCACGTCGCCGGCCTGGGCGAGAAGCTCGGTGAGCCGGTCCACAGAGGCGCGGGTCGCGTCGATGCGGGCGCGCAGGTCGACGGCCTGGGAGGTGACGTCGTCGGTGCCGACTCGCGTGCTGGCGACCTCGCCGACATCGTTCAGCTCGCGCATCACCTCGTCGAGCGACTCGGCAGGGACCCTCACGGTGACGTAACCGCCGTCGTCCGGCACCCACACGGCGCCCCCGCTCTCCAGCGCGCCGTCGTAGGACCTGTCGGCCCCGATCGACAGCTGCTCCACCCATCCCTCGTGCTCGGTGGCGAGCTGCACGATCGCGTCAGCCGCCTCCGCGGCGTCGTCGACGACGATGCTCGCGGAGCCCGACCGGATCACCTCGCGCGGCGTCGCGGCGCCGTTCTCCGCCGCCGCACCGGACTCCGCCGACGTCGGAGCAGACCCGCTCGTCGCGGTGTCTCCGCCGGCATCCAGCAGCGCCTGCTCGTCCGCGTCCTGCGCCGAGCGCGCGTCGGGCGCGGACTCCACCGCGCTGTCAGCGCTCTCCGCAGTGCTCATGCCGCCGGACCCGAGGCCCTGCAGCACGGCGGGGGAGATCACGGCCGCCACCGCCACGACCGCCGCCGCCACACCGACGCCCTGCCAGACGCGTCGCCTCCGGCGCGCCCGGGACGGGCGCTCGACACGCTCCTCGGCGATCGCCTCGAACACGCGGTGCTCGATGCGGTCGAGCGTCTCGTCGGTGACCTCGGGCAGTCCGCCGTCATCCGTCTGCTGCGCGTTCATCGCGCCTCCTCCATCGATCGCGTCTCGTCGGTCACGCCCCGCAGCCTCGTGCGGATCCGCGAGAGACGGTTGCGGACGACCCCGTGGCTGACGCCGAGCTCGTCGGCGGCGGCCTGATAGCCGTAGCCCTCGCCGACGCACAGGCGGAAGATCTGCCGGTCGAGCTCGCCGAGGCCGTCGACGGCGCGCAGGATCCGCTCCACCAGGTCGGCGTCGATGACCTGCTGCTCGACGTCCACGGTGTCGGGTGCGCGGTCGTCGAGCTCCGCGGCCTCCGCGCGGCGCAGGGCGCGCTTCCGATTGGCCGCCTGGAACCGGCAGATCGTCGCGAGCCACGGCAGCAGCGACTCGCCCGCCAGCTCCAGGCCGGCGAGCTTGCGCCACGCCACGACGAACGTCTCCTGCGTCACGTCCTCGGCGTCGGCCGCCGAGCGCAGCAGACCGTAGGCGATCCAGTACACGGGGCGCGCGTGGCGGCGGTACAGCTGCCGGAACGCGGCCTCGCTCCCGGCCGCCGCCCATTCGACGAGCGTGGCGTCGCCGGTGCCGTCGTCGGTCATCGATCCATCCGATCCCGAGGGGATGCCCTCGTCGTCTCTCACCCTGTCAGTGTCGGCGGGCAGCCGATCGTCTCGGTTCCGTCACATCGGCCGCCGCAGACCGCTCGCGAAGGCGTGGCGCGGATCGCGCGCCGACGCATCGGCGTGCGTCGAGGGCTCGCTATCCTTAAACCGCGAGGGGGAGTATCCCGTCAAAGCGCGCTCGTCATCACGGATCTCGACGGTGGGATCCCGGGCACGCACCGCCTGCGACATGGCGGGGGAGAGACTCTCGTCGCATCACCGTGCCTCCGCGAGGCCGTACCTGAAAGGCCCTGGATGGACCTGTATCTGCCCCCGTGGTTCGAGATCGGATCGCTCGTCGTGCTGACGGCGATCCTGATCGGCGACCTGCTGCTCATCCTGAAGCGCCCGCACATCCCGTCGACCAGGGAGTCGACGCTGTGGGTCGTCTTCTATGTGACGCTCGCGCTGATCTTCGCGGGAGTGATGTGGGTCGTCGCCGGCGGGCAGTACGCCCAGGAGTTCCTCCTGGGCTGGATGACCGAGTACAGCCTCTCGATCGACAACCTGTTCGTCTTCGTGCTGATCATGGGCCAGTTCGCCGTGCCGCGGAAGCTGCAGCAGGAGGTGCTGATGGTGGGCATCATCATCGCCCTCGTGCTGCGCGGCGCGTTCATCCTGCTGGGTGCGGCCCTGATCGAGAACTTCTCGGCGATCTTCTACCTGTTCGGCGCTTTCCTCATCTACACCGCGATCCGCCAGGCGCTGCCGGAGAAGCTCGAGGACGACCAGAAGCAGGAGAGCGCGATCGTCCGGTTCCTGCGCCGGTTCATCGACATCAGCGACCACTACGACGGCAACAAGCTGCGCACCGTGGTCGACGGCAAGAGGTTCTTCACCCCGATGCTGCTCGTCTTCGTCGCGATCGGCGTGACCGACCTGATGTTCGCGATCGACTCGATCCCCGCGATCTACGGGCTGACCCAGAGCCCGTTCATCGTGTTCACCGCGAACATCTTCGCGCTGATGGGGCTCCGCCAGCTCTACTTCCTGCTCGGCGACCTGCTCGAGCGCCTCAAGTACCTCCACTACGGCGTGGCCTTCATCCTGGCCTTCATCGGCGTGAAGCTGTTCTTCCACGCCATGCACGTCAACGAGCTGCCCTTCATCAACGGCGGGCAGCACATCGAGTGGGCTCCCGAGATCAACAACTGGGTCTCGCTGGGCGTCATCATCGCCTCGATGGGCGTCGCGACGATCGCCAGCCTCATCTCGTCGGCTCGCGAGAAGCGGCGCGAGGGCGTCGAGAGCTGAGGGTCCTGAGGGGTGGCGCGAGAACTGCTGAACCGGTGGGGCTCGCGCCGCCCCCTTCTACGCACACTGATCGGGAAAGCGGCACCTCGCGTGCAGGATGCTAGGCTGAGCGCATGCGGTTCGCCGGACGTCTTCTCCTTCTGCGCCGCGACGGGACCTCGCTCTAGGCCCTCCCCGTCGCGGAGTTCGTCGAGGCCGATATCCGACGAAGTCAACGGAGAGACAGCAGCATGAGCGACGCCAGCCCCACCACCCGCCCCCTGACGGACATTCCCGAGCGTCCCCGGACGCTCGCGGAGAAGGTCTGGGACGACCACCTCGTCGTCAAGGGCGAGGGCGGACAGCCCGACCTGATCTACATCGACCTGCACCTCGTGCACGAGGTGACCAGCCCCCAGGCGTTCGACGGCCTGCGGGCCGAGGGCCGCCCGGTGCGGCGGCTGGACCTCACCATCGCGACCGAGGACCACAACACCCCGACGCTCGACATCGACAAGCCGATCGCCGACCTGACCAGCCGCACGCAGATCGAGACCCTGCGCCGCAACGCCGCCGAGTTCGACGTGCGCCTGCACTCGCTGGGCGACAAGGAACAGGGCATCGTGCACGTGGTGGGCCCGCAGCTCGGCCTGACGATGCCCGGCATCACCGTCGTGTGCGGCGACAGCCACACGTCTACCCACGGCGCGTTCGGCGCGATGGCCTTCGGCATCGGCACCAGCGAGGTCGAGCACGTCCTCGCCACGCAGACCCTGCCGCTGAAGCCGTTCAAGACCATGGCGATCACCGTGGAGGGCGAGCTCAGGCCCGGGGTGACCGCGAAGGACATCATCCTCGCCGTCATCGCCAAGATCGGCACCGGTGGCGGCCAGGGCTACGTGCTGGAGTACCGCGGCAGCGCCATCCGATCGCTCTCCATGGAGGGCCGGATGACCATCTGCAACATGTCGATCGAGGCCGGCGCCCGCGCGGGCATGGTCGCCCCCGACGACACGACGTTCGCGTACCTGAAGGGGCGCGACCACGCGCCGAAGGGGCAGGACTGGGACGACGCGGTGGCGTACTGGCGCACCCTGCCGAGCGACGAGGGGGCCGTCTTCGACGCCGAGGTGTTCATCGACGCGAACGAGCTCGAGCCGTTCGTGACGTGGGGCACCAACCCGGGCCAGGGCGCGTCGCTGAGCGACAGCGTGCCCGACCCGCGCTCGTTCGAGGATCCCAACGACCGTGCGGCCGCCGAGCGCGCCCTGCAGTACATGGATCTCGTCGCCGGCACCCCGCTGAAGGAGGTGCCGGTGGACGCCGTCTTCATGGGGTCGTGCACCAACAGCCGCATCGAGGACCTCAGGGCGTTCGCGTCGATCATCCAGGGGCGCAAGAAGGCGGACGGCGTGCGAGTCATGGTGGTCCCCGGCTCGGCGCGCGTGCGCCTCGAGGCGGAGGCCGAGGGCATCGACCTGATCGTGAAGGAGTTCGGCGCCGAGTGGCGTTTCGCCGGCTGCTCCATGTGCCTGGGCATGAACCCCGACCAGCTCGCTCCGGGAGAACGGTGCGCCTCGACCAGCAACCGCAACTTCGAGGGCCGGCAGGGCAAGGGAGGACGCACCCACCTGGTGTCTCCCCTCGTGGCCGCGGCCACGGCGATCCGAGGCACGCTGTCGAGCCCGTCGGACCTGGACGGGATCGACGGCGAGTGGGACTCGGCCGTCGAGGGAACACGCCGAGTCGAAGCGCAGGAGGCCTGACATGGAGAAGTTCACGACGCACACCGGTGTGGCGGCGCCGCTGAAGCGCTCCAACGTCGACACCGACCAGATCATCCCCGCCGTCTTCCTCAAGCGCGTCACGAAGACGGGCTTCGAGGACGCGCTGTTCCACGGGTGGCGGCAGGACCCCGGGTTCGTTCTGAACCAGGAGCCCTTCCGCGCCGCGTCCGTGCTCCTGGCGGGGCCCGACTTCGGCACCGGATCGAGCCGCGAGCACGCCGTCTGGGCGTTGCGCGACTACGGCTTCAAAGTGGTGCTGAGCCCGCGCTTCGCGGACATCTTCCGCGGCAACTCGGGCAAGCAGGGGCTCGTCACGGGCGTCATCGCCGAGGCCGACCTCGAGCGGTTCTGGGCCGCGATCGACGCGCAGCCCGGGGTGGAGATGACCGTCGACCTCGAGGCGCGAACCGCCAGTCTTGGCGACTTCACGGCCGCTTTCGAGATCGACGATTACACTAGGTGGCGGCTCCTCGAAGGGCTCGACGACATCGGGCTCACGCTGCGCAACGAGGACAGGATCGCGCAGTTCGAGGCCCGCCGCGAGGCGTGGCGGCCACGGACGACACCCGTCTCGTGAGCCCGGGGCGACCGCTCCGTACGGATGGGCGGTCCTGAAAGGGGCCGGGCTCCGATCGCGCCTCGTCAGAAGAAGCGGCCGACCGCCGCGAGAACCCTAGTGAGGCACCATCACATGACACTCCTCGGCGACGCGCACACCCCGGGCACCCCGGCAGCGGCGATCTCGGAAAAAGTGGCCGGCGAAGTCCTCGAGATCCGCGGCGGGCGTCCGCTGAAGGGCCAGGTCGACGTGCGCGGGGCGAAGAACCTCGCGACGAAGGCGATGGTGGCCTCGCTCCTCGGCGAGACGCCGAGCATCCTCCGGGACGTCCCGGACATCCGCGACGTCGAGGTCGTCCGGTCGCTGCTCGAGGTGCACGGCGTGCACGTCACCGAGGGCGACGAGCCGGGCGCGCTCGTGCTCGACCCCTCCGACGCCAAGTCGGCGAACTTCGAGGAGATCGACGCCCATGCGGGGTCTTCCCGCATCCCGATCCTGTTCTGCGGTCCGCTGCTGCACCTGCTGGGTCAGGCCTTCATCCCCGACCTCGGCGGGTGCCGCATCGGCGACCGGCCCATCGACTTCCACCTCGACGCGCTGCGCAACTTCGGCGCCATCGTCGACAAGCAGCCGAGCGGCATCCGCCTGTCGGCTCCCGAAGGGCTGCACGGCGCGCACATCGAGCTGCCGTACCCGAGCGTGGGGGCGACCGAGCAGGTGCTGCTGACCGCGGTGCGGGCGAAGGGCGTCACGGAGCTGCGCAACGCGGCGATCGAGCCCGAGATCATGGACCTGATCGGCGTGCTGCAGAAGATGGGCGCCATCATCTCCTACGAGCCGAACCGCGTCATCTTCATCGAGGGCGTCGACGAGCTGCGCGGCTACGACCACCGCTCCCTGTTCGACCGCAACGAGGCCGCGTCGTGGGCCGCGGCCGCGCTAGCCACGGACGGCGACATCTTCGTCAAGGGCGCCCGCCAGTACGAGATGCTCACGTTCCTGAACGTGTACCGCAAGGTCGGCGGCGACTTCGACATCACCGACGAGGGCATCCGCTTCCGCCGGGGCAAGGCGCCGCTCAAGGCCATCACGGTCGAGACCGACGTGCACCCGGGCTTCATGACCGACTGGCAGCAGCCGCTGATCGTCGCTCTCACCCAGGCCAACGGGCGCTCGGTGGTGCACGAGACCGTGTACGAGAACCGCCTGGGCTTCACCCGCGCGCTCGTCCAGATGGGCGCCGACATCGTCGTGCACCCGAACGGGCTCGACGGCGAATACCGTCGCGTGCCGCGCCGGGAGCTCGAGCAGGCGGCCGTCATCAACGGCCCGACGCCGCTCCACGGTGCCGACATCGTCGTGCCCGACCTGCGCGGAGGCTTCAGCTACGTCGTCGCCGCCCTCACCGCCGAGGGCACGTCGCGGGTGTCGGGCGTGGGCATCATCAGCCGCGGCTACGAGAAGTTCTTCGAGAAGCTCACCGCTCTCGGCGCGGACTTCGACGTCGTCGGCTGAGCGAGGCGGGGATGAGCTCACCCGAAAAGAATCGGCCCAGCTGGTTCTGGCCGCTGGCCGTCGCCGTCGTCCCGTTCGTCGGGCTGCTGGCGAAGATCGAGATCGTCGGTCGCGAGAAGCTGCCGCGCACGGGCGCCTACGTCCTCTCGCCCAACCACGTCAGCGAGCTCGACCCCCTGATCGTCGCCGTCGCGGTGTGGCGGCTGGGCCGCGCGCCGAGGTTCATGGCGAAGGACAGCCTGTTCCGGGTGCCCGTCCTGGGCGCCGCGCTCCGCGCCACCGGCATGATCCCCGTCGCGCGGACGTCATCGCGCGACTCCGCCGCGCAGACGATGTCGCAGGCCAAGGCCCTCGTTGAGGACGGGCGCGGCGTGATCGTCTACCCCGAGGGCACGCTCACGCGCGACCCGGATCTCTGGCCCATGCGCGGCAAGTCGGGTGCCGTGCGGCTCGCCCTCGCGGGCGACCTGCCTCTCATCCCGGTGGCGCACTGGGGCGTGCAGGACATCATGGGGCGCTACGCCCGCGGCATCAGCTTCTGGCCGCCGCGCAAGCGCGTGCGCATCTCCGTCGGCGACCCCGTGGACATCTCTGACCTGCGCGGTCGCGCCCACGATCAGGCGACCGTGACGGAGGCCACCGACCGCCTCATGGCCGCCATCGCGACGCTGCTGGCGGACATCCGCGGCGAGCAGGCGCCGGCGAAGCGATGGGACCCCTCGTCGCACGGGCAGTCCGAGACGGGTCGTCTGTGAGCCGCCGCCCGGAGCAGCCGAAGGTCGTCGTCATCGGAGCGGGCAGCTGGGGGACGACGTTCGGCAAGATCCTCGCCGACGGCGGCGCGCAGGTCACGATGTGGGCGCGCCGAGCCGAGCTGGCTCACGAGATCGACGAGGCCAAGCGCAACTCCAAGTACCTGCCGGGGATCAACCTGCCGCGCTCGATGCGCGCCACGCACGACCTGGAGCGCGCGATCGACGGCGCGACGCAGATCTACCTGTCCGTCCCCAGCCAGTCGGCGCGCGACACGCTGCGCGACATGCGACCGTACGTCGGCGATCCGTCCGTGCCGCTCGTCAGCCTGATGAAGGGTGTCGAGAAGAAGACCAACCTGCGCATGAGCCAGGTGATCGAGCAGGAGCTGGCGTGCGATCCGGCGCGCATCGCCGTCGCGAGCGGCCCCAACCTCGCCCTCGAGATCGCGCAGCAACAGCCCACGGCTGCCGTGATCGCGTCGAGCAGCCAGGAGACCGCCGACGCCGTCGCACGGCGCGCCCGCAACGCGTACTTCCGCAGCTTCGTGAACACGGACGTCATCGGCACGGAGTTCGGCGGCGTGCTGAAGAACCTGATCGCGGTCGCGATCGGCATCGTCGACGGCGTGGGCTACGGCGAGAACACGAAGGCGTCGATCATCACGCGCGGGCTCGTCGAGATGACCGACTTCGCGGTCGCGTACGGCGCGCAGCCGGGAACGCTGCAGGGGCTCGCGGGGCTCGGCGACCTGATCGCCACGTGCCAGTCGCCGCTGAGCCGCAACAACACCGCGGGCAGGCTCCTGGGGCAGGGATACAAGTTCCAAGAGGTCATCGCGCAGATGAACCAGACCGCCGAGGGGTTGGCCTCGGTCGGCCCCGTCCTGAAGCTCGCCAAGGACGCCGGCGTCGAGATGCCGATCGTGCAGCAGGTCAAGATGGTGCTGGACGGGCGGATGAACCCGCGCGAGATCGCGCCTCATCTCACCACAGACGACGACACGCCGCAGGGCGAAGGGACGCAGAATGGCCAGGACGACCGTGGCGGTGCTCTTCGGAGGGCGATCGAGCGAGCACTCGATCTCCTCCGCGACGGCGGGCGGGGTGCTCGGAGCGATCGACCGTGACCGTTTCCGGGTGATCCCCATCGGCATCACCCGCGACGGCGTGTTCGTGCTCGAGCAGGACGACCCCGAGAGGTTCGCCCTCGACGCCGAGCGGCTGCCGGAGGTCGGCGACAACGGCACGCGCATCCTGTGGCCCGTCGCCGGTGGCGAGCGCCGACTGCGGGTGCAGCGCGATGACGGCTCCGTCGAGGACCTCGGCGTCGCCGATGTCGTGCTGCCGATCCTGCACGGCCTGCACGGCGAGGACGGCACGATCCAGGGCTTCCTCGACATCCTCGAGCTGCCGTACGCCGGCGGCGGGGTGCTCGACTCGGCCGTGTGCATGGACAAGCACTTCATGAAGATCGCCCTGCAGGCCGAGGGGCTCCCGGTGGCCCCCTGGTCGACCGTGCGGGCGGCGCGGTGGGCGGACGACCCGGAGTCCGTCCGCGCCGAGGCGGCTGCGCTCGGCTACCCCGTCTTCGTGAAGCCCGCGAGGGCCGGATCGAGCGTCGGCGTCTCGAAGGCGCACGACGCGTCCGAGCTCGACGAGGCGATGCGCATCGCCCTGGCCGAGGACGACAAGGTGCTGGTCGAGAGCGGCATCGCCGGCCGCGAGATCGAGGTCGCGATCCTCGAGGGTCGCGACGGCGGGCGCCCCCGGGCCTCGCTGCCCGGCGAGATCGTGCTGACGACGCGCGAGTTCTACGACTTCGAGGGCAAGTACCTCGGCGGCGACGGCGCCGACGTGGTGTGTCCGGCGGCGCTCACACCGGACGAGACCGAGCGGATCCGCGAGGTCGGCCGGCGCGCATTCGAGGCGGTGGACGGTCGCGGGCTGGCCCGCGTCGACGTCTTCCTCACGTCGGACGGCGAGGTCGTGATCAACGAGCTCAACACGATGCCGGGATTCACTCCCATCTCGATGTACCCCAAGTGCTGGATCGCGTCCGGCATGACCTATGCCGAGCTCATCACGGAGCTCGTCGAGCTCGGCCTGGCCCGCGCGGCCTGATCGCCGGGGCGCGGCTCAGGGCTCGACGGGCGCCGGCGTCGCCTGGTCGGGATCGACGCACTCGGTCTCGGCCGGGATCGCCTGCACGATACGGCTGATCACCGGAAGCACGTCGGAGGGGCTCACGTCCTCGGTGTTCACGTAGACCTGCGTGGCGGGAGTGCGGCCGTACGTCGTGATGCGCTGGTACGGCAGCTCCGAGGCGTCGACGATCCAGTCGACACCCTCGAACGTCACGCACTGCAGCGTGGTCGGGCCCGGCGGGGTCACGCCACAGCTCAGGATCACCGCCGTCGGATCGCCCCAGGCCGCGGTCGCCTGCGCGTCCGTCCATCGGCGCTGCAGATCGCCGAACGCGTCGGGCAGCCGCACGCTCACGTCCGCGCAGAGCGGGTCGTTCGCATCCTCCGCAGGCTCGAGTGTCACGGTCGCCGCGCATCCGGCCAGCCCGAGGCTGAGCATCAGGGCGGACGCGGCGGCGAGACGGCGGATCACCGTCCCAGCCTACGGTCGCGTGGCTGGACGCGAGGTGGCGGTCGGCGGCGACGTGCGGCCGCGGTCCCTCACCGCGCAGCGCCTACGCTGAGGGAATGCGCGATCACGCTCCTGACCCCACGATCGGCGAGCTCAGCGAGGGCGAGATCCTGCGGCGCATCGCCGCGCGGACCGGGCGCGCCGTGGCGGCGGAGGTGGGACCGGGCGACGACGCCGCGGTGGTGGGCACGCCGTCCGGATCGGTCGTCGCGACGACCGACACGCTCGTGCACGGACCGGACTTCCGCCTCGCCTGGTCGAGCGGCTACGACCTCGGCTGGAAGGCCGCCGCGGTGAACCTCGCGGACGTCGCAGCGATGGGAGCGCGCCCGACGGCGCTGCTCGTCGCGCTCGCGATGCCGAACGACACGCGTGTCTCGTTCGTCGAGCGGCTGGCGGACGGCCTCCGCGAGGCGTGCGACGCCCTCGCGCCCGGGTGCGCCGTCGTGGGAGGCGACCTCACGGTGTCGCCGACGCTGACGCTCGCCGTCACGGCCCTCGGCGACCTCGAGGGACGGCGCGCGGTGCTGCGCTCCGGCGCACGGCCCGGCGACGTCGTCGCGATCGCCGGCGAGCTCGGCGTGGCCGCCCGGGGACTCGCCGTGCTGTTCGATCGCTTCCGCGACGGTGCCGGCGCGCCCGTGCCGCCGCAGGCCAGGCGGCTGGCTGCCGGGGAACCCGAGGCTCTCGCGGCGCAGCTGCGCCCGTCGCCGCCGATCGGGCTCGGTGCGGTCGCGGCGATCGCGGGGGCGACGGCGATGATGGACGTGTCCGACGGCCTGGGCCTCGACGCACGGCGGATGGCCGACGCCTCCGGGGTGGCGATCGACCTGGACGCCCGCGCGCTCGGCGACGATCCGACACGCGTGATCGAGGGCGGCGAGGACCACGCGCTGCTCGCGACGTTCGCCGCCGACGTGCTGCCCCCGGGGTTCCGCCCGATCGGCCTCGTGACCGAGCGCGTCGAGCACGCGCTGCTCGTGGACGGCGTCGCCTACGGCGGTGCCGGGGGATGGGACCCGTACCGCGACTGGGACGCCGTCTCGGGCTGAGGCGGGCACACTCAGCTGCGCGGCGGCTGCCCCCACCAGAGGGCGGTGTCGCCGTACGCGCGGTCGCGCAGCGGCTCCAGGCCCGCGTCCTGCCAGGCGGGCGGACCCGAACGGGACGAGCGCTCGACGACCACCAGGGCATCCGCGGACAGCGCTGGCGCGAGCGTCGCGAGGTCGTGCGTGAGCTCGTCGTCGGGCAGGTCGTACGGGGGGTCGAGGAACACCAGGTCGAACGGGCCGGCCGCTGCGCGCAGATAGGCCCCGACCGTCGTGGCGTGCACCCGCACCGGAGGTGCTGCGGCGCCGATCGAGCGGCGCACGCCGTCCGCGTTGCGCTGCGCGAGCCGGACGGCGGGGCGGGCGCGTTCGACGAGATCGACCGCGGACGCGCCGCGGCTGGCGGCCTCGAGGCCGAGGGCGCCCGAGCCCGCGTACAGGTCGAGCACGCGCGACCCGTCGATCGCATCGGCTGCCTCGAGCGACCCGAAGAGCGACTCGCGCACGCGATCGCTGGTGGGCCGGGTGCCGGTGGGAGGCACGTCGAGGCGCACGCCGCCCGCAGCCCCCGCGATGATGCGAGTCACCCGTCCACAGTACCCAGCCGGGCCTGTCGCACCCCGCGCCTAAACTCAGGTCATGCCGTTCACGCTCGACACGCCGCTTCTCGTGGCGCTGGGAGACAAGCCGGCCAAGGCCCTGTCGCGCGCGTTCGGCATGTCCGCGGCCGGCGACCTCGTCGCGCACTACCCGCGCCGCTACGCGCTGCGCGGCGAGCTGACGCCCATCCGCGGCCTTCCGGTGGGCGAGCTGGCGACCGTGATCGCCGAGGTCGTGTCCTCGTCGTCGCGACCGATGCGCAACCGGCGCGGCTCGATGCTCGAGGTGGTCATCGGCGACGGCGAGGGGCACCTGACCCTCACATTCTTCGGCCAGGGGTGGCGCGAGAAGGAGCTGCAGCCCGGTCGGCGCGGCGTGTTCTCGGGCAAGGTCAGCGCGTACCGCAGCCAGCTGCAGTTCTCCCACCCCGACTATCAGCTGTTCGAGGACGACCGCGCTCCCGGCGTCGCCGAGGCGGACGAGATCGTCCGCACGCCGATCCCGATCTACCCGGCGACCTCCGTCGTGTCGAGCTGGACCCTGCAGAAGTGGATCGGCGACGTGCTCGACCACCTGGGCGACGTGCCCGACCCGCTTCCCGAGGCGTTGCGTACGGAGGAGCGCCTGTTGACGGCCCGCGAGGCGCTCGAGTGGATCCACCGACCGCAGCAGAGGGACCAGATCGACGCGGCCCGCGCCACGCTGCGGATGCACGAGGCGCTCGTCCTGCAGACGGCGCTGGCGCAGCAGCGCCAGTCGGTGCGGATGATGTCGGCGACGACCCGTGCAGCCCGGCCGGCCGGGCTTCTCGAGCGCTTCGACGCCGCGCTGCCGTTCGAGCGCACGCCCGACCAGGTCACGGTCGGCGCGCAGATCGCGGCGGACCTCACCGCCGAGTGGCCGATGAACCGGCTCGTCCAGGGCGAGGTCGGGTCGGGCAAGACCCTCGTGGCGCTGCGCGCCATGCTGCAGGTCGCCGAGTCGGGCGGGCAGTCGGCGCTCATCGCGCCGACGGAGGTGCTCGCCGCGCAGCACCTCCGATCGATGACCCGCATGCTGGGCCCCGCGCTCGCCCCCGAGCTGATGCCCACCCTGCTGACCGGGCAGATGCCGGCCGCGCTGCGGCGGAAGGCAGCTCTGCGGGTCGCGTCGGGCCAGGCGCTCATCGTGGTCGGCACCCACGCGCTGCTCAGCCAGGGCACGACCTTCGCCGACCTGGGCCTCGTGGTGGTCGACGAGCAGCATCGCTTCGGCGTGGAGCAGCGCGAGACGCTGCGAGCCAAGGGTACGAGCCCCCACGCCCTCGTGCTGACGGCCACGCCCATCCCGCGCACCGTCGCCATGACCGTCTTCGGCGACCTCGACGTGTCGACGATCAGGACGATGCCGGCCGGTCGTGCCGGGATCGAGACGTTCGTGGCGCCGATCGCCGAGAAGCCGGCCTGGTTCGGCCGCGTCTGGGACCGGGCGGCCGAGGAGGCCGACAAGGGCCATCAGGTGTTCGTCGTGTGCTCGGCGATCGACGCCGAGAAGGCGGCGGCGGCTCCAGGGGCGGACGACGGCACGGGCGAGGCGGCGGCGCCTGTCGAGGGAGAGGCGTCACGACCGCACTGGGGCGTCGTGCAGGTCGCCGAGATGCTGGCGCGTCATCCGCGCGTCGGCAGGCTGCGTGTCGCGACGCTGCACGGCCGGCTGCCTGCCGAGGAGAAGGACCGCATCATGCAGGACTTCGCGCGCGGCGACGTCGACGTGCTCGTCGCCACCACCGTCATCGAGGTCGGAGTCGACGTGCCGAACGCCTCGACCATGGTCATCCTCGACGCCGACCGGTTCGGGGTCTCGCAGCTTCACCAGCTGCGCGGTCGTGTCGGGCGCGGGGGAGTGCCGGGGCTGTGCCTTCTCGTGACGGAGGCCGAGCAGGGCACGGTCGCGCGTGAGCGCGTCGAGGCGGTGGCCGCGACGCTCGACGGCTTTGAGCTCGCCGAAGTCGACCTGGAGCTGCGCGGAGAGGGCGACGTGCTCGGCGACGCGCAGTCCGGCGTGCGCTCGTCGCTGCGCCTGCTGCGCGTCGTGAAGGACGCGGAGCTCATCGCCCAGGCGCGCGGTCAGGCCGAGCGCATCCTCGAGGCCGATCCGACGCTCGCCGGGCACGCCGGTCTCGCGGAGGCGCTGGAACGCCGCGTCACGCAGGAGGAGCGGGCCGCCCTCGCCAAGTCGTGACGGATAGGGTGGCCTGTGATGCGTCGCCTTCGGCGACCAGGTCGAGCGATGCGTCGCTCGTCGACCACGTTGAGCGAGTCAGCAGAACGAGCGAGTCGAAATGAGAACGAAGTGACTGAGTCGAAATCCAGCCGGATCGCCGTCGTCCCCGGATCGTTCGACCCGCCGACCCTGGGGCATCTCGACGTGATCCGCCGCGCGGCCGGCCTCTACGACGAACTGCACGTGCTCGTCGTCCACAACCCCGACAAGGCGGCGATGCTGCCGATCGCGCAGCGCATGTCGCTGCTGGAGGAGTCGATCGCCGCAGAGGGCGTCGAGGGCAAGGTCGTGGTGGGGTCTTGGAGCGTGGGCCTGCTCGTCGACTACGCGCAGGAGGTCGGCGCGGGCGTGCTCGTCAAGGGCATCCGCTCCCAGGTCGACGTGGCGTACGAGACCCCGATGGCGGTCGTGAACCGGCACCTCGCCGGCATCGAGACAGTGTTCCTGCTGCCGGAGCCGTCGCACGCCCTCGTGTCCAGCTCGCTCGTGCGGCAGGTGGCGGGGCTCGGCGGCGACGTCTCCCCGTACGTCCCGGGAGCGGTCGCGCGCTTCCTCGCCAAGGCCAGCGCCAACGACTTCTGAGATCCTCGGTCGCAGCGCGGCCGGTCTGCGGTCCGGCGCCGAGGGCGCGCGGGTAGCATCGAAGGGTGAGACCTCGATTTTCCGGACCGTTCGTGCTGTCCGCGCACGACATCTCGCGCAAGCCGGGCGAGATGCGCGAGCACACGCTGACCATCCCGGCGCCGGCCCGCTGGGGCGAGGGCATCGTCTCCGTCCCGGCCGGCAAGGAGCTCAACCTGGAGGTGCGCCTCGAGTCGGTGCACGAGGGCATCCTGGTGTCGGGGACCGTCGACACCGAGTACGAGGGCGAGTGCGGGCGGTGCCTGCGGGAGATCGCCGCGCCCGTCGAAGTCGAGTTTCAGGAGCTTTTCGAGTATCCTGGGCAGGAAGCGGCTGACTTCGAGGTTCAAGACGACCACGTGGATCTTGAAACTCTTGTCAGAGACGCGACCGTTCTGGCGCTCCCGTTTCAGCCGGTCTGTCAGCCGGATTGCCCCGGCCTCGATCCGGTCACGGGTGAGCGGCGGACGGAACCGGCAAGCGAGCAGGATGCGCCCGTCGACCCTCGATGGGCAGCGCTCCAGAACCTCACCGACCACGGATCGGCGTCTGACGCCGCCCGCGATACAGAAGAGAGCTGAAATCATGGCTGGTAACCCCCCGAAGCGGAAGGTCTCCCGCTCCAACACCCGTTCGCGCCGCGCGCAGTGGAAGGCCGAGGCCCCCGCGCTCGTCAAGACGGTCGAGAACGGCAAGGTCGTCTACAGCCGTCCGCACCAGGCCAAGGTCGTCACCGACTCGCAGGGCACCGAGCTGTTCCTCGAGTACAAGGGCCGCAAGGTCGCCGACGTCTGATCGGCAGCCCGTGACGCACACCGCTCGCGGGCTCGCGCACCTGACCGAGAAGCTCGGCGTCGACATCGACGCCGAGCTTCTCGGCTTG
>NZ_JAIJZW010000002.1:346381-446445 GCF_019753765.1 Microbacterium marinilacus
GCCCCCCCCCCCCCCCGCGGCGGGGCGCCCCCCCCCCCCCCCCCCGCGGGCCCCCCCCCCCCCCCCCCCGCTTCTCGGCTTGGCGCTGACGCACCGCTCGTTCGCCTACGAGAGCGGCGGGATCCCGCACAACGAGCGCCTCGAGTTCCTCGGCGACTCGGTGCTCGGTCTCGCCGTGACGACGATGCTCTACACGCGCTTCCCCGAGCTCGAAGAGGGACAGCTGGCGAAGCGGCGTGCGAGCGTCGTGTCGACGGTGGCGCTGGCCGAGGTCGCGCGCGCGATCGGGCTGGGCCAGCACCTTCGCCTGGGCAGGGGTGAGGAGCTCACCGGCGGGCGTGACAAGGACTCGATCCTCGCGGACGCCATGGAGGCCGTCATCGGCGCGACGTATCTGTCGGCCGGCAGCGAGGTCGCGGCCGCGATGGTGCTGCGCCTCGTCGAGCCGCTGCTGCAGGACCCCGAGCGCTACGGCGCCGCGATGGATCCCAAGACGGCGTTGCAGGAGATCGCGGCGAGGCAGGGACTGACCCCTCCTGCGTACGCGGTGGAGGCGAGCGGCCCCGATCACGACCGTCGTTTCGTCGCGACGGTGACCGTGGGCGAGCTCGTCGCCACGGGCGAGGGAACGAGCAAGAAGACGGCCGAGATGGCCGCCGCGCTCGACGCCTGGCGTCGGCTGAGCGAGCCTGCCGGCGCGCGCGCCTGACGCATGCCCGAGCTTCCGGAGGTCGAGGTGGTCCGCGCGGGCCTGGCTCCCGCCGTGGCCGGTGCGCGCGTGCGGGGGGTGGAGGCGCATGACCCGCGGGCCCTGACCCGTCACGTCGGCGCTCCGGCCGACTTCGAGGCGCGCCTCACCGGCCGGGAGATCGCCGGCACGGCGAGGCGCGGCAAGTTCCTGTGGATGCCCCTCTCCGACGATCCGGCCCGCGGGCCGGAGGCGGTGATGGTGCACCTCGGAATGAGCGGCCAGATGCTGCTGCGCGCTCCGGGGGCGCCGGCCGAGCGGCACGAGCGCGTGCGGGTCTGGATCGAGCATCCGGATCACGGTGAGCTCGCGGTGGTCTTCGCGGACCAGCGCACGTTCGGCTCGTTGGCGATCGACGAGCTCGTGCCCACTCCCGACGGGAACCCCGGCGGCTTCGGCGACGCGGCGCCCCTCGTGCCGCGTCAGGCGGCGCACATCGCCCGCGATCCCCTCGACCCCGCGTTCGACGACGCGCTGTTCCGGCGGAGGCTGTCGGGCAAGGCGTCGGCGGTGAAGCGCGTGCTGCTCGACCAGACGGTCGTGAGCGGCGTCGGCAACATCTACGCCGACGAGGCGCTATGGGCGTCGCGCATCCACCCCGAGACGCTCGGTCGCGATCTGTCGACGCGAGCGGCGAACCGCCTGCTGGCGGAGGTGCGGGCCGTGCTGGCCAAGGCCCTCGCCGAGGGAGGCACGAGCTTCGACGCGCAGTACGTCAACGTGAACGGCCAGGCGGGGTACTTCGCGCACTCCCTGAACGCCTACGGGCGGCGCGGCAAGCCGTGCCCCCGCTGCGGCACCACGATCGTCCGCGAGCGGTTCACGAATCGTTCGAGCCACGTCTGCCCGCGCTGCCAACGCCGACCGATGCGCGTCGAGACCTGAGCGCAGCCGTGCGACGGCGCGCCGTCGGCGGGGTTCTCCCACTGCTTCGGCGTCACGACGGCTCGTCTAATCCGGCGCCGTTCTCGTCGTGATAGACGTCGCGCGCGACCGGCACGGCATACGTCCAGTCGAACGGGAAGAGGTCTCGCTCCTCGGCATCCAGAGCACGGCGGACACGCGTCGTGTCCGAGGGGGACATCCACGCTCCGTCGATCTTCCACTGCACGCTCACGAGGCCCCCGCCCGCTGAGGTGTCGACCTCGAAGACGGAGGGGATGCGATCGCCGCGTGGCAGGGTCGTCGTTCCGGCGATCCAGTACACGCCGTCGTCCTCGGGCACGATCTCGACCTGAAGCACCGTCGGAGCGTGCGAGCGAGGGGCGATGCGGATGACGAAGCTCGGCGACCCGTTCAGCAGGTTCAGCCATCGGACCGTAGCGGCGTCCGGCTCGGTCATCGGCGATCAGCTTCCGGCCGCTCGGTACCTGCGCAACTGCATCCTCTTCGGCGGCTCCGGGCCGCCGCGATGACCTGCCGGGTCGCGGCGAGCTTCTCGTCGTAGCTGCCGGGCGCGCTGCCGGAGGACTTCTGCTCCCAGCCCGGGGGCGCATGCAGCGCATCGCTCCAGGCGAACAGCTCGGGCTGCGCCGGCACCTCGCCGAGCGTCGCGCGACCGTCGCCCGCCGGCTGCTCCGGCGCTGTCGGCACCGTCATGAGCGGGGACCGAACACGTCGGCGGAGGTCAGGTCGTCGAAGCGGGCGAGCAGCCGGTATCCGTCGTAGACCTCGGTGCGGTCGGCGAAGACCCGGGCGGTGCGGATGATGCCCGTGCCGCGCATCGAGGGGGCGCGAACCTGGTCCGGCTCTCCGGCGATGTGGATCACGACCTCCATGCCAGGGCCGCCCGTGCCGGGAGGGAGCGGCCCGATCGCGTCGAATCCGCCGTACTGCTCGCCGATACGGGTCAGCACCTCCGCGATGAACGGTGTGGGTCCCAGGGGTGGCTCGGGCTCGGAGGGCGTGCGTCGGAACAGTCCCATGTGTCGTCTCCTCAGCGGCGGTCGGTGGCGGGTCGGGTACGCGCAGCCGAGCAGGCGAGCCCGATGCCGTGCAGGATCGCCTCGGCCTGCTGCCGGCGATCGGGCGCGCTGCGGTGAGCGATGCGCGGGAAGTCCTGAAGGGGGTCGGCGTCGCGGATGGCGTCGGTGCCGGATGTCCAGCCCTCGCCGTCGAGGACGCTGCTGCCGTAGAACCAGCCGACGACGAGGTCGTGCGCGTCCCGGGGATCGAGTCTCCCGTGCTCTGTGAGCGCCATGATCGTCTCGCTGAGGATGAAGGAGCATCGCCCGAGCACTGGGCCCCGGCGCAGCAGCGAGACCGTGCCCGGGGTGGACAGGACGCGCACGGCTCGGTCGGCGAGCTCGAGGAGCGCGCAGTGGGCGCACTCGTGATCGAGCAGCTCCTGCGGCTCGAGACGTCCCAGCCGCTCGTCGGCGAGGTCGTGCCAGATCGCGTCCAGCGACGGGAAGTAGGTGTAGAGCGCGTTGACGGCGACGCCGACCTCCGCGGCGACGCCTCGCAACGAGATGCCCTCGACCCGCCCGCGGTCGACGAGAAGCCGGTCGGCGGCGCGAAGGACGCCCTCCGCCGTGATGCCCCCGCGCGGGCCGCGTGCCGCCATGGACTCCTCCTCGAGATCGCTGGTCGACAGACGTCGCCGCTCCGTGTACAACTAAGTATGTACAGTGTACAGACTCGAGTTGGAAGACAGAGTGACCCCGCCGACCGACCGCCCGCTCCGTGATCCCGCATCCGAGCTCGCCGAGCGCATCCGTGCCAGGCGGCTGCCCGAGGCCGTCGTGCAGATCGCCACCCGCGGCGGTGCGGCGGTGCATCCGGCCCTCGGGTATCGCGCCGCAGACGTGTGGGAGAGACCGGACGGGCCTGCGTGGGAGATCGTGGCCGCCTCGGGTCGCCAGGATCTCGTGCCGCTGTGGACGTGCGGGACCGTGGCGGTCTTCTCCGCCGCCGACGGCTCGTTCCTGCAATGGGACGCGGAGGAGGACGGGCCGTGGGCGGTCTGGCCGGACTTCGCCGGGGCGGTGCGCGACCTGCTCACCGATCTCTGGGAGGACGACGCCGACGACGGAGACCGTGCCGTGATCGCACGGCTGCTCCTGCCGGAACATGAGATCGCCGCAGCGCTGGTCCCGGAAGAGCGGTGAGGACGACGGACGCATGAACATCTTCTTTCCCGAGGTCGAGCTGCCCGGGTCGCGACAGGTGCGAGTGCATGAGCGCATCGCCGCGCATCGTCGCGGGACTGCGCGGCGTGATCGAGGAGATGTTCTCGAACGACTGGTACGACGAGCGCGCAGAGGCGCTGTTCGCTCGTCCGGCGGTCGGAAATCCGGTCCATCGTGCTGACCGGCGAGCCGCCCGCGGCCGTCGGCGATGTCATGGATCAAGTGATATCACGAATTACTTAAGCTAAAACGCTTAATTGAGCGACCGTATTAGTGTACTGTCGTCGCATGGCCGTCACGATCATCTCCGACGTCGTCTCGTCGCGGAACGCTCCGGACCGGAACGCGCTGCAGCGCGAGATCGAATCGGCGGCGCTGGCCGTCGAGAAGGCGCATCCGCGCGCGGCGCAGCCATGGTGGCCGACTGCCGGAGACGAGTTCCAGGCCGTGTACGACACGATCGAGGACGCTCTGGTCGCCACCCTGTATCTGCAGCTCGCGCTGCCCGAGGGCATCGCCTGTCGGTTCGGGATCGGCGTGGGCGACATCACGCCCGTCGAGTCGTCGCTCGCCGACGCCATCCAGGATGGTCCGGGCTGGTGGGCCGCACGCGAGGCCGTGCAGCGTGCCGAGGAGCGGGACCGGGGCCGGTTTCCCGGAGGACGCTCCTGGCTGACCGTGCACGAGACCGCGTCGGCGGAGCTCCGCGCCCAGGAGGGCATCGTCAACGCCTACCTGCTGCTGCGCGACCAGGTCGTGGCCGACATGAACGCGCGCGCCCGTCGTGCCGTGTTCGACAGCTGGCTCGGGCTGCAGCAGAAAGAGATCGCGGAGAAGGAGGGCGTCACTCAGGCGGCCGTGTCGCAGGCGATCAACAAGCCGCTGGTGCGGGCTCTGCGGCTCGGGGCGAAGGATCTGGGCCTTCCCACCGGCTGACGTCACCGCAGCGCGGCGGACAGCTCCAACGCATCGGCCGCGAGCTGCGCCGAGGTGTCGGCGTCGCGCATCCACAACGGCACGGAGCGGGTCGCGATGCCCGCTCGCTCCAACGGCGCGACGGCATCGCCGTCGGCCTCGTCGACCAACCACCCGTCGAGCACCCCGCCGGCGTCCCGGGCTCCGTAGAGACGCCCGACCGCCTCCGCGGACGTCTCCACACCGATCGCGGCGAGGCACGCGTCCGCCATGCCGCGCACGACGCCGCCGGAGATGATGCCCGACACGCCGACGACCGGGGCCCCTGCGGCGGCGAGAGCCTCGCGGATCCCGGGCACCGCGAGGAGGGGCCCCACCGAGACGACCGGGTTGGAGGGGGCGATCAGCACGGCGTCCGCGCCGGCGATGGCCTCGAGCGCACCGGCCGAGGGCGTCGCGCGTCCGATGTCGCGCTGGACGAAGCCCGTCGCGGGCAGCTGCGCGCGGTGACGGACCCACCACTCCTGGAAATGGATCCGCTCGCCGTCGGCCAGGAGGACGTGGGTGTCGATCTCCGCATCGGTCGCGGGGTGCAGCGTCGCGCCCAGGTCCCAGCGCGACCCCAGACGGCGATACACCTCGGACACCGACAGCCCGTCGCGCAACCACGCCGTCCGGGCGATATGCGTGCCGAGGTCGAGATCGCCGAGCGTGAACCAGTCGGGCGCGGTGCCCCACGCGGCGAGCTCCGCGGACACGCGCTCCGACTCGTCGGCGCGCCCCCACCCCCGCTCGGCGTCGTTCACCCCCGCGAGCGCATACAGCAGGCTGTCGTGGTCCGGGGCGATCCGGAGCCCCGACACCCACCAGTCGTCGGCGGTGTTGACGACCACGTCGATGCGGTGGTCTCCTCCGTCGCGTCGCACGTGCTCGCGCAGGCCCTTCACGAAGCGGGCGCAGCCGACGCCGCCGCCGATCACGGTGTAGTTCACCCCACAACCGTAATCGGGGCGGCGCCGCGCAGGCGCCGAGGCCTCCGTGCGAGCGCGCCGGGCTCAGGCCAGCCTCTTCTCCCACGCGCCCGCGTAGCCCGCGGGTGCGAAGCCGACGGCCTCGTTCACGTCGAGCATGTACCGGTTCTCCTCGGCGTTGAACGTCGAGACGACGGGCGACTCCGGGACGTGCTCGTGCCAGCGCTGCAGGCCGATGCACTTGACGATCGTGCCCAGGCGCCGACCGCGGTGCTCGGGCATGACGAGCGTGCCCCACTGGCTCGTCGGGCGTGTGCGATCGCGTGCGATCGACAGCTCGTTGAACGCGGCGACCTCGCCCGTCGGCTCATGGATCACCAGGGTGACGCCCATGAGCACTCCCGCCTCCGCGAAGCGGACGTCGCGCTGCAGCACCCGTTCGGCGTCCCACACCGACTGCTCGAACGACAGCTCGCCCGCGGGCACGTCCGAGCTCATCCGGGCGATCGCCTTGGCGTAGCCTGCCGCGTACGCAGGGGGAGTGGCGCCGACCCACCAGACCGGGCGGTAGTCCGGGCCGGCCTTCGTCAGCGCCGACTCGAGCAGGCGGCGGACGGCGTCGTACGGGCCGTCGAGGTCGAACGCGCTGTTGCGCTCGACCTGGCCGAGCGCATAGCCCGCGCGGAGCATCCGTCGCGTGGCCGCATCCCTCTCGGGGATCCAGCCGGCGCCCGTCGGCGGCACGAGACGGTCGTCGACCGGGTCCGGCCGGTGGATCGTCCAGGTGTGCAGAAGGGTCCTGCCGTGCCGCCGCGCGATGCGCTCGCTCTCGGCGAGCAGCGCGTCGGCGACGGAACCGTCGTCGTGGCCCTCGGCGAGGACGAGGTCGACCTCGGCCGACTCGCTGGTGGTCTTGTCGATGTCGACGCGCGTGCCGCCGACGACGCGGCCGTCCACGCGGGCGACGGCGCCGACGGTGACGCTGTACGGCGTCTCACGCAGCCGGCCGAGCAGCTCGTGGGGGTCGTCGTCGTGCAGGTCCGTGCCCGAGGCGCGGCGCCATTCCGCGTTGCCGATGCGCACGAGGTCGACGAAGTCCGCCGCGTCGGCGGCGTCGAGCGTCGCCGGCACGACGAGGGGGTCGATGCGGATGTCCATGGGTGGTGCTTCCTTCTGGGTGGTCCTCGTCGAGAGGATCGGTGCCGGGCGGGACGTGCGTCCCGCCCGGCCGGGTGGGATCAGCGGCCGTACTGGCCGGTGTGCGCCGTCAGGGCGCTTCGTGCGCGAGCGCGTTCGACGTCGAGCAGGTGCTCGCGCATCGTGCGTTCGCTGAGCGAGTCGTGGTCGCTCGGAGCAGCCCAGCGCCGCGGCCTCCTCGGCCGCTCCGGCCTGGTGCTCCACAGCAGCAGCTCGAGCCCGACCCACAGCGTCAGCCGCCTGCGCCACCCGACGGAGTCGTGCAGGGCGGTGCGTGCCTCGGGGGCCCGCAGCGCGCGCACGGCCTGTTGGGGAGGGCCGGGCGGATGCGCGAGCTGCGCCGCGCGAGCCTGCGAGTCCTGACCGTGCTCGCGGGCGTCGGCGGGCGCGGTGGTGTTGAGGATGTTCGACATGGTGTCGCTCCTAGGTGTCGGCGCCCCGGCGGGACGCGGTGAGTGCGGCCCCGGACGGGGACGGATGATGGCCCCTTCGGGGCGGATGAGGGCCCCGATCGGGGCGACGGAGCGCGGCGGGACGCGCGCCCGTGACGTGCGGGACGGGTCGGACCGAGCGGACGAGGTCGCGGCTCAGACGCGGTGCAGGGGCTCGTACGAGCCGGCCGCCGACACGATCGCCGTCCGCGTCGTCAGTGGCGACGAGTCGCGCTCACTGCTCGCTCGTGACGAGAGAGGGGAAGCGTGGCCGTCCGATGTCAGCCGAGGACTCGGGACGAGCGGATCGCGCGACGATCCGCTCCCCGTGCCGCGCGAGCGGGGACGGGCGTCGTGCCGCAGAACGGGTTCACTGGCGTGGTGATCATGGCGCCCTCCTCTCAGGCTCGTGGGCTTGCGGAGGACGACACTATCCGCGCCACTCAGCCCACGTCAAGCCGATTCTCAGGATCCGTCCCGCTTCGTGTGCGCGTCGCGCGGCCCGCGGCGGGCCGTCCGGTAGCGTGAATCCCGGCGTTTTCCCGCGATCTGACGGGAAAAGACGGTTCGAGGAGAGGGAGGCGCGAATGCACCTGAAGAGCGTGACGCTCAAGGGCTTCAAGTCGTTCGCGCAGCCGACCACGTTCGCGCTGGAACCGGGCGTGACCGCGATCGTCGGTCCCAACGGATCCGGCAAGTCCAACGTCGTCGACGCGCTCGCGTGGGTGATGGGGGAGCAGGGGGCCAAGACCCTGCGCGGCGGGAAGATGGAGGACGTCATCTTCGCCGGTACCTCGACGCGAGGGCCGCTCGGCCGCGCCGAGGTGCAGCTCACCATCGACAACGCCGACGGTGCCCTGCCCATCGAGTACAGCGAGGTGACGATCAGTCGCACGCTGTTCCGCAACGGCTCCAGCGAGTACGCCATCAACGGCGAGTCGTGCCGACTGCTCGACGTGCAGGAGCTGCTGAGCGACTCGGGTCTGGGGCGCGAGATGCACGTGATCGTCGGGCAGGGGCGGCTCGACGCCGTGCTGCAGGCGACCCCGGAGGACCGGCGCGGGTTCATCGAGGAGGCGGCGGGCATCCTGAAGCACCGGCGCCGCAAGGAGAAGACCCTCCGAAAGCTCGAGGCGATGGAGCAGAACCTGACCCGCCTCAGCGACCTGGCCGGCGAGATCCGGCGTCAGCTCAAGCCGCTCGGCAAGCAGGCCGAGATCGCCCGCGAGGCGCAGACCATCGCGGCGATCGTGCGCGACGCCAAGGCCCGGCTGCTCGCCGACGAGGTCGTGCAGCTGCGCGCGGCGCTCGCCGACCACGCCCGCAGCGAGCATGAGCGCCACACCGAGCGCCTGGTGCTGCAGGAGCAGGTCGACGGCGTGCGGGCGCGCATCGCTCAGCTCGAGCGCGAGCAGAACGCCGAGGCCGTCGACGAGGCACGGCGCGTGGCCTTCGCGCTCGAGCAGGTTCAGGAGCGCCTGCGCGGCCTGTACACCCTGGCGAACCAGCGCCTCGCGCTGCTCGGTGCAGACGACGATCCCGATGCCGTCGCGATCACCGTCACACAGGCGGCGATCGACGAGGCCCGTGCGGAGATCACCGAGATCTCGGACGGTCTGGGCGCCGCCCAGGACGCCGTGCAGGAGGCGGCACGCGCCCTCGTGCGTGCCCGCGGGGAGCTCGACGCCCTCGATGCCGACATCGCGGAGCAGAGCGCGCTGGTCTCTGAGCACGATATGAGGCTGACGGCTCTTGGCGGATCCGCGGAGGCCGCGCAGTCGGCGCTCGCGGCGGTCCGCGGAGGCGTGCTGAGGCAGCAGAACGCGCTCGACGCCGCCAACCAGCGCCGCATCGAGGCCTCCGAGGAACTCGAGCAGATCGACCCCGCCACGACCGTCGAGGGGTCGGCGGCCGAGCACCAGGCGGCGTACGAGGCGGCGCAGCGCGAGACGAACGAGGCCGAGTCGGAGCTGGAGCGCATCCGCGAGGCGCACCGCGCCGCGGAGCGCGAGGCCGACGCGCTGACCGCGAAGGTCGCGGCCCTGTCGAGCGCGCTCGACGTGCAGAACGGCGCGGCCGCGCTCATCGCACGCGGGGGCGAGGGCGTACGGGGGCTCGTCGGCGACGAGGTGCACGTGGAGGCGGGATACGAGGCGGCCATCGCCGCCGTGCTGGGCCCCTTGGCAGAGGGCGTGCTGGTGGAGACCCGCGCCGCGGCGTACGCCGTCGCGCAGGCCGCGCCGGAGTTCGGCGTCGTCGACATCGTGATCGCGGACTCCCACGGGGCGTCGCCGTCTACTCCCGTGGTCCCGGGCGTCGTGGCCGCGAGCGACGTGGTCCGAGCGCCCGAAGGGGTGCTGCGCATCCTCGGGCATGTCGCCGTCGCCGACGATCTCGAGGCCGCCCGCGCCGCGTTCGACGCCGCGGAAGCCGGCGCGAGCGAGCGACTGACCATCGTGACCCGGTCGGGCGAGGTGTGCACGGCGCAGACGCTGCGCGCCGGCACCGGCGAGCGGTCGCGGCTCGAGCTGCAGGCGGAGCGGGACACCGCGGCGAGCCGTCTCGACGAGGTGCGCGTGCAGGTCGACGACCTGTCCATCCAGCGCGCAGAGGCCACGGAGCGCCTCCAGACCTCGCGCCGGCTCGCGAAGGAGGCGCTGCAGGAGCTGCGCGAGCACGACGCCCAGCTGGCGCAGCACGCGGAGCGGCTCAACAAGGCGACCGTCCGCCACGAGGCGGCCGTCGCCGAGTGCGACAGGCTCGAGGCCGGGCTCGCCCAGGCTCAGGGCGCCGTCGCCGACGCCGAGGCCAAGGCGAGGGCCGCCTCGGACGAGCTGAACTCCGCGCTCGAGGCCCCACGGCCCATGCTCGATGCCTCCGCGCGCGACGGCTACCTCGCGGCTCTCGAGGAGGCCCGCGAGGAGGAGATGCGGTCGCGCCTCGAGGTCGAGACCCTCCGCGAGAGGGTGCGCGCCGCCGAGGCTCGGGCAGCGAGCCTCGAACGGCAGCGAGAGCGCGAGAGGGAGGCCGCCGCGGCGGCGGCACGGCGGGCCGTGATCCGCCGTGCCCAGCGAGAGGTCGCCGAGGGGGTCGCGGCCGAGCTGCCGCATCTGCTCGACTCCGTGGATCGGTCCGTCACCGAGGCGCGGGTCGCGCTGGCGGAGGCGGAGGGGGCTCGCGCGACCGTCACGAGCGAACTGCGCGAGCTGCGCGGTCAGGAGGCGGGCCTGCGCGAGCGCCTCGCCGGTCTGACCGAGAGCGTGCACGGCCTGGAGCTGCAGATCCACGAGAAGAAGCTGCACGTCTCGAGCCTGCTGGAGCGTGTCTCCAGCGAGCTTGGTCTCGGCGAGCAGATCCTCGTCTCGGAATATGGACCGGATCAGCCCGTTCCTCGGGATACGGCCGACATCCGACCCGTCGCGGACCTCGTCGAAGGGGTCGAGCGTGACGAGCATGCCGACGAGGGAATGCCTGCGACGATCCCCTTCGATCGGAGGATGCAGGAGCGACGCCTGCGCGACGCCGAGCGCAAGCTGGGTCAGCTCGGACGGGTCAACCCGCTGGCGCTCGAAGAGTTCGCGGCCCTCGAACAGCGCCACAAGTTCCTGACGGAGCAGCTCGACGACCTGGTCGCGACCCGCAAGGACCTGATGACGATCATCGCCGATCTCGACGAGCGCATGCAGACGATCTTCGAGGCCGCGTTCGAGGACACCCGGGTCGCGTTCACCGAGGTCTTCCCGATCCTCTTCCCCGGCGGCACGGGGTCGATCGCCCTGACGAACCCGAACGACCTGCTCACCACGGGCATCGAGGTGTCGGTCAGGCCCGTGGGCAAGAAGATCGAGCGGCTCTCGCTGCTGTCCGGCGGTGAGCGCTCGCTGGCCGCCGTGGCGTTCCTGACGGCGATCTTCAAGGCGCGCCCGAGCCCGTTCTACATCCTCGACGAGGTCGAGGCCGCGCTCGACGACGCGAACCTGGGCCGCCTCCTCGGGGTGTTCGAGCAGCTGCGCGAGTCGAGCCAGCTCATCGTCATCACGCACCAGAAGCGCACCATGGAGATCGCCGACGCGCTCTACGGCGTCTCGATGCGACAGGACGGCGTCTCGGCGGTGGTGGGGCAGCGCATCTCCGAGCGCGCGGCCTCGTGAGCCTCGCGGTCGAGGCCTTCGATGCGATCGCGCCGCGGCTGCGCCGATGGCCCGACGTCGAGGCGCACGACCTGGTCGCGGCCGACGCGAGCGATCGGCTCATCCTGAGCGAGGCGGGCGAGATCGGCGGCGAGGTCGCGGTGATCGGCGACCGCTACGGCGCGCTCGCGCTGTCGCTGCTGACGGCGGATCCCGGCATCCGGATCCGGATCCATCAGGACGCCCTCACGGGGGAGCGGTCGCTCGCAGCGAACGCCGAGGCGCTCGGCATCCCGTTGGACCGCGTGACGTGGCATGACCTCGATTCGTCGCTCGTGGCCGGGGCTCCGCTCGTGCTGCTGCAGCTGCCGCGGTCGCTCGATGCGCTGGACGAGATCGCCGGCGTCGTCGCGACCGCGCCGGACGTGCGGATCGTCGCGGGCGGGCGCATCAAGCACATGACGCTCGGCATGAACGACGTGCTGGCGCGTCACTTCTCGGAGGTGCGCGCGAGCCGCGCCGTGAGCAAGTCGCGCGTGCTGCGCGCAAGCGGGCCCATGACGTGCCGCGGCGACGCGTGGCCACGGGCTCAGGAGCATCCGGACCTCGGCATCACGGTGCGCGCGCACGGCGCGGCGTTCGCGGGCACGTCGGTCGACATCGGCACGCGGTTCCTGCTGGACTTCCTGCCGGACATGCGTGCGGCCGACACGGCGATCGAGCTCGCCTGCGGCACGGGCGTGCTCGCGACCACGCTCGCGAGGCTGCGCCCGGGCGCGCGGACCATCGCGACGGACCAGTCCTCCGCGGCCGTCTCGTCCGCTCGCGCGACAGCCGCCGCGAACGGCGTCGAGATCGAGGTCGTCCGCGACGACGGGCTCGGCGCGCAGCCGGACGCGTCCGCCGACCTCGTCCTGTTGAACCCGCCGTTCCACTCGGGCGCCGCGGTGACCGATGCGATCGCTCCGCGGTTGTTCGCGGACGCCGCGCGCGTGCTGCGCCCCGGCGGCGAGCTCTGGTGCGTCTTCAACTCCCACCTCGGCTACCGCCCGGTCCTCGAGCGCACGGTCGGGCCGACCCGCCAGGCCGGTCGCAACGCGAAGTTCACCGTGACGGCGAGCGTCCGGCGCTGAGACTGATCGGGCGCTCGGCCGTCGGAGACAGCGGGCGCCGCCCCAGTGACATCTGGAAGCGCAGCAGATATCCGTCCGGATCGGCGACGAGGAACTGCCGCACCCCCGCTTCTTCCGCGCCGATTCGGTACCACCTGGTCTCGGGCTCCATGAAGAGGGGGTGTCCCGCCTCGTGCAGCGCCAGGATGATCGGCTCGACGTCGGGGACGGAGATCTGGAAGTTCACGCCCCGCCCGAGCGGACGATCGAGAGGCGCGGTGACCCAGTTCCTTCCGATGCCCTGCTGCTCGAGCATCACGTGCGCGGATCCCGATGAGATGTAGGCGAAGCCCTCGTCCTCGCGCTGGTAGTCGATCGAGAACCCGCAGAGGTCGCACCAGAACGCCATGCTCGCGCGCGTGTCGGTGACGAGAAGCTCAGGGACGAGTCCGGGATCCGCGGGTGAGGTCATGGCTTCATCGTGTCAGCCGTACGAGCGGCCGATCGCCCGGAGTCAGCCGGCGAGCACGTCGGCGTAGAGCGCCCGGGTGCGATCGGCGATCGCGAGCCACGAGAACTCGTCCTCGGCCCGGCGCCTGCCGGCCTCGCCGAGCGCGCGGGCGCGATCCGGCTCCGCCACCATCTCGATGAGCGCGGCCGCGAGGTCGGCGACGAAGCGGTCGGGATCGGTCGGGGTGCCGGTGCCGTCGTCGAGCTGGTCGAGCGGCACGATGGCACCGGTCGTCCCGTGCGCCACCACCTCCGGGATGCCGCCGGTGCCCGTCCCGACCACGGGCGCGCCGCACGCCATGGCCTCGAGGTTCACGATCCCCAGCGGCTCGTAGACCGACGGGCAGACGAACGTCGTCGCCGCGCTCAGCACCGCGCAGAGCTCATGGCGGGGCAGATGACGGTCGATCCAGACGACGCCGTCGCGCGTCTGGCGGAGCTCCGCGACCAGAGCCTCGACCTCCGCCAGGATCTCCGGGGTGTCGGGCGCGCCCGCGCACAGCACCAGCTGCACGTCGGGCGGCAGCAGGCGGGCCGCGCGCAGCAGATACGGCAGGCCCTTCTGACGGGTGATGCGACCGACGAAGACGACCGACGGGCGATCCGGGTCGACGCCGAGGGAGCGCACCGCGTCCGGCGCGTGCACGGGGCGCCAGGCGTCCAGGTCGATGCCGTTGTAGACGACCTGCACCCGCTCCGGGTCGAGGTCGGGGTAGACGCGCAGCAGGTCTCGTCGCATCCCCTCGCTCACGGCGACGACCGCGTCGGCCGCGCCGAGGGACTCGCGCTCGATCCAGCTCGACAGGCGATAGCCGCCGCCGAGCTGCTCGGCCTTCCACGGCCGCAGCGGCTCGAGGCTGTGCGCGGTCGCGACGTGCGGGATGCCGTGCAGCAGCTTCGCGACGTGGCCGGCGAGGTTCGCGTACCAGGTGTGCGAGTGCACCAGATCGGCGCCCGCGGCGTCCCTCGCGATCTCGAGGTCGACGCCCATGGTCTGCAGCGCGCCGTTGGCGTCGCCGAGGCCCGCGGGCACGTCGTACGCGAACGTCCCGGGCTCGTCGCGCGCGGCGCCGAAGCAGCGCACGACGACGTCGATCGCCTGCTCGCCGGAACGGCGGAGCGCCTTCACCAGCTCGGCGGCATGGACCCCGGCACCGCCGTAGACGTCCGGTGGATACTCCCGGGTGAGCAGGTCGACGCGCATGGTGTCAACTTAGTGCGGCGAGGGCGTCGGTGACACTAGTGTCGGCACCAGGTCCACGGAAGGGCGAGGTGGCGCATGGCCGCGACGAAGAAGGTCCTCGGCATCGTCCTCGCGGGCGGCGAGGGAAAACGGCTGATGCCCCTCACCCTCGATCGCGCGAAGCCCGCGGTGCCCTTCGGCGGACACTACCGCCTGATCGACTTCGCGCTGTCGAACCTGATGAACTCCGGCCTGCGACAGGTGGTCGTGCTGACCCAGTACAAGTCGCACAGCCTGGATCGGCACATCTCGACGCTGTGGCGGATGAGCGGGATGTTCAACTCGTACGTCACGTCGGTGCCGGCGCAGCAGCGTCTGGGCAAGCGGTGGTACCTGGGATCCGCCGACGCGATCCTGCAGAGCCTGAACCTCGTCTACGACGAGAGGCCCGACTACATCGTGGTCGTCGGCGCCGACCACGTCTATCGCATGGACTTCGAGCAGATGATCGACGCGCACATCGCGTCCGGGGCGGAGGCGACCGTCGCCGCGATCCGACAGCCGATCTCGCTCGCCGACCAGTTCGGCGTCATCGACGTCGATCCGGACCGCCCCGCCGAGATCCGCGAGTTCCTCGAGAAGCCGGCGGATCCGCGCGGCCTGCCCGACTCTCCGGGGGAGGTGCTCGCGTCCATGGGCAACTACGTCTTCACCGCCGACGCGCTCGTCGAGGCCGTGCGGGCGGACGGTGAACGGGCCGACTCGAACCACGACATGGGCGGCGACATCGTGCCCTACTTCGTCGAACGCGGCACGGCCGGCGTCTACGACATGAAGCACAACGAGGTGCCGGGCAGCACCGCCCGCGACCGGTACTACTGGCGCGATGTCGGCACGATCGAATCGTACTTCGACGCGCACCAGGACCTGATCTCGGTGCTGCCGATCTTCAACCTCTACAACGACGCGTGGCCGATCTTCAGCCGCCAGGACAACCTGCCGCCCGCGAAGTTCACCCGTGACGCACGCGGCACCCTGAGCACCGTGATCGACTCGATCGTCTCCCTCGGATCGGTCATCTCGGGGGCGCACATCGAGCGCAGCGTGCTGGGCGCGCGGACGGTGGTGGAGTCGGGGGCCATGCTGAGCGACTCGATCGTGTTCGATCACACGCGGATCGCCGCGGGCGCGACCGTGCGCCGCGCGATCGTCGACAAGAGCGTCACCGTGGAGACCGGCGCGACGATCGGCATCGATGCCGCGCTCGACCGCTCCCGCGGGTTCACGGTCACCGACACCGGGATCACGGTGGTCGGCAAAGGCGTGACCGTCACTCGGGACTGAGACGGCGCGGCCCCGACGCGAGGCGGCGCGGGCCTGCGTCCGAGGCCGCCCGCGTCCGTGGCCGCCTGCGTCCGAAATAGAGTGGACACCATGGCAGAGAAGTGGTCCCTGGGGCGTGCGCTGCGCGGAGTGTTCGTACGGCCGACGATCGACGACAGCACGTGGGAGGACCTCGAGGCCGCGCTGATCACCGCCGACTTCGGGCCCGACATCGCCGATCAGGTGATCGAGGAGCTGCGCGAGAGCGTGGAGCGCTTCCGCACCACCGACCCGCGCGACCTGCATCGGATGCTGCGGGAGACGCTGGAGGAGCGCTTCGCGAAGTACGACTCCACGCTCACGCTCACGGAGCGCCCGGCGGTCGTGCTCGTGGTCGGCGTGAACGGGGTGGGGAAGACGACCACGATCGGGAAGTTCGCGAACTTCCTGCGCCGTTACGACCGCTCGGTCGTGGTCGGCGCAGCCGACACGTTCCGCGCCGCCGCCGTCGACCAGCTCGCGACGTGGGCCGAGCGCGGCGGGGCGGCCATCGTGCGCCCGGATCGCGAGGGGCAGGACCCGGCCTCGGTCGCCTTCCAGACCATCGACTACGCCAAGCGCGAGGGCGTCGAGATCGTGCTCGTCGACACCGCCGGTCGTCTGCACACCAAGGGCGGGCTCATGGACGAGCTGACGAAGATCCGCCGGGTGATCGAGAAGCAGGCACC
Organism: Microbacterium marinilacus; assembly: GCF_019753765.1. Classification (GTDB taxonomy): domain Bacteria; phylum Actinomycetota; class Actinomycetes; order Actinomycetales; family Microbacteriaceae; genus Microbacterium; species Microbacterium marinilacus. Next base: position 362,761 of record NZ_JAIJZW010000002.1, read on the forward strand.
GATCAGCGAGGTGCTGCTCGTGCTCGACGCCACCACCGGTCAGAACGGCGTCATGCAGGCGGAGGCCTTCCTGCAGCACGCGGGTGTGACGGGCCTGGTGCTCTCGAAGCTCGACGGCTCGGCCAAGGGGGGCTTCGTCCTGGCGGTGCAGGAGAGGACCGGCATCCCGGTGAAGCTGCTGGGCCAGGGCGAGGGCATCCGCGACCTCACGGGCTTCACCCCCCACGTCTTCGTCCAGTCGCTCGTCGAAGGCTCGATCTAGCGCCTGGGCGGCGGCCGCGGCGGCGAGGGACGGTCGCGCGCGACGCTCAGTCGTTCGGCGCCCGGAGGATCCGGTGGGCGACGTGGACGTCGTCGCCGAGAGCGACGAGTCGATGCGCCAGCTCGGCGGCCGCGGCCTCGAGGGCGTCGTCGTCGAGCGGACCGAGCGCGTCGAGGATGAACAGCGCCGACGTCGTCTCGTCCGTGAGCTGCGTGCGGCGGCCTTGGCGCCAGTTCCATCGTCGGCAGGTGACGCCCCCGTCATCCCGCCAGACGACCTCGCCGCCGTCAGGGTGCTCCGTCGAGGGGGTGCCTCCCGCCATGGTGTCGAACAGCTCGTCTCCGGTGGCGCGCACGAGCTGCGGCGCGCCCTCGTAGCGGTCGAGGTCCTCCCCGCCGATCGGCAGGAGGTGCAGCACCGAGATCGCGTTGTAGAGGTCGGTGAGCCGGTTCACCCGCGGCAGGCCGTCCGATGCCGCGCGGCGCAGCAGCGCCTCGAGGCTGTGACGCGTGCGCTGCGGCTTCGCGCCGAAGTCGCGGTAGGCCTCGCGCCAGGCGGCCACGTGCGGGATCTCCTCGAGCGGGCCCGCTGCGAGGGCAGCCGACGCGGCGGACTCCGCCTCGCGGAGCAGCGCCTCGCCGGCCGCGTCGGTCGGCCCGGGGGAGAGACCGGTCACCCCGAGCAGCGCTGCGCGGTAGTCGGGGCGCAGGGAGAACACCTCTGCCGAGACGACGGCGTGGTCGAGAGCGTGGGTGGGATCAGGCATGCGGGGTCTCCTCCGTGACATGGCCGCCGGCACTCGGGACGCGGCCTCGGGAGCCGGGCTCGAACACGCTCAGCGTGAAGCTGGTGTGGTGCTCCCCGCGGTTGCGGTAGGCGTGGGGGTGATCCCCGGGGAACGCCGTCGCGTCGCCGGGGTGCAGCGTCACCGTGCGGTCGGCGGCGTCCAGGGTCAGGACGCCTTCGCGCACCTGCAGAAGCTCTCGCGTTCCCGGGATGTGGGCGTCGGACTCGTGGGAGTCGCCCGGTGCGAGGGTCCACTCCCACAGCTCCACGACATCGGGGCGGTCGAAGCCGGCGACCAGCGCGCCGCGCCCGCCGCCGGGGCTGCGCCAGAGGATCGCGCCCTCGCCGGCGCGGGTGATGCTCATGGGCCGGTCCCGCACGCGCTCCACCAGCGCCGGCAGCCCGATACCGAGCGCGTCGCTCAGACGGAGCAGGGTCGCCAGGCTGGAGTTCACCGCGCCCTGCTCGACGCTCACCAGCATGCGTCGGCTCAGCCCGGCCTCGGCGGCGAGACGATCGAGGGTCCAGCCATGGGAGAGCCTCGCGGCGCGCACCCGCTCTCCGAGCTCGGCGGCCAGTCGCATGGTCTCCCCGTTCGTGAGTGCAGCATAGTGCACGCTCAGTGCACTATGGACTTCTTCTCGGAACCGCCCTCTCCGGCACGGGCCCCACCCGGGTCTGCCCTCGGGTGTGACGGACACGCGCGGCGACGGGGCGATCTACCGCCGCGGGGGCACGACTGCTTACATAGGGCTATGGCGATCGAACACGACTTCTTCGGGCTGCTGGAGTCGGGCCCCGACGGCTCGATCTTCTGGTCCGAGAACGTCGACCTGGGGGACCAGAACGTGACAGTCGACCTGACCGCTCCCGATCAGGACGACGTCTCCCAGGCCGCCCTCGACGCGGCCGCGGCGATGGTCTCCGCGCTCGAGGAGCTCGACCGCCGTTCGCGCGTCGCGATGCTGGCGGAGGTCGACAACCGGGCCAGCGAGGTGACCGAGTACATCCTCATGCAGCAGGAGACGCTCGGCGACGAGCTGGAGGACTTCCTGGTCGACGTCAGCACCGACCCGGCGGTGGACATCATCCGCTCGCTGCAGCTGATGAGCATGACGATCCTCGCCGACGAGCACGGCGGCGAGGACCCGTTCGCGGTGCTGGAGTACGCGCTCGACCCGGACGCGGCCGACGACGTCCTGCTGGTGAACCTCGACTCCAGCGGGACCGTCCTGTCCGTCACCAGCGCCGACTGAGGAGCCGCCGCCGCCGCGCGGCACGCCGTCCGCCGGTGCGTCAGTCGAGGAGGCTCGCGGCGTCGATGAGCTCGCGTGTGAAGGCGTGCTGCGGCGCGGCGAACACGCGCTCGGTGTCGCCCTGCTCGACGACGCGACCGTGCCGCATCACCGCCACGCGGTCGCTGACCCGTCTGACGACAGCGAGATCGTGCGAGATGAACACCATCGCCAGCCCGTCGTTCCTCTGCAGGTCGAGCAGCAGGTCGAGGACGCCCGCCTGGGTGGTGACGTCGAGGGCCGAGACCGGCTCGTCGCACACGAGGACCTCGGGGCGCGCTGCGAGCGCCCGGCCGATCGCCACGCGCTGCCGCTGACCGCCGGAGAGGGCGGCCGGCCGGCTGCGCGAGAGGTCCGCGTCCAGGCCGACCCGCGCGAGCAGCGCGGCCGGCGAGGGCGCGCCGTCCCTGCGTGCGTCGCGCAGGATACGGCCGACGGTGTGTCGGGGGTCGAACGAGCCCAGCGGGTCCTGCGGGATGAGCCGCAGGCGTGCCCCGGCGCGCGTCCGCACCTCGCCGTCGTCCGGCCGCTCGAGCCCGACCAGCAGGCGCGCGAGGGTCGACTTGCCCGATCCCGATTCGCCGGCGACCCCGAGGACCTCGCCGTCGTGCACCGTCACGTCGACCCCTCCGACGGCCTCGATCGTCCCGCCCGGGGCGGGGTACCGCCGCACCAACGCGGTGCCGGACAGCAGCTCGGCACCGCCCGCGGCCGCGGGTCCTCCGGGCTTCGGCCCGCGGGGCGCGGCACGCAGCAGCGTGCGAGTGGTCGGATGGTCGGGCGACGAGAGGATCCGCGCCGCGTCGCCCTGCTCCACGACCCGTCCGTGCTCCAGCACGGCGATCCGGTCGGCGACGCGCGCCACGGCGGCGAGGTCGTGACTGATCAGGATGAGCCCCGTCCCTTCGTCGCGCAGGCGCGCGAGCAGGTCGAGCACCCGCACGGCGGTGGTGGCGTCGAGCGCCGTGGTCGGCTCGTCGGCGACGATGAGCGGTGCGCCGCCGACGATCGCCGAGGCGATCAGGGCGCGCTGTCGCATGCCGCCCGAGAGCTGGCCGGGGCGCTGCCGGAGGCGCGCCGGGGCCTCCGTGCGTGCCGACCCGCCCAGCGGCAGCCCCGCCGCGTCGAGCGCATCGAGGACGCGGGCGCGGCGATCCGCGCGCCGCACCCCGCGGATCGCCAGCGCCTCGCCGACCTCGGCGCCGATCGTGCGCAGCGGGTCCAGCGACTGCAGCGCGTCCTGGAGCACGAGCGAGACCTGCCGGCCCCTGATCGCGCGCCAGGATCGTTCGGGCAGGCGGCGAACGTCGTCGCCTCCGACCTGGAAGGCGTCCGCCGACACGCGCGCTCCCTCACGGAGTGACAGACCGAGGACCGTGCGCGCGAGCACCGACTTGCCCGCGCCCGACTCGCCCACGATCGCGAGGCACTCGCCGGGCGCGACCTCCAGGTCGACGCCGCTCAGCGCCTCGTGCCACGCGCCGCGGGGGCTGCGCAGCGACACGCGCAGGTCGCGCAGCCGCAGCAGGGGAGCGGTGCCCGTCATCGTCCCTCCGATCCCGCGCCCGACGCGCGGCGGCCGAGCACGGTCAGCACGGTCGCGGTCGCGACGATCGCGGCACCCGGCAGGACCGTCATCCACCACGCCGACGAGATGTACACGCGTCCGGCGTTGAGCATCGCTCCCCACTCGGGCGACGGCGGGAGCGCGCCGAGGCCGAGGAAGCTCAGCGCCGACACCCAGACGATCGCCTGCCCGACGCCCAGCGTGGCCGTGGCCACCAGTGGCCACAGCGTGTTCGGGGCGATGTGACGCACGAACACGGTGAGCGGGCCGGCGCCCTCGTGGCGCGCATAGGCCACGTAGTCGCTGCGCACCACACCGCGCACCCGAGAGCGGAGGATGCGCGCATAGCCCGGTGCGGTGGCGACGCCGATGGCGATGACCGACGCCTGCGTGCCGGGACCGATCACCGCCACCAGCAGCAGTGCCAGGACGAGCGTCGGCAGGGCGAAGAGGACCTCGACGACCCGGGCGATAGCCGTGTCGATCGCCCGGGGCCCCAGCGCTCCGGCGAAGCCGAGCACCAGACCGGCGCCGATCCCGATCGCCGTGGCGGCGAGGCCGATGCCGGCCGAGGCGGCGGCACCGTGAACGACCCGTGCGAACAGGTCGCGGCCCGACTCGTCGGTGCCGAAGGGATGTGTCCACGACGGCGGCGAGAACGCCTCCGACGGTGCGATCGCCAACGGATCGCGGGGGGTCAGCGCCTCCGGAGCGATCACCGCGAGGAGGATCAGCGCCAGCCCGAGCGCGGCCAGGACGCCACCGGGCCTGAGCCTGCGCAGAAGCCTGCCGGTCGGCGTCTCCGTGCCGAGCACGCTCACGAGCCGACCGCCAGCTCGGGGGTGCGTTCGTCCGAGCCACGGCCGCGGAGCGTGCCGGCGGTGCGCAGGCGCGGGTCGACGAGCAGCTCGAGGGCGTCGACGACCGTGACGACCACGACGTACATCACCGCGACGACCACCACCGCGCCGATCACGAGCGGGACGTCGCGGCTCATGGCGGCGTCCAGCAGCAGACGACCGAGCCCTGGCCGCGCGAACAGCGACTCGACGACGACGGCGCCGCTGAGGAGGTTGCCGAACGCCCAGCCCGACAGCGACAGCGCGGGCAGGCTCGCGTGACGCAGCGTATGACTCAGCAGCACCCGCGTCTCACCGGCCCCGCGAGAGCGGGCCGTGACGGCAAACGGCGCCCGATCGGCCTCCTGGAGCGCGTCGCGCGACACCTGGGCGAGGAATCCCGCGATCGGGATGGCGAGCGTTACCACCGGCAGCACCAGGCCCGCCGGGTCTGCGCCGCCGCTGGTCGCGGGCAGGATCCGCAGGGACGAGGCGAACACGAGGATGAGGACCGCGCCCAGCCAGAACTGCGGCATGACGGTGGACACCAGCTCGAGACCGCGCAGCGCCCCCACGGCTGCTCGGCCCGCCCGCCCGCGGGCGGTCTGCGCGATGACCGAGCCGACGAGCGCCAGGATCCAGGCGAGCAGCAGCGCGAGCGCGGCGAGGACGAGCGTCCCCGGCAGCTGCGCCCCGATGAGCTCGGCCACCGGCTGCCGGCGGGCGTACGAGTCGCCCAGCTGGAACGTCGCGACGCGCCACAGCTGCAGCGCGTACTGGACGATCAGCGGCTGGTCCAGCCCGTAGGTCTCTCGCGCGAGCGCCACGGCCTCCGGCCCCGCCTGGGAGCCGGGCCCGCCGAGGATCGCCTCGAGGGGGTCTCCCGATGCCCGCAGGGCGAAGAAGACGATCGTCGCCACGATCCAGACGACGAGCAGCGCGGACCCGATCCGCCGGGCGATCCATGCCGTGACGGATCGGGCGCGCGCCGCCGCTCCGCCCGGCTGCGGGGCAGGGGAGCCCGCCGCGACCACCGGCCGGCTAGCCGGCGAGGCGGGCATCGACGAACGTCGGCGTGGACACGGTGCCGAGCGTCGTCACGCCGTCCACGCCCCGCGTGAGGAAGTGGTTCTGCTGGTCGTACAGCGGCAGGATCGAGTAGCTCTCCAGCACGACACGCTGCGCCTGCGCGTACAGCTCCGCCCGCGCCTCCTCGTCGTGCGTCGCGGAGGCCTGGTCGAGCAGCGCGTCCAGGTCGGGGTCGGAGAGCTGCGACAGGTTGGCGAAGTAGCCGGACGGCGCGGGCGTGATCCCGTCCGAGTGGTAGAGCACGCGCAGCACCTCGGCGCCGACGCGCGTGTACGGCGCGTCCACGGCCTCGTACCGGTACTCGGACTGTCCCTCCGTGTAGCCGATCTCGCCGTACCAGGTGCCGAGGTCGACGGGGCTCAGGATCACCTCGAAGCCCACCTCCGCGACGTTGGCCTGGATCTGCTCGAAGAGCGACTGCTCGGCGGCGACCGACTGGTTGGTGCTCACGGGGAACCTCACCGTCAGGCGCTCCCCGTCCCGCGTGCGCACGCCGTCGTCGTCGCGTTCGGTCCACCCGGCCTCGTCGAGCAGCGAGTTCGCCTCGTCCACGTCGGTGGCGAACAGCGACTCGTCGGAGATGCCCATGGGCTCGCGGCTCGACAGCGGCGAGTAGGACCGCTCGACGGTGTCGAGATAAAGGGACTCGATGCCGGGGCCGGGGTCGGCGGCGCGGACGAACGCCTCGCGCACGCGGACGTCGTCGAAGGGCGCCTGGCTCTGGTTCAGCTCGATGCGGTTGACGGAGCCCGGACGCGGAGCGTTCAGATGCGTGATCTCGTCGCCCGCCTCGGCCGACACGATCGCGTCGGGCTGCGGGTTGTCTATGACGTGCACCTCGCCGGACGTCAGGGCCGCCTGTCGTGTCGCGGCGTCGGGGATGAAGCGCCACACGATCTGGTCGACGTACGCCGCGCCGTCGTGCTGCGCCTCGGGTCCGGGCGTCGCGTAGTCGTCGTTCCGGACGAGGGTGACCTGCTGCTGCGGGACCCACTCGTCGACGATGAACGGACCGGTGCCGATCGGCGCCGCGCAGTTCTCCTCCATGCCGCGAGCGATGCCCGCCGGCGACTGGATCGCGGTCCACGGCATCGACAGCGACTCGAGCAGCGCGGAGTCGGGCTCGGACAGGTGCAGACGCGCGTGCGTCGCGTCGACCGGCTCGACCTCCTCGATCTTCTGCACCGCCAGGTACCCCGTCGACGACTGCGTGGCGGGGTCCTGGAGGTGCTCGATGTTCGTCTTGACCGCCTCGGCGTCGAGCGGAGTCCCGTCCGTGAAGGTGACGCCGTCCTTCAGCGTGATGTCCCAGGTGAGACCGTCGTCCGACACCGCCCATTCCGTCGCGAGCCAGGGCTGGATGACGCCGTCGGCGTCGCGTCCGACGAGGGGCTCGAGGTACTGGGTGCTGAGCAGCGCCTGCGGGTAGTTGCCGCCGACGTGCGGGTCGAGGCAGGTCGGCTCGCCGTCGCCGGTCGCATAGACGAGGGTGCCTCCCTCGACCGGCTCCGACGACTCCTCGCCGGACGGAGCGCACGCGGTGGCGACGAGGGCCACGGCGGAGGCGAGGGCGAGCACGGGCAGGGCGCGACGGAGCATGGGCACCTTCAGGGTGATCGGGTGTTGCCGGGGAATCCGGACTCTGTCCAAGAATACATCCGGAGGCCCGCCCGGGGGCTCGTCCGGGCGAGCGTCGCCGACGGCGGCACCGCGATTCGTCTCGACGGGGCCGACGGTTCCTCCCGGGCCCCGCGCCGCACCGTGAGGCGCGGGGCCCGGCGTCGGTCAGCGTTCGCTGTCGAGATCCGCCATGAACGCGGACGGGTAGCGTTCTCCATGCGCGGCTCCCGCCGGCAGGAGCTCGTCGATGAGCGCGAGGTCCGCCTCGTCGAGGGAGATGGCGCTGTCCAGCATCGACGCGACCTGCTCCGGCCGCCGCGCGCCCACCACGGGCACGATGCCCTCGTCCTGAGCCGCGACCCAGGCGATCGCGAGCTGGGCGCTGGTCGCGCCCTTGGCCCGCGCGAGCTCCTGCAGCCGCTCGACGAGCTCGGCGTTGCGGCGCCGGTTCTCGCCCTGGAACCGCGGGAACATCGCCGCAGCGTGATCGGCGCTGGCACCGGTGCCGCCGATCAGCCCCTTCGCCAGCACCCCGTAGGCGGTGATGCCGATGCCGAGCTCGCGACACGTGTCGAGGATGCCGTTGCCCTCGATGCCGCGACTGAGCAGCGAGTACTCGATCTGGAGGTCGGAGACGGGCGCCACGGCGGCCGCGCGTCGGAGGGTGCCGACGCCCACCTCGCTCAGGCCGATGTGGCGGATGTATCCCTGGTCGACGAGCTCGGCCATCGCGCCGACGGTCTCCTCGATCGGGACGTCGGGGTCGAGCCGGGCAGGACGGTAGATGTCGACGTGGTCCGTCCCGAGGCGCTGCAGCGAGTAGACGAGGGAGCGGCGCACGTTCCGCGGCGAGCCGTCGAATCCGACGGGCGGGGCTCCCGGGGCGAGGTTCGCGCCGAACTTCACGGAGAGCACGACGTCGTCGCGCGAACGTTCGCGCAGGGCGCGGGCGATGAGCATCTCGTTGTGGCCCGCCGCGTAGAAGTCGCCCGTGTCGAGGAGGGTGCCGCCGGCGTCGAGGTACGCGTGGAGCACGCGGATGCCCTCGTCGTCGTCGGACGGGCCGTAGGCGCCGGACAGTCCCATCGCGCCGAGACCCGGGGTGGTGACGGCGGGGCCGGTGCGGCCGAGTGAGCGGATCGGAGGATTTGCGTGTGTCATGTCCTCGACGCTCGTCGTATCCGCGGGCCGCGGGCAGGCGCAGCTCATCCGGGGACGTGCCGTCCCTGGATGGGGCGCGGCGTCCGGAGAAGAATGGCGGGATGATCGATCGCCCCGCCCTCGCCGACTTCCTGCGACGTCGTCGTGAGCAGGTGAGGCCGGCCGACGTCGGGCTGCGCGGCGGCTCTCGCCGGCGGACCCCGGGCCTGCGGCGGGAGGAGGTCGCCCAGCTCGCCGGCATCTCGACCGATCACTACACCCGACTCGAGCAGGCCCGCGGCTCGGCGCCCTCGGCGTCCGTGGTCGCGGCGGTCGCTCGTGCGCTGCAGTGCGACGAGGACCAGCGCGACCACCTCTTCCATCTCGTCGGCATCGAGCCGCCGCGCCGGCGTGGCGAGCCGCACGTGCGCCCGGGCCTGATCCGGCTCGCCGGCCTGCTCGGCGATGTCCCCGTCATCCTCTTCACCGACGTCGGCGAGGTCGTCTGGCGCAACCCGCTCGCCGCCGCGCTGATGACGGACCTCCCGGAGGAGCCGGGACGTGCGCGCAACGTGATCTGGCGGTGGTTCACCGACCCGGACGGCCGCATCGCCCCGCGCGACGACTGGGAGCGCCTGGGGGCCGCGCATGTCAGCGACCTCCGGGCGACCCACGCTCGTCGCGCGGGGGACCCGGACGTCTCGCGGCTCGTGGCCGACCTGCTCCGCGTGAGCGAGGAGTTCCGAGAGCTGTGGCAGCGGCACGACGTCGCGGTGCGCCGGCAGGACCGCAAGACGTTCCTCCACCCGCGCGTCGGCGCGGTCGAGCTGAGGTGCGAGGTGCTGGTCAGCGAGGCGGGCGACGTGCGCCTGCTGGCGTACTTCCCGCTGGAGGGCACGGACGCCGCGGACAGGCTCGACCTGCTCCGCGTGATCGGCACGCAGGACCTGCGCATCGACGCGACCTGACCCCCTCCCGACGCCGGGGCCGGCCGCGGGCGTCGTCGTACGCTGTACGCATGACCACCGCGCGCGCCGGACGCCCGAAGGCCTCGTCGCGCGAGACGCTCGCCGAGGCGGCGTGCGAGCTGTTCCTCGAGAAGGGGTACGAGGCGACGTCCATCGCGGAGATCGCCGCGCGTGCCGGCGTGAGCCGTTCCAGCTTCTTCAACTACGTCGACTCCAAGGGCGCCCTGCTGTGGGGCGGCCTGGACGAGCGCCTCGACGCGCTCGAGCGGCGGCTCGCCGCTGCCGACGGCGACGGCGACGGGACGGCCGCGGTGCGCGAGGGCATCGGCGAGCTCGGTCAGGGGTTCGCGCCCGACGCGCTCGCCCTGGCCTTCGCGAACGCCGAGGCGATGGAGATCGAGGCCGAGCTCGAGCGGGAGACGGCGCTGCGTCAGGCCCGCGTCGGACGGCTGGCGGCCGCGCGGCTGCGCCGCGGCGGGGTGGGCCCGCTCGAGGCGGAGGTGCGTGGAGCGGCGTTCGGCGGTGCGGTCATGGCGTCCATCCGGGCATGGTCGGCCAGCGGCCCCGGTCTGCGTCCGCTCGACGAGGTCCTCGCCTCCGCGCTCGACCTCGTGCCCTGACGCGAGAGCCCCCGCGGGGATCGGAGGCTCTCGCGGCGGTCCGGTCTGGTCATCGGCCGGCGGGCCGCCGAGGGGATGCCCGCGCCGGCTCAGACCGCCTGCAGGAATCCGGCGTCGGCGCCTTCGGCGATGTGCGCGAGGTGCGGCGGGATCTCGCGTCCCTTCGACAGCATCGACTGCGCCCACAGGCGGCCCGCCCGGTACGACGAGCGCACCAGCGGCCCCGCCAGCACGCCCAGGAAGCCGATGCGCTCCGCCTCCGCCTTGAACTCGATGAACTCCTGCGGCTTCACGTAGCGCGCCACCGGCAGGTGTCGCGGGGTCGGACGGAGGTACTGCGTGATCGTGATGATGTCGCACCCGGCGTCGTGCAGGTCCTGCAGGGCCGACACGACCTCCTCCGGCTCCTCGCCCATGCCGAGGATCAGGTTCGACTTCGTGATGAGGCCCGCCTCGTGCCCCTGTGTCAGGACGTTCAGCGAGCGCTCGTAGCGGAACGCGGGACGGATCCGCTTGAAGATGCGCGGCACGGTCTCGACGTTGTGGGCGAACACCTCCGGCCGGGCGTCGAAGATCTGGCCGAGGAAGGCCGGGTCGGCGTTGTGCTCGTTCGCCAGCAGCTCGACGCCCGTGTTCGGGTTCAGGCTGTGGATCCTGCGCACCGTCTCGGCGTTCAGCCAGGCTCCCGTGTCCGGGAGGTCGTCGCGGGCGACGCTCGTCACGGTCGCGTAGCGCAGCCCCATCCGCTGGACGCTCTCGGCGACGCGACGCGGCTCGTCCGTGTCGTACTCGGCGGGCTTTCCGGTGTCGATCTGGCAGAAGTCGCAGCGCCGGGTGCACTGCGAGCCGCCGATCAGGAACGTCGCCTCGCGGTCCTCCCAGCACTCGTAGATGTTGGGGCAGCCGGCCTCCTGGCAGACGGTGTGCAGCTCCTCGCCCTTCACGAGCGACTTGAGCGCCCGGTACTCCGGTCCCTGTTTCGCGACCGTCTTGATCCACTCGGGCTTGCGCTCGATGGGCGTCTGCGCGTTGCGCACCTCGAGTCGCAGCAGCTTGCGGCCCTCGGGCGCTGTGGGCTTCGTCTCGGTCATCTCGTGCCCTCCGTCGTGCTGGTCGGATCCGGTCGCGGATGTCGACTCGGTCACTTCGTTCCCTCGCTCGATCTGGTCGAGCACGGTCGACGCATCATGCGGCGAGCTCCGTCGCGAAGGCCCCGAGGAGAGCCCTTTCGACGGGATCGAGGAGGTCGGCCGGCGACATCCTGCGTCCGAGGACCTCGCTGACGGTGGTGACGCCTGCGTCGGCGATGCCGCACGGCACGATCGCGCCGAACCCGTCCAGGGCGTTGTCGCAGTTGAGCGCGAAGCCGTGCATGGTCGCACCGCCCGCCACGCGCACGCCGATCGCGGCGATCTTGGCGGGGGAGGACCCCGGACGAGACACCCAGACGCCGCTGCGGCCGTCGACCTGCGTGCCCTGCACGTCGACCTCGTCGAGGGCGGCGATCAGCGCGCGCTCGATCCTGCGGACGTGACCGACGACGTCCTTCGGGTCGGGCAGTCGCACGATCGGATAGCCGACGAGCTGGCCGGGACCGTGCCAGGTGATGCGTCCGCCCCGGTCGACCTCGACGACCGGGGTGCCGTCCACGGGAAGGTCCGACGGCTGCGTGCGCACGCCGGCCGTGTACACGGCCTCGTGCTCGAGCAGCAGCAGCGTGTCCTGACGCCGGCCGGCCCGCACCTCGGCGTGCACCCTCCGCTGCAGCTCCCATCCGTCGAGGTACGGCACGTACGTCGGTGCGAGGCCGGCGTGCACGATGTCGAGCATCGGGATCCCTTCGATCATTTATGAACCGCGTCCAACAATACTCTTCCTGATCCGCCCTGGACGTTCCGCCCGTTGCCGGACAGGCGATGGATAAGGGATGGTCTCGATGTGAGGAGTCGCTCATGCCCGATCTGCTCGACCAGCTGCTCGACCGCTCGGCGCCGCCGGCGCCCCGCCGGATCGACACGACGAAGGTGCGCGCGATGGTCCGCGACGCGCGTGCACAGTCGCGGCCGCGCCGCCGTGTGCGCGCCGCGGCCCTCTCCGGTGTGCTCGCCGGCCTCCTTCTCGGAGGGGCGGGCGCGGCGACGGCGGCCTCCGTGTGGGACTGGGGGCCCGACATGGGCGATCCCGACCGGAGCTACGCCTACACGTCGCCCACCTGGGGCGAGTGCGAGCTCCGCTTCGGCGGCTTCGCCGCGTTCAGCGTCTTCGAGCAGGGCGAGGTCGATCGGATCATCGACGACTGGTTCGCCCGGACCGACCTCGACGCCGAGGTGGAGCCGCTCGTGCCGGGCTACCTCGACGGGCTGCAGCGCGATCAGGCCGGCGACCCGGACATGGCGGCCGACCCTCGACTGCCCGACCTCAACGCGTGGACGGCACGAGAGCAGGCCGTGCTGGAGCTCCTCGATCGCGAGCTCCGGGCGAACGGCTACGACGGCACGCTCGGCACCGGAGTCGCCGAGTCGGCGTCCCAGCTGCACTGCGAGGACGAGCAGTGGGGATGAGACGGGACACGGAGCGGCTCACCCGGGCCGTGGAGGCGTCCGCCGACGATCTGCTCGCCTACCTGCAGCGCCGCGTGGGGCCGGACGACGCCCCCGATCTGCTGGGTGAGACCATGGTCGTCGCGTGGCGACGGGTCGGAGAGCTCCCGGGCGACGCGGAACGTGCGCGGATGTGGCTGTTCGGCGTCGCGCGCGGCACGCTGCTGAACCACGCGCGCGGCGAGCGTCGGCGGTGGGCGCTGGCCGACCGCATCCGGCAGCACGCCGCCGACGGCGCTGCGCCGGCGGCGGACGAGGGCGCCGAGGTGCGCGACGCGATCGAGAGGCTCGACGCGGACCTCGCGGAACTGGTGCGCCTCGTGCACTGGGACGGCTTCTCGCTGGGAGAGGCGGCGGAGATCCTGGGGATCCCCGCCTCCACCGCGCGGGGGCGCTACGCGAGGGCGAAGCAACAGCTGCGCGCCACGCTGGCGGTGCGGGCGCCGCTCGGGTGAACGGCGCCCGCCAGGACGGTCTTGCCTCGCGGCTTCCCCGGTGCGTAGCGTGGTGCCCGTCGGCAATCGAGTCTCGGAGGCCAGGATGACCACGACGGATACGACGCAAGGGAAGCTGCGCGGGGCGAGGATCGCGGGGCTGCTGGTGATCATCGGCGGACTGGCGCTGATCGTGGTCGGCGTGGCGATCTGGATCGCCGTGTCGATCCAGCTGCGCGCGGAGAACATCGTGGTGCCGGATGACGCCATGGCGTTCCAGGGGCAGGTGGTGGCCGGCCCGTTCACCGCCTTCGTGCAGGCGGACATCATCCAGCACCATGCGCTCACCGCCAGCGGCGGACTGACGTACGCCGAGCTGGAGCAGGACGACCCCGTGCGCGCGACCATGATGAACGCGTCGTTCCTCAGGGCGTCCCTCTTCACCTCGGTCGTGTCGTTCGGCGTCGCCGCCTTCGCGGTCGGGGTCGGGGTCATCTCGATCCTCCTCGGCTGGGGGCTGCGCAGCGTCGCGAAGTCGCGCGCCGCGCTCGGCGCCTGAGCGTCGCCGGACACTCCGGCCCGCGCCGGTAGAATCGGAGGATCATGGCTACCTTCGGCACGCTCTCCGATCGGCTCACCGAGACCTTCCGCAACCTCCGCACGAAGGGCAAGCTGACGCCCGCGGACGTCGACGGCACCGTGCGGGAGATCCGTCGCGCGCTGCTCGACGCCGACGTCGCGCTGACCGTCGTGAAGGACTTCACCGCGAAGGTCCGCGAGCGCGCCCTCGGCGACGAGGTCAACCGGGCGCTCAATCCCGCGCAGCAGGTGGTGCAGATCGTCAACGAGGAGCTCGTGGGCATCCTCGGCGGCGAGCAGCGCCGGCTGCAGTTCGCCAAGACGGCGCCGACGGTCATCATGCTCGCGGGGCTGCAGGGATCCGGAAAGACGACGTTCGCCGGCAAGCTGGCCCGTCAGCTCGAGAAGGACGGCCACACGCCTCTGCTCGTCGCCGCCGACCTGCAGCGGCCCAACGCCGTGAACCAGCTCCAGGTCGTCGCCGAGCGCGCCGGCGCCGCGATCTACGCCCCGGAGCCCGGCAACGGCGTCGGCGACCCCGTGAGGGTCTCGCGCGACGGCGTCGCGCACGCCAAGCAGAAGCTGCACGATGTCGTCATCATCGACACCGCCGGACGCCTCGGCGTGGACGCCGAGCTGATGAAGCAGGCTGCGGACATCCGCACGGCGACGAGCCCCGACGAGGTGCTGTTCGTCATCGACGCGATGACCGGCCAGGACGCTGTGAACACCGCGAAGGCCTTCCAGGAGGGCGTGGGGTTCACCGGCGTCGTGCTGTCGAAGCTCGACGGCGACACCAAGGGCGGCGCGGCGCTGTCCGTGGCCTCGGTGACCGGACAGCCGATCATCTACGCGTCGACGGGCGAGAACCTCGAGGACCTCGAGCCGTTCCACCCGGACCGCATGGCGAGCCGGATTCTCGACCTCGGCGACATCCTCACCCTCATCGAGCAGGCCCAGCAGGCCTTCGACGAGGAGGAGGCGGCCAAGGTCGCCGAGAAGTTCGCGAAGGACCAGTTCACGCTGGAGGACTTCCTCGAGCAGATGCAGCAGCTCAAGAAGATGGGCTCGATGAAGAAGATGCTCGGCATGCTGCCGGGCATGGGCCAGATGAAGCAGCAGCTCGACGACTTCGACGAGCGCGAGATCGACCGTACCGAGGCCATCATCCGGTCGATGACGCCGGCCGAGCGCGGCAACACCAGGATCCTGAACGGCTCGCGCCGCGCCCGCATCGCGCGCGGCTCGGGGATGACCGTCACCGACGTCAACCAGCTCGTCAACCGCTTCGAGCAGGCCGCCAAGATGATGAAGACCGTCGCCCGCGGCGGAACGCCGAACATCCCCGGCATGGGCCCGATGCCCGGCATGGGCAGGCCCGGCGGGTCGTCGAAGCGCGGCAAGCGGGCCAAGAAGGGCGGGTCGCGCTCGGGCAACCCCGCCAAGCGCGCGGCCGAGAACGCCGGTCTCGCGGCCGCTCCCCAGCAGCCGACGGGCTCCGGCTTCGGGCTGGGCGCGCAGAAGGAGCCCAGCGAGGCCGACCTCGCCGAGATCCAGAAGCTGTTCGGCCGGGGCTGAGCCCCGGGCCGCGCCTTCCCGGCCCGTCCGCGGTTCGCCCGCGGGGTGAGCTCCGGTTATCGTGGGCTCTCGGAGACGGCGGTGAACCTCGCACGCGGTGTCCGGTCGGCGCCGGGGAGGGCACGATGGCTCAGAGCACGCTGTTCGTCCGCGATGTACCCAGCGTCGTCGAGAGCGAGACCGGCTGGGTGGAGAAGTATCCGCGGAAGCGCTGGCAGCGGTGGCTCGTGCGGGTCGGTGCCGCGCTGCCGTTCGCGGCGATCGCGGTCTGGTACCACCTCGCCTCGGGTGGTGACTGGTCGGGCACTCCCAACGGAGAGCTGGCGGCGCGCGTCGGCTCCCTGGACTGGAGCGGACAGAGCCTCGAGGCCATCGGCGCCCTCTACCCGTTCCTCACGAGCCTCACCGCGGCGCTGATCCCCGGCGGTGCGCTCGGCCTCGGCCTCGCCGGCTCGCTCGTCGCGGGTGTGCTGCTGCAGCTCGTCATCAAGGCGATCAAACGACGGGCGTTCCGCGTGGACAACGCCGTGGCGCTCTTCACCGCCCTCGCCGCGACGCCGCTGTTCGCCTACGTCGCGACCACCAACTACGAGGCCACGATGGGCCTGGCGCTGTTCTGCCACGGCATGATCGATCTGCGCCGTTTCGTCTCGTCCGCCAACACGCAGGCGGGCTTCCGCGCCGGCGTGCTGTTCGCCTGCTCTGCGCTGTCGGACTCGACCGGGCTGCTCGCCGCGCCGGCTGCGGCCGCTGCGGGCGTCTTCCTCTTCCCGTCGCGCCTGAAGTCGCGGGGTGCGAACGTGATGGTGGTGCTGTTCCCGACGGTCGCGATGCTCGGATCGCTCGCGCTGCTCGGAACCGTCTTCGGGGCCGGGCCGTTCGCGCTGTTCGGGTCGGACCCCGGGTGGGACCCGGCGCTCGTCTCGGCCTTCGTCGCGAGCATGCAGACGCCGAGCGGGTGGGCCTTCCTCGCCCCCGCCGCCGTGCTGCTGGTCTCCGGTCTCGTCCTCGGCTTCCGCTGGGCCTCCCTCACCAGCGTCATCATCACGGCGCTCATCCTGCTGGCCTACTTCCTCGCCGTCACGCCCGTGGGGACGGCCGGAAACGCCTACGCGATGCAGCTCATCGTCGCGATCGCGATCACGCCCGCGTTCCCGAGGGGCTGGCGGCGGCACGTGGTCACCGCGACCGGCGTCCTGCTGTTCGCGATCGGCTGGATCAGCGCCTTCTCCCGCACCACGCTCATCTCGTGGGTCGAGGTGCTCACGGCAGGAGGCCTCTCGTGACCGTCCCCGCATACGACGCCGCCCTCCTCGACGTCGGCCTGCGCCGACGCTACGGGGCCGAGGGATGGCTGCCGCTCCGGCGCGAGGCGGGCGGCACGGTCGTCGGCGTCTCCGCGCCGCCCACGCGAGCGCTCCGCAACGACCTCCAGGGCACGCTGGGCACCCCCGTGTCGTTCGAGCAGGTGCCGCAGCGGCGCATCGTCGAGGCGATCGTCCATGCCTTCCCCGAGGCCGTGGCGGAGGACGCCGCCGACGGGCTCTACCACGCCGATCCCGCGCTGTCGGCCCGCGTCGTCCTCTCACGCTCGCAGAAGGTCGGCCTCGTCGTGATCCTCGTGCTCGTGGCCGCGGCGGCGGTGCTCTGGCCGTTCCCGGCGCTGATGACGGTGGTGGCCGTCGCCAGCATCGTGTTCCTGGCGAGCACGCTGTTCAAGTTCGCCGTGTCGCTGCGCGGCGCGCGCTTCGACCTGGTGTCGCGCGTGCGCCCCGACGAGATCGCCGCCCTCTCGGACGAGGAGCTGCCGATCTACACGGTGCTCGTGCCGGTGTTCCGAGAGGCGCGCATCGTGGGACGGCTCGTGGAGAACCTCGGGCGCCTCGACTATCCCGCCGACAAGCTCGAGGTGCTCATCCTGGTCGAGGAGGAGGACGACGAGACCCGCGACGCGATCGCGGAGTCGGACCCGCCGCAGAACTTCGTCGTCGTGACGGTGCCCAAGGGCCACCCGCAGACCAAGCCGCGAGCGTGCAACGTCGGCCTCTCGGTCGCGCGGGGCGAGTTCCTGGTCATCTACGACGCGGAGGACGCCCCCGAGCCGGACCAGCTCAAGAAGACGGTGATCGCGTTCCGCGGCTCCGGCCCGGAGACCGTGGTGCAGCAGGCCGCGCTGAACTACTTCAACGTGCGCGAGAACGTGCTCACCCGCATGTTCTCGCTCGAGTACAGCTACTGGTTCGACTACATGCTGCCGGGTCTGGACGCCGCTCGGCTCCCCATCCCGCTCGGAGGGACGTCCAACCACTTCCGCACCGCGGCGCTGCGCGAGCTGGGCGGCTGGGACCCGTACAACGTCACGGAGGACGCCGACCTCGGCATCCGGGCGAGCGCGCTCGGCTACCGGGTGGGCGTCGTCGACTCCACGACCATGGAGGAGTCGACATCGCGCATGGGCATCTTCGTGGGGCAGCGCAGCCGCTGGATCAAGGGCTACATGCAGACGGCCCTCGTGCACGCGCGCCGGCCCTTCCACCTCACCCGGCAGGTCGGCTTCCGGTCGTTCTGGGCGTTCGCGCTGCTCATCGGGGGCACCCCGCTGACGTTCCTCGGGGTCCTGCCGTTCACGGCGCTGCTCATCGGCTCGTTCTTCGTGCCCTGGGCGGCGATCGCCGTGTCCTTCCCGCCCGTGGTGCTGTGGCTGTGCCTGGCCAACTTCCTCATCGGCAACGCGCTCATGGTCTACCTGAACATGATGGGCCCCTACAAGCGGGGCCTCTTCTGGCTCGTGCCGTGGGCGCTGCTGAACCCGATCTACTGGCTCCTGCACTCGCTCGCGTCGTACAAGGCGCTATGGCAGCTGATCGTCAAGCCGCACTACTGGGAGAAGACCGAGCACGGCCTGTCGACCCACCCCGCCCCCGGCACGACGCAGGAGAACGCCGGCTGACGCCGTCCGAGACGCGAAGGGGGCCAGGCAGCACGAGCTGCCCGGCCCCCTTCGCGCTTCCGAAGGTCAGCGCACGTCCTCGTCCACCCAGTCCATCGACTTGCTGACGGCCTTGCGCCACAGTCGCAGCTGGCGATCGCGCTCGTCCGCCTCCAGCTCGGGCTCCCAGCGGCGGTCCTCCTGCCAGTTGGCGGAGAGGTCGTCGAGGCCCGACCAGAACCCGACCGCGAGGCCGGCGGCGTAGGCGGCGCCGAGGGCGGTCGTCTCCGCCACGACGGGCCGGACCACGGGCACGCCCAGCACGTCCGCCTGGAACTGCATCAGCGCGTCGTTGGCGACCATGCCGCCATCGACCTTCAGCTCGGACAGGTCGACGCCGGCGTCGGCGTTGACGGCGTCGATCACGTCGCGCGTCTGGAACGCCACGGCCTCGAGGGCGGCACGCGCGATATGGCCCTTGTTCGCGTAGCGGGTCAGGCCGACGATGGCGCCGCGGGCGTCGGGGCGCCAGTAGGGCGCGTACAGGCCCGAGAACGCGGGCACGACGTACACGCCGCCGTTGTCCTCGACCGTCGTCGCGAGCCGCTCGACGTCGGGCGCGGACGAGATGATGCCGAGCTGATCGCGCAGCCACTGGATGAGCGAGCCGGTCACCGCGATCGACCCCTCGAGCGCGTAGTGCGTCGGCGCGTCTCCCAGCTTGTAGCCGACGGTCGTGAGCAGCCCGTTCTTCGAGTGGACGATCTCCTCGCCGGTGTTGAAGATGAGGAAGTTGCCGGTGCCGTAGGTGTTCTTGCTCTCGCCGGTCTCGAAGGCGGCCTGGCCGAAGGTCGCCGCCTGCTGGTCGCCGAGGATGCCCGCGATCGGCGTCTCCCGCAGCAGGGAAGAGCTCTCGGCGGCGCCGTACACCTCGGAGGACGAGCGGATCTCGGGCATCATCGAGCGCGGCACGCCGAAGGCCTCGAGGATGTCGTCGCGCCACTCGAGCGTCTCGAGATCCATGAAGAGCGTCCGCGAGGCGTTGGTGACGTCGGTGGCGTGGACGCCGCCGTCGGAGCCGCCCGTGAGGTTCCACAGCACCCAGCTGTCGGTCGTGCCGAACAGCAGGTCCCCGGCCTCGGCCTTGGCGCGCGCGCCGTCGACGTTCTCGAGGATCCACGCGATCTTGGTGCCCGAGAAGTAGGTGGCCAGCGGCAGGCCGACGACGGGCTTGAAGCGGTCGACGCCGCCGTCGGCCGCGAGGCGGTCCACGATCGACTGGGTGCGCGTGTCCTGCCAGACGATCGCGTTGTAGACGGGCTTGCCGGTGGTCTTGTCCCACACCACGGCGGTCTCGCGCTGGTTGGTGATGCCGACGGCCGCGATGTCGTGACGGGTCAGGTCGGCCTTCGCGAGCGCGACGCCGATGACCTCCTGGACGTTGCGCCAGATCTCGAGCGCGTCGTGCTCCACCCAGCCGGGCTGCGGCAGGATCTGCTCGTGCTCCTTCTGCCCGACGGAGACGATCGATCCCTTCCGGTCGAAGACGATGGCTCGGCTCGAGGTCGTTCCCTGGTCGATAGCGATGATGTATTCAGCCATGATGTTCCCCTTCGAAGTGGATGGCGGTCAGGCGAGGTTGAGGACGACGGGTGCGAGGAGCGCCGCGAGCGCGCCGCCGACGAGCGGGCCGACGACGGGGACCCACGCGTAGGACCAGTCGCTCGAGCCCTTCCCCTTGATGGGAAGGATCGCGTGCGCGATGCGCGGGCCGAGGTCGCGGGCGGGGTTGATGGCGTAGCCGGTGGGGCCGCCGAGGGAGGCGCCGATGCTGACGACGAGCAGGGCGACGGGCAGGGCGGTGAGCGGTCCGAGGGCGCCCGGCACGCCGACCTCGACGTCGCCGTAGTCGGCGAACGCGAGGATGACGAACACCAGCACGAACGTCGCGATGATCTCCGTGACCAGGTTGTGCCCGTAGGAGCGGATCGCGGGACCGGTGGAGAACACGCCGAGCTTGTTCGCCGGGTCCTCCTCCTCGTCGAAGTGCTGCCGGTACGCCGCCCAGGCCAGCACGGCTCCGATGATCGCGCCGACGAGCTCGGCGGCCGTCGCCACGAAGAACATCGGGACGTCGATCGTCCCGCTGATGAGCAGGCCCAGCCCGACGGCGGGGTTCAGGATCGCGCCCGAGTAGGCGGAGACCAGCACACCGGCGAACACCGCGAGGCCCCAGCCCCAGTTGATCATCAGCGTGCCGCCGCCGAAGCCCTTCGACTTCGCCAGGATCACGTTGGCGACCACGCCCGCGCCGAGCAGGATCAGCATCGCCGTGCCGACCAGCTCGGACAGGAAGTACAGCCCGAGATTCACGTCTTGCATGTCTTCATCGACCTTTCATGCACGGCCCCTCTGCCGTGTGCCATTGCGGTGAGCGGGCGGCGGTCGCCGCCCGGAGGGTTCAGGAGGCGCTGCCCGCCAGCGCCACTCCGTGACGATCGGCCAGCAGCGCTCGCGTCGCGGCGATCTCCTCCGCGCGGCGGGAGTCGTCCCAGCCGAGCAGGGGGGCCAGACCGTCGGCGATCTCCGACAGCGTCTCGGCGTCGCCGTCGCCCGTGAAGGCGACCGCCGTGCGGCGCAGCGCGACGTCGGCCAGGTGGACGACGTGCTCGCGGGTGACCATCCAGCCCAGCTCTCCCGTGGACAGCGGGCTGCGCTCGAGCGGGACGTCGTCGTGGGCCTCGATGTGGGCCCAGACGTCCGCAGCGCGCGTGCCGTAGCGCTCGAACAGCACGGACGCGCGGTCGTCGGCGCCCGGCAGGCGCAGGCGGAGCCACGCGTCGCGGTCGGCGTCGGTGCGCGGGAAGTCACGACCGCCGCCGATGGTGCGACCCACCGTGCTGACCCGGCGCTCACGTCCGAGCAGGCCGAGAACGGTGTCGGAGAGCGACTCGCCGAGCGCCCGGAAGGTGGTCCACTTGCCGCCGACGAGGCTGACGAGCGGCGTCCGCTCCGAGCGGTCCACCTCGACCCGGTAGTCGCGCGACACGAAGCCCGGCGCGGTGTCCTCGTGGCGGGGGAGCGGGCGGATTCCGGAGAAGCGGTACACGATCTGGTCGCGGTTCACCGGGATCGCCGGGAACACGTGCCGGATCAGGTCGAAGAAGTAGTCGACCTCCTCCTCGGTGCACACCGCGGGCTCCCGGGGGTCGGCGTCGATGTCGGTGGTTCCGACGAGCACGCGCCCCTTGAGCGGGTAGATGAGCACGATCCGTCCGTCGGAGTGCTCGAAGAAGATCTCGCGACCTCCCGTGGCCTCCAGCAGCTCGGGGTGGTCGAGCACGATGTGCGAGCCCTTCGTGCCGCCCATGAAGCGGGTCGACGTTCCGAGGGCCTCGTTCGTGAGGTCCGTCCAGGGCCCCGAGGCGTTGACGACCACGTCGGCGGCGACGGTGAACTCGGCGCCGGTCTCGAGGTCGCGCAGCGTGACGCCGTCGGCCGTGCGGGCGATCGCCTCGACGTAGTTGAGCGCGGCGGCCCCGGCGTGGGCGTCGACGCCGTCCTGCAGCACGTCGAGCGCGAGGCGCTCGGGGTCGTGCATGGAGGCGTCGAAGTAGGTCGCCGTGTACTTCACCTCCGGGTCGAGGTGCGGCAGCTGCTCGAGGGACTTGCGACGGCCGTGGAAGCGGTGACGCGGGACCGTGCCGCCTGCACGCGAGAAGGTGTCGTAGATCATCAGGCCGAGCTTGATGAGCAGGGCGCCCCGCTCGGTGTGCTTGCCCTGGCGATGGGTCAGGAACCGCAGGGGAGCGGAGAGCACGCCCGAGAACGTGGAGTAGATCGGGATCGTGGTCTGCAGGGGCTTGACGTAGTGCGGGGCGATCTTCAGCAGGCCGTTGCGCTCCTGCACGGATTCGCGCACGAGCCGGAACTCGCCGTTCTCCAGGTAGCGGATGCCGCCGTGGATCATGTGGCTCGACGCGGCGGACGCTCCCGAGGCGAAGTCGCCGCGCTCCACGAGCAGCACGTCGACGCCCTGCAGGGCGAGATCGCGGAACGTGGAGATGCCGTTGATGCCTCCGCCGATGATCAGGACGGACGTCCGGCCGTTCTGCCGTGCGGTCCTCACCGCGTCGCGCTCGCTTCGCTGGGGCGTCGTATCCATCGTCTGTCCTTTCAGCCGCTGACTGCCAGCCTCCGACGTCTTGGCACATCCGCGCAAGCCGCGTGCACATATGTGCAGAATGGGTTCCATGAGCGACTCCTCCGACGCCGGCCGACGCCGGATCCCCGGCGACCGCCGAGCGGACGCCGCGCGCCTGGCCGCGCAGCTCTACTACCTCCAGGACATGACGATGGCGTCGATCGCCGACGAGATGGCGCTGTCCCGCTCCTCGGTCTCTCGGCTCCTCGGCTACGCGCGGGAGACGGGCATCGTGGACATCCGCATCAGCGAGTCGAGCGCGAACGACGGCGCCCTGGAGCAGGAGATCCGCGACCGCTACCACGTCACGGCACACGTCGTGCCCATGCCCGGCGCGGTGAGTGAGATCGACAGGCTCGACCGGGTGGCCATGACCGCGGCGCGGCTGCTGACGCAGTTCGTCGAGTCGAACATGATGATCGGCGTCGCGTGGGGATCGACGCTCGGCGCGGTCAGCCGTCACCTGCCGACGAAGGAGCTGCACGGGGTCACGGTCGTCCAGCTCAACGGGGCCGGCAACATGCAGACGACGGGGATCGAGTACGCCAGCGAGATCCTGCAGCGATTCGGGCAGGCGTTCAGCGCGCGCGTGCAGCAGTTCCCCGTGCCGGCCTTCTTCGACGACCCCGCCACCCGCGAGGCGATGTGGCGCGAGCGCAGCACCCGGCGCGTCCTGGAGATGCAGGCGCGGATGGACCTGGCGGTCTTCGGCATGGGCTCGCCCACCGCCGACGTGCCGAGCCGCGTGTACGCGGGCGGCTACCTCGACCGCGCGGACTTCCGCAGCCTCGCCGAGGACCACGCCGTGGGGGACGTGGCGACGGTGTTCTTCCGTGCCGACGGCACCTGGCGGGACATCCGGCTGAACGCGCGCACGACGGGGCCGGGCCTCGACAGGCTCCGTCGGGTGCCGAGGCGGGTCGGCGTGGCGGCCGGCGCTCACAAGGTCGCTGCGCTGCGCGCGGCGATGGTCGGCAGGCTCGTCACCGACGTCGTGGTGGACGACACGCTGGCGTGGCGCCTGATGACGAGCTGACCGCAGCGGCGACGGGCGCCACGGGTGCGGGACTCAGGCCTCGCCGGGCGCGTCGAGGCGGCCGAGACCGATGCGGTCGCGCAGGGTGGGTCCGCTGCGGAACTCCCGGATGAGCGAGCGGGCGACCTCGTTCAGGTCGCCGTCGCTCGCGTCCGCGACCGCGATCTGGCGCTGGTAGCTGGCCCCCCGGTCCAGGATCGCGCCGATCTCGGCGAACTCCCTGGCGCACTTCAGCTCCGCGGCGATGGGCTCCAGCCGATCGAGCGTCTCGCGCAGATGATCGCTGACCAGCCGCTGCGTGCCCTCCCGGTCGACGATGGCCCGCGCGTCGAGCCCGTATCGCGCCGCACGCCACTTGTTCTCGCGCGTGAACCAGGGCTGCAGCGCAGGCAGCTCACGGCCCTCGTCGAGGTCGCGGGAGAACGACTCCACCAGGGTCTGCACCAGCGCTGCGACCGCCGCCAGCTCGGGCAGCGTCGACATGCCGTCGCACGCGCGCACCTCGATCGTGCCCCAGTGCGCGGCCGGCCGGATGTCCCAGCGCACCTCCGTCGCGTCGGCGATCACGCCCGTGTGCTGCATGTCGTCGATGTACGACTCGTACTCGCTCCACGTCTGCAGCTGCCACGGCAGGCCGGTCGTCGGAAGCTGCTGGAACACCTGTGCGCGGTTGGACGCGTAGCCGGTGCGCTCGCCCGCCCAGAACGGGCTCGACGCGGAGAGCGCCTGCAGGTGGGGGATGTAGCCGGTGAGCGCGTGGATGATCGGGAAGACCTTGTCGACGTCGTCCACCCCCACGTGGACGTGGATGCCCCAGATCATCTGGTTGCGTCCCCACCACTGCGTGCGGTCGATCAGCTTCGCGTACCGTGTCTTGTCCGTCACCTCCTGGTCGAACCACCGCGCGAACGGGTGGCTCCCGGCGCACATGAGCTCGATCCCGAGAGGGTCGGCCTGCTCCCGCACGGTCCCTATGGCGTCCGAGATGTCGTCGACGGCGGCCGCCACCGTGTCGCCGACGCCGCTGGTCACCTCCACCGTGTTGGTCAGCAGCTCCGCCGTCACCGTGTGCCGCTCGTGGGCCGTCGCCTCCTCCAGCGCCGGCATGATCTCGGGCGCGCGCCCCACCAGGTCGCCCGTCTCGGGATCGGCCAGCATCAGCTCCCACTCGATGCCGACAGTGGAGCGGGCAGAGGGGGCGAAAGCGATCGTCATCCGCTCAGTGTGGATGTCCCGGCACGCCGGCGGCAAGCTGTTCGCGACGCCTCGCGTCATCTGGCAGAATGGAGGGTCGGACCGGGTGGCTCGACCCTCTATCCAGCCCCATGTCCGAACTCTTAGAGCTTCCGCCCGCGTGCACAACCCCACGCGCAGGCGACTGGTTCGTCTCGTTTCCACACCACACAGGAGAATCGTGGCTGTCAAGATCCGTCTGAAGCGCCTGGGCAAGATCCGTGCGCCGTACTACCGCATCGTCGTCGCCGACTCGCGCACCAAGCGCGACGGTCGCGTGATCGAGGAGATCGGCAAGTACCACCCCACCGAGGAGCCCTCGTTCATCGAGGTCGACTCCGAGCGTGCGCAGTACTGGCTGTCCGTGGGCGCCCAGCCCACCGAGCAGGTTCGCGCCATCCTCAAGATCACCGGCGACTGGGGCACCTACAAGGGCGAGAAGGGTGCGACGAGCACCCTGAAGACCGCCGACGAGAAGGGCGACTACGTCGCCGACTCGTCCAAGAAGTCGGTCATCAAGCCCAAGGTCGAGAAGAAGGCCGAGGAGCCCGCAGCGGCTCCCGCCGACGCCGAGGCCTCCGAGGACGCCTCGACCGAGGCCGCCGAGTAATCGTGCTGGCCGCCGCGCTCGAGCACCTCGTCAAGGGGATCGTCGATCACCCGGACGACGTGCGCATCGACTCGTCCGCCTCGTCTCGCGGGGACGTGCTGGAAGTGCACGTCCACGCGGACGACCGTGGTCGGGTGATCGGGCGCGGCGGCCGTACCGCGAAGTCCCTTCGCACACTCGTCGCCGCTCTCGCGGACGGCAAGCGGGTGCGCGTCGACGTCGCGGACGACTGACGTGGCCGCTGCGAAGCCGGCCCGCAACCAGCTGCGCGTCGGCCGCCTCGTCAAGGCCCACGGGCTCAAGGGCGCCCTCAAGCTTGAGCTGTACACGGACGCCCCCGACGGACGGTTCGTCCCAGGCGCGTCGTTCACCCTGCAGGTGCCGGAGCACTCGCAGTGGCACCGCAAGACCATCACCGTGCGTGAGTTCCGCTGGATGAACCAGAACCCCGTGGTCTTCTTCGAGGGCGTCGACGACCGCAACTCCGCCGACACGCTCGTGCGGGCCATTCTCTGGGTCGACGAGGACGAGGACGCCCCCGCCGAGCCGAACGCCTGGTACGACCACCAGCTGGTCGGCCTGGACGTGGTGCGCGCCTTCCCCGACGGTGAGAGCGCCGTCGTCGGCAAGGTGGCACGCATCGACCATTTCCCCGCCCAGGACCTCCTGGTCGTGAAGACCCGCGACGACGAGGTGCTCGTCCCGTTCGTCGCCGCCATCGTGCCCGAGGTCGACGTCGAGGCAGGACGCGTCGTGGTGACCCCGCCCGCCGGCCTCTTCGAGGACCTCGCCGAGGCCGACACGGCCTCGGAGCCGGAGAAGCCCGCCTCCGAGGGGTGATCCGCGTGCGCATCCACATCGTCACCATCTTCCCGGCGTTCTTCGATGTCCTGGATGTCTCGCTGATCGGCAAGGCCCGCGAGAAGGGCCTGCTCGACCTGCGCGTCCACGACCTGCGCGACGCCGCGCACGACCGGCATCGCACCGTTGACGACACGCCCTACGGCGGGGGCGCGGGGATGGTCATGAAGCCCGAGCCGTGGGGCGTGACGCTCGACGACGTGCTGGGCGCCGCGGCGGACGAGCCCTTCGAGGGCGTGCTGGTCGTGCCGACCCCCTCGGGAGAGGTGTTCTCGCAGGCGCTGGCCCGCGAGCTCGCGCAGGAGCGTCAGCTGGTCTTCGCCTGCGGCCGCTACGAGGGCATCGATCAGCGCGTCGTCGACCACTACGCGAGCCGCGGCCGGGTCCGCCTGGTGAGCATCGGCGACTACGTCCTCAACGGCGGCGAGGTCGCCTCGATGGCGATGATCGAGGCCGTCACCCGCCTGATCCCCGGCTTCATGGGCAACCCTGAGAGCCTCCTCGAGGAGTCGCACGAGGACGGGCTGCTCGAGTACCCGATCTACACCAAGCCGGCGCTGTGGCGCGGCCTCGAGGTGCCGCCCGTGCTGCTCAGCGGCAACCACGGTGCCGTGGCGGCGTGGCGGCGGGAGCAGAGCATCGAGCGCACGCGCGAGCGGCGACCCGACCTGCTCGACGGCTGACCGCCGCCCGACGCGACGCTCGTAGACTCGGGACATGGACGAGGTCGGGACGACGCAGCGAGCGGCCGTCATCACGGTCAGCGATCGATCGGCGCGAGGCGAGCGGGAGGACCTCTCGGGTCCCGAGGCCGTGGCCGCGCTGCGGGTGGGCGGTTTCGACTGCGAGGACGCGGTCGTCGTGCCGGACGGCGCGGACAGCGTGGAACGCGCGCTGGTGGCGATGATCGCGGCGGGAGCCGTGGTGATCGTGACGACCGGCGGCACCGGGCTGGGCCCGCGCGACGAGACGCCGGAGGGCACTCGTCCCGTCCTCGAGCGCGAGATCCCCGGCATCGCGGAGGAGCTGCGTCGGATCGGGGCCGCCGAGAAGCCGGCCGGGATGCTGTCGCGCGGGCTGGCGGGGGTCGCGCGCGGTGCGCTGGTGGTGAACCTGCCGGGGTCGCCGGCGGCGGTGCGCAGCGGCATGCCCGTCGTGCTGTCGGTCGCGAGGCACGTGACCGGGCAGCTCGCGGGGGAGGACCACTGAATGGGCGAGCCGGTCGCCGGAGCCGTCAGGATCGCCCGGGTGTCGGAGACGGAGATCCGGCTCGATCGTCACGTCGAGGCCGTCGACGACCCGCGGATGGGCGCGGAGACGTCGTTCGTCGGGCGTGTCCGCGACCATGATCCGGACGCCGCCGGCACGGTCACGGCGCTGGAGTACACATCGCACCCGGACGCGGAGGCCACACTGCACGCCATCGCTGAACGCGCCGCGTCGGCGCACGGGGCGATCGTCGCGGTGAGCCACCGCATCGGCCGGCTGGCGGTCGGCGAGGCCGCAGTCGTGATCGCCGTCGCGGCCCCGCATCGCGCCGAGGCGTTCGCCGCGTGCCGCGAGGTGATCGAGGACATCAAGCGCGAGCTGCCGGTGTGGAAGCGCCAGATCGAGGCCGACGGGACCACCGGGTGGAAGGGACTCGGCGGCTGATCCCGAGTGATCGAGTGGTCGAGCGTTCGTCCGGCTGATCGACGAGGACGGCGCTCAGCCGCCCGCGAAGGGCGGCAGCACGTCGACCGTCTCCGCGTCGCCGAGGGCGGCGTCGTCGTCGCGGCGCTCCCCGTCGACCAGCACCGCGCAGCGCGGCAGGATCCCGCCCAGCCCCGGGTAGTCGGCGGCCAGCGCCTCACGGAGCGCGCCCAGGGTCGTCTCCGGGCGATCCTCCTCCGGCCGCCCGGCCGCCTCCTCGGCCGCGGCGAAGTACCGCACCCGGGTCACGTCGGGCTCCACGATTTGGCCAGTGCGACGATCTCGCCGACGGCGGCCTCGACGTCGGCCGGTGAGCCGCCCTTCCGCCCCGCGGAGAGGCCGGCCAGGAACGCGGTCAGCGGGGCGGCGGGGCGGGCGACACCGTGGGCGACGTCGCGCGCGAGGTCCAGGATCAGGGGGATCGAGACCTCCGCCGGGTCGATGCCCAGACGCTCGCTCGCGGCCCGCGTCCACTCGGCCAGCGCCTCGGGCGGCAGGGTCCGGTTCTTCTTCTCTTCCGTCATCGTTCGCCTTCCTCCCTCGTCCAGGAGCCGCTGCGGCCCCCCGTCTTGGCGACGATCTCGGCGTGCTCGATGCGCGCCGACCGGTCGACGCCCTTGACCATGTCGACGACGGACAGAGCGGCGACGGTGACCGCCGTGAGCGCCTCCATCTCGACACCGGTGCGATCCGCGGTGCGCACCGTCGCGACGATGGCGACCCCGTCGTCCTCGATCTCCAGATCCACGGTGGCGCCGTGCACGCCGATCACATGGGCCAACGGCAGCAGGTCCGCGCACTTCTTCGCTCCCTGGATGCCGGCGATGCGGGCCACCGCCAGCACGTCGCCCTTCGGCACCGCGCCGTCGCGGAGCGAGCGCACCGTCTCCGCCGCCACGCGCACGAAGCCGCGCGCCGTGGCCGAGCGCACGGTCGGCTGCTTCTCTGTCACGTCGACCATGCGGGCGTGGCCCGCGCCGTCCAGATGGGTGAAGCTCATGAGATCAGCATGACATCGACGAGGTCGCCCGCTTCGATCGCCTCGGTCTCGGCCGCCACGACGGCGTAGGCCTCGGCATGGGCGAGGCCGGCCGCCAGGTGCGATCCGGAGCCGCCGCCGGTCGCCGGCCGCACGGTCCACGCGGCGGGATCCACGCGGTCGAGAGCTGCCGGAAGGTATTGGCGACGCCCGGGCGGCGTGCGCCAGGAGGTGGCGGCGGGCAGGCGCAGAACGGGCCGGTGCAGGCTCTCGCGGCGCTGCATGGCCAGCAGCGCGGGGCGCACGAAGGTCTCGAACGACACGGCGACGCTCACCGGGTTTCCCGGCAGGCCGAACAGCAGGGCGCCGGTGGCGAGCCGACCGAACGCCTGCGGCTTGCCCGGCTGCATCGCGACCTTCGAGAACGCCACCTCGTCTTCGAGCACCTGCTTCACCACCTCGTACGCACCGGCGCTGACGCCGCCCGTGGTGACCACGACGTCGGCCGTGCGCGCGTCGGCGAGCACGGCCCTCAGCTCATCAGGCTCATCGGTGACGCGCGCCACTCGCAGCAGCTGGCCGCCGGCCGCCGTCACGAGGCCGGCCAACAGGGTGGCGTTCGACTCGGGGATCTGCCCATGGGAGAGCTCGGCGCCCGGATCGGCGAGCTCGGTGCCGGTGGAGACCACGACGACGCGCGGCGCACGCGAGACCACGACCCGGTCGGATCCGCTGGCCGCCGCCGCCGAGAGCTGCAGGGGACCGAGCACGATGCCGGCGGGAAGCACGGCGTCGCCCGCCCGCAGGTCCTCGCCGCGTCCGCGCACGTGGACGCCCGGGCGCAGGGGCGCGTGCAGCACGGAGATCTCGCCGAGCGAGTCGTCGAGTCCGCCCGAGGTGTCCTCGAAGGGCACGATCGCGTCCGCCGTGGTCGGCATGGGCGACCCGGTCATGATGCGTGCGGCCTCCCCGGCCCCGAGGACGGGGTCGTCTCCTGTGCCCGCCGGCAGATCGGCGACCACGCGCAGTCGTGCCGGCCGGTCGGGCGAGGCGCCCACCACATCGGCGAACCGCACCGCGAACCCGTCCATGGCCGAGTTGTCGAATACCGGCACGTCGACAAGCGCCAGCAGCGGCTCGGCGAGGGTCAGACCGGTCGCCTCCCGCAGGGGCAGCGTGATCGTCTCCGTCGGCACGATGGCGGCGAGCACGTCCGCGAGCTGCTCCTCGACCGTCCGCATGCCGGGCGAGCCGGTCATCGCGCCGCCGCCGGCATTGCGAGCGGCCCTCTCCAGGCGAGTAGTCCGCCCTCGAGCGTCACCGCGTCGAGGCCACGGCCGGCGAGCGCCGCCGCCGCCTGTGCCGAGCGCACGCCGCCGCGGCACACGACGGCGACTCCCCGGCCACCGGCCTCATCCCGTACCCGCCGGGCGACGCCGTCGGGGTCGGCGCGCACCTCGCCGAGCGGCACGTGGAGCGAGCCGGGGATCATCCCCGTCCGCAGCTCGTCGATCTCGCGCACGTCGACGACCAGCGGCGCGTCCGGCTGCTCCAGCCGTTCGGCGAGCGCGGCGGGTCGGATGCGCTCGGGAACCGCTCCGATGCGGCTCTCGACCGGACCGGGAGCCGATGAGCCACCGGCGACCGCGGCGCGGGGAGAGGGATCGCGTGGCGGCGCGTCCTCGCGCGCGACGCCCTTGAGGGGGACGGTCCGCTGCGACGCGCGCAGGCCGTCGATCACGAGGACACGACCGAGGAGGGGCTCGCCGATCCCGGCGATCAGCTGGATCGCCTGGGTCGCCATGAGCGCGCCGACCTGCAGGCACAGCGAGCCCAGCACGCCGACCTCCGCGCACGTGGGCACGTCCCCCGCGCTGCCCGTCGGATAGAGATCGGACAGACGCACGGCCGGGATGCCCGCCGGCGGCGCCGACCAGAAGACCGTCACCTGTGCGTCGAACCCCTGCACGGTGCCCCAGACGAGGGGCACGCCGAGCTGCTCGCACCCGGCCGCCACCGCCTCGCGGGTGTCGAAGGTGTCGCTGCCGTCGAGCACGAGATCCGCCCCCGCGAGGAGATGCGCGGCGTTGTCCGGCGTGAGTCGCTCCCGCACGGCGTGCACGCGCACCTCGGGAGCCAGGTCCGAGGCCGCGCGGGCGGCGCTCAGCGCCTTCGGCTCTCCGACGTCGGCGACGCGGTGCATCAGCTGACGCTGCAGGTTGGACAGCTCGACGACGTCGTCGTCGATCACGGTCAGCGTGCCGACGCCGGCGGCCGCGAGCGCCATAACGGTCGGGGACCCGAGGCCACCGGCGCCGACGATCGCGACGTGCGCGGCGGCGAGCCGTCGCTGTCCGACCTCGCCGAGCGGCACGAGCACGTGATGCCGCGCGGTGCGTTCCCTCTCGCCCGGAGAGAGCGCGGCGACGGGCTCGACCAGGGGTGCCAGTGATGCAGCGGCCATGGGCACAGCCTACGACCGGAGCGGCCGACGGGGCCCGGCGCGTCTTCTCTCAGGCGTCGTCCTCCGGCAGCTCCCGCGCGAGGCGGAGGGCGAGCGCCGTGCGGTCGGGCTGGTCGAGCTTGCGCAGTAGCGCCGAGACGGTGTTCTTCACCGTCCCGTGCGCGAGATGCAGACGGGCCGCGATCTCCGCGTTCGGCAGCCCGCGCGCGACGAGGTCGGCGACGGACCGTTCCGCGTCCGTGAGACCCGGGTCGCGGGGCCGCGGCGGGGGAGCGAGCGCGGAGCGGGCGACCCGCGGGTCGAGCACCAGCCCGCCGTCCACGACCTGCCGGATGGCGGCGCTGAGCGCATCCGTGGAGACGTCCTTCAGCAGGAAGCCGGCGGCGCCCGCGTCGAGCAGCGCTCGGACGAGTCGGGCGTCGTCGAAGGTCGTGAGAACGAGCACCGGCAGCCCGGGATGATCCGCGGCGCAGCGGCGCACCAGCCCCAGCCCGTCGAGGGTCGGCATGCGGGCGTCGGCCAGCACGACGTCCGGGGCGAGCTCCGGGATGAGCGCGAGCCCGCGCAGGCCGTGCTCGGCCTCTCCGACCACCTCGATGCCGTCGTCCGTCTCCAGGATCATCCGCAGTCCGCGGCGCAGCAGTTCCTGGTCGTCGACGATCAGCACCCTGATCCGGGCCCGCGTCATGCCGGTCCGCCAGCGGGCGCGGGCACCGTCGAGACGCGCGGCAGGGCGATCCCGACGCGGAAGCCGTCCGTCTCCGGGCCCGCCTCGAATCGTCCGCCGAGGGACTCCGCGCGGGACCGCAGCGAGCGCAGGCCGAACCCCTCGGCGTGACCGTCCTCGCCCGCGACGCGACCGCCGTCGTCCTGGATCACGGCCTCCACCCCGTCGGCGCCCGCCTCGACGCGCAGCCGCACGGACGTCGCGTTCGCGTGACGCACCACGTTCGTCAGCCCCTCCTGCACGAAACGCAGCAGAAGGAGCGAGTGTTCGCGGGGCAGTGCCGCGTCGTCCCCCTCCACCGAGACGCGGATGTCGATGCCGGTCCCACGGAAGGCGTCGGCGACGGCGTGGAAGGCCTCGGCGTCGCGCAGCGCGCCGAGCTCCACGGGATGCATCGCCCGCACGAGCCGGCGCATGGCGTCGAGCGTCTGCCCGACGAGCGCTCGAGCGCGAGCGAGCTCGTCCTGCGCGGCGTCGCGGTCGTCGACGCGCGCGGCGTAGTCGAGCGAGAGGCCGATCGCCGTCAGGCGGTGTCCGAGGTCGTCGTGCAGGTCGCGCGCGGTCCGCTCGCGCTCGTGCGCGAGCACGAGGTCGCGGTCGGCGCCGATGCGCCTTCGCAGCTCCGCGTTCGCCTCGTCCAGGCGGGTGAGCGCGTCGTGCAGCGCGTCGCCCACGCGCAGGCTGTCGCGCAGCACGACCCCGACGGCGGCCGCGATGCCCGCGAGCACGGCCGCCCCGATCGCCTCGGTGTACGTGGTCTCCACGGAGCTTCCCGCGCCGAGGTGCAGCACCACCACGAGGGCCACGAGTCCCGCCGCATAGGCCCACAGCACGAGTCCGCGGGCGAAGGTCACCCCGAGGACGAGGCACGCCGCCCACACGATGCCGTAGAAGAGCGAGCCGTTTCCGAGCGCCATGGTCGCCGTCGCCACCACCGCGAACGCGACCGCCGCCGTGCGGGATCGCTGGCCCGACCGGCGCCAGAGCACCCAGACGATCACGGCGACAGCCAGCAGCAGCACCACGGTCACCGTCATCCACACCGGTCTGCTGTCGTAGGAGTGCAGCACCATGAGGGCGGGCCCCGCCATGCCGATGCCCGCCGCGAGGTCGAGCAGCGCGGCGCGGAGCGGCGGGACGCGCGGCGGGATGCGGGGCACGCCCACAGCCTAGGCATGCGCGGCGGAGCCGACACGTGACCGGGGTCACGTCCTCGCCCGGGGGAGGTGACCCCGGTCATCGGCGCGCGTGACCCGGGCCCGGTCCGTCGGGCGGGGCGCCCTCCGTAGCGTTCCGGCCATGGACATCTCCGCCCCCGCCGTCCGCGGCGCGACCATGCCGGATCCCGGCCCCGAGCCGAGGCTCGGCGTCGGACCCCTCGGCATCTCGATCCGCCTCGTCGTCGCCGTCGTCGTGCTGATGGCCGCCAACCTCGTGGCCGGGTCGGTTCCCGCGCTCGCGATGCTGGTCCCGGGCGCCGTCGAGGCGCTCTCCGGGTCCTCCCCGTGGGGCTTCGCGCTGTCCTTCGCGATGCAGGCGCTCGTGCTCGCCATCGTGCTGGTCGCCGTGCGCTCGTGGATGCGGTGGGTCGAGCGCACGCCCCTGCGCGAGGCGGGGTGGCGCTGGGCGCCGCGCTCGGCGCTCTGGGCGCTCCTCGGCGTGGTCGTCTCGGCGGCCTCCGTGCTCGGCGTCACGGCCGTGCTGCCGGCGACGGGACCGGTGCTCGACGAACGATCGCTGACGGGAGACCAGGCGACGACGTCGACCACGGTCGTCCTGCTCGTGGTCTACTACCTCGGCCTCGCCTTCCTCCAGCAGGGCATCCCCGAGGAGCTGCTGTTCCGGGGCTGGCTGCTGTGGCGCCTCCGGGACCGCCCCGTGATCGCGGTGACGGTGACGACGCTCGCGTTCACGGTCATCCATCTGGTGTCGCAGGGCGGCCAGCAGTCGCCCGCGGAGCACCTGATCTACCTCGCGCTGCCTTTCGGCTTCGCGCTGCTCGCGACCGGTCTGCTGCTCTGGACGACGTCGCTGTGGGCGGCGGTCGGGGTGCACGGCGGGTTCCACGTCGGCAACTACCTCGCAGCCGTCTATCTGCCTCAGGTCGACGCGGTCACGTCGTGGCTCGTCGTCGGCGGGGCGCAGGCCGCGCTCGGCCTGCTGCTCGTCGTCACCGCCCTCCGGCGCGGGCGGCGGATCCTCGACGGATCGAGCTGACTCCGGCGTCGCGGCCCGAGGCCCGGGCGGGCGACCGTAGGCTGGGACGATGACGCGACGGAGCGAATCGTGACGGCGGTGCCGATCACGATCGGCATGCGCCCCGCGCCCGTCGCCGGCGCGGAGGCGGGGACGGGGCCGCTCGTCGACACCTTCGGCCGGGTGCACCGCGATCTGCGGATCTCCCTCACCGACCGTTGCTCGCTGCGCTGCACCTACTGCATGCCGGAGCAGGGCAACGAGTGGCTCGCCCGCACGAGCATCCTCACGCTCGACGAGATCGAGCGCGTCGCGCGCGTCGCCGCGTCAGCGGGCATCAGCACGTTCCGGCTGACCGGCGGGGAGCCTCTGCTGCGGACCGACATCGTGGACGTCGTCCGCCGGCTCGCGGCGATCGAGGCCGTCGCGCCCGACGGGACCCGCAGCCCGGTCCAGATCGCGATGACGACCAACGGCATCCGCCTGCCCGAGTTGCTGCCCGGCCTGATCGACGCGGGCCTGACGCGCCTGAACATCTCGATCGACACGCTGCGGCGCGAGCGTTTCCGCGACCTCACGCGCCGCGACCGACTGGACGACGTCCTCGACGGGATCGCGGCGGCCGCAGCCTCGGGGCTGCGCCCCCTGAAGCTCAACGCCGTGGCGGTGCGCGACGTGAACGAGGACGAGCTGGTCGAGCTGGTCGAGTTCGCGGTGGCCCATGACGCGCAGCTGCGGTTCATCGAGCAGATGCCGCTCGACGCGGGGCACACGTGGTCGCGCGAGCGCATGGTGACCCGAGAGGAGATCCTCGAGACGCTCTCGCGGCGCTGGCGTCTCACGCCCGTGCCCGGGCGCGGGGGAGCGCCGGCCGAGACGTGGATCCTCGACGGCGGCCCGCACCGGGTCGGTGTGATCGCCTCGGTCACCGCGCCGTTCTGCGGTGCTTGCGACCGTCTGCGCCTCACGGCGGATGGTCAGTTGCGCAACTGCCTGTTCTCGACGACCGAGTTCGACCTGCTGCCCATCCTGCGGAGCGAAGGCGCCGATCTCGACGCCGAGCTCGACGCGATGATGCGCGGCTGCATCCTGCGCAAGCTGCCCGGGCACGCGATCGACGACCCGTCGTTCCTGCAGCCGACCCGCGGCATGAACGCCATCGGCGGCTGAGCGCACGACCGCCCGCCCACGCCGGCCCCGAGCACTCCGCTCGACACCGCACCGCCGCGTCGAGACCGCGCTTCCTGCGCTACACCGCGC
This sequence comes from Microbacterium marinilacus, assembly GCF_019753765.1. GTDB lineage: Bacteria > Actinomycetota > Actinomycetes > Actinomycetales > Microbacteriaceae > Microbacterium > Microbacterium marinilacus. The sequence continues at coordinate 398,329 of NZ_JAIJZW010000002.1, forward strand.
CCGCGGAACGAGACCGAGCTTCCTGCGCGAGACCGTCGCCGACGGTCCCGGTCTCGCTCAGGACCTGCGGTCTCGCGCAGGACTTGCGGTCTCGGTCTGTGCGGGGGTCAGAGGCCCGTGCGGTCGGTGAGGACGATCGGGCCATCGGCGGTGATCGCGATCGTGTGCTCCGAGTGCGCGCCGCGTGAGCCGTCGACGCTGCGCAGGGTCCAGCCGTCGGGGTCCGTCACCAGCTCGTCGGTGGTCTGCAGGAACCAGGGCTCGATCGCGATGACCAGGCCGGGCTTGAGGGGGAACCCGCGTCCCGGACGGCCGTCGTTGGGCACGTGCGGATCGCCGTGCATCACGCGGCCGACCCCGTGACCGCCGAAGTCGGTGTTGATGCTGAGGCCCTCGCCGTGCGCGACGGCCGCGATCGCCGCGGAGATGTCGCCGATCCGGTTGCCGGCCGTGGCCGCCGCGATCGCGGCGTCGAGCGCTCGCTCGGTCGTCTCGATCAGCGCGAGGTCCTCGTCGCGCGGGGTGCCGACGACGAACGAGACGGCGGAGTCGGCGACCCATCCGTCGACGGACGCGGCGAAGTCGAGGGTGACCAGGTCGCCGTCGCGCAGCGAGTAGTCGTGGGGGAGACCGTGCAGGACCGCGTCGTTGATGGACGTGCAGAGCACCTTGCCGAACGGGCTCGCCCCGAACGACGGGTGGTAGTCGATGTAGCAGGACTCGGCGCCCGCCTTGCGGATCATCTCGTGTGCGCGACGGTCGATGGCGAGCAGGTTCGTGCCCACCTTGGTGTCCTCGCGCAGCGCCGCGAGGGTCTCTGCGACGAAGCGGCCCGCCGGCCGCATCCGCTCGATCTCGGCAGGGGTGCGCAGTTCGATCATGAGGATCCTCTCGGTCGCCTCCCATTCTTCCCGATGAGCGGCTGAGACTTCCCCCAGCGCACGGTGTGACGCCTCAGCCGCGGCGTAGCATCTCGACATGACGCTTCGCCGGGCCTTCCTCCGCTGGCTGTGGTTCGCCGCCGCCGTGCTCCCGCTGTGGCTGCTGATCGGCTGGGGCGTCTTCAACGCCAGCGGATGGACGTTCCTGTGGGTGCTGTTCATCGCCCTCCCGTCGGTCGCGGTGACGCAGCTCGTGCTGACGCTGCTCGCGCGTGCGCGTCCGTCCGTCCGTCGCACCGGTGCCGTCTCCTGGCTGGACGTCGCCGGCTTCGGCGTGTGGCACGTGCTGACGATCGCCGTCGGCTTCTACAGCGAGGCGTGGTTCGGGCTGACGCTGACGCTCGCGATCGCAGCCGCGATCGGCGTGCTCTGGCTGCAGCTCTGGCAGCTGTGGCGTGAATCCGCGCCGGCACGCCTCCTCCGCGACGCCACGGACGATGCCCGACGCACCCTCGGCGACGATCCCTTCGCCTCGCGGCCCCGGGGCGCCGCCCCGGTGATCGTCGTCGAGGAGCGGACGCCGCCGCGCTCCTGACTCCGACCGGCTCCGCCGTCCCGGATTGGCGCGCGGCCGCGGGGCGTGGCACAATGGTCCGGTTGTGCCGTGGCCGCACGCCTGTCGGTGTGCCGCGCTTCGCCGCTCTGCCTCAGGGGAGCCGAGGGTCGTCAGACCTCACCGCACACGCAGACAATCCTTGAAACCAACGCGGCCGACCTGTGGCGGCTGCAGGAAGTGATCAGACATGCACATCCTCGACGCCGTCGACGCGGCCTCGCTGCGCTCGGACATCCCGACCTTCGCCCCCGGTGACACCGTCAAGGTGCACGTGAACATCATCGAGGGCAGCCGCTCGCGTATCCAGGTGTTCCAGGGCGTCGTCATCGCCCGCCAGGGCGACGGCGTGCGCGAGACCTTCACGGTCCGCAAGATCAGCTTCCAGGTCGGCGTGGAGCGCACCTTCCCGGTGCACTCGCCCGTCATCGACCACATCGAGGTCGTGACCCGCGGTGACGTTCGCCGCGCCAAGCTGTACTACCTGCGCAACCTGCGCGGCAAGAAGGCGAAGATCAAGGAGAAGCGCGACAACGGCTGAGCCGATCCGCTCCTCCGGAACACCCCGTGGCCCGTCGGCCACGGGGTGTTCCGCGTCGTGGGCCGAGGCGCTCCGACACGTTCGGGGGATCGTCGGCACGCCGTCCGCCTACCCGCGACGGATGTGCGAACCTTGAGCAAGTGCGCCGGACGGCGCTCGGCAGTCGAAGGATCCCATGAGCAGCGAGCCCCCCGCCTCCGCGGCGCCGATGTCCCGACGCAGTCGCCGCGACGAGGACCGCGAGGAGCGGCCGGGCCGCTCCCGAGGCTGGATCGTCTTCCTCCGCGACGTCGTCGTGATCATCGTCATCGCGGTGGTCGTGTCGTTCCTGGTGAAGACCTTCGTCGTCCGCTCCTTCTTCATCCCCTCGGCGTCGATGGAGGACACGCTCGTCATCGACGACCGCATCCTGGTCGATGAGCTCACGCCGCGCTGGAACGACTACACCCGGGGCGAGGTCGTGGTCTTCAAGGATCCGGGCGGCTGGCTGGACACGCCGCCCGCCGCTCCGATGACGCCGCCCGCCGCCGCCGTCGACTGGCTGCTCAGTCTCGTGGGGCTCTCGGCATCGGACTCGGACGATCATCTGGTCAAGCGGATCATCGGGCTCCCGGGGGACCACGTCGTCTGCTGCAACGCCCTCGGTCAGATCACCGTCAACGACGTGCCGATCGACGAGCTCGACTACCTCAAGCTGCCGGACGGCGACACGGAGGCGTCCAACGACCCGTTCGACGTGACCGTGCCGGACGACGCGCTCTGGGTGATGGGCGACAACCGCGATCGGTCGAAGGACTCCCGGTACAACACCGACCAGCCGGGCAACGGCTTCGTGCCGCTCGAGAACGTCGTCGGCCGAGCCTTCCTGCGCACCTGGCCGCTCGACCGGTTCGGAGCGATCGACGCGCACCCGGAGGTGTTCGCGGGAGTGCCGGATCCGGAGCCGGGAGAGAGCCGCTGATGGCTGTGGCGATCCCGACGCTCGCCGTCGAGCGGGAGCTGCTGCGGGAGGCCCCGCTCGTGTTCGCCTGCGACGAGGTCGGCCGCGGCGCGCTGGCGGGGCCCGTCGCCGTGGGCGCCTCGGTCGTCGACGCGGACTCGGCCACGATGGAGGTTCCGGTCGGGCTGCGCGACTCGAAGCTCGTGCCGGAGCCGAAGCGCGCCGACGTCGCCGAGCGTGCGGCCGGGTGGGTGCGTGCGAGCGCCGTCGGGTGGGCCGACGCGGGAGAGATCGACGAGGTCGGCATCATGCGGGCGCTGGGGCTCGCCGCCATCCGCGCCCTCGCGGCACTGGAGGAGCTGGGCTTCGCGCCGGCGACCGGCGTCGTGCTGCTGGACGGCAACCACGACTACATCACGCCCGCGGGGGCCGCCGGCCTCGACGTGCGACCGGTGATCAAGGCCGACAGGGACTGCGCGTCCGCGTCGGCCGCGTCGGTGATCGCGAAGGTCGCCCGGGATGCGCGCATGGTCTCGTTGCACGACGAGCATCCGGCATATGAGTGGCAGCGCAACAAGGGATACGCGAGCGCCGCCCACCGCTCGGCCATCCGGGAGGTCGGGCTCAGCGCCCATCACCGTCATTCGTGGGCGATCGCCGACGCCCCGGTGCTGTTCTGACCGCGCGCCGTGGGGGCCTCGCGCGCGGCCTAGGATGGACTCACCATGGATGACGAGGTGTTCGACGACTACGACCGCGAACTCGAGCTGGCGCTGTACCGCGAGTACCGTGACGTCGTCTCGCAGTTCCAGTACGTGATCGAGACCGAGCGGCGCTTCTACCTCGCGAACGACGTCAGCGTGGTGCGGCACGACACCGAGCACGACTTCTACTTCGAGCTCACGATGACGGACGTCTGGGTGTGGGACATCTATCGCGCCGACCGCTTCGTGAAGTCTGTGCGTGTGCTCACGTTCAAGGACGTCAACATCGAGGAGCTGTCGCGCCCCGATTTCCAGCTGCCCGAGGAGCTCTCGCTCGACGGGAAGTGAGAGGGAGCGGCGCGGACGGCTCATCTGCGCGCCGCCAGCCGCCACCCGGCCGCCGAGGACTCGACGCGCCCGTCGAGCTCGAGGAGACCGAGCTCCGGCCCCACCTCGGCGAACGCCAGGCCGGAGCGGCGGGCGATGTCGGGCAGGTCGCGCCACGAGCGCGCCGAGAGGGCGTCGAGCACGCGCAGCGACTCCGGTCGCTGTCGCTCGGGCGTCGCCGGCGGTCCGTCACGCCAATCGCCCAGCATCTCGAGCACATCGCCCGGCGCGGTCACGCAGGCGGCGTCGTACTCCCGCAGCAGTCGATGGCAACCCTCGGACGCCGCGCTCGTGACGGGGCCGGGGACGGCGCCGAGCGGGCGGCCGAGGGCCGCCGCGTGTCCGGCGGTGTTGAGGGATCCGCTGCGCCATCCTGCCTCGACCACGACCGTCGCGCCGCTGACCGCCGCGATCAGACGGTTGCGCAGGAGGAACCTGAACTTCGTCGGCGTCGTGCCCGGCGGCACCTCGCTCACGATCGCGCCGTGCTCGGCGATGCGGGCGAACAGGTGGGCGTGCGCCGCGGGGTAGACGCGGTCCGCGCCGCCGGCGACGATGGCGATCGTCGCCCCGCCCGCTCCGAGGGCGGCCCGATGGGCTGCGCCGTCGATGCCGTACGCGCCACCCGAGACGATCGTGACGCCCTGGGCGGCGAGATCGCCGGCGAGGTGTCCCGAGACGTGCTCTCCGTAGGGGGTGGCCGCACGCGCGCCGACGAGAGACGCCGAGCGAGCCAGTCTGCCGAGGGTGGAGACGTCTCCGCGCACCCAGAGGGCGACGGGCGCGTGCACGCCGAGGTCGGCGAGCCGTTCCGGCCAGGGATCGCCTTCCGGCGTGATCATGGCGATGCCTCCGCGGGCGGCGCGCCGGGCCGCCTCGGCGTGCGGCGCCGCAGCGAGCCGCGGGTGCCAGCGACGGAGCGCCGTGCGGAGATCGTCCTCGGCGACGCCCGGGACCTCGGCGGGGCGGCCTCCGTCGAGCGCCCTCTCGACCACACGAAGCGCCTCGATCGGCCCGAGCGCGTCGATCAGCGCGCCCGCCACGCCGTCGCCCGGCTCCGCCAGGCCGCTCCACACCGCGCGCGCGGCGATCGTCTCGAGGTCGCCGATGCTGCTGTCGATGGTCGAGACCGCGGCGCGGAGATCACGATCGGACAGGAGACTCACGGCGGTCATGCCGCGATGCCCTTCTTCAGGAAGAGTGCGTGACCGATGTCGGCCGACGAGGGCTCGTCGCGCCCGCCGAGGTCCGCGAGAGTCCACGCGACGCGCAGGATGCGGTCGTAGCCGCGCAGCGTGATCGCACCGCGTTGCAGAGCGGTCTCGAGCGACCGCCGGGCGTCCGCGGAGACGGCGCGTGGCCCCTGACGCAGCCAGGAGCCCGGCACCTCGGCGTTGAGGCGCCAGGGCGTCCCGCGCAGGCGCGCGGCGGCGCGATCCCGTGCCTGCGCCACCCGATCGCGAGCCTCTGCGGTGCTGACGGCCGGTCCGTCCTCCTGCCTGCTGGACGCGACGCGCTGCAGCCGAAGATCGATGTCCAGCCGGTCGAGCAGGGGGCCCGAGAGCTTCGCGAGGTAGCGGCGTACGACGCTGGGCGCGCAGGTGCAGGTGCCGCCGCGAACGCCGAACTCGCCGCAGGGGCACGGGTTCGTCGCCAGGACGAGCTGGAACCGTGCGGGGAACTCCGCGCGGAACCCCGCGCGGTGGATCTCGATGCGCCCCTGCTCGAGGGGCTGCCGCAGCGCATCCAGGACGCCGGAGGGCGCCTCCGCGGCCTCGTCCACGAACAGCACGCCGCGCGAGGCGCGCGCCACGGCGCCGGGCCGCGCCGCACGGGATCCGCCTCCCACGAGCGCCGCGACGGACGCCGAGTGGTGCGGGGCCTCGAAGGGCGGCGTGCGATCGAGTGCCACGATCGGCTCGCCCGCCAGCGACCGGAGCGAGGCGACCTCGAGGGCGGCCGCGTCGTCGAGCGCCGGAAGGATCCCCGGCAGCCTGCGGGCCAGCATCGTCTTGCCGGCCCCCGGCGGCCCCGACATGAGCAGATGATGCCCGCCCGCTGCGGCGGCTATCAGCGCCTCGACGGCGGCCGGCTGTCCGACCACCTCGGCGAGGTCGAGTGGCTCGCCCGGGCGTGCGGCACGGGCATGCGCCGGCACAGGCTCGAGGTCGGGCACCTCGATGTCCGCGCCGTGCCAACGGGCGACCTCTGCGAGCGAGACGGCACCCAGCACCTCGACGTCCGGCACGAGCTGAGCCTCCGCGAGGTTCGCCCGGGGCACGACGAACCGATCGAAGCCACGACCCGCCGCCGCGTGAACGGCGGGGAGCACTCCCGGGACCGGTCGAAGGCGACCGTCCAGCCCGAGCTCGCCGATGTGCACGGTGCGAGCGAGCGACTCGGGCAGCACGAACCCGTCGATCGCGAGAGACGCCACCGCGATCGCGACGTCGAAGCCCGTGCCCTGCTTGGGCAGCCCGGCGGGGGAGAGGTTGACGGTCACCCGTCGGTCGGGCAGGCGCATGTCGCTGTTCTCGCAGGCGTTCATGACGCGGCGCTGGGCCTCGCCCAATGCCTTGTCGCCGAGCCCGATGATCTTGAACTCGGGCTTCTGCGCGGTGATGTCGGCCTCGACCTCGACGAGCTCGCCGCGCAGGCCGGTCAGCGCGACGGCCCATGTGCGGGCGACCCTCATCGCAGCCCCTCCAGGTGCTCGAGGGTGCCGGTGCGGGGATCGCTGCCGACGATGGCGATGGCGTCGACGCGGATCCGTCGTCGCCGTACCAGGCCCGGATGCGCCGCGCACCAGGCGAGCGCGACGCGCCACATCCTGTCGAGCTTGCGGTCGTCGATCGCGGTGAACGGGTGGCCGTACCCGATGCCGCTGCGCGTCTTCACCTCCACGGCGGCCACCCGCGTGCCGCGTGCCGCGACGATGTCGATCTCGCCCTCTGGGCATCGCCAGTTGCGGTCGAGGATCTCGTAGCCGTGTGCGGCCAGGTGCGCCGCGGCGCGGTCCTCACCCGCCCGTCCCAGGTCGTCCTTGCGTGCCATTCCCCGAGCCTCGGCGACCTGCCGTCGCCCGTGGGCCGGTTCTCCCGCCGACTCGAACAACCTCGACGCTCGCGGGCGTGGGAGCGACAGGACACGCGGACCGAGAAGGGGTCTCGAACGGTGCCGTGCTCCGGAAGCGTGCCCGGCGGCGGGCAGGCTGTCGCCGCTGGGCGGGTCGTCGCCTCGCCGCCGCCCGGGGGCGTCAAGCTGGAGGCATGCGGATGACGCAGGCGATCGAGGCGTTCGCGGACCAGCTCGAGAAGGTGCGGCGGCTGTCTCCGGCGACCGTGCGGGCCTACCGCAACGACCTGCGCGACCTTCAGAGGAGCACGGGCGACGCCGAGCTCGTCGAGGTCGATCTGGAGCACCTGCGCGAGTGGCTCTGGCAGGCGACCAAGCGAGGCGACGAGCGCTCCACGCTGGCGCGGCGAACGTCGGCGGCGCGGGCGTTCTTCCGCTGGGCGCACGAGGAGGGACTCATCGACGCGGACCCCGGCCTGCGGCTCGTCGCGCCGAAGCGCGGACGCACGCTGCCGCAGGTCGCCACGGCCGATGCGCTCCGCGACGTGCTCGACGGGCTCGAGCGGGCTGCCGCGGAGGGCGAGCCGGTCGCGTTGCGCGACCATGCGGTGCTCGAGCTGCTGTACGGCTCCGGCGTGCGCGTGTCGGAGCTGTGCGGTCTCGATGTGGACGACCTCGATCTCGACCGCGGCACGGCCCGTGTGCTGGGCAAGGGCGCCAAGGAGCGCGTGGTGCCGTTCGGCGTGCCCGCCCGTCGTGCCGTCGGCGCCTACCTCACCCGTTCGCGTCCCGTCCTGGCGGCCAGGGCCGCCACGTCGTCCGCGTCGCTGTTCCTGGGGGTCCGCGGCGGACGCCTCGGCGCCCGAGCGGTGTACGACCTCGTCGCGCGCGAGGTCGGTCCCGTCGTCGGCTCGAGCGCCGTGGGCCCGCATGCCCTGCGGCATTCGGCTGCCACCCACCTGCTCGACGGCGGGGCCGACCTGCGCGCGGTGCAGGAGCTGCTGGGTCACGCCAGTCTCGGCACGACCCAGATCTACACCCACGTCTCGTCGGAGCGCCTCGCCGCGGCGTACCGGCTCGCCCATCCGCGGGCCTGACGCCCCGTCGCGTCCGCGTCGCCACCGCGGCCGAGCGGGACCATGGAGGTGGCGGGTGCCGCCCGCCGCGATCCGCCTCTCAGGTGCTCCCGCAGCAGGGCAGCAGCACGGCTCGCGGCACGCCGCCGAGGAGCAGCAGGGGGTTCACGTACTGGCCGTCGAGCCGCACGCCGAGGTGCAGCGAGCCGGCCGAGGAGTGCCCGCCGGTCGCGACCTCTCCCACCGGGTGTCCCCGGGCCACCGTGTCGCCGGGGGAGAGGTCGGAGAGCACGGGCTCCAGAGTGGAGACGAGGCCTCCGCCGTGATCGATCGTGACGAGCGGCCTGTCGACGACCGTGCCGACGAAGGCGACCACTCCGGATGCCGGCGCCCGAACCGCTGAGCCGACCGGCGCCGCCAGATCGATGCCGCGGTGGCCAGGACCGTACGCGTGGGAGGGCGCGGCGTACTGCGCCGTGATGCGGACGTCGCCGTCGACGGGCCAGATCCATGGCTCCGCGGATTCGATCCGCGCGTCGGTGCCGGGGTCGGATGCGGTCGCGCTGCCGAAGGCGGCGGTCGGAAGGATGGCCACCGCGGCGGCCAGTATCAGCACGAGCGGGCGGCCGGGTCGGGTCATGGATCCAGCGTGCTCGAGAGGACGCGCGCGGTCCGCGGCCCGGACGCAGCTGGGGAGAACGGGGCCGCGGAGAGGTGCCGTGGAGGACACTCGGAGGCCGCTCGGCCCGTGCCCCGCACCACTCGCCGACCGTCGCGCCGCGCGTCCTCGGCAGGCACGCGCCCTGATACACTGGCAGTCGCATCCCGCATGTCGGGATGACTACGCGTGCCCAGAGCGACGCCCCATCTCCGGATGGAGGTCGCGGCATCCACTCCCAACGGTCCCTCTCGAGGGCGGGAGTGCGCCGGGCGCCAGGCTCGCCGGTCGACCGACCGGCAGATCAACCGAGACGGCACGAAACCGCCCCAGGGCGGCCGTGCCCAGAAACAAGGAGAAAGACCATGGCTGTGGTCACCATCCGCCAGCTGCTCGACAGCGGCGTGCACTTCGGACACCAGACGCGTCGGTGGAACCCGAAGGTGAAGCGCTTCATCCTCACGGAGCGCAGCGGCATCCACATCATCGACCTCCAGCAGTCGCTGACGTACATCGACAAGGCGTACGACTTCGTCAAGGAGACCGTCACCCGCGGCGGCACCGTGCTCTTCGTCGGCACCAAGAAGCAGGCGCAGGAGGTGCTCGCCGAGCAGGCGACCCGCGTCGGCCAGCCCTACGTCAACGAGCGCTGGCTCGGCGGTCTGCTGACCAACTTCCAGACCGTCTCGAAGCGCCTCGCCCGGATGAAGGAGCTCGAGGAGCTCGACTTCGACGACCCGGCCGGCACGGGCTTCACGAAGAAGGAGCTGCTGCTCAAGAAGCGCGAGCTCGACAAGCTGCACAAGTCGCTCGGCGGCATCCGCAACCTCGCGAAGACGCCGTCGGCCCTGTGGGTCGTCGACGCCAAGCGCGAGCACCTTGCGATCGACGAGGCCAAGAAGCTGGGCATCCCGGTGATCGGCATCCTCGACACCAACGTCGACCCCGACGACCTTCAGTACCCGATCCCGGGCAACGACGACGCGATCCGCTCTGTCTCGCTGCTGACGCGCATCATCGCGGACGCCGCGGCCGAGGGGCTGCAGGCCAAGCACAACCCCGAGGGCGACGCCGAGCCGCTCGCCGAGTGGGAGCGCGAGCTGCTCGAGACCCCGGCGGACGCTCCGGCCGAGCAGGAGGCGCCGGCCGCTGACGCCGAGGCCCCCGCCGAGGTCGAGACGCCGGCTGCCGAGGCCGAGGCCGAGGCCCCCGCCGAGGCGGAGACCGCAGCCGCCGAGACCACCGAGAAGTAAGTCGTCCGGATCCGAACCGGATCCACCGAACCTGAGGAGCCAGCACCCATGGCCAACTTCACCATCGCCGACATCAAGGCGCTGCGCGAGCAGCTCGGAACGGGCATGGTCGACACCAAGAAGGCGCTCGAGGAGGCCGACGGAGACGTCGAGAAGGCCACCGAGATCCTTCGTCTCAAGGGCGCGAAGGGCAACGCGAAGCGTGCCGACCGCTCGACGAGCGAGGGCCTGGTCGCCGCTCGCGAGACCGGTGCCAACGTGACGCTGATCGAGCTCGCCTGCGAGACCGATTTCGTCGCGAAGAACGACCGCTTCATCGCGCTGGCGGACAAGGTGGCGGACGCCGCGGCGGCCGTCGCCGCCGACTCGGCCGAGGCCGCGCTGGCCGCCCCTGCGGGCGACCAGACGGTCGAGCAGCTGATCTCGGACGAGGCCGCCATCATCGGCGAGAAGGTCGAGCTGCGTCGCGTGCGCACGCTGTCGGGCGACGCCTTCCAGGTGTACCTGCACAAGACCAGCAAGGACCTGCCGCCGCAGGTCGGCGTCGCCGTCGCCTTCACGGGCGACGACGCCGAGACGGCGCGCAGCATCGCCCAGCACATCTCGTTCGCGAACCCGTCGTACCTGACGCGCGACGAGGTGCCCGAGGCCGAGGTCGAGAAGGAGCGCGAGCTCGTGACCGAGCTCACGCGCCAGGAGGGCAAGCCGGAGGCCGCCCTGCCGAAGATCGTCGAGGGTCGTCTGAACGCCTACTTCAAGCAGGTCGCCCTGCTCGACCAGGCGTACGCGAAGGACGACAAGCAGTCCGTGAAGCAGGTGGCCGACGCCGCCGGCATCACGGTCACCGGCTTCGTCCGCTTCAAGGTCGGCGCGTAAGAGCGTTCCGGGCGCTCTTGCAGCCTGAACCGTAGCGTCTGCGAAGGGGGCTCGGATCCACGGATCCGGGCCCCCTTTCCGCGCGCGGAACCGGGCTCCGCGCCCACCCACGCGCACGGGGTGCTGCCGCCGTCACGGGTAGCGTTAGGTCAGCGACGAGAGGAACACACGTGATCGATGAGAAGACCGGACGCCGCCGCGTCCTGCTGAAGCTCTCCGGCGAGGCCTTCGGCGGCGGCCAGCTGGGTGTGAACCCGGACGTCATCAGCCAGATCGCGCGTGAGATCGCCGCGGCGACCGACGAGGTCGAGGTCGCCGTCGTGGTCGGCGGCGGAAACTTCTTCCGCGGCGCCGAGCTCAGCCAGCGCGGCATGGACCGCGGACGCGCCGACTACATGGGCATGCTCGGCACGGTCATGAACGCGCTCGCGCTGCAGGACTTCCTCGAGCAGGCCGGAGCGGCGACGCGCGTGCAGTCGGCCATCACGATGACGCAGGTCGCCGAGCCCTACATCCCGCGTCGCGCCGTGCGCCACCTCGAGAAGGGCCGCGTGGTGATCTTCGGCGCCGGCGCGGGCCTGCCCTACTTCTCGACCGACACGGTCGCCGCGCAGCGTGCGCTCGAGATCGGGGCCGACGAGGTCCTCGTGGCCAAGAACGGCGTCGACGGCGTCTACACGGCCGACCCCCGCACCGACCCGACCGCGACGCGGCTCGACACCGTCAGCTACTCGGACGCCCTCGTCAAGGGCCTCAAGGTGGTCGACTCGACGGCGTTCAGCCTGTGCATGGACAACCGGATCGACATGCGCGTCTTCGGCATGGAGCCCACCGGTAACGTCACGAAGGCCCTGCGCGGCGACAAGATCGGCACCCTGGTCACCGCCTGACCGGTGGAGCGGAACGACCGCTCTGCGGCGTCGCTCCGCTCCCAGAGCGTGCACAGCGTGCACACTAAACTCTTCAGCAACACCCTCATGAATGGAGTCACCGTGATCGCGGACGTCCTGGCCGAAGCCACCTCCCGCATGGACCGCGCCGTCGAGGCGGCGAAGGAGGACTTCGCGACCGTGCGCACGGGGCGCGCGAACCCGCAGCTGTTCCAGAAGGTCCTCGTCGACTACTACGGCACGCCGACGCCGCTCCAGCAGCTCGCGTCGCTCGCCAACCCGGAGGCGCGCACCCTGCTCGTCACCCCGTACGACAAGTCGGCCCTGCGCGCCATCGAGGAGGCCATCCGCGAGATGCCGAACCTCGGCGCGAACCCCACCAACGACGGCAACCTGCTGCGCATCACGATGCCGGAGCTGACCAGCGAGCGCCGCAAGGAGTTCGTCAAGCTGGTCCGGTCCAAGGGCGAGGACGCCAAGGTCCGCGTCCGCGGCATCCGTCGTCAGATCAAGGACGACCTCGACGCGCTGCGCGACGAGATCGGAGAGGACGAGATCGCGCGCGCCGAGAAGGAGCTCGACGCTCTGACGAAGGCGCACGTGGACAAGATCGACGAGGCCCTCAAGCACAAAGAGGCCGAGCTCCTCGAGGTCTGACCACATGAGCGATGTTCCCGAGGCCGAAGGGGGCGCGCCCGGCGCGACGCCGCCGGAGCCCGCGGCGCCGAGAGGCGAGCACACCGCGGCGTTCCAGGCCAAGTTCCGCGCCGCTCGCAGCGAGTTCGAGCAGCACGCCGCGCACGCCCGCGGCCAGTTCGACGAGGCGAACGAGCGGATCAAGGAGCGCACGGGTCGCGACCTGATCCTCGCGATCGCGATCGGCGTCGCCATCGGCGTCGTCACGGTCTCGTCGCTGGTGTTCGTGAAGTGGACGTTCCTCATCTTCGCCCTGGCGGCGGTGGGGCTGGCGGTGTTCGAGCTCGCTCGCGCCCTGCAGGCCGGCGGGCGCCGCATCGACCTCGCCCCGCAGCTCGCGGTCGTGCCGCTGCTGCTGGTCTCGGCGTACTTCGGCGACCTGTGGCTGCACTGGTCGATGCTGTTCGCGGGCATCGCGCTGGTGGTCGTCTGGCGCCTCATGGCGCAGATGGTCGCGCAGGACGGGCGGGTGTACGCCGACGTGCTCGCCGACGCCGTCGTGAGCGCCTTCGTGCCGGTCTACGTGACGTTCCTGGCGAGCATCGCGCTGGTGCTGCTGCGTGAGGACGGCGGCGAATGGTGGGTCCTGGCGTTCATCATCGTGGTCGTCATCGCGGACACCGGCGCCTATGCCGCCGGCCTGGCGTTCGGCCGACACCCGATGGCTCCGCGGATCAGCCCCAAGAAGACCTGGGAGGGCCTGGCCGGCGCGGTCGTGGCGTCTCTGGCCGCCGGTGCCCTGCTCGCGCAGTTCATGCTCGGGCTGCCGTGGTGGGCAGGCCTGATCATCGGCGCCGTGCTCGTCGGCACGGCCACGGCGGGCGACCTCGGCGAGTCGATGCTCAAGCGCGACCTGGGCATCAAGGACATGAGCTCGTGGCTGCCCGGCCACGGCGGGGTGCTGGACCGGCTCGACAGCATCCTGCCGTCGGCCACCGCGGCGCTCGCCCTGCACCACCTCCTCTCACCGCTGGGAGCAGCATGACCGAGCAGCAGACCGTCCGCACGCAGCCCTTCCCGCTCGCCCAGGGGCGCGAGAAGGGGTACGACCGCGACGCCGTGGACGGGTTCCTCGCCCGGGCCCGCCACGTGTTCGAGGAGGACGGCGTCGCACCCGCCGGAGACGAGCTCGACGCGAGGGCGGTGCGCGAGACGGCCTTCCCGCTTCGGCGCGGCGGATACCAGATCGCCGCGGTCGATGCCGCACTCGGTCGCGTCGAGGACGCGTTCGCCGCGCGCGAGCGAGAGCAGGCGATCGCCGCGATGGGGCCGGAGGCGTGGGTCGAGAGGGCGCGCGCGGACGCCCAGGTCGTGCTGGATCGCATGAGCCGCGCCCGCGGGGAGCGCTTCGATCGCGTGGGGCCGTTCGCCTACGGCTACGCCTCGTCGGAGGTCGACCTGGTGACCGACCGTCTCACCCGCTACTTCGAGTCCGGGGATCCGGTGACGGTCGAGCAGGTGCGCGCGGCGGCGTTCCGCTCGGTGCGGGGCGGTTACCGCGAGGAGCAGGTCGACGCGCTGCTCGACGCGGTCGTCGACGTGATGCTGGCGGTCCGCTGACCGGCCGGTCACGATTCGGTCACGCCCCTTCATGACATCCGCGGGGGAGCCGGGTTACACTCGAAGAACTGTGACTTCCGCCAACGAGACCCGAACCCGCGCGACGGACCAGTCGAGGCAAGCGGTCGTCCCGCTCAAGCGCCAGCCCCACGCGTTGCCCCGGCGACGTGACGCGCGAGCCGCGGTGACGACGCGATCGTCGGCTCCGGTGGCCGTGCGCCTCAGCCGACGCCGCAGCGTGGCGGGCGTCTTCGCCGGTCTGGCTGCGTTCGGGTTCCTCGCCGCCTATCTGGTGCCGACCACCGCGGCCCTCGCAGAGGGCGTGTCCTCGTCGTCGTTCGACGTCGCCGCCGCCGACGCACAGGTGTACTCCGCCGCAGCGGACGTCGTCGCGACCGGTCCGGTGCTCACCGGCGGCTACGCGATGCAGCTGCAGGCGCAGGCAGACGGTGCGCCGCACGTGAAGGCGTCGCTCGAGGAGTGGCTGACGTACGCCGAGGAGAAGTCGGTGGACGTGCCGGACGGCGCCTCCCGCGAAGAGGTCCAGGAGCTCATCGCCGAGGCGGCGACCGCCGCCGAGGAGGCCACCGAGTCGCAGGCCGCGGGCACCTCCGTGATCCAGTCGGCGTTCTACACGGGCGGCGGCGCCCCCGCCGATTGGATGACCGCCGCGGGCATCGCCGAGGGCGACCAGGGGTACGTCGACTACATCGTCTCCCGCGAGAGCGGCTGGAACCCGAACGCGACGAACGCATCGTCCGGCGCCTGCGGGCTGGTCCAGGCGCTGCCGTGCAGCAAGGTTCCCGGCGGCGGCTACGACCCCGTCGCCAACCTGCAGTGGGCGAACGGCTACGCGGTGGGCCGGTACGGCAGCTGGGCGAACGCCTACGCGTTCTGGACCTCCAACCACTGGTGGTAGGCCGCACCGCATGCCTCGCTCGAACCGTCGGCGTCGCGACGGGCGCGACGACGACTCGCTCGATCGGCTGATCGCAGGCTGGCGGCGCACGGAGACCCGTCGCGGACGCGAGTTCTCGGTGCAGCCCGTCTCCGGCGCGCGGTCGGAGAAGACCTACACGTGTCCGGGCTGCGGCGGCTCGATCGGGGTCGGTGTCGCCCACCTCGTCGTGTGGCGGGAGGACGGAGTGTTGGGCTCTGCGGCGGACCTCGCCGCTCGCCGGCACTGGCACACGCACTGCTGGAGGACGGCCTGACGGCCGTGGACGGAGGACGCACATGGAGATCCGCGGAGCCACGCTGCTGCCCGCCGAGCGCACCGAGATCGAGCTGCGCACATCAGACGGGCTGACGCTCGTCGGCGAGCTCGCGGTGCCCGTCGACCACGAGCCGGTGGCCACGCTGGTCACGCTGCACCCTCTGCCCACCCACGGCGGGTTCATGGACTCGCACATCATCCGCAAGGCCGCCGCGCGGCTGCCCGCGCTGGCGGATCTCGCCGTGCTGCGCTTCAACACCCGGGGCACGACCTCGCCGCGCGGCACGAGCGACGGGGCGTTCGGCGACGGGGTCGCCGAGGAGGCCGACGTCGCCGCCGCGATGTCGTTCGTGGCCGAGCGCGGCCTGCCGGCGCCCTGGCTGCTCGGCTGGTCGTTCGGCACCGAGCTCGCGCTGAAGTACGGGCGGCAGCATGACGTCCGCGGAGCGATCCTGCTGTCCCCGCCGCTGCACCGCGCGACCGACGAGGATCTGCGCGGCTGGGCCGGCGACCCGCGTCCGCTGGTCGCGCTGATCCCGGAGTTCGACGACTACCTCCGGCCCGCCGAGGCCGCCGAGCGGTTCTCCGTCGTCCCGCACGCCACCCTGATCCCGGTGGAGGAGGGCAAGCACCTCTGGGTGGGGGAGAAGCAGACGTCTCGTGTGCTGAGCGAGATCGTCGGCGTCGTCAATCCCGCCGCGCTGCCGCTGCCCACCGAGTGGTCCTGACCCTCTGAGGGCCGAGGCCGCCATGACCTGCCGCTCCTGCCAGACGAGGGGCGGCGGTCGGCGACCAGCGAGCGAG
Organism: Microbacterium marinilacus; assembly: GCF_019753765.1. GTDB lineage: Bacteria > Actinomycetota > Actinomycetes > Actinomycetales > Microbacteriaceae > Microbacterium > Microbacterium marinilacus. The sequence continues at coordinate 414,499 of NZ_JAIJZW010000002.1, forward strand.
CGTCTCAGCGCTCGTTCATACGCGGGATGACCACCTGCCGGTAGATGATCAGGATGCTGGCGGCCACCGGGATCGCGATCAGCGCGCCCAGCAGTCCGAGCAGCGCGCCGCCGGAGAGCGCGGCGACCACGACCACGCCGCCCGGAACCGAGACCGCGCGGCTCATGATGCGCGGCGACAGGACGTACGCCTCGATCTGCATGTAGATCAGGTAGTAGACGGCGGCGATCAGCGCCGTCGTCGGGGATCCGAGCCCCGGGATGAGGCACGTGAGCGCGATGATCGTCGAGCCGGTGATCGTGCCCACCAGCGGGATCATCGAGCCCAGGAAGGCGATCACGGCGAGCACCGCGGGGAAGGGCGCCTGGATGATGTTGAGGAACACCAGGCTCAACGCGCCGTTGATGAGCGCGAGGCTCACCTGGCCCATGACGTAGTAGCCGACGGAGTCGGTGATCTGGTCGGCGAGCGACACGAAGGTGGGACGCTTCGAGGCCGGCGCCAGCTGGTAGATCGCGCGCTTGAGGGACGGCGTCGAGGCCGTGAAGTAGATCATCAGGATCAGCACGATGAAGGCGCCGAACACGCCGTTCGCGACGCCCAGGGTCAGGCCGACGACGCTCTCGCCGATGAGGTCGAGGTTTCCGAGCAGCCAGTCCTGCAGGTTCGAGAAGACCTGGTCGATCGCGTCCGCCTGGAAGTAGACCAGGAGCCATTCGCGGGCGTCGTCCATCCAGGTGCCCTGGTTCACGATGGTCGTGACGCGCTGGACGAGCTGGGTGATCTGCTCGATCAGGACCGGCAGGATGATGAGCACGATCCCGGTGAACAGCCCGAGCACGGCGACGAGCGTGATGAGCACCGCGGCCCAGCGCGGCAGCCGCCGCCGCTCGAGCCAGGACACCACCGGGTCGAGGCCGAGGGCGATGAACAGCGCGGTGCCGACGTAGAGCAGGATCGTCGACAGCGTCTGCACGCTCTGCAGCAGCAGGATTCCCAGCCCCACGCCGAGGGTCGCGACCAGAGCGACACGGAACGGGTTGTGGATCTTCACTCGTCCTCCTGAGGGGCTCTTCCCGGGCGTATCCGCCGGTCACGTCAGGATAGGGGCCACAGCGCTCGGAACCGCGCTACGACCTGCTCGTGGGCGACATTCAGGACGTGTCGCTAGTCTGAGGAGTCGTCCCGCAACGCGCGGGACAGCAGTGCTTCCCGACGGGAGGACGGCCCGTGGCCGGACACCGTCGAGTGTGTCGAGACCCGGCCAACCGTGTGGCGGGTCGTGTGAGGAGTCGGATTCGTGCGTTTCGTCTGGGCGGTCATCGCCTTCGTGCTCGCGGCGGCGCTGATCGGCGCCGGCATCGCGCAGCGCACCGTGTTCCTGGGGCCCGACACCGCCACCGTGCGGATCGACTCGTCGGGCGAGCAGCCCTACACCCTGGTCGACGCCGACGTCTTCCGCGCCCACTCGGGCACGCAGACGCTCGAGATCACCGGCGATGCGCAGGTGTACGCGGCGTACGGGCGCACGGCTGACATGGAGGCGTGGCTCTCCGACGCGCCCTACGCACACGTCACCCTGGACGACGAGGCGACCCAGGCCTCGGCTGTGCCGGAGATCGCGACCGAGGCGTCCGACGGCGAAGGGGACTTCGCAGGACGGGACCCGCGCGGCTCCGACCTGTGGCTGCAGGAATACGAGGCGGACGGCGAGCTGTCCACGCGCCTTCAGCTGCCGGAGGGCGTGAGCGTGCTGATCGCCTCGGACGGCACCGCGCCGGCCCCGTCCGAGGTGTCGATTCAGTGGCCGATCTCGAACGCGACCCCGTGGGCCGGTCCGCTCATCGTGGCGGGGGGTCTGCTGCTGCTGCTGGGGCTGATCCTCTACGCGCTCGGCGTGCGTCATGTGCGGCGCTCCCGCGGACCGCGCCGCAAGGGCGTGGTCATGCCGCCGACCGAGCCGCTCGCCGTGCGCGGCGCTCGATCCCGTGCGGGCGTGGCGGCTCCGGAGCCCCGTAAGGAGATCGGACCGTCCGACGAGGTCGACGCCGATCGGCCGGGCGACGAGCCCACTCCCGACGAGCCGGCGGCAGGCGCCGGCGAGGGGTCCGCGCAGGGACAGCGCCCCGGGACACGACGGGGGAGGCGAGCGCTGATCGCGGTGCCCGCGTTCGGTCTGAGCCTCGCGCTGCTCACCGGCTGCTCTCCCGACATCTGGCCGCAGGTCGCACAGACGCCCACGCCCACCCCGACGCCGACGGTCGTCGCGCCGGAGAACCAGCAGGCGCCGGCGCTGACCGATGCGCAGGCGTCGCGCATCGTCCAGGAGATCTCCGAGACCGTCGCGGCCGCTGACGAGGCGCGCGACATCGATCTCGCCGCCCAGCGGCTCGACGGCGTCGTCCTCGACCTGCGCAAGGTGAACTACGACATCCGCGGCGAGGTCGAGGACTATCCGGCGCCGTCGGCCATCCCCGGGGCAAGCGTGCGCGTGCTGCTCCCGCAGGCGTTCGACGAGTGGCCGCGCTCCGCCATGGTGGTCGTTGAGCCCGACGACGACGAGCAGGCGCCGCCCACCATCCTCACCATCAGCCAGGCCGACCAGTGGGCGGACTACAAGGCGACCAGCATCGCGAGCCTCGAGGCGGCGGTCGAGATCCCGAACCTCGCCCCGTCGTGGCTGGGAGCGGCGCTCGTGCCGCCGGACTCCTCCTTCCTCGCGATCGCGCCGAACGCCCTCGGCGACGCGTACGCGGACATCCTCGCGAACGGAGAGGACAGCGAGTTCGCCTCGCTGTTCGACCTGGACGGCGACATGTTCCGGGTCGCGGTGGAGGAGGCCCGCGCCGAGACGCTCGCCGGGTTCAACGAGACCGCGGCAGAGACGGGCGAGATGCGCTTCGAGCAGAGCGCGGGTCCCGGTGAGCCGCTGGCCCTCGCGACGCTCGAGAGCGGCGCGATCGTCTCGGTCACGGTGGACACGAGGATCGTCACCCGCCCCACCGTGGAGGACGGCGTGGTCAAGTTCGCCGACAACAAGGGCGTCGTGGCGCTCGTCGGCGAGGAGACCTCGACGACCGGCGTGATCGAGACCGCGACCAACCAGCTGTTCTTCTCCGTCCCGGCGCGCGGATCGAGCGAGAAGATCCGCCTGCTCGGCTACGCCTCCGGCCTCAGCGGCGCCCAGCTCATCGAGGACGAGCCCGCCGGGGAAGAACAGTGACCCGCCTTCGCGTTGCACCGTGACGGTGCCGCGCCCTTCAGCCGTGCCGAGTAACCGTCGAAAGGTGACCGATGAGTGACGCCTCCTCCCCGCTGAACGCCGCCGCCCTGCGCGGCGCCGTCGACCTGTCCTCGCTGCGCAACCGGCCCGCGCCGGGCGCCGCGCCCTCCGCTCCCGCATCGTCGGGCGGCTCGTCGTCCCTGGCGTTCGATGCGACGGAGCAGAACTTCGGCGAGGTCCTGGAGCTGTCGCGCCGCGTCCCGGTGGTCGTCGCCCTCTGGTCCCCGCGGAGCGGGCAGGTGGATGCCGGCCTCGAGAGCGCGGTCGTGGCGCAGGGCGGCCGGCTGGTGCTCGCGCGCATTGACGTCGACGCGAACCCGCAGATCCTGCAGGCGTTCCGCCCGCAGTCGATCCCGATGGCGATCGCGTTGATCGGCGGCCAGCCGGTGCCGCTGTTCGCCGGCCCCGCCCCTGTCGAGCAGCTCGGCGACGTGTTCGCGCAGCTGCTGCAGCTGGCCGAGCAGAACGGCGTCACGGGCGCGGTCCCGGCGGAGGGTGTGACGGACGGCGAGGACGCACCGGAGGAGCCGCCGCTGCCCCCTCTGCACGCCGAGGCGTACGCGGCCATCGAGGAGGGCGACTACGACCGCGCTGTCGCGGCGTACGAGAAGGCGCTCAAGGAGAACCCGCGCGACGAGGACGCCCGAGCGGGCCTCGGCCAGGTCAGCCTGCTGGCGCGTGTGCAGGGCATCGACCTGCATGACGCGCGGCAGGCGGCGGCCGCCGCCCCGCGTGACGTGGCGGCGCAGCTCGTCGTCGCCGACCTCGATGTCGCGGGCGGCCACGTCGACGACGCGTTCGACCGGCTGCTCGAGCTGTTCGCGGCGCTGCCGTCCGACGAGCGGGCTCCCGTGCGGGAGCGCCTCGTCGAGCTGTTCGGGGTGGTCGGCGCCGCCGACCCGCGTGTCGTCCGCGCTCGCGGGCGTCTGACCTCGCTGCTGTACTGACCCGGATGTCCCCATCGCGATGAGGGCGACGGATCCGCGGAAGGGCAGCAGATGACGGTCTACCTCGACCACGCCGCCACCACGCCGCTGCGCGCGGAGGCACGGGAGGCCTGGCTCGCGGCTTCCGAGGAGGTCGGCAACCCGTCTTCGATCCATGGGGCGGGCCAGCGCGCCCGGCGCCTGCTGGAGGACGCACGGGACCGCCTCGCTGCGGTGCTCGACTGCCAGCCCATCGAGGTCGTCCTCACCTCCGGCGGCACCGAGTCGGTCAACCTCGCGCTGAAGGGCCTGTGGTGGGCTCGTCGGGACGACGCCGATCTCGTCGTCCTCCCCGACGGAGAGCACCACGCGACGCTCGACACCGTCGCGTGGCTGAGCGAGCACGAGGGCGCCCGCGTCGTGCCCGTCGCCGTCGACGCCGAAGCCAGGATCGCGCCGGAGCGCTTCGGGGCGGCTCTCGGCCCCGACGTCGCGCTGGCGACGGCGCTCGTGGCGAACAACGAGGCCGGCACGGTGAACGACGCCGCTGCGCTGGCGGAACTGGCGGCCTCGCAGAGCGTCCCCCTGCACCTGGACGCCGTCGCGGCGTTCGGGCACGTGCCGGTCTCGTTCCGTGGATGGCGCGCGGAAGCGACGGGACCGTCGGGGCTCGTCGCGCTCAGCGTGTCCGGGCACAAGATCGGAGCGCCGGTCGGCACCGGAGCGCTCGTGGTGTCGCGCGACGCACGCGTGTCGGCCCTGTTGCACGGCGGCGGGCAGCAGCGCTCCCTGCGATCGGGCACCCAGGACGTGGCGGGCGCGACGGCCCTGGCGGTGGCCGCCGAGCTCGCGGAGGCCGAGCGCGAGGCCGAGGCGGCGCGTCTGTCCGGGCTGCGCGACAGGGTCATCGCCGGCGTGCGGGCGAGCGTGCCGGACGCCGTGCTGCTCGGCGACCCGACGCGCAGGCTGCCCGGCAACATCCACCTCCACCTGCCGGGAGCCCCGGGCGAGTCCCTGCTGTATCTCCTCGACCTCGCGGGCATCGCGGCGTCGACGGGATCGGCCTGCCAGGCAGGGGTGCCGGAGCCGTCGCACGTGGTGACGGCCATGGGGCTGGACGAGCGCGCGGCGCGGCAGGTGCTGCGCGTCACGCTCGGCCGCACGACGGTCGCGGGCGACGTCGATGCGCTGCTCGCGGTGCTGCCCGACGCGTACCGCCGGGCCGCCGGGCTCTGAGACGCCGCCCGCAGCGGTCGCCTCAGAAGTCGCGCCAGCGGTCGCCGAACGCCGTCGACAGGATCGCGACGAGATAGAGGCCCGCGGTGACGGCGAGCGCCGCGCTCAGGCCCACCGCGTCGACTCCGAGGCCGGCGACCAGGCTGCCGAGGGGCATGGCGGCGGTCACGCCGGCGGAGATGGCGCCGAGCACACGCGCCCGGATCGCGACGGGGATGAGGCGCAGGAGCGCCGAGTCGATGAGCGGGTTGAGGGGACCGGCAGCGAGGCCCGACACGACGAGGACGGCGACGACGACCGGGAACGGCGGCGCGAGCGCCAGGACGAGATACGGCGGCACGCCTCCGACGAGGAACAGCACGACGTACAGCGCGTGGCGGGGGACACGGTCGCCCACGAGGCCGTAAAGGGCGGCGCCCGCCAGCGCGCCGCCAGCGGAGCAGGCGATCATGACGCCGAGCGCGGCGCCGTCGTCTCCGAGGTCGGCGGCGTACAGGGGCTTCAGCACCGTGAGGCCCGCGACGTCGATCGCGTTCGTCAGGACGACCATGACGACCACCGCCCGCACGAGGGGCGTGCGCAGCACGAACCGGACGCCCAGGGTGAGAGCCCGCCACCCCTCGGCGGGGGTCCCGGCGCCGTCGGCCGGCACGGGCAGCGCGACGCGAGGGATCCACAGGACCGTCAGGACGATCGCCGACGCGAAGGCCGCAGCCGTCACGAGCATCGCGACGGCCGCCCCCGCCGTGGCCACGAGCGTCCCTGCCAGGGCGGCGCCGAGGAGCGTCGCCGTGCGTGACACGGTGGCCTGCGCCGCCGCGGCCCGCGCGAGCGGGATCCGCGCGAGGTCGCACAGCTCGGGCAGCTGGCTCGACCGCGCGGCGTTGCCGGGGGCGTCGAGCAGGTTCGACAGGAACACCAGACCCAGCAGCGCACCGAGGGGGAGCGCGTCGACCGCGGCCAGCACGGGGATCGCGAGGACCGTGAGGCCGCTCGCGGCATCCGCCAGGATGCTGGCACGGCGGAAGCCGAGACGGTCCACGACCACGCCGCCGAGGAGACCGCCGATCATCAGAGGCAGGGTCGCCACGACCCCCGCCGCGGCCACCGCCCAGGGCGTGCCGGCGATCTGCAGAGCCAGCAGCGGCACCGCGACCACCGTGACGGCGTTGCCGGTACGCGATGCCCCGTCCGCCGCCAGCAGCGCGACGAGCGGCGTCCTGCGTCGTGCCGTCATCCGGTCCTCGGTCACGGCTGGCGGAAGGCCGCGTAGATGACGCGCACCGGTCGTGCGTCGGCGCGGTCCCGATCGCCGCGCTCGTGCCACCGCGCCGCCAGCGCCTCCAGCTCGTCACTCAGCTCGCGCAGCTCGTCGGGCGTGAGCCACGCGTGGTCGTCGCCGATGGTGGCGGCGGCGATCCACTCCGGTTGCAGGGTCTCCTCCGCCTCGAGGTACGCCAGCTCGTCCGCGGCGTACCGCTGCACGATCGCCTGCCGCATGGCGCGGCCCGCGACGCGCTGCTCCGGGTCCGCCTGGAGATCGATCGGCTCGAAGGCCGTGGTCTCGGCGGACGCCCGCCACCAGCGCTCCCGTCCGTCGCGTGCGAGATCCGGCGCCTGCTCCACGAAACCGTGGCGCTCGAGCGTGCCGAGGTGGTAGCTGATGGACCCCGGGGCGGCGTCGAGCCTCTCGCTCAGCGCTCCGACGGGTTGCGGACCCTCCATCCGCAGCGAGCCGACGATGCGCAGGCGCAGGGGGTGCGCGAGCGCTCTCAGGGCGGAGGGGTCGGACACGTGGACGCGGGTGCGCGAGGTCATGTCTGCACGCTAGTCCCACAATGAATGTTGTGCAACGGTTCTTGTGTAATTCTCGATCGACGCCCGAGATGCCGGCCGCGCCCAGCCGCTGGCAAATACACTGGAGGCATGCGGATCCTTGCGGCCATGAGCGGTGGAGTGGACTCCGCCGTCGCCGCCGCCCGCGCGGTGGAGGCGGGCCACGACGTGGTGGGCGTGCATCTCGCGCTGTCGCGTGCGGGCGGGACGCTGCGAGCGGGAAGCCGCGGGTGCTGCACGGTCGAGGACGCCATGGACGCCCGACGCGTGGCCGACCGTCTCGGCATCCCGTTCTACGTCTGGGACTTCTCCGAGCGCTTCCGCGACGACGTGATCGACGACTTCGTGGCGGAGTATCAGGCCGGGCGCACGCCGAACCCCTGCATGCGCTGCAACGAGCGCATCAAGTTCGCTGCGCTGCTCGAGCGCGCGCTGGAGCTGGGCTTCGACGCGGTCTGCACCGGCCACTACGCGATCCTGCGGGAAGGCGAGCGCGGTCTCGAGCTGCACCGATCGAGCGAAGAGGCGAAGGACCAGTCGTACGTGCTGGGCGTGCTGACCGCCGAGCAGCTGGCCCACACCTACTTCCCCCTGGGCGAGACGCCGTCGAAGGCGCTGGTCCGAGCAGAGGCCGAGGCGAGGGGCCTGACCGTCGCGTCGAAGCCGGACAGCTACGACATCTGCTTCATCCCCGACGGCGACACGCGAGGCTGGCTGGCGGATCGCGTCGGCGCTGCGCCCGGCGAGATCCTCGACCGCTCGGGCGAGGTCGTCGGCAGCCATGACGGCGCCCACGCGTTCACCGTCGGGCAGCGCAAGGGGTTGCGGCTGGGCGTGCCGGCGCCGGACGGCAAGCCGCGCTTCGTGCTCGAGGTGCGCCCGGTGACCAACACCGTGGTCGTCGGCCCGCGGGAGGCGCTCGCCGTCGGCGAGCTCGCGGGCTCCCGCTACACCTGGGCCGGCGCGGAGCCCGACGATGCCCGCGAGGCGTTCGTGTGCGACGTGCAGGTGCGCGCGCACGCCGACCCGGTGCCGGCGACGGCCGTCGTCCGGGACGGCGAGCTGTCGGTGGTGCCGGACGAGCCGCTGCACGGCGTGGCGCCGGGCCAGACGGCGGTGCTCTACGACGGCACGCGCGTGATCGGGCAGTGCACGATCGACCGCACCGTCTCCGCCGCGCCGGTGCCGGCCTAGCGGCTCGCCCGGGGCGGCGCAAGCCACCGGGAATGTCGGCGCCGCTTCGTAGACTTGAGCCGTGGCCGACCGTGTGAAAGACCTTCCCGACCTCACGCTCGACGAGGCTCGCGCGGAGGCCGACGAGCTGACGGAGCGCATCCTCGAGGCGAAGGACGCGTACTACGGTCGCGACACGTCCCTGGTCGACGACGCGACGTACGACGGCTGGCTCCGCAGGCTCGAGGCCATCGAGCGCGCGCACCCCGAACTGGCGGGGCAGGACTCGCCGACGAGGATGGTCGGCGCCGCCGAGACCACGGCGTTGGCGACGATCGAGCACGCCGAGCGGATGCTCAGCCTCGACAACGTGTTCTCGGTCGACGAGCTGCGGGAATGGTCGCTCAAGACCCAGGACGCCGCGGGGCGCGAGGTCGCGTGGCTGACCGAGCTGAAGATCGACGGCCTGGCGATCAGCCTACGGTACGAGCACGGCGCGCTGACCTCCGCCGCCACCCGCGGCGACGGGCGGGTCGGCGAGATCGTGACCGACAACGCACTGCGGCTGGCGGACATCCCCGAGCGTCTGTCCGGCGAGGGGCATCCGGCGATCGTCGAGGTGCGCGGCGAGGTGTTCATCCCGGTCGCCGCGTTCGAGCGGCTCAACGCGTTGCAGGCCGAGCTCCGCGACCGCGCGGTCGCCGAGGCGCGGGAGCGTGCCGAAGGGCGCAAGGCCGGCAGGGATTTCGACGAGGAGCGAGCTCAGACCGCCGCGGCGCGTCGCTTCCCGGCGTTCGCCAACCCGCGCAACGCCGCGAGCGGCGGGCTGCGTCAGCAGCTCGAGAAGAAGAGCGGGCTCGAGCTCGAGTCGGCGCTCGCCCGCATCGGCTCGCTGCGGCTCTACGTGCACGGCATCGGCGCGTGGCCCGATCCGCCCGTCTCGGCGCAGAGCGAGGTCTACTCGCTGCTGTCCCAGTGGGGGCTGCCCACGAGCCCGCACAACAAGGTCTGCCGGGGCATCGACGAGGTCGTCTCGTTCGTCGAGCACTTCGGCGAGAACCGCCACTCCGTCGAGCACGAGCTCGACGGCATCGTCATCAAGGTCGACGAGCTCGCGCTGCACGACGAGCTCGGCGCGACCAGCAGAGCACCTCGTTGGGCGATCGCGTACAAGTACCCGCCCGAGGAGGTCCACACGCGCCTGCTCGACATCGTGGTGTCGGTGGGGCGCACGGGCCGGGCGACGCCGTTCGCGATCATGGAGCCGGCGCACGTCGCCGGCAGCGTCGTGCGCCAGGCCACTCTGCACAACCAGGACGTGGTGAAGGCGAAGGGCGTCCTCATCGGCGACGTCGTCGTGCTGCGCAAGGCGGGCGACGTCATCCCCGAGGTGCTGGGACCGGTGGTCGACCGCCGGGACGGCAGCGAGCGCGCGTTCGTGATGCCGGACGACTGCCCGGAGTGCGGCACGCCCCTGCGGCCGATGAAGGAGGGCGACATCGACCTCCGGTGCCCGAACCCGAAGGACTGCCCGGCGCAGGTGCGCGGGCGCGTGGAACACGTCGGATCCCGCGGCGCCCTCGACATCGAGGCCCTCGGCGAGGTGACCGCTGCGGCCCTGACACAGCCGAGCTCGCCGGCGGAGCCGCCGCTGCGCACCGAGGCGGGCCTGTTCGATCTCAGCCTCGAGCGCCTGTTCCCGATCGACGTCGTCGTCAGGGACGCGGAGACGGGCCTGCCCCGCGAGGACGCGTCGGGCAAGGCGAAGTCGCGCAGCCCCTTCCGCCGCAAGCGTCGGCTCAGCGGCAAGGACGCCGATCCGGCGTTCGACCCCGACGGGCCGTTCGACGGCGACGCGTCGCACATCGTGTCCTCGCAGGCGGTGAAGCTGCTCGACGAACTCGAGAAGGCCAAGACGAAGGAGCTGTGGCGCGTCCTCGTCTCGCTGAACATCCGCCACGTCGGCCCGGTCGCCGCGCGCGCGCTGGCCGCCTACTTCGGGTCGCTCGACGCGATCCGCTCGGCCACGCGCGACGAGCTCGCGGCCGTCGAGGGCGTCGGCGGGATCATCGCCGACTCGCTGCTCGACTGGTTCGAGGCCGACTGGCACCGCGAGATCGTCGAGCAGTGGGGCGCGGCGGGCGTCCGCTTCGACACCCCCGGGCATCCCGGCCCCGGCGCCGCGGTGGGCGAGGACGGCGTGCTGGCGGGTCTCACGGTCGTCGCCACGGGATCGCTCGAGGGCTACACGCGAGAAGAGGCCCAGGAAGCGATCGTCCAGGCCGGTGGCAAGGCGGCGTCGAGCGTGAGCAAGAAGACCGACTTCGTCGCCGCCGGGCCGGGTGCCGGATCCAAGCTCGCCAAGGCCGAGCAGCTGGGCGTGCGGATCCTCGACGCCGCGCAGTTCCACCTGCTCGTCACCGAGGGGCCGGCGGGGCTGCCGGCGCCCGAGGACGAGCCGGCCGCCGAATAGGCTCGGAGCATGGATCAGCGCACCCTCGGACGCACCGGCCGCGACGTCTCCGTCGTCGGTCTCGGCACCTGGCAGCTCGGCGGCGACTGGGGGAGGGTCGAGCAGGGCGAGGGGCTCGCGGTGCTCGACGCGGCGTACGAGGCCGGGGTCACCTTCTTCGACACCGCCGACGTTTATGGCGACGGCCGCAGCGAGCAGACGATCGGACGGTGGCGGCAGGCGAACCCGGGAGCGGAGGTCGTCGTCGCCACGAAGATGATCCGTCGATCCGCCGGCCACGACCTCGAGGCGGCGACGGCGGAGAACTTCCGCGCCTGGACCGATCGATCGCGTCGCAACCTCGGAGTGGACACCCTCGACCTCGTGCAGCTGCACTGCCCAACGAGCGAGGTCTACGGGGCGGACCGGGTGTTCGACGACCTCGACGCGTTGGTGTCCGACGGTGCGATCGCCGCGTATGGAGTGAGCGTCGAGACGGTCGCGGAGGCGCTGCGGGCGATCGAGCGACCCGGCGTGGCGAGCGTGCAGATCATCCTCAACGCCTTCCGCCGCAAGCCGCTCGACGACGCGCTGCCCGCAGCCTCGGCAGCCGGGGTCGGCGTCATCGCACGTGTCCCGCTGGCCAGCGGTCTGCTGAGCGGGCGATACACGCGCGAGACGACGTTCTCGGACGACGACCATCGCGTCTACAACCGTCACGGCGAGGCGTTCGACGTGGGCGAGACGTTCTCCGGCGTCGACTACGACACCGGCGTCGACGCGGCACAGCGCTTCGCGGCGCTCGCTCGCGAAGCGGGTCTCGAGCCCGCGGCGGCGGCGCTGGCGTGGGTGGCGCAGCAGCCCGGCGTGACGACGGTCATCCCGGGCGCGCGAAACCCCGAGCAGGCGCGGGCGAACGCCGCTGCCGGCTCGATCGCGCCGCTGCCGCAGGACTTCCTCGAGGGCGTGCGCGACCTCTACGACGAAGCGATCCGGCCCCTGGTCCACGACCGCTGGTGAGCGAGTCCCGTGGCTCGGGCGAGGCGGTCTCGATCGGTCCGGCGACGCCCGCCGACCTGAGGCTGCTCGCCGACATCGAGCGCGCCGCCGATGCACTGTTCGATACGATCCTCGGCGGTATCTGCTGGGACGAGTCGCCGACCGGCGTTCAGCGCGCAGCGGACGGAGGATTCATCCTGACCGCTGTCGTCGCGGGGGTCGTCATCGGCTTCTCCCACGTCCTCGAGCCGCCTGGGGATCCTCATCTCGAACAGCTGGCCGTGCATCCCCGCTGATCCGAGGAATGCCTCCTCGTATGTGCGCCACCGCGGAGGAACGGCGTCCGCCCGATCGAGGAGAAGCACCGGGCGGAGGCCGCCTCGCGCAGAGACGTCCGCGACTCTGCACATCTCCTCGATCCCTGCGCGGCGGCTCCGCCTCGTTGCGCCCGAGAGAGGATCCTGCGTCGCGGGGATCATCCCTCTGATCCCCGCGACGCGGCGGGATCAGTCCCGACGGTGGCGCGGCTTGCGCGCAGGGCGCTCATCGCCCCGGTCGTCGCGCCGGTCACGGCCCCCGTCGTACGAGCGGCGGTCGCCGTCGCGCTGAGGACGGCGACCCGGTGCTCCTCGATCCGGCTTGATTTCGATCAGCTTCCCCGAGATGCGGGTGTCGCGCAGCTTCTCGAGAACGCGGCGGTCGAGGCCTGCAGGCAGCTCGACGATCGAGAAGTCCGGCCGGATCGCGATCGCGCCGAAGTCGTCGCGACCGAGCCCGCCCTCGTTCGCGAGGGCGCCGACGATCTGGCGCGGCTCCACGCGGTGCCGTCGACCCACCTCGATGCGGTACGGCTCGTAGTCGCCGCGGCCGCGCCGCGGCGGGCGGTCCTCGCGCTGCTCGCGGCCGCCGGTGCGCTCCCGGGGCGGACGGTTGTCGCGCGCGACCGCGGCGGCGAGCGCGTCGTCGCCCGCCTCCAGGAGCAGCGGCTGATCGCCCTGCGCCACGATCGCCAGCGCGGCCGCCACGTCGACCTCCGGGACGTCGTGGTTGCGCACGTAGTGGGCGATCACATCGCGGTAGACGTCGAGGCGGCCGGTGTCCTGCAGCGCCTCGGTGATCGCGTCGTCGAACCTGGCCAGGCGGGTGCTGTTGACGTCCTCCGCCGTGGGCAGCTGCATCTGCGTCGGCTGCTGGCGGGTCGCCTTCTCGATGTGGCCGAGCAGGTAGCGCTCGCGCGGGGTGATGAAGCTGATGGCGTCGCCCGTGCGGCCGGCGCGGCCGGTGCGGCCGATCCGGTGCACATACGACTCGGTGTCGGTGGGGATGTCGAAGTTCACGACGTGGCTGATGCGCTCCACGTCGAGTCCGCGTGCGGCGACGTCCGTCGCGACGAGGATGTCGAGCTTCGCCTCCTTGAGCTGGTTCACGGTCCGCTCGCGCAGGTTCTGCGGGATGTCGCCGTTGATCGCCGCAGCCGAGTACCCGCGGGCGCGCAGCTTCTCGGCGAGCGTCTCGGTCTCGTTCTTGGTGCGGACGAACACGATCATCCCGTCGAAGTTCTCGACCTCGAGGATGCGGGTGAGGGCGTCGACCTTCTGGGCGTAGGAGACGACCAGGTACCGCTGCGTGATGTTCGCGTTCGTGGCCGTCTTCGACTTCACGGAGATCTCCTCCGGGTCGCGCAGGTACTGCTGCGCGATGCGCCGGATCTGCGGCGGCATCGTGGCGGAGAAGAGCGCGACCTGCTTCTCCTCGGGGGTCTGCGACAGGATCTGCTCGACGTCCTCGGCGAAGCCCATCTTGAGCATCTCGTCGGCCTCGTCCAGCACCAGGTAATCGAGCTCGGAGAGGTCCAGCGTGCCCTTCGCGAGGTGATCCATGACGCGGCCGGGCGTGCCGACGACGATCTGCACGCCGCGTCGCAGCGCCGAGAGCTGGACGCCGTAGCCCTGACCGCCGTAGACCGGCAGCAGGCGCACGTCGGGCATCTGCGTCGCGTACGACTCGAACGCCTCGGCCACCTGGAGCGCCAGCTCGCGCGTGGGCGCGAGCACGAGCGCCTGCGGGATCTTGCGCGCCGTGTCGAGCCGCTCGAGGATCGGCAGCGCGAACGCCGCGGTCTTGCCGGTGCCCGTCTGCGCCATGCCGACGACGTCACGACCGCTCAGGAGCGTGGGGATCGTGGCCCGCTGGATGGGCGAGGGCGTCTCGTAGCCGAGCTCACGGATGGCCGACAGCACCGACCCCGTGATCCCGAGCTCCTCGAAGCCGGGCTCGGCGGGGGCGTCGGTCGGCTCGGGCTGGTCGGCGTCTCGTGTGCTCACCCGCCAACGCTACCGTCCGCGGATGTGCGAACGCCGGATCGCGCCGCCCGTCGGGCCGCCCGCCGCGTCAGCTCGTCGTGAGGGCCTGGATGCGCTCCTTCACCTGGCGGCGCAGCACCTTGCCGATCATCGACTTGGGCAGCTCGTCGACGACGAAGATGCGGCGCGGCACCTTGTACGGCGTGAGGATCCCGCGGACGAAGGCACGCACGGCCTCGACGTCGATCTCGGCGCCCTCGTCGGCGACGACGGCGGCGACGACCTCCTCGCCGCTGTGCGGGCTGACGAGCCCGACGACCGCCGCATCGGCCACGTCGGGGTGCTGGCGCAGCGCGTTCTCGACCTCCGTCGGGGCGACGTTGAAGCCGCCGGTGATGATGAGCTCCTTGATCCGGTCGACGATCCGCACGAAACCGGCGTCGTCGATGGTGACGATGTCTCCCGTGCGGAACCATCCGTCGACGAACACCGTCTCGGTCTCCTCGGGCTTGCCGTAGTAGCCGCCGAACACCTGCGGCCCGCGCACCAGCAGCTCGCCAGGCTGGCCGGGCTCGACGTCGCGCGTCGGGTCGTCCGGGTCGACCACGCGGCATTCGGTGCCGGGCAGCGGCAGGCCGATGCTGCCGGCGACGCGATGCGTCGCGACCGGGTTCGCCATGAGGACCGGGGAGCACTCGCTGAGCCCGTATCCCTCGACGAGGAACCCGCCGGACTCGGCCTCGAACGGCTCGACGAGCTCCGCGGACAGCGCCATCGCGCCCGAGATCGCGATCTCGGTGCCGGCGAGCGAGACGCCCCGCTCCTTCGCGCGCTTCAGCAGCCGCTCGGCGATGGGCGGGACCAGCGGCAGGAAGGTCGCGGGATGTCTTCTCACCGCGTCGAGCACCATGTCCGGGTCGAACTTCGGGAACAGCACCAGCCGCGCGCCCATCGACATCGCGAACGTGAGGCACAGCGTCAGTCCGTAGGCGTGGAACATCGGCAGCACCGCGTACACGCTGGTGCCGCGCCCTCGCGCGATGGTCGGCACCCACGCCCGAGCCTGCGCGGCGTTCGCGAGCAGGTTGCGGTGGGTCAGGGCCGCGCCCTTCGGGGTGCCCGTGGTGCCGGAGGTGTACTGGATGATCGCGAGGTCGTCGGTGGCGGGGCGCGGATGGGACGCCGGAAGGGGAGAGGGATCCAGCAGCTCCTCCCAGCGGATCGCGCCGCGCACCTTCTCCGTGAGCTGGGCGCGGGCCTCGCGGGCCTTCGCGATCGGCAGGCGCAGGGCGGCCCGTGTCGTGAGCGGCATCGCCCGGGTCACGTCGACGGAGACGAGCGTGCCGACGGCGAGATCGGCCGGGAAGTCCTGGATCGTCCGGGCGACCTTGCTCCAGACGATGGCGTGCTTCGCGCCGTGATCCTCGAACTGCTTGCGCATCTCGCGTGCGGTGTAGAGCGGGTTGTGCTCGACCGCGACGGCGCCGAGCCGCAGGACCGCGTAGAACGCGACGATGTGCTGCGGGCAGTTGGGCAGCACGATCGCGACGGGGTCGCCTTTACGCACGCCTCGCGCGTGCAATCCCGCGGCCGCTCGGTCGATGGCCGTGTTGAGCTCGGCGTAACTGGTCGTCCGCCCGAAGAACTGGAGCGCCGGCGCATCGGGGAACTCCGCCCCGGACGCCGCCACCAGATCGAGGAGCGAGCCGGAGACGGGCTCGAGGTCGGCGGGCACGCCGTCTGCGTAGCTGCTCACCCAGGGACGCGGCGGATCGTACGTGGTCACCCGACCAGCCTATTGCGGCGCCCCGGTCCCGTGCGGAGCCCCGCCCGGTGCGCGGCTCCGGTGGCCCACTCCTCACCGCGTAGACTCGCGGGGTGTCTGAAATCACCCCCGATCTCGTGCGCCATCTCGGTGTGCTCGCCCGGATCCAGCTGAGCGACGAGGAGGTGACCCGCCTGACCGGAGAGCTCGACGCGATCGTCGACAACATCGCCAAGGTCTCGCAGGTCGCGACCCCGGATGTGCCGGCGACGAGCCACCCGATCCCGATGCAGAACGTCTTCCGGCCCGACGAGGTCACCGAGACGCTGACCACCGCGCAGGCGCTGCAGAACGCGCCCGACGCAGACGGGTCGCGCTTCCGCGTGACCGCGATCCTGGGGGAGGAGCAGTGACCACGGACATCACCCGCCTGAGCGCTGCCCAGCTCGCGGAGAGGCTGGCCGCGCGCGAGGTCTCGAGCGTCGAGGCGACCCGGGCCCACCTCGACCGTATCGCCGCCGTCGACGGCGACGTGCACGCGTTCCTGCACGTGTCGGACCGCGCGCTGGACGTCGCGGCCGACATCGACCGCCGTCGCGCCGCGCGCGAGGAGCTCGGCGAGCTCGCCGGCGTGCCGCTCGCGGTGAAGGACGTGCTGGTCACGACCGACATGCCGTCGACGTCCGGTTCGAAGATCCTCGAGGGCTACATGTCGCCGTACGACGCGACCGTCGTGGCGCGCTCCCGCGCCGCCGGTCTCGTGCCGCTGGGCAAGACGAACATGGACGAGTTCGCAATGGGGTCGTCGACCGAGCACTCGGCGTACGGACCGACCCGCAACCCGTGGGATCTCGGGCGCATCCCGGGCGGGTCCGGGGGCGGCTCGGCGGCGGCCGTCGCGGCGTTCGAAGCCCCGTTGGCGCTGGGCTCCGACACGGGCGGCTCCATCCGCCAGCCCGCGCATGTGACCGGCACGGTCGGCGTGAAGCCGACGTACGGCGGGGTGAGCCGGTACGGCGCGATCGCGCTCGCGTCGAGCCTGGACCAGGTGGGGCCCGTGACGCGCACGGTGCTCGACGCCGGCCTGCTGCACGACGTCATCGGCGGTCACGACGTGCACGACGCCACGTCGCTGCCGGATGCGTGGCCGTCCTTCGCGGAGGCCGCCCGCGAGGGTGCGCGCGGAGACGTGCTGAAGGGCCTGCGGATCGGCGTCGTGAAGGAGCTCCCTGACAGCGGCTTCCAGCCAGGCGTCGCGGCCTCGTTCCGCGAGTCGCTGGCCAGGCTCGAGGCGCAGGGCGCGGAGATCGTCGAGATCAGCGCCCCGCACTTCGAGTACGCCGTCGCCGCGTACTACCTGATCCTGCCCGCCGAGGCGTCGAGCAACCTCGCGAAGTTCGACTCCGTGCGCTTCGGCATGCGCCTGGACGTGCCGGGAGGCACCGTGGAGGACGTCATGTCCGCGACCCGCGACGCGGGCTTCGGCCCCGAGGTCAAGCGGCGCATCATCCTCGGCACCTACGCGCTGTCGGCGGGCTACTACGACGCCTACTACGGCAGCGCGCAGAAGGTGCGGACGCTGATCCAGCGCGACTTCGACCAGGCCTTCCGCTCGGTCGACGTCGTCGCCACGCCGTCCGCTCCGACGACCGCCTTCAGGATCGGCGAGAAGATCGACGACCCGCTGTCGATGTACCTCAACGACCTGACGACCATCCCCGCGAACCTCGCAGGCGTGCCGGGGATCTCCGTGCCGTCGGGCCTCGCGGCCGAGGACGGCCTGCCGGTCGGCATCCAGTTCCTCGCCCCCGCCCGCGAGGACGCGCGGCTCTACCGCGTGGGCGCGGCGCTGGAGGCGTTGCTCGTCGACGAGTGGGGCGGCTCGCTGTTGGACCGCGCCCCCGACCTGACCGGAAACGACGTGAAGGGGGCGACCCGCTGATGGCCCGCGCCAAGCTGATGGACTTCGACAAGGCGCTGGAGCTGTTCGAGCCGGTGATCGGCCTCGAGGTGCACGTCGAGCTCAACACGAGGACCAAGATGTTCTCGCCGGCGGCCAACCCCGCCCATGCGGACAACCACGACGCCGAGCCCAACACGCTCGTGGCGCCGGTCGACATGGGCCTCCCCGGCTCGATGCCGACCGTGAACGCGGAGGCGATCCGCTCGTCGATCAGCCTCGGCCTGGCCCTGGGCTGCTCGATCGCGCCGTCCAGCCGCTTCGCCCGGAAGAACTACTTCTACCCCGATCTCGGCAAGAACTACCAGATCAGCCAGTACGACGAGCCCATCGCGTTCGAGGGTCAGGTCGAGGTCGAGCTGTCGGACGGCGAGATCGTCACGGTGCCGATCGAGCGTGCCCACATGGAGGAGGACGCCGGCAAGCTGACCCACGTCGGCGGCGCCACCGGTCGCATCCAGGGCGCCGAGTACTCCCTCGTGGACTACAACCGCGCCGGCGTGCCGCTCGTCGAGATCGTCACGAAGCCGATCTTCGGCGCCGAGCACCGCGCGCCCGAGCTCGCCAAGGCCTACCTCGCGACGATCCGCGACATCGCGATCGCTCTGGGCATCTCCGAGGCGCGCATGGAGCGCGGCAACATCCGGTGCGACGCGAACGTCTCGCTGCGCCCGCGCGGCGCCGAGAGGCTCGGCACGCGCACCGAGACGAAGAACGTCAACTCGATGCGCTCGGTCGAGCGGGCGGTGCGCTACGAGATCCAGCGGCAGGCCGCGATCCTCGAGGCCGGCGGGACGATCACGCAGGAGACCCGCCACTGGCACGAGGACACCGGCGAGACCTCGCCCGGTCGTCCGAAGTCCGACGCGGACGACTACCGCTACTTCCCGGAGCCCGACCTGCTGCCCGTCGAGCCGTCGGCGGAGCTGATCGACGAGCTGCGTGCAGCGCTCCCCGAGCAGCCGGCAGAGCGTCGTCGCCGGCTGAAGGCCGAGTGGGGCTTCACCGACCTGGAGTTCCAGGACGTCGCCAACGGCGGCCTGCTGGCCGAGGTGCAGGCGACGGTCGCGGCCGGCGCTACCCCCGCGGCGGCGCGCAAGTGGTGGACCGGTGAGATCACGCGCGTCGCGAACGTCGAGGGCCGGGAGCCCGCCGAGCTCGTGACGCCGGAGAACGTCGCCGCGCTGCAGGGGCTCATCGACGAGGGAACGCTCACCGACAAGCTGGCCCGACAGGTGCTCGAGGGCGTCATCGCCGGCGAGGGCACCCCGCAGCAGGTCGTCGACGCCCGCGGTCTCGCGGTCGTGTCGGACGACGGCGCGCTGATCGCCGCGATCGACGAGGCGCTGGCCTCGCAGCCGGACGTGCTCGAGAAGATCCGCGACGGCAAGGTGCAGGCCGCCGGTGCGATCATCGGCGCCGTGATGAAGGCGATGAAGGGTCAGGCCGACGCCGCGCGGGTGCGCGAGCTCATCCTGACGCGCGCAGGCGCGGAGGGGGCATAGGCCACGTCTGACGGGAGCCGCCGCAGGGGCAGCGCCGATGATGCCGCGGGCGCACCGACGGGGTCCGATGTCCCGGCGTGACCGCGGTCGAGCGACGTGGCTCGCGGTCGCGTCGGTCGGCCTCGCGCTCTGTGCCGGCGCGGCCTCCGCCTCGGCGTCTACCGTGGCGGAGCCGCATGCGGCCGCTGCCGTCGAGGGCTCGGAGCCGTCCACGCGGAACGAGGTCGCGGCCGCGCTGGCGGGATACATCGTCGACGGGATGTCGACGGACGAGCGCGCCGCGGCCGTCGTGATGGGCCACGTCGGGGGCACCGACCCCGACCGGCTCGGACGGTACGTCGCCGACGGCCGCCTCGGCGGATTCCTCCTGATGGGCTCGAACGTCCCCGATGACGAGCGCGCGCTACGCGAGGTGACCGACGCCGTCGACGGCGAGGACGGCGGGCTCCCGCTGCTCGTGGCCATCGACGAGGAGGGCGGGACGGTCGCCCGGCTGCCGTGGGACGACGGGCCGGCCGGCGTCGAGCTGCAGGGGCGCGACCCCGGCGACGCGGAGGCGGCCTTCGACGAGCGAGGCGGACTGCTGGAGCGTGCGGGGATCACCGTGAACTTCGGCATCGTCGCCGACGTCGGCACGCGCACGAGCGGCTTCATCCGGCCTCGCGCGCTCGGCGCGGACGCCGCCGGAGCGTCCGACCGTGTCGCAGCCGCGGTGGCGGGAGAGCGACCGTATGCGCTCTCGACGCTGAAGCACTTCCCCGGGCACGGCGCCGCGCCGGGCGACTCGCACAGCGTCATCCCGGAGACCTCTCTGTCGGCGGACGACTGGCGGACGCAGCACGCGCCGCCGTTCGAGGCCGGCATCGAGGCGGGCGCCGAGATGGTCATGACCGGGCATCTGCGGTTCACCGAGATCGACGACGCGCCGGCGTCCCTCTCCCCGCGCTGGTACGCGATCCTCCGCGACGACCTGGGGTTCGAGGGCGTCGCGATCACGGACGATCTGGGGATGCTGCTGTCCTCCGGTGACGCGCGGTACGCCGACCCGGTGCGCAACGCGGTCACGGCGATCGGGGCCGGCGCCGACATGGTGCTGATGGTCGCGGGGTCGGACGAGGACACGGCCACGGAGATGGCCGAGGGGATCGCCACCGCCGTCGCCGACGGCGAGCTCCCCGAGGACCGTCTCGCCGAGGCGACCACCCGCGCGGTGGCGGCGCGCGTACTGGCGTCGGGTCTTCTCGACGGGCCCGAGTTCGACTGAGCTCTCAGCGCGATGTCGGCGGTTCGCGGGAGAATGAGGACATGGGGCGAGCGGACGGATCGGGGCGCATCGTGTCGTCCGTCGACGCGGACGACACCGGCACCGGCATCCTGCACGTCGACATGGACGCGTTCTATGCGTCGGTCGAGCTGCTCGACGATCCGTCGCTGAAGGGCAAACCCGTCGTCATCGGTGCGCCGGACGGCCGCTCGGTCGTCTCGAGCGCGTCATACGAGGCGCGCCGATTCGGCGTGCGCTCGGCGATGCCGATGGCGCATGCGCTGCGGCTCTGCCCCCAGGCCACCGTGGTGCTGCCGCACTTCGACCGCTATCGGGCGGTGTCGGCGCAGGTCATGGAGATCTTCCGCGGCTTCACCCCGCTCGTCGAGCCGCTGTCGATCGACGAGGCGTTCCTCGACGTCCGCGGAGCGCGGCGTCTGTGGGGGAGCCCGGGACGCATCGCGCGACTGATCCGGGAGCGCATCGTCGCGGAGGTCGGCATCACCGCGAGCGTCGGCGTGGCGGCGACGAAGCACGTCGCGAAGATGGCGTCGACCATGTCGAAGCCCGACGGCCTGCTGATCGTGCCGGCCGAGCGCACGCAGGAGTTCCTCGACCCGAAGTCGGTGCGGGCGATGTGGGGAGTGGGCCCGAAGGCGGCCGAGGCGCTGGAAGCGCGGGCGATCCGCACGATCGGAGACGTCCGCAGCACACCGGTCCATGTGCTCGAGCGCGTGGTCGGTCCGGCCGGCGCGCGGCGCATCTCCGAGCTGGCACGGGGTCTCGACGCGCGGTCGGTCGAGACCGAGCGCGCCGAGAAGAGCATCGGCCACGAGGAGACCTTCGAGACCGACGTCGCCGACATCGAGGTGCTGCGCGCCGAGCTGCTGCGGCTCTCCGATCGCGTCGGCGTCCGTCTGCGGCGCGCAGGCGTGGAGGCCGCCGGAGTGGCGATCAAGGTGCGCTTCTCCGACTTCTCGACGATCACCCGGTCGGCGACGCTCGCCGAGCCGTCGGCGGTGGGCCAGCGGATCGCGGAGGCGTCGCGCGAACTCCTCGCAGGGGTCGACATGCGGCTGCCGGTGCGGCTGATCGGCGTCCGCGCCGAGCGGCTGCGTCCGGCGGGGTCGGGCGGGGCGGCGTTGTGGGACGACGACGAGGACTGGCGACGCGTCGAGGGGACGCTGGACGACGCGCTCGCGAGGTTCGGCAACGGCGCCGTGACACGAGCGGCGTTCCTCGGGCGGGGGGAGCGGCCCGTGCATCTGCCGTCGCACCCGCGACCGCCCATGGACTCCGACTGACGGTTCGCCTGCGGTCGGCGGCGTGTCGCAGGCGGCGAGTCCCGCGCCGACGGCCGAGACGGCGCCGGCCCTCCCGCTACGCGCTCGCTCCGCCTAGGGTGTAGTCATGCCCAACATCGCACTGGAACTCGGTAAGGCGTCCGCGAACATCGGCGTGAAGAGCGCCTACGGCGAGCAGCAGGACGTCGACGGGGTGCGCGTCATCCCCGTCGCCGCGACCTGGTCCGGGTTCGGGGGCGGGTCGGACGACGCCGGCAACGGCGGCGGCGGTGGCGGCGGCTTCTCGGCGCCCGTCGGAGCGTACATCCGTCGCGGCGACACGATCGTGTTCGAGCCGAACGTGGTGTCGCTGATCGCCGTGTCGATCCCGTTCGTGTGGGTCGCCGGCCGGGTGCTCGCCCGCATCATCCGTGCCCTCAAGAAGTAGCCGCCCGGATCCCTTCCCCGCGGCTCACGACGCCGCTTTCGCGTCCATCGCGGAGGCGGTCAGTCGGCTGGAGAGCGACGCGGCGCTGATCGTGATCGACGGTCAGAGCGGCGGAGGCAAGACCACGCTGGCGCGCCGCCTCGTCGACGAGTGGCCCAGGGCAGGGGAGACGCCGCAGCTGGTGGAGCTGGACTCGTTCTATCCGGGATGGGACGGTCTCACCGAGGGCACGCGGCTGACGCACGAGTGGCTGGTGGCGCCGCACGCGGCGGGCGAGGTCGGCCGCTGGCGCCGGTTCGACTGGGACGCGCTCGTCTTCGCCGAGCGCCACGAGGTGGACCCGCAGCGCCCTCTGATCGTCGAGGGTTCCG
The DNA here is from genome assembly GCF_019753765.1 of Microbacterium marinilacus. GTDB lineage: Bacteria > Actinomycetota > Actinomycetes > Actinomycetales > Microbacteriaceae > Microbacterium > Microbacterium marinilacus. The sequence goes on from NZ_JAIJZW010000002.1 coordinate 437,303, forward strand.
GGGCCCTGACATCCGAGGGCGCGGTTCTGGCAGACCTGACCGTCTGGGTGGAGGCCCCGGAGGCGTCCCGCAGGCGCCGCGCGCTCGACCGCGACGGCGACGCATACGAGCCGCACTGGGAGCGTTGGGCCGCGCAGGAGCGCAGGCATCTCGCGACGCACGACCCGCGTGCGGTCGCCGAGCTGGTGGTGCGGCTGCCCTAGTCGGCACCGCCGCGCAGATCCGGCTCGGCGGCCTGCACGAGGACCTCCAGCCGATAGCCCAGCCAGTCGTAGACGCCGAACCGCGGGTCCTCCGGGTCGTGCTCCTCGTCGTCCTCGTGGATGCCGAGCCGAGTCGCGACGACGAGGCGCACCGCGGCGAGCGTGCGCAGCCACGCCTCCACGCTGTCGCCTTCCAGCGACACGTCGACGCGCGCGAGCTCGTCCTGCACCCGCTCGACGCGCGACAGGTCGTCCAGCACGACCCGAGCGTCGTTCGCGCGGCGGCGCAGCAGATCCGACCGGGTGAGCGCGCGGAACTCGCGCGATGCCTCCGCGTCCTCGGGATACACATCGGGCGTCAGGCGCTCGAGCGCTGGGTCCGGCGCCGACGGCGTGCTGTCGACCAGATCGGCGAACTGACGCACGAGGTCGGCGAGATGGGTCGTCTCGATGCGCGTCAGCGACAGGACGACGGCACGCTCCGTCATGAAGCCGCCCTCCTCACCGTGGCCCAGAGGCCGTAGTCGTGCATCGCCTGGGCGTGCAGCTCCATCTGCTCGCGCGCGCCCTCGGCCACGACGGCGTGACCCTCGTGGTGCACGGCGAGCATCAGCTCCGTCGCGCGTGCGGCGCTGTAGCCGAAGTACTCGCGGAAGACGCGCGTCACATAGCTCATCAGGTTGACCGGGTCGTTCCAGACCACCGTCTGCCACGGCACGCTCGGGTCGACGCGGTCGTCCAGACGCGTGTCCTCGTCGAGATCCGGCGTCGCGATGCTCAGCGCGGTCATGCCCATCCCAGTTCGTGCAGTCGGTCGTCGTCGATGCCGTAGAAGTGCGCGATCTCGTGCACCAGGGTCGTGTGGATCTCGTCCCGAAGCTCGTCCTCGGTCTCGCACCTGTCCAGGTGCGGCTCTCGGTAGACGATGATCCGGTCCGGCAGCTCGCCCATGCCGTATCGGTCGCGCTCGGTCAGAGCGAGCCCGTCGTAGAGCCCGAGCAGATCGAGCGAGCCGTCCTCCGGGCGATCCTCGACGACGAACACGACGTTGTCCAGCCCGTCGACCATGTCGTCCGGCAGGGCGTCGAGCTCCTCGATCACCAAGCGCTCGAACGCGTCGGCGTCGATCTCCCTCATCCGCCGACCTGCGAACGACCGCCGCGACACTCGAACCTTCGGCTCAGGATCGCTCCTCACTCACTGGGGTGGCTGACGGGGCTTGAACCCGCGACCCCCGCGACCACAACGCGGTGCTCTACCAACTGAGCTACAGCCACCGTGGCCCCCGATCGACTCGGGGACAACCTCTTTATTCTGTCACACTTCTGGTCCGAACGATGACACCACCGAGGACGCGATCGCGCGTGCGGCGTCGCTGGTCGGCCCGGGCTCGGGCACGAAGACGGCACGGCGGTAGTACTCCAGCTCTCGGATCGACTCGAGGATGTCGGCGAGCGCCCGGTGGCCGCCGTCCTTGGCAGGCGCGTGGATGTAGGCGCGGGGGAACCAGCGACGCGAGAGCTCTTTGACGCTGGACACGTCGACGCTGCGATAGTGCAGATACGTGTCCACCGCGGGCATGTACTTCGCCAGGAACATGCGGTCCGTGCCGATCGTGTTCCCGGCCAGGGGCGCCTTGCGCGCCTGGGGGGCGAGCCGCTTGATGTACTCCAGCGACAGCCGCTCGGCCTCCGCCAGGGAGACGCCGCCGTCGAGCTCGTCGAGCAGCCCCGACTTGCGATGCATCTCCGTCACGAACTCGCCCATGTTTTCCGTGGCCGCCTGCGACGGCTTGATGACGACCTGGAACCCCGGGTCCAGGATCCGCAGCTCGAAGTCGGTCACGACGATCGCGATCTCGACCAGCTCGTCGACCGAGAGGTCGAGGCCCGTCATCTCGCAGTCGATCCAGACGAGCCGGTCGTTCTCGGAGGCGCCTACCATGCCCCCAGCCTATCGACGCTCGGCGACGGGCCTGACGCGGAGGGGCCTGCCCGGAGCGGTACCGTATAGGGAGGCCCCCTTAGCTCAGTGGACAGAGCAGCAAGCTTCTACCTTGTCGGTCGAGGGTTCGAATCCTTCAGGGGGCGCTCTCGGGGTCGCGGTCCCGGTCTGCCGTCTTCTCCCGACGTCGCGCGCGCCACTCCCTCGTGTACTGCCTGCGACGCTCGCGGCACGCGTCGCAGCGACAGTTGTGGCGCCCCTTGGCGCCGCCGCCATGAGGGACGACGCGCCGCTGCGGCTCGAGGTCCGGGGAGGCGATCTCGTCACCGCGGACGAGGAGGTGTTTCCGGAACCCGCCACGTGCCGCTCCTCGTCGGCGGTGGCAGTTCGCGCACACCACCTCGCACTTGGCGATCTCCGCCTCGATCGCCTTCCAGGAGCGCGTGGAGCCGCCGACGCCGCGGGCGATGTCGAACAGCTTCTCCTTTCCCGGGAGGTGGTCGAACTCGAGCACGACGATGTCGGCCTCTCCGCAGTCCACGCACGGGTGTCGCTCGAGATGGGCGACGACGCGGAGGAAGTTGCGATGGCGGTGCCGAGCCTGAAGCTCGTAGAGGCGGGCGCGATCCATGCCCACGACATTAGAACATATGTACGACATTGCGGATCGTGGTCTGGAGGGCTTCCCGAGGGGCGGGACCCGGCGTAGCCTCGCTGGCGACGAAGGGAGTCGACGATGACGACGACGCACGCACGACGTCTGTACGTGGCCTACGGTCCGGCGGGGGCGGTGGGGATCGTCCGGGAGGTCGAGGACGGACGGTTCGCCGTCACGATGGCCGGCGCCGATGCGCCCGTGGGGGAGTATGCAGGCCTGGACGTCGCGAAGAACGCCCTCGTCTCGCACCTCAGGCCGGGGTCGGGGCGACCGGAATTCCGGCAGCACTGACCTCCCGCGTGCGCCGCGTGTCGAGCAGTCTCAGGGCGACATCGGCGCAGGGGCCGATGAGTAGGGCGTAGACGACCGTCCCGAGCCCGACGGTGCCGCCGAGCAGCCAGCCGAGCCCCAGCACCGTGAGCTCCACTGTGACCCGTGCGCGCCAGACGGGCCATCCCGCCCGGCGATGCAGGCCCGTCATCAGGCCGTCGCGCGGGCCCGGGCCGAAGCGCGCTCCGACATAGAGCCCCGTCGCGAGGCCGACCAGGGCGATGCCGCCGAGCAGCAGGGCGATGCGCGCGGGCAGCGCATCGATCGGCGGGATCAGGTCGAGGGTGACCTGGATGGCGGGGCCGACGACGAGGATGTTCAGCACGGTGCCGATGCCCGGGCGCTCGCGCAGGGGGATCCATGCGAGCAGCACCAGCGCTCCGAGCAGCGTGACGACCCATCCGACGCCGAGCCCGGTGTGGAAGGAGAGCCCTTCGGCGAGCACCGTCCACGGGTCGAGCCCGAGGCCGGCCTCGACCGTCAGTGCGACGCCGACGCCATAGAGCGGCAGACCGACGGACAGCTGGGCGATGCGGCGCGTGAGCGAGGCGTGGAACATGGCTCCAGTCCAGCCAGAGATTGGCATTTGGTAAAGATGCCAATCTCGCTAATGTGGATACATGGCAGATTCTCGACTGTCCGCTCGTGCGCTCGACGCGCTGCTCGGCCCCTGGCGGACGAGAGAGCCCGCGTACGAGGCGCTGGCCGACGCGATCCGTCTCCTGTGCCTGGACAACCGCATCGCCCCGCAGACGGCGCTGCCGGCGGAACGCGAGCTCGCCGCGCGTCTCGGGGTGAGCCGCACCACGGTCGCGGCCGCCTACCGCAGCCTGCGAGCCAGTCGTCACATCGAGAGCGTCCGCGGATCCGGCAGCATCACCCGCCCGCTCGGGCGGCGCGATCTCGGGCGCGTGGCGGCCGATGCCGAGTCCACCGACCTGCAGCAGGCGAGCCCCGCCGCGTGGCCGGGGCTGGCGGCGGTGTACGCGGAGGTGGCGGGGGACGCCCCCTCGGTGATGGCGAGGCCCGGCTACGACGTGACAGGTCGTCGGGGCCTGCGCGAGCAGATCGCGCGTCGCTACACCGAGCGCGGGCTGCCGACGGAGCCGTCCCAGGTGATGGTGACGAACGGCGCGCAGAGCGCGATCTCCCTGCTCGCCCTCCTGCTGGTGTCGCGCGGCGATCGCGTGCTGCTCGAGACCCCCACCTACCCGCACGCCGCCGAGGTGTTCGCCCGTCAGGGCGCGCGACTCGTCGGGGTGCCGGTGATCGTGGGAGCGGGGTGGGACCTCGAACGCGCGGAGCACGCGATCCTCCGTTCCCGACCCGGCGTCGTCTACCTGATGCCGGACTTCCACAACCCGACCGGGGAGTCGATGGCACCGGAAGCGCGCGTGCGGGTGGCCGAGCTGGCCCGCTCTGTGGGCGCGCTCGTCATCGTCGACGAGACGACCGCGGAGCTGGGCGTCGAGCACGTGTCGTCGCCCGTGCCGTTCGCGGCAGCCGCCGGCGCAGACGGCGTCGTCACACTCGGCTCACTCGGGAAGACGGTATGGGGAGGGCTGCGGATCGGCTGGATCCGGGCCGACGTCGACCTGGTCCGTCGCCTCACGGCCGCGCGGCCGACGACCGACCTCGGCACACCGGAGTTCGAGCAGGCCGTCGCCGAACGTCTGATGCCCGTCATGCCCGAGGTGCTGCGTCAGCGCGCGGAGCTGCTGCGCGCGGGCCGCGACGCGATCGTCGACGTCCTGCGGCGCGACCTGCCCGAGTGGGACGTGCCGCACGTCTCGGGCGGAGTGTCCCTCTGGGTCGGTCTCGGCGCGCCCCGCAGCTCGGCGCTGACCCTCGCCGCGCGCCGGCGGGGGCTGCTGCTGTCGGCGGGACCCCGCTTCTCGGTCGGCGGCGGGCACGAGCGCCATCTCCGAGTGCCGTTCACGGCACCCGCGCCGGTGCTGTCGCAGGCGGCCCAACTGCTCGTCCAGGCATGGCACGACGTCGCCGACCTGCGGTTCGACGCGGGCGAGACGGCGCCGCTGGACGCCGTGGTCTGACCGTCGTCAGGAGCGGAGGCTCGCGACCGCCTCGTCCGCGCCCCAGAACTCGCCGACCTCGACGAAGCGGCCCGCCGCGCCGCCCGGACGGGGCGGAAGCTGCAGGCGCTCCGCACGGAAGCGGACGCCGAGCGGATGATCGACCTGCCGGAGGTGCCCGATGACGCGATCGTCCGGCGCGACGACCCGCCACAGAGCGGCGCCGGCGCGTGCCAGCCTCTCGCGCCCGCGGAGGGCTGGGGCGGCGACGGGAACGTCGGGGGCGAATGCGGTGTTGTCCATGAGGGCTCCTCTCTGCGAACGACGATAGGAGGGGCCACCGACATCCAGTGCGCCGCCGACGGACGTCACGGAGCGGCGTACGGTTGATGCGAGCGAGCAGCTGCCGCGGAAGCGGCGAGAGGAGTACGACATGCAGACCTTCGTCCTGGCCGGTGGATGCTTCTGGTGCCTGGATGCGGCCTACCGGGCGCTGCAGGGAGTGGAGAGCGTCGTCTCCGGCTACACCGGCGGCACGACGCCGGATCCCGACTACGAGCTCGTCTGCACCGGTGCGACCGGGCATGCCGAGGCGGTGAAGATCACGTTCGACCCCGAGCGGATCCCCGCGGACGTGATCCTGGACGCCTTCTTCACCATGCACGACCCGCGTCAGCTCAACCACCAGGGGGCAGACCGCGGCACGCAGTACCGATCGGCGATGTTCCCCGCGGACGACGCTCAGCGGGAGCTCTTCGAGGCGGCACGCACGCGGGCGTCGGACATCTGGGACGCGCCGATCGGGGACGCGGAGGGGACGATCGTCACGACGATCGAGCCGCTCGGGGTCTTCTACGACGCGGAGGACTACCACCAGGACTTCTTCGCGAAGAACCCCACGCAGGGGTACTGCCTCGCGGTGGCGGCGCCGAAGGTGAACAAGGTCCGCGCACGGTTCGCGCAGTTCGCCGCCTGACGGCCTCTCGTCCACAGCCCTGACGATCGCCCCCGTTCTTCGACGGACGGGGCGATCCGTTCTGCCGCCCCGCGGCGCCGGGCACAGTCGTGTCGAGGCCGCGCGCCCCGGGGCGCGGTCGCAGCCGGGGGTGGTCTCCGGCTGCGGAAGGGACGACCATGAGCGACATCATCACGATCACCGGCAACATCGCGACCGAGCCCACGAGGAGCGCGCTGCCGAACGGCGTGCCGGTCACGCGGTTCCGCCTCGCGAGCGCGCAACGCAGGTACGACCGCGAGGCGGGGGCCTGGGTCGACGGCTCCACCAACTGGTACAGCGTCTCGGCGTACCGCGCGCTGGCGGACAACGCCGGGGCGTCCCTGAACAAAGGGGAGCGGGTGGTCGTCACCGGCCGCCTCCGTCTGCGGGCGTGGGAGAGCGATGGGCGTAAGGGAATGGAGGCCGAGATCGACGCGGACGCGCTCGGGCACGACCTCCGCTTCGGCACGACGTCGTTCCGGAGGTCGGGGCAGCGCGCGACCGTCGGCGAGACGGCCGCGGACGGGTGGGCGGTGCCGGGTGAGCAGCCCGGCGACGACGAGCCCGCGCCGGAGCCCAGCGAGCGGACCGAGCAGGCCGAGACGCCGTTCTAGACTCGGCGCGTGACCATGCGCCGCGCCGTTGGACGGGCCCCTGGCCCGCGAAGGACGTGCTCGCCGGCCGCCACGCGCGCGCTCGCCCTCGTCGTCGTGATCGGTGCGGCGGTGACGTCGGTCTCATGCGCCCCCACGGCTCCCCCGGCGCCGGGCGCCTCGCCGTCGCCCTCGGTGAGCGCCTCGGCGACGAGCGAGCCGGCCGCTCCCGAGGCGCCGGCGCTGGTGCCGGAGGGCACGGCCGATGACAATCTGCCGTACTTCTCCGCGATCGTCGATGAGGTGTGGGGCTCCGACCGGCGAGGAGAGGGCCGTGCGTACGTGGATGCGCTCGTCGAGGCCGGCTTCGACCGGGTCGCCATGCAGGTGACGGAGGACCTCACCACCGTGGGCAACCCGGCGGAGTCGATGCAGTTCTCGGTGCGCTGGGACGATCAGTGCCTGATCGGCCAGGTCGGCCCGGACGTCGGGGAGACGGTCGCACGCGTGCTGCCCGCCCTGGAAGACGGCACCGTGTGCCTGCTCGGCGACACCCGTCCGATCGACTGGTGACCGGAACGCCCCGTGACGTGAGGCGATCCCGTCCTAGACTGGGATCAAATGGCTGAATACATCTACTCAATGGTGCGCGCCCGCAAGACGGTGGGCGACAAGCTCATCCTCGACGACGTGACCATGGCGTTCCTGCCCGGTGCGAAGATCGGCATGGTCGGCCCGAACGGCGCCGGAAAGTCGACGATCCTGAAGATCATGGCGGGGCTCGACCAGCCGTCGAACGGCGAGGCGAAGCTCACGCCCGGCTTCAGCGTCGGCATCCTCATGCAGGAGCCGGAGCTCGACGAGTCGAAGACCGTGCTCGAGAACATCCAGGACGGCATCGCGATCAAGGCGAAGGTCGACCGCTTCAACGAGATCTCGGCGCTCATGGCGGAGCCGGACGCCGACTTCGACGCGCTCCTCGCCGAGATGGGCACGCTGCAGGAGGAGATCGACGCGGCCGACGGCTGGGACCTCGACTCTCAGCTCGAGCAGGCGATGGACGCGCTGCGCACGCCGCCCGCGGACGCCGCCATCGCGCCGCTCTCGGGCGGTGAGAAGCGCCGCGTCGCGCTCGCGAAGCTGCTGCTGCAGAAGCCCGACCTGCTGCTCCTCGACGAGCCCACCAACCACCTCGACGCAGAGAGCGTGCTGTGGCTCGAGCAGCACCTGCAGTCGTACAAGGGCGCCGTGATCGCCATCACCCACGACCGGTACTTCCTCGACCACGTGGCCGAGTGGATCGCCGAGGTCGACCGCGGCCGTCTGTACCCGTACGAGGGCAACTACTCGACCTACCTCGAGAAGAAGGCCGAGCGCCTCGACGTGCAGGGCAAGAAGGACGCCAAGCTGCAGAAGCGCCTCAAGGAGGAGCTCGAGTGGGTGCGCTCCAGCGCGAAGGGCCGCCAGACGAAGTCGAAGGCGCGTCTGGCCCGCTACGAGGAGATGGCGGCCGAGGCGGAGCGGACGAGGAAGCTGGACTTCGAGGAGATCCAGATCCCCGCCGGGCCGCGACTCGGCAGCATCGTGATCGACGCGAAGAAGCTGCAGAAGGGCTTCGATGGGCGCACGCTCATCGAGAACCTGAGCTTCAACCTGCCCCCGAACGGCATCGTCGGCATCATCGGCCCCAACGGCGTCGGGAAGACCACGCTGTTCAAGACGATCGTCGGCATCGAGCCGCTCGACGGCGGCGAGCTGAAGATCGGCGAGACGGTCAAGATCAGCTACGTCGACCAGAGCCGCGCGAGCATCGACCCCGAGAAGACGCTCTGGGAGGTCGTCTCGGACGGCCTCGACATCATCACGGTCGGCAAGACCGAGATCCCGTCGCGCGCCTACGTGTCGAAGTTCGGCTTCAAGGGACCGGACCAGCAGAAGAAGGCCGGCGTCCTGTCGGGCGGCGAGCGCAACCGGCTGAACCTCGCTCTCACGCTCAAGGAGGGCGGCAACCTGCTGCTCCTCGACGAGCCGACCAACGACCTCGATGTGGAGACCCTGAGCTCGCTCGAGAACGCTCTGCTCGACTTCCCCGGCTGTGCTGTGGTCATCACCCACGACCGGTGGTTCCTCGACCGCATCGCGACGCACATCCTCGCCTACGAGGGCACCGACGAGAACCCCTCGCAGTGGTACTGGTTCGAGGGCAACTTCGAGGCCTACGAGGCGAACAAGGTCGAGCGTCTGGGCCCCGAGGCGGCGCGACCGCACCGCACCACGCACCGCAAGCTCACGCGCGACTGACACCGCGCACGAAGAGGCGGGGGGGGGGCGGGGGGGGGGGGGGGGCGGGGGGGGGGGGGGGGGGGGGGGGGGGGGGCGCCCCCC